>JAVJPX010000010.1:0-195384 GCA_040217555.1 Oceanicaulis sp.
TTCGACCGCGGGGGCTACATCTATCACGGGCGCATCAAAGCGCTCGCCGACGCCGCCCGCGACGGCGGCCTGAGTTTCTAAGGGAGCGAACGCATGGCTCGAGAAGACAATCGCGGTCGCGACCGGCGTCGCAAGGACGACAACGACGAACCGGAACTGATCGACAAGCTCGTTCAGATCAACCGGGTCGCCAAGACCGTGAAGGGCGGCCGGAACTTTCAGTTCGCCGCGCTTGCGGTGGTCGGCGACGGCAAGGGCCGGGTCGGCTTCGGACAGGGCAAGGCGCGTGAAGTGCCTGAAGCCATCCGCAAGTCCACCGAGGAAGCCAAGAAGATGATGGTTCGCGTGCCGCTGCGCGAGGGCCGCACCCTGCACCACGACGTCAAGGGACGTTGGGGCGCGGGCAAGGTGGTTCTGCGCGCTGCGCCTCCGGGCACCGGCGTCATCGCCGGCGGTCCCATGCGTGCGGTTCTGGAAAGCCTCGGCGTCCAGGACGTGGTGGCCAAATCCACCGGCTCGTCGAACCCCTACAACATGGTGCGCGCCACGTTCGAGGCCCTCAAGGCCCAGAACTCGCCGCGTTCGGTGGCGGCCAAGCGCGGCATGAAAGTCGCCGACCTGGTCGACCGCCGCAATGACGGCGCCAGCGCGCCCGAAGCGATCGAGTCCTAAGGAGCGCGTACGATGGCTGACAAAACCCTTCGCGTGCGCCAGACCGGCAGCTCGATCCGGCGCCCCAAAGATCAGGCCGCGACCCTGAAAGGCCTCGGCCTCGGCCGCATCGGCCGCGAGCGCGAGCTGGAGGACACTCCGGCCGTGCGCGGCATGATCGCCAAGGTCGCCCACCTGGTACAGATCGTCGAGTAGCGCTTTCCGAAACCGGAGCGCTCCTGACAAGGAGAGTAGACAATGCGCTTGAACGAACTGCGCGACAATGAAGGCGCGACCAAGCCGCGCACGCGCGTCGGGCGCGGCATCGGCTCTGGCAAAGGCAAGACCGGCGGCCGGGGCGTCAAAGGCCAGAAGTCGCGCTCCGGCGTGGCCATCAAGGGCTTTGAGGGCGGTCAGATGCCGCTGCACCAGCGCCTGCCCAAGCGCGGCTTCACCAAGCCGAACCGGGCCAAGTTCGCCGAAGTCACCCTGGGCCGCCTCCAGGCCGCGGTGGACGCGGGCAAGCTGGACGCCAAGGCGGCGGTGGACGCCGGCGCGCTGCTCAAGGCCGGCGTCATCCGCCGCGCCAAGGACGGCGTGCGTTTGATTGGCGGCGGTGAGCTGAAAGCCAAGCTCGACATCACCGTGGCCGGGGCCTCCAAGCCGGCCGCCGAGGCGGTGGAGAAGGCCGGCGGCAAGGTCACCGTGACCAAGCCTGCGGCCGAACCGTCCGAGTAATCTCGCATAAGCGGGACCGGCTTCCTAAGTAAGTCGGTCCCGCAACGCCTTCACGGCCCGAGTTCAGGAGCCATACACGCCATGGCGTCAGCCGCCGAACAGCTTGCTTCGAACATGAATTTCGGCGCGTTCGCCCGCGCCAAGGAACTTCAGCAGCGCATCCTGTTCACGCTGCTCGTGCTCGTGATTTACCGGGTGGGCACCTATGTGCCGATCCCGGGCATCGATTTTGAGCAGTTCCGCCTCGCCTTCGAAGGCCAGCAGAGCGGCATCCTGGGCGCGTTCAACATGTTCTCGGGCGGCGCCGTGGAGCGCATGGCGATCTTCGCCCTGAACGTGATGCCCTACATCTCCGCTTCCATCATCATGCAGCTCATGGCCGCCACCGTGCCGAGCCTTGAGCGGTTGAAGAAGGAAGGCGGCGAGCAGGGCCGCAAGCAGATCAACCAGTATTCGCGCTATCTCACCGTCGTCCTGGCGGCCGTGCAGGCCTTCGCCATCGCGCTCGGCATGCAACAGGTCAGCGCCGACGGCGCCTCCATCGCCATGAACCCGGGGCCGTTCTTCCTGGCCTCCACCGTGGTCACCCTGGTGGGCGGGACGATGTTCCTGCTGTGGCTGGGCGAACAGATCACCGCGCGCGGCGTGGGCAACGGCGTTTCGCTGATCATCTTCGCCGGCATCATCGCGGAAATGCCCCGCGCGCTGTTCCAGATGCTGCAGCAGGGCGAAAGCGGGGCGCTGTCGCCCGGCGTAATCATCGCCGCGCTGATCGGGCTTCTGCTGGTCTTGGTGTTCGTGGTCTTCATCGAGCGCTCGCAGCGCCGTTTGCTGATCCAGTATCCCAAGCGCCAGGTCGGCAACAAGATGACCGGCGGGGAATCCAGCTTCCTGCCGCTGAAGCTGAACACGGCCGGCGTGATTCCGGCGATCTTCGCCAGCTCGCTCCTGCTTCTGCCGCAGACCATCGCCGGGTTCTCCGCCCAGTCCGGGCCGGATTGGCTGCGCACGGTCGTGGCGCTGCTCGGCCAGGGCAGCCCCGGCTTCATCATCTTCTACGGCGCGATGATCATCTTCTTCACCTTCTTCTACACCTCCATCGTCTTCAATCCGGAAGACACCGCGGAGAATCTGAAGAAGTACGGCGGCTTCCTGCCGGGCATCCGGCCGGGCAAGCGCACCGCGGAGTATCTCGACTACGTGCTGTCGCGCCTGACGGTGATCGGGGCGGCCTATCTCACCGTGGTCTGCGTCCTGCCCGAAATCCTGAAAAGTCAGAACGACGCCATTCCCGTCTATATCGGGGGCACGGCGGTTCTGATCGTGGTCTCGGTGACGTTGGACACCGTGGGCCAGATCCAGTCCCACCTGCTGGCGCACCAGTATGAAGGGCTGATCAAGAAGACGAAGCTGCGGGGGCGCAAGAAATGAACCTGGTACTCTTCGGACCGCCGGGCGCCGGCAAGGGCACCCAGGCCAAGCGCCTTGTGGCGAATCGCGGCTGGGTGCAGCTGTCCACCGGCGACATGCTGCGCGCCGCCGTCGCGTCCGGCAGCGATCTGGGCAAGCGGGTTCAGGCGATCATGGATCGCGGCGACCTGGTGTCGGACGCGATCGTGATCGAGCTCATCGAAGAACGCCTGCCCGAGGCCGAGGCCGCCGGCGGCGCGATCTTCGACGGCTTCCCGCGCACCGTGGCCCAGGCCGAGGCGCTCGACCGCCTGCTTGAGGGCCGGGGCTCGCAGATCCACACGGTGCTTCGCCTGGTGGTGGATCAAGACGAACTGGTGGCGCGCATGGAGAAGCGCGCCCGTGAAGAAGGCCGCGCCGACGATACGGTGGAGGCCTTCAAGAACCGGCTGGAGACTTATAACAGCCAGACCGCCCCGCTCATTCCCTACTATGACGGTCAGGGCAAACTGACCGACGTGGACGGCATGGGCGGCATCGACGAGGTCGCGGCGCGGATCGATTCCGCGTTGGACGGCTAAGGGCAGACAGAGGCCGGGCCGCCGCGCCCGGCGCAAAAACCGTTTTCCCCGCCGTGCAACGCGGTTGACGCGGCGGGGGGTGTGACTATAAGAACCGCCCTTCGCTCGCATGGGGGTGAAGATCGTTCCGGCGCCGCCGTCACTGGCCGCGCTTTACCGGTCTTTCTCGTTTGCGAGGGGGTACCAGGACAAGGAGAGCGTCGTGGCACGGATCGCCGGCGTCAACATTCCGACCAACAAGCGCGTCACCGTGGCGCTGCGCTATATTCACGGCATCGGCCCGTCCATGGCGGCCGAGATCTGCGAAAAGGTGGGCATCCCCGCCGAAAAGCGCGTGAACGAGCTGAGCGACGCGGAAATCCTGTCGATCCGTGAAACGATCGACAACGGGTTCACCGTTGAGGGCGACCTTCGCCGCGAGCGTGCGGTGAACGTGAAGCGTCTCATGGACCTGGGCTGCTATCGCGGCCTGCGTCACCGCCGCGGGCTTCCGGTGCGCGGACAGCGCACCCACACCAATGCGCGCACCCGCAAGGGTCCCGCCAAGCCGATCGCCGGCAAGAAGAAATAAGGAGCGAGGGCCATGGCCAAGGAACCCAGCCGCGTCCGCCGTCGCGAACGCAAGAACATCACCGCCGGCGTCGCCCATGTGAACGCCAGCTTCAACAACACCATGATCACCATCACCGACGCCCAGGGCAACGCGATCTCCTGGTCTTCGGCCGGCACGATGGGCTTTAAGGGATCGCGCAAATCGACCCCGTACGCCGCCCAGGTCGCCGCTGAAGACGCCGGCCGCAAGGCCCAGGAGCACGGCGTGAAGACGCTTGAGGTGAAGGTGTCCGGTCCCGGGTCGGGCCGCGAGAGCGCGCTGCGCGCCCTGCAGTCGGTCGGCTTCACGATCACCACGATCCACGACGTGACGTCGATTCCGCACAATGGTTGCCGTCCGCCGAAGCGTCGCCGGGTCTAACGCGCGCTTCGGCTTCGGCCGCACCGCGTGCACTTTTGAATTTCCAGCCGGCGTGAGCGTCCCCCTCGACGTTCGCGCCGCTCGCCTGAAGGGGTGATGTCCGTGATTGAGAAGAACTGGCAGGAACTGATCCGCCCGATGAAGCCGGAGATCCAGCCCGGCCACGACGCCTCGCGTCACGCCAAGATCATCGCCGAGCCGCTTGAGCGCGGCTTCGGCATGACGCTGGGCAACGCGCTGCGCCGGATTCTGCTGTCCTCGCTGCAGGGTGCGGCGATCACCGCGGTGCAGATCGACTCCGTGCTGCATGAGTTCTCGTCGATCAAGGGCGTGCGCGAAGACGTCACCGACCTGATCTTGAACCTGAAGCAGGTCGCCCTGCGCATGCATGGCGAAGGGCCCAAGCGGGTCACGCTGAAGAAGCAGGGTCCGGGCGAAGTGACCGCCGGCGATATCGAAGAGACCGCCGACATCGAGGTCATCAACAAGGATCACGTGATCTGCACCCTCGACGAGGACGCTGAGGTTCGCATGGTCCTGACGGTCAACACCGGCAAGGGCTATGTCCCGGCCGAGCGCAACCGCCCGGAAGACGCCCCGATCGGTCTTGTGGGCGTGGACGCGCTCTACAGCCCGGTCAAGCGCGTCGCCTACCGCGTGGAGAACACGCGCGAAGGCCAGGTGCTCGACTATGACAAGCTGATCCTGGAAGTGGAGACCAACGGCGCGGTCACGCCGGATGACGCCGTGGCCTACGCCGCGCGCATCCTGCAGGACCAGTTCCAGATCTTCGTCAATTTCGAAGAGCCCAACCAGGCCCGCGCCGGCGAAGACGAAAAGCCGGAGCTGGACTTCAATCCGGCGCTTCTGAAAAAGGTCGACGAGCTGGAGCTGTCGGTGCGTTCGGCCAACTGCCTGAAGAACGACAACATCGTTTATATCGGCGACCTGATCCAGAAGTCCGAGGCGGAGATGCTGCGCACCCCCAACTTCGGGCGCAAGTCGCTTAACGAGATCAAGGAAGTTCTCGCCCAGATGGGTCTGCACCTGGGCATGGAGGCGCCGAACTGGCCGCCGGAGAACATCGAGGACCTGGCCAAGAAATACGAGGACCAGATCTAGGACGGAGCGTCGAGAGACGGCCCGCTAGACGGTAAGGAGATCATCCCATGCGCCACGGCGTCGCCCACCGCAAACTGAACCGCACGGCCAGCCACCGCAAAGCCATGTTCGCGAACATGGCCGCCTCGCTGATCGAGCACGAGCAGATCGTCACCACGCTGCCCAAGGCCAAAGAGCTCAAGCCCATCATGGACAAGCTCATCACCCTGGCCAAGCGCGGCGACCTGCACGCCCGCCGTCAGGCGATCAGCCAGATCCGCAACAAGGATCAGGTCGCCAAACTGTTCGACACCCTCGGCGGCCGCTACGCCGAGCGCAATGGCGGCTATACCCGCGTGCTCAAAGCCGGCTTCCGCCATGGCGACAATGCGCCCATGGCCGTGATCGAGTTGGTCGACCGCGATCCCGAAGCCAAAGGCGCCGGCGACCGCGCGCGCGAGGCCGAGCTGGATACGGCCGGCGAAGAATAATCCTCTGGGATATCCGGGGTGAGAGGGCCGCGCTCAGCCGAGCGCGGCCTTTTCTTTAGCCGGGCTGGAGCAGGTTCAGAACTGACTTTATCCCAAATCCCTTCTGTTCGTCGTTTCCCGGTCCGTCTCCCGGCGAAGGCCGGGTGCGGGACCGGGACCCTGCAGCGTGTAAGTGAATAGCGCTGGCGTCGGCCTCACCGCTGCGCCAGCGCTCGATCCTGAGCCGCTGCAAGGCCCCGGTCTCGATCCCGGATCAGGTCCGGGATACGACCCGGGGAACATGGAGGCGCCCTCGCGGTTTCAGGCGACGGCCCGGCTCGGCCCCTGACAGCCGGAACGGGATGACGTGCGCAAGCGCTCCGGTTTTAGTAAAGTCCCAGCCTCCGCCACGCCCGCTTTTCCCCATCTCCCCCGCCGCATCCTTCGACTCACCGCCCCGGCGCGCGGTATCCTCTTGGCGATTCGCGATTCTCTTGGCTTGGAGCTCCGCCATGGTCGAACGCCGCCTGACCCGCCCCGACGCCGAATTCGCCGAAGGGCTTGAGTTCGACCGCCGCGCCGTGCTGCCCGCCGACCCCGACGCACTGGACGCCGGCGACGCCAAGGCCCGCGTCCCCGCCGACTGGCCGGCGCGATCGACGGCGGCCTTCGCGGCGCTGTCCGGCGCGGATTTCGACGGCGAAGTCGACGCGCCGCAGACCCTGTGCGCGCTCGCCCAGGCGCTGAGCGCGCCGTTCAAGGACGCCGCCGCGGCGCAGGCCGAGCTCACCGCGGCCATGCTTCTGCGCGAAGCGGTTCCCGCGCCGGCGGTGTGGCGCGGGCAGGGGCTCGGCGATCCTGCGCCGGTGTTCGCGGCATCGGCGGACGATCTCGCCGGCGTGCTCGACGACCTCAACGCCGCCGCCATGGGCGAGGCGGCCGCGGCCGTGGGCGCGCGGGTGCTGGCCGAACGTCTGGAGGCCGTGGCCATCGCCTGCGTCAATTGCGACGGCTCAGCGGAGGAGTGCTTCGATCCGCGCCGCAACCGGGCGCTCGCCCGGGCCGTGCGCGCCGCGCGCCGCGATGGGGCGCCGGACGCCATGATCGAACGCGCCATCGCCCGCGCCCGCCAAGGCGTCACGGCGCCGGAGGCCGGGCTCAACGCCGCGCCGCCGCCGGTGGAGACCCCGCTTGTACGTCTTGATGCGCGCTTCTTCGACGCCGTGGACGCGGACGCGGTGCTTGAGGACGGGGCGTCCGCCCGCGCGCTGATGACAGGGCTCTCCGAGGCGCTTTGGACCCACGGCGCGCCTGCGCTCGTCTTCGATGACGCCGAGCCTGCGCGTCCCGTGGCCGCGGCGCTTGATCTCTCCCGCTTCGTGTCCGGCCAGAGGCTGGACGAAGAGGGCCTCGCCCACGCCTGCGGGCTGTGGGGCGCGGCGTGCGAGGCCGAGGGCGGCGCCCTGGCGCTCACCGGGCTTGGCGCGGCCCTCGCCGCCTGCGCGCTCGGATACGAGTCAGATGCGGGCCGTGATCTCGCCCAGCGCATGGTTACGCTCGCAGCCGAAGCCAGCCGCGCCCCGGTGACGCTGGAGCGGCCAGCCGATCTCATGCTCGCCTTTCTCGACGCCCAGTCGGTGGGGGTGCATCCGCCGGCCGCGCTTGATGCGCCGGGCGGAGCTGAACTCTCCGCGCCCATCCGCGCCGCGATCGCCGATCTGGACGCGGAGACGCAAGAGGCTGCGCGCCGCCACGCTCTGGGCGCCCGGTCACTGGCCGGACTGGACGCGGAGTGGCTGTCCCAGCTCGCCGAACAGGGCGTCGACATGGGGGCTTTCGCCCGCATTGACGCCGCGCTCGCCGACGGCGTGCCGCTGCGCTTTGCGATCAATCGCTGGAGCCTCGGGCCCGAAATCGCACGGCGCTGCGGCCTGTCGCCGGACCAGTTCGACAAGGCGGGCCCGCGGCTTCTCGAAGCGCTCGGCGTCGATCCCATGGAGGTCGCCGCAGCCGAACGCCACGTTCACGGCGCGGGCCGGCTGGATGACTGTCAGGCGCTTGATCCTGAACGCCGCGCCGTGTTCGCCGATCCCAGCCCCGAGGCGCGCCTGGCCATGGCCGAGGCCGTGGAAGGCGCGCTCGGCGCGCCGTGCGGGCTGGAGATCGCCCTGCCGGGCGCGGCGGGGATGGAGGACGCCGGCGCGCTGGCCGCCTCCGCCGCGCGCCGCGGGCTGAAGGCGATCACGATCCGCCGCGAGGGCGAAGCGCTTTACGACCTGCTCAACACGATCGAGTTTGAAGGCGGCGATTACGGCAAGCGCGAATTCATCGCCGAGGAGCGCGTGGTGGAGCGCGTCGTCGAACGCATCGTCGAGCGCAGCGCCCAGCGCCGCAAGCTGCCTGACCGGCGCAAGGGCTATATCCAGAAATCCACCGTGGGCGGCCACAAGGTCTATCTGCACACCGGCGAGTTCGAGGACGGGGAGCTGGGCGAGATCTTCATCGACATGCACAAGGAAGGCGCCGCCTTTCGCTCGCTGATGAACAATTTCGCCATCTCCATCTCCATCGGCCTGCAATACGGCGTGCCGCTGGAGGAGTATGTGGACGCCTATCTGTTCACCCGGTTCGAACCGGCCGGCGATGTGGAGGGCAATGAAGCGATCAAGCACGCCAGCTCCATCCTCGACTATGTCTTCCGCGAGCTGGCGGTGAGCTATCTCGACCGCGAGGACCTCGCCCATTCCGCGCCCTCGCGCCATGACCCTTCCGGCATCGGCGACGGGGTGGCGAAGGAGAAGTTCACCACCGAAACCGATGCGGCGAGCCTCATCTCCAAGGGCTTCTCGCGCGGTCAGCTGCCCGACAACGTGGTGATGCTCGGCTCGCGCCCCGCCAAGGCGGCCGGCGAAGCCCGCTCCGGCGGGGGCGCAGCAGGCATCGACCCTCAGCCCAAACGCGAGTATCACGGCGAGCCGTGCCCGGATTGCGGCCATTTCACCCTGGTGGAGACCGGCGCGGAACTCGATTGCGACGCCTGCGGCTGGTCCGGCCCGCCGCCTGGCGGGTAGGGGAGGCGTCGCCTCGCCATCCATCCCCGCGCGCAGATATGCCTGTGACGAATTTCGAGCGCCGAGACCGTGATCGCCTGCGCGGTAAGACGCTTGAGCCTTGACCCTGGCCGCCGCGCGCCCTCTTTCTTCGGCGTCGACGACTCGCATGAGAGGCCAAGCATGTCCGCCGCGCTGAAAGATCCCGACCAGCTCACCCAAGACGAGGCGAAAGGCGAGCTGGAGCGGCTGGCCAGGGAAATCGCCAAGCACGACCGGGCCTATTACGAGCGCGACAAGCCGGCGATCTCTGACGCCGCCTATGACGCGCTGCGCCAGCGCAACTCTGCGATCGAGGACCGGTTTCCCGCGCTGATCCGTCCCGACAGCCCGTCAAGGCGGGTGGGCGCCCGGCCGTCGGACCAGTTCGCCGAAGTGCCCCACGCGGTGCCCATGCTGTCGCTGGGCAACGCCTTCAATGACGAGGACGTCGCCGACTTCGTCGAGCGCATCAAGCGCTTCCTCAATCTGTCTGAAACACCGGTCTTCACCGCCGAGCCGAAGATTGACGGCCTAAGCGCCAATCTGCGCTACGAGAAGGGCGAGCTGGTCGTGGGCGCCACGCGCGGAGACGGGCGCACCGGCGAGAACGTGACGGCCAATCTGAAGACCATCGCCGATATTCCCCACCGGCTCGACGGCGACGTGCCCGACGTGCTGGAGGTGAGGGGCGAGGTCTATATGAGCCATGCCGACTTCGCCGCGCTCAATGAACGCCAGGAGGCGGCGGGCAAGAAGGCCTATATGAACCCGCGCAACGCCGCGGCCGGCTCGCTGCGCCAGATCGATCCTTCGATCACCGCACAAAGGCCGCTGAAATTCTTCGCCTACGCCTGGGGCGAGCTGTCCGAAGCCTTGTCCGACACCCAGTACGGTGCGGTGGAGCGGCTGAAAACGCTCGGCTTCGCCACCAATCGGGATATGGCGCGCTGCGAGGGTGTGGAGGCGTTGCTCGCCCATTACCGGGCGCTGGAGGAGAAACGCGCCGCGCTCGGCTATGACATTGACGGGGTGGTCTACAAGGTGGACCGGCTGGACTGGCAGGAGCGGCTGGGCTTCGTCTCCCGCGCGCCGCGCTGGGCCATAGCGCACAAGTTTCCCGCCGAGAAGGCCACAACGGTCCTTAAGGATATCGACATCCAGGTGGGGCGCACCGGCGCGCTCACCCCGGTGGCGAAGCTGGAGCCGGTCACCGTGGGCGGGGTGGTGGTCTCCAACGCCACGCTTCACAATGAAGACGAGATCGCCCGCAAGGACGTGCGCGTCGGCGACACCGTGGTGATCCAGCGCGCCGGCGACGTGATCCCGCAAATTGTCGAGGTGCTTAAAGACAAGCGACCGGCTGACGCGCAGCCGTTCCAGTATCCGAAGGTCTGCCCGTGTCCGCTCGCGACCCCGGCGGAACGCGAGGTCAATCCGCGCACCGGCGAGGTCAGCGTGGTGCGCCGCTGCACCGGCGAATTCGCCTGCCCCTATCAGCGCAAAGAGCATCTGAAACACTTCGTCGGACGCAAGGCGTTCGACATTGAGGGCCTGGGCGAGAAGCAGGTGATCGCGTTTTACGCGGAAGGCGCGGTGAAGGAGCCCGCCGACATCTTCACACTGGAGCGCCGCAACGCCGCCGGCGAGCTGGACCCGCCCCTGCAAACCCGCGAAGGCTGGGGCGAGAAATCGGCGGCGAACCTGTTCGGCTCCATCAACGAGCGGCGCACCCTGGCGCTGTCGCGCTTCATCAACGCCATGGGCGTGCGCCATGTGGGCGAGGAGACCGCCCGGCTTTTGGCGCGCACCTACGGCTCCTGGACCGAATTCCGCGCCGCCGCCGAAGCCGCCGCCGAGCCGGGTGACGCGCGTGACGCCATGCTGGGCATAGACGGTTTGGGCGACACCGCCGTGGATGCGCTCGGCCGGTTTTTCTCCGAAGACCACAACAAGGCCGCCCTTGATCGGCTGCTGGAGCATGTGACGGTGGAGGACGCCGAAGCCGTCGCCGCCGAGAGCCCGGTCTCTGGCAAGACGGTGGTCTTCACCGGCAGCCTTGAGAAATTCACCCGCGACGAAGCCAAGGCGAAGGCGCAGGCGCTGGGCGCCAAGGTCTCCGGTTCGGTGTCGGGCAAAACCGATTACCTGGTCGCCGGGCCGGGGGCGGGCAGTAAGCTGAAGAAGGCGCAGGAGGCGGGTGTGCAAACCCTGACCGAAGACGAATGGCTGGCGCTGATCGGGGAGGGGTAGGCCCGCGTTTAGGCGTGGAGCCCGATCGCCTGCGCCGCCGCTTCATGCAGGAAGGCGTGGCGGCGCGCCAGGGCGTCGAGGTCTCGTGAATAGCCGCCGCCGAGCACGCCGACTATGGGAATCCCGCGGCGCAGGACTTCCTCAAAAACCATCGCTTCGCGGGTGCGCAAACCCTCGTCGGTGAGGTCTAGAAGGCCGAGGCGATCATCCTGGTGTGGATCCACCCCGGCGTTGAAGAAGACAAGGTCCGGGCGGCTGGCTTCCAGCGCGTCGACGACGGCGCTTTGGGCGATCTTCAGATAGTCCGCGTCGCCGGTCCCGCGCTCCACGCCCACATCCATGTCGGAGACGGCCTTGCGGCGCGGCCAGTTCTGCTCGCAATGGATAGACAGCGTGAAGACGCTGGGATCGTCTTCGAAGATGCGCGCGGTGCCGTCGCCCTGATGGACGTCGAGATCGATCACCAGGATACGCCTTGCCGCGCCTTCGGCCTGCATAAGCCGCGTGGCGACGGCCACATCGTTGAAGACGCAAAAGCCCGCCCCGCCGTCATAAGCGGCGTGGTGGCTGCCGCCAGCGGTGTTGCACGCCGCGCCATGCTCCAGCGCCAGCCGCGCGGCGAGCGCCGTGCCCGCCACCGCGCAGCGCGAGCGCAGGGCCACCGGCGCGGTCATCTTGAACCCGATCACCCGCTCCAGGGCGGCCGGCACGGTCTGGGTGAGCACCTGGCTCACATAGGCGGGCGAATGGGCGAGCTGCAGCCAGCTTTCCGGCGCCGGCATGGGCCGGTGAAATCCGTCGAAGCCCTCCACCAGGCCCAGCGCCACGCAGCGCTCGGCCACGGCGCGGAATTTCCTCATGGGAAAGCGGTGCGTCGCCGGCACGTCTTCGGCCACATAGGCCTCATGATGGATGATCGGCAGCATGGCGGCGAAGCTAGCGGGCGGGAGCACAAAATAAAGGCCCCGCGCAATTGCTTGCGCGGGGCCACCCCTTCCCGGATGCGGGATGTTTCTATCCTGGTGCGCAATTTGGTCCGAAAACCGGTTCCCACTTTTCGGATTGCGCACCTGACTCGCTTCGTGGTGCGCAATTCGGTCCGAAAACCGGTTTCCACTTTTCGGATTGCGCAGTGGGCCTAGAAATTCACCCGCCGGGCCGATTGCAGGCCGTCAAGCACGGCGCGCGCGTCGTCGGCCGGCTTGCGCTTGCGTTTGTTCTGCGGCTGGTAGGCGAGCTGGGCGTGGGCTTCGCAATAGGCCGAGCCGATCCCTGAATGGCGTCCGCAGAAGCGGAACTCGGTGTCGCCCGGATCGCCGATGGGCCATTTGCACATGCCCTCGCGCAGGGTGAGCACGGTGGCGTATTCGCCGTTTGGCAGGCGCTTGGCCTCGGCCGGCGCGCGCACCGGCGCGGCGGGCTTGACCTCGCGAACCGGCGCCGGGGCGGTGGCGGCGGCGGGCTTGGCGGCAGGCTGCGCGCTTTTTGCAGCGGCGGGTTTGGCCGCACGCGGCGCCGGGCGCGCTGCGGGGCGGCGGGCCGGGCGCGAAGGCGCGGCGCGGCCCGAAAGGCCCAGCCGGTGCACCTTGCCGATCACCGCATTGCGGGTGACCCCGCCCAGGTGTTTGGCGATCTGGCTTGCGCTCAGACCGTCGGCCCAAAGTTTCTTCAGGGTTTCCACACGCTCGTCGGTCCAAGCCATGGCGGTGCGCTCCTCGCCTGCTACGCTATTATCCAAATCGGCGGGCGATTCTGTGTCATCTAACCCGCCATCCCTAGTGTCGGGGTTTTCCTGAACCCCAACATCTTGGGCGCGACACGAGATACAGTATCCGTATGGCTTCGGCGCACAAGATGTTTGAAGCCCGCACCTGTGGACAAACGAATCGATTTTTCAGGGGCGGGTGGTTAGCGCCGGCGCGCGCCCTCCGAAGCTCGACGTCGAAGTCCCACTCGCCCCACGGACGTGGGGAGAGGGTGAGGGAGAGGGGCGCGCTGGAAGACGAAGGTGCGGCGATCCTGCTGCGGCCGCTCCCCTCTCCGCACCTCTCCCCTCTGAGAGGGGAGAGGAGGCGTTGGCGCTGCGGCAGGTCCTGACGACACGCTGCAAGCCGAAGAGGAGGACCCCGGTCAGCATTTCGCCGTATTCAAGGCTGGTGGGCTCGTTCGCTCACGTCAGTCGAGCCGCGGCTTGGTTGATTTTCGGACGTTCACCGACACGCACCGGCAAGGGTGCGCACCGCCTGGCTCCCGTGCTAAAGCGCTCGCACGCCTTGAAACTGCAGGAGCCGTCCATGGCCGATCACGCCTCCCCGTCCTCCGAACGCCTTGCGCCGAGCGATGCGGCGAGAGCGCCGCAGCCGCGTGCGCTGGGCGCGGTGAACTGGCTGGGGATGTGGACGCTCTATAAAAAAGAGGTGCGCCGCTTCCTGAAAGTGAGCTTCCAGACCGTGCTGGCGCCGGTGGCCACCAGCCTTCTTTACATGATGGTCTTCTCGCTCGCGATCGGATCGCGCCGCGGCGACATGATGGGCGTGGAGTTCACCAGCTTCCTCGCGCCGGGCCTTGTCATGCTGGGCGTGCTCAACAACGCCTTCGCCAATTCCTCAAGCTCGCTGATCGTGGCGAAGGTGCAGGGCAATCATGTGGATTTCCTGATGCCGCCGCTGTCGCCGTCAGAGCTCGCCGCGGCCTTTATCGGCGGCGCGGTGACGCGCGGCGCGATTGTGGCGCTGGCCACAGGGCTGGCCATCGCGCCGTTCGTCGACATGTCGATCTCAAACCTCTGGGCGGTGCTTTATTTCGGCCTCAGCGCCGCGGCGATGTTCTCCATGATCGGGCTGATCGCGGGCCTCTGGGCGGAGAAATTTGATCACCTGGCGGTGATCACCAACTTCGTCATCATGCCGCTGGCCTTCCTGTCCGGCACGTTCTACTCCATCGAGATCCTGCCCGAGCCCTTCTACACGATCAGCCACGCCAATCCGGTCTTCTTCCTGATCGACGGCTTCCGCTACGGCTTTATCGGCGCCCATGACAGCGTCTTATGGATCGGCGCGGCGGTGGCGGCCGTGATCAACATCGCGCTGCTCATCGCCAGCTATCTGTTGCTGCGCTCGGGCTGGCGCTTGAAGGATTAGGCGCATCAGGCCTAGATCGACGCATTCGCTTAACCACACCCCGCAACGGAGTCCCGCATGCCCAAGCCTTTGATGGAAACCTACGCGCCGCCCAATCTCACCTTCGAGCGCGGCGAGGGCGTCTATCTGTTCGAACAGGGCGGGGACAAATACCTCGATTTCATCTCCGGCATCGCGGTGAACGGGCTGGGCCACGCCCATCCCAAGGCTGTCGCGGCGCTCAAAGAGCAAGCCGAGAAGCTCTGGCACACCTCCAACATGTTCAAGGTGCCCGGCCAGATCGAACTGGCGGAGAAGTATTGCCGCGACTGCTTCGCCGACCGGGTCTTCTTCACCAATTCCGGCGCCGAGGCGATGGAGGCCGCGCTGAAGACCGCGCGGCACTATCACTACGCCAACGGCCGGCCGGACAAGTACCGCATCATCACCGTGACCGGCGCCTTCCACGGCCGCACCTTCGGCGCCATCAACGCCGGCGGCAACGAGAAGTATCTCGAAGGCTTCGGGCCCCGCATGGAGGGCTTTGACCAGGTCCCGTTCGGCGACCATGACGCCCTGCGCGCGGCCATCACCGAGGAGACCGCGGCGATCTGCGTCGAACCGGTGCAGGGCGAGGGCGGCGTGCGCGCCATCCCCGACGTGTGTCTGCGCGGGCTTCGCGAGTTGTGCGACGAGCACGGGCTTTTGCTGATCTATGACGAGGTGCAGTGCGGCGCCGGGCGCACCGGCAAGCTGTGGGCCCATGAATGGGCCGGCGACGCCAAGCCCGACATCATGGCCGTGGCCAAGGGCGTCGGCGGCGGGTTCCCGCTGGGCGCGTGCCTCACCACCGACGCGGCCGGCGAGCATATGGTCGTCGGCACGCACGGCTCCACCTTCGGCGGCAATCCGTTGGCCATGGCGGTGGGCAATGTCGTCTATGACGAGCTGTCCAAGCCTGACTTCCTGCAGCACGTGGTGGATGTCTCCAACACGCTGCGCCAGCAGCTGGCCGGACTGATGGACGCGCATGCGGGCAAGGTTGAAGAGGTGCGCGGCCGCGGCCTGCTGGTGGGCCTGAAACTCAAACAGGGCTATGTGAACAAAAAACTGGCGGCGAAAGCGCGTGACCACCATCTGCTCATGGGCGCGGCCGGGGACAATGTCGCGCGCCTGGCGCCGCCGCTGATCATCACCGAAGATCATGTGCGCGAAGCCGTGGGGGCGCTGGACAAGGCGCTCGGCGAACTGGAACGCGACGCGGCGTAAGCCGGCGAAAGGACGTAAGTATTTCATGGGCGAGATGAGCCAGACGCCGGATCCGGAAAAGTTCGGGGCCGGAGACGACATCGTGACGGTCTTCCAGCTGGAAGGCCGGCCGGTGCGCGGCCGTGTTGTGCGCCTGGGCGCAACCGCCGATGCGATCCTGTCCGCCCATGATTATCCGGTCTCGGTGGCGCGCCTGGTGGGCGAGGCGGCGATGATCGCCACGCTGATCGGCGACTCGCTGAAATTCCAGGGCAAGCTCATCGTGCAGGCCTCCGGCCCGGGCTCTGAGGGCCGGCAGGTGGAGGGCGACGGGGCGGTGGCCTTCGTCGTCGCCGATTTCGTGCCCGGCGAGGGCGTGCGCGGCTACGCCAAGTACGACGCCGAGCGGGTTAAGATGCTCGAGCAGGTCAATGGCGGACCCGTCGGCGCGCAGATGCTTTTGGGCGGCGGGCATTTCGCCATGACCGTGGATCCCGGCCCGGAGATGGAGCGCTATCAAGGCGTGACGCCTATCGAGGGCGAGAGCCTGGCCGACGCCGCCGAGTTCTATTTCGCTCAGTCAGAACAAGTGCCCTCGCGCCTGAAACTCGCCGTGGGCCGCCAGATGGTCGCCGGCGGCGGCCATGTCTGGCGTGCGGGCGGCGCGCTGGTTCAGCGCATCGCCGCCGATGAGACGCGGGGCGACGCGCAAGCCGATTTCGACCATGCGCGCGCCCTGTTCGACACCATCGACGCGGATGAACTCATCGACCCGAACATCACTTCGGGCCGTCTGCTTTACCGGCTGTTTCACGAGGAAGGCGTGCGCGTTGAAGAAAGCCGCGCGGTGCAGCGCCGCTGCGCCTGCGAGCAGGAGCGCCTCGCCCGCCTGCTCGCGCGCTTTCCCTCCGACGACCGCGAGCACATGAGCGACGAAACCGGCCGCGTCGCCATGACCTGCGAATACTGCAATCACGAATGGACCTTCTCCGCCGAGGAGATCGACGCGGCGGGCAAGGCGAACGATTAGCGCTGATCCGCGCCCGTGACAGCCTGCGCGACGCAGCCTAGCTTAGGCCCATGTCCCGCCTCATCGCCATCGACTTTGAAACCGCCAACGAGCAGCGGGCGAGCCCTTGCGCGCTGGGGCTGTCCTATATCGAAAATGGAGAAGTGACGGGGACCGAAGCGTTCTTGATCCGGCCGCCGGAGATGCGGTTTTCGCGCTTTAACATCGCCGTGCACGGCATCACGCCGGGCGATGTGGAAGATGCGCCGGAATGGCCGGAGCTTCTGGAGGGCCTGGCGCCCAAGCTCAACGGCGCCGCGCTCATCGCCCACAACGCCAGCTTCGACATGAGCGTGCTGCGCGCCACCTGCGCCTGGTACGGGCTGGACTGCCTGGAGGCGGCCTATCTGTGCACCGTGAAGGGCGCTCAGAGCGCCTGGCGTCATGTGGGGTCCGCCAAGCTCAACGTGCTCTGCGAACATTTCGGCATCGCGCTGAAGCACCACGACGCCGGGTCCGACGCGGAAGCCTGCGCGCGCCTTGCAATCATGCTCGCCGAGCATGCGGGCGAAGCCGACTATCTCGCGGCCGCGCCAAAACTTGGGATCAGCGTCGGCGCACTCAGACGCGACGGTTATGCGCCGTGTTCGCTAAAGCGTGGCCGAGTGCGGACCTAGCGCCAAGCGCCCAACCCGCCAGGAGGGGCTGTTCGCCGCACACCCCGTCGCGAGCGTTGCCGGCGAATCTAATGGTAACGGCGGATCAGCCCGACCAGCTTGCCCTGCACCTTGACCTCGCCGGGCCTGAAGATACGGGTCTCATAGGCCGGGTTCGCCGCTTCCAGCGCGATGGAGCCGCCCTTGCGGCGAAGGGTTTTCAGCGTGGCTTCCTCGTCATGGACCAGGGCGACCACGATCTGGCCGTTATCGGCGGTATCGGAGCGTTTGATCACCACCACGTCGCCGTCGAGAATACCGGCGTCCACCATCGAGTCGCCATGGACCTCAAGAGCGAAGTGCTCCCCGCCTGACACCATGCCGGGCGGCACGGCGAGCCGGTCGGTCTCATGCTGGATCGCGGAGATGGGCGTGCCCGCCGCGATGCGTCCGAGAACCGGCACATCGATCCCGCTCTCCGACGCCGGCGCCGGTGCGCCGCGGCCGAAATCGGGCTCCACGACATTGGAGCGCGCGGCGGTCTTGGACGTGGCGCTTTCAGGCAGTTTCAGGATCTCCAGCGCCCGGGCCCTGTGGGGCAGGCGGCGGAGGAAACCGCGCTCTTCCAGCGCGCTCACCAGGCGGTGGACGCCCGATTTCGACGCCAGCTGAAGCGCATCCTTCATTTCGTCGAACGAGGGCGATACGCCGTCCTCGGACAAGCGCTTATGGATGAAGAGCAAAAGCTCGTGCTGTTTCTTGGTCAGCATGACGGCCCTCGAAGGAACAAAACCGGAAAATGACTTCCGTGTTCTATGCCTGTTCCAGGTTAACGTCAAGTGAAGGCGCGTCTTGCCGCTAAAGCCCCATGAGCGCGCGCGTCGCTGCGGTCACATCGGCCTTGCGCATCAGGCTTTCACCCACCAGCAGCGCACGGGCGCCGGCGCCTTGCAGCCGGACCGCGTCCTCGCGGACGGCGATTCCCGATTCCGCGACAAGAAGACCGTTCGGACCGACCATGGGGGCGAGCGATTCGAAGGTCTCAAGCGAGGTTTCGAAGGTGCGCAGATTGCGATTGTTCACCCCGATGAGCGCAGAGGGCAGGGCGATTGCGCGCTCCATCTCCGCCGCGTCATGGACCTCCACCAGCGCGTCCATTCCCCATTTGAACGCTTCTTCGATGAGCGCGCCAGCGGTCGCATCGTCCACGGCGGCGAGAATCACCAGAATGCAGTCGGCGCCCAGCGCGCGCGATTCGGCGACTTGCCAGGGCTCGTAGAGAAAATCCTTGCGCAAAACCGGCAGAGACACCGCGTCGCGCGCCGCAACGAGGAATTCATCGGCGCCCTGGAAGCTCGGCGTGTCTGTGAGCACCGAAAGGCAGGCGGCGCCGCCCGCCTCATAGGCCTTCGCCAGCACGGGCGGATCAAAATCTTCGCGGATCAGGCCCTTGGACGGACTCGCTTTCTTCACTTCGGCGATGAGGGCGAGGCCGTCGCGCGCCGAGCGCCGCTTCAGCGCGTCCAGAAAGCCGCGCGGCTTCGGCGCCGCTGCGGCGGCTTCGGCGACCGCTTCATAGGGGCGGATCGCCTTGCGCTGCGCGATGTCGGCGCGCTTATAGGCTTCGATCCGGGCGAGAACATCGGCCATCAGGCCTCTCCATGGCTGGCGGCGGCCAGGCGGGTCAGCGCGAGTTCGGCGCGGCCGCTGTCGATGGCCTCGGCGGCCTGGCGCGCGCCGTCGGTGAAGTCTTCGGCGAGGCCGGCGAGTTTCAGCGCGGCGCCGGCGTTGAACAGAACGATGTCGCGATAGGCGCCGGTTTCGCCGCGGAGCAATGCGCGGATCGCTTCGGCGTTCTCATCGGGCTCGCCGCCCTTGAGATCGTCGAGCGCGGCGGTCTCCAGCCCGGCGTCGGCCGGGGCGAGGGTGTAGGTGACGATCTCCCCGTCCGGCTTCAGCTCGGCCACATGGGTGGCGCCTGTCGTGGTGATCTCGTCCAGCCCGTCTTCGCCATGCACGATCATGGCGGCGTCCGCGCCAAGATCGCGCAGCGCCTCGGCCATGGGAACGAGCCAGCGCTTGTCGAACACGCCCAGAAGCTGGCGTTTCGCGCCGGCCGGGTTCGAGAGCGGGCCCAGCAGGTTGAAGATGGTGCGCACGCCCAGGGTCCGCCGCGCCGGTCCCACATGGCGCACCGCGCCGTGATGGGCCTGGGCGAACAGGAAGGCCACACCCGCCTCGCTGAGCGCTGTCTCGATCTGGGCGGGGCTTGCGAACAGGTTCACGCCGAGGCTTTCCAGCACCTCGGCCGAGCCCGATTTCGAACTCGCCGCCTTGTTGCCGTGCTTGGCGACGACCGCACCCGCCCCCGCCGCAGCCAGCGCCGCGGCCGTGGAGATGTTCCAGGTCCCGCGCGCGTCGCCGCCGGTGCCGCAGGTGTCGACGGCGCCCTCAGGCGCGGTGATGCGGGTCATGCGCGCGCGCATGGCTTCCGCGCCCACGCGAAGCGCGGCCGGGCTCTCGCCCACCGCCGAGAGCGCCAGCAGAAAGCCGCCGACCTCCACCGGGTCGGCTTCGCCCTCCATCAGCGCGTCGAACGCGTCTTTCAGGGCGCTTTCGTCGGGCTCCGCGCCTTTGCCCAGCGCAGCGATCGCCCCGCGCATCGAGCTCATCACGCCGGCTCCGCGAGCGTCGCCGGCGCCAGGCCGGCCAGCCGCATGAAGTTCGCCAGAAGGGCGTGGCCATGGTCGGACGCGATGCTTTCAGGGTGAAACTGCACCCCGTGGATGGGCCGGGTCTTGTGGGCGAGGCCCATGATTTCGCCGTCCGCAGTGCGCGCCGTGACCGCAAGCTCGGTTCCATCGGGAAGGTCCACCGACAGCGAGTGATAGCGCGTGGCGGTGAAGGGAGAGGGCAGGCCCTCAAAGACGCCGGTTCCCTCATGGGTCACCGGGCTGGTCTTGCCGTGCATGATCTGCTTGGCCTGCACCACCGCGCCGCCGAAACTCTGGCCGATGGCCTGATGGCCGAGGCACACGCCGAAAATCGGCAGATCGGCGGGCGCGCGCGCGATCAGCTCCAGGCAGACGCCTGCCTTGTCGGGATCGCACGGGCCGGGGCTCAAGATCACGCCGCGCGGTTTCAGCGCCAGCGCCTCTTCAGCCGACAGCGCGTCATTGCGCACCACCTGGGTTTTCGCGCCCAGTTCCTGGACATAGTGAACCAGGTTGAAGGTGAAGCTGTCGTAATTATCGATGATCAAAAGCATGACGGCCCGCCGGTTCGTTTCGATGCGGACATTAGATAAGCCGATCCGCCGCGCCAACCGCGACTCGCTGTAAGAGACGGGCCATGGCGCGGTTTTCCTTCCCCTTGGTGCAAATCGGCGCGCTCGCCGGCGCGGCGGCCATGGTCGCCGTGGGGCAATGGCTGGGCGCGCAGCAAGAACCGGAAACACTCCAGGCGGGGCGGATCGATCTTGGCGTGGTGAGCGCCGCCGGGCCGTCACCCGGCGGCGCAGATCCGCTCCGGCCCGCCGCGCGCGCAGAGGGCGACGGCGCCGGCTCGGCTGGGGCGGACGCGGCGGCCGCCGCTGAGACGCCGCCCATTCACAGCGGGTCTTCGCGTCCCCGCCTCGCCGTCGTCATCGACGATGTGGGCCATGACCTGGAGACCGCCCGCGCGCTAATGGCGCTGCCTGTGACCCTGTCCATTCTGCCCTACGCCGAGGGCGCGCCGCGGATCGCCGCCGAGGCGCGCGCGGCCGGGCGCGAGGTGTTCGTGCATTTGCCCATGGAGCCGGTGGGGCTTGAGGACCCGGGGCCCGGCGCGATCACCACTGCGCTCACCCCCGCCGAGATCGCGTTGCGCGTGGAGGCGGCGCTCGCCCGCGTGCCGGGGGCGGCGGGGTTGAACAATCATATGGGCAGCCGGGCGACGCGCGAGGCCGGCGCCATGGCCGCCGTGTTCGCACCGCTGAGCGGTCAGGATCTGGTGTTTGTGGATTCGCTCACCCACCCGGCTTCGCTCGCCCGTGAAGCGGCGCTGGCCGCTGGGCTTACAGCCTTTGACCGGGACGTTTTTCTCGACAGTCCGGGCGCTGACCCGGCCAAGCAACTCGACGCGGCGCTCACCCTGGCTTTTCAGACTGGGCAGGTGATCGCGATCGGCCATCCCCATGCGGCGACTCTCGACGCGTTGAGCGAGCTTGAAGCGAAGGCCGATGCGGCGGGGGTGGAGCTTGTGACCGTCGGCGCTTTGCGCGCGCCGCCTACGCCGCGCCGGCGCGCCTCGGCGAGCGGCTAGAAATCCTCCACGCCGAGGCTGTCCTCGGCGATGGCGCCGTCCAGGCGCCAGCCCGCCCCCTCGTCCTGCTTGAGAAGCTCGCAGAGCCAGGGCAGAAGCGCCTTCAGATCGTCTTCCAGCGTGTAGGGCGGGTTGATCACCATCACCCCGGCGCCGGCGAGCTTGCCCTCGGTGTCCAGATCGCGGATCCACAGATCGGCGCGCAGGATCTTCTCCGGGGTAAAGCCCTGCTCCTCGATCAGCCATTCTGCGAAACCCACGTCGAAGCGTTCCGCCGCCCAGAGATCCTTCAGCGGGCGCCAGAAGATGAAGGTCCCGGTGGGCCAGCCGCGCAGCGCCGCCATCGCCGCTTCGGCCATGTGGGCCATCTCGTCGCGATGCTCGAAGGGCGGATCGATAAGGACGACGCCGCGCTTCTCGCGCGGAGGCAGAAGCGCCTTGAGCGCGGTGTAGCCGTCGCGCCCCTCCACCTTCACCCGGCCGTCCCTGGCGTAGCGGCGGTCCAGCGTGCGCGCGTCGTCGGGGTGAAGCTCGCACAGCTGCAGCCGGTCGCTCTGGCGCATCAGCCGGGCGGCGAGCTCGGGCGAGCCGGGATAGGCGCCAAGCGCGCCGTCCAGGTTCATCGCGCGCACGGTGTCGAGAAGGGGGCTCAAAGCGCGCGCTGCGTCCGCGGGCGGGGAGGCGGCGAGAAGCCGGGCGATGCCGTCCGTCCATTCGGGACTGCGCCGGGCCTCGTCGCAGGTGAGGTCGTAGGCGCCGATCCCGGCATGGCTGTCGATATAGCGGAACGGTTTCGGCTTTTTCTTCAGATGCTCAAGGCACAGGGCGAGGACGGCGTGTTTCAGCACGTCGGCGAAGTTTCCCGCATGGAAGGCGTGGCGATAGTTCATGGCGGGACATGTAACGCCGTGCGCGGCGAACGCCTAGGTCCGGGGCTGAGGCCGGGGTAAGCGCGGCCAAGCGGGGAACCAATTCCTACGCATACGCGTAATTCCAAGCTCCCACGCATGGCGAAAGGACACCCATGGCGAGCGGCCCCGTTGCGCGCGCGAAAAAGGACGCTGAGAACGAAAGCACCGACCCGAAGGAAACCAGCACGGTTGAAGGCTGGCAGGCGGAACGGGCGGTGAGCGACCGGGTGCGTCCAAGCGCGCTCATGGTCTTCGAAATCGTTCGCCGAGAGGGCGCCGAAGAGATGACCCGGCCGTCAGCCTCGCTGTTCTGGTCCGGGATTGCGGCGGGATTCGCGCTAGCCTTTTCGTTGGCCGCTTCCGGCATGCTGACGGCGATCCTCGAACCGGGGCCGGCCCACGACCTCATCAAGCCGCTCGGCTACGTGACGGGCTTCCTGATCGTCGTCTTCGGGCGGCTGCAATTGTTCACCGAAAACACGATCGCGGCCATCCTGCCCATCGTCGCCGACTTCAGGGCGTCAAACCTGTACCGCATGGCGCGGCTCTACTTGATCGTCTTAACGGCGAACCTGGTCGGCGCAGCTTTGGCGGCGTGCGTCATGACCTATACGCCGGTGATGAAGCCCGATCACTTCGTCGGCGTGCTTGAGGTGGCGCGCAAGGCGATGGAGCCGGGCTTCTTCGAGACCTTCGCGCTCGGCGTTCCGGCGGGGTTCCTCGTCGCCGCCATGGTCTGGATGCTTCCTACGGCGAGGAACGACAAGTTTTTCATCGTGGTGTCCATCATTTACCTTTTGGCGCTGGGCGAATTCGCCCATGTAATCGTCGGCTCGGTGGAGGTCGGCGTGCTGGTCCTTGCCGGTGAGATGAACATTATCGACGGCATGTTCGGCTTCATCCTGCCGGCGTTGGTGGGCAACATGGTCGGCGGCACGGTGTTGTTCGCCTTGCTGGCCTACGCGCAAATCCGCGACGAAACCCGGCAAGCGAAGAACCGGCAGGCCAAGGGCGATCAAGTGTAAGCTCTTGCCGATTTCCCCCTTTGCGCGATAATGTTCAAATAATTCGCGCAAGGGGGAAGTATGGCGTCAGGGGTGACGCGCCGTGCGGCGCTTGCAGCAGGCGCGGCGGTATGGCTCACCGGATGCGGCGGCGCGATCTACGGATCCGGCCGCCGTGCGCCGCCGGGCCGGGTGTTGATCTTTCCCGCGCATATCACGCTTGGAGAGCGCCGCCTTGGCGGCGCGTTTCATCTGCGGCGCGATTGGAGCGAGGCGGTGCGCACCCCGGTGCTCGATGCGGCGGTCAAGGCGGTGGCTCGCCGCGGGCGCGTGCCGGTGCTCCTTGACGGCGAAGACGACGCGCAAACCGCCTGGGCCCTGGCGCGCCTGCATCGGCCCGTGGCGGAAAGTCTGATGGCGTTTGACGCCGGTCTGACCGGCGGCTGGCCCGTGCCGACGCGCGGGCGGCCCGGGCTTGGCGCGGGCGGCCGCGCGCTCGCGGCGCGCCATGATGCGCCAACAGGGCTCTTCATCTCGGTGGCCGGCGATTACGCCGAAGGCTGGCAGCGGGCCAGCGAGGTCGTCCTGCGCGAAGCGCTCGCCCTGGAGGTGGTCGGTGTGGAGCGCCGGCTTATCGTATCGCTGGTCGAGCTTGAAACCGGGGCGATCTATTGGTCCGGCGCGCGGCGCGACCGCAATCTGCGCAATCCCGCGCGCGCAGAGCGGCATGTGCGCGCGCTCATCGCCAAGGCCGGGTTTCGCCGCCCGGGATCGGCGTGAACGGGCTCTTCAAAGGCCTCGCGGCGGCGTGCGCGGCGCTGACGCTCGCCGCCTGCGCGGTCCGCCCGAACGTGACGGGGCCGGGCTATGTGAACGCAGGCGGCTTCGAGTTCGAACTGCAGAGCCGCTGGAGCCAGATCCGGCGGCGCGGCGATCCGGAAATGGACCTGCCCCAGCTCACCAAGAGCGGGCCGATGCTCGACCGGGTGATCGCCGGCTCCATCGCCCATGGGCGCGGCATCGTCACCCCGGGGTTCGAGATCTATCCGCGCTGGTGGTCGGGGACGCCGGCCGACGCGCTGGACGCCTTCTTCGCCGAAAGTTTCACGGCGATCGGCTATAAGAGGGTTGAGGTGGTCTCGAAGAGCGACCATCCCTTCGCCGGAACGCCCGGCGTGCGCTACGAACTCACCATGGAGCGGCCCGGCGGCTTGAAAGTCCGCGGACTTGCGCTTGCGGCG
This sequence comes from Oceanicaulis sp., assembly GCA_040217555.1. Lineage (GTDB taxonomy): Bacteria > Pseudomonadota > Alphaproteobacteria > Caulobacterales > Maricaulaceae > Oceanicaulis. The sequence goes on from JAVJPX010000010.1 coordinate 24,760, forward strand.
GGCCACGGCGAGCGCCTCGACCTCATCGTCTTTCTGGCGCCGCGCGAGCACTACTTCCCCGCCCGGCGAGCAGAAGTGGAACACATGTTCGACAGCGCGGTGCGGCGAGCCCGCAAGCTGATTCCTAGCCCGTGCTTCAAGGGGCGCGCCGAAGCGGCGCGCCCCTTGAAGCGCGGCGGAGCTGGGTGCGCGGGAGCCTCAGCGTCCGCCGCGTCCGATCGTGCCCCAGGTCGGCGCCGGCTCGGCGTCGCCGAGCATGGCGGTCGCATGGCTCGGCGGATCAAAGAGCTGGCACAGCGGCAGGGTGTCGGGGTCAAGCGCGTTCACCAGGTCCCAGGTCTCGGCCGGGTCCGGCTGAACGACCTGGAAGTCGGTGTAATTCTGGCTGACGATCGGCGCGAACGGCGTCGGTTGACCGTTCTCCACGAGATACGGCACGCCGGAGAAATAGAAGCTCTGCGGCATGACCTCGCCGTCCACCGCGTCGAAGCCGTAACCGAACAGGATGCCGGCGTCGGCTGTGCGGTCCGGCGCCGCGCCGGTCTGGATGACCCGCCCGTCGGCATGGCTGACCCAGAAGCTGTAGCCCTGGCCGTCCGGTCCGATGCGCGCGCTGTCCGCCGCGTCATAGGGCAGGTGCTTGATGAAGTCGCGGCGCGGGGGATGGTTGAACTTGGAAAACAGGCAGACCGGCGGCATCCAGTCAGGACGGTCGTCATAGGTGACGAAAAAGGCGGTGTTCCCAAGCGAGATGAAGGAGCACGAATAGCTGTTGTCGAAGGGGAAGATGGGCAGGCACTTGTCTTCATAGTGCTCCATCATCGCGCCTTCGCCGCTGTCGCCGGTCCAGTTTGAGTCGTAATACGTCCGGCCGTAGGAGACCTCGTAATCGGTTCCCTCCGTCAGATCGGCCGGCGGACGGCCCGGATAGGGCGGGGGATTGTCGGCCCATTTGTTGAAGACCCGGTACATGGTCCAGCCCGAGACCCAGTGCTCCGGCCAGACCGGGTTTTCCGGCTCGCCGGGCCCTCGCGGATAGGTGCAGTCGGCGTTGTCGCACGGCGGGGCGGTCCCCTCATTATGCACGCCATAGGTCTGATACACCGCGGCTTGTTCGGCCGCGCCGATCTCGCCAGAGTCCGTCGCCGCGGCTTGCGCGTCGGTCGTTTCGCGCGCCTCGGCCGTGGTCGCGGGAGCGGCGCCGGCCGAGGTGTCGGCGGCGTCCGTGCGTTCAGTTTGACCGGCCGGCGCGGTTTGGCTTGAAGCCTCGTTTATTTGAGACGCGTCCGTCTCCGCCTCCCCGCAGCCTGTGAGCGCGGCGATCGCGATCGCTGCGGCGGAGCCCTTAAGCCACGCCCGCATCACCGGTTTTTTCCCGTTAAATTCCATCATTTCATTCGCCTCCCAGCCGTGAAAACCGCTCGCCATTAGCGCCGGGTTCGGCCGAAAATGCAATTTAATTTTGTAAAATATATATACGCAAGCAGAGAAATAGGGTTTAGTCTTTCAACCCAAAATCAGGCGGCAGGGAGGGCGGCATGGTCCAACTCATGTGGAAGCGGCCAGAGGGGGTGGAGGACGTCCACGCTCTGGTTCAGACCGCGATCAATCTCGAATTCTCGACACTTCCCCCATATCTTTATGCACTTATGTCGATCCCCCCTGGCGAGAATCTGGAGGCGCGCCAGCGCATCTACGCCATCGCCATGGAGGAGATGATCCATATGTGCCTGGCGTGCAATATCATGAACGCGATCGGGGGAAGCCCCGACATCGCCGCGCCGCGCTATCCAGGACCGCTGCCCGGCGACGTGGCCCAGGGCCTGATCATCCATCTCTACCCGTTCTCTCCGGCGGCCGCCGAGCAGGGCATGCATATCGAGCAGCCCGAGGATCCGATCAACGCCTCGGTGATGAAGGCGGCGATGGATCGCGCGGGGACCGAGCCTGTGACCATCGGCGAGTTTTATGAGAGGCTGAAGGTCGTGTTGTCGCAATTGCCGGCGTCGGCCTGGAGCGCCGATCGCAACCAGATCGACGACTCGCAATTTTTCCAGGGCAATCTGTTCAAGGTGAACACCTACGCCGACGCCGCGCAGGCGATCGACAATATCGTCTCTGAAGGCGAGGGCACGCCGCAAACCCCGGGCGAGAACGGCAGTCCGCTCGATTTCCAGAACGAGATGGCTCACTATTACCGGTTCAAGGAGATCTTCCTGAACAAGGTGCTCACCCGGACCGGCCAACCGGGCGGCGGGTATCAATGGGGGCCCCAGACGCTGGGGATCGACTGGACCAAGGTCTATCCCGCCATCACCGATCCCGAGCAGCATGATTTCAGCAACGAGCCGGCCGCCGCGCGCGAGGCGCAGGCCGAGTGCGACGCCGCCTATGCGGCGATGATCGCGGGCCTGCGCGGCGCCTTTAACGGCGATCCGGGCCAGCTCGGCGTGGCGGTGCGCGCCATGTTCGATCTGCGCATGGCCGCGCGCAAGGCGTTCACCACCCCGCTCAATGACGGCCGGGTCGCGGGCCCCGCCTTCGTCGTGCCCGGCCCGTACTGGAAGGCCAGCAACGAAACCAGGACATCAGGAGAGGTCGCATGAGCATTCTTGAAACGCCGCGGCTCTATTTCCGCGGCCAGATCAGCTGGGACCCGGTCACGACCAATAATTTCCCGCCAAAGGCTCAAATGGCCGGATATAATGAGGCGACCACCGACTCCACATTGAACGCCAGCCCGATCACGGCCGATCAGGTCGCCGCCTATCGCAAGGCGGCGATCGACGAGGTGAATGCGGGCTGGAATCCGGACGGGACCTATCGGTCGAAATTTTTCGAAACCCAGGTCAACGGCGTGGATGTCGGGGCGGGCCTCGACACCCGCGATCCGGTGGTGACCGCGCCGGTCGGCTTCCAGGGCATGCTCATCGACGCGGAACCCTACGGCGCCTACACCTCGCAGCTGTTCTTCGACGAGATGAGCTTCGGCATTCCCGGCGGGTGCCGCATCGTCGGCAAGCGCGCGCGCCGGTTTGACGACCGGAACATCAACTTTCAGGCCAACCCGAGCAACGCGTTCATCGCTGGAAGCGCATCGGTGACCTGGCAGACCGTGTTTCCAAAGCGCGGTCACCTGATCGTCGAGGACCAGGACTCCCCGCTTTTGCAAGCGTTCAACGCGGCGCTGTCGAGCGATGACGTGCTGGGCCTGATGGTGCGCTGGAACGCCTATCGCACGGTGTATTACAACGATCCCGACCTTCCCGGCGGCGGGTCCGCGGAGCAAGGCGCCGCGCTCCAGAAAAAGCTGCAGGAGGGCGGTTTCCAGCCCAACCCCGCGCGCAGCCTTGTGGTGGGCGCGCTGGGCCTGTGGCGGCGCGGCGACTGCGCCACCGAGCCGGGCGAGCGCACGCTGGTGTCGCTGCCTGTCACGATCGACACCGGGCCGGCCAAGGGCGCGCGGGTCGGAACCGCGTTCATGAAGCTCAACGCCGACGCCGACCCGCCCAACCTGACGCTGGATTTCCAGAACACCATACCGTGCGCCGATCAGCAGACCGAGAAGGCGGATCTGGGCACGCTCTCGGTGATCGCCGCGGACCCGCCGCCCGCCGTGGCCATGGTGGAATTCGCGCAAATCCCCTACGAGCGGTACAATCGCGCCGCGTACGAGGCGACCGGCGGGCTGATCAAGATCGATCTGCCCGACCTTCTGCCCGGCGCCGAAGACATGGTCTTCTCCATCAAGGCGCAAGGCGACGGGCCGACCTATCTAGACGAGGTGCGCTACCGGGCGCTGCCGGACGAGCCGAACGTTTATGCGAACGAAAGCGAGGCGAGGCAGCTGCGCGTCCAGGTCTATGATCGCGGACGTCCCGCCGGCGCCGGTTTGACGGTGACCTGGTCGCCGCTCCAGGACGCCGGGAGCACCGACACCACCCATTGGAGCGCCACCACAGATGCGACCGGCGCGGTCTATCTGCACGTCGACACCTCCAAGGCGCAGATCTACGCCTATGTCTTCCAGGTCGGCGACTCGCCGGTTCTGCCCGTGGTGAACGGCGCGCCCACGGGCTCTAGCCTCGGCTTCAACCCCATGGTCAATCCGTACGCCTATATCCGCGTTCTGCCCCAGGACGCCGATATCGCGGCCATGGAGCCTAGCTGGGAAAACGTCTACGGCCACGTCCTGGCGAATTTCAACGCCATCGCGCCGTGCATGGACAACTGGCTGCGCCTTGATGACGAGCAGCAGGTGCGCGCCTACGCCCCGCTGGTCAAACGGCTCACCGACCCGGCCGCGTTCGAGGAGTTCCGCTATATGCCCCCGACCCGGGATCTGACGCCGGGCGCGCGCACGCTGCTCTATAACTGGCTGGACGGCGCCGGCGATGGAGCGACCGCCAAGTCGCGCGCCGGGCTGCAGCCGGCCTCCGCCACAAGCGGCGCGCAAGAGGTCCTCGACGCCGGCGCGGCGTCACGGGCGCACCGCAGCGGGCCGGCCTGACCTGTCGAGCGTGGGGCCCGCCCGGCGGCCGGGCGGGCCCTTCGCGTTTAATAGGTGAGCGCGGTCTGCAGCCTGACAACGCGGCCCGGCGCGGGGAAGCCCACGGCGTCGCTCCAGTCCTCATCGAGCGCATTGCGCACGGCCAGCGAGATCGCGACCGTCTCGCGCGGACGCCATTCGCCGAAGATGTCGACCGCAAAATGACCGTCCAGCTCGACGAAGCCCGTCGGGATGCTGGAGTCGGTGAAGTCGGCGCTGAAGCGCGCCGCCGCGCCCGCCCGCCATTGCTGCACCGGACGCCAGATGAGGCGGGCCTGACCGTACCAGTCCGGCCTGCCGCGCAGCGGCGCCGCGCTGTCGAAGTCCAAAGCGGTGAACGAGGCCGACCAGTCCAGTGCGTCGCCCAGCTCGCCTTCGCCGGAGATCGAGGCGCCCTGGATGACGGTTTCGGCGCGGTTCACGGTTGTGAACAGCACGGGGTCGAAGTCGATCAGGTCGGTGTAGTCGTTGCGATACACGCTTGCGCGCCAACGCGCCGTGTCGCCGGCCCAGACAAGCCCGCCCTCCCAGGAGACGCTTCGCTCAGGCCGAAGATCGGGGTTCGCGGTCAGTGGAAACGCCAGGGCGAACAGGCTCGGACGGCGGAACCCTTCGGCGTAGCCGGCGAACACCGTCCATCGAGACCCGGGCGGGGCGTATTGGACCGAGCTCTGGGCCGTCACCTCGGTGTCCTCTTCGAACGCGTCGCGGCGCGCGGCCAGCGACACGGTCAATCCGGAGCCGGGCCGCCACTGGGCTTCGGCGAACAGCGAAGTCTGGTCGCGATCAATGCTGAAGCCGGTGGGAAGCGGGAAGCCGAGATCGATCACGCCGGTGCTGTCCGCGCGCTCCTCCTGCAGGCTGGCCCCAGCGACAAGGCCCAGCGCGTCGGTGAGGCGCACCCGCACATCCGCCGTGGCTTCAAAGCGTTTGAAATCAGTGTCGCTTGAAAGCGCCGGCACGGGGTCGAACACGCCGGGAAAGATCGCCGGCGTGTCGGCGACCACCGTGTCGTCGTAATAGCCAAGGCGCATCGACGGACGCACCCGAAGCGCCTCCGGACCGGACACGCCGAGCCCGGCGATGAGGGCGCGGGTGTCGCGGCGTTCGCGCTCGCGATTGGCCGCGAAGGCAGGGCCTCCGCTGCTTTCCGGGAAGGCGCCGCGCTCTGTCTCGCCGTAGAGCAGGAAGGCCGAGGCGTCCCAGCTGTTGAATGTCCGCGTGACGCGCGCCAGCGCCTGCCGGCGCTCCAGCGTCGAGCCTTCGGTGAGGTCGCCGGTGTCTGATGCGCCCGCCGAGATGAGCACACCGCCCTGGCCCAGCCCTGCGCCAAGCCGTGCGGTTAGCGCGTGCCCCTCGGCGGTGTCTGCCGCGGCGGTGAGGCCGCCGGACACGCCCTGCGAGGGGGCGTCGATCAGCCGGACCGACAGGACGCCGGACAGCGCGTCGGCGCCATGCACCGCGCTGCGGCTGGCCGGCGCCACCGCAAGGCTTTCGATCAGCCCCGGATCAAGCTGGGCGAAGTCAAACCCGCCGCCTTGCGAGCTTGAGGGGTTCGACACTCGAACGCCGTCGATCAAAACCTGCGCGAAGTTCGGTTCGGCCCCGCGAATCGAGACGAAGCGGGTCCCGCCCGCCCCGCCGGTGGAGATCGCGCGCACATCGGGCACGGTGGCGAGCACGTCCAGCGCCGTCGGGGGCAAAGCGGCGCCGATCGGGTCGGGGGTGCGCAGCGTGCCCGCGGGTTCGGAGAGCCGCGATCCCAAGACGATGATGGGCGCATCATCAGTCTCAGGTTGAACCTCTGCGCGGCCATCAGAGATTGAGGCTAGCGCCGCAAGCAGGAAAACTTTATTGATCATGGAGACGGCGCCGATCGAGAGAAAGACTGCTGAGATAGCCGGTTAGGGTGAAATGAATGCAGGTTTACTTTCAGGTCTTTAAGTATTTCGCGTTTTCGCTCTTGTTTCTTGCGCTTTTTATCGTGCCGTTCATCCTGTTCGGCGATGACATGGAGCGCTTCGCGCAAGCATTTTTGCCCGGCGACAGCGGCGATGCAATGGTGATTTTGGTCGCCGCGCTTCTTCTGGCGGGCGATCCAGTTCTTCCGACGCCCTCAAGCGTTGTGGCGACGCTGCTCGGCGCGCGCATCGGATTTCTCCCCGCCGCCCTGGTGAACGGCGTGGCGCTTTCGCTCGCTTGCGCTGTCGGGTATGGCGTGGGCCGCAGCGGGGGCGCGGGTCTGGCGCGCGCCGGGCGGGGCCTGCCGCCGGGTTTTGCGGCCTGGGTGCGCCGCTACGGGCTCGTCGCGGCGCTGTTATGCCGGCCGGTTCCGGTGCTGGCTGAAGCCTCGCTGATCCTCGCCGGCGCGGCGCGCCACGAGCCTGTCCGGCTCCTGGCGTGGTGCGCCGTCACGCAAATGGCGCTGGGCGCGGCGTACGCCTACGCCGGATCGGGCTGGGGCGAGGGGCGCTGGGACGCCGCCGCGATCCTCGCTGGCAGCGTCGGGATCCCGGTCGCGGCGGGGCTGGCGGTCGCCGTGTCGCTGTTTTTGAGCCGGCGCCGGGATACGAAAACGCTCAATCCTTGAAGGCGAAGGCTAAACGTTGAACTTGAACAGCATCACGTCGCCGTCCTGGACGACGTACTCCTTGCCTTCCTGGCGCAGCTTGCCGGCTTCGCGCGCGCCGGATTCGCCGTTGTTGGCGACATAATCGTCATAGGCGATGGTTTCGGCGCGGATGAAGCCGCGCTCGAAATCGCCATGGATGACCCCGGCCGCCTTCGGCGCGCTCCAGCCGCGCCGGATGGTCCAGGCGCGGGCCTCTTTGGGGCCGGCGGTGAAATAGGTCTGTAGATCCAGAAGATCATAGCCGACGTGAATGAGGCGGTTGAGGCCCGGCTCCTCCAGCCCCAGCTCGGCGAGGTATTCCTCGCGCTCGTCCGGCTCCAGAAGCGCCAGCTCAGCCTCGATCTTGGCGGAGATGACGACGCAGGCCGCGCCTTCCTCGGCGGCGCGTTTCTGCACCGCTTCGGAGAACGCATTGCCGGTCGCGGCGCTGTCTTCATCGACATTGGCCACGAACATGACCGGCTTGGCGGTGAGGAGCTGCAGCATCCGCCATTCCTTGCGGCTGTCTTCGGGCACGTCGGCGGCGCGCGCCGGGCGGCCCTCCTGCAGCTCAGCGAGCGCGAGGTCGACGAGCACGAGGGTGGCCTTGGCCTCCTTGTCGCCGGTCTTGGCCTTTTTCTCCAGATTGGCGCGGCGTTTCTCAAGGCTGTCCATGTCGGCGAGCATCAGCTCGGTCTCCACGGTTTCGTAATCGGCCATGGGATCGACCTTGCCGGCCACATGGGTCACGTCGCCGTCTTCAAAACAGCGCAGCACGTAGAGCACCGCGTCAGTCTCGCGGATATTGGCCAGGAACTGGTTGCCGAGCCCTTCGCCCTGGCTGGCGCCTTTCACAAGGCCGGCGATGTCCACGAAATTCATCCGCGCCGGGATGACGTTCGCCGAGCCGGCGATTGCAGCGAGTTTGGAGAGGCGCGGCTCGGGCACCGCCACTTCGCCCACATTCGGCTCAATGGTGCAGAAAGGATAGTTCGCCGCTTGCGCCGCGGCGGTCTGGGTCAACGCATTGAACAGGGTGGACTTGCCCACATTGGGAAGCCCCACGATGCCGCATTTGAAACCCATGTCGTCGCCCTTGTTCGCCGCGTCAATCAAGCGTGCGCGTATAGGCGAAGACGCGCCGTTCTAAAAGGGGGCGCGGCGCCGCCGCAAAGCATGCCGCCCGCCCTGCGACCATTGGAGGGCTTAACCCTCCATCGGGTCATCGCCGTCATCGCCGTCAGGATCATCGTTCTGCGAACCGGCGTAGACCGCGAGCCAGGTGTCGAATTCGGGCTCCTGCAGGAAGCCGTCGCCGTCGGCGTCAAAGGCGTCGAAGTCCTCCTGCGTGACATTGGGCGCCACGGCCTGGACCTCTTCGATGGACAGCTGGCCATCCTCGTTCACGTCCAGCTCCACAAAAGTGAGTTCGGTGGGCTGGGCGAACGCGGCGCCGGCGGCGAACGCGGCGGCGGCCGCGATGGTGAGCAGGGTCTTCATGTCGGGTCTCCTTTTTCCAACATCGCCCGGCGGTGACGCGCGCGCCCCGTCGAACTGGAAGAATAACCCGTACGCCCCCGCGCCGGGTCCGCTCCGGCTGGGGGCGGTTCGGGGAAGCTTTTCAGGGCGTAACGAGGACGGGTCCGCCGCAGCCTCGCCCGAACGGGCGGCATTGCGCCGGGCGACACACAAGGCGACCCCCGGCTGAAGGCGTGCCGGGGGTTCTGATTTCGCTTCGGGCGGGGGGCCCTAAGCCTCGCCCACCGTGTCGAACATGGCCGCCGACACCGCTTCGGCGGCGCTCTTTCCGCTCCACATGAGATAGTGGAACGCCGGATAGAGACGTTCGCCGGCTTCCTTGGCCGCAGCGATCAGCGCGGCGGCCTGGCCCGGGGAGACGCCGCCGGTTTCAGGAAGCGACACGGCGTGCCGGAAGATGATGGAGCCGTCGTCGCTCCACAGGTCGAAATGGCCCATCCACAGCCGCTCGTTCAGCCGGGTGACCAGCTCGCACACATCCTTGTAGCGCCCGTCCGGAGCCTTCAGCTCCAGGCTGGCGCAGACATGAATGACGTCCAGTTCCGGCCGGTAGGCGAACCAGATCTGATGGTCGCGCCAGTCGCCGGGCGCGGCCAGGTGCAGTTCCAGCTCGTCGCGTTCGTATGGAAACTGCTCGGCGATCACGGCCTGCTCGATGGTCTCGAGCGGGTCGGCGACGGAGACATGCTCCTGGGTGCTGAGCTCCATGTGGTCCTCTCCCCCTGGCGGCGGGCGACTCACCGCCCGCACGCATTTGACGGTACGCCGCGTTTTCCGCGCGGCGCAACCGCCTTCGTGGAAACTTGATAAACCGGTCTAGCCGGATGACTTTTTCGCCGCACCGCGCTTGGCCGGCGCCTTGCGGGCGGCGGTCCTGGCGCCGGTCCCGGCCGCTTCCAGCGCGTCGATCCGCGCCTTCAGGGCGTCCAGCTCGGCTTCGGCGGCTTCGGCGCGGGCGCGCACGGCCTCGAACTCCTCGCGGGTCACCAGGTCCAGCTCTTCGGCGAAGCGCTCGGCGCGGGCGCGCATGGCGGTCTTGGCCTCCTCGCCAGCGGCCTGGGCCGCGGAGAAGGCGTCCGTCATCAGATCGGCCAGATCGTTGAAAAAGGGGCTGCGCGACTGCATGACAACACCGCTCGCTCTGCTATGAAGGGCACATATAGGGGTTCCACCGGGGTGACGGCAACACGCGCGCGCCGCGTTAACCGCACTTTGCGCCACGGCTGACGGATTGTTTCATGGCTTATTGCCCGCCCAGTTTCGACCTGATCGATCCGGTTCTGGTCTCGATTCCGGAGATTTTCGGGATCGGACCGTTTCCGATCCGCTGGTATGCGCTGGCCTATATCGCGGGCCTGTTCGGCGGTTTGTGGTGGGTGCTGCGCCTTGTGAAGCGCGACGCGCTTTGGGGAACCACGCAGAAAACCCAGACCGCGCCGTATTCGAAGGCCTTCCTCGACGATCTGGCGCTGTGGATCATGCTGGGCATCATCGCCGGAGGGCGGCTGGGCTATGTATTGTTCTATCAGACAAGCGCCATCTGGGAGCGGCCGCTCTGGGTGATCGCGGGCATCACTGAAGGCGGGATGAGCTTCCATGGCGGGCTTATCGGCGTGGCGCTGGCGCTTTATTTCACCAGCCGGGCTTACAAGGCGCCGATCCTGCGCGTGGCCGACGCGGTGGCGGCCGCCACGCCCATCGGCCTGTTCTTCGGGCGGCTGGCGAATTTCATCAACGGCGAGCTCTGGGGCCGGCCCACCGATCTGCCCTGGGGCATGCGCTTCGCCTCCGATCCGCTGTGCGTCGACCGCCATCCCTCCCAGCTTTACGAGGCGTTTCTGGAGGGCGCGGTGCTGTTCGCGATCCTCACCGTGCTCATCTACCGCTTCAAAATTCTCGCCCGGCCGGGCCTGTCGGCGGGCGTGTTCCTGATCGGTTACGGCGTGTTTCGCGCCAGTGTCGAACTGGTGCGCGAGCCGGACCGCCACATGCCCGAGGCGCTGCAGGGGTATGTCACCATGGGCATGCTTTTGTGCATTCCCATGATCGCGCTGGGTGCGTTCCTGGTCTGGCGCGCGCGCAAACAGCCCGCGATCGGCGAGAGAGCTTCGGCGTAAGGGTTCCATGGCTTCCAACGACGACGCCTTCCCCCCGGTGGAGATGCTCGCCGCGCGCCTGCGCGAGCGCATCCAGACCGAAGGTCCGCTCTCGGTCGCCGCGTTCATGAGCGAGGCGTTGTTCGATCCCATGGCCGGCTTCTACGCCACCAAGGATCCGCTGGGGGCGGCGAACGATTTCATCACCGCGCCGGAGATCAGCCAGATGTTCGGTGAGCTTTTGGGGCTGTGGACCGCAGAGGTGTGGAGCGCCATGGGCGCGCCCGCGCCGGTGCAGCTCATCGAGCTGGGACCCGGCACGGGCCGGATGATGAGCGACATGCTGCGCGCCGCGCGCGCCATGCCGGGCTTTCACGAGGCGTGCGACGTCACCTTGGTCGAAGCCAGCCCGGCGTTGAAAATGGTGCAGGGCGAGACACTGGCCAAGGCGCCGGTTCCCGTGCGCTGGGCGAAGACGTTGGACAAGGCCGCGCAGGGGCCGTGCGTCATCGTCTCCAACGAGTTTCTGGACTGTCTTCCCGTGCGCCAGGCGGTGCGCGTGGAGGGGCGTTGGCGCGAGCGTGTGGTGGGGGTCGACCCCGCCGATCCCAATCGCTTCGCGTTTGGCCTGGGGCCGGTTCTTAGTGAACACGAGCTGGGCGAGATCCCGGGCGCCTTGCGCGAGGCGGAGGAGGGCGCGCTGGTGGAGCTGCGCCCCGGCGACGCGCCGCTGGTCGAGGCGATCGCCGCCCGGCTGAAGGCGCATCCGGGCTACGCCCTGTTCATCGATTACGGCGCCGATGCGCCGGAGTTCGGCGACACGCTGCAGGCGATCCGCAAGCATGAGACCGTCGATCCCCTTGACCAGCCGGGCACGGCGGATCTGACCTGCTGGGCCGCCTTTGATCGTCTCGGCGCGCTGGGCGAGGCGGCCGGGCTCGACGTTTACGGACCCATGGGGCAGGGCGCGTTCCTTAAAGGGCTTGGGATCGAGCAGCGCGCCGCGGCGCTGGCGGCGACCGCCGGCGAGGCCGCGCGCGGCCGGCTGGCCCGCCAGCTGCACCGGCTCGTCGACGCCGAGGAAATGGGCGCGCTGTTCAAGGTGATGGCCTTCGCCAGCCCGGGCCTTCCTCCGGCCCCGGGACTCGATCCTTTCCAGCCGTAATCTTTTCAAAGACTTGCGGGCGCTCTCGCCCTTTGCATGAACCTTTTGTTCATCAAGGCGTCAGGTTTGCGGGCGTAGGCCTGAAAGACCATGCCGGAGAGTCCGGCGCATCAGACAGAAAGGCCAAGCGCGATGAAGATGAAATCGCTCGCCGCCGCCGTTCTGGTCACGGGCCTTTTCGGTCCCGGCCTGAGCTTTGCGCCGGCCGCGCACGCCGCGGCGCTATCGAGCGCCGCCACCTTTGCGGAAACTCAGGAACGGCCGCGCAGGGAAGCGCGCCAGGAACGTCTGCGCGAGCGCCGCGAGGCCGTTAGGGACGCGCGCCGCGAACGCCGCGAGGAGCGCGCCGATCAGCGCGGGCAGCCGCGCCGGGACGCGCGGCGCGACCGCCGCGCCGAGGAGCGGGGCGACCGCCGCCCGCAGGTCCGCGAGGAGCGCCGGCGAGAGGCCAGGCAGGACCGCCGCCGCGAGGCCGGGCAGGACCGCCGGCGTGAGGCCAGACAGGACCGCCGCCGCGAAGCGCGCGCGGACCATCGCCGCGAGGTCCGCCAGGACCGTCGCCGTGAGGCGCGCCGCGACCACCGGCGTGATGAGCGTTTCGACCGGCGCGATCAGCGCCGTGACGCGCGCCATGACCGCCGGGGCCCTGGCTATGACCGCCATGAGCGCCGCCGCGACGTGCGCCATGATCGCCGCGACCGCCGCTGGGACGCGCGCCATGACCGGCGCGACTTTCATCGCGAGCGCCGCCATGATCGCCGCTATGACCGTGACCATCGCCGGCGCGACTTTCACCATGATCGTCGGCGCACTTACGGTCACGCGCCGCGCCGCGACTGGCGCTATCACCGCCGCTACCATGACCGGTATGCGCGCAACCGCTTCCACTACAATGAGCGCTTCTGCCGCGCCGACGGCGATGCGGTGATCGCCGGCGCGCTGATCGGCGCCCTGCTTGGCGGCGCGGCCTATGACGGCGACGGCGGCGCGGTGCTCGCCGGCGGGCTTCTGGGCGCCGGGCTGGGCTCTGCGGTCAATGACTGCGACCGCGGCCAGTATCGCTATGCGGTCCATTACGCCTTCAGCAATGACCGGCCCTATCACTGGCATAATCCGTATTCTGGCGTCCGTGGCGTGGTTTACGCCCGTGACTGGCACCGCTATCGCGGCCGCCAGTGCCGCTGGGGCGACGCGGAGATCTTCCTGCCCAACGGTCAGGTCACCTATGACCGGGTGCGCATGTGCCGCGATCGCTACGGCCGCTGGGAGGTCGCGCGGCGTCAGTAGAGCCGGGCCGATGGCCCGGAAAAGCGGGGAGAGGCCCTGTCGCTCTCCCCGCTTTTTAGCGTCGAAGCGCCGGATTTGGTGGTGAAACCGTTCATCTCCGGCTCATGGCGCATGGCTTAAGGTTTGCGTAACGTGAAGACGTGCGCGCCCTGGCGCGCAAGACATGGAGGTCGACCTTGACCCGCTTTCTCCTCGCCGCCGCGTGCGGCGCCGCCTTCGTCCTTCCCGGCCTCGCCCCGGCCGAAGCCCAGACCTACGGCGCCCAGTCGCGCCATCAGGGCGCCCAGACCTATGAGCAATGCGTCGCGGCGCAACGCAATCGCCAGGTCGCCGGCGCGGTGATCGGCGGGGTGCTCGGCGCGGTTCTCGGCGCGGAGCTCCACGACGACGCCCAGGACCGGGCGCGCGAGGATCGCCGTTACCGCCGCGACCACCGTTACCGCGGCCATCGCGGCTATCGCGGACGCGAGTATCGCCGCGGTCATCGCGGTTACCGCCATCGCGGCTATCGCGAAGAGGGCAATGACGGCGCCGTGGTCGCCGGAGCCGGCGTCGGCGCGCTCGCCGGCGCGGCGCTGGGCGGGGCCGGTCGCGACGATTGCGCCCGCCACGCCCGCCGCACCGGCCGCGGCTACGGCGCCGCGCCGCGCCATTACGGCTCTGAAGCCGGCTATCGCGGCGACGAGTACGGCTATGACCGGCGCTATGACGATCGCGGCTACACCTATGACGAGCGCGGCTATGGCGACGGCTACGGATACGACGACGGCTACGGGCGCTCGTCGGGCGAGCTGCTCGGCGGGCCGGACGCGCGCGGCTATGACGCGCGCCGCGACGCCCAGGTCTACACCGCCGGCTCGGCGCAAGGGGCGGCGACGGCGCGCAACACCGGCGCCTGCCGCGACATGCAGTCGGCGGGCCGCCTCGTCTATATGTGCCAGGGCGCGGACGGCATATGGCGCCCGGCCGAGACCTACCGGTAAGCCGCGGGGGATGCGGTGAAGAGCGGCGCGCCTTTATGGGCGCGCCGTTTTTCGTTGTGCGCGCCGGTGCGGCCGATCTTCAGCGCTCGGCGCGTCGCACACGCGCGATTGAAACCGGGGCGGCGCGCGCGTAGCTTCCAGGCCATGACCCAGCAAATTCAGACATTCCATGTGAAGGGCGGGCCCGAGTTCGGGCGCGAGAACCTTCCCAAGCTTCGCAAAGCGCTCAAGGACGCCGGCCTTGACGGGTTCATCATCCCGCACGAGGACGAGTACAATAACGAATATCTGCCCGCGAACGCCGAGCGCCTGACCTGGGCGACCGGGTTCACCGGCTCGGCCGGCGCCGCGATCGCCATGGCGGACCGCGCGGCGGTGTTCGTGGACGGGCGCTACACCGAGCAGGTGAAGAGCCAGGTTGATAACGCTCTTTACGAATACGCCGACCTGACAGACGGCGGGGTTGCAGGCTGGATTCGCCGCAACGCCAAGCGCGGCGAGACGATCGGCTATGACCCGAAACTCCATTCGCCCGATGCGCTCGCGAAAATCGACGCCGCCGCCGAACGCGCCGGCGCGACGCTCGTCGCAGTGGATGAAAACCCCATCGACGCGGCCTGGGACGACCGCCCGGCGCCGCCGGCGGCCGACGTGCATCCCCATCCGATCGCGTTCTCCGGCGAGGAGCACGGGGACAAGCGCCGGCGCGTGGCCGGCGACCTCGCCGAGGCGGGCGTGGACGCGGCGGTGATCACCGATCCGGCCTCCATCGCCTGGCTGTTTAATCTGCGCGGCGGGGACGTGGCGTGCACGCCGCTGCCGCTTTCGGCCGCGATCCTGGACGCGGACGGGCGCGCCACCTTGTTCATCAACGAGGACAAGCTCACCAACGCCGCGCGCGCCCATCTGGGCAATGAGGTCAGCGTCCGGCCCGAGACCGAATTCGGCGACGGCCTGAAAAGCCTTTCGGGAAAATCGGTGCGCTTGGACCCGGCCGTCAGCTCGGTCTGGGTGTTCCAGAAGCTGGAAGCGGGCGGCGCCGCGATCAAGCGCGGCGCCAACCCGGTGGCCCTGCCGAAAGCCTGCAAGAACGATGTGGAGATCGAGGGCGCGAAAGCGGCCCATATCCGCGACGGCGCAGCCATCGTGCGCTTTCTGCACTGGATCGACACCGCCGGCCAGTCCGGCGAGGTCGATGAGATCGAAGCCGCTGTGAAGCTTGAAGAATTTCGCCGCGGGTCGACTGAGCTGAAGGATATCAGCTTTGAGACGATCTCCGCCGCCGGGCCCAACGGCGCCTTCCCGCACTACCGGGTGAACACCGCTTCGACGCGAAAGCTGGAGGAAGGCTCGCTCTATCTGGTGGACTCCGGCGGCCAGTACCCCGACGGCACCACAGACATCACCCGCACCGTGCCCATCGGCCAGCCCAGCGAGGCCCAGCGCCGCCACTTCACCCTAGTGCTCAAGGGCCATATCGCGCTTTCGGTGATCCGCTTCCCCGAAGGCACGACGGGCGCGGCGCTCGACGCGTTGGCGCGCGCGCCGCTCTGGATGGCCGGTCATGATTACGATCACGGCACCGGCCACGGGGTGGGCAGCTATCTGGGGGTCCATGAGGGGCCGCAGAACATCTCCAAGCGGCCCAACACGATCGCGCTGAAACCGGGCATGATCGTCTCCAACGAGCCGGGGTATTACAAGGTCGGGTCCTACGGCATCCGGATCGAGAACCTGCAGTTCGTCACGGGCCCGGACGCGGTTCCGCCCCATGGCGACCGCAAGATGCTGGGCTTTGAGACGCTGACCATGGCCCCGATCCATCGCGGCCTGGTCGATCTCACCCTGCTGACGCCGGAGGAGACCGCCTGGCTCGACGCCTATCATGCCCGGGTGCGCGAAAACGTGCTGCCGCTGGTGGACGGCGAAGCGGTCGATTGGCTTGTGAAGGCCACCGAGCCCTTCTACGGGCAGACCCCGTGAGACTTGCGGCGGCGCTGAAGGCCGCGGCCGCCGGCGCCGCCGCGCTCGCGCTCACCGGGTGTTTCACCAGCGAGCGCGAACTTATCGGCTTCTGGGGCGCCGATACGCCCTTGCAGGAGGGCGTCTACGCCCACTGGCCCACCCATCCTGACGGGACCGAATGGGACCGGGAGACCTGGCGCGGCGCGGTGGAGCAGACCCGCCGACGCTACCGCTCCGACGTGGCTGACTTTCCCCATCAGGACGTGCGCTTCAGACAGATCAGCGCAAACATCTATCTCGCCCAGCTGCCGCGCACCGACGGCGTGGGCTACGGCGTCGCCTGGGTGTACGAGGACGGCGCGGTGGTCAGCTACCACCAGCCCGACTGCTCGAAACTGTCAGACGCCGTGCGCGGCGAAGCCGGCACGACCCTCGATCCTGAAGGCTTCTGCCAGGTGGACGCGCTTGATCAGATCGAAGCGCTCATGGGCCATTATCTCGACGCCATGGGCGAGGAGATCGTGGTCCACGGCGTGTATCGGCGCGTCGGCCCGTAAAGCGGCCCGCCGTCCCCGTCCGAAGCGGCTTTCCGGCTCCGCGCTGTCTTCGGGCTTGGCGGGGCGCGGCCGGGAACCGGGCGGGCGCGATGGCGTTCTGCATCTGACCGGCGCGGTCCGCCTTGCCGGCGGCCCCGACGCGTCAGGACACCGATGGCAGACCCGCTCGACACCGCAGACCGCGCCCGCAACCGGGTGGTGCGCAATATCGCGCTCAGCGCCGGGCTGGCCGCGTTCGTGGTGAGCTTTCCCGCCTTCAACGCGGTGCTGCCCGGCGTCATCGCCTGGCTCGCCGGGGCGGGGCCATACGCCGCGCCGCCTCAATACGGCGGCCCGGCGCTGGTTCGCGTCGTCCTGGCCGGGGCGCTGGCGGCGATGGTGGCCGGCTCTGTGTTCGCCATGCTGGGGCGCGAGGTGATCTACCGGTCGGAACGCCTGGCCTCGCCGGCGCCGCAGCAACCGGCCGCGGCCGCGCTCGCCTTCGCGCTCATCGGGCTCGCCGCCTATCAGCTGGCGCGCGCCGCTTTTCCTGCTCTGGCGCCCGCCGGGCGCTGGGCCGATGACGGCTCGGCGCTTCTGGTCTTCATCCTCGTCCCGGCCGCGTTTGGCTTTCTCTGGCGACTCATGGGGCTCGCCGCAGAAGGCGTGGAGGCGCAGCGCCGCGCCCGCCGGCGCGCGCGCGGCGCCGTCTACGATCCGCTCTCGCGGCGATAGACGCGCTGGACCGCAGGCCGGGCGGGCCTAGCTTCCGCCCCCATGAGCCTTGATCATCTATTCAGACAGATCACCCATCCCATCGTGTGCGCCAAATGCGAGGCCGAGCATATGGCCGGGCGATCCGACGCGGCGAGCCTTCGCGACTACGCCGCGCTGGAGGCGGGCTTCACGCCGCGGGGGGTGCAGATCTGGTGCAAGCGCCACGACCTCAATGTCTGCCACATCGATTTTGAAGGGCGCCGGCTGAGAGCCGATTTCCGCTGCCTGGAAAAGAAGGGGTAGGGGGCGCGGCCCTAAAGTCAGTGTCCGAGTTCTTCAAGGACGAGGCTTGGCCGCTTCGCCAGAAGCGCGAGGAGGACACGCGCCGGCCCTTCCGGCCGCCGCCGGCCCTGCTCCCACCCCCTTAGCGTTCCCACCGCCACGCCGATGGCGGCGGCGAACTCCACCTGAGTGAGTCCAGACAGGGCCCGGATGCCCGCCACGTCGGGGTCGGGAATCTCCACTTGATGGACACGCGAATTCGTCGCGTCGCCGCGGGCGTGGTCCAACGCCTCCTCAAGGCCTTTGCGTATGCTTTCATAGGGCGTGGTCATGTCACCGGCCGTAGGATTTTCGATCAGATCGCAAAGCTGCATTCAGGCCCACATCAGCCGATCGCCGGATGAATTCCGGTGTTTCAACGATTGTGCGCATCATTTGTATTAGGAACCAGCATGGTCAGCGGGGCGCGGTGCGTCAATGACGTATGCGCGTGTCCCGATCACAATGCCGTCGGGCTCATTTCACTATAGGCGATCGCGCGCGTAGGCGAAGCGTGCGCAAGAGTACGTGATAAAAAAACCCCGGAAGCAATCGCTCCCGGGGGTTTCTACTGATCAGCAGAGCCGCGCTTACTCCGCGTGCACCGTTTCAGCCAGGGCGCGGTTGGACATGGACTTGTCGAAATTGGCCCACACGCCTTCATCGCCGTGCCAGACGCCCTTGGTGGCGCAACTTGAGAGAATTGAGCTCACGTTAGAAGTGCTTTCTTGTGCCGCTCAAAACATTTCTGTAGCGTTCGCGCTACCGGAAAAGGGGAGCACTAGGGATGCATTTTTTTTCGATCACAGGGGAGGTGAGCGGCGTCAATCGTTGGAGCGACACGCGTATTACTGGTTCCGGCGGTGGACAGGTCATGCGCGGAACAAAGGTGGACCCCATTAGGGTGAGTTCCACGACGGTTGATCAGCAGGAATTTTTCTTACAAGACGACTCTGGAAAGACCCACTCGATGCGGTTTTCCGGGTCGATTGTTCCAATCGCCGATGGCCATGAAGTCGAGGTTGTGTATGCCGGACGTCAGCAGGGCAGCGGTTTTCCGGTAGGGATCGCGAACCGAACGACGCGTCAGAGCACAGCTCTCTGGGCGAACTTCCCAATAGTGGCGGGAAAAACAAGCGCGCTTCTGACAGTCTTCATCCTTCTGCTTTTCGCGATGGCGGGGTTCGCCGCATTTCTTATCTGGTCAGCGATTCAAGATTCTCCGGCGAGAGAGTTTGGCGCGATGCTCGAGCGCTATCCGGACACGATATACGGTGTCGCGGCGGCGGGCGGTCTCGCCCTTTTGGCCTCGCTTTTGACGCTTGTGGCGATGCGTTCGGGAGCCGCTATCAACAAGCGGCGGGCGCAGATTGTATCCCACCTAAGGGAGCGCGGCATCGCTTGAGGAAAGGTGTTGAGTGATCATTTGGCTGGGACCCGCTAGTCTGGCGACACCATACATAAACCCCGGCGCGGCGCGCCGGGGTTTGATCGTCCAGTAAGCAGCGAGCTTTACTCCGCGTGTACCGTTTCAGCCAGGGCGCGGTTGGACATGGACTTGTCGAAATTGGCCCACACGCCCTCATCGCCGTGCCAGGCGCCCTTGGTGGCGCCCTTGGAGTATTCGGTGGCGCGCGCTTCGAAGAAGTTGGCGTGCTCGACCCCGTTCAGGATCTCGGTGAGCCACGGGATCGGGTGGTCCTTCACCCCGTAGATCACCGGCAGTTTCAGCTGCTTCATGCGCCAGTCGGCGATGTAGCGGATATAGCCCTTGATGTCGTCGGGCGTCATGCCTTCCACTTCGCCGGCCTCGAAGGCGAGGTCGATGAACTTGTCCTCCAGGCTCACCACCGTCTTGCAGCAATCGGCGATGTCGTCCTTGACGTCCTTGGTCAGCGCGCCGGTCTCTTCGGAGAAGGTGTGGAACATCTTCATCATGCCCTCGCAGTGCAGCGACTCATCGCGCACCGACCAGGACACGATCTGGCCCATCCCCTTCATCTTGTTGAAGCGCGGGAAGTTCATCAGCATGGCGAAGCTGGCGAACAGCTGCAGGCCCTCGGTGAAGCCGCCGAACACCGCCATGGAGGTGAGGATGTCCTTCTCGGTCTCCACGCCGAACTTGCCGAGATAATCGTGCTTCGCCGCCATCTCCTGGTACTCCATGAAGGCGGAGAATTCAGAATCCGGCATGCCGATCGTCTCAAGCAGCAAGGCGTAGGCGGCGATATGCACCGTCTCCATGTTGGAGAAGGAGGCCAGCATCATGCGCACTTCAACCGGCTTGAAGAGCGGCATGTAGTTTTCCATGTAGTTGGCGCCGACCTCCACGTCCGACTGGGTGAAGAAGCGGAAGATCTGCGTGAGCAGATTACGCTCCTTGTCCGTCAGCTTGGTCGCCCAGTCCTTGCAGTCCTCGCCCAGCGGCACTTCCTCGGGCAGCCAGTGAACCTGCTGCTGGGTCTTCCAGAAATCATACGCCCACGGATAGCGGAACGGCTTGTAGGAATGGCTGGGCGTGAGAAGGCCCGGACGGTCGGAAGCGATGAGGGTCATGGGTCGTCCCCGGCTCGGCTGGAGGGCGCAGGATGGCGCGTGCGATATGTCTACATATAGTGGTTAAGAGGCGCTGAACGTCCACCCCTTGCGTTCTTTTTCCACGCGGATTTCCACAGGCGCGCGCAGGCGCGGGGTCGGTTCGCCGCGCTGGGCTTAAAGCTCCAACACCTTCGCGCCGCCGTCCTCGCCGACGATGATCATGCGGGCCAGGCCAATGAACAGGCCGTTCTCCACCACGCCGGGTATCGCGTTCAGGCGGGCGGCGGCCGCTTCGGGATCGGGGATTTCGCCGCAGGCGCAGTCGAGAATGTAATGGCCGCCGTCGGTGATCAGCGGCTCGCCCGAATCGGCGCGCCGGCGCAGCGAGACTTCGGGGCGGCCCGCGCCGGCCGCGCGCAGGGCGTCGAACACCTTCTTGGCGGTGATCGTGAAGGCGAAGGGATCGACCTCCACCGGCAAGGGAAAGGCGCCAAGCGTCTCCACCAGCTTGGTTTCGTCCACCACCACCGCCATGAGGTCGCTGGCGTGGGCGATGATCTTCTCGCGCAACAGGCAGGCGCCGCCGCCCTTGATCAGGCGGAAGCGGCCGTCCACCTCGTCCGCGCCGTCCACGGTGAGATCGATGCGCACCACGTGATCGACTTCAATGAGCGGCACGCCCGCAGCACGCGCGGCTTCGGCGGTGGCGTCGCTGGTGGGCACGCCCACCACCCGGTCAAGCTCGCCCGCTTCCAGGCGCGCGCCGAGCTGCTTGATGAAGATCTCCGCGGTGGAGCCCGAGCCCAGGCCCAGCGTCATGCCGGATTCGACCAGATCCAGCGCCGCAGCGGCGGCGAAGGCTTTCTGTTCGGCCGCCGCGCTCACCGGTCCACCCCGCCGAGCAGGACGAATTTCAGCTCGGTGAATTCTTCAACGCCCCATTTGCCGCCTTCGCGGCCGATGCCGGATTCCTTCACGCCCCCGAACGGCGTGGCCGGCGAGCCGACCATGGGCGCGTTCACCCCGATCATGCCGAAATCGAGGCCTTCGGACAGCCGGTGCACCCGCCCGATATCGCGGGTGTAGACATAGGCGGCCAGGCCGTAGGGCGTATCGTTGGCGAGCCGGATCATCTCCGCCTCGTCCTTCGCGCGATAAACTGAAGCCACGGGGCCGAAGATCTCGTTGCGGAACAGCTCCAGCTCAAAATCCTCGCCGCCCTCAATGAGGGTGGGGGCGTAAAAGGCGCCGCCCAGCTCGTCGGCCAGCGGCGACCCGCCCAGATGGACCGTCGCGCCCTTGGCCTTGGCGTCCTTGACCAATTCGTCGACGCGCGCGACCGCCTCGTCATGGATGAGCGGGCCGAAATTCACCCCGTCCTCGAAGCCGGAGCCGACTTTAAGCTTTTCCATGCGGGTCTTGATCGCGGCGATCAGCTTATCGGCGATGGGCGCGTGGGCGATGATGCGGTTGGCCGAGACGCAGGTCTGGCCGGCCGCGCGGAACTTGCTGGCGATCACCCCGTCAGCGGCGGCCTCGATATCGGCGTCGTCCATGATCAGGAAGGGCGCGTTGCCGCCCAGCTCCAGGCTCACCCGCTTCACCCCGTCGGCGGCCTGGCGCATGAGGAGCTTGCCCACGGCGGTGGAGCCGGTGAAGCCCACCATGCGCACCACGTCGGATCCTGTCAGGACCGGACCGATCGTGTCGGCGGCGCCGCACACCACGTTGAACACCCCGTCGGGGATGCCGGCGCGCTTGGCGAGCTCAGCGAGCGCGAGCGCGGAGAGCGGGGTCTCCGGCGCCGGCTTCACCACCACCGAGCAGCCCGCCGCGATGGCCGGGCCGCACTTGCGGGTGATCATGGCGGAGGGAAAATTCCACGGCGTGATGCAGGCGACGACGCCCACGGGCTGATGGATCGTCCAGCCGCGCGAGCCGGGGAAGGGGGTGGCGAGCGTTTCGCCGTGCAGCCGCTTGGCTTCCTGCCCCGACCACTCCACGAAGCCGGCCCCGTAGGCCACCTCGCCGCGCGCTTCGGCGATCGGCTTGCCCATCTCCGCGGTGATGATCGCGCCCAGATCGGCGACGTTCTCCAGGATCAGGTCATGCCATTTCTGAACCAGGCGGGCGCGCTCGTAGACTGACGTCTTCTTCCATTTCTGAAAGGCGCGGTCGGCCGCATCGATCGCTTTCATCGCGCCGGCCTCGCCCACATCGGCGACTTTGGCCACCAGCGCGCGGTCGGCGGGGGAGGTCACGTCGAAGGTCGTCTCGCCGCCGACCCATGCGCCGTCGATGAAGCTGTCGGTTTTAAGAAGGCTTTTGTCCTTCAGGCGGTCTTCCAGCGTCGTCAGCCCGTCTTTCATCGTCCGCCTAATCCTTTTTCTGCCTGTCTTTTTTCGCCTGCATGGTCTTGCGGAAGCGCGCCGCCCAGCCGTCTTTGGTCACCTGCTTGGCCCGGCCCAGCGCCAGGGAGTCGGCGGGAACATCGTCGGTGACCACCGTACCGGAGGCGGTCATGGCGCCCGCGCCGATCCGGACCGGGGCGACCAGGGCGGAGTTGGAGCCGATGAAGGCGCCGTCTCCGATGATCGTCTTGTTCTTGAAGTAGCCGTCATAATTGCAAAAGATCGTGCCGGCTCCGATGTTCGCGTTCGCGCCGACGTCTCCGTCGCCGATATAGGAGAGGTGGTTCGCCTTCGCCCCTTCGCCAAGGCGCGCCTTCTTCACTTCGACGAAATTTCCCACCTTGGCGCCGGTCTCCAGCACCGCGCCGGGGCGCAGCCGGGCGTAGGGGCCCACCTCGCAGTCGCCGGCGACGACCGCGCCTTCAAGATGGGAAAAGGCGCGGATCGTCGCGCCGGATTTCACCACCACGCCGGGGCCGAACACCACGTTGGGCTCGATCGTCACATCGTTTTCGATCACGGTGTCGTGGCTGAACACCACGCTCTCCGGCGCGATCAGCGTGACGCCGTCCGCCATCGCCTCGCGCCGGCGCCGGGTCTGCCAGGCGGCCTCGGCGACGGAGAGATCCAGGCGCGAGTTCACGCCCAGCACCTCGGCCTCGTCGGCGCGCACCGCCCTGGCGGTCAGGCCGCGCCCCCGGGCGATCTCGACCACGTCGGTGAGATAGTATTCGCCCTTGGCGTTGTCGTTCTTCACCGCGCCCAGCAGTTCGAACAACACCTTGCTTTCGCAGGCCAGCACACCGGAATTGCACAGGCGCACCTGAAGCTGTTCGGGGCTGGCCTCCCTGGCCTCGACGATGGCGTCCAGATCGCCCTTTTCGGTTTCGATCAGCCGGCCGTACTGGCCGGGATCGTCCGGCTCAAAGCCCAGCACCGCCACGCTGGCGCCGCCGGCGAGCGCGTCGAACACCTGCTCAACCGTCTCCGGGCGGATCAACGGCGTGTCGGCGTAAAGGACGATGACGTCGCCGTCGAACTCTTCAAGCGCGTCCTGCGCCTGCTGCACGGCGTGGCCGGTGCCTTGCGGCGGATCCTGGAGCGCGGCGCTTGCGCCGGCGGCTTTGGCGGCGTCCCTGATCGCCGGCGAATGCTTGCCCCAGACCACCACCTTGCGATCGGCGCCGGCCTTCTCGGCCAGCTCCAGCGACCAGTCGAGCATGGAGCGCCCGGCGATGGGGTGAAGCGGCTTGGCGAGCGCGGACTTCATGCGCGTGCCGTGTCCGGCGGCGAGGATGACGGCGGCGCGAGGCTTGGACGGCATGAAGGCTCCTCAAGCTGAGTCGGGATGCGTTGAGGCTGTTGAACGCGTGAGCTGCGGCTATAGCCTATCGCTTGGCGCGGCGCATCCCACGCCGGCTGAGAAATGCAAGCAAGGACGGTCGGTGATGGCGCCGCACTTTTCCAATCTGAACGGCGCACGCATCGCGTTCGATCTGGACGGCACGCTGGTGGACACCGCGCCCGATCTGGTCCGCGCGCTCAACGCCTCCGTCACGCCGCAGGGGCTGCCGCCCGTTCCGATCGCCGCCGTGCGCGCCATGGTGGGCCGTGGCGCGCGCGCCCTGATCGAGCGCGCCTATGAGCGCGCGGGCGCGCCGGCGCTGTCGCCGGATGCGCTCCAGGCGCGCCTTGACGTGTTCATGGACGCCTATCGCGCGGGCATCGCCGAGCAATCGGTTCCGTTTGCCGGCGTGGTGGACGCGCTCGACGTCTTCGCCGCGCACGGGGCGGAGCTTTCGGTGTGCACCAACAAGCCCACGAGCCTTGCGGTCTCGCTGCTCACCGAGCTCGGGCTGGCGGATCGATTCGTGCGAATCATCGGACCGGAGGACGCGCCGGCGAAAAAACCCGATCCGCGCCATCTGGAAACGGCGATCGGCGCAAAGGCCGACGCCCGCACCGTGCTGGTGGGGGATTCCGAACCCGACGCCCTGGCCGCCAAACGGGCCGGCGCCTGGTGCGTCATCTTTGAGGACGGGTACAGTGAAAAAGCGGCCGGCGCGCTGGGCGCCGACCGGCTTTTCCGGCGTTGGAGCGAGCTGCCCGCGTTGGTCGCGGATCTGCTCGGGCGTCCGTGAGCAAAGTGCGCGGGGTTACGCGCTGCGGCGCTCCGCGCCGCGGTCGTTGGCCGGTCCGGGCATGCCGTTGACCATGTTGGACCGCACGTCGGTGCGCGCGGACCGCATGGCGGGCATGAAGCCGGCCTCATGCAGCTCGATGGAGACATCGTAGCCGCGTTCTTTCCAGTAGGCTTCGATCCGTTCTTTGAGCCGGAGCGCGCCTTCGCGAGTGCAAAAATCATTGCTGGCCATTGGGGAGAACCTCCTTCGCTCCATGCGCTGCCAGCGCGCATGTGCGGGGCTTGTTATGGTCAGGAAACGGACGCTCACCACTGACGGTTCCGAGCGTTCGGTGGCGATATAGGTGATATTTTTGTTTGACGAAAGTGTGACGTGGCCAATCCCGCGAAAAAATTATTACAATCCGAATAGGGTTTTATATCTGCTCGTTCGGCGCGAAATCGATGAATGGATATTCACTATAATCGCCGCTGTTGCTGCGGCGCCCGGCATGCTTGACCGGTTCGGCGCCGTGGCGTAAGTCACGCCTCCTCTTTCGGGCGGCTAGCTCAGCGGTAGAGCACTTCGTTCACACCGAAGGGGTCACAAGTTCGATCCTTGTGCCGCCCACCATTTTTTCGCTTGCTTTAACAGGCGCGTAGAAGCCCGGCTCACTTGCCGGGCTTCTTCGTTTTCAGGCCGGCGTGGCCGATGTGAAGGCCTTCAGCTTGAGCGCGCCCGGCCGCCGCGCCAGCTGATCCAGCCGGCGCAGGCGAGGATCACGACCGCGCCGGCGAGCATCCACAAGAGCATGACCTCGATGGCCAGCGCGAACATCAGATTGTCGATGTTTCCGGTTTTCCAGAACACCCATTCGCTCGCGATCCGCGTGGCGAGCAGTGGATTTCCTGTCTCGAGCACAACGATCCCGTCGCCGGTCGCCGGATTGACGCGTACCGCAGTGTTGATCGCCGGGCCGTTGGAGCCGTCGTGGCCGATTACATGGCCGCCGCTTGCGTTGGGGGCGTAGAGCATCACACCGAGTCCCCAGATATCGGCGCCCAGCTGGGAGGCGTGCGGCGTGCGCATTAGCGCCAGGGTCTCCTCAGTCAGGACGTCCTGACCGCCTTCGCGCGTCTGAATCTCGATGAAACGGGCCATGTCGGCCGCGGTGGTGAACAGCGAGGCCGCCGCGAGCGCGGTATACCAGCGATAGGGCTCGGTCCCGCCGTCCGGCCTGTAATTTCCGGCGAGCCCCCAGGCGCGCGCCTCCTCGTACTGGAAGCTGGTGCGCTCAAGCCCGAGCGGAAGAAAGACGCGCCTTTGCATGAAGGTGCTGAATTCTTCTCCCGAAACCTCTTCGATGAGCAGTTGCAACAGCGTGTAGCCGCCACCGGAGTAGTTCCAGCGCGAGCCGGGTTGCGCGCCGAGTCGCACGACGCCGTCCTTCCCCGGCGACGCGTCGGCCGCGCGGGTGAGCGAGTCTTCTAGAGACTGAACGGCGTGTTGAGTTTCGAACCCGTCATAGCCCAGCCCGTCGTTGAGACCGGCGGTGTGGCTGAGCAGGCGCCGCACCGTGACGCTCGAAGCGTCGAACTCGGTCTCCGGCAGACGCCAGCGGGTGAGGTGGCGCTCCACCGGCGCGTCGAGATCGATCGCGCCATCCTCGACCAGCACCATCACGCCCCATGCGGTGAGCCACTTGCTCAGCGAGGCGACCTGAAACACGCTCGCCGAATCAACCGGGGCGCCGACTGACATATTAAAGCCGCCCACCGTCTCTCCGTTCTCGACGAGCAGCAGGCTGAGGCCGCCCGGCGGCTGGGCTTCTGCGAGCCGCCTCGCTTCGGCGATGAACGCCTCGGGTTCCGGCGAACGGGCGATCGGAGCTTTCGTCCATCCCTCGCTGACCGCGAAGAAGACGAACAGCGCCCATACAAGGCAGGCGGCCAGGGCGGTGAGCAGAATGAGACCGATGCGGACCATGTCGTGTTCCTTTGAGATGTCGTCGCGAACCGAATGCGGCCTGTCGCGCGCTGTCCGCTCGCCGAGGAGCGCCGCAGTCGCGGCGAGTTCGCGCGCCGGTCGTCCGGCGTCTTCATATTGGAAGCCGTGATCAGATTCTTCCCTAAAAGCGGCCGGATGGACATACGCGCCGCCGCGCCCACATTTCTTGACCGAGCGCGCCGGAGTTTTGGCGCCTTGCGCCAATCGGTCTCCACCCACCGGACGGCGCGCGCCTTGCCGCGGCGGCGCGCCTGGTTAGTCTTCGCGACAAGCAAAGAGGTCCTATTGGGGAGACTAAGCCATGGCCTTCAACACACGATTCCTGACCGGCGCCGCGGCGGCGGCCGTTTCGGCGGGCCTCGCCTGCACCCACGCGGCTTATGCCCAGGACGCCCCCATCGTTCAGCCCGGCGCGCCGGGCGAGGCGGCGCGCAGCTTAAGCGCCGAAGAGGCCGCGCAGATCGCGGCGAACCGGTATTCGGAAGCCGACGTGGCCTTCATGCAGGCGATGATCCTGCACCATTTCCAGGCCGTGCAGATGGCCGAGCTGGTGGAGGGCCGCACCGGAACCGGCGCGGTGGTGGACGCGGCCGATCGGATCAACGCCACCCAGGCTGATGAAATCGACTTCATGCGCCGCTGGCTTCTGCAGCGCGGCGAAGACGCGCCCGATCCGGCCAACGATCCCCACGCCATGCACCATGGCGGCCATCACGACATGGCGGGCATGGCCACGCCCGCGCAAATGGCCGCGCTCGCCGAGGCTGAAGGGCGCGCGTTCGATGAGATGTTCTTCCAGCTGATGATCGCCCACCACGAAGGCGCGGTGGAGATGGTCGACGATCTCTTGTCCGAACGCGGCTCGGCCTATGATCCGGTGTTGTTTGATTTCGTCAACGACGTGCGCTCCGAGCAGCGCGCGGAGATCCGGCGCATGGACGCCGCGCTCGCCGATATCGCCGCCGACCCGCGCACCGGCCTCGCCGGCGGGTTCCGCGACGCGGACGAGGCGATCTCCAATCTGCGCCTGGTGGCGAGCCTGCCCAAGCCCACCGGCTTCTTCGACAGCGAAAACCCCGCCGGCCTGCCGCCAGAACTGCCCGGCGATGAGGCTGAAGCGGACGCGCAGGACAGTGAAGAGGCCGGCCGCCGGTTCGCAGACCGGTCGCCCTTTTTAAGCTTCTCCAACACCGATCTCGCCTTCTCCGGCGATCTGATGGCGGTAGGCAATTATCACGGCTTCAATCTCTACGACATTGAAGACGAGACGCCGCGCCTGATCAGCTCGGTCGTGTGTCCCGGCGGGCAGGGCGACCCCTCGATCGTCGGCGATCTATTGCTGCTGTCGGTGCAGGACACGCGCGCGCGGGTCGATTGCGGCCGCCAGGGCGTGGATGAAGAGGTGAGCGAGGAGCGCTTCCGCGGGCTGCGAATCTTCGACATTTCCGATCCGCTGGCGCCGGTGCAGGTGGGCCAGGTGCAGACCTGCCGCGGTTCGCACACCCATTCGGTGGTGGCCAGCGATGACGAAAGCATCATCGTCTATAATTCCGGCACCAGCTCGATCCGCCCGGCTGAAGAGCTGGAGGGGTGCGTGGAAGGGCTTCCCGGCGATGAGGACACGGCGCTGTTCTCCATCGACGTGATCGAGATCCCCGTGGCCGACCCCGCCGCGGCGCGCATCGTCGACAGCCCGCGCGTCTTCGCCGACGACGAGACCGGCCGCATTGCGGGCCTTTGGACCGGCGGCGATCACGGCGAGGGCACGCAGCGCACGCGGCGCACGGACCAGTGCCACGACATCACCGTCTTCCCCAGCCTGAACCTCGCCGCGGGCGCGTGCTCGGGCAACGGCATCATCCTGGACATCGCTGATCCGCGCGCGCCCACCCGAATCGACGCGGTGACGGATGAGGGCTTCGCCTACTGGCACTCGGCCACGTTCAACAATGACGGTACGAAAGTGCTGTTCACCGACGAGTGGGGCGGCGGCGGACGTCCGCGCTGCCGCGCCCAGGATCCGATGACCTGGGGCGCCGACGCCATCTATGAAATCAATGACGGCCGGCTGGACTTCGCCGGCTATTACAAGATGCCCGCCGCCCAGTCGGAGGTGCAGAACTGCGTCGCCCATAACGGCTCGATCATCCCGGTGCCGGGCCGCGATATCTTCGTGCAGTCCTGGTATCAGGGCGGGGTCTCGATCATGGACTTCACCGACGCCGGCGCGGCCTATGAGATCGCGTATTTCGACCGCGGACCCGTCAGCGAGGACGTGCTGAGTTCCGGCGGTTACTGGTCGAGCTACTGGTATGACGGGCTGATCTACGCCACCGAGATCGCGCGCGGCCTCGACGTCTTCGATCTGGTTGAAAGCGAGCATCTCACCGCCAACGAGATCGCGGCGGCCAGGCTCGCCGACCAGGGCGAGACCTTCAACGCGCAGCAGCAATTTCAGGTCAGCTGGCCCGATCACCCGGTGGTGGGTCTGGCGTATGTGGACCAGCTGGCGCGAGACGAGTCCCTGCCGGAGGCGCTTATCGCCGAGCTAACCGCCGCGCTGACGCAGGCGCGCGGCGCCGTGGAGGCGGGCGAGACCGACCGCGACCTCGCCGGTGAGCTGCGCCGCCTGGCGCGGGCCTTGCCGAGAGCGGAGTCCGGCACGCCGGCCGCCGACCGCCTGGCGTCGCTTCGCCGCCTGATGGAGGCTGTGCGCGACGAGCTTCGCTAGGCCCGGCTTACGCCGCGAAAACCCCCGCCGGCTTTACGCCGCGCGGGGGTTTTTCTTGCGGTAAAGCGCCACGCCGATCCAGCCGAGATAAAGCACCGACAGCCCGGCCGCGCCGAGCAGGCCGTTATTGGGCCAGCTGGGATCAGGCGCGAACAGCAAGGTCACGCCTGCGACCGCGTTCACCGCCCCGTGAAAGGCGCCGGCGGGGACCACGTTGGCGGAGCGCTCGCGGATCAGCGCGATGTAGGGCGTCAGCCCGGTGGTGAAGACGCACATGAGCGCCACCCCGATCCAGCCGAGCCCTGGATAGTTGTGCCCCATGAGAACAATCGGGGCGTGCCAGACGCCCCAGATCAGCCCGATCACCAGCGCCGAGGGCCAGAATCCCAATCCGGCGAGCCGCGGCTGCAGCCAGCCGCGCCAGCCAAGCTCCTCATTGGCGGTGATCAGAACCGTGTTGATGACGATCCCGACCGGCACGTTCACCAACAACGTGATCAATAACAGCATGTCGGCGGAGAGCGGCAAATCCTCCACCCCGGCCGCGCGCGCGGTCGCCACAAGGCGCTCGGCGGCGTCCGCTGGCGCTTCGCCGGACACCATGAGCGTCACGGCGAGACCGGCCGCGCACAGCCCGATCCCGAGCACCCAGGCGATCAGCGTCCACACGATGACCGGCCGCCAGCGCCAGGGCCGCAGGCTGAGCGCCGCCCAGAACCGCGACCGGTCAAACAGCCCCGCCGCGGCGAGCGCGCCCACGGCCGGGCCGAACATGAAGGCGAACAGATACGCCGCCGCCATCTGACCCGTCCCGGCGAACCCGCCGGCCTGGTGCAGCAACAGCGCGATCGACCAGCTGAACGCGAAGCTGACGATGAGATAGACCGCTATCGCCATGATCGTCTCCCAGAGCCGGCTTGATCAGCGGGAACGCTAGGCGGAAACGGCGCGTCGCGCCATCGCGAAGCGGGCGAAGCGGCGGACGGCGGCGCAGAGTCGCACTTGCGAAACGTTCTCAAAGGTGACAAGAGGAGGGGTGAGAGCGCGCTTGAACACCGTTGCGCGCGTAAACCGAGGAGACGCCATGAGCTTTGACCGCGCCCCGTTCGCCCGCCTGTCCCTGACGGCCGGCGCCGCTTTGTTCGTCCTCGCCGCCTGCGGGTCGCCGGAAACCGGCGGCGACGCCGCCCCGGCCGGCGATGTGGAGGCCGGCGAGGTCAATCTCTTCACCGCGCGCCATTATTCCTCCGACGATGCGGTCTACGCCGCGTTCACCGAGCAGACGGGCATCGAGGTGAACGTGGTCGAAGCCGGCGGCGATCTTTTGATCGAGCGGGTGCGCGCCGACGGCGAGCGCAGCCCCGCCGACGTGGTGATCACCGTGGACGCCGGGCGGCTCTGGCGCGCCGAGCAGGCGGGGCTGTTCCAGCCGGCGCCCGAGCTTGAAGACGCGCTGCAGGCCGTGCCGGACAATCTGGTGCATCCGGAAAACGACTGGTTCGGCTTCGCCACACGGGTGCGCGGGATCGCCTATGCGCCCGATCGCGTGGATCCCAGCGAAATCACCGACTTCACCGATCTCGCCGGCGAGGACTGGCGCGGCCGGATCTGCGTGCGCTCGTCGAACAATGTTTATAACCAGTCCCTGCTGGCCGCCCTGATCGAGGCCGAGGGCGCCGAGGCGGCCGAAGCCTGGGCGCAAGGGATCGTGCGCAATCTCGCCCGCCCGCCCCAGGGCGGCGACACCGACCAGGTGCGCGCCGTCGCCGCCGGTCAGTGCGATGTGGCGATCGTGAACCATTACTATGTGGCGCGCCTTGAACGCGCCGAGGACCCGGCCGACCGCGACGTCGCCGAGGCGGTGGATTTCGTCATGGCCGATCTCGCCGGCCGGGGCGCCCATGTGAACATTTCCGGCGCCGGGCTCGCCGCGGGTGCGCCGAACCGGGCGAACGCCGTCACCTTCCTGCGCTTCCTCTTATCGGCCGAGGCTCAGCGCGCCTTCGCCGAGCTGACCAACGAATACCCCGCCGCAGCCGGCGCCGAATACGCCAACCCGGTGCTTGAAGCCTATGGCGAGCCTCAAGCCGATCCGGTGAACGTCAATGCGCTCGGCGAAAACGCCGGTGAGGCCCAGCGCATCTTTGATCGCGTCGGATGGCCGTAACCCGCCCGCGACGCCGGTTCGATCCGGTCTGGCCCGCCGCGTTTGCGGCTCTGGTTTGCGCCGCACCGCTTCTGGCGGTCGCGGCGCTCGCCGTTTTCGGGCCCTGGACCGATTACATGGCGCATCTCATCGCGACGCGCCTGCCGGCCTATCTCGGACACACCGCGCTGGTGACCGTGATCGCCGCAGGGCTCGCCGCGCTGATCGGCGCGCCTCTGGCGTGGCTGGTGGCGCGCTACGCCTTTCCCGGGCGCGGCGTGTTCGAATGGCTGCTGGCCTTGCCGCTGGCCATGCCGGCCTATGCGGCGGCCTACGCCTGGTACGACCTGACGCAAGCCTTCGGCCCGCTGGGCGGATACGTGCCCACGGTCCGCGGTCCGGTGGGCGCCGGGATCATCTTCGCGGTCACGCTTTACCCCTATGTCTACCTCCTGGCCCGCGAAGCGTTCGCTGGACAGTCGGCCGACGCTTATGACGCGGCGCGCACGCTTGGCGAATCGCCGCGCGGGGCATTTCTGCGCGCCGCGCTGCCGCTGGCGCGTCCGGCCATCGCGGCGGGGCTGGCGCTGGTGGTGATGGAGAGTCTCGCCGATTACGGCGCGGTGGTGCATCTGGGCGCGCCGACGCTGTCGGTGGGCCTGATCCGCGCCTGGGCCGGGGAGGGCGCGGTGGCCGACGCCGCGCGCCTGGCGATGATCCTTGTGGCGATCGCCTTCATCCTGTTCGCCCTGGAGCGCAGCCAGCGCGCCAGAGCCCGCCAGAGCGCGGCCAGCGGCAAGCGCCGCCCGCCGCGCCGGGTGCGCCTGTCGGGCATGGGCGCAGCGCTTGCGATCGCCGCATGCGCCGCGCCGGTGCTGCTGGGATTGATCATTCCCATGGCCCGGCTCGGAGCGCGCGCGCTGAACGCGCCGCTGGCGCGCGACCTCATGGACTCCGCGCAGAACTCGCTGTTCCTGGCCGGCGTGTCGGGGCTGGTCGCGGCCGCGCTGGGGCTCGCCGCCGCCTATGCGCTTAGAAGCAAGCGCAAGCGGGCGGTGTTCGCCGCGCGGCTTGCCGGGCTCGGCTATGCGGTGCCGGGCTCGGTCGCCGCGCTGGGCGTGCTGGGCCTGTTCGGCGTCCTTCAAGGATGGCTCGACACCGCCTGGACCGCCGTGTTCGGAAGCGTTTTCCCGGCGCTTTTGACCGGCTCGGTGCTGGCCCTGATCTTCGCCTACCAGTCCCGCTTCGCCGCCGCGGCGATCAGCCCGGCGGAAAGCGCGCTGGCGCGGGTGACGCCGAATCTCGACATGGCCAGCCGCACGCTGGGCGCCGGGCCGGGCGAAACCGCCTGGCGCGTCCACCGCCCGCTGATCAGTTCCGGGGCGTTGCTGGCCGGGCTGCTTGTCTTTGTGGAGGTTCTGAAAGAACTTCCCGCCACCATGATCCTGCGCCCCTTCAATTTCGAAACCCTGGCGGTGACCGCGCACAATTACGCCAGCGACGAGCGCCTGGGCGAGGCCGCCGCGCCGGCGCTTCTGATCGCGTTGATCGCCCTGCCGCCCATGATCTGGATCGCCAAGCGCATCACCCGCGGGGAAGCACGCACCGAGGTGACCAAGTGAAGCCCGGCGCGCTCAACGACCGAAAGCTCGCCGTGGAGGGCGCGGTGGTCTCGTTCGCGCCGGGCCGGCCGGCCGTGGACGGCGCCGATCTGGGGCTCACCTGCGGACGCATCACCGCCCTGCTGGGGCCGTCGGGGTCGGGCAAGTCGACGCTTTTGCGCGCGATTGCGGGGCTTGAGCGCCTGGACGCCGGCTCGGTCCGGTTCGAGGGGCGGATCTGGTCGGGCGACGGCGTGCATCTTGAGCCGGAAAATCGGCGCTGCGGCGTGGTGTTTCAGGACTACGCCCTGTTTCCGCACCTGACCGCGCTCGACAATGTGGCGTTCGGCCTGCGGGCCATGAACCGCCACAACAAACGCGAGGCGGCGATGGCGCGCCTGGAGGCGGTGGAGCTGGCGCACCGGGCGCGCGCCTATCCCCATGAGCTGTCCGGCGGCGAGCAACAGCGCGTGGCCCTGGCCCGCGCCCTGGCGCCGGGTCCGGACGTGATGCTTCTCGACGAGCCGTTCTCGGGGCTGGACCGGCGCTTGCGCGGTGATCTGCGCGAGACCACCGCCGACGCTCTGAAGGCGAGCGAGGCGGCGACCCTCATCGTCACCCATGACGCCGAGGAAGCCCTGGCGTTGGCCGATTCCATCGCGCTGATGAGCCAGGGCCGGATCATCCAGCACGGCGCGCCCGATGCGCTTTACCTGAAACCCAATTGTCTCGCCGCCGCCCGGCTGCTCGGCCCGGTGGAGGCGTTCGACGCGGCTGTCTCCGGCGGTCACGCCGACACGCCGCTGGGCGCGGTGGAGGCGGAGGGGTTCGAGAACCGCGCGCCGGTCCAGGTTCTGGTGCGGCCCGAGGGCGTGAGGGTGGCGCGCGCCGACGCGGCGGGCGCGCTCGCCGACATCGTCAGCCGCCGGGCTGCGGCGGGCTATGCGAAACTGGTCTGCCGGCTGGAGACCGGCCGGGAGGTGGAGGCGCGCGCCTCGCTGGCCGATCCGCTGCGCCCCGGCGATGCGGTGCGCCTGTCGCTCGATCCGCATTTCGCGAGCGTTGTGGCCGGCTGATCAGTCTACCTGCACCGTCTCGATCGTCACGGGCTCGTCGAGGAACTGGGCGTACTGGAAGTCCTCCGGCGCGTTCGCAAGGCTGGTTTCACGCGCCCAGATCGCCTCGACCACGTCCATGCCCTCGACCACACGGCCGAACACCGCATAACCGAGTTCGTCGGGGTTGCGCGTGCCGGGGCCGGCGTCCAGGCCGGGATAGTCCTCCACCATGATGAAGAACTCGCTTGTGGCCGTGCCCGGCTCAAACCGGGCCATGGAGATCGCGCCGCGCACATGGCTGAGCCCGGTCTCTTCGGTGCTTTCGTGAGCGATCCCGTCCGCGTCCGGCAGACCGTCAAAGCCGTAACCGCCCTGAATGAGGCTCATGGGCTCCACCTCCGGCCGGTCATTGTCCGGGCGGACCGCGCGATAAAAGCCTCCGCCGTCATAGACGCCGTTTCTTGCGTGCATGAGGAAGGCCTCGGCCGACGCCGGCGCGGCGCCTGTGTCGAGTTCCAAGGTGATCTCACCGGCCGATGTGACGATGACCGCGCGCGGCGCGCCGGTATTCTCCGCCGCCGGCGCGCAGGCGCCCAGCAAGGCGATTGCAGCCATGATTACAGTCGTTTTCACAAAACCGCCCCGTTTCGAATCCATTCAGCCAAATTCGCACATTAACCTTTTGCTTGTCACGCGGTGCGGCTTGGCTTGGCTTGACCCCACCCCCGATGGTAGCTGATTTCCATGAGTCTGGACGACGACATGACCCCGCCCAAGCGCCCGCGCGGGCGTCCGCCCCTGGGGCCGGAGCATCGCGCGCGCCTGATCAAGGCGGCGCTGACCCTTCTGGACCGCAAGGGGCTGGAGGGGCTTCAGGCGCGCCTGATCGCGGCCGAGGCGAAGCTTTCGGTGGGGTCGCTCTACAAGCTTATCGGCGATATCGACGAGGTGGCGCGCGAAGCCGCGCTGGAGACCTATCGCGAGCTGTACGCCCATGAGGCCGAGGTTCTGGCCGAGCTGCGCGGCGCGCCGGTGCGCGACCAGCTCATGGCGCTGGCGATGGGGTATTACGATTTCGTCGATCGCCATGAGCGCCGCTGGCAGGCCGTCATCGCAAGGCGCAAGGCCGAGGGCCGGCTCGAGGAGCTCTACGGCGAGGACGAAAACCGGCTGCGCTCGGTGATCGTCAGCGTGCTCTCCCAGCTGCCCGGGCCTCCCTCCGAGGAAGCATGCAACATCGCGGCGCGCGCGCTCTGGGCGTCGGTGCACGGCATCGTCACCGCCGCGCCCCACGCCGGGGAGAGCCCGGACGTGATCAAGCCGCTCATCACCTTCACAGTCGATGCGGCCGTGGACAGGCTTATCGCGAATCCGGGTTGACCGGACAAAGCCCTCCGGCCCATTCTCACCGGATGAACACGCACGCGCTCTATTTCGGCTTTTATATCACCGGCCCGCGGGGGACCGGCTGAGCGCGCGCGTCAAATGTGCTTCAGTCCGCCCCCGCCGCGATCCGGCGGGGGTTTTTCGTTTCTGGGGAAGGTTTTATGAGCGCTGATACGCCGACACGAGACGACCGCGCCGCGCTGCGCAGCGCGATCGACACCACTGACCGCGAGCTGGTGCGCCTGCTCGCCGACCGGCGCCGGCTCGGCGAGGCGCTGGGCGCGCTGAAAGCCGGCGAGAGCACGCCGGTGCGCGATGTGGAGCGCGAGCGCGACGTCATCGCCCGTGCGGCGAGGGCCGGCGCGGAGCAGGGCCTCGACGAAGGGTTCGTGGAGAGCCTGTTTCAGCTGATCATCGACGACAGCCTGCGCCGCCAGCGCGCCGGGCTGGATGCGCGCGCCGACCGCATGCTCACCGAGGCGCGCGTGGCGTATCTGGGCGGGCCGGGCAGCTATTCCCATTTCGCCGCGCACAACCATTTCTCCGGCCGGTACTCGGCGGTCTCGCCGCTGATCAAGCGGGACTATCCCGCGATCTTCCGCGCGGTGGAGGAGGGCGAGGCCGATTACGGTTTCGTGCCCATCGAAAACACCGCCACAGGCGGCATCAACGAGGTCTATGACCTTCTGCGCGACACCAAGCTGAAGATCGCCGGCGAGCGCCATCAGCGCATCGAGCACGCGCTTCTGGGCAAATCCACCGATGTGGGCGCGGTGCGCACCGTTTACGGTCACGCCCAGGCGCTGCGCCAGGCCCAGGTCTGGCTCAACGCCCGGCCGGAGCTGAAGAAGGTCCCCGTCTCCTCCACCACGCGCGCGCTGGAGCGGGCGCTGGACGAGGGCCCCACCGCCGCGGCCGTGGGCGCGCCGGAGGCGGCGGGCCTGTTCGGGCTGAACATCATCGAACCGAGCATTTCCGACGTGGTGGGCAACGAGACCCGCTTCGTGGCGCTGGCTCTTTCGCCGGACGCGGCGAGCGCGCTTCTGCCGTGCAAAACCTCGCTGGTGTTCATCACCGATGATCGCTCAGGCTCGCTGGTGAGCGCGCTGGAGGCCTTCAAGGCTGACGGGGTGAACCTTACCAAGCTGGAAAGCCGGCCGGTCGCCGGCGCGCCCTGGGAGCAGATGTTCTTCCTGGACTTTGAAGGCCATGAGGAGGACGCCGCGGTCAAACGCGCCCTCGCCGGGCTGGCGCAGAACGCCAAAAGCGTGAAAAGCTTCGGCTCCTACGGCTCCGACCGCTTGAAGCCCACCGCGCGCGAAGGCTAAACAGGACCAGGAGGGCGGTTAGCTCAGCTGGTAGAGCATCGCGTTTACACCGCGCAGGTCGGGAGTTCGAGCCTCTCACCGCCCACCAGCCTTCGCTCGCTAACGCGAGCTTCGGCTGGGCTAGCCGGCGTTGGATGCGAGCGGAGGCTTTCTCGCCGAAGCCGCAGGCGGACCCGTCGTCCACACAGTTTAAAAGGGCCATGACGCATGCACTTTGAGTACGTCTTGGAAAGTGTGTGCGGCAATCACTTTTACGTCGGAGTGACGGCTGATCTGGAAGGGCGATCGCTGCGAAGCGGTTCTAGTCAGGCTCGCCCGCGCTGCGGCTAAGCGAGCCGGCGCACCCCGCTGACCGGGTTTCCTAAAAGTCCAAGTGGCAAACGCGTTCTGCGAGTGTTACATATAAAAATTACTGTAGGTTGTTAAAATATTCTGGGTTGTGTAATTATGGCTCTGCGTCTCACGAGCTCGGGGCGTCAGGCGACTGCTTCGCCTGCTCAGGCTCAATCCGGCCGCAGCAACATTCCTGGCCGGTAACAAGGAGGAGACAGACTGATGCGGGAACTTTCGATGGAAGAGATTGACCTCGTGATCGGCGGGGAAGGTTCTAGCGAAGGCGGCGAGGGCGGCATTTCCGACAAGGACGCCGCAGGCTGCATGATCGGTTTCGGATCGATGGCCGTCGCCGTGGTGGCGGGTGTATCCGGTCCGGTCGGCTGGGCGCTATTCGGAGCGACTGCGGTTACGACCCTTATGACCTGTTCGCCTGATTGATCCGTAGCGGCCGGCGCCGGTCGTGATAGTTTTGGCCGAGCGGCGCCGGCCGTTGCAACTGGGATGACGCACATGAATGATCAGCCCATAGCCGTACCGATCTTTTTCCTTGTCGCCTTGTCGTCGATGACCGTGCTTTCGCTGTTATCGGCCTCAGATGGCCGCTCCGCATTGCTTTTCGCCGCTGCGGCCAGCGGGATCGGCGCGCTCATCGCGGCGGGCGTCCTCCTGGCGCGTTTCCGCCGCGCGCGGCGGTCGGGAGATGGCGAGCGTTAATCCGCACGCTCCGCCGCATCCAGAAACGCATCCCAGTCTTCTTCGCGCACCCCGTGCGTGCCGCCGCGCAAATGGCTGGATACGTGCGTTTCCGGATCGGCGCCATGGATCCGCCAGGCGGGATGTGCGGCGCGGGCGGCCGCTTCGGCGCCTGCAGGATCGGCCCAGGTGTCGCGATTGGCGCCGCCCAGGTGCACGCTGCGCGGCGCGATAAGGGCGATGAGCTGGTGCTGGTTCACCGGCAGGGCGTCTTCGCCCGCCTCAGCGTAGCGCTGATAGGCCGGGGCGAACCAGTGGGGATAGGTCTGGGCCATGGACCGCACCGGTTCGCCCGTCATGTCGCCATGGGGCGCCGCGCCGGCGGTTCCCGACTGGTGGGCGATCACCAGATCAATGCGTTCGTCGCGCGCGCCGGCCAGAAGCACCGCCTTGCCCCGGCGCGAATGGCCGTAGGCGAAGACCGGCGCGTCGGCGAGATCGGAGTCCTGTTCAAGGGCGTCGATCACCGCAGAGATCGTCCACGCCCACAGCGACAGCACGCCGGGGCGGTCCGGCGCGTCCGGATCGAGGCCCAGGGCTTCGACGGCGCTGTCATGCAGCGCGGCGCTGTCGGGCGCGATCTCGCTTTCATGCCAGGCCGCTACGGCGAAGCCGCGGGCCAGGATGTCGTCCAGAGGCGGGGTCACGATATGGGCGCCGAAGAGCGCGCCGATCAGCCCGCCCGGCGGTCCCCCGGTGCTCTGCGCCTCGCCGCACCAGGGCGGACGGAACGCGGCCGGGGGAGGCAGGCGGGGATCCGACAGGGTGGCGCGCAGCCCGCAATCTGAGGCGATCAGGACCACGCCGCGCACCGGCGCGTCCGGCTTCAAAACCGCCAGGCGCATCGTCGCGGGATCGGCGCCCGGAAGGGCGAGGGTGAGCTGATGCAAGTCGAGCCGGCCCGTCCCGATCCACGCGGCGGGCCCCAGGGTCTGATCAAGGGCTGAGATGACGCCGGGTCGGGCTGGCGGGGCGCCATAGACCTCCCGGTCGAACACCGCCGACAGGGCCGCGCGCCGCTCGCGCCAGCCGGTGAGCGAGCGGACAGGGGTCTGATCATAGCCTGCAGCAAAAAGGGGCGGGGGGAGCGGACCTCTCGCGGGGGTGTTCTCGGCGGTGGCCAGAAGATGGCGGGCCGGGCTGACCATGGCGGCGTAGCCCGCACAGAACAGCGCGAG
The DNA here is from genome assembly GCA_040217555.1 of Oceanicaulis sp. Lineage (GTDB taxonomy): Bacteria > Pseudomonadota > Alphaproteobacteria > Caulobacterales > Maricaulaceae > Oceanicaulis. The sequence goes on from JAVJPX010000010.1 coordinate 64,125, forward strand.
CAGGGCCGCGGCGAGGGCGAACTTCAGGCGGGGGCGGGACAGCGTCATGGCCGTGAGGCTAGCACGGCGCGCCGCACCGGCGCCGGGTCAATTCGCGGTGGTGAGGCGCGCTGCCGAAGCCTCTGCAAAAGCCGCCAAAACCTGCTTGACCGGTTCGGCGCCCGGCTTTAGGAAAGCGCCTCTCCCGGACGCGGTCCGCCGCACCGGGACACGATCTGGGCGGGTGTAGCTCAGTTGGTTAGAGCGCCGGCCTGTCACGCCGGAGGTCGCGGGTTCGAGTCCCGTCACTCGCGCCAGTTCCAGATCGAAGAAAAGCCGCCCCGTCCGGGGCGGCTTTTTCGTTTTTGGCCCAGGGCTTGAAGGCGATTATTCGTGCCGGAGCGCCTCGATCGGGTCGAGGCGGCTGGCGCGCATGGCAGGATAGAATCCGAACACCACGCCGATCAGCGTCGAGGCGCCGATGGCGACCAGGGCGATCATCGGATCCACCGCCACCGGCAATTCGTCGATTCCAACAGCTGGAGCGAAGCGCTCCACCGCGAGCGCGGCGCCGACCCCCAGCGCCAGGCCGAGGACGCCGCCGACGCTGCACAGCACCACCGATTCGATCAGGAACTGGTTGCGGATGTCGCCGCGGCGCGCGCCGATCGCCAGGCGCAGCCCGATCTCGCGCGTGCGCTCGGTGACCGAGACCAGCATCACGTTCATGATGCCGATTCCGCCCACCAGAAGCGTGATCAGCCCGGCGCCGGCGAGCAACAGGCCCAGCACCTGCTCGCTGGAATTCCAGGCGCGGATGAACTCGGCGAAATTACGCACCGAAAAATCGTCCTCCTCGCCCGGATCGATCTCGCGGCGCAGGCGCAGGTATTCGGTGATTTCGTCTGCTGCGGTGTCCATGTCTTCGCCGGGCGCGACCTCGACCCAGACGCTCTGGACCGGATCGCGCACGCCGGCGCGGGAAAACCCGGTGACCCGTTCGCGCACGGTGGAGATCGGCGCGACGATGATGTCGTCCTGGTCCTGGCCCCAGCCGCCCTGGCCGCGCTCCTCTAAAAGCCCGATCACTTCAAAGGGCTGGCCGTTCAGGCGCACCGTGGCGCCCAGCGCGCCGCCGGCCGGGAACAGCTCTGCGACCACGGACTGGCCAAGGATCGCCAGGCGCGAGGAGCGCTGGTTCTCTGTGGGCGTGAAAATCCGCCCGGCGCCGATCTCCCAGTCGCGCACCTCCATGTAATCAGGATGGATGCCGAGGATCTGGGTGGGCCAGTTCACCCCGTCCACCACCGCGGTGACGCTGCCCTGCACCGTCCCTGAAGCGGCGACGATGACCGGCAGGTCGCGGCGCAGCGCATCCACGTCGTCTGAGGAGAAGGGTGTGGCGCTGCCCGCTCCGCCGCGCCGCCCGCGGCGCTGGTCGGAGCCCGGGCGGATGTTGAGCGTGTTCGCGCCGAGCCCGGCGATCTGCTCCTCCAGCGCCTTGCTGGCGCCCTGGGTCAGCGAGACCGTGGCGATGACGGCGGCCACGCCGATGATCACGCCGAGAATGGCCAGGAAGCTGCGCAGGGCGTTGACCCGCAGCGCGGTCAGGGCGACCGAAATGGCGTCGGTGAAGCTCATGTCCGGTCCTCCACGATTGCACCGTCGCGAAACACCAGGCGCCGGCGGGCATGGGCGCCCACGTCTTCTTCGTGCGTGACCAGGATCACCGTGATCCCCTCCCGGTTCAGCGTGTCGAAAATGCCCATGACGTCGGCGCTGGTCTGGCTGTCCAGCGCTCCGGTGGGTTCGTCGGCCAGGAGGATGGAAGGCTCGCCCGCCAGCGCCCGGGCGATGGCCACGCGCTGCTGTTGCCCGCCGGAGAGCTGGGAGGGATGGTTCTGCATGCGGTCGGCGAGGCCCACCATCTCCAGGCATTCGCGCGCCCTGTCGCGCCGCTTTTTCGCGCTCCAGCCGCGATAGATCAGGGGCAGGGCGACATTGTCCATGGCGCTGGTGCGCGCCAGCAGGTTGAACTGCTGGAAGACGAAGCCCACCGAGGTGTTGCGGAAGGCGGCCAGCTCGTCGGGCGTGCGGTCGTTCAGCTCCTCGCCGTCGACCACCAGCTTGCCCGATGTGGGCCGGTCCAGCGCGCCGAGCATGTTCATGAAGGTGGACTTGCCCGACCCCGAAGCGCCCATCACCGCGACGTACTCGCCCGCGGCGATGTCCACATCGACGCCGTTGAGGGCGTACACCTCTGCGCCGCCCAGCGTATAGACGCGTTTCAGGCCGCGGGCGCGGATCAGGGGGGCGCTCATCCGTCGCTCTCGCGCACCCGGGTGACGACCTGATCGCCGGTGTCGAAGGCCTCGCCCAGCACCTGGGTGAACTGGCCGTCGGACAGGCCGAGCCCAACAGGCCGGCTTTGCAGCCGGCCTTCGGGCGTCTCCACCCATAGCTGACCGCGCCGCACATCGCTGCGCCGGTTGGCGCGCTCGGCGGCGAGTGCGTCATAGCGGGCCAGCTGATCGGCGGTGAGCACGTCCGACAAGGCGCGGCGCATCAAGGCCTGGAAGTCAGGCCGCGCCCCGCCGCCGGCCTGGGCGGCCTGCATGCGGCGGCGAATATCGGCGAAGGCGTCGCGCAGGGCGGCGCGCGCCTCCTCCTTCTGTTCTTCGGTGAGGTCGAGGTCTTCGGCGAGCCGGTCGATCATGGCGCCCATGCGGTCCCCGCCGCCGCCGCCGCGCGTTCCGCCGCCGCCCTCGCTCTCGACGACCAGCGCCTCGGCGGCGCCGCGCGGCGCGAATCGAAGCGCGGCGTTGGGCGCGGCCAGGGCGTCCTCCACCCGGCCGGTGACGATGGAGACGTTCGCCGTCATGCCGGGCAAGAGGCGCTGGCGCGGATTATCAGCCTCGATAACCACAGTGTAGGTGACCACATTGCCTTCATCGGTGGCCGCCAGGCGCACCTGGACGACCTCGCCGTCGAAATCGTCGTCGGGATAGGCGTCCACATCGAAGCTGACCCGTTGGCCCTCTTCGATCTGGCCGATATCGGCTTCGTCGATCTGCGCTTCGATCTGCACCCGTGTGAGGTCCTGGGCCAGAAGGAACAGGACCGGCGCGTTGAACGAGGCGGCCACGGTCTGGCCCTCGTCGATCTGGCGGTCGATCACCACCCCGTCGATGGGCGCGCGGATGTTGGTGCGCTCCAGATCGACGCGGGCGCTTTCCATGTTGGCTTCGCGCTGCTGCAAGCCGGCCCTTGCGTTGCGCAGGTTGGCGTTGGCCACCGCCAGGCCGGCGCGGGCGTTCTCCAGCGCGGTGTAGGCCTGATCATACTGGGCTTCAGAGAAAGTTCCGCGCTCGCGCAGCGATTCGGCGCGATCGAAGGCGCGCTGGGCGGCTTCAAGCTCGGCCCGGGTCCTGACGACATTGGCCCGGCTCACCTCCACCTGGGCGCGCGCGACCTCTGTCGAGGCCTCCGCTTCGGCGACGCGGGTCGTGAAGGTTTGCGGATCAAGGCGCGCCAGCATGGCGCCGGCCTCCACGCGGTCGTTGAAGTCGGCGTAGATCTCAAGGATCTGCCCGGAGAGCTGGGAGCCGACCTCCACGGTCACCAGCGGCGCGATGCGCCCGGAGGAGGCGACGATGCGCTCCAGATCGCGGCGCTCGAGCGCGCTTGTTTCGATCTCCAGCGCACCGGCCGCGCCGGCGCCGTCCTCGCGCAGAACGAACCACCACGCCGCCGCAGCCGCGACCGCCACGGCCGCCAGGGCCCAGATTGCTCTTTTCACTTTGCGTTCCCCGAGTGTGCACGCAGCGCTTGGCGCGCCGTCTTTCGCTCAGGCGCTAACATGGGGTCGCGCGGCGGCGAAGTGAATTAACAGCAAGGCGATTTGGGGCGATTGAAAATCATTTGCAGATAAACCGGCGCAAGCACCGCCAAACAGCCGCAAACCGCCGCGCTTTCGTCTTGCGGGCTTGAGCGACCCGAACTAGCTTCCGCCGCAATCGCGACCGGGGTTATTCGCGACGTCTTGCAGCGGGGTGCGCGCTTGCGCCTCATCCCCGCCGGGAGGCCCCGGCCCATATACGTTTCTGACGCCGGAAGGGTGACGCGATGAACGCGCTCCTGCTTGAATATCTGCCGATCGTGATCTTCACGGGGATCGCTCTGGTTCTGGGCCTGGCCTTCATCCTGGCCGCCTTCGTGCTCGCCCCGTCCGACCCCGACCCGGAAAAGGTGTCCACGTACGAGTGCGGCTTCAACGCTTTCGACGACGCGCGCATGAAGTTCGACGTGCGCTTCTACCTGGTGGCCATTCTGTTCATCATCTTCGACCTGGAGGTGGCGTTCCTGTTCCCGTGGATCTTCCCGATCTTCGAGGGGAACATTTTCGCGTTCTGGTCCATGATGGCGTTCCTGGGCGTTCTGACCATCGGGTTCCTCTATGAGTGGCGCAAAGGCGCCCTGGACTGGGAGTAAGGCCATGGCCGACACGACCACCCCGGCGGGCGGCGCGGCGCGAGCCGCGACACCGCTCTACGACCCCAAGAAGCACGATCCGTTCTTCGACGGCGTCTCCGACCAGCTGGCCGACAAGGGCTTCCTGGTCGCGCGCGCCGACGATCTGATCACCTGGGCGCGCACCGGCTCGCTCATGTGGATGACGTTCGGGCTTGCGTGCTGCGCGGTGGAGATGATGCAGGCCTCCATGCCGCGCTACGACATTGAGCGTCTGGGCGCCGCGCCGCGCGGCAGCCCCCGCCAGTCCGACGTGATGATCGTGGCGGGCACGCTGACCAACAAGATGGCCCCGGCGCTTCGCAAGGTCTACGACCAGATGCCCGAGCCGCGCTACGTCATCTCCATGGGCAGCTGCGCCAATGGCGGCGGGTACTATCATTACTCGTACTCTGTGGTGCGCGGATGCGACCGGATCGTGCCGGTGGACATCTACGTGCCCGGCTGCCCGCCGACGGCCGAAGCGCTGATCTACGGCATCATGCAGCTTCAAAAGAAAATCCGCCGCGAAGGCTCGATCGAGCGATGAGGCGACGCCTTGCCATAATCGCCGCCGCCGCCGCCGCGGCCGGGGTTCTGTCGGCCTGCGCCACGAACGGAACGTATCAACGTGAGTACGCGTGGACGTTCGATGGCGCGGCGCCGAGTGAGATCGCCGGAGTTTCGTTTGAAACGTTCGAGTCCGAATCCGACGCCGCTGCGGCGACGCTGATGCTTCAGATGCGCCAGCAGTCTCCCGAGGGGCCGCGCCAGATCCGTCATTTTGCGCCGCCGGGCGCCATTGGGACGGATGCGATAACCGTTCCCGGGCCCGATGCGATCGTGCAGCGCCGTTTGCAGTCACTCATTGCCGACCGGTACGAGGCGGGCCTGACGGCGGAGCGTACGGTGAGATACGACCCGTTCGTATTTCTCGCGCTTTACACGCCGCCCCCTGGCTACACTGCGGCCAGCGCCGACGCCGCGATCCGGGTCCATCTCCAGGTGGCTGATCGGGCCGGGACGGTGTTGTTCGATCAAGTCGTGGGCTGCGACGCGACCGAGCGCGGTATGCCCCGCGTCGTCAATCTGAGCGGCCAGGCTTTGCAATCGTGCATGGACGGGCTGATCGCGCAGATCGATGCGCTCAATGGATTCTGGGCGGCGTTCGAAGGTGAGACGTCATGAGCAAGACCGACAGTCTGCAGGAACTGGGCGAGCACATCGCCGCCGCGCTTGACCAGGACGTCAAGGGCTTCGAGATCGCCGTGGGCGAGCTGACCGTGGAGATCCACCGCGACCGCGTGGTCAAGGTGATGCGCTTTCTGCGCGATGATCCGGTGTGCCGCTTCACCACGCTGATCGACATTTGCGGCGTTGACTGGCCGAGCCGGGCCGACCGGTTCGACGTGGTCTATCACCTGCTGTCCATGCACCATAACCAGCGCATCCGGGTGATCCTGGCGACCGACGAGGACACGCCGGTGGCCTCGGTGACCGAGCTGTGGCCGGCGGCCAACTGGTTCGAGCGAGAAGCCTTCGACATGTACGGCGTGCTGTTCGACAACCACCCGGACCTTCGCCGCATTCTCACCGATTACGGCTTTCACGGCTTCCCCCTCAGGAAGGACTTCCCGCTCTCCGGCTTCACCCAGGTCGTCTATGACGACGAGCAGAAGCGCGTGGTCTACGAGCCGGTGAACCTGGTGCAGGAATACCGCGAGTTCGATTTCCTCTCCCCCTGGGAAGGCGCGAAATACGTGCTGCCGGGCGATGAGAAGGCGGAGGACAAGGCGTGATCGCGATAGCCGCCCTATTTGCTTCGCTGCTCGTCGCGAACCCGGCTGGCGCAGAGCGTCATCCTGACGAGGTCGAGACCGCAGAGCGCTGCCTGTCGCTGGCGTTCATCGACGGCGGGCCGGAAAGCTCCGAGGCGGAGCGCGAAGCCGCCGTCCTGCGTCAACTGGACTGGAGCGCGTACGCGTTCGAAGAGGGGGCGAGCGAAGACGAACGCGCTCGCCGCCTCATGGCGATCGCCGCGCTGGAGATGCGGCGGCGCGACTCCATGCTTGAGGCGTTGGGTGAGTCCGGTGCGCGCGATCAGCTCGCGTCGGAGCGAGAATTCTGCGCTGAAATGATTCAGGTTTTGCAGCAGGGCGGACGCATTCGCTTTGGCGAGCAGGAAGAGCTGAACTGATGGCCGAAACTGACATCCGCAATTTCACGATCAATTTCGGCCCCGTTCACCCGGCCGCCCACGGCGTGCTGCGCCTGGTGCTGGAGTTGGACGGCGAGGTGGTCGAGCGCGTCGATCCCCATATCGGCCTTTTGCACCGCGGCACCGAGAAGCTGCTGGAGCACAAGACGTATCTGCAGGGCATCGGCTATTTTGACCGCCTGGATTACGTGGCGCCGATGAATCAGGAGCACGCCTTTTGCCTTGCGGCGGAAAAGCTGGCGGGCATTCCTGTCCCGAAGCGCGGCTCCTATGTGCGGGTTTTGTATTCGGAGATCGGGCGCATCCTCGCCCACCTTCTCAACATCACCACGCAAGCGATGGACGTGGGCGCGCTGACCCCGCCGCTCTGGGGGTTTGAAGAGCGTGAAAAGCTCATGGGCTTTTACGAGCGCGCGTCCGGCGCGCGCCTGCATGCGCACTTCTTCCGCCTGGGCGGCGTGCACCAGGACCTGCCGCAGGCTTTGATCGACGATATCTACGCCTGGTGCGAGAATTTCCCCCAGCACATCGACGACATGGAAGGCCTGCTCACCGAAAGCCGTATTTTCCGCGCGCGCAATGTCGATATCGGCGTGGTGAGCAAGGAGGATGCGCTGGCCTGGGGCTTCTCCGGGGTGATGGTGCGCGGGTCGGGCATGGCCTGGGATCTGCGCCGCGCGCAGCCCTACGAGGTCTATGACGAGCTGGAGTTCAAGATTCCGCTCGGCAAGAACGGCGATAATTACGACCGCTATCTGTGCCGCATCGAAGAGATGCGCGAGAGCGTGAAGATCATGAAGCAGTGCTGCGAATGGCTCTCTAAGTCAGAGAACCAGGGCGAGGTGCTGCCCACCGACACCAAATGGGCGCCGCCGCGGCGCGCAGAGATGAAGCGCTCCATGGAGGCGCTCATCCACCACTTCAAACTCTACACCGAGGGCGTCCACGTGGACGAGGGCCAGGCCTACGCCGCGGTTGAAGCGCCCAAGGGCGAGTTTGGCGTCTACATGGTCTCGGTGGGCGAGAACAAACCCTACCGGGTGAAGATCCGCGCGCCGGGCTTCCCGCACCTGGCGGCCATGGATCACCTGAACAAGGGCCACATGCTGGCCGACGTTTCGGCGATCCTGGGCTCATTGGACATCGTGTTCGGGGAGATCGACCGATAATGCTGTCCGCCGCGACCGCCGCGAAAGAGGCCTTGAGCCCGGCCGTGCTCGCCGAACGCCAGCTCGCCGCGTATAATGCGCGCGATCTCGATGCGTTCGCGGCGTGCTTCGCCGAGGATGTAGAGGTCTATGACTTCCCCGGCGTGCTGTCGCTGTCGGGGCGCGAGGCGTTTCGCGCGCGCTTCATCGAGCGCTTCAAGAGCGAAGGCCTGGAAGCGATCGCGGTGCACCGGGCCGTTGTTGGAAACCGCGTGATCGATCATGAGCGCGTCTGGCTTGAGGGCCGGAGCAAGAGCGCGCCGATCGATCTTGTCGTCATCTACACCGTGCGCGAAGGCCTGATCGCCCGCGTCGACTTCATCAAGGAGGGGGCGCCCTCATGAGCGTTCGCCGTCTCAGCACCCAGCAGCCTGACACCTTCGCGTTCTCCAAGGAGAGCGAGGAGAAGGTCAAGTTCTGGCTGAACAAATATCCCGAAGAGCGCCGCGCCTCGGCTGTGATCCCGCTTTTGTGGATCGTGCAGAAGCAGGAAAACTGGATCCCCGAGCCGGCCATGCGTCAGATCGCGGAGCGGCTGGAGATGCCGTATATCCGCGTCTACGAGGTCGCGACCTTCTACACCATGTTCAACCTCGCCCCCACCGGCGAGCACCTGATCCAGGTGTGCGGCACCACGCCGTGCTGGCTGCGCGGCGCGGACGGGCTGAAGGCTGTTTGCGAGACGAAGATCGGGCCCAAGGGGCGGGCGCACGTCTCCAATGACGGCAAGCTCGCCTGGGAAGAGGTGGAGTGCCTTGGCGCCTGCGCCAACGCGCCCATGGTCCAGATTTCCAATACAGCTGGCGATCATTATTACGAAGACCTGACGCCGGAGGCGCTGGAGCAGATGCTCGATGACCTGGTGGCGGGTAAAGCGATCGAGCCGGGTCCGATCACCAAGCGCCATGCCTCTGAACCGACGCAGGCCAAGGTCGACGTGCTCACCGAGGAAAGCCTCTATGACGGCTCGCGCGCGCAAGCGATCACCGAGCTGCCTCACGCCGTGAAGACCAGCGAGCCTGCGGCGAAGTCGAAAGCGGCCAAGACCGACCGCGAAGAGACCGAGAAGAAGACCGGGCCCTCCATCGCCAAACCGGCGGCCAAGGACAAGGCCGAAGCCGAGAAGCCGAAAGCCGGCCAGCCGAAGACCCCGCCGAAAAAGCGCCCTGCAAAGGCGTCCGGCGGCGCGAAATCGGGCGCGGCGACCAAGCCGGCGTCGAAAACCTCGACGGCGGCTAAGAAGCCCGCCGCGAAGAAGACACCGCCGAAGACAGGCGAGGAGTAGGTGATGAAACCCGTCCTCTACGCCCTGTTCGCCGTCTTCGCGCTTATGGCCGCGGCCTGGGTCTTCGCCTGGACGCAGACTTCCAGCCCGAACGCGGACACATCTGCGGTGCTGGCGGTGTTCGGGCTTTGCCTCGCCGGAGCCGCCTTCTGGCTGAACCATCGTGAGAACAACGCGTCATGACCCAGCTTCTGCAGGATAAAGACCGCATCTTCACCAATCTCTACGGCCGCCATGACTGGCGCCTGGAGGCGGCCAAGACGCGCGGCTCGTGGAACGGCACCAGGGAGATGCTGGAGCAGGGCCGCGACTGGATCATCGATCAGGTGAAGAAGTCGGGCCTTCGCGGCCGCGGCGGGGCGGGCTTCCCCACGGGCCTGAAATGGTCGTTCATGCCGAAAGAAGTGGGCGCGCGTCCTCATTATCTCGTTGTGAACGCCGACGAGTCCGAGCCGGGCACGTGCAAGGACCGCGAGATGATGCGTCACGATCCCCAGCACCTCATCGAGGGCTGCCTGATCGCGAGCTACGCCATGCGCGCGCACGCCTGCTACATCTATATCCGCGGCGAGTATCAGCTCGAGCTGTCCCGCCTCGAAGCGGCGATCAAGGAGGCGTATGACGCCAAGCTGATCGGCAAGGACAATGTGCACGGCTGGGATTTCGATCTCTACGTCCACCACGGCGCCGGCGCCTATATCTGCGGTGAAGAGACCGCCTTGTTGGAAAGCCTGGAAGGCAAGAAGGGCCAGCCGCGCTTAAAGCCGCCGTTTCCGGCGAACGCCGGCCTCTACGGCGCGCCGACGACGGTGAACAATGTGGAATCCATCGCCGTGGTCCCCACCATTCTGCGCCGCGGCGCGGACTGGTTTGCCGGCTTTGGCCGCGAGGGAAACACCGGCACGAAAGTGTTCTCCATCTCCGGCCACGTGAACGCGCCGTGCAATGTGGAAGAGGCCATGAGCATCCCCCTCAAAACGCTTCTGGAGCAGTATTGCGGCGGCGTGCGCGGCGGCTGGGATAATCTCAAAGCCGTGATCCCGGGCGGGTCGTCGGTGCCGCTGCTGCCGAAAGAAATCTGCGACGACGTGCTGATGGATTTCGATGCTCTGAAGGAGCACAAATCGGGTCTGGGCACCGCGGCGGTCATCGTCATGGACAAGTCCACCGACGTGGTGAAGGCGATCGCGCGCATCAGCTATTTCTACAAGCACGAAAGCTGCGGCCAGTGCACGCCGTGCCGCGAGGGCACCGGCTGGATGTGGCGCGTGCTCGAACGCATGGCGCGCGGCGAAGCCCAGACCAGCGAGATCGACGACCTGCTCGACGTGGCGGGCCAGGTGGAAGGCCACACCATCTGCGCGCTGGGCGATGCGGCGGCCTGGCCGGTCCAGGGCCTCATCCGCCATTTCCGCCACGAGATCGAAGAGCGCATCGAGAACTATCGCAAAGGCAAGCCGGTGTTCACGGGCGCCGTGGCGGCGGAGTAGGGGATATGAGCGAAGAGCCTGACAGCATCGTTCTGCGCTATCTGCGCCGCATCGACGAGAAGCTTGACCGGGTCATTGAAGAGGTCGGCGATCTAAAGACCCGCATGACCTCGGTTGAGGAGCGTCAGGCCGCGCTCGAAGTCAGTTTCGCCGGCGTTCAACGCCGTATAGATCGCGTAGAAGCGCGCCTCGACCGGATCGAGAAACGTCTCGATCTGCAAGAGACGCCGCGCTGAAGGACGGGAACCAATGACCGACACCATGCGCACCATCGTCATCGACGGCGAGGAAGTGACCGTTCCGCAGGAGTATAATCTTCTGCAGGCCTCTGAGGCCGCGGGGCGGGAGATTCCGCGCTTCTGCTATCACGAGCGGCTTTCCGTCGCCGGCAATTGCCGCATGTGCCTTGTGGAGCTGGTGGGCGCGCCCAAGCCCGTCGCCTCGTGCGCCTTCCTGGTGAAGGACATGCGCGGCGGGCGGAACGGCGAGCCGCCGCAGATGCGCACGCTCTCTCCGCTGGTGAAAAAGGCCCGCGAAGGGGTGATGGAGTTCCTGCTCATCAACCACCCGCTGGACTGCCCGATCTGCGACCAGGGCGGGGAATGCGATCTGCAGGACCAGTCGATGGCGTACGGCCGCGCGGGCTCGCGCTTCGCCGAGAACAAGCGCGCGGTGGAAGACAAGTATATGGGCCCGCTGATCAAGACGATCATGACCCGCTGCATCCAGTGCACGCGCTGCGTGCGCTTCGCCACCGAGATCGCAGGGGTCTCCGAGCTGGGCGCCATCGGGCGCGGCGAGGACATGGAGATCACCACCTATCTGGAGCAGTCCATGACGTCGGAGCTGTCCGGCAATGTCATCGATCTGTGCCCGGTGGGCGCGCTCACCTCCAAGCCCTACGCCTTCAACGCGCGGCCCTGGGAGCTGAACAAGACTGAAAGCATCGACGTGATGGACGCGCTGGGCGCGAATATCCGTGTGGATGCGCGCATGGGCGCGGTGCTGCGCATCATGCCGGTCACCCACGACGACGTGAACGAGGAGTGGATCTCCGACAAGACCCGCTTCGTGTGGGACGGGCTCGGCCGCCAGCGCCTCGATCGCCCCTACGCCAAAAAAGACGGCAAACTGCAGCCCGTCGACTGGTCTGAAGCGCTGAAGATCGCCGCGGACAAGCTCTCCGGCGACGCGTCAAAGATCGGCGTGATCGCCGGGGACATGAACGATGTCGAGGGGCTGAAAGCCGCCAAGGATTTGTTCTCCTCGCTGGGCGTCACCTCGATCGATTGCCGCCAGGACGGCGCGCAGATCGGTGAGGGGCCCCGTGAGAGCTATCTGTTCAACTCCACCATCGCCGGCATTGATCAGGCTGACGCGATTTTGTTGGTGGGGACCAATCCGCGCCTGGAGGCGCCGGTGCTCAACGCCCGGATCCGCCAGCGCTGGCTGAACACCCAACATGTGGAGATCGGTCTGATCGGTGAGCCGGCCGATCTGACCTATGACTTCGAGCATGTGGGCTCTTCGCCGAAAGACCTTGAGGGGCTGGCGCGTAAGCGCACTGGCATCATAAAGGCCCTCAAAGACGCCGAACGTCCGATGATCATCGTGGGCGCCGGCGCCCTGGCGCGCGAGGAGGGCGCGGCTGTGCTGCGCGCGGCCGGGGAGCTCGCCGACAAGGTGGGCGCGGTCAAAGACGGCTGGAACGGCTTCAACGTGCTGCACGGCGCGGCGAGCCGGGTCGGCGGTCTGGATCTCAAATTCCTGCCGGGCGAGGGCGGTCGTGACACGAACGCCATTCTCGACGGCGCGTCCAAGGGAGAGATCGAAACGGTCGTGCTTCTGGGCGCCGATGAGATCGACACCGCCAAGCTTGGCGACGCCTTCGTCATCTATGTGGGCCATCACGGCGATGCGGGCGCCATGCGCGCTGATCTGATCCTGCCGTCTGCAGCCTATACCGAGAAGAACGGGCTCTACGTGAACACCGAAGGCCGCGTCCAGATGGGCGCGCGGGCGGTGTTCCCGAAGGGCGAGGCGAAAGAGGACTGGGCGATCTTCCGCGCGCTCTCCGGCGTCATGGGCAAGACGCTGCCCTATGATGATCTGAACGCCCTGCGCGCCACGCTGATCGAGGAGATCGAGACCTTCGGCCAGATCGACCATGCGCCCGGCGCGGCGTCGACGGCGGAGTTCAAGGTCGCCGAGATCGGCGCGGCGGGCGATGTGTCCGACGCGCCGTTCAAGAGCCCGGTGGAGGACTTCTATCTCACCAACGCCATCGCGCGCGCTTCGAAAACCCTGGCGGAGTGTTCCGCCATGGTGAAGGCGGCGCGCGCCGAGCTTCAGGCTGCGGAGTAAGCGATGACCGCCGGCGCCCTTGTCAAACGCCTGTTCAATGCGCGCACCAACGTGCCGTGGGCGCTGGCGCTTCTCACCGGCGCCGGCATCGGCGGTTCAAACGACATGATGGTGCGAGGGCTGCTGCTGGGCCTCGCCCTGGGGCTGACCTGGGCGGTGCTGTTCGGAAAGCAGCCCGCAGACGCCGATCGCAGCGGCGAGGTCTAGACGATGGGGCGATGGCTCAATACCAACACGCTCGTCGGGCTGATGTTCGGGTTCGCCTTCGGGATCTCCATGACGGTGATGCTCGGCCTGGCTGCGGGACTCCCCATGGGGCTCGCCGTGGGGCTGATGTGGGCCCTGGTGTTCAATTCGAGCCGGACCGCCGGTGGCGGCGATAAGACCGACAAGGACGCGGACTGATGTACGATTTCGTGACCGATCACGGCCCGCTTATGGGCTCGCTTCTGGCGGTGGCCCAGATCATGGGCTTCGTGATCGTCCTGCTGCTCTCGCTCGCCTTCCTGTTGTTGATGGACCGCAAGGTCTGGGCGGCGGTGCAGATGCGCAAGGGCCCGAACACGGTCGGCGCGTTCGGCCTGCTGCAGTCCTTCGCCGACTTCATCAAATTCGTGGTGAAAGAAATCGTGGTGCCCGCCGGCGCCGATCGGCCGCTGTTTTTGCTGGCGCCGCTTCTCACCTTCATCTTCGCCTTCATCACCTGGGCTGTGATTCCGGTGGCGCCGGGCTGGGTGATCGCCGATCTGAACGTGGGCATCCTCTACATCTTCGCGATCTCCTCGCTGGGCGTGTACGGCATCATTGTGGGCGGCTGGGCGTCGAACTCGAAATATCCGTTCCTGGGCTCGCTCCGGTCGGCCGCGCAGATGGTCTCCTATGAGGTCTCCATCGGTTTCGTGCTGGTGACGATCCTTTTGATGGCCGGCTCCATGAACCTCTCCACCGTGGTGGAGGCTCAAGGCGGGGGCTTTTGGAACTGGCACGTCCTGTCGCTGGACATGCTGCCCTGGCCGGTTTTCCTGATCACCATCCCCATGTTCGTGATCTTCTTCATCTCCGCCCTGGCGGAGACGAACCGGCCGCCGTTCGACCTTCCCGAGGCCGAATCCGAGCTCGTGGCGGGCTATCAGGTGGAGTATTCCTCCACCCCCTACCTGCTCTTCATGATCGGTGAATATCTCAACATCGTGCTCATGTGCGCGCTGATGACGGTCTTGTTCTTCGGCGGCTGGCACGCGCCCTTCGACGTGGCGCCGTTCACCTGGATCCCGCCGGTGTTCTGGTTCGCCATCAAGGTCGTGTTCTTCTTCTTCATGTTCGCCATGGTGAAGGCGCTGGTGCCGCGCTACCGCTATGACCAGCTGATGCGTCTGGGCTGGAAGATCTTCCTGCCCACCTCGCTGGCGGCGGTGGCCGTCATGGGCGGGATCGTCGTCTACACTCAAGCAGCCGCAGGCTAAGGATCATCGAGATGAACCGGATCGCCCAAACCCTTCGCGGCGCCGCCCTTCTGGACTTCTGGGGCGCGTTCGGGCTCGGCATGAAGTATTTCTTCCGCCCCAAGCCCACCATCAACTATCCGTTTGAAAAGGGGCGGCTCTCCCCGCGCTTCCGCGGCCAGCATGCGCTGCGCCGCTACGCCAACGGGGAAGAGCGCTGCATCGCCTGCAAGCTGTGTGAAGCGGTGTGCCCGGCCCAGGCCATCACCATCGAGGCCGAGCCGCGCGCCGACGGTTCACGGCGCACCACGCGCTACGACATCGACATGGTCAAATGCATCTATTGCGGCTTCTGCGCCGAAGCCTGCCCGGTGGATGCGATCGTGGAAGGCCCCAACTTCGAATTCGCCACCGAGACCCGCGAAGAGCTGTACTACGACAAGGAAAAGCTCCTCGACAACGGCGACCGGTGGGAACGTGAAATCGCGCGGAACCTCGAACTCGACGCGCGCTACCGGTAGCGCTATTACGGCGCCCGACTCCACAGCGGCCCTACGGATTCTTCGTACGGCCCGTCCGCTCTAGAACCGGCGAGGGGCCTCCTCGCCGCCCGTCCCGAAGGGGAGAAGCCCGTGCTGCAAGCGGCGGCGTTCTACATTCTGTCCGCGATCGCGATCCTGTCGGCGCTCATGGTGGTGTCGGTGAAGAATCCGGTGCGCGCGGTCCTGTTTTTGATCCTGACCTTCTTCTCCGCCGCCGGGCTCTTCGTGATCCTGGGCGCGGAGTTTCTCGCGATGATCCTGGTGATCGTCTATGTGGGCGCGGTCGCGGTCTTGTTCCTGTTCGTCGTGATGATGCTGGATATCGATTTTGCTGCGCTGAAAGCCGGTTTCATCGAGAACGCGCCGCTGGGCGGCTTCGTGGCGGTGGCTCTGGCGAGCATCCTTGCGGTGACCGGCTTTGCGTGGGTGACCGCCGACAGCGCCGCGGGCAATCTCGCCGCACCGACGCCTGAGGGCGTGGACAATGTGGCAGCGCTCGGCGCGCTCATCTACGACGATTACGTTCTCTATTTCCAACTCGCCGGCCTCATCCTGCTGGTCGCCATGATCGGCGCCATCGTGCTCACCCTGCGTCATCGCGACGGGGTCAAGCGCCAGGACATGCACCGCCAGGTCACGCGCCCCCGCGCGGACTCGGTGGAGGTGGTCGACGTCAAATCCGGCGAAGGGATCGGCTGATGCTTGAGGTTTCCCTCGGACACTATCTCGTGGTCGCCGCGCTCCTGTTCACCATCGGGGTGTTCGGGATCTTCGTGAACCGCAAGAACGTGATCATCCTTTTGATGTCGATCGAGCTGATGCTGCTCGCGGTCAACATCAACCTGGTGGCGTTTTCCGCCCATCTCGGCGACCTCGTCGGCCAGGTCTTCGCCATGTTCATCCTGACCGTCGCCGCGGCCGAGGCCGCCGTCGGTCTCGCCATTCTCGTCGTCTTCTTCAGAAACCGCGGTGACATCGCGGTCGAAGGCGCCAATCTGATGAAGGGCTGACGCTACAGCCATGGCCTATATCGTCGTCTTCGCGCCGCTCCTCGCAGCGATCATCGCCGGCTTGCTCCAAAAGCAGATCGGCGACCGCGCCGCGCAGATCCTCACCACCGGCGGGACCATCCTCGCCGCGCTGTCCTCCGTGGCCGTCTTCGTGGACGTGGCCTTCGGCGGCAATGCGCGCACCATCGAACTCGCCCAGTGGATCGCCATCGGCGGATTCGAGGTGAACTGGGCGATCAAGCTGGATACGTTGTCGGCGATCATGCTGGTGGTGATCACCAGCGTCTCCAGCCTGGTGCACGTCTACTCCTGGGGCTACATGTCCCACGATCCGCACCGGGCGCGCTTCTTCGCCTATCTGTCGCTGTTCACCTTCGCCATGCTGTCGCTGGTGACGGCCGACAACTTCATCCAGATGTTCTTCGGCTGGGAGGGCGTGGGGCTCGCCTCCTACCTGCTCATCGGCTTCTGGTACAAAAAAGAGAGCGCCAACTCCGCCGCCATCAAGGCGTTCGTCACCAACCGGGTGGGCGATTTCGGCCTGGCGCTGGGTGTGATGGCGGTGTTCGCCGTATTCGGTACGGTGAAGTTCGACGAGGTCTTCGCCCAGATCCCCGACATGCAGGACGCGGTGCTGACCGTGTTCGGCCTGGAGTTCATGGCGCTTGAGCTGATCGCCTTCCTCCTGTTCATCGGCGCCATGGGCAAGTCGGCCCAGTTCTTCCTCCATGTCTGGCTGCCTGACGCCATGGAAGGCCCCACGCCGGTCTCCGCGCTTATCCACGCAGCCACCATGGTGACCGCGGGCGTGTTCCTGGTCTGCCGGGCCTATCCGATCTTCGAGCTGGCGCCGAACACCTCGGCCTTCATCACCTTCATCGGCGCGGTCACCGCGATCTTCGCGGCGACGGTGGGCCTGGTGCAGAACGATATCAAGCGTGTGATCGCCTACTCCACCTGCTCACAGCTGGGTTACATGTTCTTCGCCGCCGGGCTCGGGCTCTATTCGGCGGCCATGTTCCACCTGTTCACGCACGCCTTCTGCAAGGCGCTGCTGTTCCTCGGCGCCGGCTCGGTCATTCATGGCCTGCACGACGAGCAGGACATGCGCAACATGGGCGGGATCTACAAGCTTCTGCCCATGACCTGGATCCTGATGATCATCGGCACGCTGGCGCTGACCGGTGTGGGGATCCCGCTTCTGGGGCTTGGCTTCGCCGGTTTCTATTCGAAGGACATGATCATCGAAGAGGCCTTCGCCATGGGCCAGGCGGGCCTGCCGTTCGGACTGTTCGCGTTCTGGATCGGCATCCTGGCCGCGGGCCTGACGAGCTTCTATTCCTGGCGCCTCATCTTCATGACCTTCCACGGCAAGCACCGCGGCGATCCTGAAAACCTGAAGCACGCCCACGAAAGCGGCTGGGTTATGCTCACCCCGCTGATCCTGCTGGCGGTCGGCGCGGTGTTCGCCGGCGGCGTGTTCAAGTCAGATTTCGTCGGTAAGGGCGCCCAGACCTTCTGGGGCGAGTCCCTGCCGGCCGGCGCCTATTCCGACTACAAGTACGGCCCCGACAGCGGCTACGGCGATCACGGTACGAGCGCCTACGCCGACGAGGGGGGCGGCGCAGGCGCGGATCAGACCGGCCAGGACGCTCCACGCGAGGCGGCCTATGGCGAAGACGATTATGGCGGAGAGACCGCCAGCCCGCGCCACCCCGCCTGGGTGCTGATCCTGCCGGTGGCGGTCTCCGCGCTCGGCTTTGCGCTGGCCTGGTTCTTCTACATGGCCAATCCGGGCCTGCCCGCCCGCATCGCGGCGCGCGGCGGACCGCTGCACACCTTCCTTTATAACAAGTGGTTCTTCGACGAGGCCTATGACGCGGTGTTCGTGAAGGGCACGCGCGCGCTGGGCGATCTGTTCGCCAAGGTGGGCGACCAGAAGATCATCGACGGCTTCGGCCCGAACGGCGTGGCGGGGACCGCGCTCGCCGGCGCCAAGCGGATCGCCCGCATGCAGAGCGGGTACGTGTACCACTATGCCTTCTTAATGCTGATCGGAGTGCTGGGACTGGCGCTCTGGATCATCGCGCGCGCCGGGGTGTAACGGGGTAATGCTCTCTCAGCTTCCAATTCTTTCCGCGATCACCTTCCTGCCGGCCCTGGGCGCGGTGGCGATCCTGATCCTGCGCTCGGTGATGCGGGCCGAGGACGCGGAGTCGCGCGACAAGAACGCCAAGGGCATCGCCCTGTTCGTCACCGGCTTCGTGTTCGCGCTGTCCGTGCTTTTGGTGCTGGAGTTCGACGCCTCCAACCCGGACTTCCAGTTCGTGGAGAGCGCGGCCTGGCTCGGCGATCTGGGCGTCTCCTACAAGATGGGCGTGGACGGGATCAGCATTCTGTTCGTGCTGCTGACCGCCTTCCTGATGCCGATCTGCATCCTGTCCAGCTGGGGGCTGAAGAAGCGCGTCGCCGATTATATGGCCGCCTTCCTGCTGCTTGAGACGCTGGTCATCGGCATCTTCTGCGCGCTCGACCTGGTGCTGTTCTACATTTTCTTCGAAGGCTCGCTCATCCCGATGTTCCTGATCATCGGGGTGTGGGGCGGCGCCAACCGGATCTACGCCGCCTTCAAGTTCTTCCTCTACACCTTCGTCGGCTCGGTGCTGATGCTGGCCGCGATGATCGTGATGTTCATCCAGGCCGGCACCACCGACATCGAAGTTCTTTTGACCTTCCCCTTCGCCGAGAGCCTGCAGACCTGGCTGTGGCTGGGATTCTTCGCCAGCTTTGCGGTGAAGATGCCCATGTGGCCGGTGCACACCTGGCTGCCGGACGCCCACGTGCAGGCGCCCACGGCCGGCTCGGTGATCCTGGCGGGCATCTTGCTGAAGCTTGGCGGCTACGGCTTCCTGCGCTTCTCGCTGCCCATGTTCCCGGACGCGAGCGCGTATTTCCAGCCGCTGGTCTTCGTGCTGTCGATCATCGCCATCGTCTACACCTCGCTGGTGGCGTTCAGGCAGACCGACATCAAGAAGCTCATCGCCTATTCGTCCGTGGCGCACATGGGCTTTGTGACGCTCGGGATCTTCGCCGCCAACGAGCTGGGCATCCAGGGCGCCATCTTCCAGATGATCTCCCACGGGATCATCTCCGGCGCGCTCTTCCTTCTGGTGGGCGTGATCTATGACCGCTTCCACACCCGCGAGATCGCCTTCTATGGCGGGCTGGTGCACAAGATGCCGGTCTACGCCGCCTTCTTCGCCCTGTTCGCCATGGCCAATGTGGGCCTTCCCGGCACGTCCGGCTTCGTGGGCGAGATCACCACCATGATGGGCGCGTTTGAGGTCGATCCGCGCGTCGCCTTCGGCGCGGCGCTGGGAGTGATCTTCTCTGCGGTCTACATGCTGACGCTTTATAAGAAGGTCGTCTTCGGCGAGATCACCAATCCCAAGCTGGAGACCGCCACCGATCTGAACGGTCGCGAATGGATCAATCTGTCCGTCCTGGCCGTGCTGGCGATCTATTTCGGCTTCTTCACCACGCCGATCACCGAAACGACGCGCGCCAGCGTCACCCAGCTTATCGAGCACTACGAGGCCGCCACGCTTCCCGCGTTCGAAGAGATCAACGCCTTTGAACCCATCGAAGCCGCGCCCCAGACCGATACCGAAGGCTAGCCATGTCCGCGTCCTCGCTTCTCAATGATCTCTCGCTGATGATTCCCGAGCTGATGCTCGCGGTCGGCGCGCTCGCCTTCTTGATGCTCGGCGTCTACTGGAAGAACGAAGAGGGCGGGGCCCGCCTGGTGATGCGCCTGGCGACCCTTTTGCTGATCGCTGCAGCCGCCGTGGCGGTCTTCACCGCAGGTGAGGAACCAGCCTCGCTGTTCGGCGGCGCGTTCGCTGTGGACAATTTTGCGCTCTACGCCAAGACCGTGGTCTTCCTCGCCGCCGCCGCCGCGCTGCTTCTGGCGTCGAAATACCTGGAGACCGAAAAGCTCTCCAAGCCGGAGTTCCCGGTCCTGGTCCTGCTTGCCGCGCTGGGCATGTCCTTCATGGTCAGCGCCGATGATCTGATCACGCTCTATCTCGGGCTCGAACTGCAATCGCTCTCGCTCTACATCCTGGCCGCCTTCAACCGGGATTCCCTGCGGGCCTCGGAAGCGGGGCTGAAATACTTCGTGCTCGGCGCCCTGTCCTCAGGCCTTCTGCTCTATGGTTCGTCGCTGGTCTACGGCTTTGCAGGCACCACCGAGTTCGCCGGCATCGCGGTCGCTGCAGGCGAGGAGGGGACCAATATCGGGCTTCTGTTCGGCCTGGTGTTCGTGATCTCGGGGCTCGCGTTCAAGATCTCCGCCGCGCCGTTCCACATGTGGACGCCCGACGTCTATGAGGGCGCGCCCACGCCGGTGGCGGCCTTCTTCGCCACCGCGCCCAAGCTCGCCGCCATGGCGCTGCTGGCCCGGGTGCTGATGGAGCCCTTCGCCTCCATGGTGGACGACTGGCGCCAGGTGATCATCGTGCTTGCGCTTCTGTCCATGGCGTTCGGCGCGTTCGGCGCGCTGATGCAGACCAACATCAAGCGCCTGATGGGCTATTCCTCCATCGGCAATGTGGGCTACGCGCTGGTGGGCCTGGCTGCCGGAACCCAGCTTGGCCTGTGGTCGGTGCTGCTCTACATGACGCTTTACGTCATCGGCGTGGCCGGCGCGTTCGGCGTGATCCTCTCCATGCGCCGGGCCGAAGGCATGGTGGAGCGAATCGAGGACCTTGCAGGGCTCGCCCAGACGCGGCCCGCGCTGGGCTGGGCCATGACCGCGCTGATGTTCTCCATCGGCGGCATGCCGTTCCTGGTGGGCTTTTTCGGCAAGCTGTTCGTGTTCTACGCCGCGGCCAGCGCAGGGCTTGTCTGGCTGGTGGTCGTCGCGCTGCTCTTCTCGGCGGTGTCCATGGCGTATTACCTGAAGGTCGTGAAGGTGATCTGGTTCGACGAGCCGGAAGGCGAATTCCAGCCGGCGCCGACCGGTGTCGCCTTCGTCAGCCGCGCAGCGGGGCTGGCCACCGTGGTGCTTGTGCCCTTCGTGGCGATCCTGCTTGCTCAGGTGATCCGCGCCGGGACCGGCATCGGCGGCTAGCGCCTTGCGCATCGAGGTCTTCGACGAACTCGACTCCACGAACGAGGAGGCCAAGCGCCGCGCCCTCGCCGGTGAGGCGGGCCCGCTGTGGATCGTCGCCAGGACCCAGACCGCCGGGCGCGGGCGCCGCGGCCGCGCCTGGACCAGCGCAAGCGGTAATCTCTTCACCACCGGCCTTTACCGGCTGAACGCCACGCCGGCCGAGGCGGCGAACCTCTCCTTCGCCGCGGCCCTCGCTGTCGGAGATCTCGCGGCGGCGCATGTCGATCCCGACCTCGTGCGGCTGAAATGGCCGAACGACGTGCTCGTCGCGGGGCGCAAGGTGTCGGGGATTCTGCTTGAGTCGGGCGCGCACAAGGACGGCGGGCTCTGGCTCGCGGTGGGGATCGGCGTCAATCTCGCCCACCACCCAGACGACTCCGAGCGGCCGGCCACCGACTTTTCAGTGCATGGCGCCCAGGTGAGCCCGGAACAGGCTGTGGAGACGCTGTCGCGCCGTTTCGAGCATTGGCGCGCGAAATGGGCTCAGGGCGGCTTTACGCCGCTGCGCGAAGCCTGGCTCGCGCGCGCCCGGGGGCTTGGCGAAACGTGCACTGTGCGCCTGGACGGCGAGACTCTGGAGGGCGTGTTCGCCGACCTTCACGAGGACGGCTCGTTGAGGCTTGATTTGCCTGGCGGCGCGCGGCGCTTTATCTCGGCGGGCGACGTGTTTTTTCCGCAGGGGTAGATGCTGCGGTGCGCTTTTCCTCCCCCGTTCACGGGGGAGGGGGACCACGAAGTGGTGGAGGGGGGAGCCGCCTGGCTTTAGAGCCGCGATCCCCCCCACCGTCCCCTACGCGGACACCACCCCCGCAGGCGGGGGAGGAAAAGAGCGTTGAGGACTACAAAGGTGGACCCATGCTTCTCGCCATTGATTGCGGCAACACCAATACGCTTTTCGCCGTCCATGACGGGACCGACTGGCGCGCCCAATGGCGCACGGCCACCTATTCCACACGCACCGCCGACGAATACGCGGTTTGGCTGAACCAGCTCCTCCAGCTTCAGGACCTTTCCTTGAAGGACATCAAGAGCTGCGTCATCTCCTCGGTGGTGCCCCAATCCCTGTTCAATCTTCGAAACCTCGCCCGGCGCTATCTCGGCGGCGAGCCTCTGGTGGTGGGCGAGCCGGGCGTCGATCTCGGCGTCAGCGTCAATCTCGCCCGGCCCCAGGACGCCGGCGCGGACCGCCTGGTGAACGCGCTGGGGTGCCGGGTGAAGTATGAGGGCGCGCTGTGCATCGTCGATAGCGGGACCGCGACCACGTTCGACGTGGTCAGCGCAGACGGGGCCTTTGAAGGCGGAATCATTGCGCCGGGCATCAATCTGTCCATGCAGGCGCTGCACCAGGCCGCCGCCCGCCTGCCGCGCATCGCCATCGAAAAACCGCCTCGCGTTTTAGGCAAGGACACGGTCGGCGCGATGCAGTCGGGGGTGTTCTGGGGTTATATCGATCTCATCGACGGGCTTGTGACGCGGCTGAAAGCCGAGTACGGCGAGCCCATGACCGTCGTCGCGACCGGCGGCGTCGCCTCCTTGTTCGAGGGCGCGACGCGCACCATTGATCACTATGATCCTGATGTGACCATTCGCGGCCTTCATGAAGTCTGGCGGCGCAACGCGCCCGGAGAACAAGCAGCTTGAGCAAGAACACAAAGACCCAGGACGACGACAGCCAGGCCCTTTATTTCGTGCCGCTGGGCGGGTCCGGCGAGATCGGGATGAACCTCAATCTCTACGGCTACGGGCCGAGCGAGGAGGACCAGACCTGGATCATCGTCGATTGCGGGGTCACCTTCGGCGATCTGACAACGCCGGGGATCGACATCATCACCCCCGATCCGCGCTTCATCGAGGACCGCAAGCACCAGCTCGCGGCCATCGTGCTGACCCACGCCCATGAAGACCATATGGGCGCGGTGGCCCATCTCTGGCGCCGGCTGCGCTGCCCGATCTACGCCACGCCGTTCACCGCCTGGCTCATGCGCGACCGGCTCGCCGAACATGGCCTTCTGGGCGAGGCCGAGCTCATCGAGATCGGCCTGCACGACCGGTTCGAGATCGGCCCGTTCGATCTGGAGATGGTGACGCTCACCCACTCCATCCCGGAACCCAACGGGCTGATCATCCGCACGCCGGCCGGTCTTGTGCTGCACACCGGCGACTGGAAGATCGATCCCGATCCGCTGATCGGCGCCTCCACCGACATCGCCAAGCTGGAAGCGGCCGGCGAAGAGGGCGTGCTGGCGATGGTGTGCGATTCCACCAACGTCTTCACCCACGGCGAATCCGGCTCCGAGTTGGGCGTGCGCGAGAACCTCACCAAGCTGGTGGGCGAGTATGACGGCCGGGTGGCGATCGCGGCCTTCGCCTCGAACGTCGCAAGGCTTGAAACCGCCATCAAGGCGGCCGAAGCCAACGGGCGCCGGGTCTGCCTGGTGGGCCGGTCCATGCACCGCATGACGGCCGCCGCAAAGGCCGTGGGCCTGCTCGCCGACGTGGCGCCCTTCGTGGAAGAGGACGAGGCGGGGTATTTCCCGCCCGACAAGATCCTCTATTTGTGCACCGGCTCCCAGGGCGAGCCGCGCGCGGCGCTGTCGCGCATCGCCGAGGGAACCCATCGCAACGTCACCCTCAATGACGGCGACGCGGTGATCTTCTCCTCGCGCATCATCCCCGGCAATGAGCGCGGCATTTTCGATCTGATGAACAAGCTCGCCGCGCGCGGCGTGGAGATCGTCACCGAAAAGGACATGCACATCCACGTCTCCGGCCATCCCTGCCGTGACGAGCTCGCGCAGATGTACGCCTGGGCCAAGCCGAAGATCGCCATTCCGGTGCACGGCGAGTACCGGCACCTTAAAGAGCACGCGAAATACGCCCGCGAGCTGCAGGTGCCCCAGTCGCTCGCCCCCCATAACGGCGCGGTGATCCGCATCACGAAGGACGGCGCGGCCATCGTCGACGAAGCGCCGTCAGGCCGGCTTCACGTGGACGGCAACTTCCTGACGCAGGCCGAAGCAGACTCCCTGAAGGAGCGCCGACGCCTGGCCGTCTCCGGCCATGTGGTGGTGGCCGCCATCGTCTCCGGCGGCGATCTGGTCAGCGAAATCGACATACGCTGCATGGGCGTCGCTGAAACCGAGGCGTTCGACATCGAAGACTTCATGGACGAGCTCGCCGAGGCGGCCGAAGACGCGTTCAAGCGCCTGGGCAAGAAGGACAAGCGCGACGAAGCGGCCGTGGAGGAGGCGCTGCGCCGCGCCGTGCGCCGGGAGGCCAACCGCATCTGGGGTAAGAAACCCCATGTGGAAGCCATCGTTCTGAGCACCTAGAGCTTTTTCAGCAAAAGTGGGGACCGGTTTTGCGGTTCGAAAAGGCGACCACTTCGAATCCCAAGGAGAGCGTCATGAAAATCGGCCGTCTCAATCACGTGGGCGTCGCCACGCCCGATGTGGACGCCGCCGCGAAGGTCTACGCCGATCTTTACGGCGCCACCGACGCCACCGAGGCGAAGACGTTTGAAAATCTTGGCGTGAAGGTGATCTTCGTCACCCTGCCCAATATGCAGATCGAGCTGATCGAGCCGGCCGGCGAGGGCTCGCCGATCCATAAATTCCTGGAGAAGAACCCAAAGGGCGGCCAGCACCATATGTGCTTTGAAGTGCCCGACATCCTCCAGGCCCGCGACGCCATGGCTGAGCGCGGCGCCACTGTGCTGGGAACCGGCGAGCCCTATATCGGCGCGCACGGCGTCCCGGTCATCTTCGTCCATCCGAAAGACACCGGCGGCGTGCTGATCGAATTGATGCAGGACCCTGAGGTCCGGCTTGGGGAGGGCGGCGATTGATCCGCTATGCGTCGTGGGGCCTTGTCGGCCTCGTTCTTGTCCTCTGGATCGCCCAGCTTTTCCTGCCCGATAACGGCGTCGGCTTCGTCACCGGCATCGTCGTCTATCTCATCGTGTGGTGGATGGTGTTCTTCTGCGTCCTGCCGCTGCGCGTCGAGAGCCAGCAGGAGGCCGGCGACATCGAACCCGGATCCGAACCCGGCGCGCCCGCCGATCCGCAGCTTAAATATAAGTTCAAGCTCACCAGCGTGATCGCGGCGGGGTTCTGGATGATCTATTTCGTGCTGTGGGAGTTCGAACTGGTGAGCCTGGGGCCCATTCCGAGCGCGGGGTGATTTCCTCCCCCGCGTGCGGGGGAGGGGGACCACGAAGTGGTGGAGGGGGGAGCCGCTCGCGCAACCGCCGCAATCCCCCCTCCGCCCCGGACTGCGTCCGGGACACCTCCCCCGTAAACGGGGGAGGAAAGCGACCCGCGCTTCTTCCTCATCCCCGCTTGCCCCCACCCGCCAGCCCGGTCTAATCATCGACGAACCGATAACGCCGCCGCTGCGGCCCGCTCCCCGAGTGTTTCATGCGCCTGTCCCGCTTCTTCCTGCCCGTCCTGAAGGAAACCCCGGCCGAGGCGCAGATCGTCTCCCACCGGCTGATGCTGCGCGCGGGCATGATCCGCCAGGAGGCGGCGGGCATCTACGCCTGGCTGCCGCTGGGTCACCGGGTGCTGAAGAAGATCGAGCAAATCGTGCGCGAGGAGCAGGACCGCGCCGGCGCCATCGAAATGCTGATGCCGACGCTCCAGCCCGCCGATCTGTGGCGCGAGAGCGGGCGCTATGACGGCTACGGCAAGGAGATGCTGCGCATCGTCGACCGGCACGACCGCGACTTGCTCTTTGGTCCCACGAACGAGGAGATGATCACCGAGATCTTCCGCGCTTATGCAAGGTCCTACAAGGACTTGCCGAAGATTCTTTATCACATCCAGTGGAAGTTCCGCGACGAGATCCGCCCTCGCTTCGGCGTCATGCGCGGGCGCGAGTTTTTGATGAAGGACGCCTACTCCTTCGATCTGGACGAAGAGAGCGCGCGGCGATCTTATAACCGCATGTTCGTGGCCTATCTCAACACGTTCGCCCGCATGGGGCTGAAGGCCGTGCCCATGCGCGCCGACACCGGGCCCATCGGTGGGGACCTCTCCCACGAGTTCATCATTCTGGCCGAAACCGGTGAAAGTGAAGTGTTTCTCGACGCCGCCCTGGCTGAAATGCCGGCGCCGGGCCTGGACGTGGATTTCGACGGCGATCTGCAGCCCTATGTGGATGCGCGCACCGCCCATTACGCCGCCACCGACGAGATGCACGAGGCCGGCCGGTTCGAGGCCGAAGTGCCCGCCGAGCGCCGTCTGACCGCGCGCGGCATCGAGGTGGGCCATATCTTCTACTTCGCCGACAAGTACTCAAAGCCCATGGGCGCGAAGGTCGCCCATCCCGACGGGCAGGAGCGCGAGGTGCACATGGGCTCGTACGGGGTCGGGGTCTCGCGGCTTCTGGGCGCCATCATCGAGGCTCATCACGACGAGACCGGGGTGATCTGGCCGGAAGCCGTGGCGCCGTTCGGGGTGGGGATCGTCAATCTCAAAGCCGGCGATGCGGCCACCGACGCCGCGGCCCAGGGCGCCTACGAGGCCCTGTCGCTCGCCGGCAGGGAGCCGCTGCTGGACGATACGGCTGAGCGCGCCGGCGCCAAGTTCGCCACCATGGACCTGATCGGCCTTCCCTATCAGCTGGTCCTGGGGCCGCGCGGGGTGAAGGAGGGCAAGGCCGAGGTGAAGATCCGAAAGTCCGGCGAAAAGCACGAGCTGTCCATCGAGGACGCGGTGGCGAGGCTCGCTGAAGGAGCGTTCTCGTGATGGCTGACACCGCCGAGACGCGCCTTCCCGAGCGCGGCGCCGGTCCGTTCTCGGCGTTCGAGTTTCTCTTAGCGTTCAGATACCTGCGCGCGCGCCGCAAACAGGGCGGGGTGACGTTGATCTCCATCATCTCGTTTGTGGGGATCATGCTGGCGGTCACCGCGCTCATCGCCGTGATGAGCGTGATGAACGGGTTTCGCCACGAGCTCCTCACCCGGCTTCTGGGCGTTCAGCCCCATGTCTATGTCTATCTGCCCCAAGACGCCGCCGGCGCGGACGGCGACTCCGGCGCCATCGCCGACAGCATCCTTCAGCTTGACGGCGTGCGCCAGGCCGGCCCCGTCGCCGTGGGCCAGGCTCTGGTCACGTCGGGGCGCCAGGCCGCCTTCGCCCAGGTCGCCGGCGTCCGGCCGCAGGATCTGCGCCGTTTCGACCTGATCACCGGGGCGCGCGGCGCCGACGAGGCCGGAGGCGGGCTGGTGCAGGGCTCGGCGGAAACCTTCGGGGAAGGGCGCAACGGCGGAAACGAGATCATCATCGGCTCGGCCATGGCCGGCCAGCTGGGCGTGCGCGCGGGCGATTCGGTGACCCTCGTCACCCCACGCGGCGCGCAGACCGCGCTCGGGACCACGCCGCGATCCAAAGCCTATACGGTCGCCGGGATC
This sequence comes from Oceanicaulis sp., assembly GCA_040217555.1. GTDB lineage: Bacteria > Pseudomonadota > Alphaproteobacteria > Caulobacterales > Maricaulaceae > Oceanicaulis. The sequence continues at coordinate 91,763 of JAVJPX010000010.1, forward strand.
ATCACCGTAGGGGTGCAGGATCTCGACACCATCCTCGTCTACATGCCGATCGAGCAGGCGGCGCTGTTCTTCAACAAGCCGGCGGGCGGCGATTATATCGACGTGCGCATTGATGATCCCGACGCGCCTGATCCGGTGAAGGAGGCGATCCGCGAAATCACCCCGGCCAACACGCTGGTCTTCGACTGGCGCCGCCAGAACGAGGCGTTCTGGAACGCGCTGCAGGTGGAGCGCGTGGCGATGCGGCTCATCCTCATGATCATCGTGCTCATTGCGGCGATGAACATCATCTCCGGCCTTGTCATGCTGGTGAAGAACAAGACCCGCGACATCGCCATCTTGCGCACCATGGGCGCGAGCCAGGGCGCGGTGATGCGCATCTTCCTCATCGCCGGCGCCGCGGTGGGCGTGCTGGGCACGGCGGCCGGCATCGTGCTGGGACTGTTGTTCACAGCCTTCATCGGCCCGATACAGGATTTCGTCAGCTGGGCGTCCGGCACCCAGGTCTTCGATCCCAGCGTCTATTCGCTTTACCGCCTGCCGGCGCGTGTCGACTGGGGCGAGGTGGCGTTCGTGGCGTTCTGGGGCTTCTTCACCGCGCTTCTGGCTACGCTGCCGCCAAGCTGGCGGGCCGGGCGCATCGATCCGGTGGAGGCGCTGCGTTATGAATAGAGAACCGGCGCTGTCGATCCGCGGGCTTGAGCGCACCTATAAGACCGAGGGCGAGAACCTCACCGTCCTGAAGGGCGCCGATCTCGACCTGTATCCCGGCGAGCTTGTGGGGCTCGTGGGCCCGTCGGGCTCGGGCAAGTCCTCGCTGCTGCACGCCGCCGCCCTTCTGGAGAAGCCCAACGCCGGCGAGGTCCGCCTGGCGGGGCGCGACGGGCTTACCCTGTCGGAGCGAGAACGCACCGCGCTACGCCGGCGCGAGGTGGGGTTCGTCTATCAATTCCACCACTTGATGCCCGAACTGGATGCGCTGGATAATGTGGCGCTGCCCCAGCTCATCGCCGGGATCTCCCGCAAGGCCGCCCGCGACGCGGCGCGAGAGCGCCTTGTGGCGCTCGGCCTTGAAGGCCGGCTCACCCACCGGCCCGGCCAGCTCTCCGGCGGCGAGCAGCAGCGCGTCGCCATTGCGCGCGCCCTGGTGAACCGCCCGCGCATCGTGCTCGCCGACGAGCCCACCGGCAATCTCGATCCGGCCACGTCCGACCAGGTGTTCGACGCTCTCGGCGCGGCGTGCCGCGAGGCGGGCGCCGCGGCGCTGGTGGCCACGCACAACATCGCGCTCGCCAGGCGGATGGATCGGGTGGTCACCTTGCAGGACGGCCGCGTCGTCGCTTGGTCGGATGAAGACGCGCCCGCCTGAATCGCGCGGAACGCTTCACGAACACATTGAAACGCCAGCGCTTTTCCACAAACGAATCATTTGGCTTGACGGGCGGAACAAAACCGGAAAACATGCAATGGAACAAAACAGGAATAGCTGCTCTGCGCGGCTGGTCTCACAAGGAGTTGTCCCATGCGTGCGTTCGTCGAAGACCTCACCTCCGCGGCTGTCATCATCGGCTTCATCTGTGTCGCCCTGTCTGTCAGCGCCGCCTTCGCCGGATAGGGGCGGCGGGCTAGTCTGAGGCCCTGTCGAATCGAACGGGGCCGCGATATGCGGCGGGAGAGCGGACATGGCGCAGCCTTTCGTGCATTTGCGGGTGCGTTCGCCCTATTCGCTGCTGGAAGGGTCGATCCGCATCAAGGAGACGGCGAAGCTCTGCACCGACTTCGCCATGCCCGCCGCGGCGCTGACCGACTCCAATAATCTGTTCGGCGCGCTGGAATTTTCCGAAACCCTGTCCGGCGCGGGCGTGCAGCCGATCATCGGGTGCACCCTGTCGGTCCAGGTCGAAGCGCCGCGACCGGGCGAGCGCTCGACGCCGGACGGAACCATCGTCCTGCTGGCCAAGGACCAGGCCGGCTACAACAATCTGATGAAGCTGTCCTCGGCCGCCTATCTTGAGGTCGGCCCCACCGACGAGGCCCATATCTCGCTGAAGCGCCTGCTCGGTCACGCCGAGGGGCTGATCTGCCTGACCGGCGGCCATGACGGGGTGCTCAACCGGCTCGCCTGCGCCGGCCGGACCGGACCGGCCGACGCGGTGCTCGATCAGCTTCAGGCCGCCTTCGCCGACCGGCTCTATATCGAACTGCAGCGCCATGGCCGTCCGGACGACGTGACGGCTGAGGATTATCTGGTGGAGCGCGCCTATGCGCGCGCCTTGCCGCTTGTGGCCACCAACGAGCCGTACTTCGTCACCGCCGACAAGCACGGCGCCCATGACGCGCTCTTGTGCATCGCCGAAGGCGCCTATGTCAGCCAGACCGATCGGCGCCAGGTCACGGCCGAGCATTATTTCAAGTCCGGCGAGGCGATGGCCGAGCGCTTCTCCGATTTGCCCGAGGCGGTCGAGAACACCCTCGAGATCGCGCGGCGCTGCGCCTTCCGGCCGCGCACCGGCGATCCGATCCTTCCCAGCTTTCCCACCGAGGGCGACCGCGACGAGGCCGAGGAGCTGCGCGCTCAGGCTCGCGCCGGCCTGGACGCTAGGCTGGCCAAGATCGAGGCGTCCGCGCCGCGCGCAGAGTATGACGAGCGCCTGGACTATGAGCTCGGCATCATCGAGCGCATGGGCTTTCCCGGCTATTTCCTGATCGTCTCCGACTTCATCAAATGGGCGAAGGCGAACGATATCCCGGTCGGGCCGGGCCGGGGGTCGGGCGCGGGGTCTCTGGTGGCCTGGGCGCTGACCATCACCGATCTCGATCCGCTGCGCTTCGGTCTGCTGTTCGAGCGCTTCTTGAACCCTGAACGGGTGTCCATGCCCGACTTCGACGTGGACTTCTGTCAGGACCGTCGCGGCGAGGTCATTCGCTATGTGAAGGATCAGTACGGCGCCGACCGGGTCGCCCAGATCATCACCTTCGGCACGCTGCAGGCGCGCGCTGTGGTGCGCGATGTGGGCCGGGTGCTCCAGCTGCCGTTCGGGCTGGTGGACCGGATCGCCAAGCTGGTGCCCAACAACCCCGCCCAGCCCACGACGCTCGCAGAAGCCGTGCAGCAGGAGCCCAAGCTTCAGGCCATGCGCGAGGAGGACGAGCAGGTCGCCCGCCTCATTGAGGTGGCGCTGCAGCTTGAGGGCATGTTCCGCAACGCCTCCACCCACGCCGCCGGGGTGGTGATCGGCGACCGGCCGCTCACAGAGCTGGTCCCGCTCTACCAGGACCCGCGTTCCGATCTTCCCGCCACCCAGTTCAACATGAAATGGGTGGAGCCGGCCGGGCTTGTGAAGTTCGACTTTCTTGGGCTGAAGACCCTCACCGTCATCGCGCGCGCGCTCGACTATATCGAGCAGTCCGGCCATGAGCGCCCGGATATGGACGCGCTGGGCTTCGACGATCCGGCGACCTACGAGCTTTTGTCCTCGGGCGGCTCCATCGGCGTGTTTCAGCTGGAATCCACCGGCATGCGCGACACGCTGCGCAAGCTGAAACCGGACACGATCGAGGACGTGATCGCGCTGATCTCGCTCTACCGGCCCGGCCCGATGAAGAATATCGACGTCTATGTCGACCGCAAGTTCGGACGGGCCGAGCCTGATTATCTTCATCCCGATCTGGAGAAGGTGCTCAAGGAGACGTTCGGCGTCATCATCTACCAGGAACAGGTGATGCAGATCGCCCAGATCCTGTCGGGATACTCGCTGGGCGAAGCCGACCTTCTGCGCCGCGCCATGGGCAAGAAAAAGCCCGAGGAGATGGCCAAGCAGCGCGTGCGCTTCCAGGAGGGCGCGCAGAAACATGGCCTGTCGGTCAAAGAGGCCGATCACATCTTCGATCTGGTGGCCGAGTTCGCCGGTTACGGCTTCAACAAATCCCACGCCGCCGCCTACGCCCTGATCGCGTACCGGACCGGCTGGCTGAAGGCGAACCATCCCGTGGCGTTCATGGCCGCGCTGATGAGTCTGGACATGACCAACACCGACAAGCTGGCGGTGTTCTTCCAGGAGACCCGGCGCATGGGGCTCGACGTCCTGCCCCCCGACGTCAACGCCAGCCAGGCCGACTTCTCGGTGGAGGAGGGCAAGGTGCGCTATGCGCTCGGCGCCATCCGAAATGTCGGTTTCTCCGCGATGGAGCACGTGGTCGCTGTGCGCGGCCAGGGCGGACGGTTCAAGGACATCTATGATTTCGCCGAGCGGGTGGATCCGCGCCAGGTCAACAAGCGCGCGTTTGAAAACCTCGCCCGCTCCGGCGCCTTCGACAGCCTGGAGCCGGATCGCGCCAGGGCGCTCGCCTCGGCCGAAACCCTGCTGGGCATGGCTCAGAAGGCGCACCAGGAGCGCGAAAGCGCCCAGGTTTCGCTGTTCGGCGGCGCCGGGGAGGGCGCGTCCGGGCTCGCCCGTCCCCGCCTGCCCGATGTGGAGCCGTGGGATCCGGTGCGCCGCCTTGATGAAGAGCTGGCCGCGGTGGGGTTTTATCTGTCCGGCCATCCGCTCGACGACATGGGCGCCTCGCTGGCGCGCCGCGGCGTGGTGCTGTTCGCCGATCTGCCCGCCAAGGCCGCTGAAGGCGCGCGCGCGGCGCGCATGGCGGCCATGGTCCGGCGCAAGCAGGAAAAGGTGTCGCGGCGATCGGGAGAAAAGTTCGCCTTCGTCACGCTCTCCGACCCGTCCGGCGAGTTCGAGGCGCTGGTCCCGCCCAAGGTCCTGCGCGAGGTCCGCGACGTGCTGGAGCCGGGCGGCGCGGTGCTGCTGGCGGCCAAGATCGAGGATCAGGACGAGGGCTTGCGCCTGATCATCGACGGCGCGGACGTGCTCGACCCCAATTCCGCCGAGCATAACGGGACCGGGGTGCGCATCCATGTGGACGATCCCGCGACGCTCGCGCCGCTCAAAAGCCGGATCGAGCGCGCCGACGGGCGCGAGGGGCCGCGCGGCGGCGTGCATCTGGTGATGCCGCTGTCCGACGGGCGCACCGCCGAGATCCGGTTGCCAGGCAGGCACGCCATCGACCCGGCCGCGCGCGCGGCGTTCAAGGCGGTTCAGGGCGTGCTCGACATCGAACAGCTGTAACCGGCCCGCCTTAAGACCATGCCTGCAGCCCGGGCCTGCGGGGCGTCCCGGCGCCGGGGCGTTGCCGCGCAAACCGCAGCGATCACCGCCGCTCCTCGCTTGCTCCCGGCGCCACATCCCCGTATAAGCGCGCGCGATCCCGCACGCGGAGCTTCGGCCCTTGATGGTCAAGGGTCGCTCCGGTGCCGCGTTCCGATTCTTCCCGCCAGGGAGGAGGAGGGCCGGCGTCGCTCCGCGGAGGCCAACCGGAAAAGGAAACGATCAATGGCCCTTCCCGAATTCTCCATGCGTCAGCTTTTGGAAGCCGGCGCCCACTTTGGTCACCAGACCCACCGCTGGAATCCGAAGATGAAGACCTTCATCTTCGGCGAGCGCTCCAACATCCACATCATCGACCTGTCCCAGACCGTGCCGCTGCTGCACCAGGCGCTGGTGAAGGTGCGCGACGTCGCCGCGTCCGGCGGCCGCATTCTGTTCGTTGGCACCAAGCGCCAGGCCTCCGAGCCGATCGCCCAGGCCGCCCAGCGCTGCGCGCAGTACTACATGAACCATCGCTGGCTCGGCGGCACGCTGACCAACTGGCAGACCATCTCCCACTCCATCGCGCGCCTGCGCGAGCTGGAAGGGCTGCTGGACGCCGAGGGCGGCCCCACCGGCCTGACCAAGAAAGAAATCCTGATGCTCACGCGCGAGCGCGAGAAGCTCGAGCGTTCGCTGGGCGGCATCAAGGAGATGGGCGGCACGCCCGACCTGATGTTCGTGATCGACACCAACAAGGAAGCGATCGCCATTCAGGAAGCCAAGCGCCTGAACATTCCGGTCGTCGCGGTGGTGGACACCAACTGTGATCCCGACCCGATCGATTTCCCGATCCCCGGCAATGACGACGCCGCGCGCGCCCTGGCGCTTTACTGCGACCTGATCGCCGAGGCGGTGCTGGACGGAATCTCCGACAGCCAGGCCGCCTTCGGCATGGACATGGGCGAAAGCGAAGCGCCGAGCGAGGCCCAGCTGGGTCTTGAAGCCGCGCCGGCTGAAGCCGCTCCGGCCGAAGCCGGCGAGCAGACGCCGACCGAAGCCGCCGCCGAACAGGCCGAGCCGAAGGTCGACGAGCAGAAGGCCGCCAAGCCTGAAGCCGCCCCGGCCGCCGAAGCCGGCCCGCAAGAAGACGCCAAGACCGAATAGCGTTGTAAGCGCTTTTAAGGAGACCTCCCCATGGCTCAGATCACCGCCGCCCTCGTCAAGGAGCTTCGCGACAAGACCGGCGCGGGCATGATGGACTGCAAAAAGGCGCTGGCCGAAACCGACGGCGATGTTGAAGCCGCCGTCGACTGGCTGCGCAAGAAGGGCCTGTCGAAGGCCGCCAAGAAGGCCGACCGCGTCGCCGCCGAAGGCCTGGTGGCCGTGGCGTCGGCCGAGCGCGGAAACGGCATGGCCGCCGCCGCCGTCGAAGTGAACTCGGAAACCGACTTCGTTGCGCGCAACGAGCTGTTCCAGGGCGCGGTGGCCGAAATCGCGCAGCTGGCGATCGACACCGTCGAGATCGAAAAGCTGAACGAGGCCAAGACCGCCAAGGGCGCGACCGTCGCCGACACGCTCACCAACCTGATCGCCACGATCGGCGAGAACATGTCGGTGCGCCGCGCCTCCGCGCTTGCGGTCGATCCGGGCGTCGTTTCGGCCTACGTGCACAACGCCGCCGCCGATAATATGGGCAAGATCGGCGTCCTGGTGGCGCTGAAGTCGGAAGGCAAGAAGGACGTGCTCGCCGAGCTCGGCCGCAAGATCGCCATGCACGTCGCCGCGGCCTCGCCCGCGCCGGCCGTGGCGGTCACCGAAGCCGAAGTGGACCCGGCGATCGTGGAAAAAGAGCGCGAAGTGTTCGCCGACCAGGCGCGCGCCTCGGGCAAGCCGGACAATATCGTGGAGAAGATGGTCGAAGGCCGTCTGCGCAAGTTCTACGAGGAAGTCGTGCTTCTCAAGCAGGCCTTCGTGTTCGATCCGGACAAGTCCGTGGGCGAAGCGATCAAGGCGGCCGAGGCCGACGCCGGTGCCCCGATCGAGCTGACCGGGTTCGCCCGTATGGTGCTCGGCGAGGGTGTTGAGAAGAAAGAAGAAGACTTCGCCGCCGAAGTAGCCGCCGCGGCCAAGGGCTGAGTCTTCCACGCGCGCCTTTTCAGACCGAAGTGCGGTTTGAGAGGGCGGCGCACTAGGCATGGCGAAGCCCGGGCGTTATCACGCTCGGGCTTTGTCGCGTCGAATCGTATCGCATGAATGAGGTCGCCCCCGTGTCCGAACCCGCTTCATCGCCGTCCACGACGCCCAAGGGCCGTTTCAAGCGCGTGCTGTTGAAGGTGTCGGGCGAGGTGTTGATGGGCGACGAGGCCTACGGCATCGACATGGAGACCGCCGACCGCATCGCGCGCGAGGTGGGCGACGCGGTGGAGGCCGGCTACGAGCTGTGCCTGGTGATCGGCGGCGGCAACATCTTCCGCGGCCTGTCGGCGGCCGCCAAGGGCATGGAGCGCGCCGCGGCCGACTATATGGGCATGCTCGCCACCATCATGAACGCGCTGGCCATGCAGACCGCGCTGGAGCGTGTGGGCGTGTCCACGCGCGTGCAGTCGGCGATCCCCATGCAGACGGTGTGCGAGCCCTATATTCGCCGCCGCGCCATCCGCCACATGGAAAAGGGCCGGGTGGTGATCTTCGCGGCCGGCACCGGCAATCCGTTCTTCACCACCGACACGGCCGCGGCGCTGCGCGCGGCGGAGATGGGGTGCGACGCTCTGTTCAAGGGCACCAGCGTGGACGGCGTCTACGACGACGACCCGCGCAAGAACGACGACGCGGAACGGTTTGAGAGCCTTGACTATATCGACGTTCTGGCGCGCGATCTTAAAGTCATGGACGCGTCGGCGGTCACGCTGATGCGCGATAATCAGATCCCGATCGTGGTGTTCAACATCCGCGAAAAGGGCGGGCTTGCCCGGGTCCTCGACGGCGAGGGCACGTGCACGGTCGTCGGCGGTTCGCCGCACGGGGGGTAAAGGGAGTTAGGGACATGTCGGGCTTCGACATCAAAGACATCAAGCGGCGCATGGACGGCGCGGTGGACTCGCTGAAGAAGGAATTCTCCGGTCTGCGCACCGGTCGCGCCTCGGCGGGCCTTCTCGACCCGATCAAGGTGGAGGCCTACGGCCAGCCCACGCCGATCAATCAGGTCGGCACCGTGACCGTGTCGGACGCGCGGATGATTTCGGTCCAGGTCTGGGACCACAATCTCGCCCCGGCGGTGGACAAGGCGATCCGTAACTCCTCGCTGGGCCTCAATCCGGTGGTGGAAGGGCCGTCCATCCGCATCCCGATCCCGCCGCTCAACGAAGAACGCCGCGCCGAGCTGGCCAAGACCGCCGGGAGCTACGCCGAGCAGGCCCGCGTCGCCGTGCGCAATGTGCGCCGCGACGGCATGGACAGCCTGAAGAAGGCGGAAAAGGACGGGGATATCTCCGAGGACGAGCACAAGAAGCTCGCCGATCAGGTGCAGAAAGCCACCGACGCGAAGATCGGTGAGATCGACGAGATGCTCAAGTCCAAGCAGGACGAGATCACCCAGGTCTGAGCCGCGCGCCGGCCGGACGAGGAGGCGCCGATCCATGGCCGACCCTGAAGCGATTGCGGCGGTTCCCCGTCATGTGGCGGTGATCATGGACGGAAACGGGCGCTGGGCGGCCAAGCGGGGCCGCCCGCGCGCGTTCGGCCATCGCGAAGGGGTGGAGGCGGTGCGCCGCACGGTGCGCGCGGCGGGCGATCTGGGCGTCACCCATCTCACCTTGTTCAGCTTCTCCACCGAGAACTGGCGCCGACCGGTGGAGGAGATCGACGCCCTGTTCGATCTTCTGCGCCGCTATGTGGAGGCGGACCTGGAAAAGCTCGCCAAGCAGGGCGTGCGCATCCGGGTGATCGGGCGGCGCGACGGGCTCAGCAAGGAGCTTCTGTCGATCGTCGAGCGCGCCGAGACGCGTACGCGCGGCAATGGCGCGTTTCACCTGACCATCGCCTTCAATTACGGCGGCCGCGACGAGCTGGTGCGCGCCGCGCGCCGGGCGGCCGAAGCCCATGACGGCGATCTGTCCGGCCTTGATGAAGACGGGTTCGCGGGCTTCCTGGACACCGCCGGTCTGCCCGATCCCGACCTGGTGATCCGCACCAGCGGAGAGCGGCGCATCTCCAACTTCCTTTTGTGGCAGGCCGCTTATGCGGAATTCGTGTTCGTCGACACGCTCTGGCCCGACTTTGATGAAGCCGCGTTCGCCGAGGCGATCTCGGCCTATGCGGGTCGGGAGCGCCGCTATGGCGGCCTGGCCCATGGGTGAACTCGTACCGGTCCGCCGCCGGGCGCCGGGCGACCCGGTCTTTAAAAAGCGCCTCCTGTCCGCGCTGATCCTCGCCCCGCTTGCGCTGGGACTGGTGATCCTCGGCGGGCAGGCCTTCGCCATCTTCATCGCCGCGTTCGCCGCCGCCATGGCGTGGGAATGGGTGCGCATGACCGATGTCGGCGCGCCGCCGCGCGCCTTCGCCACGGCCACGGGAACCGCGGTGGGCGCCGCGCTCCTGGCTGCGCAGGATGCCCAGGGCTGGACGGTGTTCTGGGTGCTCGCCGGCGCAGCGGGCTGCGCGCTGGACCGGCGCCCGCGCGGCGATGCGATCTACGCCTTCGCCGGCGTGCTTTACGTCTCGGTGAGCGCGGCGCTTCTGGTGACCTTGCGCAACGGCGATCCCGGCGGGCTTGGCGCGACCCTCTTTCTTCTGGCGGTGGTGTGGAGCGCGGACATCTTCGCCTATCTCGGCGGGTCCTGGATCGGCGGTCCGAAATTGTTGCCGGCGGCCAGCCCCAACAAAACCTGGGCGGGGCTGATCGCAGGGCTGTCCATGGGGGTCGCCGCCGGCGTCGCAGTCGCATACCCTTACGATATGACGCCGCTCTACGCCGGATTGATCGCCGCCCCCACCGCGCTCGCCGCGGTGCTGGGTGATTTGCTCATGTCGCTGGTCAAGCGCCGGTTCAAGGTCAAGGACGCAGGCACGCTCATTCCCGGCCATGGCGGCGTGCTTGATCGCGTGGACGCGCTAATGCTGGCGGCGGTTTTCGCGGGCCTGGTGGTGGTGCTTGCGCCGGGCGTCTGGCCGGGGGCGGGATCATGAGCGCACGTACGGTTTCTGTCCTGGGCGCCACCGGTTCGGTGGGCCGGGCGACGCTGGATCTCATTGCGCGCGCGGAACCGGGCCGGTTCGACGTCGTCGCGCTCACCGCCCATTCGAACGCGGCCCCTCTGGCCGAGGCGGCGAAGCGTCTCGGCGCGAAGTTCTGCGCCGTCGCCGACGAGGCGGCCGGCCCCGCTCTAAAAGAGGCGCTTTCAGGCACGAACATCGCGTGCGGGGCGGGCGAGGGCGCCGTGCTGGAAGCCGCCGCGATGGATGCGGACTGGGTCATGGCCGCCATCGTCGGCGCGGCCGGGTTGAAGCCCACCCTTGAGGCGGTGCGGCGCGGCAAGTGCGTCGCCTTCGCCAACAAGGAGGCGCTGGTATGCGCAGGCGCGCTGTTCATGGCTGAGGCGCGCCGCTCCGGGGCGACGCTTCTGCCGGTGGATTCAGAACACAACGCGGTCTTCCAAGCGTTCAACGAAGCTCAGCGCGAGGGCATACGGCGGATCATCCTCACCGCATCGGGAGGGCCGTTCCACGCCGCAAGCCGGGAGGTCATGGCCGCAGCAGGGCCGGAAGAAGCGGTCAACCACCCCACCTGGTCCATGGGCGCGAAGATCTCGGTGGACAGCGCGACCATGATGAACAAGGGCCTGGAGATCATCGAGGCCTGCCATCTCTTCGCCCTGCCGGACGAGCAGGTGGACGTGCTGGTCCATCCCGACTCGATCGTGCACGGGCTCGTGGAATACGCCGACGGCGGGTTGCTGGCTCAACTCGGCTGCCCGGACATGCGTACCCCCATCGCCCATGCGCTGGCCTGGCCGGCGCGTCTGGACACGCCGGTGGAGCGCCTGGATCTGGCGAAGATCGCGACGCTGTCGTTCTCCGCGCCCGACGAGGCGCGCTTTCCCGCCCTGGCGCTCGCGCGCGCCGCGCATCGCGCGGGGGGCTGCGCGCCCACGGTCCTGAATGCGGCCAACGAGGTGGCGGTGGACGCCTTTCTGAACCGTAAGATTGGTTTTCTTGACATCGCAGCGGTGGTTTCAGACGCTCTCGATGAGGGGCGCCGGAGCGGCATGACCGACGAGGGGGCGCGCGATTTTGAAGCGGTGTACGCCGCCGACGCCGAAGGGCGCCGGCTTGCGCAGGCCGCCGTGACGGTCCGCGCCGGCGCGCCGCGCGCCGAGCACGCCGCAGAGCCGAGGTGAGGGCATGGTGGATCTTCTAGGGTCGGGGCTTCTGTCCATCTTCGCCTTCGTGGCGGTGATCTCCTTCGTCGTCGTGCTGCACGAGCTTGGTCACTACTGGGCCGGGCGCGTGTTCGGCGTGCATTCGGAAGTGTTCTCCATCGGCATGGGCCCCGGCCTATTCGGCTGGACCGACAAGCTGGGCACGCGCTGGATCGTCTCCGCCCTGCCGCTGGGCGGGTATGTGCGCTTTCGCGGCGATGAGAACGCGGCGAGCGCGCCGGACCGCGCCGAGCTGGAGCGCCTGCGCCGCGAGCATGACGCGCCGGACACCGTGCTGCACTTCAAGCCGGTGTGGCAGCGTGCGATCATCGTGGCGGCGGGTCCGGTGATGAATTTTGTGCTGGCGATCGCTCTGTTTGCGGCGCTGGGCCTGATGCGCGGGGAGGCGGTGATCGAGCCGCTGATCGGCGAGGTGGAGGCCGGCAGCCCGGCTGAACGCGCCGGGTTTGAGGCGGGAGACCGCATCCTCGCCATTGAGGGGCGCGACACCGACAATTTCTTCGACGTGATGCAACAGGTCTCCACCCGCGCCGGCGTGGAGATGGCCTTCACTGTCGAGCGCGGCGGCCGGACGCTGCAGCTCGACGCGACGCCGGAGCGCCGTGTGCGCGAAGACGGGCTGGGCGGCGAACGCGGTCTGGGGACGCTGGGGGTGCGCGTCTCGCCCGAGGCCGAGCGCGGGCGCGAGCCGATCGGGCTGCTCTCTGCGCCGGTCTATGGCGTGACGCAAACAGCAGAAACCGTGGCGATGATCGCCGACTATCTTTCACGCCTCGTGACCGGCCGCGCCTCGGTGGAGCATATCAACGGCCCGCTGGGCATCGCCACGACGGCGGGACAGCTGGCCAACAACGCGGTGGACGGCGCCGGCGCCGCGTCCGGCCAGGAGCGCCCCGGGCTTGGCGCGCAGGCCGGCGCGCTGCTGCTCTCGCTGCTGACCCTGTCGGCGCTTCTCTCGGTGGCGCTTGGACTTATGAACCTATTACCGATCCCGGTACTCGACGGCGGGCACCTGGTGTACTACGCCTACGAAGCCGCGATGGGGAAGCCTCCCAGCCCGGCGATCCAGGAAGCGGGATTCAGGGTCGGCCTGGGTCTTATTCTTTGCATGCTCGTGGTGGCGACCTGGAACGATTTGAGTTATTTGCGCGGCCTGTTCTCCTGAACAGGGTGAAAGCGCGCTTTACGACGAGGACTTGATGCAGCGGTTCTTCCAAGGCTTTGCAGCTCTGCTCGGCGCGCTTGCGCTCACCGGAGCCGCCCAGGCGCAGCAGGCCCAGCCCGAGATGCAGGCGCAGCCGCAGGCTGGCGCCCTCGGCGCTGGCGAGGGCGCGGCGGACATGGTCGCGGAGCCGCGCGCCGCGCGTCCGGTGTTCAGCATCCAGGTCGAGGGCAATCAGCGCGTCGAAGCCGACACGATTCTGTCCTATCTGCTGATCCAGCCGGGCGAGATTCCTGATCCGCGCCTGATCAACCTGTCGATCCAGACCCTTTACGGCACGAACCTGTTCTCCGACGTGCGCATCGCCATCGACGGTCCGAACATGGTGGTCTTCGTAGAGGAGAACCCGATCGTGAACCGGGTGATTCTCGAGGGCAACCGGGCGCTCGCCGACGACAAGATCACCGACGAGATCGAGCTGCAGGCGCGCGCCATCTTCACCCGCGCGCGGGTGCAGTCGGACGTGCAGCGCATCTTGCAGGTCTATCGCCAATCCGGCCGGTTCGCCGCCCAGGTCACGCCGAAAATCGTCGAGCTGCCGCAGAACCGCCTCGACCTGGTGTTCGAAATCTCCGAAGGGCCGGTGACCGGCGTGCGCCGGATCGCCTTCGTGGGCAATCAGGCCTATTCCGACCGTCGTCTGGCCGGCGAAATCGTGACGACCGAGGCGCGCTGGTGGCGCTTCTTCAGCTCGAACGACAATTATGATCCCGACCGGATCGAATTTGACCGTGAACAGCTGCGCACCTTCTACAATGATCGCGGCTACGCCGATTTCCGCGTGACCTCGGTGGTCGCCGAGCTGACCCCGGATCAGTCGGACTTTTACGTCACCTTCGTCATGGACGAGGGCGAGCGCTATGATTTCGGTGAAATCACGGTGGACACCGGTATTGAAGATCTCAATGTCGAGTACCTTGAGGCGATCCTGCCGACCCAGCCGGACCAGCTTTACAACGGCAGCCTGATTGAGGCGGCGGTCGACCGTCTGACTTTCGCGGCCGGCGCAGCCGGCTACGCCTTCGTGGACATCTCGCCGCGCGTGACCACCAACCGGGAAACCCAGACCGTCGATATCCGCTACGTGATCGAGGAAAGCCCCCGGGTTTACATCGAACGGATCGACGTGGTGGGCAACACGCGCACGCTGGACCGGGTGATCCGTCGCGAGCTGGACATTGTGGAGGGCGACGCCTTCAACCAGGCTCTGCTTCAGGTGTCCCGCGCCCGCGTGGGCCAGCTGGGCTTTTTTGAAGATGTGCAAGTGGAGCCGTATCAGGGCAGTGCGCCGGACCGGGCGCGCGTCGAGGTGCGCGTCACCGAGCAGCCGACCGGCGAGCTGGCTTTCGGCGCCGGGTTTTCCTCTACGGACGCCTTCCTGGTGGACTTCTCCATCTCCGAGCGCAACCTGCGCGGCCGCGGCCAGTTCCTTCGCCTGCGCGTGTCTGCGAGTTCGCGCCGTCAGCAGATCGACATCCGGTTCACCGAGCCGCGCTTTCTGGATCGCAATCTCGCGGCGGGTTTCGACCTGTTCCAGGTGCGCTCCGACTTCTCGCGGGAAGCCTCGTTCGAGACCCAGTCCACCGGCTTCACCCTGCGCGCCGGCTTCCCGCTCACGCGCGCCGTGCAGGCCGGGGTGAACTACACGCTGCGTTCCGATGAAGTCGACGTGTTCGGCGCCGGCGTCACCGACGCCATCCGCCGCGCGGCCGGCTCGCGGGTGACCTCGCTGCTGGGCTATTCGCTGAGCTGGAACCGGCTGGACGACGCGCGCGAGCCCAGCAACGGCTTTAGAGTCGGGTTCAATCAAGATTTCGCCGGATTTGGGGGCGATGTTCGATATGTCCGCTCTGAGCTTCAGGCGGGTTGGTACAAGAACCTGTTCCGGGACGATATCGTCTTCAGCCTGACCGGCCAAAGCGGATATCTGTTCTCCTGGGGCGGCGACACGGCGCGGATCAACGACCGCTTCTTCAAAGGCGGAAACACCTTCCGCGGCTTTGAAACGGCGGGGATCGGGCCTCGTGTCGTGGCGCGCCGGGACGAACCGGACGAGGATGGAGATGAATTTCGCTCAGGCGACGCGCTCGGCGGCAACTTTTACGCCATCGGCGCGGCCGAACTCAGCTTCCCGCTGGGCCTGCCCGAGCAGTACGGCATCCGCGGCAGCCTCTTCACCGAGGTGGGCACGCTGGGCCTTCTGCCCGAGGAGGACCAGATCGATGAAGACGGCTCCGGCAATCCCTTCACGGTGGATCGCCTGGCGCCGCGAGCGTCGGCGGGTCTGAGCGTATTCTGGGATTCCCCGTTCGGACCGGTGCGGTTCGACTTTGCACACGCGTTCGTCAAGGAAGACTATGACCGGGCGCGCTTCTTCCGCTTCAGTACAAGAACAGGGTTCTAAGACCATGTCTCGCAATCTCATCGCAGCCGTCGCCAAGCCGGTGCGCGCGATCGCCGCCGTCATCGCTTTGGGCGCGGGCCTTACCGGCGCCGCCCAGGCTCAACAGGTCCTCGTCATGAGCGAGGAGCAGATCCTCACCCAGAGCGCGGCCGGGCAGCACATCGCGACTGAAATCCAGCGCATCCGCGACGACGCCAGCGTCACGTTGAACGAGCGCACCCAAGCGCTCACCGCCGAGAGCGAAGCGCTCAACGCGGAAACCTCCGCTCTGTCCGAAGCTGCGATGCAGCAGCGCCAGGATCTGCAGGAGCGTTTCCAGAACATGGCCAATGAAGGCGTCGAACTTGAAGTCGAGCGCGCCATACTCCGCCAGGAGCTGATCGCAACCCAGAACGCCGCGATCGAGCCGGTTGTCACCGCGCTCCAGGCGGTGCTCCAGGAAATCGTGGACGAGCGCAACGCCTCCGTGCTCGTGGAGCGCGGGCAAGTGGTTTACGCCGCTGAAAGCGCGAACATCACCCAGGATGCGATCCAGCGCCTGAACGCGCGCATCTCCGAGCCGGCGGTGAGCCGGGTGCGTCTCAACGATGAGCAGCGCGCCGCCGTGCGTCAGCAGGTGGTTCAGCAGTTCGTCGCCCAGCAGCGCCGCCTGCAGCAGCTTCAGGCTCAGCAAGCCGCCGCGCAACAGCAGCAGTAAGGCGTAACGATGGGGGCCGATGCGCGCTTCTTCGAGCGGCTCGGCCCGCTGTCAGCCGGTGAGCTTGCGGCGCTTTGCGGCGCTGGGCTCGCCGGCGACGCCGGTCTGGCGGTCCGCGACGTGAATACGCCGGATCAGGCCGGGGCCGGTGAACTCTTTTTTCTGACCAAAGGCGCCGTCGCGCCGCAGCCCGCCGAGGGCGCGTGCGCCATCGTCGCCGATGAGGCCGCCGCGGCTGAGCTGAACGCCGGCGCAGTTCTGATCGCAGCCGATCCGCGCGCCGCGTTCGGCCGCGCCTGCGCCGCGCTGATACGGGTCAAAGAGCATGAGGGCTCGGCGTTTCTTCATGCCGACGCCCGCATTGATCCCTCCGTACGGCTTGGGCCGGGCGTGGTCGTGGGTCAGGGCGCGGAAATCGGCGCCGACGTCCTCATCGGCGCCGGCGCGGTCATCGGACCGGGCGTCGTCATCGGCCCGCGCTGCCGGATCGGCGCGCGCGCTGTGGTGCGCTGCGCGCTTTTGTCTGAAAGCGTCGAGATTCTGTCCGGCGCCGTGATCGGCGAAGCCGGTTTCGGTCTCGCCCATGACTCCCAGGGGCTGCTCTCCATGCCCCATATGGGCCGGGTGGTGATCGAAGATGAGGTGGTCGTGGGCGCCAACTCCACGCTGGATCGCGGCATGATCCGTGACACCGTTCTGCGGCGCGCGTGCAAGATCGACAATCTTTGCCATATCGCGCACAACTGCGAAGTGGGCGAGGGCGCGGTCATGGCGGCTTACACCGGAATTTCCGGCAGCGTCTCCATCGGCGCCGGCGCCCAGTTCGGCGGCCGGGTGGGGGTGGCCGATCACCTCACCATCGGCGACGGGGCGCGCCTCGCCGCCGACGCCGCGGTGATGCGCGACGTGCCGGCCGGCGAGATCTGGGCCGGGTCTCCGGCGCAGCCGATCAAACGCTTCATGCGCGAGGCCGCATGGCTGCGCCGCGAAGCCAACCGAAAGCGCACCGACCGGAAGAAGGACACGCCATGACGGAGACCGCCGAGGCCGGCGCCGTGGAGATCTCTCCTGACGAAATCCTTCGCCGCCTGCCGCACCGCTACCCGTTCCTTCTGGTGGATCGTTGCCGGGACTATGTGGCCGGGGCCTCCATCACCGGGATCAAGTGCGTCGCCGCGTCCGAGCCGCACTTCCAGGGCCATTTCCCTGAAAACCCGGTCATGCCGGGCGTTTTGATCATCGAGGCGCTGGCCCAGACCGGCGCGGTCTTGATGAGCAAGACGCTGGACGCCGACATCGCCACGACGGTGATCTATTTCCTCGGCGTGGAGAAGGCGAAGTTCCGCAAGACCGTGCGCCCCGGCGATCTGCTGGAGATGCCGGTGGAGGTGGTCGCCAACCGGCGCGGCGTGTTCAAGTTCAAGGGCGTCGCCAAGGTCAACGGCGTCAAATGCGCCGAAGCCGAATTTTCCGCCACCTCAGCCGTTCGCGAGCTCTGATGTCTTCTGTTCATCCCACCGCCATCGTCGATCCCTCCGCGGTGATCGGCGAGGGCGCCGAGATCGGTCCGTACTGCATTGTGGGCCCCCATGTTGAGATCGGCGAAGGGACCCGGCTTCTGTCGCACGTCTCGATCGCCGGGCGCACCCGGGTTGGCGCGGAGTGCGTGCTTCATCCCTTCGTTGCGCTGGGCGAGCCGCCCCAGGACTTCAAGTTCAAGGGCGAGGACGTCCGCCTGGAGATCGGCGACAAGAACGTTCTGCGCGAGCACGTGACCATGCATCTGGGCACCCAGGCCGGCGGCGGGATCACGCGGGTGGGTTCGAACGGCTATTTCATGGTCGCCAGCCATGTGGCCCATGACTGCGTCGTCGGCGACAGCGTGGTGTTCGCCAACAACGCCACGCTCGGCGGTGGCAGCCTCGTCGGCGATTGCGTGACCATGGGCGGGCTTTCGGCGCTTCATCAGAAATGCCGGATCGGCAAGTACGCCTTCGTCGGCGGCGGCGCCGCGGTGACCGGCGACATCATCCCCTACGGCATGGCCGACAATCACGGCTGGCTTGCAGGGTTGAACCTTGTCGGTCTCAAGCGCCGCGGCTTCAAGCGCGACGCCATCCACGACATGCGCGCGGCCTATCGCCTGCTTTTCGCTGAAGAGGGCGCCTTCACCGAACGTGTGGAGGACACCGCGCGCCTTTTCGAACAGCGCACCGAAGTTCAGGACATCATCGACTTCATCCGTGCGCCGGCGACCCGTCCGCTCTGCTTCCCGGCGCCGCGATAGGGAGGCCAGGCCATGGCCGCGTCCTATCAGCGTCTCGGACTGATCGCCGGCGGGGGAGAGCTTCCCGTGCATGTCGCCGCGGCGGCGGCGGCGGAGGGACGCCTCGGCTGCGTCATTGCGCTCGACGGGTTCGCCGATCCCGCCCGCTATGACGGAGCCGTCACCTGCGGTCTGGCCAAGGTGGGTGCGATCTTCAAGGCGCTGCACGCCGCGCGTTGCGACGCGGTGTGCTTTGCGGGGCAGGTCAGCCGGCCCGACTTTTCCGCGCTGAAACCGGACATGAAGGGAATGAGCCTGCTTCCCAAGGTGCTCTCGGCGGCCGCACGCGGCGATGATGCTTTGCTGCGCGCGGTCATCGCGATTTTCGAGCGCGAGGGCCTCTCGGTGATCGGCGCCGACGACATCGCCGACGCGCTGAAGGCGCGCCCCGGCCTGATCGGAGCGATCGGCCCGGACGACCAGGGCCGGGCCGATGCGCTGAAGGCGCTGCATATCGCCGGCGTGATCGGGGCGGAGGATATCGGCCAGGGCGCGGTGGTCGCGGCCGGGCTCGTCCTCGCGGTGGAGGCGCAGGAAGGCACCGACGCCATGCTCGCGCGCATCGCCGAGCTTCCAGAGGCCGTGCGCGGTACGCCCCAAGCGCGCGCGGGCGTGCTCGCCAAACGTCCAAAGCCGGTTCAGGAGCGCCGGATCGACCTTCCGGTGATCGGCGTCTCCACCATCGAAGGCGCGGCCAGGGCCGGGCTCGCCGGCGTCGCGGCGCCGGCGGGCGGCGCCTTGATCCTCGGGCGCGACAGCGTGGCGCGCGCCGCCGACGCGGCCGGCCTGTTCGTCTGGATCGTCGACGAACCGGAAACGGAGTAATTCATGTCCGCCCGTCGCGTCTTTCTGGTCGCTGCAGAACCGTCCGGAGACGCCGTGGCGGCGGACCTGATCGACGCGCTGCGCCGGCGCGCGCCGGAGGTGGAGATCGCCGGCGTCGGCGGCCCGGAGATGGCCGCGCGCGGCGTGGCGTCGCTGTTCGACGTATCCGAGCTTTCGGTCTTCGGGATCTTTGATGGGCTGAAAATCGCCAAGCTCGTGCATCAGCGCGCCGAGGAGACCGCTGAGGCCGCCGCCGCGTTCGGCGCGGACGCAGTGGTTTTAATTGACAGCTGGGGGTTCATGCTACGCGCCGCGTGGAAGCTGAAGGCGCGCAGTCCCGATACGCCGCGGGTGAAATATGTGGCGCCGCAGGTGTTCGCCTCGCGGAAGGGCCGCGCCAAGGTCGCAGCTGAGAACTTCACGCACCTTCTGGCGATCCATCCGTTCGACGCCCCGTATTTCGAACCCTACGGGCTTGAGACCCGCTTCGTCGGCAATCCCGCGCTGGAGCGAGACCTGTCCGGAGACGGGCCGGGTTTCCGCGCGCGCCACGGCGTGGCGCCGGAGGAGGACCTATTGCTGATCCTCTTTGGCAGCCGCAAAAGCGAGTTGTCCCGGTTGTTTCCCCACTTCGCAGACGCCGCTCGGCGGTTGACGGCCGAGCGTCCGGGCCTGCGCCTCGCCACTGCGCTGGCGCCGGCGATCGCCGAGCAGGCGAGGGAGATGATCGCGAACGAGCCGACGCTCGCCGACACGATTATCGCCGAAATCGGCGAGCGCCGCGACGCCTATCACGCCGCCGACCTCGCCCTTGCCTGCTCAGGGACGGTGACGTTGGAGCTCTCGCGCATCGCGGTCCCGACGATCGCCGCCTATCGGCTCGGCTGGCTCGCCTGGGCGGCGGCGCGACTCTGGCTGATGAAGGCGAAGTACATCTCGCTCACCAATCTGGCCGCCGACGCGCCGTTAATCCCCGAATACGTCCAGACCGCCTGCACCGGCGAAAAGCTCGCAGCGGCGGCTTCGGCGCTGCTCGACGACCCGGCCCGCCGCACGGCGCTCTCGGCGCGCCTGCGCGAGGTGACGGAGATGATGAGCGGGCAGGGCGCGGCGCCCTCCGACAACGCGGCCGAGGCGATCCTGGACATCATCGCGCAACAAAAAACCGGCGAAGCCTGAGGCTCCGCCGGTTCTTCACGTCCAAGGCCGGATAACGCCTCAGCGCTTGTCCATGGCCACGAAGTCGCGCTGGGTGGCGCCGGTGAAGGCCTGGCGCGGCCGGCCGATCTTCTGGGTGGGATCGTCGATCATTTCCGACCATTGGGCGATCCAGCCCACCGTGCGCGCCAGGGCGAACAGCACGGTGAACATCTCGGTCGGGAAGCCCATGGCGCGCAGGGTGATGCCCGAATAGAAGTCGATATTGGGATAGAGCTTCTTCTCCACGAAGTACTCGTCCTCCAGCGCGATCTTCTCCAGCTCCATCGCCACGGCGAGCAGCGGCTCGTCCTTCACGTCGAGCTCGTCGAGCACCTGGTGGCAGGTCTCGCGCATCACCTTCGCGCGCGGGTCGTAGTTCTTGTACACCCGGTGGCCGAAGCCCATCAGGCGGAACGGATCGTCCTTGTCCTTGGCTTTCTTGATGTACTCGGGGATGCGATCCACCGAGCCGATCTCTTCGAGCATGTTCAGCGCCGCCTCGTTGGCGCCGCCATGGGCGGGGCCCCACAGCGAGGCGATGCCCGCCGCGATGCAGGCGAACGGATTGGCGCCCGACGAGCCCGCCAGGCGGACCGTGGAGGTGGAGGCGTTCTGCTCGTGGTCGGCGTGCAGGGTGAAGATCTTGTCCATGGCGCGCGCCAGGGTGGGGGAGACTTCATAGTCTTCCGCCGGCACCGCAAAGCACATGCGCAGGAAGTTCGACGCGTAGTCCAGCTCGTTGCGCGGCGAGATGAACGGCTGGCCGATGGAGTATTTGTAGGCGCGCGCCGCGATGGTGGGCATTTTCGCGATCATGCGGTGGCTGGCCACGATGCGGGCGTGCGGATCGTTCACGTCGGTGGAGTCGTGATAGAACGCCGACAGCGCCCCCACCGTGCCCACCATGATCGCCATGGGATGGGCGTCGCGGCGGAAGCCGCGGAAGAACTGGTCGAACTGGTCATGCAGCATGGTGTGCCTGCGAATGGTCCAGTCGAACTCGTGCAGCTCCGATTTGTTGGGCAGCTCGCCCTTGAGCAGCAGATAGGCCACCTCGATGAAGCTGGCGTTGTCGGCCAGCTGGTCGATGGGATAGCCGCGGTACAAAAGAGTGCCCGCATCGCCGTCGATATAGGTGATCTGGCTCTCGCAGCTCGCCGTGGAGGTGAAACCGGGATCATAGGTGAACATGCCGGTGTTCTTGTAGAGCGTGCGGATGTCGATGACGTCCGGCCCCACGGACCCGGAATACACCGGCAGCTCGACGCTCTTGCCGTTCACTTCGAGTTTGGCGGAGCCGTTCGGCTCGATCTTGTTTTTCATCTCTCCAACCCCTGTTCTTTGTTGGCGGGCTGACAACGCTCCGGCGTCTTCCCCACGCCGGCCGTGCGCGTCAGATGACGTCATCGAGGCGGGCCAGGACTTCATCGCGTCCAAGCACCGCCAGTACGAAACTCATATCCGGCGCAGGCGCGCCGCCGGTGAGCGCCGCACGCAGCGGCTGGCCCACCTTTCCAAATCCGACCTCTTCGCGCTCGGCGAAGCGCTGCAGGGTCTCGCCCAGCGCGTCCTCGCTCCAGTCTTCGGTCTCGCTTAAGACGACGCGCAGGCGGGACAGTCGATCAAGCGCGTCGCCCTTCAAGGCTTTGCCCGCCTTGCCCGACAGCTCGAACGGACGAGGGCGGACGAGAAAATAGACCTGATCCTCCAGCTCGGCGAGGGTCGAGGCGCGGTCTTTCAACACCGGCATCGCCCTGAAAACCCAGACTTTCGCCGTATCGTCGGTGCGCAAGTCCTCGCGGGCGCCGATGCGGTCCCACAAAAGCGCGCAGAGCCGCTCGTCGTCGGCGCGCTTCATGTGAAAGGCGTTGATATGGGCCATCTTGTCGAGGTCGAGCCGGGCCGGCGCCTTGCCCAGGCCGTCCAGATCGAACAGCTCGGCCATCTCGGCGTCGGTGAACAGCTCCTTGTCGCCATGGGCCCAGCCCAGGCGCAGGAGATAATTGCGAAGGCCTTCAGGCAGATAGCCGAGATCGCGATACGCCTCCACGCCCAGGGCGCCGTGGCGCTTCGACAGCTTTTTGCCGTCGGGGCCGTGGATGAGCGGGATGTGCGCGAACTGCGGCGCGTCCCAGCCCAGCGCCTGATAGATCTGTGTCTGGCGCCCGGCGTTCACCAGATGGTCGTCGCCGCGGATCACATGGGTGACGCCCATGTCGTGGTCGTCGACCACCACGGCGAGATTATAGGTGGGCGAGCCGTCATTGCGAAGCAGCACCAGATCGTCGAATTCCTTGGCGGTCCAGCGCACCTCGCCCTGGACGGCGTCGTTCACCACGACATCGCTCTCAGGCGCCCTGAAACGAATGGTGTAAGGCAGGTCCGGCGCATCCCCGCCGTCGCGCCACGGCGAGCGGAAGGCGCGCCCCTCCTTGAACGCCTGCTCGCGCAGGGTCTCAAGCTCTTCGGCCGTGCAATAGCAGCGGAACGCCGCGCCCATGGCGACCAGCGCGTCCACCGCCTCGACATGGCGTTCGGCGCGCGCGTGCTGAGAGACCGGCTCGCCATCCCATGACAGGCCGAGCCAGGACAGACCGTCCAGGATCGCGCTCACCGCCTCTTCGCTGTAGCGCGCGCGATCGGTGTCTTCGATGCGCAGCTTGAACTCACCGCCGAAGCGCTTGGCGAACAGCGCGTTGAACAGCGCCGTGCGCGCGCCGCCGATATGCAGGAAGCCGGTGGGCGAGGGAGCGAAGCGGGTGACGATTTTGCCGGAGTGATGCACTTGCGAATTCATGTTGCACTGCGAAGGGGCCGCTTCCTTAGCACGGGCCCGGCGCGGCGCGATAGCCTCCGCCTGATCTTCGCGTCATGATGGGCGAGTGGTTGATGCGAGTTTTCCCGCAGCGCGCGAGCCGTCTCGCTGGCGCAGGCTGATCGAGGCGGTTTTGGGCGCCCCTGCGCGCCTTGGCGCGCCCGATCCTGCGCGCCTGATCCTGTGGATCCCGCTGGCGCTTGGCGTGGGCGCCGCGGCGTATTTCGCCGCGCCCGCCGAACCGCCGGCCGTTCTGGTCCCCGCGGCGTTCGCCCTGGCTGGCGCTCTGGCCGGGCTGGCGGTCCTTTCGCGTGGGGACGCGGTGCGGCTCTGCCTGCTCGTGGTCGCCTGCGCGCTGCTCGCGGGCTTCGCCCTCGCCCAGCAGCGCACGCTCAAGGCCGCCCCGCCGAGTTTTGAGGTGAGTGAGCGCGCGGTTGGGGTGACCGGCTGGATCGAAGCGGTGGAGCGGGGCGGGACGCGCCCGCGGCTTCTGATCCGCGTCGCCGAGCTGGACGGAGCCGAGACCGCGCCCAGGCGCATACGTGTCCGCGCCGGACTGGATACGTTCACGCCGGGCGATGCGGTGCGCCTGCGCGCGGTTCTCAGCCGTCCGCCGGGGCCGGCCGCGCCGGGCGGCTACGACCCGGCCCGCGCGGCCTGGTATGACGGGGTGGCGCTGACCGGTTTCGCCATCGCCGATCTTGAACCGGCCGATCTGGACGTCGCCCGGCCTCAGCGCGCCTTCGCCAAGATGCGCTGGCGCTTGGCTGAGCGCATCCGGGACAAGGCGGGCGACCGTACCGGCGGGGTCGCCGCGGCCCTGCTCACCGGAGACCGGTCAGGCGTCAGCGAAGCCGACGCCGAGGCGCTGCGGATCTCCGGCCTTGGCCATATCCTGGCGATCTCCGGGCTTCACATGGCGCTGTTCGCCGGCGGCGTATACGTGGCGCTGCGCTATCTTTTCGCCTGCATCGAGCCGTATGCGCGCGCCCGCGATCCGCGCAAGCCCGCCGCGGTGATCGCGCTTTTCGCCGCGGCGGGGTACCTGATCCTGTCGGGCGGCGCGGTCTCCACCCAGCGCGCCTTCGTCATGGCCGCCGTGGTGCTCACCGGCGTGCTGCTCGACCGCCGCGCCTTTTCCCTGCGCTCGCTCGCCATCGCAGCCGTCGTCGTGATCGCCATCGCGCCGGAGAGCGTGACGGAGGCGGGGTTTCAGATGAGCTTCTCAGCCGTGGCCGCGCTCATCGCCGTTTATGAGGTCTGGACGCGCATCCGGCCGGAGCGGCTGACCCGCGCCAACGTGCTGGAGCGCATGGGCGATTCGCTGGCCGGTCTGACCACCACCAGCGTCGTGGCGGGCGCGGCCACCGGCGCCTTCGCCGCGTTCCACTTTCAGCGCATGGCCGCCTACGGCCTCATCGCCAATCTCGCAGCCATGCCGGTCTTCACGTTCTGGGTGATGCCCGCAGGCGTCGTCGCGCTCGCGCTTGCGCCGCTGGGGCTTGAAGGACCGGCGCTGGCGGTCATGGACGCCGGACTGCGCATCGTGCTCGCCATCGCCCACTGGACTGCCGGGCTTGAAGGCGCCGCGGTCGCCACCCAGGCCGCGCCCGGCGGGGTCATCGCGCTTTACGCGGCGGGCTTCGCTTTCGCGACGCTGGGCCTGGGGCTGGTGCGCCTTGGCGGGATCGTGGTCTCGCTCGTGGCGCTGGGGCTGTGGCTCGCCCAGACCCCGCCCTCGATGATGATCAGCGACGGGGGCGTCGTGGTCGCCCGTTTCGACGACACCGGCGCGTGGCAGGCCACCAGCCTTCGCGCCTCGCGCTTCGACACCGGCGTCTTCCTGCAGCGCGCCGGGGCGGGCGGGGTGAGGCCGCAGGCGGCGCCGCTCGCTTGCGACGCGCTGGGCTGTGTGGGCCGTACCGCGGACGGGCTGTTGCTCGCCGTCACCTCAAATCCGGAAAGCCTGGCCGAGGATTGCGGCCGCGCCGATCTGGTGATCTTCGACGGAACCGCGCCGGCCTGGCGCAAGCGGCGGTGCGCCGCGGTGCTGCTGGACGATCCCGAGCGCGAAGCGCTGGGCGGGTTGGAGTTCTGGGTCAGGGACGGCCGGGTGATCCGGCTCCACGCCGCCGAAGATGCGCGCCGCAATCGAATATGGAGCCGGGCCGGCGCGGGGTGAGGGCGCGTCCCGAGCGCCTATTCGGCGGCCACTGCGTCCGGCTCTCCGGCCATCATTTTCGGCATCCAGCCTTCATGGGCGTCGCGCAGGGCGGCGAGGCTCGCGCGGTGGGCGCCGTTGACGGAGATGTCACGTCCGCCGGCAAGCCCGGCCACCTGCACCGGCACGCCGGCGGCTTTCGCGTCGGCGCGCACCTGCTCGGCCACCTGTGCGGGGCAGGCGACCAGATAGCGGCCCTGATCCTCGCCGAAGTACCAGGCGAAGGCGGGGATGGCGCCGGTATGGGCGAACTTGATCCCGCAATCGGAAGCCAGCGCCATTTCGGCCGCCGCGCCTGCAAGCCCGCCGTCAGACAGGTCGTGAACCGCGTGCAAGCGGCCGGCGCGGATCTGTTCGCGCACGAAATCGCCGTTGCGCTTCTCCACAGCGAGGTCCACCGGGGGCGGAGCGCCGTCTTCGCGGTTTTCAAACTGGCGCAGATAGAGCGAGGCGCCGAGGCATCCTTGCGTCTCGCCGACCACCAGCACCACGTCGCCGGACTGCATGCAGCCATAGCCCGCACGGGTGTCGATATCGGGGATGAGGCCCACCGCGCCCACCGCCGGGGTGGGCGGAATGGCGCGCCCGTCGGTCTCGTTATAAAGCGAGACGTTGCCGGACACGACGGGGAAGGAGAGGGCGGAACACGCCTCGGCCATGCCTTCCACGCAGCCGACGAACTGACCCATGATTTCAGGCCGCTCCGGGTTGCCGAAATTCAGGCAATCAGTGATGGCGATGGGGTCGGCGCCGGTGGCGGTGAGATTGCGCCAGGCTTCTGCCACGGCCTGCTTGCCGCCCTCATACGGGTCCGCAAGGCAGTAGCGCGGCGTGCAGTCGGTGGTGATCGCCAGCGCCTTGTCCGTGCCGTGAATGCGCACCACGGCCGCATCGCTCGGGTCTTCCGAGGAGGCCGCCGTATCCGCCATGACGTGGCGGTCATACTGGCTCCAGATCCATTTTTTGCTGGCCATGTCCGGCGAGCCCATGAGCTGAAGCAGCACCTGACCCAGGTCGTCCGGGGCGCGCAGATCTTTAGCCTTGATCGAGGCGCGCGCCTCCGGCGGCAGGCTGGGCCGGTCGTATTTGGGCGCGTTCTCGCCGATGGGATCCAGCGGCAGGTCGCAGACCACCTCGCCCTTGTGACGCAGCACCAGCCGGCCATGCTCGGCCGTCTGGCCGATCACGGCGACGTCCAGATCCCATTTTTTAAAGATGCGCTCGGCCACGTGTTCGCGGCCCGGCTTGACGATGATCAGCATGCGCTCCTGGCTTTCAGAGAGCATCATCTCATAGGCGGTCATGTTTTCTTCGCGCTGGGGCACGTGATCAAGATCAAGCTCGATCCCCAGCCCGCCGGAGCTGGCCATCTCCACCGAAGAGGAGGTGAGGCCGGCCGCGCCCATGTCCTGGATGGAGCTGATGGCGTCTTCGGCCATAAGCTCCAGGCAGGCTTCGATGAGCTTTTTCTCGGTGAAGGGATCGCCCACCTGAACGGTCGGGCGCTTCTCTTCCGAGCCCTCGCCGAACTCCGCGCTCGCCATGGTGGCGCCGTGAATGCCGTCGCGGCCGGTTTTCGCGCCCACGTAAAGCACGGGGAAGCCGGGCTCTCGTGCCGCCGCCGTGAAGATCTTGTCGGAGTCCGCAAGGCCCACCGCCATGGCGTTGACCAAAATGTTTTCGTTATAGCCGCGGTCGAAATTGGTCTCGCCGCCCACCGTCGGCACGCCCACGCAATTGCCGTAGCCGCCAATGCCGGCCGACACGCCGGAGACCAGCTGGCGCGTCTTGGGGTGCTTGGGATCGCCAAAGCGCAGCGCGTTCATCAGCGCGATGGGGCGCGCGCCCATGGTGAAGACGTCGCGCAATATCCCGCCAACGCCCGTGGCGGCGCCCTGATAGGGCTCGATGAAGCTTGGATGGTTGTGGCTTTCCATCTTGAAGACGGCCGCCTGGCCGTCGCCGATATCCACCACGCCGGCGTTCTCGCCGGGGCCGTAAATGACCTTCTCGCCCTTGGTGGGGAATTTCGCCAGGTGCAGCCGCGAGGATTTGTAGGAGCAGTGCTCCGACCACATGACCGAGAAGATTCCCAGCTCCACCAGATTCGGCGCCCGGCCAAGCTCTTTGAGAATGATCTCGTATTCCTCAGCGGTGACGTGCTCGAGGGCGATCTCCTGATCGATCCCGTCGGCGTAGCGGCTTTGGGCGGGGTTGGTCATGCGTGGCTCCGGCGGCCGCCGCTGGGCGCGGCGTCAGGGACGTAGGCGGTGACGAGCAGGCGCGCGGCGTCCGGCGCGCCCGGCTCGGGTGAGATCTGGTCCAGATCGGACGGGGCGGCCAGGGCGAGCCCCTCCGCGATCAGGCCTTCCAGGTGAAGGGCCAGGGCTTCCTGGGCGCCGAGCGCGGCTTCATTCGCGCTGTCGCCCGCCGAAGCACAGCCCGGCAGGTCGGGAAAATAGACGCTGAAGCCTGACGCCGCATCGCCTTCGAGAATGGCGGGATAAGCATGCATGGCTATCAGATTACCTCGTCGTAAGGGCGCGCACGGACGTAAAGGCGCTCGTAAGGCAGTGTTTTAAGCAGTTGGTAACCCGCCGGCTCAGGTGCTTCGCCATGCGGAAGGCAGAGCCCAGAAGCAATGCGGTCTGCGAGTTCGCTACCGTATAACTTTGAGGCATCGGGCGCAGCCGCTACAATAGCGCACAAAATTGCATCAATATCATCATCTGTTAGCTCTATCGGTCCTTCCGCTACGATCCGCAGATCGTTCAATAGCTTGGCGCTTACTGGCTTGCTGCTGAACCAAGTGCCTTCAGCCCAAGAAGCCGAAGTTCCTTTGTATCCAGAGTACTCTAGAGAGAGGAGTTGAAGGCAGGCTGCTGGGTACGTCTCCAGTAGGTCCTCGCCTACTCGGCTCGAAAGGTTTCCTGCACGCAGTGTGTTGGCAATCCGTGCTACGGGCGCGCCAATTTTGTCTGCAAGCGGGGCCAGCCCGCCGAAAAAGCGGTCAACCGGGCGGGCCGTCATGCCCCACACAAATCGGCTAGTAGGGGTGACGGGAAGGCCCTGAAGATCAATCGGAACGTCTATTGCGACAGGGCCTATCTTCAAACAACGGGTGAGTGTTTCAACGTCAGCTCCAAGGGGAACGCTCGCTGTCGCCTCGCCCTTCACCTTGCGCAGAAAGCTATGGTCTTTCAATATAGTAGCTTGAGCGCTCTCGATATTGACCATCGCCAGCGACGACTTTCCGCCGCTGTAACCAGCGATATCGAGCCCAAAGCCAATCGCCATTAGCGCTTACGCCTTCACCCGCCCCAAAATGTTTTCAAACAGCGCCACGCCGTCCGTGCCGCCATGCTTCGCGTCCACGGCGCGTTCGGGGTGGGGCATCATGCCCAGCACATTGCCGGCGCCGTTCGTCACCCCGGCGATGTCGCGCGCCGACCCGTTGGGGTTCTGGGCGTAGCGGAAGACCACCTGGCCTTCGTTCTCGATGCGGTCCAGCGTTTCGTCGTCAGCGAAGAAATTGCCGTCATGGTGGGCCACCGGAATCAGCAGCTCCTGGCCCGCCTCATACCCGCGGGTGAACATGGTGTTCGCCGTCTCCACCTTCAGCGGGACCCGGTCGCACACAAAGCGCAGGCCGGAATTGCGCATCAGCGTGCCCGGCAGAAGACCGGTCTCGGTGAGGATCTGGAAGCCGTTGCAGACGCCCAAAATGGGCGTTCCCGCCTCGGCGCGTTTGACCAGGTCCGCCGTGATCGGCGAGCGCCCGGCGATGGCGCCGGAGCGTAGATAGTCGCCATAGGAAAACCCGCCAGGGACCATGATAAAATCAAGGTCGTCCGGCAGGGCGGACTCCCCATGCCAGACCATGGCCGGGGCGGTTCCGGTGACACGCTCAATGGCCGTGGCCGCGTCGCGGTCACAGTTCGAGCCGGGATAGACGATGACGGCGGTTTTCATGGCGGTCGCTTTAGCAGGCGTTGCGCAAATTGGCGAGATGGAAGCGAAGGGGAATTCGCAGTGTCTGGCCCCGCCGCTTTCCCAGCCGCCGCCGCGCTGCTAGCGTTCGGCCATGGCTCGGATCATCATACAAAGACACGACGGCGGCTGCCTGGGCTCGGGCTGCCTGGGCGTGGTTGCGCTGGGCGGCTGGATCACGGCTGTGGTGCGCGACGCCATGATGCTGAACTGGCTGTGGCTGATCTTCGACATCGCGCTGGCCCCGCTGGGCGCGATCCGCGGGATCATGATGTGGTTCGGGCTGGCTTAGTTTCCGGTCCTCTCTCCCCCGGCTCAAGGCCGGGGTCGGTCGGTCCTCGCTGCGCGGGGGCAAGCCCCGCTCGCTGCGGGCGGGCGGTCGCCCTTGCGAACCCTGTGGGTTCGGGGCGAAGCGCCGGCAGGGTCGGAAAACTCCCCGAAGAACCCCCTAACGCTTGCGCGCGCGCCCTGCGAGCCCGGCGCGGTCGAGGAAGGCTTCCACATCAGTGGTGCGCGGGCGGGCGCGCACGCCGGCGGTCTCGCCGCGCGAAAGCGAGCGAAGGCCGGTGCAGCCGGTGAGGCGAAGATGGTCGTCGTGATGGAACATGGGATGCGCCTTGTCTGTTCGGGTCGGGACACGGCGCGATATGCGCCCGTGCGCGCCGCAGCGGTAGAGCCGGTTTTGCAAGCCTGATCTGACCAGCGCGCATGGATCGCCCCGCGCCGCCCCACTCAGACGGAGGCGCCCCATGGCCGACACCAATGTTCAGACCCTTGATGAGGCGGTGCACACCGCCAACACCTGGCTGCGCGACATTCAGGAGGCGGCGGGCTTAAAGGACCGGGAAAGCGCCTATCGGGCGCTGCGCGGCGTGCTGATCACCCTCCGCGACCGCCTGCCGGTGGAGCCCGCCTCGCAGCTGGGCGCCCAGCTGCCGACGCTGATCCGCGGGATCTATTACGAGCAGGTCTCCCCGGCCCATCAGCCGAAGACGATCCGCTCGAAGACCGAATTTCTCACCCTGATCGCAGAAGAGTTCGATCCGGTTGATGAACTGCTCGACGACCCGGACCGGGCCACCCAGGCGGTGCTCAAAGTAGTCAACACGCACATCGATGCCGGCGAGGCGCAGAAGGCCCGTCACATGCTCAATGACGACCTCAAAGAGCTCTGGCCGCTGGCGGCGTGAGCGAATCTTTGTGCGTCCTTCGAGGCTTTTCGCTGCGCGAAAAGGCTCCTCAGGATGAGGAAGGTTTGAGTTTCAAGTCATCCTCATTCTGGGCGCGAGCCTGTAAGGCGGGCCTCGAAGGACGCGCAGGATAGAGCTCCAGCCTCCTAGCTGTCGGTCTTGCGCTCCGGCTTATCCTTGCGCGAGCTGTCGGCGAAGTCCTCAAGCTGGCTTTCACTCATGGAGTCGTACATCTGCCTGGACGCGCCCTGGAGTTCGGAGACTTTCTGGTCTCCGCGCTTGGCGGCGAGGGCCGCCCCGGCGGCTTTTTGCTGGGCTGCGGACTTGGCGGGCATGGCGTGGCTCCTTCTCGGGCTGACGACAGACCAAAGCGACACCGCCTGCGCGGGTTCCTGTAGACATGAAAAGGCCCGCCGCGTGGGTTCGCGGCGGGCCTCGTCATCTTAAGGGCGATTGGACGGCTTACGCGCCGGGGATCGCCATGGTCACGCTGGCGCCGGGGCCGAGCGGCAGGCCGAGGAAGACCCACAGGATCGTCATGGCGATGCCGCTGATCATCAGCCAGATGGAGTAGGGGATCATGGCTGCGGTGAGCGAGCCGATCCCGAACTCGGGCACCCAGCGCCGGGCGAACACCAGCACCAGCGGGAAATACACCATCAACGGCGTGATGATGTTGGTGCCGCTGTCGCCGACGCGGTAGGCGGCCGTGGCCATTTCCGGGCTGACGCCCAGCAGCATCAGCATGGGCACCAGAACCGGCGCCATCAGCGCCCATTTCGCGCTGGCCGAGCCCACGAACAGGTTCAAAACGCCTGCAAACAGCACGATCAGGCCCAGCACCAGCGGCAAAGGCAGGCCGGATTGCTCAATGGCGTTCGCCCCGTTCACCGCGAAGATCAGGCCCAGCTGGGACTGGTTGAACATCTCCACGAAGTAGGCGGCGAAGAAGGCCAGCACGAGGTAATAGCCCATGTCCTTCATGGCGCCGGCCATCATGTCGACGATGTCGCGATGGCTCTTGATGGTGCCCGCGGCCTGGCCGTAGGCGACGCCGGCGAAGATGAACAGCAGCATGAAGCCCGCCACCAGCGAGGAGAACATCGGCACCAGCGCCACGGCGATGTTGGCTTCGGGATCGGCCAGCACGGCTTCGTTGAACAGCGGCGCGTTCGGCACGCCGTCCACCAGCGGGTACATGGAGAACGCGCCCAGCGTGACCAGATGCACCACGTCGATGGTGAGGATCACCCAGATCGCCACCAGGATCAGCGAGGCGATCCCGGCGCGCGCCAGGCCCTTTTTCTGGCCGGGGGTGAGGGCGGCGTTCACGTCTTCGTCGTCTTCAGTGGCCTTGCCGCCGGCGACCGCGCCGCCGGTCCAGGGTCCGAGGCGCGGCTCGACGATTTTATCGGTGACGAACCAGATCACCGGCAGGAAGATGAAGGTCATCACCGCGATGAAGTACCAGTTGCCTGCGATGTTCATGGTCCACGGCACGCCCAGATTGGCGGCTTCCACCGAGGCTTCGGTGATGCCGAACAACAGCGCGTCGAGCTGGCCGGGCAGAAGGTTCGCCGAGAACCCGCCGGACACGCCGGCGAACGCCGCCGTGATCCCTGCGACCGGGTGGCGGCCTGCCGCGGCGAAGATCACCGCGGCCAGCGGGATCAGCACCACATAGGCGGCGTCCGCGGCGAGATTGCCCATCATGGCCGCCAGCGCCACCGCCGGGGTGAGCAGACGGTTGGGCACGTCGCGCACCATGGCGCGCATGGCCGTGCCGAACAGGCCGGCGCGTTCGGCGACGCCCGCGCCCAGCATCACCACCAGCACATAGCCCAGCGGGTGGAAGCTGGTGAAGATTTCCGGCATCTCCACCAGCAAATGGGAGATGACGTCCGGGTTCAGCGCGCTGACGGCGCTGACGATCGCCGGGCCGCCGTCGGGATTGGTCTGGGTGGGATGCTCCACCGACAGGCCCATCACCGCGGTGATCACCGACACGATGACCATCAGGATGATCAGGTAGAAGAAGATGAAGGCCGGGTCGGGCAGCTTGTTGCCCGCCTTTTCGATCACCCCCAGAATCCCCTTCTGGTGCTCGACCGTGGCGCCGTCATTCTTGGCGTCGCTCATGATTTTCCCCTCGCACGTCTATGCGCCGCCCCTTCTTGGAGGCGGCGTCACACATTGTCTGAATGAACGATTACCGCGCCGCGCGCCTCTGGGGAACCCGCAAGAGCGCGCGCGTCTCACTCGCCAAGGAAGGCGAGCACCGCGTCGCGCGCGCGCTCATAGGCCTCGCGGTCGCGGTAAAGGCCGAAATGGCCGCCGTCTTCAAGGCTGACCAACTCGGCCCGTGCGCCTCCAGCGCGCAAGCCGCCGATCAGATCGGCGGCGGGCGCATGGGGGCAGAGCCGGTCGTCCATGGCCTGAACCAGCACCACCGGCGGAGCGCCCGCCGGATCGGCGGTCACCGGCGACAGCGCGGCGGCTGCCTGCGCGCCCCCCGCACGCTCCAGCGTCCAGTAGCTGGAGGTCAGGTCGGTGCAGGCGGAAACGCCCACCGCCGCGTCAGGCCGCCCCGGTGCGCCGGCAGGCTGCAGCAGGGCGGTCGTCAGAGCCAGGTGCCCGCCGGCTGAAAACCCGCCGGCATAGACGCGCGCCGCATCGACATTCAGCGTATCTGCATTCTCGCGCACCCAGGCGACCGCATCGGCGGCGTCCTCCACCGCTTCGGCGATTCCCGTCCCATGGCGCGCACCCAGGCGGTATTCCACCTGCACCACGGTGTAGCCGGCCTCCTTGAAGATCTCGCACACCCCGCACCAGGCCCAGCTGCCCTGATACCAGCCGCCGCCGTGAAACCAGACCAGGGCGGGAGCGGCCTCGGCTTCGCCGCTGGATACGGCGGGAAAGACATGGGCCTCCAGCGAGACCGGGCCGGCGGTTTTGTAGATCTCGATCCGGTGTCCCTGGCGTTCGGCGCGCGCCTCGGCGAGCTCTGCACGCAGCGCGTCGCTTTGCTCGCCCGGGCAGGCGTCAAGCGCCGCGCCCGCCGCCTCCGGCCAGCCGTCCGCGCCGTGGTCGTCGAGATGGTCGCTCACCGCACGGTGCACGTAGAAGCAAGAGATGGCCGCCTGTTCGGCGCGCCCGGCTTCGGCGAGTTCCGCGGTGAGGCGGACCGCTTCAGGGTCCAGCGTGACCCGCTCAGCCTCGATCAGCGCATCACGGCGCGCATGGAGCCGGCCCAGCAAGAAGGCGGCGTATTCAGGCAGGTCCAGCAGATCGGCGCGGTCCAGCTCCACCACGTCGATGAAATCCCAGTAGGCGGCCGATTCCTGGAAATCCGGGTCGCGCACGGCCTGGGCGTGCTGCTCCGGCCAGGCGGCGCGGCCGCGCGCCCATTCATAAAGCAGGCGCTGGCGCAGGCGGTCGGCGGCGGCCCGGTCAAGGTTCTGCTGCGCGATCGCCGCCTCCAGCCGGGCCTGATACCGGTCGTAGGCCGCGCCCCATTCGCGGATGAACTCCGCTTCGGGCCGCGCGCGCAGCTCGCGGAACACCACGGGAAGCTCCTCGCTCCAGCCTTGCGCCACGGCGCCGGGCGTTTGCGCCGGCTGACCCGAGGTCAGGGCGAGGGCGGTCATCAAGCAGAGGGCGGCGAACATGGTGCGGGCTCCGGCGCGGCGATGACAGGCGGATACCCTTTAAGGTCCGGCCAGGTCGAGGCGCACGGCTGATATCTGTCACAACTTTAATGGGGCGGCTTTCGGCGCCGAAACGCGCCGGGCCTGCGCGGCGTTGACGGACTGGCTCGCCGATCGGCCCGCCGCCGGCTAGATGAGGGCTTATGGAACGCTTCGCCCGCCTCCTGGACGGTCTCTCCTTGACCCCGCAGCGCAACGCCAAGCTCCGGCTGCTGGTGGACCATTTTCGCGAGACGCCGGACCCGGAGCGGGGGCTGGCGCTGGCTGCGATCACCGGCTCTCTGGAGTTTCGCGGCGCCAAGGCCGGCGCGATCCGGGCCATCGCCGCTGAGCGCGTCGACCCGGTCCTGTTTGAGATGAGCTATGATTATGTGGGCGATCTGGCCGAGACCACGGCGCTGATCTGGCCCGCCCGCCACGGCGCGAATCGCACGCCGGATTTGTCTGAAGTCATCGCAACGCTCTCGGACGCGACGCGCGCCGAGGCGCCGCAGCTGATCGAAGGCTGGCTCGACGCCCTGGACGCCAACGGGCGCTGGGCGCTTTTGAAGCTCGTCACCGGCGGGCTTCGCGTCGGCGTGTCGGCGCGCATGGCCAAGACCGCGCTTGCGAAATTCGGCGGTGTGGACGTCACCGAGATCGAGGAGCTCTGGCACGGACTCGCCGCGCCTTATGAGGACCTGTTCGCCTGGCTGGAGGGGCGGGCGGACAAGCCGGTGAGCGCGGCGAAAGCGCCGTTCCGCCCGGTCATGCTGGCCAATCCGGTGGAGGCGGCGGACCTTTCAAAGCTTGATCCCGCCGATTACGCCGCGGAATGGAAATGGGACGGCATCCGCATCCAGGCGGTCAGCGAGGGCGGGGTGCGCCGGCTTTACACCCGCACCGGTGACGACATCTCCCACGCCTTCCCCGACGTGGTGGCCGCGCTGACCTTCGAAGGCGCCATAGACGGCGAGCTTCTGATTCAAGACGGGGCGGGCGGCGTGGCGCCGTTCTCAGAGCTGCAGCAAAGGCTTAACCGCAAAACTGTCAGCAAGAAGATGATGAGCGAGCGCCCCGCCTTCATCCGCGCCTATGACCTGCTTGTGGACGGCGATGAGGATCTCAGGCGCAAGCCGTTTAAAGAGCGGCGCGGGCGCCTGGAGCGCTTCATCGCCGATGCGCCGGACCGGCTGGACGTCTCCGATCTGGTCGCGATCGAAAGCTGGGAGGCGATCGAGCGCTTGCGCGCGGATCCGCTCCACGCCCACGCCGAAGGCGTGATGCTGAAACGCTGGGACAGCGCCTACGTGCCCGGCCGTCCCAAGGGGCCGTGGTTTAAATGGAAGCGCGATCCGTTCCTTGTCGACGCGGTGCTGATGTACGCCCAGCGCGGTCACGGAAAGCGCTCAAGCTATTATTCCGACTACACGTTCGGCGTCTGGAAAGCCGGCGAGGACGGGGACGCCTTGGTGCCGGTGGGCAAAGCTTATTTCGGCTTCACCGACGCGGAGCTGAAACAGCTCGACAAGTTCGTGCGCGACAACACCTATGAGCGCTTCGGGCCGGTGCGTTCGGTCACGGCCAATAAAGATCACGGCCTGGTGCTGGAGATCGCGTTTGAAGGTCTGCAGCGCTCGCCGCGCCATAAATCCGGGCTCGCCATGCGCTTTCCCCGCGTGCACCGCATCCGCTGGGACAAGCCCAGCGCGGACGCCGACCGCATCGAGACCCTGGAAACCCTGCTCGAAGAACACTTCGACGCGCGCGGAGCCCGTGATAAATAGCCGCTATTCGAAGAGCGCACCCAAGGGGCTTCCATGACCATCAACCTGTTCGCCGCGACCGCCGCGGCGCCCGCCTTCTCGGTGGACACCATCACCGGCTATCTCATGACCGTAGGCGTTCAGGCGCTGATCAACCTGGCGATGGCCGCCCTCATCCTGGTGGTCGGCTTCATGATCGCAGGCGCAGCGGGGCGCTGGGTGAGGAAGCTCGCCGAGAAGAATCCGCGCATGGACAAGACGCTGTGCGCCTTCTTCTCCTCAATCGTGCGCTGGGGGATCATCGCGGTGGTGCTGATCGCCGTGCTCACCCGCTTCGGGGTGGAGACCACGAGCCTGGTCGCCGCGCTCGGTGCGCTCACCCTGGCGATCGGCCTGGCGCTGCAGGGCACGCTGGGCAATGTGGCGGCCGGTGTGATGATCGTGTTTTTCCGCCCGTACTCCATCGGCCACTATGTGGACATCGCCGGCGTGGCGGGCACGGTGAAGGACATCACCTTGTTCTACACCGAGCTCAACACCCCCGATAACGTGCAGATCATCATTCCCAACGGCCAGGCCTGGGACAATGTGATCACCAACTATTCCGCCTATCCGGTGCGGCGCTGCGACTTCGTGTTTTCGGCCAGCTATGACGACGACATTGAAAAGGTCCAGACCGTGCTGCGCGAGCTGTTCCATGCCGACGAGCGCGTCCACGCCGATCCGGCGGTGTTCGTGGAAGTGAAGGCGCACAACGCCTCCAGCGTCGATTACGTTGTGCGCGCCTGGTGCGACGCGAGCAATTATTGGGCGCTGCATTTCGACATGAACAAGAAGGTGAAGCTCGCGTTCGACGAGAACGGCATCGAGATCCCGTACCCCCACCAGGTGGAGATCCATAAGCAGGCCTCCTGACGCCGGTGAGGGCGCGCCTTGCGCGCGCCCTTTTCGCGCCGCAATCGCCTAGGAAGCTGGCCCCATGAGTGAAGAGACAAAACCCAAGCGCCGCACGCTGGTTCAGCGTATCACCGACGTCCGCCCGGCCGACCTGGTGATCTTGTTCTTCCTGTGCGTGCTGGTGGGCCTGCTTTTGGCCTTCTTCAACGTCGATCCGCGCGATTTGTGGATCGACTTCTTCGCCACTGTGGGCGAGGCGTGGAGTAGTTTCTTCTCCGGCCTTGGCGATCTTCTGGGCAACGCGCTGAGCTATTTCTTCCTTGGCGCGGTGGTGATCCTGCCGATCTGGATCGTGTGGCATCTGGTACGCGCGGTCCTGCGCCGGTGAGGTTCACCGCCTGCTAACCACGCCGCCCGGTTTTGCGCGCATTCAGGCGCCCCGCCTGCTAGCAACATCGTCCAGCGGTGGGGACCGGCGCGATGGTGGCGGACATTCTTTTCGAAGGCGGAGCCGACCGCCCGCAAACACGCTCCTGGCGCGACCGTGTCGTAGTCGTGTGCGATCCCGTGCGGTTCACCCGCCGGCTCACCGTGGAGATACTGCGCACGTCCGGCGCGGCGCGCGTCACCGCCGCCGAGACGCCCGAGGCCGCGCGCTGGTTCGTCAAACAGGCGCGCGATCCCATTTTGATCGCCGATTGGCGGGACAATTGCGACGCGGCGCCCGGATTTGGGCCGGAACTCGTGCGCGCCTTGCGCCGTGAAGGAGGCCGCAAGCGCACGCCGAGCCTTGTTGTCACCGCCCGGCGCTCCCTCATCGACGTGGAGCAGGTGCGCGATTGCGGCGCCGACGCGCTCGCCCTGCGCCCGGTCTCGCCGGCGAATCTCGCCGAGCGGCTCACCGAGATCAGCGAACGGCCGCGCCCCTTCGTCACCACGGCGCGCTTCACCGGTCCCGACCGGCGCGCCGCCCGACCCATGCGCGGCGACTTCAAGCGCGACCGCGACGTCGCCGACGGGCTCGTCACGCCGGTGGCCGCGGCGGTCAATCAGGCGCGCGCCATCATCTTTGAAAGCCTGAAGCGGCGAGACCCGCTCTCGGCCCGGATCGGAAAGTCGCTGGAACGCTTCCTCGACGGGCGCGAGGCGATTGATGCGCAAGCGCGCGAGATCATCGCCTTGCACCGCGGCGCGCTCGCCCAGCTCTCCGACCTTAAGCGGGAGTCGCTGGAGCTGCGCCTGGATGTGGTCGCTGGTCTGGAGCGCATCGTGGCGCGCCGGGCCGCGGCCTGACGCTCTGGCCAGCGCCGCGCGCCGCGCTTACAACGCCGCCCATGACCGATGATCTTCAAGCGCGCCTGGATCAGCTCGCCCCGCTTCTGGTGGAGGGCAGCCCCCACGCCGTCGACCTTGGCTTCACGCTGGAGGCGATCAGCCCCGGTCGCGCCGTGCTGCGCGCGGCCTATCGCGAGGACCTGGTGGGCGATCCTGAAACCGGCGTGATGCACGGCGGCGTGGTCACCGCGCTGCTCGATCACGCCTCGGGCACGGCGGCCTTCGCCGGGCTGGGCGGGGATAAGGCGACGGCCACGCTGGATCTGCGCCTGGATTACATGCGCCCGGCGACGCCGGGCCGCGACGTGATCGCCGAAGCCGAGACGGTGAAGGTGTCCGGCCTCATCGCGTTCGTCAGCGCCATCGCCCATGACGGCGACCGCGACGACCCGGTGGCCACAGCCCACGCCGCTTTCATGGTCACCAAGGTCAGCCAGGACGCCGCCGAGCGCGCCCGCGCCGAGATCGAGGAGGGTGTAACGCCCATCTCAAGGGTCGAGAAGAAAGGCGGCGCGGCATGAGCGAGCGCCTCTCGATCCTTTTGTCCAGCCCGTATGTGAAGCGGCTTGGCGTCGTCTTCGACGAGCACGGCGACGAGCTGACCGGCATTCTGCCCTATACCGAGACGCTGGTGGGCAATCCGCTGATCCCGGCGCTGCATGGCGGGGCCATCGGCGCCTTCATGGAGATCACCGCTTCGGCGGGGCTGCTCGCCGCCAGCGATCTTGCGGCACTGCCCAAGCCGATCGACGTGGCGGTGGACTATCTACGTCCCGCCCGGCCGAGCGACGTCTATGCGCGCGCCTCGATCACCCGGCAGGGCTCGCGCGTCGCCAATGTGCGCGTCGAGGCCTGGCAGGAGAAGCGGTCGGCGCCCATCGCCACCTTGCACGGCCATTTCCTGGTCAAGCCGGCGCCCTGAAGCCGCGGCGCCGCGTTCAAGCCTTGGTTAACGCTTGGCGGTCACAGTGCCGCCGAGCGCTCATCTCCAGCCTGGATTCGCTTATGTCGCAGGGCAGTTTCGAACGGGTGCGCGTCCTCATTCTTGAGGATAACGCCCACATGTCGACCATCCTTCGAACGATCCTGCAGGGGTTCGGCGTGCGCTCGGTCGTGGAGACCCGCGACGCGGCGGACGCCTTTGAGGTGATGCGCAGCGCCAACCCGGACCTGGCGCTGGTGGACTACATGCTGGGCGATGTGGACGGGCTGGAGTTCACCCGGCTGATCCGCACAGCCTCCGACAGTCCGAACAAGTATCTGCCGATCATCATGGTCTCCGGTCACACCGACCGATCCAAGATCATGGAGGCCATCAACGCCGGCGTGAACGAGTACCTCGCTAAGCCGGTCCGGCCTGTGGACCTCTATAACCGGCTTATTTCTCTGATCGAGCGGCCGCGCCGGTTCGTAAAGGCGCCGGGTTATTTCGGGCCCGACAGGCGCCGGCGCCAGGATCCGCGCTATTCCGGTCCCTGGCGGCGCGCCACGGACAAGCAGAATCAGGACGAGAACGACGACGTCGATTTCGGTTGAGGGGCGCAAGGTTCTGACTCCGGAACCGGCGCGCTGCGCTTTGACTGATCCGAACGCCGGGTGCGGGCGTTAGGACCGGCATGAGCCAGTCACACACCTCCGCTTCTCAAAGCAGCCGCGGCAAGATGGGCCGGGCCAAGGACAAGCTGGACGGCGCCGCGCGCGGGCGCTGGGCGCTGACCTTCCTGTTCCTGGGCTCGGTGCTGGAAAGCACCGTGTTTCCCTGGCCCATCGAGTTTCCCATGATCGCCTACATGCTGCGCGGCAAGCGGGCGGTGGTGAAGGTCGTTGTGGTTTGCGTTCTCGGATCGGTCGTGGGCAGCGCGATATTCTATTTCGTGGGACGCGCCGCGTTCGAGGCGATGGAGGGCTTCATCATGGCGCGGCCGAACCTTGAATCCGGGCTGGAGACCGCCCAGGCCTGGATTGAGGACTATGGCGCGCTCGCCGTCGCCGCGACGACGCTGGCGCCGGTCCCGGTGCAGATGGCGAGCGTCGCCGCGGGGTTGTCGGAAATGGCGGTCTGGGCGTTCCTTCCCGCCATCGCGCTGGGCCGGGCGATCCGCTACGGCGCGATGGGTCTGATCATCATCTTCTTCGGCGACGAAATCACCGGCTGGTGGGAGCGCCAGCCCAAGGCGGCCAAGACATGGGGCACGGTGATCTTCGTCGCCCTGTTCCTGGGGCTTGTCGTTTGGGGCTTCATCTCGCTGTTTTTCCCGAACCTGATCTAGAACCGGGAGAAGCGGTTCTGCGGCTCAAGCCCCATCAGGGCGAACAGCTGGGCGAGCACGAAGATGAACGCCGCGCCGGCCAGGATCGCCACCAGAGTCCAGGGCACCATGCGCGGGCGCAGCGGATCGGCGGGCCGGGAGCCGCGCCGTGCGGCGAACGCGAACAGGCCCGCGATCGCCAGTAGGGCTGAGATCGTGACTGTCAGGGACATGGGGAGCCTCGCGCCGCGCGGTGGAGACCCCGTGGCGGGTCTTCACCCACACATAGGGCCGCCGCGCCAACTCGTGCAAGGCGCGCACAGCCGCCGGCGCCTGCAAAAGCCAGTAGGCCGGCATGGCTGCGAGATCGAGCAGGCGCGGTCTGAACCCGGCCCGGCGCGCACCGGCGGCCGCGCACGCCATGGCGGCGAGATAGGCGGCGACCCCTGCGCTCAGCGCTGCGACGCCCGCCGGCGAGACGGCGCCGACCAGCGCCGCGGTCCCGGTCACCATGATCATCGCCAGCCCGAACGGATAGCCCGCCGCGCACGCCATGTTCGCCAGAAGGCTCAGTTGCAGCCCGGCCAGGGCGCGTAGCCCCGCCGAGGACGCAAGCTCGCGCGCGCGCCGCATCTGCACCAGCCAGGTGACCGCGTGGCCTTTCAGCCACCGGCTGCGCTGCCCGGTCCAGTCCTTGAGCGTTTGCGGCGCCTCTTCGTCGGTGCCCGGCTCGACCAAACCGGCGCGCCATCCAAGCCGGGCCAGGCGGAATCCCAGATCTGCATCTTCGGTGACGTTGTAAGGATCCCAGGCGCCGGTCTCCTCCAGCGCGGCGCGGCGGAAGACATTGCTCGTCCCGCCAAGCGGTATCGGCAGGCCGAGCCGGTGATAAGCCGGCAGAAGCGCGCGAAACTGGGCGGCGTATTCTAGCGCGAACTGACGTGTCAGCCAGTTATGGCGGGCGTTGTACCAGCCCAGCGGCGCCTGCACGACGCCGAGCCCCGGGTCGGCCTCGAACGCCTCGGCCGCCGCCATGAGCTGATCGGGGCGCGGCGCGTCTTCAGCGTCATAGACCGCGATCAGCGCGCCGCGCGCCGCCTGGAGCGCGAAATTGAGCGCGCGCGGCTTGGTGCGGGGGCCTTCCGGCGGCGCCACGAGCACCCGCGTCGCCACTGGAGCGCGGCGGGCTGCGGCGCGTGCGGCGGCGATGGTGGTGCGATCGTCCTGCTCCAGCGCCAGAATGATCTCCAGCCGGTCGCGGGGATAGTCGAGCCGCGCAAGCTGGGTCATCAGACCGGCGACCACGCGCGCCTCATTATAAAGCGCGACGATCACGGTCATGGCGGGCGCGATCTCCACCGGCTGGCGCGGCGACCAGGCGGGCGGGGCGAGGGCGCCGGCGAGGCGCAGCGCGCTCACCGCCATGACGAACGCCGACAGGACGATCACCAGAACGAGCCAGGTCAGGTTCGGCGCAAACAGCGAAATCCCCACGGCGAATACAAGGGGCGGCGCCCACAGGGATGTCGGCGCAAACAGGGCGCGTCCCGCGCTCGCCTCCGGCTGCTCTTCCAGCAGCGCGTAGGCTGCGGTCTCTGCGCAGGGCCGCCCGCCCGCGGTGCGCCCCGATTCGAGTGTGGAGATCGCCATGCCTGCTCCCCCTCGGGGGAAAATAAAGCAGAGCCTCTCCT
Organism: Oceanicaulis sp.; assembly: GCA_040217555.1. GTDB lineage: Bacteria > Pseudomonadota > Alphaproteobacteria > Caulobacterales > Maricaulaceae > Oceanicaulis. The sequence continues at coordinate 133,864 of JAVJPX010000010.1, forward strand.
GAAAAGCGAATCAATTGTGGAAAACTTCGGCGGAATCACCTTCATGGTCTTGACGCGCAGTCGATTCATGTCGCGTGGCGCGCGATTCAGGCCTTGGGGTCGAACAGCATCAGACGCCGGCTCGCGGTGACGCGCTCTCCGGCCGGGGCGATGTCGAACGCGGCGAGGGCGCTGGTGGGCCATCCCGGCGGCATGTCTTTCGTCGATTGCGCCGCAGCTGCGAGGGAGTGCGCGAAGCCGCCGACGCCGGGGTTATGACCAACCAGCACGATGGACTGTGCGCCGTCTGAAAGGGCGGTGAGGACCGCGCGCTCCAGCATCTCGGTGGAGGCGTGGTAGAGCGCCATGGGATCGGTGACCGGCGGCTCGCCCACGCGCTCGCTGATGACGCGAAAGGTTTCCCGCGTACGCCGCGCCGGGCTGACCAGCGCGTAATCGGCGGTGAGGCCGGCCGCTTTCACCGCATCGCCCGCCCGTGCCGCGTCGGCCCGACCGCTTTCGGTCAGGCCGCGCTCGAAATCGTCTTCGGCTTCGAGCCGGTCGACGGCTTTGGCGTGACGCATGACGATCAGGCGGGGCATGGCGGGCCTTTCGGGAGGACGGCGTTTTGCAGGCCGGCGGTCACGCCGGAGTGATCGGACCGGGAGCGGGGTTGCGCCCCGCCGGCCCGAGGTCCAAGTAAAGCGGCGTTCGACGCCCCTCGCAAACCATTATCAGGGAGAAATATCATGGCGCTTCTGCTCGGCGACGTCGCCCCGGACTTCGAGGCGGAGACCACCGAAGGCAAGATCAAGTTCCACGACTGGATCGGTGAGGACTGGGTGATCTTCTTCTCCCACCCGGCCGACTTCACCCCGGTGTGCACCACCGAGCTCGGCTACACCGCCAAGCTGAAGGACGAATTTAAAAAGCGCGGCGCGAAAGCCATCGCGCTGTCGGTAGACCCGGTCGACGATCACAAAAAATGGATCGGCGACATTGAAGAGACCCAGAACGTGAAGATGAACTTCCCCATCATCGCCGATGAAAGCCGGGAGGTCTCTTCGCTCTACTACATGATCCACCCCAACGCCGACCCGAAGGTCACCGTGCGCGCGGTCTACATCATCGACCCGAACAAGAAGATCCGCGCCACCTTCACCTATCCGCCGAGCGCGGGCCGGAACTTCAACGAGGTGCTGCGTCTGCTCGATTCGCTTCAGCTCACCGACGGCTACAAGGTGGCCACCCCGGTGAACTGGGAAGACGGCGAGGACGTGATCGTGGTGCCCAGCCTGTCGGACGAAGACGCCGACAAGCTCTTCCCCAAGGGCTACAACAAGATCAAACCTTACCTGCGCACCACGCCCCAGCCGAACAAATAGGCGGCCTCGATCGCTGAACAGAGCGGCCGGTCCTGAAAAGGGCCGGCCGTTTTCGTTTGGGGGGCTGCCCGGCCGTTCGAAAGCACGCGGCTTGACGCTGTTGGCGGCTTCATGAACGGTATACGCCTCTTGAGGGAATTTATCGGTGTGCACACTTGAGGCGGTCCGAGGGTGTTCCAGCGGGGTGTTGACAACTGTTCACACTGCTCTCATGTTCAGGGTGTGCTGATGCGGGCGCGGCCACGCCATCCAAACAAGGAGATCGAGGCGGCGGTCACGGCGCTGGAGCGCGGCGGCTGGGTCTGGGCTCCGCTGGGCAAGAGCGCCCATGGATGGGGCAAGATGCTCTGCCCGCAGCACGATGAAAGCGGCTGCATCATCTTCGTCTATTCGACACCGAGGAGCGCAGCGAACCACGCACGCGGCATCCTGAAGAAGGCTGAGCGGTGCGGCCACGCTGGAGGCGCAGATGACAGAGCATGAATTTGCGATCGTCGCGTCGGGTCTCGATCCTGAGGCCGATGATTTTCTCGACCGGTTTTTTGAAGCGGGCTGCGATGACGCGACGATCGCGTATGCGCGCGGCGCGATCATCGTCAGCTTCAATCGCGAGGCCGCGTCGTTTGAGGATGCGGTGCGAAGCGCCGTGTCCGACGTGCGCGCTGCAGGCGCGGCGGTGGAGCGGGTGGAGCCGGACACCATTGTAAGCCTTGCTGAAATAGCAAAGCGCGCGGGCCTGAGCCGGTCGGCGCTCTCGCACTACGCCCACGGCCTGCGCGGCGCCGGGTTTCCCCGGCCCATCGCCCGCATCACCACCGACAACCCGCTTTACGACTGGCCCAGCGTCGCCGCCTGGCTCGCCGAGCGCGGCCGTCTTCCAGCACAGGCCGCCGAGGCGGCGGCGATGCTGAAATCGCTCAATGAAGAACTGGGCGCGCGCCGCACCGTCTGAAAACCGGACTGCGGACCTTCACGGAGGCTTGCTCGCTTGAGCTTCACATCTGTTGACGGCAACTCATCAAACAACAGATCCTCCGACTCAGGTGGAGTCGTTTTCTCTAGGGATCGTCTTTAGCCTGCCGTTTGCGCCATCGCGATTCAGCCTTTGTTCTTTAAAAGTACGCGATTGTTCTGGTTTTGCAAGCGGATATTTTCATTTTAAAGACGCCTATCAAACTCGAGAGGCCCGTCCATGGACACCATCAAGCTCGACATCTCAGACGGGATCGGTCTCATCACGCTGAACCGGCCGGACGCCATGAACGCCTTCACCAAGGAGATGGGCGAGGAGATCCGCGAGGCGTTCGACAAGACCGACGCCGAGGCGGCCGTAAAGGCGGTGGTGGTCACCGGCGAGGGACGGGCGTTTTGCGCCGGCGCCGATTTGAGCGTCGGCGCGGAGACGTTCAACGCGGTGGCGAACGCCAAGGCTGAAGGCGCGCTTGTGGACACCGATCCGCAATGGCGCGATTTCGGCGGGCTCTTGAATCTTCGCATTTTCGACAGCGAAAAGCCGGTTGTGGCCGCCATCAACGGCGCGGCGGTGGGCATCGGGGCGACGATGATCCTGCCCATGGACGCGCGCATCGGTCTGAAGGGCGCGAAATTCGCCTATCCCTTCACCAAGCGCGGCATCGCCTGGGATGGCTGCGCCAGCTGGTTCCTGCCGCGCATTGTGGGGGTGGAGGCTGCGCTGGATTGGGGTCTGTCCGGGCGCACCTTCCTGGCCGAAGAAGCGCTGGAGAAGGGCCTCGTCTCCGAGCTGTGCGACACGCCTGAACAGGTGCTCGAACGCGCGCTTCATCGGGCCCATGCGCTCACCGCCGGCGCGGCCCCGGTCTCGGCGGCCATGAACCGGCGCCTGCTCTGGCGCATGCTGGGCGCGAGTCATCCCATGGAGGCGCACCGGCTTGAAAGCCGGGCGATCCTGCACCGGGGCATGCACGGCGACGCCATGGAGGGGGTGACGAGCTTTCTGGAAAAGCGTGCGCCGCAGTTTCCCGGCGCGGTCCCGGGCGATTATCCGCCGGGCTGGCCGTGGGATGAGGACCCCGAATACTGAGCGCGCCTACTCAGCGAGCCGCAGCCGAACCTCCAGCGCCGCCGCGATCTCCTCGCGCACCCGGTCGCGGAAGATCCAGATCGCGTAATACTCGTAGGCGCACTCCATGGGACTGATCGCCTGCTCCTCGCCAAGCCCGATCATCTGATCGGAGGCCTGATCGCGCACCAGGTGGTCAAGGCGGCCCCGGTCGTCCAGCAGCGCGCGCACCAGTCCGATGCGCAGCGGGTAGCGCGCGGATAATAGATCGAGCGCCGGGGGAACCTGATCGGCGAACATGTCCGCGCGCGCCCGGCATGGATCGCCGTCGCCCTGGTGGCTGGCGTAGAGATAGGCGCCGCCGGCCAGAACGGTCATCAGCCCTATAAGGGCGAGAAGCGATTTCATGGATTGGTGTCCTTTCTTTTCGCGGCCCGTCCTCAGCGCGCGGGTCGACGCAGCGGCGCGCCGGGCTAAGTTGCGCGGCGATTAAACGTTTGGAGCTTTTCTTTTGAGCCTTTCCACATCTGACCCGAAACGGCCGCGCCTGGCCGTGGTTGAACTGATCGCCATGGTCGGCGCGCTCATGGGCCTTAACGCGCTGTCGATCGATATTTTCCTGCCCGCGCTGGGAGAGATCGGTGAAGCCCTGGGCGCGCCGGGCAATGACCGCCAGCTGGTGATCACCGCCTATGTGTTCGGATTCGGGATCGCCCAGCTCGCCTTCGGCCCGCTTACCGACGCGCTGGGCCGGCGCAATGTCTTGCTGTTCGCGCTGGCCGCCTATCTCGTGTCGACCGTGATCTGCGTCATGGCGCCGACCATGGGGCTGATGATCGCCGCGCGCGCCCTGCAGGGCGTCGCAGCGGCGGCGACGCGGGTGATCGCGGTGGCGCTGGTGCGTGACCTGGTGTCCGGCCGGCGCATGGCGGAGATCATGAGCTTTGCGATGACGGTGTTCATGGTGGTCCCCATCCTGGCGCCGGGGATCGGTCAGGCGATTTTGAGCTTCGGCGATTGGCACGCCATCTTCGCCGTGCTGTTCGTCCTGGCCGCCGCGCTGGCGGTGTGGATGTGGCTGCGGCTTCCTGAAACCCTGCAGCCGGCCGACCGGATTGGTCTCCAATTCAGGGCCGCGGCGGACAATTACCTGACGGCCGCGGCGAACCGTCAAAGCGCCGGCTATATCGCGGCGGCCGCCTTCATCTTCGGCGCGCTGTTCGCCTTCATCGCCACGTCCGAGCAGATCATCGCCGAGCTTTACGGGCTTGAGGCCTGGTTCGCGCTGGCCTTCGGCGCCGTGGCGGCGGGTCTGGCCGCGGCGAACATTCTCAATGCGCGCATCGTCGGGCGGCTGGGCATGCGGCGCATCTCCCACACCGCGCTCGCCGCTTTCGTGGTGGTGAACGCGATCCATCTGGCCGTGGCGCTCGCCGGCCAGCCGCCGTTCTGGCTCTATTTCACGCTGTTGAGCGCGGCGATGATGCTGTTTGCGATGATGGGGTCGAATTTCTCCTCCCTCGTCATGGAGCCGGCCGGAAAGCGCGCTGGCACCGCCGCGGCGCTTTACGGCGCGGTGACGTCCATGTCCGGCGCGGTGCTGGGCTCGTTCATCGGCCAGCTCTATGACGGCACGGTGGTTCCGCTGATCGCCGGCCTGCTGGCCATGGGCGCGGCGGCGTTCGTCGTGGTCGCCTGGGCCGAGAAAGGCCGGCTGTTCGGCGCGGGCGACCCCGCCGAAGCGGTGCAAGAGGCGCCATAGCCGGCGCCCTATGCGAACCGCCAGGCCTCCGCCGCGGCGCGAAACAAGGCGCGGGCCTTGTTCACGCTCTCCATGCGCTCGGCTTCGGGATCGGAATCCAGCACCACCCCGCCGCCGGCCTGGACGTACATCGTCGCGTCCTTGATCACCGCAGTGCGCAGCGCGATGCACACGTCCATGTCGCCCTGAGCCCCGAAATAGCCCACCGCGCCGCCGTAGACGCCGCGGCGATGGGGTTCAAGCTCGTCGATGATCTCCATGGCGCGCACCTTCGGCGCGCCGGACACGGTGCCGGCGGGAAAACCCGCGAGCAGGGCGCTCACCGCGTCTTCGCCGTCTGCAAGATCGCCCTCCACGTTGGAGACCAGGTGCATGACCTGGCTGTAGCGCTCGATGATCTCGCGCTCGGTGACCTTCACGCTGCCCGCTTTGGCCACCCGGCCCACATCGTTGCGCCCCAAATCGAGCAGCATCAGATGCTCGCTGCGCTCCTTCGGGTCGGCTTTGAGATCGGCTTCCAGCGCGGCGTCGGCCTCGGGCGTCTGGCCGCGCGGCCGGGTGCCGGCGATGGGGCGGATGGTGACCTTGCCTTCGCGCAGGCGCACCAGGATTTCCGGGCTCGATCCGCATATGGCGAAGCCGGGAAAATCGAAGAAGAACAGGAAGGGCGAGGGGTTGGAGCGCCGGAGCGAGCGGTAAAGCGCGAAGGGCGCCGCGGTGAACGGCGCGGAAAAGCGCTGGCTGGGGACCACCTGGAAAATGTCGCCGGCGCGGATATAGGCCTTCGCCTTTTCCACATTGGCGCGGTAGTCGGCCTCGCTCATGTTCGCTTCAGGCTGCGGCGCGGCCCAGGGTGCGCCTTCGCGCCGCGCCGGGCCGGGCGCGTCAAGCCGTGCGAAGACCTGCTCAACGCTGCGGCGGGCGGCGTCCACCAGCAGGTCTGAATCCATGTCCGGCGTCGGGCGGACCGGGGCTGCGACGGTGATTTCCTGGCGCAGCGCGTCAAAGATCACCATGGCGCGCGGCCGGATCAGCAGCCCTTCGGGCGTACCCAGCGGGTCGGGGCCGGCGGTCTCCGGCAGGCGCTCGGACCAGCGCACCGTGTCGTAGCCGAGATAGCCGAAAAGCCCCGCCGCCAGCGGCGCGAGCCCGGCGGGCAGGTCGAGCCGGCTGTCCGCGATCAGCGCGCGCAACGAGGCGAGGGGGCTTTGGTCCTGCGCTTCGAAGGCGCCGGGCGCCATACCGGGCGCCGTCGCGCGTGCGATTTCCGGCACGCCCCCGCGATTGCGCCAGATGAGATCCGGGTCCAGCCCGATCGCCGAATACCGGCCGCGATAGGCGCCGCCTTCCACGCTTTCCAGAAGGAAGGTGTTCGACTGGCCGGCCGCCAGCTTGAGATAGGCCGAGACCGGCGTTTCGAGATCGTCGACGCGCCGGGCGGTGATCAGCACCGGTTCGCCGCGCGCCGCGCGTTCGCGGGCGGTGTCGAGATCAGGGGCGAAGTCGCGCATGGCGCCTAGCGCTGGATGGCGGGCGGTTCGGCCCGGCCGAGCGCCTGGTCGATCAAGAGCGGGTCGCGGCGCACCTCATAGCTTGTCAAAACAGCGGTCTCCAGCGCCGCCGCGAGGTCGTCGCTCAGCTCTCCGGTGATCGCGGCGCGGCGCTCCGGCGCCACCGGGTCGCCGCCCGGTGCGATCACGTCGGACACCACCGCCACGGCGCGCGTGCGCTGGTCGCCGGCGCGGGCCTGGAAGGGCTCACCCTCGCTTGCGTTGAACGCGGCGGCCACAAGCTGCTGATTGAACGGCCCAGCGGTCTCGCCGCGCCCCAGCGTGGCCATCTCCACCTGCGCTCCGCCGCCGATGGAGGCGGCGATCGTATTGAGGCTTTCCCCGCTGCGGGCGCGCTCCAGCGCGTCCTCCACGATCGCGGTGAGCTGCTCGTCAACCTGGCGCGCGCGCCAGAACGTGCTCGCCTGGTCGCGCACCTCGTCCACGGTGGGCAGCCGGGACTGTTCGACTTCGTCGACGCGCGCGACGAAATAGCCGTTCTCGCCGTAATTGGTCACATCGCCTGCAAAGCCCAGCGGCAGTTCGAACACGGTTTCGAGGATCGCCGGGGTCTGAACAAGGGTCACCGCCGGCGCGCCTTCCAGGCTTCGGCCTTGCGCGGAGATAAAGTCGAAACGCTCGGCGGGAAGCTCCGCGGCGCGCGCGGCTTCTTCAAGCGTGGCGCCGCCGGCGCGGGCTTCCTCGAACACGCCCAGCGCGTCGAGCATGTCGGCTTCAGCCTGGTCGCCGGCCAGGAACTGCTCCAGCTCCGGACGGGTCTCTTCAAAGCTCGGGATCGCCGGATCTTCGGCCGCCGCGACGCTCACCACGCGCCAGCCGGTGCGGCTTTCCACCGCCGACGCTTCGCCGGCCTCCAGCGCGAACACCGCGTCCGCGACCTGCGAATCAGGAACCTCGAAGGCTTCCACGGCCTCAAACTCGACCGGCTCGCCAAGACCGAGATCTTCGGCGACGTCCGGTGCGAACGCCTCGCCTGCGATCCGCGCGGCGGCGGCTTCGGCGGTCGCCTGATCGGGCGCCGGCCATTGCGTGAAGCTGCGCGTCGCAGGCGGTGCGAGCTCGCCGTTCTCGCGGCGGAACTCGTAGAGCTCGCGCAGATCGTCCTGGGAGACGTCCACGTCTTGCTGGAACATCTGCGGCGTGACGCGCACCAGAGTGAATCGGCGCGCCTCGGGGCGGGTGAAGACCTGGGCGTTCTCCGCGATGAACGCTTCAAGCTGTTCGTCGGTGGGCTCGCCCACATCGCCGGCGAGGCTCGGCGGCAAGAGCAGGGCGCGCACCTGGCGGCGTTCCTGCTCATAGGCGCGCCGCGCCGTCGCCATCACCTGGGGCGCGCGCACGCCGCCCAGCACCGCGTCGATGAGTTGACCCCGGGTGAGCTCTTCGGCGAGCTGGGCTTCGAACAGCCGCGCACCCGCCTGGCCGCGATAGCCGTTGTCGCCCAGCACGCTGAGATAAGACTGGCGGTCGAATTCGTTGGTGAAGGGATTGTTGAACGCGTCGATGCCGCGCAGCGCCTCGAATAGCTGATCGTCGGAGAGCGACAGGCCCAGCTCGCCGGCCTTGGCGTCCAGCGCGGCCTGGGCGGTGAGCACGCTGACCATGCGCTCGCCCAGGCCCAACTCGTCGGCCTGCTCGCGGGTGAAGCGCGGGTTCTCACGCTGAATCTGCATCAGCTGGCGCTCATACGCCTGATTGAGCTCGCGCACGCTGACGCGTTCCGGGCCGACGAGCACCGCCGCCGTGCCGCCGGCGCGGAATATGCTGTCCACCCCGAACAGAGCGAAGGCGGCGATGAGAAGGGCGATGATGAAGCCGCCGAAAATCGGCGAGCGAGCGGCTTTACGGATTGCGGACAGCATGCGGGCGGATCGTCCCTTGAGCTTGGCGGAGAAAAACGCGCCGGACCCTAGCCTTGACGCGCGTCAGCGGCAAGCAAGGGCGGCTGCGCGTTGCTCCGTCTTCGCCCGCCTGATATCGCTTCGCGCGCCGTCCGGCGAGACATTCACGTTGATGCAAGCGCGAGTAAGCCCATGAGCCGCACCCCCCTTATCGCCGGAAACTGGAAGATGAACGGCGGCCCCGACGCCCTGTGCTGGGGTGAAAAGCTGGGCGAGGCCGTCCCCGACACGCCTCGATGCGAGGTGCTGCTTTGCCCTCCGGCGACGCTGATTCATCCCGTGTCCACGCGGCTTCCAGGCTGGGTGTCGCTGGGCGGACAGGATTGTTCGGCTTACGAGCCCGGTGCGCACACCGGCGACATCGCCGCCTCGATGCTCAAAGCGCTGGGGTGCACCCATGTCATCCTCGGCCATAGCGAACGCAGGTCGGGCCATCAGGAAAACAACGAAACTGTAAAAGCAAAGGCCGAAGCCGCGATCGCCGCCGGCCTCGCGCCGATCATCTGCGTCGGCGAAACCCTGGCCGAGCGCGAGACCGGACAGGCCGAACAGGTCGTCATGGGCCAGCTCGCCGCCAGCCTGCCTGAAGGCGCGGACGCGGAGCACCTCGTCATCGCTTATGAGCCGGTCTGGGCGATCGGCACGGGAAAGACCGCGACGCCGGACGACGCCCAGGCCATGCACGCCCAGATCCGCAAGGCGTGGCCGGGCGAAGACGGGGGCGGGCTGCGCATTCTGTATGGGGGATCGGTCAAGCCGGACACCGCCGCCGAGCTTCTGGCCCAGAGCGACATCGACGGGGCGCTCGTGGGCGGTGCGAGCCTTGACGCCGACGACTTCGCGGCGATCATCGGCGCGGCACGGTAATTCGATCTTCAGACATTTCACCGATCCTTGCAGCGTGGAAAGACGCGGCGGAACCAGCGGTACAAGCAGGTCCTCGGGGATGGTGATGAGCGAGACCGATTACCGGCGCGCCAGCGTCGTGCTTTACGATCCCGTGCATGTGAACCTGCGCACCACGCGCTATGCGTTGCAGCAGATGGGATTTCGCGAGATCGAATCGATCTCGACCGTGCGCGACCTGAAACGGCGCGTGGCCGAAGAGGCGCCGCATCTTCTGGTCGCCGAGACCTCCGACTGCGAAGCCGAGCTGTTCCGCCTAGTGCGCGCCATCCGCGCGGGGGACCTCTCCAACAATCCCTTCGCCGCGATCCTTCTGACCAGCTGGAAACGAGACACGTCGGTGGTGCGCCAGGCGATCGGCTGCGGCGCCGACGACGTGATCATCCGCCCGTTCTCCACCGCCTTCGCCGAAGAGCGTATCCGCGTGCTGGTCAAGGCGCGCAAACCCTTCATCGTCACCAGCGACTATATCGGGCCGGACCGGCGCCGCGATCCTGCGCGCGAGGACGGCGCCCCGCCCATCACCGCGCCCAACGTGCTCAAGGCCGTGGTCGAGGACGACGAGGCGGCGCTGTCGAAGGCGCGCGCCTGGATCGACGAGGCCCAGCGCACCGTGGACGCCGAGCGCCTGCGCCGGCTTTGCCTGCGGGTGATCATCGGGGCCGAGGCCGCCATCCGGGAGATGAACGCCGGGCGCACCCCGGCCATGGACGTCGGGGAATTCGCCAAGGGCGCGAATGAGGTGCGCGCCAGGCTCACCCGGTCGCGATCGGGCGAAGCGGTGCGCGTGTCCAAGGCGCTGTGCGAGGTGGCTGCGGAACTGACCGAGCCGGCCGGTTTCACCGCGCCGAACCTGTCGCTGGCAAAGGAGCTGGCCATGGCCGCCTATGTGGCTTTCGCCGGCGATGACGGGATCGAGCGCTCGGCGAGCGAGATCGAGAAGGCGGCCGCGGCGCTGCAGAAACGCATGGCCGACGCGGCCAAGCGCCAGACGCAGCGCGACGGTGGCGCTTTGGACGAGGGTGAGCTAAAACGCGCGGCCAGCTAGTGCCCCGGCCGTTCGGGGCGCCGTCCTCCTTTCGCGATTGAGCGCCCGCCATGACCGCCGTTCTCCTGATCGTTCAATTCCTTGTCGCCGTCGCCCTGACGGCCGTCATCTTGATGCAGCGCTCCGAAGGCGGCGCGCTGGGCATCGGCGGCGGCGGGCCCGGCGGCATGATGACCGGGCGCGGCGCGGCGAACCTGCTCACGCGCACCACCATGCTGCTCGGTGCGGTGTTCATCGCCAACTCCATCCTGCTGGCGATTCTGTCCGGCGTGGACACCTCGAACCGCTCTGTGATCGAGCGCGCCGGCGAAACCCAGGAGGACAGCGATCTGCCCTTCGGCGATTTCGACCAGATCCCGGCCGACGACGCGCCCACCGGTCCCGGCGACGTTCCGGCTGCGGATGATGCGGACGAGCAGACGCCTCCGGCCGAACTGCCCAATCGCTAGACTTTCCCGTTAAAGCCCGGCCTTGCCGGGCTTTTTCATGTCCGAACTGCGCAGCGCGCTGCCACGAGACGTGAATAAGCCTCAAGCGGCGCTTTTGCCGGCCGCGATTCTACGCTAAGCCGTCCGCCCATGCCGCGATATATCTTCATCACCGGCGGCGTGGTCTCCTCGCTTGGAAAAGGCCTCGCCTCCGCCGCCCTCGGCGCGCTTTTGCAAGCGCGCGGATACACGGTCCGCCTTCGTAAGCTCGACCCCTATCTCAACGTGGATCCGGGCACGATGAGCCCGTATCAGCATGGCGAGGTGTACGTCACCGACGACGGGGCGGAGACCGATCTCGATCTGGGCCATTACGAGCGCTTCACCGGCGTCTCGGCGGCCCAGAGCGACAACATCACCACCGGCCGCATCTATTCGGAGATCATCAACCGCGAACGCCGCGGCGATTATCTCGGCGCCACGGTGCAGGTGATTCCCCACGTCACCGACGCCATCAAGAATTTCGTCCTGTCCGACGCCGGCGACGTGGATTTCGTGCTGTGCGAGATCGGCGGCACGGTGGGCGACATCGAAGGCCTGCCCTTCTTTGAAGCGATCCGCCAGCTGGGCCAGGAACTCGGCCGCGACAACGCGATCTTCATCCACGTCACCCTGCTGCCCTTCATCAAGGCGGCCGGCGAGATGAAGACCAAGCCGACCCAGCACTCGGTCAAGGAGCTGCGCTCCATCGGCATCCAGCCGGACGTCTTGCTGTGCCGGTGCGAAATCCCGATCGATCCCGGCGACAAGCGCAAGATCGCCCTGTTCTGCAACGTGCCCGAGCGCGCCGTCATCGAGGGCCGCGACGCCAGCTCGCTCTACGACGTGCCGCTGGAATACCATGCGCAAGGGTTCGACACGGTCGTGTTGGAGCGCTTCGGCCTGGAGGACGCGCCCGCGCCCGACCTCTCGATCTGGCAAGGCATCAGCCACGCCGTGCACAATCCCGACGGCGAAGTCACCGTCGCGGTTGTCGGCAAGTACACCGTTCTGGTGGACGCCTATAAATCGCTGCTGGAAGCGCTGAACCATGGCGGCATCGCCAATGGCGTGAAGGTGAAGGTGCGCTGGCTCGACGCCAGCCAGTTTGAACAGCCGGACAATTTCTCCCAGCTCGAAGACGTGCACGCCATCCTGGTGCCCGGCGGCTTTGGAGAGCGCGGCGCGGAAGGCAAGATCGCCGCCGCGAAATTCGCGCGCGAGCGCAAGATTCCGTATTTCGGCATCTGCTTTGGGATGCAGATGGCGGTGATCGAAGCCGCCCGCCACCTCGCCGGCGTCGACGGCGCCGGCTCCACCGAATTCGGCGAACCGGACGTCCCGCTCGTCGGTCTCTTGACCGAATGGGTGAAGGACAATGAGGTGATCGAGCGCTATGAGGGCGGCGATCTGGGCGGCACGATGCGGCTGGGGGCCTACACCGCGCGCCTGAAGGACGGCTCGCGCGTGGCCGACGTCTACGGCGCGGCCGAGATCGAGGAGCGCCACCGCCACCGCTACGAGGTCAATATCGACTTCCGTGAAAAGCTCGAAGCCGCCGGCCTCGTCTTCTCCGGCCTGTCGCCGGACGGGGTGCTGCCGGAGATCGTGGAATACGCCGACCATCCCTGGTTCATCGGCGTGCAGTTCCACCCCGAATACAAATCCCGCCCCTTCGCGCCGCATCCGCTGTTCGCCAGCTTCGTGGCGGCGGCGCTGACGCATTCAAGGTTGGTGTAACCGGTCCCCGGTTCGATCCCCGGCGAAAGGCCGGGGGCGAGACCGGGGCCCACAGCGCACGCAGGATCAAATGCCGCGCGACCGCCGCGGCAGGCTTCGCGTTCGATATCTAAAACGCCGCGGACCCCGGTCTTCCCCCGGCGTGGCGCCGGGGATGAAACCGGGGACCGGCAACTCACCAGGTGTGCTGCCCACACCGCCTTGCCTTCCGCGCGCGAACCCGCTATCACCCGCCGCTCAGCCGCGCCGGGTCCGCCCGGCGCGCAGGATTTGGCGTTTCGAACAGTAGGAGAGACCCATGGCGGTCCCTAAGCGCAAGACCACCCCGTCCAAGCGCGGCATGCGCCGCGGCCACGACGCCATTTCTTCGACCGCATACGTCGAGGACAAGGACACCGGCGAGCTGCGCCGCCCGCACCATATCGATCTGAAGACCGGCATGTATCGCGGCAAGCAGATCCTGAACGTCGAAGAAGACTAGGGTCTTCTCACGTACGACCGCTTGCAGAGCCCTGCGCGATGAGCGCGGGGCTTTTTGCGTCGCAGGTGGGCGCGTTTCCGCCTCCCCCTCTCTCTTTCCCGGCGAACGCCGGGACCCGGGTTTTGCACGCGCTGCGTTTTATCACCTCTGGTCCCGGCCAGCGCCGGTGAGCCGGGGTGCGCCGCCTCAAACTTATCCCACCTCCTATCCCGCGCCGCATAATGGCTCCACTCGCTCCGCAGGCGGGGACGGCGTCCGGAGGCGTCCGGCGACGTGCGGGGCGGGGGCGGCGCCTCGGGCGTCCGGAACGCACCGGGCGCTTAGAGCGGGCGAGAGGGCTTGGCCGTCCTCCGCCGGTTCGGCCGGACGGGGCGGGCGTCGTGACGTGGGTTCTAATAACCCTCGACCTCGATCCACCTCGCCCAGCCGGCGTGCAGCGAGGAGGGAGGTGTTAAGGTTAAGCGTCACGGCGGACCTGAGCGTGGGGCGCGGAGCGCGATCGACTCTGTCCACGCCCGTCCGGCCGGCGAGCAAGTCCTGCGGGGATAATCCGCGGGAGCCGGAGCCCGGATAACGCCGCGCGCGAGGCCGCCTGAAGAAGGCTCGCCACGCCATAGCCAGGCCATGCCTGGCCACAGCCGCAGCCGCCTTCGGGCGGCGGCCTCGCGCACCCCGCCATACCCGCCGGGCGTCCTCGCCCGGGCGGTGTTTCGCCGTGGGCGTACAGCCGCGGGCCTTTGCGTTTTCGCCGGTCTCCGCTATCACGCGCGCGACCTTCCTTTATCGGGCCGCGCCGCCCTTGTTTGAGCGCCAGGGGACTTATTCATGACCGCCATCGTCGACATCGCCGCCCGTGAAATTCTCGACAGCCGGGGCAACCCCACCGTTGAGGTGGATGTGACGCTTGAAGACGGCTCCATGGGACGCGCCGCGGTTCCCTCCGGGGCATCCACAGGCCAGCACGAGGCGGTCGAAAAGCGCGACGGCGGCGCGCGCTATGGCGGCAAGGGCGTGCAGGAGGCCGTGCGCGCGGTTGAAAGCGAGATATTCGAAGCGATCGCCGGCATGGAGGCTGAGGATCAGCGCCGCATTGACGAAGCGCTGATCGACGCGGACGGGACCGAGAACAAGGCCAATTTCGGCGCCAACGCCATTCTCGGCGTGTCGCTGGCCACGGCGAAGGCCGCAGCCCAGGCGTCGGGCCTGCCGCTCTACCGCTATGTGGGCGGCGCCAATGCGCGCATCCTGCCTGCGCCGATGATGAACATTCTTAACGGCGGCGCACACGCCGACAATCCGGTGGATTTTCAGGAATTCATGATCATGCCCACCGGCTTCGACACGTTTTCCGAAGCGCTGCGCGGCGGGGCGGAGATCTTCCACGCGCTGAAAAAACAGCTCAAGGCCGACGGCCACAACACCAATGTGGGCGATGAAGGCGGGTTCGCGCCGAACCTGAAAAGCGCCGAGCATTGCCTGGACGTGATCATGAAGGCGGTCGAGACCGCCGGCTATACGCCCGGCGAAGACGTGCTGCTGGCGCTGGACGTGGCCTCCACCGAGTTCTTCAAGGACGGCAAGTATGTCCAGGACGGCGCCGGGCGCACCGAGGACAGCGCGGCGTTCGCTGAATATCTGAAAAAGCTCGTGGGCGATTACCCGATCGTCTCCATTGAGGACGGCATGGCCGAGGACGACTGGGAGGGCTGGCGTATCCTCACCGAGCTTCTGGACGGAGAATGCCAGCTGGTGGGCGACGATCTGTTCGTGACCAACCCCGAACGCCTGGCGCGCGGGATCGAGGAGGGCGCGGCGAACGCGCTTCTGGTGAAGGTCAACCAGATCGGCACGCTGTCTGAAACCCTGGATGCGGTGGAGATGGCCCTGCGCTCGGGCTATGGCGCGGTGATGAGCCACCGTTCCGGCGAGACCGAGGACTCCACCATCGCCGATCTCGCCGTCGCCACCAATTGCGGGCAGATCAAGACCGGCTCGCTGGCGCGCGCCGACCGCACCGCGAAATACAACCAGCTCCTGCGCATCGAAGCGGAGCTGGGCTCCACCGCGCTTTACGCCGGCGGCAGCGCCATCGCGGCGGGGTAGGGGGCCCGTCGCACCCCCTCCGCCCCTCGCTTTGCTCGGCGCACCTCCCCCGTGAAGGGGGAGGACTGGGAAAGCCGCGCCGCAGGCGCGCAAGGGCGACCGTCCGCCGGCCCCTTATGGGCCGCCCGACCGAGCGGAGGCGAGGGAGGATAGAAAAGCCGCGCCGCAGGCGCGCAAGGGCGACCGCCCGCCCGGAAGCTGAGCCGGGCCTGCCCCGGCGCAGCGAGGACCGACCGAGCGGAGCGAGGGAGGACTGGGAGACCGAATCACCGGACTCGATTCGCCCTAACGCTTCTTTTACGACGCCCGGGCTAATCTCCGCTTCGAACGATCCGCAAAAGGCGGGCGGTGGATGGAGACGGGCATGAACGCGCTGAAGCGGTTCGGCCTCCTTGGCGGGCTTTGCGTCGTGATCGCTTATCTGAGCTATCACGCTTTCATCGGCGAGCGGGGCGTGACCCGCCAGCTCGACACGCTTGAGCGCATCGAGCGCGCCGAAACCGAGCTCGCCGCCGTGCGCAGCCACCGTCTGGCGCTGGAGGATCGCGTCGCACGCCTGTCCGAGGACGAAGCCGGCGTGGACGTGGATTACCTTGAAGAGCGCGTTCGCGACGAGCTGCGCTTTGCACATCCCCATGAGATCGTGGTGGACATCGCGCGCACGCCGGCGCGCTGATCGCGAACTTACTTCGCACGCGCAACATTTTCTTTGGCTTGCCGGACCCGCGCCGGGCCTGTTAAACGCTGCTTGAAGCGTAAACAGGGAGCGCGGACAATAGCTTGTTCGCGTGTGAACTAAATGGCGGCTCGCAAGTCCTCCTCCTCATCTTCCTCCAAATCCAAGCTGCCGGTGACCAAGGACCAGCTTCTGGCCTGGTACAAGGACATGCTGGTGATCCGCCGGTTCGAGGAGAAGGCCGGCCAGCTCTACGGCATGGGCCTGATCGCAGGCTTCTGCCACCTCTATATCGGCCAGGAAGCGGTCGTGGTGGGCGTGCAGGGCGCGCTGGAGGAGGGTGACCAGGTCATCACCGGCTATCGCGATCACGGCCACATGCTGGCCACGGGCATGGACCCGAACGGGGTGATGGCCGAGCTGACCGGGCGCGAGGGCGGATACTCCCGAGGCAAGGGCGGGAGCATGCACATGTTCTCGCGCGAAAAGCAGTTCTTTGGCGGTCACGGCATCGTCGGCGCCCAGGTGCCCATCGGGGCCGGGCTCGCCTTCGCCAACAAGTACAAGGAGAACGGCAAGGTCTCCGCGACGTATTTCGGCGACGGCGCGGCCAATCAGGGCCAGGTCTATGAAGCCTTCAACATGGCCAAGCTGTGGGATCTGCCGGTTCTGTTCATCATCGAGAACAACCAGTACGCCATGGGCACCAGCGTGAAGCGCGCCAGCTCCGAAACCCATCTGTGCAAGCGCGGGATCAGCTTCGGCATTCCGGGCAAGGAAGTGGACGGCATGGACGTGACCGCCGTTTACGAGGCGGCGAAAGAGGCCGCCGAACACGCCCGCACCGGAAAGGGGCCGTTCATCCTGGAGATGAAGACCTACCGCTATCGCGGCCACTCCATGTCCGATCCGGCCAAATACCGCACCCGCGACGAGGTCAACGAATTCCGCGATCACAAGGACCCGATCGATCTCGCCCGCAAGATGATCCTCGACCAGGGCTGGTCGGACGAGGACGCGCTGAAAGACCTCGACAAGGAGGTCAAAAAGATCGTCAACGAAAGCGCCGACTTCGCGAAAGAGAGCCCGGAGCCCGATCCGGCCGAGCTTTGGACCGACGTGCTGGTGGAGGGGTAGGGCGTGCGGCGGCTCGCACTCGTTCTGGCGCTCTGCCTCGGCGCCTGCGCCTCCGGTCCCGATACCGAGGACGTGATCGCGCTGTTCAGCGAGAACGAAGGGGTGTTCGCGGCCTTCGCAAACGAGCAGATGGATTGCGACGCTCCGATCTTCCGGCCCGAAGGCGTTGGGGGCGCAGGCGCGACCGTGTTGTTCCATATTGCGCCCGCACAGGGCCTGGGCGCCGAAGACTTCCCGCCGTCCTGCGGCGGGGCCGCTGGTGAGCTCAACGCTCTGATCGGCCAGTCGCACTGGGTGAAGCAGGAATACGGCGACAGGGAGATCGGCGGGATCAGGCAGCCTGAGCCGATCCGCAGCAAGGCGGTCGCCGGCGAGGTTTTCCGCCAGACCGGCGAGGGCGATGCGGCGCGCTTCGAACCGGTTTCTTCGCGCGCCGATGCTTCGGGCTTGCTCGTGGCTGCGGGCGGAGCATGCGACCTCTTTGCGGAGGCGGAGCTGTTTCACTTCGTGTTTCACCCTGACGCCGCGCCGGAGTCTTTGCTACGCGACGACGAACGCCCGCAACCGAGCATCGCCGCATTCTCGGCGGCGCCCCCGCCCCCTGCGCTTCCGGGCTGGGAGCGGAATCTGACACCGCTTTCTTCAGGGTGGTGGCTCATCACCGGGCTTGGGGTGAATCCATGCTGAAACTGACCGCCCAGCTCATGTCGACTGACCACTCTGAACCGTGCAGAAAGACCGCTCGATGACCCTCGACGCCAGCCTTCTCGTCCTTGCTGTCCTGATCTTCATCGTCCAGGTGATGGTGCAGGGCCTGTTCTCCAATCTTGAGCACAAGCCGAAAGAGCTGCTGGGCGCCCGCGACCAGCTCACCGACGGCAAGCTTGCCGCCCGCGCCAAGCGGGCCAATCAGAACATGATCGAGGCGCTGTTGATGTTCGCGCCCCTCATGCTGGTGGCGATCATGCTTGATCGCACCAATGAGATGACGGCGCTTGGCGGCTGGCTGTTCGTGGCCGGCCGGGCGGCGTTTGCGCCGCTTTACTGGTTCGGCGTGCCGGTGGTGCGCACGCTCGCCTGGGTCGCCGCGCTCGCCGGGATCGTCCTCATCCTTCTTCAAGTTCTTCCGTTCTCCGGAGCCCTCTAAATGCCCATCGAAGTGCTCATGCCCGCCCTGTCGCCCACCATGGAGGAGGGCACGCTGGCGAAATGGAATGTGAAGCCGGGCGACTCGGTCTCCTCCGGCGACGTCATCGCCGAGATCGAGACGGATAAGGCCACCATGGAGGTCGAAGCCGTCGAAGAGGGCAAGGTCGGCAAGCTCCTGGTCGAGGAGGGAACCGAAGGGGTGAAGGTGAACGCCCCCATCGCGCTTCTGCTTGAAGAAGACGAGGACGATAGCGCGCTCGACGGTTACAAGCCGGGCGGCGGCGATGCGAAGACCTCCGACGGGACGCCGGCGCAAACGCCTGACGCCTCCAACGATGAGATCGACACGGGCGCCAGGGGCGCCAAGCCCGACGCCACGCCGGCTGAAGCCGACAAGCGCAAGGAAGCCGAGGGCGCCAGCGCCGACACCGCGCCGGTGGGCGACGATCCGGAAATTCCAGACGGCGCGAAGATGGTGGAGATCACCGTGCGCGACGCCCTGCGCGACGCCATGGCCGAGGAGATGCGCCGCGATGAGCGCGTCTTCGTCATGGGCGAGGAGGTCGCTGAGTATCAGGGCGCCTACAAGGTCACCCGCGAGCTGCTGGCCGAGTTCGGGCCCAAGCGCGTGGTGGACACCCCGATCACCGAGCACGGCTTTGCGGGCCTTGGCGTCGGCGCGGCGTTCGGCGGGCTTCGTCCGATCGTGGAGTTCATGACCTTCAACTTCGCCATGCAGGCCATCGACCAGATCATCAACTCGGCGGCCAAGACGCTCTACATGTCCGGCGGTCAGATGGGCTGCCCCATCGTGTTCCGCGGCCCCAACGGCGCGGCCAGCCGCGTGGGCGCTCAGCACAGCCAGGATTATTCGGCCTGGTACGCCCATGTGCCGGGGCTGAAGGTCATCGCGCCCTATGACGCGGCCGACGCCAAGGGGCTCCTGAAGGCCGCGATCCGGGATCCGAACCCGGTGGTCTTCCTGGAGCATGAGCTGATCTACGGAGAAACTTTCGAGATCCCCGAAGACGATGACTGGGTGCTGCCCATCGGCAAGGCGAAGATCCGCCGCGAAGGGGCAGACGTCACCATCACCGCCCATTCGCGCATGGTCGGCTTCGCGCTGCAGGCCGCCGAAACGCTCAGCGAAGACGGCATTGAGGCCGAGGTGGTCGACCTTCGCACCCTGCGCCCGCTGGACACCGCCACGATCATCAACTCGGTGAAGAAGACCAACCGCATCGTCTGCGCCGAGGAAGGCTGGGCCCAGCACGGCGTCGGCGCGGAGATCAGCGCGGTGGTGACCAGCGAAGCCTTCGATTATCTCGACGCCCCGCCCGCCCGGGTCCACCAGAAGGACGTGCCGCTG
Organism: Oceanicaulis sp.; assembly: GCA_040217555.1. Taxonomy (GTDB): domain Bacteria; phylum Pseudomonadota; class Alphaproteobacteria; order Caulobacterales; family Maricaulaceae; genus Oceanicaulis. Next base: position 153,579 of record JAVJPX010000010.1, read on the forward strand.
CCCTACGCCGCCAATCTGGAGAAGCTCTCCCTGCCTGGCGTCGAGGACATCATCGAGGCGGCGAAAAAAGTCTGTTACGCGGAGTAGGGGATATGGACGACGAAACCCACGAAGACGGTCCGCCGGAGAACGCCTATCCCTTCTTCGTCGCGTTCCGCACGCGTGAAGGCGAGATCGGCGTGCAGCTGGATATCGAGGCGCTGGAAGGGCCCGACCATGCCGGCGTGCTTCTGGCCGATTTCGCGCGCCATTTCGCCATGGCGTTCGCGCAGACCGGCAAGGCGTCGAGCCCGGACGCGGCGCTCGACGAGATGCTGGACCTCATGGAGGCCGAGCTGGAAAACCCCACCGACACGCCGCGCGGCGGGATCGCCAACTAGGAGCGTGAGATGACCGAGGCCGACATCATCGAACAAATGGTGGAGTACCAGAATATATTGCTTCTGGGCGTGTCGGTCTTCTTCACCATCATCTCAGCCTATGTCGTCGCGGTCTGGGCGTTTTTGCGCCATGCCGGGTTCGGGCTTCGCGCCTTCTCCTTCTTTTTCCTGACCCTGGTCACCGCGTTTCTCGGCCGCGTCGCCTATGGCAGCCAGCAGATCCATGACGGCTTCATCGAGACGCTTGTGGAGATCGACCGCGCCACCGGCCTGACGCCGGCCGGCGAGGCGGCGCTCTACAACTCGCTCACCGGGCTGGACCAGATCGTTCAGCAATCTTTGTTCTTCGCCCTGATCGTCGTCTATATCGCCCTGTTTTTCCTCACCTTCTTCGCGCGCTCGACGCTGAAGAACACGTAAGAACCGCCTGGAGCCCCTCCATGCCCATCGAAGTCCTGATGCCCGCCCTGTCGCCCACCATGGAGGAGGGCACGCTTGCAAGCTGGCTCGTGAAGGAGGGCGACACGGTGAAATCCGGCGACGTCATTGCCGAAATCGAGACTGATAAGGCGACGATGGAGGTGGAAGCCGTTGATGAGGGTGTGATGGGCAAGATCCTGGTGGCCGAGGGGACAGAAGGCGTGGCGGTTAACGCGCCGATCGCGCTGCTGCTGGAAGAGGGCGAGGATGAGAGCGCGCTGAAGGGGTATGAGGCGGACGGGGCGGACGCGGGGTCGTCCGCAAAGACGGAAAACTCCAATCCCCCCTCCGCCGCCCCGGCTCAAGGCCGGGGCGACACCTCCCCCGCAAGCGGGGGAGGAAAAAAGGACGAGGCTTCGACTTCCTCCCCCGTTCACGGGGGAGGTGGCCGCGAAGCGGCCGGAGGGGGGAGCGGCGAAGCCGCTGCCGCCAAAGCCCCGCCAGCCGGCGAGGACGAGTCGGGAAACCGCATCAAGGCCTCGCCCCTGGCGCGCCGCCTGGCCGCCGACGCCGGGATCTCGCTGGAGGACCTCGACGGCTCAGGCCCCCATGGCCGCATCGTGAAGCGCGATGTGGAGGCGGCCAAGAAAGACGGCGTGTCCAAGCCCGCCAAGCAGTCTGATCACGCCGGCGCCGGCGTGTCGCCGAGCACGCAACCGGCCGAAGCTGCGCCGAAGCCGCAGATCGACGACGCCGAGCCGCTGGCGCGCTACGGGATCGATGCGGCGCGCTACGAGATCAAGAAGGCCGACGGCATCCAGAAGATCTCCGCCAAGCGCCTCACCGAGAGCTTCCGCGACGTGCCGCACTTCCCGCTGACCGTGGATTGCCGGCTCGACGCGCTTTTGAAGTTCCGCAAGCAGGTCAACGAGAAGGCGCCTGAGGGCGTGAAGGTGTCGGTCAACGACATCCTCATCAAGGCTTCGGGGCTGGCGCTGAAGCGCGTGCCCGAAGCCAACACCAGCTGGATCGAGGACGGGCGCGTGGCCTGGCACAAGCACGCCGACGTCTCGGTGGCCGTGGCGATCGAGGGCGGGCTCATCACCCCGATCATCACCGACGCCGACCAGAAGGGCCTCGCCCAGATCAGCGGCGAGATGAAAGACCTCGCGACGCGCGCGCGCGATCGCAAGCTGAAGCCGGAGGAATATCAGGGCGGCACGTTCTCGCTGTCGAACCTTGGCATGTTCGGCATCAAGTCCTTCGCCTCCATCCTCAACCCGCCGCAAGGCATGATCCTTTCCGTCGGCGCGGGCGAGGAGCGTCCGGTGATCACGGACGGGGCGCTCGCCAAAGCGACCGTCATGACCGTCACGCTCACCTGTGATCACCGCGTGGTGGACGGCGCGGCCGGCGCGCGCTGGATCGCGGCGTTCAAGGGCTTCATCGAAGACCCCATGACGATGCTGATGTAGGCGGGGCGGGCGGCCTTGGCGCCGCCCTTCATTCCCCCGGTTGCCGCCGCGCCCGCCCCCGCGTATCACCGCGGCCTCGATCCCTTCTGATTTGAGCCGCGCCCCATGCACGACATCCGACTGATCCGCGACAATCCGGCAGGCTTCGACGCCGCCATGAAAAAGCGCGGCCTGGAGCCCCAGGCTGAACGCCTGATTGATCTCGACGCCCGGCGCCGCGCCGCGACCTCGCGCCTGCAGGAGGTGGAGACCGAGCGCAACGCGAAATCCAAACAGATCGGCAAAGCCAAGGCGTCCGGCGACGAGGCGCTGTTCAACGAGCTGCGCTCCACGGTGGAGAACCTGAAGGCGGAGATGGAGCGCCTCACCGAAGAGGCGCGCACCGCCGAGGAAGTGCTCAACCAGCACCTCGCGGCCATCCCCAACACGCCGCTCGACGACGTGCCCGAGGGCGCAGATGAGGCCGAGAACGAGGAAGTGCGCGGCTGGGGCGAGCCGCGCGCGTTTGCCTTCGACGTCAAGGACCACGTCGCCGTCGGCGAGCGCCTGGGCCTGGATTTCGAGCGGGCCGCAGCCATGTCCGGCGCCCGTTTCGCGGTGCTGCAAGGCCCGCTGGCGAAGCTGGAGCGCGCACTGGGCCAGTTCATGCTCGACGTGCAGACCGAAGAGCACGGCTATCGCGAGACCGCGGTGCCCTACATCGTGCGTGACGAGGCGCTGTTCGGCACCGGCCAGCTGCCGAAATTCGCCGAAGATCAGTTCCACACCACCGATGATCGCTGGCTCATCCCCACCGCCGAAGTGCCCCTCACCAACATGGTGCGCGACGCCATCCACGTTGAAGGCGACTTCCCGCTGCGCCTCACCGCGCTGACGCCCTGCTTCCGTTCCGAGGCCGGCTCGGCGGGCCGCGACACGCGCGGGCTCATCCGCATGCACCAGTTCCACAAGGTGGAGCTGGTCTCCATCACCACGCCGGAGCAATCCGGCGAGGAGCTGGAGCGCATGACCGGGTGCGCGGAGGAGATCCTGCGCCGGCTGGAACTGCCCTACCGGGTGATGATGCTGTGCACCGGCGATATGGGATTCGCCGCGCGCAAAACCTATGACCTGGAGGTCTGGATGCCGAGCCAGGACACCTATCGCGAGATCAGCTCGTGCTCGTTCTGCGGCGACTTCCAGGCCCGGCGCATGAATGCGCGCTTCCGCCGCGAGGGCGAGAAGAAGCCGGACTATCTGCACACGCTCAACGGCTCCGGACTCGCCGTCGGCCGGGCGCTTGTGGCGATCCTGGAGAACCATCAAAACGAAGACGGGTCTGTGACCATCCCGGCGGCGCTGCGGCCCTATATGGGCGGGGCGGAAAAGATCGGGTGAGTTGTCCTCCCCCGTTTACGGGGGAGGTGTCCGCGCAGCGGACGGAGGGGGCGGCGCGAACGACGAGGCCGGCGCAGCCCCCCTCGGCCCTTCGGGCCACTCCCCCCGCAGGCGGGGGGAGACATCTTCTGGCCGGGATCTTTGTCATGCTCGACACCAACCCCCGCATTCTCATCACCAATGACGACGGGATCCATGCGCCCGGCCTTGAGGTGCTGGAGCACATCGCCGCGTCGGTGAGCGATGATGTCTGGGTGGTGGCGCCGGCCGAGGAGCAGTCGGGGATGAGCCGGGCTCTGACGCTGAACGCGCCGCTGCGGGTGCAGCAATTTTCCGATACGCGATTTTCGGTGACCGGAACGCCCACCGACTGCGTGCACATGGCCGTTCACGGCCTCATCGACGGCAAGCGGCCCGATCTACTGTTGTCCGGGGTGAATTCGGGACAGAACATCGCCGAGGATGTCACGTTCTCAGGGACGGTGGCCGGCGCCATGCAGGGGACCCAGCTGGGGGTGCCCTCCATCGCCTGGTCCCAGGCCTATGGCTTTGAAGGGCGCGCCGCGATCCGCTGGGAGACCGCGCGCGCCCACGGGCCGGCGGTCCTTGAACGCCTGTTGCAGCATCGCTGGAGCGAGAACGTGCTGATGAACGTCAATTTTCCTGACCGCGCGCCGGACGATGTCGCCGGGCTCGACGTCACGGTGCAGGGGACGCGCGATCAGACCATTCTCTACGCCGACAAGCGCACCGATCTGCGCGGCCGGGACTATTACTGGCTCGGGTTCAACGGCAAGAAATCAGAGCCGGCCGTGGGCACCGATCTGCGGGCGATCTACGAGGGGCGCATCTCGATCACGCCCCTGCATCTCGACCTCACCCATTTTGAGGCGCGCGAGCGCCTTGAGACCGCGTTCGAAGCTTTCAGGCCATGAGCCAAGAACCCGACACCCGTGTGATTCAGCTGCTCATGGCGCTTCGAAACGCCGGGGTCTCCGACAAGCAGGTCCTCGGCGCCATTGAGCGCACGCCGCGCGACATCTTCGTGCCCGAGGGCTTTCAGGACCAGGCTTTCCAGAACCGACCGCTGCCCATCGATTGCGGGCAGACGATCTCTCAGCCCTTTGTCGTCGCTGCGATGACCGAGGCGTTGAAACTGGATGACCGCTGCAAGGTGCTCGAGATCGGCACCGGCTCAGGTTATCAGGCCGCTGTGCTCGCCCGGCTGGCCCGGCGGGTCTATACGGTGGAGCGCTACCGCACGCTCGCCAAGGAGGCCGAGGCGCGGTTTTCGGCGCTGCGCCTGACCAATATCGTGACGCGGATCGGCGACGGCTCGAAGGGCTGGCCCGAGCAGGCGCCGTTTGACCGAATCATCGTCACCGCCGCAGCCGCGGAACGCCCCGAAGGGCTTCTTGACCAGCTCAAGCCCGGCGGGATCGCCGTGGCGCCGGTGCAGAACGGGTCGGTGCAGACCCTGATGCGCTACACGCGCACCGAGGCCGGCGCGGTGGAGGAGGCGGCGCTGTTCGACGTCCGCTTCGTGCCGCTGGTGCCCGGCGCCGCGCGCGCCCTGTAGCGCCGCCGCCGTGCGCCCAGATTGCGCCATAATTTGCGCGCGTCATCGAAACCGCCCGGCGTAAGAGTGTGTTATGATGCCCGAAGGCCGGGGAACCGGCTGATCGCAGCTTTTTAGGAGGCTTTCATGCTTCGCTATCTCATTCCCGCCGCCGGCGCCGGTCTTGGCGCGCTCGTGCTGCAGGCGTGCACCACCGGTCCGCAGGCGGAGCCGGAAATGACGCCTGAGGCCGCCGCCGCGCTCGCCGAGTACACGCTTACCGGCGAGACGATGTCCTGTCTCAACACTCGCCGCATCGACCGGATCGAGCCGCTCGACGAGCGCCACTGGCTCATCGAGGCCACCGGCGGAGACACATATCTCAACGTCGTCAGCAATGGCTGCAACGGCGCGGATTCCAGCTTCACCTATCTCTCGTATCAGATTCCCACCGGGCAGCTGTGCCGCGGGGAGATCGTGCGAGTCATGGATCGGGGAACCGACACCGTGTCCGGCTCATGCGGGCTCGGGGAGTATCAGGCCCTCGCGCCGGCGGACTGATCGGTTAAGTCAACGCCCGGTTAACGCTCGCGGCGCGATACTGGTGGCCGGTTTAAACCCGTCCGTCAGGATCACGCCGCGATGCGCCTTCGTCTCGCCAGTCTGATCTGCGTCTGCGCGCTTGCTCTTTCGGCGTGCGCCGGAGGCGTGCGCGAGGCCGCGCCGATCCAGCGCGGCGCGCAAAGCGCGCCTGAATGCGCAGACGGCGTGACCGTGCGCCGGGGGGATACGCTGTACGCCATCGCGCGGCGCTGCAGCGTCGATGTCAATGCGCTTTCGGACGCGAACCGGTTGTCGTCGCCGTCCAGCATCAGCGTTGGCCAGCGCCTGACCATGCCGCGCCCGCCGGTCTACACCGTGCGCCGCGGCGACAATCTCTACCGCATCGCGCTGCGCCACGGCATGACGACCCGCGAACTCGCCGCGCTGAACGGTCTGCGTGCGCCATACACCATCCATCCCGGCGATGAGCTGAACGTGACCGGCGCGCCGCGCACGGTCGCCGAGGCGCCGCGCAGCCGCTCGTCCTCGCCGACGTCCGCCGCGCCTCCGGCCCGGCGCGACGGTGTTGATCGCACGCAGCCGCGCACCCCGCGCGCCGCTCAGGTCGAGCTGGCGGCGCCAGGCGATTTTCGCTGGCCCCTGAGCGGCCCCGTCATCGGCCAATTTTCTCGGTCCGGCCCCGACAAGCTGGACGGTGTGCGCATCGCGGCCGACTTCGGCGAGCCGGTCTTCGCCGCCGCCGACGGCGAGGTGATCTACGCCTCGGACGAAATTCCCAATTACGGCCAGCTGGTTCTCATTCGGCACGGCGGCGACGTGACCACCGCCTACGCCATGAATTCCCGCCTGCAGGTGCGCGTCGGCGACCAGGTGAGGGCGGGCGATCATATCGCCGACGCCGGCCAGTCCGGACCGGTGACGCGTCCGCTCTTGCACTTTGAGGTGCGCCGCGGGGTCACTCCGATCGACCCTGAAAGCGTGCTTCCGCCCCGGCGCGGCGCCGGTTCCTGACCGGCGCCTCTTGTTGCAACGCGGTTAAGCCCCGATATAGTCGCGCGACTCACACCGACCGGACTGACGGAGCCATCATGTTTTCTGGGATCGAGACCGCGACCATCGCCACAGCCGCCGGCGGGGGCGGAGCGGGCTTTCTGCTCATGAATATCGCCCCCTTCCTGCTGATCATCGTGGTGTTCTACTTCCTGCTGATCCGCCCGCAGCAGCAGAAGATGAAGAAACACCAGGAGATGATCTCCAATCTTCGCCGCGGCGATGAAGTGGTCACCCAGGGCGGTATCGTCGGCAAGATCACCAAGATCGCCGACACCGACGCCACGGTGGAGATCGCCGAGGGCGTGCGTGTGAAGGTGATCAAGTTCACCATCACCGAGGTGCGCACCCGCACCGAGCCGGCCAACGACGCCGCGCCGGGCAAGTCCGACACCAAGGACGGCCAGTAAGCCTTAAGCGCGGCGCCTCAACGGCGCCGCGCGCATTCATAGCGGGCGGTTAGCTCCCATGCTTTATTTCTCCTCGTGGAAGACGGCGCTCATTATCGCTGTCTGCCTGATCGGCCTTCTGTTCACGCTGCCGAACTTCGTCCCGGCCTCGCAGCGCCTGGACGCCGCCGGCGAGCCCGTGGGGGTCTGGCGCGTTCTGCCGCACAACTCGGTCAATCTTGGCCTGGACCTGCGCGGCGGCTCGCACCTGGTGTTCGAAGTGGACATGGAGGGCGTGAAGCAGGAACGCCTGGGCAATCTCGCCGAGGACGTGCGCGCCGCGTTCCGCCAGGACCCGCCCATCCTCTCCGCGCCGCCTGCGGTGGTGAACGAAGAGGTCGTCGTGCGCCTGTCGCGCCCGGACGATCTGGAACGCGCGCTGGAGCGGCTTGAAGAGATCAACGAGCCGATCACCAACGCCGCCGGTCAGCAGACCCTGCAGGACACGCTCAACATCCGCGCCGGCGAAGACGGCCGCACGGTGCGCCTGGAGATCACCGACGCGGCGCTGGAAAGCATTCAACGGCGCACGGTGACCCAGTCCATCGAGGTTATCCGCCGCCGGATCGACTCCACCGGCACCACCGAGCCCACCATCGCCCGTCAGGGCGAGGACCGGGTGCTGGTCCAGGTGCCCGGCGAAAGCGATCCTCAGCGCATCATTGATCTGGTGGGCACCACCGCGCGCATGACCTTTCACATGGTCGAAGCTGGGGTGGACCCTGGACCCTCGGGCGAAGCGCGCACGCCGCCAGGCGTCACCATCATGCCCACCGACGAGCCCGCCGAGCCGTTTCTTGCGGTCCAGAGCCGCGCCCTGGTGACCGGCGAACAGCTTGTTAGCGCCAGCCAGAGCTTCGATCAAAGCGGGCGCCCTGCGGTGAGCTTCCGCTTCAACCAGTCCGGTTCTCTTGCCTTCGGCGACGCCACCGCGGCCAATGTGGGCCGCCGCTTCGCCATCGTTCTGGACGACACCATCATCTCCGCGCCGAACATCCGCTCGCCGATCCTGGGCGGTTCTGGGATCATCGAAGGCGGGTTCACCGTGCAGAGCGCGAACGATCTCGCCAACATGCTCAACGCCGGCGCGCTGCCGGCCGAACTCTCTCCCATCGAACAGCGCACGGTGGGGCCGGGCCTGGGTCAGGACTCCATCGACCGGGGCCAGACCGCGATCATCATCGGCTTCTCGCTGGTGATCGTGTTCATGCTCCTCGCCTACGGGTTTTTCGGGATCGTCTCGACGATGGCCCTGGTGGTGAACGTGCTTTTGCTGCTCGGCGCCCTGTCGGGCCTGCAGGCGACGCTCACCCTGCCGGGCATCGCCGGCATCATCCTGACCATCGGCATGGCGGTGGACGCCAACGTGCTGATCTATGAACGGGTGAGGGAGGAGTACCGGCTGGGCCGGGGCGTCGCCAACGCGCTGGAGACCGGCTATAGCCGGGCGCTCTCGGCGATCCTGGACGCCAACATCACCACCTTCATCGCCGCGGCGGTGCTCTACATGATCGGCGCCGGGCCGGTGCGCGGCTTCGCCGTGACGCTGGGTATCGGCATCATCACCTCGGTGTTCACCGCCTTCGTCTTCTCGCGCCTGCTGATCGCGACCTGGCTGCGCGTGCGCCGGCCCAAACAGCTGGCCATGTAAGCGGAGACCGGAACCATGAATCTCGCACTTGTCCGCTTCATCCCGACCGACACCGACATTCCCTTCATCAAGGGGCGGTTCGCCGCGTTCGTCATTTCGGTTTTGCTGATGCTCGGCGCGGCCGGCGCCTTTCTGGGCATGGGCCTGAATTTCGGCATCGATTTTCGCGGCGGCACGCTCATCGAAATCGGCACCGACGGGCCGGCCGATCTCAGCGCCATCCGGACCGAACTGGACACTCTTGAGCTGGGCGACGTCCAGGTTCAGGAGTTTGGATCCGACGACGCCGTTCTGATCCGGGTGGAGACCCTGGACCAGGCCGGCGGCCAGGCCGTGTTCGAGCGCGCCCAGGAGCTGGGCCTCGCAATGCCCGAAACACGCGTTCGCGAAGGGGTGGAGGACGACGAAGCCGCCCAGCAGGTCACCCGCGAAGCGATTCAGGCCGCGCTCGACAGCGCGTTTCAGGATGTGGAGTACCGCCGCGTGGAGGTGGTCGGACCGCAGGTGTCCGGCGAACTCATCGTGGCCGGCACGATGGCGGTCGTGATCGCGCTCGTCTTGATGCTGATCTACATCTGGTTCCGCTTCGAATGGCAGTATTCGGTCGGCGCGGTTCTGGCGCTGACCCATGACGTGATCGCCACGATCGGCTTTTTCGCGGTCACCCAGCTGGAGTTCAACCTCTCCACCATCGCCGCGATCCTGACCATCGTGGGCTACTCCATGAACGACACCGTGGTGGTCTATGACCGCATCCGCGAGAAGTTCAGGAAGTACAAGACCAAGCCCACGGCCGACGTGTTGAACATGGCGATCAACAAGACGCTGTCGCGCACCATCCTGACCTCGGGCACGACGCTGGTGGCGATCATCGCCATGGCCTTCATCGGCGGCCCGGCGCTGCAGGGCTTCGCGCTGGCGCTGATCTGGGGCGTGGCGATCGGGACCTATTCCTCGATCTTCGTGGCCGCGCCGCTGCTCACGCTCACTGGGGTCAAGCGCGAAAGCGGCGAGGACGGCGACAGCGCCTTCATCGACAATGCGCCGTAGGGAGACGCCCGCCTACGCCGTGCCCCCGATCGATGCGTTCGGCGAGGGCGGGTTCCGCATCGCCGGTGCGCGCAAGGACGGCTCGCAGCTGATCGTGGACGGCGCCGCGCGGCCGTGGAGCGCCGATCCGTCGGCGCTGACGCCGGCGGACTTCAAGGTCTTCCTTGATCGCTCCGACAAGCCGGACATGGTGGTGCTCGGCGTCGGCGCGGCCCTGAAGCACCCGCCGGCTGAGGTGCGCAAGGCGTTCCGCGAGGCCGGCGTCGGGCTTGAAGTGCTCGACACCGCCACGGCCTGCCGCACCTACAACCTGCTCGCCGGCGAGGCGCGCCGGGTCTGCGCGGCGCTGGTGGCGGTCTAGCAATCAGTTGTGGAAACCCCCTGCCGAGCGGGGGCGCGCCGGGGCGAACGGCTTGCTATGGTGGTGTAAAGCCAGCCTGGCCGAATCGGCCGCACCCGACTTTTGAAGTGAGCCATGAGCGACGACGACCGCCGCCTGGGGGCTTACGCCCCGCCGCCCGACGATTACGAGACCTTCGACGCGCGCGACGCCGAGCAGGACCGGCGCGGCTGGCTGTTCCTGGCCGCCGCCGCGGTGGTGTTCGCCCTGTTTGTGGCCGTGGTCTACAACACCTTCCAGCTGGGTGTGCGCGAACGCTCCGACAGCCCGGTGATCGCCGCCGACGCCGAACCCTATCGCGTCGCGGCGGAAGACACCGATGCCGGCGAGGGCGATCTGGGCGTCCATAATCTGCGCTCGGGCGAGCGGGGCGGTGACACCGCCGGCGCGGCGCCCGCCCGCCCTGGCGCCGAAGAGCCGATCGATCTGCCCGAAGCGCGCGTGGAGACCGCCGACGCCGACGAGGTTGGGGCCTCCGAACCCGCCGCCCCGGCAGCGTCAGAGCTTGAGGTCCAGCCTGAAGAGGCCGAGCCGGAAGCGCCTGCGCAAAGCGACCCGACCGAAGCCCGGCAAGCCGATCCGGCGTCCGACCGCTCCATTGAAGACGTCATCGCCGAGCGCGAACGCGAGCGCGCCGAGCCGGCGCAGTCTGAAGCGCCAGCCACCGCCGAGCCTGATGCGCCGGAGCCGGCCGCTCCGGCCGCCGGTCCGCAGCCTTTCCTGGCCCAGATCGCCGCCTTCCGCTCGCAGGAGGACGCTCAGGCGGACTGGCGCCGGTTCGCACGCGCCTATCCCGAACTCGCCTCGGGCCGGAACGCCGACATCCAGCGCGCCGATTTGGGCGATCGGGGGATCTATTACCGCCTGCGCATCAATGGCTTCGACACGCGCGAGGCGGCCAGCGAGTATTGCCAGACGCTGCAATCGCGCGGTCAGGCCTGCCTGGTGGCGCGGCGCTGATGGCCGGCGCCGCGCTTTACGGCTTCGCCGGCGAAGCCCTGTCGCCTGATGAGAAAGCGTTCTTCAAGGACGCCGACCCTTGGGGATTCATCCTCTTCGCCCGCAATATCGACCGGCCCGATCAGGTGCGCCGGCTCACCGACACCTTGCGCGATCTGGTGGGCTGGAACGCGCCGGTCTTCATCGACCAGGAAGGCGGGCGGGTGCAACGCTTTCGTCCGCCGGTCTGGCGCGCCGCGCCGCCGGCCGCGCGCTTCGGCGCGCTCTGGGACATCGAGCCGGAGCAGGCGCTGGAGGCGGTGACGCTGAATCACAAGCTGCTCGCGGCGGAGCTTTTCGCCTGCGGCGTCGACGTGGATTTCGCGCCGTGCCTGGACCTGAAGGTGGAGGGCGCCCACGACGTGATCGGCGACCGCGCCTTCCACAGCGACCCCGACGCGGTGTCGGCCATGGGCGACGCGGCGATCGCCGGTCTGCAGGACCAGGGCGTGCTGGGGGTCATCAAGCACATCCCCGGTCACGGCCGGGCCAGCGTGGACAGCCATGATGAGCTGACCGTGGTGGAGGCCGACGAAGAGACCCTGCGCGATCGCGACTTTCGGGCCTTCATCGGCCTGAACGACGTCACCATGGCGATGACCGCCCACATCGTCTATCCGGCGATCGACCCGGACGACCCGGTCACGCTCTCCAGTGAAGGGGTGCAGCGCATCATTCGCGGGCATATCGGGTTCGACGGGCTTTTGATGACCGACGATCTCTCCATGAAGGCGCTGGAGGGGCCGATCCGCAGAAGCGGCGAACGGGCGATCCTGGCCGGCTGCGACCTGCTCATGCACTGTAACGGCGACATGGCCGAGATGATCGAGATCGCGCACGCCGCGCCGCGTCTGGACGGCAAGGCGCACGAGCGCGCCGAGGCCGCTCTGGCCCGCCGCCAGCCGCCGGGCGACTTCGACCCCGAGGCCGGCGCGGCGCGGCTGGCCGCCTTGTTCAAAGAGGCCCGCGTGGAGCTCTAGATGACCGACCTGTTCGACGGTTTTGAGGACGACGCGTTCGAGGCCGCCGCCGAGGCGGGCGAGGGCGAGACGCTGATCCTCGACATCGGCGGATGGGAGGGCCCGCTTCACCTGCTGCTGGCGCTGGCGCGCAAGAACAAGGTCGACCTTGCTTACATCTCCATGCTGGAGCTGGCCGACCAGTACCTGCTGTTCGTCGAGGCCGCGCGCAAGAAGCGGCTGGATCTCGCGGCGGAATACCTGGTGATGGCGGCCTGGCTCGCCTACCTGAAATCGCGGCTTCTCTTGCCCAAGCCGCGCCCCGACGACGACGAGCCTGAGCCCGAGGAGATGGCCGCCGCGCTCGCCTTTCGCCTGCGCCGGCTGGACGCCATGCGCGCGGCCGGCAAGGCGCTCTACGCCCGCCCGGTGCTTGGCCGGGACGTCTTCGCGCGCGGCATGCCCGAAGGCGTACGCAGCGTTCGAACGCCGGCCTATGAGGCCGAACTCTACGATCTATTGAAAGCCTACGCCCTGCGCCGGGAGCGCGAGGCGCTGAGGAACTATCAGCCCGCCACGCCGCGCGTGTACTCGCTGGAGCAGGCGCGCAAACGGCTTTCCGGGATCACCCGGCGGCTCACCGGCTGGGGGCGCCTGGACAGCTTGCTGCCGGACGAGGACGAGCTGGGGCTCGACGCGCCGGGCCGCGACAGCGTCATGGCGAGCTCGCTGCTCGCTGCGCTGGAGATCACAAAGGACGGGGAGGCGGAGCTGCGCCAGGAGGCGACCTATGCGCCGATCTGGATGCGCGGCGCGGCGGACAAGGGGGAGCCATGAGCGAGGACGATCGCGATCCCATCGGCGAGGCCATCAAGGCGCTCCAGGCCGACGCGGAACAGCGGCCCCAGGGCGACTCCGGGCCGCCTGGCGTGCGCCTTGCGGTGGACAACGACGCCGAGCTGGTGCGCATGGCCGAAGCGCTTCTGTTCGCCGCGGCCGAGCCGCTGGACATCGACACGCTGCGCACCCGGCTTCCCGAAGACACCGACGTGCGCGCCGTGATCGCGGCGCTGCAGGCGAAGTATGAGGGCGCCGGCGTCAATCTGGTGGAGGTCGGGGGGCGCTGGCGCTTTCAGACCGCGCCGGATCTGGCGTTCCTGTTGCGCACCGAGCGCGAGGAGCCGCGCAAGCTTTCCCAGGCCGCGCTGGAGACGCTTGCGATCATCGCCTATCATCAGCCGGTGACGCGCGCCGAGATCGAGGAGATCCGCGGCGTGGCTGTGTCCAAGGGCACGCTCGATCAGCTCATGGAGATGAAGTGGATCCGCCTGCGCGGCCGGCGTCGCACGCCGGGCCGGCCGGTCACTTACGGTGTCACCGAGGCCTTTTTGGACTATTTCAGCCTCGCCGGCGTCTCCGACCTTCCCGGCGTCTCCGATCTGAAGGCCGCAGGGCTTCTATCCAACCGCCTGCCGCCGGACTTCTCCATCCCCAGCCCCGGCGCCATACCCGGCGGCGAGGCGGAGGACCTGTTCTCCGACGAGGAAGCCGCCCAGTTCCACGTGGACTTCCTGGACGGCGAGGACCCTGACGAGGATTAGACGCTCGGATGCCAGTGATTTCGGTCTTTTTGGGCATCACGGCTGGCGCGTGAATGGCTGAAGCTTCATCAAGCTGATATACTTGAGAACTGGAGACGCGCCGAAGCGCTCCAACCTCTTGAATGGATACCGGGCCTCGGTGCTGATTAAGGTCTTGAATTGTCGACCGTTGGACTGCGCGAAACTGTCGTTGAACTTTAGCGACGGCTCAAGCGGTGTCGTCGACCTGTCCGACACGCTTACACGTGAGGGAGCTATGGTCGCGCCATTGCGCGACCCGGATTATTTCAAGCGCGTGTTTCTTGAGGCCGGCGGACCGACATGGCCCAACGGGTTCGACTTGGCGCCCTGGGCGCTGCACACCGAACTCAAAGCGGCGGGAGGCCTCGAGCCCGCTGCGCAGCGCGCCTAGTTCCGCTCAGCTCTCCGTCGGCAGCGCGCCGTACGCCACTTCATTGAAGACATCGCGTGCGCTGGTGGTTTCCGCGGTGGTGGCGCCGGGTTGTTCCTGGGCGAGGATCAGGGCGACCATGCCGGTGGAGGGGCTGACCACGAACTCGGTGTCGAAATAGCCCGCCCAACCAAAATCACCGGTGCGGCGATGGGGATGGACGCCCGGACCGTCATAGATGACGCCGAGGCCGTAGCCGTAGCCCATGTCCATATCGCTCATGCCCTGGGGCGCCCGGTCGGCCCGGACATGGGGCGTGGTCATCGCTTCCACGCTCTCCTGCGACAGGATGCGCGCGCCGTCCAGCACGCCGCCGTTCGCGAGCATTTGAGCAAAGCGCAGATAATCCTCGGCGGTGGAGAACAGCCCGGCGCCGCCGGCTTCGAACGGGGCGGCGCGTGCTAAATCTTCGGGGCCGGAGACCGCCGACAGCGCGCTCATGTCGTCATGGGTGTACAGGGTGGCGACGCGCGCAGCTTGCGCCTCGTCGGGGAAGAAGCTTGTGTCGTCCATGCCCAGCGGCGTGAAGATCCGCTCGTCCATAAAGGCTTCAAGGCTCATGCCCGACGCCTCGGCCACGACGTGGCCCAGAACATCGCTGGCGTAGGAATAAAACCACCGCTCGCCGGGTTGGAAGTAGAGGGGCAGACCGGCGAGCGTCTCCATGCGCTGAGCCAGCGTATCGCCGCCGCCAGCGTATATGTCGTTGCCAATGTACAGCGCACCGAGATTGCTCTGGTAATCGAAGATATAGCCGAGCCCCGAAGTGTGGGTGAGCAGATGCTCGATTGTGATGGCGCCGGCCAGCGGCTCGGTGGGAATCTCGTAAGTTTCGTCCACTGATGTCGACGTCGCCACGCGCGCGTCTGCAAAGGCTGGAATGTAATCACTCACCGGGGTGTCGAGGGTCAGCACGCCGTCCTCGATGAGGATCATCGCGGCGACGGCCGTGACCGGTTTGGTCATGGAGGCGATGCGCACCAGCGTGTCGGAGGTCATCGGCGTCCCCGCCTCCACATCGGCGTAACCGGCCTCGGACACGTGGCGGGCGCCGCCGTCGCGCGCCAGGATCGCAACGACGCCCGAGCGGTCGCCGCCGTCCACCAGCTGCTCGAGCCGTGCGTCCAGCGCCGCGAGGCCGGAACCGCTGAAGCCG
The DNA here is from genome assembly GCA_040217555.1 of Oceanicaulis sp. Classification (GTDB taxonomy): domain Bacteria; phylum Pseudomonadota; class Alphaproteobacteria; order Caulobacterales; family Maricaulaceae; genus Oceanicaulis. Next base: position 169,119 of record JAVJPX010000010.1, read on the forward strand.
ATGATCCGCGGCGCTTCGGCGGCGGCGGGCGGGGGCTCGCTGACGGCCGTATTGGGCGGGGGCGGCGCATCGGGCGCGTCCGGGGCGGGCGGCTCGCAGGCGGCGAGAGCCAGCGCGCCGGTTCCGGCCAGAGCAAGACGCGTTAGATGGCGGCGCAAGGCGGATGTGAAATGCATAAGGCGAGTCCCCGGACACGAAATAATCGCGCCCATTATCCGCCAGCCGGGCGCCGCGCGGAAGGCGCCAAAGGCCACACCGCAGGACCGAATTTGTCGCGTCGTTATCGATCGGTGAGCGGGGGCCACGAAAAAGGCCGCGAGGATCGCCCCGCGGCCTTGATCGTGTGATGACCGGCGCGGCTTACGCCTTGGAGAGGTTCTCGTTGGCGAAGTCCCAGTTGATCAGGTGCTCCAGGAACGCGCCCATATAGTCGGGGCGGCGATTCTGGTAATCCAGGTAATAGGCGTGCTCCCACACATCCATGGTGATCAGCGGGGTGGCGCCGTCGGTGATGGGATTTTCAGCGTTCAGCGTCTTGCGCACTTCCAGCTTGGAGCCGTTTTTCACCAGCCAGGCCCAGCCGGATCCGAATTGCGTCGCGCCGGCGTTCTTGAACTCTTCGGCGAACTTTTCGTAAGAGCCGAAGGACTGGTTGATCGCCTCGGCGATCTCGCCCTTGGGAGCGCCGCCGCCGTTCGGGCTCATGGAATTCCAGTAGAATGTGTGGTTCCAGATCTGGGCGGCGTTGTTGAACATGCCCATGTCTTTTTTGTCCCACGACTTCTTGATCGTGGCTTCAAGGTCGGAGCCGTCATAATCCGAGCCGTCCAGCGCCGCGTTGGCCTTGTCCACATAGGCCTTGTGGTGCTTGCCGTGGTGGAAATCGAGCGTGTCGGAGGAAATGTGCGGCGCCAGGGCGTCCTTGGAATAGGGAAGGTCGGGAAGCGAAAAGGCCATGAGGGGTCTCCCTTGATGTGATCGGACGTCATTTCAGCAAACGCAGCGCACCGGTGAAAGGCTCAATATCGGTGCGAGAAAACATGCGCGCGCCGCTGGAAATGTCTCGCGGTCTTCATATGGTTCCCACCGCCCGCCTGTCCACCGCAACAAAGCGCGCCCCATGACCGATTTTGACGCCGTCCTATCCAAAACCGATCCTGACCGGCGCATGGCGGCGCTGTTCGCGCCGCCTGAAATCCGCGGCCGGCTGTTCGCGCTCTACGCGTTCTATCACGAGATCGCGCGGGTGCCCGATTCGGTCAGCGAGGCGATGATCGGAGAGATGCGGCTCGCCTGGGCGCGCGAGGCGGTGGCCGATCTGTTCGCCGATCCGCCCAAGGTGCGCCGCCACGACATATACGAAGCGCTTTCGGAACTGCGCCAGGCGCCCGGCGCGCCGGACCGGGAGACGCTGGAGACGCTGGTGGAGGCGCGCGCCGCCGATCTCGGCGAGGGGCCGTTCCCCACCAAGGACGACCGGCGCGACTATGTGGACCGCACCGCCGTGACGCTGATGCGGGCCGCCGCGCGCCTGTGCAAGCCCGATCTCGATCTGGGCGGCGAGGCCGGCGCGGCGATCCATGCGGCGGGGCGGCTGTGGGGGTTCACCGGGCTGGCGCGCGCCTTTCCCGCGCTGTGCCAGGCCGGCCGGCCGCCGTTTTCCGGCGACGAGCTCGCCGGGGCGCAGCTGAACGAGACCGATCTGGCGCGCGGGGTGAAGCCTGAGGAGGCCAAAGCCGCGCTTAAAGGTCTGCTCGCCGAGGCGAATGAGGCGCGCGCCATGCTCAACCGCACCCGTTCGGTGCTGCCCGCCGAGGTGTTTCCTGCGGTGGGATACGCCGGGCTCGCGCGCGGTTATTTGAAGCGGTTCAACGCGCTCAAAGACCCGTACCGCGAACCCGCCGACCGTCCGCTCGCCGCGCGGCAATTGCGGCTCACCTGGGGCTCGCTTGCCGGGCGGATCTAGGGATCGTCCGCGACCGCGCTCAAGCGCGCCAGCACCGGCCTGTGATCGGAGCCGAGATCAGGGCCCACCTCGTAATGGGTCACCGCCAGCGCATCGCCGACGAGCACATGGTCGATGGCGATGCCGCCGACGGGCGTGATTGCGGGAAAGGTGGTCAAAAAGCGCGGATCGCCGGCGCGGCGCCCGGGCAGCCGGTCGAAGACCGGCGACCAGACCGTCGAGTTCAGATCGCCCAGCACGAGGAATCGTCCGTCTGCGGGCGCGCGCTCGGCGACTTCGTCGAACAACCCGCGCTGGATCGCGATTGCGCCGGGCAGGATCGGCGGGAACGGATGGAGCGCCGACACATGCACCGGACCGATCGGACTTTGCGCAACCATGTACAGCCGCGGCCGGTCATAGCGGCCGGCCGTCGGATAGGGGGGCGTGACGCCGGCGGACAGGGGCGCACGGGAGAACACCGCGATTCGTGTCGTGTAGATCCGCCAAGGCAAGGCCACGTCGCTTTGAGAGTTCAGGCTGTGGGGCCAGTGGGCGTAGAGCGCTTCCAGCGCTTCAACCTCAGCCCCATGAGCCTCGGCGAGCATGAGCATGTCGACGTCCTTGGCTTCGGCCCAGGCTGCGAACCGTTCAAGCGCTGACCGGTCGTAACGGGCGTTGAACACCGCGACAGTGACCGCTGGCCGGTCGAAGTGCGGCGTCACCGGCGCGAACGGCGCTGCGAGAAAGGCCGCGGCGAGGGCGGCGGCGGCCGCACCGAGCCCGGCTGCGATCCGGACCCCGCCGCGAATCCATGTCAGCCCGCCGAGAAACAGGCCTGCTAACGCCAGATGGCCGGTGAAATGGCGCACAAGGTCGAACGGCCAGCCAAGCGGAGCGATCAGCCAGCTCAGGCATGCGATCACGAACCCGGCGGCGAACATCGCGAGGAGCTGGTCGAGCTTGGTGTCTTCCGGTTTTCGTCCCATGCGCGCCTGTCCCTTTTCGCGGACGTTCAAGCGTGGCTTTGGCGCAATTTGGACAGCGTCAGGTTATTTTCTGGGCGGCGAATTAACGCTCGATGGTTTTGGCCATGGCGAACTCCGCCAGCACCGGACGGTGATCCGATCCAAGGTCGGGCCCGGCTTCGGCGCGCTTCACGGTGAGGCCGTCCCCGATCAGGATGTGATCAAGGACAAGGCCACCGTGATTCAACCAGCTTGGAAACGTGGTGATGAAGCGCGGATCGCCAGCGCGCCGGCCCGGCAGATACGCGAAATCGGGGGACCAGACAGAGGCGTTGAGGTCGCCGAGGACAAGAAAGCGCGGCTCGCCGTCCAGCGTTCGGGCGAGGTCCTGAAACATGGCGCGCCGCCGCTCCACCGCCCCGGGCGTGCGCGGCGGATAGGGGTGGGCCACCGCCAGCGTCAGCGCTCCGGCTTCGGCTTCGAGCCGGGCGAGCAGGGCGGGGCGCTCATAGCCCGGGTTGCTTTCTTCGGCGCCGTCCCCGATCGCCTCTATCGGCCGAACGGAGAGCAGGGCGATGCGCGTGGTGAAGCGTTCACCGGGAAAATCGACCGTTTCGGTGTCGTAGAGCAGGTGAGGCAGGCCGGGAAACAGGGCGCGGAGCTGATCTGGGGTCGCGGTCTCCACTTCGGAGAGGGCGATCACGTCCACCCTCTCCGCCTGAGCCCAAGCGGCGGCGCGCGCCATGGCGTCTGTAGAGCCGTGGGCGTTGAACGCGGCGACGGTGAGCGATGGCCCCTCGGCGGACGCGTCCGGAGCGGCGAATCCGGTGTCCAGCCAGACCCATAGGAGGAACGCCGCTGGAACGGCCGGCGCCAGCGCCGTGCGCCACCCCGAAAGCACAAAGGCGGCGCCGGCGAGCAAAACACCGCCCCCCGCCAGATGCGGCGTGGCGTGACGCGCGATCTCCGCGGGAAATCCAAGCGGCGCGGCGAGCCAGGCGAGCATTGCGGCGGCGTAGAATGCAATCGCGGTTGCAAGCAATAGCCGCGCCGCGCGTCGCACTACTCCGCCGCCTGGGCGGTGTCTCCGGCCAGCCAGGCGTCATGATCGGCCAGGGCGCGCGCCGTCATCAGGCGCTTTTTAGCCTGGGCCTTGGCCGAGCCGCGCAAGCGTTCTCCGTTGGGGCCTTTCTTCGGCGCCTCCATTTCCGGAAACAGGCCGAAATTCACGTTCATCGGCTGGAACGCGCCTTTTTTGCCAGGCACGTGACCGGTGGTGATGTGGGTCAAGAGCGCGCCCAGCGCCGTGGTGGGCGGGGGCGGGGTGATCGCCTGTCCCAGCTTTTCAGCCGCCGCAAAGCGGCCCGCGAGCAATCCCATGGCGGCGCTTTCCACATAACCCTCCACGCCGGTGATCTGACCTGCGAAGCGCAGGGCCGGCCGCGCTTTCAAACGCATGACGGCGTCCAGCAGTTTCGGCGAATGGAGGAAGGTGTTGCGGTGAATGCCGCCCAGCCGCGCGAAACGGGCGTTCTCCAGCCCCGGGATCATCTTGAAGACGTCGGTCTGGACGCCGTATTTCATCTTGGTCTGGAAGCCGACCATGTTGAACAGCGTGCCCAGCGCGTTGTCCTGGCGCAGCTGCACCACGGCGTAGGGCTTTTCGTCCGGCTTGTGGGCGTTGGTCAGGCCGCGCGGCTTCATGGGGCCATGGCGCAGGGTCTCGCGCCCGCGCTCGGCCATCACCTCGATGGGCAGGCAGCCGTCAAAATACGGCGTGTCCATCTCCCAGGCCTTGAACTCGGTCTTTTCCGAAGTGATCAGCGCGTCGATGAAGGCTTCGTACTGATCCTTGTCCATGGGACAGTTTATATAGGCCGCCTTGTCTTCCTCGGTGTCGCCCTTGTCGTAGCGCGACTGTTTCCAGGCGACGTCCATGTCGATGGAGTCCGCGTAAAGGATCGGCGCGATGGCGTCGAAGAAGGCGAGCTCGCCTTCGCCGGTGAGGCCATGAACCGCCTCGGCCAGCGCCGGCGAGGTGAGGGGGCCGGTGGCGATGATCACGCTGTCCCAGCCCTCAGGCGGCAGGCCGGCGATCTCTTCGCGCACCACGGTGATGTTGGGGTGGGCGTGGATCGCTTCGGTCACCGCGTCGGAGAAGACGTGCCGGTCCACCGCCAGCGCGCCGCCGGCGGGCACCTGGGCGATCTTCGCCTTGTCCATGACGATGGAGCCCGCCCGGCGCATCTCTTCGTGCAGGAGGCCGACCGCGTTGGTCTCGTGATCGTCGGAGCGGAAGGAGTTTGAGCAGACAAGCTCGGCCAGCCCGTCGGTCTGGTGCGCCTCGGTGCCGCGCACGCCGCGCATTTCATGCAGCACGACCTGTGCGCCGGCGCTGGCGGCCTGCCAGGCGGCTTCGGAGCCGGCCATGCCGCCGCCGATGATGTGAATGGGGGTCTGGGTCATGGCATGCATATACGCGTTCGAACCGCCGTGCTCAAACGCGCGCTGCAATGGGGCGCGTACCGTGAAAAACCCGTGACAGGCATCGAGCACAGCTTGACCGCCGGGCCTGGTCGGGCATTCTCTTTGCACGGTAGGGGAGTCGCCATGAAATTGAAACTTATCGCGATCTGCATGGCGCTCGCCTGCGCTCCGGCGGCGGCCGCTCAAGACCTGCCGCAAGATGTGATGGACGCCTACGGTCGATATATGGACCAGGTCGAGGCGGGCGATCTGGAAGGCGCGCGCGCCGCCGCTGCGGACGCGTTCGCGGCCGGGGAGGCCCATGCGATCGCCCCCGCGACGCTGGCGGTCCTGGCGCATAACTACGCGACCATGAGCGTTTCCGCCGGCGACCAGACGCGCGCCGCGGAGATGTTCACACGCGCGGCGCGCCTTTACGAAAGCGCGGGCGAGGATCCGCTTGTGGTCGCACGCGCGGATCGCCTTGCGGTTGAGGCGATGTTCGTGGATGGAGAGGCGGAAGCGGCTGAAGCGCGCGCGGACGAGGTCGCGGATCATCTGGAGACCCTGCCGGCGTCGCCCGAGCACAGCTTTGAACTGGCGCGCTTGCGCGGGGTGCAGGCGCATGCGCTGTGGAACAAAAGCCAGCCTCAACGGGCCGGTCAGCGCGGCCGCGAGGCGTTCGAGCATCACCAGGCGTCCGGCGAACCCACGAACGGGGATGTGGCCTTTTTCGCCTATTACGCCGGGATCCAGCAGGCGTTCGCGCAGCGCAACGACACGGCGGCCTACTGGTTCGCCGTCGCCGATTATCTGTTCGAAGCCCATGAGGTCGGTGATCACGCCGCCACCGTCGCCTACGCTTGGGGGCATTACGCGCGGGGCCGGCTGGACGACACCGAGCGGCGACGTCTGATCCGTGATCTCGCAGAGGGCGGATGGGCCGCCGATCCGTGCGCGGAGCCCTGTGCGCAGTCCGACGAGGCGGACGAGCCCGAGTTCGTCGAGGATGAAAACAATCGCGAGGCGGAGCCGATCCGGCGCGATCCGCCGTTTTATCCCCGGCGCATGGCGCGATACGGCGTTCAGGGCATCGCCCTGGTTCAGTTCGACGTGGACGAGGCCGGCCGCACCGATGATATCGAATTGATTTTCGCTGCGCCGCACGGTGATTTCGGCGAAGCGGGCGTGGAGGCCGTCGCAGACTGGCGATACCGGCCCAGGATTGAAAACGGCGTTGCCGTGCGCCGAGAGGACGTCGTCACCCAGCTTTTTTATGAACTTACCGACTAACGCCGATGGTGATGATCGCACTCATAATTTCGCTGCAGGCCAGCCCGGCGCTGGAGGCTTTCGAGGCCTGGCGCGCAGGGGATCTGGTCATGGCCGGCGAGCGCGCGCGCGTCGCGATGGCGACCCTTGAACGGGACGGGTGCTCGGTGACGCCGGACGGCGCGAAACTCGCCTACATTATCGGTTTCGCCGCCCAGTTCGATCTGATCGACGAGCCGGCCCCGTACTGGTTCTGGGCCGCCGGGCGCATCAATCGCGTGGCGGGGGGCCTTGAGCGCGAACAAAGCTCGACCGAACGCGAGCTCGCCTCGGAGCCGGGGCGTGAGGCCTGGCTCGACCCCTATTTCGCGCACTCTCCTTATTTCGATGCCCGCCTTCGCGCGCAGGAGTGTGCGCGCCGCGATCATGTCATGTCCGACCCGCCCGCCGGGGCGGGAGAGGCGGCCTATCTGATCGCCGAAGTGCGCACCGGTCGTGACACCGCTGTGCGCCAGGCGACCTCCATCGCATCCTATCCGCGGGGCGAGGGGGACCGCCTGGCGCAAAGGCTGGAGGGATTGCACCTGGTGACGGGTACGCGTTTGCGAATGACGCGCGCTTTCGTGTTCAACCCATGCGCGGAACTCTACGACGTGAACGCCGAGCCTGTCGTCGTCTGCCGTTCTCCGTAACCCGCCCTGCGGCGGGGCGCCGCGACGCTTGGCCGGGGCCGGTTTCGGCGCTATGTCCGCGGCCATGACGCTCCTAGATCCGCGCACGCTCGCCGCCGCCTTCCGCTTCGTATCGACGCACGCCCGCCTGGTCGGCTTGGGCGCGATCGCCTACGCCGCGGTGTTCACCATTCAGTCCCTGGCCACCGCCCAGGCTGCGGCCGGGACGGGATGGGGCGCACCGGCGGCGTTCGCCGCGATGCTGGCCGCTTTCGCGGTGTTCGTGGTCGTATTGGCCGCCTGGGGCCGGGCGCGTCTTGACCGCGGCGCGCCGGCGCTGAAAGTCGGAGGCGACGAGGCGCGGCTGCTCTGGGTCTGCGTGCTGGTGCTGATCCTTGTCTTCACCGTGATCGGCACGGCGTTCCTGGCGGTCGCCTTCATGCTGGCGGGCCTTGCGCTGATCAATGTGGATCCCGCCGCCGAGCCGCCGGAAGGCTTTGTGAACATCTTCGCGCTCTACGGGGCGGGCGAACTGGCGGTCGCGCTTGTCATTGGCGGCGTATTCGCCGTGTTCAGCCTGTGGTTCTTCCTGCGTTTGGCGCTGGCATATCCTGCGACGGTCGATCAGGGGCGGGTGCAGGTGCTCACCGCGTGGCCGCTGTCAGGCCGGCGCCGCGCGGTTGAGATGATCGTCACGCTCGTGCTCGCCGCACTGCCGGGGGTCATTGTACTGGTCGCCTTGAACCTCGTAAGCAGCGCGCTCATCGGCGCCTGGCCGGGCGCGGCGCAAAGCGCGGTCGGCGAGACCGGGTTCATGATCAGCCCCTTCGCTTTTGCGCTTGCAGCCTTCATCTACGGCGCCGCGAAGATGGCGCTGGTGGGCGCGCCATGCGCGGCGGCGCTATGCGGCCTTTATGTTAAATATCGCACAGAAAGCGAAAAAACGCCCGCCGAACCCGAGACCTGAGGCTGCTTGCGCGCTATCTTGGGCGCTGAGTTAAAACGGGTTTCGGGGGAGACCATGGACAAGCCGGCGTTCAACTTCACGTCCGCGATATTTTTCTTCTTCAAGACGCTGGGCCGCCGGCCCGGCGCGGTCGCGTGGATCGCGCTGTGGCAGCTCATCCTCTATGCGCTGGTGTATGCGCCGGCCTTTGTCCTGCTCTGGCCGTTCTACGCGGAGATCTTCGGGACGCTCGCCCAGGGCGGCGAACCGGACGAGGCCCAGGTGCTGCAGCATGTCGTCGGCCTGATCGGCGGCGTCTCTTTGGCGGTGATCGGCGGCCTTTTGGCGTTATTGCTCGCCCAGGCGGCCTGGCTGCGCCTTATGACCCGCGATGAAATCGCCGGCGGAATTCCGTTCAGGCTCGGCGGCGACGAGGTGCGCCTTCTTGGGGTGAACCTTCTGTTTATGCTCGCAAACACGGTGTTCTGGGGGGTGATGTTCGCGCTGGTTTTCGTCCCGAACATCGTCGCCGTCTCCAGCGGAGGGGAAACCGGCGCCGTCATCGGCGGTGCGGCGGTATCCGCACTTGTCGGCGTCGGCGCGGTGTTTTTGTGGATTGTCCTGGCGCTTAAATTCTCAGCCGCGCCGGCCATGAGCGTGCAGCAGCGCCGGTTCCGCTTCTTCGGCTCGTTCGCAGCGACCAAAGGGATCACCGCCTGGCTGTTTCTGGTCTATCTGGTGGCGGTCGTGATCTATGTCGCAGGCTATATGGTGATCTCGATCATCCAGCAGATCGTGGGCTTGCTTGTGGCGGCCGATCTGATCGGAGCGATGTCGGCCCTGGACGGGACGGAAGAGCCCGAGGTGATCTTCTCCATTCTCGGCGACCTGTTAAGCCAGCCCGGCGTGCTGATCGCCATCGCCGTGATGCTGTTCGTCCAGCTGGTCTTCCAGCTGCTGTTCGAGGCGTTCTGGCATGGTCCCGGCGCCTATGCGGCGCTGCGCCATGTGAACGACGCGCGCGCTCGACCGGACGACCCGATCGCGCCGGCGGGCTCGGTGGGTGACGCACCGAGCGAGGGGTGAGATCATGAGTGACGCGAAAACCCCGCAGGCGCGCTTTTCCACCTCCGCGGCGCTCGGCTACGCCTGGGTGATTTTCCGCGCCCGGCCGGGCAGTTTCATCAGGTTAACGGTGCTGCAGTCGGTGATCTTTTCCGTCACCGGCTTCGCCTCGATCTGGTTGATGGGGCGAGCCGGCCTGAACGCGGACGCGCCGACGGCCGAGCAGTTCGCCATCCTTATGCGCACCAGCGCGCTCACCTCCGGGCTCTCCCTGATCGTGATCCCGCTGTGGGTGTGGATCGAGGCGATGTGGCTGGACGTGTTCTTCAACCGGTCGCCGCGGCTCTGGCCGGGCTGGGGAGATTACGGACGGCTTCTGCTTACCTTCGTCATCGCCCTGGGGATCTTTTTCGTCGGCTATATGGCGCTGCTTTTCGCCGGAGTGATCCTCATCAGCGCCGCGGCGTTTGGCGGAGCCGGACCGGCGATTCTGGCGGGGCTCGCCGTGTTCGGCGCCGTGATCGCTTTCCTGCTTCTGGTGCAAATGCGGCTCACCGCGCTGCCGGCGCTGGCGTTCGCCCGGGGCGGGGTTCCTTTCGGCAAGGCCTGGAGGCTGGTGAGCGGCCGGTTCGGCGCGCTGACCCTCGCCTGGATCGCCTACGGCCTGCTTTACCTCCTGGCGCTGATCGCGACGCTGGCGGTGATGGCGTTGACGCCGGTCGATTTCCTCGCCGGCATTCAAGCGGCGATCGCGCAGCCTGAGAACCCGTTGGCTCAATACGCCGTTTACAGCCCGCTGGTCACCGACGCAGGCGCGGCCGCGGCGACCTTCATTGCATTCGTGGTCTTGAACCTCCTTTTCACACCGATCATGACCGTCGCGCGCGGCGTCGGCGTGCGGCTGGCGCTGGAAGCCGAAGGGGTATGAGCCGCGCGCTCTACGCGCCTTGGCCGGAAGGATCGCGGCGCACCTGGGGCTGGGCGGCGCTGCTGCTGACCCTGGTCGGGTTCGGGGTGTCCGGCGCCGTCCTGGTGATCGGCGCGGCGGTCTACGGGGTTGTCCTGACGCTCGGCGGCGCCTCGCCGGCCGAGGTTCAACAAAGCCTCACCGACAATACGCTCACCGTCATGCTGCCTCTGCTTTTGGTGCAGTTTCTCGTCTGGGGCGGGCTCACGATCGGATGGGTCAAGCTGTTCGAACGCCGGCCGCTGGCGACCATCGGGCTCGGCGGCGGCGCCCTGCCGCGCTATCTGCTTGGGTTGGTGCTCGGCCTTGTCCTGGTGGGCGCCATCGCCGGCGCCGCGATGGCGCTGGGCGCCGCTCCCGAGGGGGCGGGGGGTGGCGGATCCGCCACCGCCGGCGCCGTCCCGCCGATCGGCGCGATCCTCGCCGTGCTTCTGGGTTGCTCGGTGTTTTTCGCCCAGGGCGCAGCCGAGGAGATCGTGTTTCGCGGCTGGTTGATGAGCACGCTGGCGGCGCGCTGGGGCGTCGCCGCGGCGGTTCTGGTCTCAAGCCTGCTTTTCATGGTGTTTCACGCCCATGTCTTCGTCTCCGGCCTCGCGTTCGGCGCCGTGGCGCTCCTTGGGTTGGGGCTGACCGGTCTCGCGTTTGCGCTTTTGTGCGTTCTCACTCGCTCGGTCTGGGAGGCGGTGGCCGCCCACGGCGCCTTCAATGCGGTTGCAGTGGGCGGGCCCACGCTTGCGCTTTTGTTTGAAGACCCGAGCCGGTCCGCCCAGTCCGCGTTCGCCGAGGTGTTCACTCAGGCCACCGGCATGGCCGGGCCGGAGAGCACCAGCGTGGGACCTGAAACCTTCGCTCAGGCGTTGGCTGCAGGCGTGATCAGTGCGGTGCTCGCCATCCTGATCATGCGCCGCGCGCGGCGCGGCTGACAGGCGAGGCCGACAACAGGTGAGATATGGGCGTGACCGCCAGCCAGGGCGCGGACGGGGACGAACAGCCGATCGGCGACGCGCGTGAAGCGCAAGACGCGCAGGATCGCTCGGACCGGTCCGATCATGACGAGACCAAGCTTGAAGGCCTGATGCAGTGCCTGTGCGAGGAAGCGGGCGAGGGTGGCGAGATCACCGTCGATGATATCCTCGACCGGCTGGCGCACCGCTCCTACGGACCGATCATCCTTATCCCGTCGCTGATTTCCATCTTCCCGGTGATCGGCGCCCTGCCGCTGGTGAGCTACACCATGGCCGCGCTGATCTTTCTGATCGCGATCCAGGCGTCGTTCTCGCAGCAAAAGCTCTGGCTGCCGAGCAGGCTGCGCAAGGCGAGCTTTGAACGCGAGACCTTCGCCAAGGGGCTGGACAAGGCGCGCCCGATCCTGCGCTTCATCGACGGTTTTCTGTCCGATCGGCTCCATTTCGCCTTCAAGAAACCCTGGCCCATGGTGGTGATCTGGGTGTGCGCGGTGCTGGGAGCGCTGATGTTCCTCTACGCCGCCGTGCCCGGCGGGGTGGTGGCGCCGGGCCTGGCGCTTGTCCTGCTTTGCCTGGGGCTCACCGCCCATGACGGGCTGCTTGTGGCGCTGGGCTTTCTCGCCTCGGCGCTGGTGATCGGGGGCAGCGTGTTCGTGGTGATGATGGTGTTTTAGGACGGTTTCCGGCTTTACCTGACCAAAATCAGCTGAAACAGTTCATCAGGACTAAAGCTGGGGGTAGGGCATGGCCGGTCTTTACGCGCCTGACCATTTCACTGTGCGCGCAAGTCTGCTGCGGCCCTTGCGCGTCGCCAAGGATCGATCGCGCGACTTTGCGGCGCTCGTGATTTGGGAAGTCGGCGTGTTGGCGATCATTGCGGTGATAGCGGCAAGCTTCGTGCTGATCACCCGCGCCGGAGGCGGTGAGACCGACCCGATCGGCCAGGCCGTGAATACAGCTTTCATTGTCTGCTTGTTGCTCGCAGTCTGGGCTCCATGCGGAGAGGCGGCGTGGCTGCGCCTCATGACGGGCCGAAGGCCGTTTCGCCTCCCACCCTACCGACTGTGGAAGGACGAAGGGCGCGCGCTGCTCACCCATCTGCTCGTCGCCGGCGCGTTTTTTCTGCTTACCTGGCTCACTTTGGTGGTGATCAGTTTTCTCAATTCCCTGGTCATCAACTCCGCCGTTACGCCAGGCTGGCTGACCTATGTCGCGTATGCAGTGTTTGGAGCGGTCTTGGCGGCGCTCTGGATCGCGGCGATGCGCCTCACCGTCGCCGCACCGATTAGTATCGCGGATCAATCCTGGAACCCGATTGCGGGTTGGCGCGCCACTCGCGGGGTCACGCTGCGCTTTGTCGGCGCACACCTTTCGTTGATTTTGGCCTTTATTCTGCTGGTGGTCCCGGTCGCCTTATCCGTCTACTTATTGGGACGCGCTATCCACGATGCCGGGATCGATAATTCGATGGTGTTCTGGTTCGCGCCGATCGCTTTCGTGCTCCTGGCCCTGATCAAAGCGCTTTATGCGTTTCATCGCGGGATCAATGCCGAAGCGGCGCTGGTCCATCTCGCCCGCACGGATATGACGCAGGCGCGCGTGCCTACCCCGCCAGCTTCGCCTGACGCGCCCGGTCCCGTTCCAGAAGGGGCTTGAGGTAGCGGCCGGTCCAGCTGGCCTTGACGTCGGCGACGTCTTCCGGCGTGCCGCAGGCGACGATTTCGCCGCCGCCGGAGCCGCCTTCGGGACCGAGATCGATGAGCCAGTCGGCGGTCTTTATGACGTCGAGATTGTGCTCGATCACCACCACCGTATTGCCCGCGTCCACCAGCTCGTGGAGCACTTCCAAGAGCTTGCGCACGTCCTCAAAATGCAGGCCCGTGGTGGGCTCGTCGAGGATGTAGAGCGTGCGCCCAGTGGAGCGCTTGGCGAGCTCCTTGGACAGCTTCACCCGCTGGGCTTCGCCGCCTGAAAGCTGGGTGGCGGGCTGGCCCACCTTCACATATCCCAGCCCGACTTGTTTCAAGGTCTCCATCTTGTCGCGCACGCTGGGCACCGCCTTGAAGAAGTCGGCGGCCTCTTCCACCGTCATGTCGAGCACGTCGGCGATGGAGGAACCCTTGAACTTCACCTCCAGCGTCTCGCGATTGAAGCGCGCGCCGTGGCAGACGTCGCACTCAACGAAGACGTCGGGCAGGAAGTGCATCTCGATCTTCACCACCCCGTCGCCCTGGCACGCCTCGCAGCGCCCGCCCTTCACGTTGAAGCTGAAGCGCCCGGGCTTGTAGCCGCGGGTCTGGGCCTCGGGCAGGGAGGCGAACCATTCGCGGATCGGGGTGAAGGCGCCGGTATAGGTGGCCGGGTTGGAGCGCGGGGTGCGCCCGATGGGCGACTGGTCGATATCGATGATCTTGTCGAGCTGTTCGAGCCCCTCCACCGTGTCGTGCTCGGCCGGCACGTTGTTGGCGCCGCTAAGCCTTCGCGCGGCGGCCTTGTAAAGCGTCTCGATGGTGAGCGTGGACTTGCCCCCGCCCGACACGCCGGTGACGCAGGTCATCACGCCCAGCGGGAAGGCGGCGTCGACGCCTTTCAGATTATTGCCGCTGGCCCCGTTCACCGTGACGGCGCGCTTCAGATCGACGGCGCGGCGCTGCTCGGGCAGGGGGACCATGCGGGTTCCGGCCATGTACTGGCCGGTGAGCGATTTGGGATTGGCGGCGATCTCTTTGGGCGTGCCTTCGGCGATGATCTCACCGCCATGGACGCCGGCCGCCGGGCCCAGGTCCACCACATAGTCGGCGGTCTCGATCGCCTCTTCGTCGTGTTCGACGACGATCACCGTATTGCCGAGATCGCGCAGCCCCCGCAGGGAGTCCAGCAGCCGGGTGTTGTCGCGCTGGTGCAGCCCGATGGAGGGTTCGTCGAGCACGTACAGAACGCCGGTCAGCCCCGAGCCGATCTGTGACGCCAGGCGGATGCGCTGGCTCTCCCCGCCCGACAACGTGCCGGAGGCGCGGCTGAGGGTGAGGTAATCAAGCCCGACATCGACGAGGAATTTCAGCCGGTCGCGGATTTCCTTCAGAATGCGCCGGGCGATCTCCTTGTCCTTGTCCGACAGGGTGGCTTCCACGGTGTCGAACCAGTCGCGCGCCTCGCGGATGGAGCGCTCGCCGGCGTCGGAGATGTCGTTTTCGGCCACCTTCACCGCCAGGGCTTCGGGCTTCAGGCGCTTGCCGGTGCAGGTCTCGCACGGCTGGGCGGACTGGAAGCGCTGCAGGTCCTCGCGCACCCAGGCGGAATCGGTCTCACGCCAGCGCCGGGCGAGGTTGGGGATCACGCCTTCAAAGCTTTTCGTGGTGGAGAACTGGCGCAGCCCGTCCTCATAGGTGAACTTGATCTTCTCCTTGGTGCCGTCGAGCACGGTGCGCTTGAACTTCGCCGGCAGGTCGCGCCAGGGCGTGAACATCGAGGCGCCGTAATGGTCGGCGAGCGCCTGCAAGGTCTGCTGGTAGAGCTTCGACGTACCGCGCGCCCAGGGCGCGATGGCGCCGTCATAGAGCGTCTTGTCGCGGTCGGGCACCACCAGGTGCTCGTCGAATTTCAAATTCGCGCCAAGCCCGTCGCAGGCGGGACAGGCGCCGAACGGATTGTTGAACGAGAACAGGCGCGGCTCGATCTCCTCGATCGTGAAGCCGCTGACCGGGCAGGCGAATTTTTCCGAGAAGACGATGCGGTCGCTTTTCTCGTACTCGCCTGAGTCCGACGCGAACTCCGCCACGGCGATGCCGTCGGCCAGGCGCAGCGCGGTCTCCAGGCTGTCGGCGAGGCGCTGTTCCAGCCCCTCCTTGATCACCACCCGGTCCACCACGACGTCGATGTCGTGCTTGTATTTCTTGTCGAGCTCGGGCGCCTCCTCGATCTCGTAAAAGGCGCCGTTCACCTTCACCCGCTGGAAGCCGTGCTTTTGCAGCTCGGCGAACTCCTTGCGGTATTCGCCCTTGCGCCCGCGCACGATGGGGGCGAGCAGGTAAAGCCGTGCGCCGTCCTCCAGCGCGGTGAGGCGGTCCACCATCTGCGACACCGTCTGGGCGCTGATCGGTTCGCCGGTGGCCGGCGAATAGGGCACGCCCACCCGCGCCCACAAAAGGCGCATATAGTCGTAGATCTCAGTGACCGTGCCCACGGTGGAGCGCGGGTTCTTCGAGGTGGTCTTCTGCTCGATGGAGATCGCCGGCGAGAGCCCTTCAATGGAATCCACGTCCGGCTTGCTCATCAGCTCCAGGAACTGGCGCGCATAGGCCGACAGGCTCTCCACATAGCGGCGCTGACCCTCGGCGTAGATCGTGTCGAAGGCCAGCGAGCTCTTGCCTGATCCGGAAAGCCCGGTGAAGACAATGAGTTCGTCGCGCGGCAGATCCACGCTGACGCCCTTCAGGTTATGTTCGCGCGCGCCGCGCACCGAAATCGTCTTCAGCGGTTCGCCCATGGATCAAATCCGTTTCTAAGCCAATCGAGCTTTAACTAGGGTTCGGCGGCGGCCTTCGCCACCGCAAAGCTGTGGAGAGGCGGCGCCGCCTCATGGACTCAGGCGCCGCCCTCGTGTTCGTTAACGAATGAATCGCCGCGGCGTTGACCGCTGGAACAGAATGTGAACAAAATGCCGGTGAGCGGCAAGGGAGTAGTGTGATGGCGGGCAGCCTCAACAAGGTCATGCTGATCGGCAATCTGGGCGCGGATCCCGAAGTGCGCCGGCTGAATTCCGGCGACCCGGTGGTCAATCTGCGCATCGCCACGTCTGAAAGCTGGCGCGACAAGTCCACCGGCGAGCGCCGCGAGAAGACCGAGTGGCATAATGTCGTGATCTTCAACGACAACCTGGCCAAGGTCGCCGAAAACTATCTGCGCAAAGGCTCGAAGATCTTCGTCGAAGGCCAGCTGCAGACCCGCAAATGGCAGGATCGCGATGGCAACGACAAATACACCACCGAAGTCGTGCTGCAGCGCTTCCGCGGCGAGCTGACCATGCTGGACGGCAAAAATGACGGCGGCGGCGGCGGTGGCGGCCGCGGCGGCTACGGTGATGAACGCGGCGGCGGCTCGCAAGGCGGCGGAGGCGGGGGGCGCTCCAATGAACGCCCGCGCGAGGACTTTTCCTCCGATACGCTAGACGACGACATTCCGTTCTAAGTCGGCCTTGGCGGCTTGCGATCTACGGCGCCCTCGCGGCGCCGTATTTCGTTTAGATCGTTGCGGCGGGCCTGGGGGCGGGAGGAGTCTATGAGATATCTGCTCGCCGCCGCGTTTACCGCGCTGGGGCTCGCCGCGCCCGTTTGGGCGGACACGCCGCCCGGCCCGGGCGCGCTCGAACAGGTTCTCGAGGCGGAGGAGGCGACGGGCGCGATCCTGATCCGACGGCTCTCCGACGGCGCGGAATGGACGGGCGGGGGCGAGCGGGTGGAGCGGCGGATGCTGCCGGCCTCCACGTTCAAAATTCCCAATTCGCTGATCATCCTGGAGACCGGCGTGGTCGCTGATCCGTACGAGGACGCGCTGGCATGGGACGGGGTGGCGCGCTCGCGCGGCTGGGACGACGATCAAACGCTGCGCACGGCGCTGCGCCGCTCCGCGGTGTGGGCATATCAGCACTGGGCGCGCGCGGTGGGTCACGCCCGGATGAAGGAGCTGGTGGCGCGGCTGGATTATGGAAACGCGCAAATCGGCGATGCAGATCAAGTCGATATGTTCTGGCTTCAAGGTCCGCTGCAGATTTCCGCGCGCGAGCAGGTGGACTTTCTTCAGCGCCTTCACACGCGCGACCTGCCGCTGTCGGGCGAGACCCAAGCGCAGGTGATCGACATCATGCGCCATCGCGAAGGCGAAGGCTGGACGCTGTTCGCCAAGACCGGCTGGGCGATCCGCGACGAGCCCGATTACGGCTGGTATGTGGGCTGGCTTGAGACGCCTCAGGACATCTGGTTCTTCGCCGTCAACGTGGATCTCGAATGGCGGACCGGGGAGGGCGCCTTGCGCGAACGCCTGGCGCGCGCCGCGCTGGTGGCGGCCGGCGGACCGGACGATTTGACTGAAGGGTAAAGCGTGCTTGACTTCGTGCTGAGCGAATTGTAAAGCGTCCTTGTCTTCAAAGCCGAGGAGGCGCTCCATGAGCCGGTCCCGCAAACCCGTTCTGTCCGCAAGCGCGCTGGTGCTGTTGGTGTTCGCCGCCCTCATATGCGCCGCCTCCGCGCCGCGCGATGGGATGTCGGCCGCGCTTGGAGCGGCGGGCGCGGCGATGGTCGCCTTCGCCGCGCCGCTGTCGGCGGCGATGATCGCACTGGTCGCGCACGGGCTGCTTGAGCGCCGCCGACCGCACGCGGACTGGTCGAACACCGCCGTCCTTTTCGTGCTTTCCGGAGTGACCGGATGGCTCTTCGTGATGGTCACGGAGCCCTTCGCCCGGCTTTCGATCCAGGCGATCCCGGGGGTCGCGGCGCCGGGCGCGCTTGAAATCGCCGGTCTGGTGTTCGCCGGGCTGAATGTGGCGCTCGGCGCCCTGATCGCGGCCGCCGCCTACAGCCGGGATGCGTCGGTGAGCGGCCATGACCGGCGCCAATATGTCTGGTTCGCGCCCGCGGTGATCGCCGAAGGGTTTGCGGTGGCGGCGCTGGTGGCGGCGCGGCTGCTGGACTGGGCCGACCCCGGCGCGGTGCACGCCGCGCTCAGCATGGCGTTCGCGGGGCTGTTGGCGGCGGCGGTGGTGCTCAGCTGGGCGTGCTGGCGCACGCTGGACGAGGCCGAGCGATTGTTATCCCTGCGTCATGTTCTAGCGAGCTTCGGTCTGGCTTTTTTCGCGATCCTTGGCTGGGGGTTCGCCGAGGCGGCGGGCCGGGCGCCGCAGCTCGACGCGCTGGGCGCCTTCCTGCTCATGAACGCCGCCTGGCTGCTTGCGGGCGTCGGCATGGCGCGGGATTTGGCCGCCTATGTCAGCGACGAGCCTGACCCGTCTTAAGGCTGGAACACCTCCACGGCGGCGCTTGTCTGGTTCCCGCCGGCGGCGGCGGCGCCGGCGATGGTGTAGATGGCGTCGTCGCGCGTCACCGCGCCGAGGCCGTGGCGGGGGGTGGGCATGACGCCGGCTTCGCGCCAGCGGTCTTCGGTCGCGTCATAGGCCCAGACCTGGGCGTAGACGCCGCCGCCTGAATTGTCGAACCACTCTCCGCCGAACACGTAGAGCGCATCGCCCAGCGCCGCGGCGGCGAGACCGCCGGCGCCGCGCGGGCCCTCGGCCGGCTCGGGCAGGGGGGCGAGGCGGGTCCAGCTGTTGTCGGAGGGATCGAACACCTCGTGCGCCGGCGTGTTGCCGCCGGTGACGGTGCGCCCGCCCACCACGTGGAGCCGGCCCGCCAGCGCCGCGCCGGCGGCGGAATTACGCGCTGTGGGCGCCGGCGGAGCGGTGAGCCAGTCTCCGGTCGCGGGGTCGAGAATGATGTGGGCGTTGGTGTCGGCGTGGTCGGACCAGGCGCGGTTCGCCGAGCCGGCGGGCCGGCGCCCGGTGACCAGGTGGAGCCGTCCATTGAGTTCCGCCGCCACGGTTTCGGCGAAGGGGTAGGGCATGTCCGGCCCGGCCGACCACTGGTTCCGGCTCTGATCATAAAGGCGCACCGCCCGGCTCATGGACCAGGCCCCGCCGTTCTCCGCGGTGAAGCCGCCGACCGCGTAGACAAACCCCTCCAGCGCCACCAGATTTGGATGGTGGATCGGCAGCGGCAGGCGCGCCCGCTCACGCCAGTCTGAGGCGCCGGGCGTCAGCGCGAAGACGCGGTCGGATAGGCCGATCGCGCCGGACCCGGTATCCGGCGAAAGCCCGCCGGCGACATAAATCGTCCCCTCCAGAACGGTCGGATAAATCTCCTGCACCCGGATCGGCAAGGCCGGCGCGCTGGTCCAGCCCGGCGCCAGGGCCTGCTCGGCCGATTGGCCGCGCGCGCAAGCCGCGAGCGCAAGGCTCGCTCCGGCGCCGGAGAGCACGCTGCGGCGTGTCCAAACGCCTGTTTTGGGCTTGAAACCGTTCATCTCCCCGCCCAGCGCTTTCACTGGGCTTCCACCACGCCGCACAGGATGCGCGCGCCCGCTCCGCCGATGGGCTGGCTCTCCATGTCGTCTCGGTTTTCATGGATGACCAGCGCGCTCCCGTCGGCGTCCAGCAAGGCGGGCGCATCGGTCTGGCCGTCGATGGACACGCGGGTGGTGTAGGCCTGGGCGCGCAGCGTTCCGTCGGAATGGAGCCAGAGATTGGGCAGGTCGGCGTTATCCGGGCCGTCGCCGTTCAAAAAGCCGTGAGCGTTCCCGTCCGGATTGATATGGCCGCCCGAGCTGGTGAAGTCGGGATTGGAGCAATCGCCGATCTTGTGCAGATGGGCGCCGTGCCACTGACCGGTTCCCTCGCCGAGATCAGCCTCGATGGTCACCACCACGCCGTCCGGGCCCTGCTGGAAGGTGGCGGTTCCAACCTCCTCGCGGTCGCGATTGATGATCGTCGCGCGCGCTTCGGCGCGGTCGGCCTGCATGGCGCCGGCCTGGCCGCTCGCTGCGCTTTCGGAGTTAGCCGCGTTCGCCGCGGCGGCGTTCCCCTCAGCGCTTTCGGTGTCCTCCGCGCAGGCGGGCAGGGCGGTGAGCAAGGTGGCGGCGGATGCGGCGGCGATCAGTTTCATGACGGTCATGGAAGCGCTCCGTTGGGCTTGCGTGCAGCGTCAACCTATCACGGCTCAACGCCTTGGCGAGGGGGCCGGTTCGTCAGGTGTCGAGCAGCTGCTCCATCAGATCTGGCAGGCGGGCCGGATCAGCGCCGACGCTAAGGCACGCGGCCAGGAGGGCCGACGCGTTCGTGGTGTCCGGATTGATGCGGCCTTCGCCGCCGGCGTAGCGCAGGAAGAGCGACCGGCTTAGCGCGAAATGAAGGTTCTGGGGCGCGGCGCCTTTACGAAGCGCCTCCGCGGCCGCGCGCATTTCACGGCCGGAGGAGGGCGCCCGGGCCGGCCCGGTCGAGCCTGGCGCGCGCGTCGTCGTAATCGGCGTTTGGTCGATCAGCGCCGGTCTTGCGGAGGCGAGGTTCGCGCAATGTCCAAAGAGCGATGCGGCGACCTCCTCAAGGACCGCCCGCGACGGGCGGGGCGCAGCGGTGTTCGCCCGCCAGCCGGTTTCTATCATCATAAGATGGTAAAGCTCATGGCTGACCATGGCGTTGAGCCAGGCCTGGCCGCTCTCCGCGTTCAGGCGGCCGGCTTCGACGTCAAAGTCGAGCCGCCAGGGCGACGAGCCGAGTTTCAGGTGCGGACCCGCACGCCTCTCCTCCAACCGGTCCACAATACGAATGCGCACCTCCACCCTGGCGGCCGGGGCCGCCGGAAAGATCGAGCGCGCCGCTTCGAGACTGTGCGCGAGGCCGGCTGCGAGCGCCTCGCCGCGCCTCGTTGAGATCGAGCCGGCGAAGTCGATGCGCACCCGGACGCCGCCGGTGTCGAGGGAGGCGCGCGTTTCGCGCTTGATCGCTGAGGCGCGCTGTCCGGCGGCGCCGATCGGCGCGGTCCCGGTGAGGTACATGACCCCGACCGGGGTGCGCATGCCCTGGACATAGTGCATCACCAGCGGGCCTTGAGAGGCTGAGACGGGCGGGCGCGGCGTGGCGCAGCCGGCCGTGAGCCCGGCCGTCATGATGCAGACGGCGATAATCTTGAGCAGGGCGGACATGGCGGTCTCGGGCTCGGCGCCGTGGAGCGGCTTGACACCGGTTCAGCGCGCCGCCGCTACGCTGTGTTCCGCGCCGCGCTGTTCTCCACATCTCACAGCCCCCGCCGTTTGCCGTGTTTACCCGGCCTTGCTACACCGGTGTGACAGCCGCGCCGGGCGATTCTGACCGGTGCGTCCCGCCATTTTGACCTGCGCGCCGGACCGCCCTTCATCGCGGCCGCGCGCGCCAGCGACGGACGAGACGGTTTTGAGCGATCTGCCTCCCGAAGAGCCGATGAACCAAGAGCCCCGCGACCCCGTCCCGGGCTCCCTGGTGGCCATCGAAGACGAGATGAAGCGCAGCTATCTCGATTACGCCATGAGCGTGATCGTCAGCCGCGCCATCCCCGACGCGCGCGACGGGCTGAAGCCGGTGCACCGCCGGATTTTGTGGTCCATGCACGAGCAGGGCTACACCAGCGACAAGCAGTACAGGAAATCGGCCCGCGTCGTCGGCGACGTGATCGGTAAGTATCACCCCCACGGCGACAGCGCGGTTTACGACGCGCTGGCGCGCATGGCCCAGGACTTCTCCATGGGCCTGACGCTTCTGGACGGTCAGGGCAATTTCGGCTCGGTGGACGGCGATCCGCCCGCCGCCATGCGTTACACCGAAATCCGCATGGACAAGCCGGCCGAGGCGCTGCTGGCCGATATCGACAAGGAAACCGTCGATTATCAGGACAACTATGACGCCTCCGAGCACGAACCGGTGGTGCTGCCGGCGCGCTATCCCAATCTTCTGGTGAACGGTGCGGGCGGCATCGCGGTGGGCATGGCCACCAATATCCCGCCCCATAATCTTAACGAGGTGGTGGACGCGACCACTGCGATTCTGGACAACCCGCCCATCACCGACGGCGAGCTGCTGGAATTCGTGCCGGCGCCCGATTTTCCCACCGGGGGCGAGATCATCGGCCGGTCCGGCGCGAGGAAAGCGCTGATGGAGGGGCGCGGCTCGGTCGTGGTGCGCGGCAAGACCAGCGTGGAGACCGTTCGCTCCGGCAAGGAAGCCATCATCATCCACGAGATTCCCTACCAGGTGAACAAGGCCACCATGGTGGAGAAGATCGCCGATCTGGTGCGCGAGAAACGCATTGAGGGCATCGCCGATCTGCGCGACGAATCCGACCGGTCGGGGATGCGCGTCGTGGTGGAGCTGAAGAAAGACGCCAACGCCGACGTCATCTTGAACCAGCTGTTCCGCTGGAGCCCGTTGCAGACCAGCTTCGGGGTCAACATGCTCGCCCTGATCGGCGGGCGCCCGCAACAGGCGGGGCTTCGCACCTTCCTTGAGACCTTCATCGCCTTCCGCAAGGAAGTCGTCGTCCGGCGCACCAAGTTCGATCTGAAGAAGGCGCGCGACCGCGCCCACGTCCTGGTCGGGCTCGCCGTGGCGGTCGCCAATATCGATGAGATCATCCGCCTGATCCGCGCCGCTCCGGATCCCGCGACCGCCCGCGAACAGCTGAAAGAGCGCGCCTGGCCGGCCGCCGACGTGGCCTCTCTGGTGGAGCTCGTCGCCGATCCGCGCTCGGTGATCCGCGAGGGCAACGTCATCCATCTCACCGAGGAGCAGGCCAAGGCGATCCTGGATCTGCGCCTGAACCGCCTGACCGCGCTCGGGCGCGACGAGATCGGGGACGAAGCCGCCAAGCTCGCCGAGCAGATCGCCGACTATCTCGACATTCTCAAGAGCCCCACGCGCATTCGCGAGATCATCCGCGGCGAGCTTCTCGACGCGAAAGCCCAGTTCGGCGTGGCGCGCCGCTCGGCCATCGTCGAGGGCGAGCTGGAGATGGAGGACGAAGACCTCATCCCGCGCGAAGACATGGTGGTGACGCTCACCCATGGCGGCTATGTGAAGCGCACCCCGCTGTCGACCTACCGCGCCCAGCACCGCGGCGGCCGCGGCCGCGCCGGTATGGCGATGAAGGATGAGGATTTCGTCGCGACGCTGTTCGTCGCCTCCACCCATGCGCCGCTCTTGTTCTTCAGCTCTGACGGCATGGTCTACAAGACCAAGACCTGGCGCCTGCCCGTGGGCGCGCCGAATTCCAAGGGCAAATACCTCACCAACCTCCTGCCGAGCCTCAACGAGGGCGCGTGGATCACCTCGGTGATGGCGCTGCCCGAGGATGAGGAAAGCTGGGGCGCGTACGACGTCATGTTCGCGACGACCGCAGGCACGGTGCGCCGCAACAAGCTCTCCGACTTCGTGCAGGTGAACCGCAACGGCAAGATCGCCATGAAGCTCGACGAAGAGGTCGGGCAAATCCTGGACGTGCGCCTTTGCAACGCCGCGCAGGACGTGCTGCTGGTCTCGGCGTCCGGCCGCGCGATCCGCTTCCCGGTCACCGACGTGCGCGTGTTCGCCGGCCGCAACTCCACCGGCGTGCGCGGCATCCGCATGAAGGCTGACGGCGACAGGCTCATCTCCATGGCGATTCTCAATCACATGGATGTCACCAGCGAAGAGGCGCGCGCGTACCTCAAACACGCCAACGCCATGCGCCGTGCGGCCGGGCTGGAGGCCGAAGACGGCGCGCCGTCGCCGGACGAAGCCGATCTGCCCGACGTGGCGCTGTCGCCTGAACGCATCGCCGAACTGGGCGCGGCGGAGGAATTCGTGCTCACCGTGGCCTCCGACGGCCTCGGCAAACGCTCCAGCGCCTATGATTACCGCGTCATGGGGCGCGGCAATCAGGGGGTGTCCGCCCACGACATGACCAAGGCGGACTCGCTCGCCGCGTGTTTCCCGGTCACCGACGGCGACACCGTCATGGCCGTCACCGACGGCGGTCAGCTGATCCGCTTCCCGGTGGATACAGTGAGGATCGCCGCCCGCGCCACCAAGGGCGTGCGCTTGATCCGTCTGGGCGAAAGCGAGAAGGTCGTCTCTGTGGTCCGGGTCGCCGAAAGCGACGATGACGGCGAGGACGGCGAAGAGGGCGGTGACGCGGCCGCTCCGGATGCGCCGAACAACGGAGACGGCGGTCCTCAGGAGGGGTGAGATGAAAAAGCGCGTCGCGCTCTATCCAGGGACCTTCGATCCCATCACCAACGGCCATCTCGACATTATCGGCCGGGCGGTGAAGCTTTACGACAAGCTGGTGATCGGGGTGGCGCTGAACACCTCGAAGGGGCCGCTCTTCTCGTTTGAAGAGCGCGTCGCCATGGCCAGGGAGCTCGCCGAAAGCGTCGCCGACGGCACCGAGATCGAGGTGCGCCCGTTTGAAGGCCTGTTGATGCATTTCGCCGAGGAGGTGGGCGCCAACTCCATCATTCGCGGCCTGCGCGCGGTCTCCGATTTCGAGTACGAATTCCAGATGGTGGGGATGAACCAGCGCCTTAATCCCGACATCGAAACCGTCTTCCTTATGGCCGATCCCCGCCACCAGGCCATCGCGTCGCGCCTGGTCAAGGAGATCGCCAAGCTGGGCGGCAATATCGATCCCTTCGTGCCGCCCGTGGTGAAAACCCGTCTCCTGGAGAAATTCGCGAAATGAGCCGGCCTTTTTCAACCCTGCTGACCGCCTGCGCCTCCGGGCTCGCCTTGTCCGTCGCCGCGTGTGCGGAGAGCGAGACCGACACCGGCGCCGCCGGCGCGGCGGACACCGCCAACGCGGCTGAGACCGGCGCGGGGACCGGCGCTTTGACGGGCGCCGTTCAGGACGAGGCCGTTCCCGCCGGGCCGAGCCCGCTGGAGGAGGCCGTAGCCAATGCGCCGCAAGACGCCTGGCGCACGGTGGATCCGGAGAACTTGCTGAAGATCAGCACCGATCAGGGCGTGATCTGGGTCGAGCTCGCTGACGCGTTCGCGCCCACCCACACCGCGCGCATGCGCCAGCTCGCTCGCGACAACTGGTTTGAATACAAGGTCTGGCACCGGGTCATCGACGGTTTCATGGCTCAGGGCGGCGGTGCGCTGGACAATCCCAACGCCAGCGCCCCGACCCAGCCCATGCAGGCCGAATTCACCATCCGCCGCGATCCCAACGAAATCGAAGTCTCCGAGATCCAGCAGCGCCCGGTCAATCCGCGCTCTGATCGCCGTCAGACGCCTGCGGGATTCTATAACGGCTTTCCCGCCGCCACCCAGCCGGCCGCAGCCGCCGGCATCATGGGCGACGGGCGCGTGGACTCCTTCCTGCTGCATTGCGACGGCGCCGCGGCCATGGCGCGCACCGGTAATCCCAACTCGGCGAACGCCCAGTTCTATATCGTGCGCGGCGAGGCCGAGCATCTGAACGCCCAGTACACGGTCTGGGGCAAGGTGCGCGAGGGTCTCGACGTGGTCTACGCGCTCAATGAAGGCACGATGGGCGAGACCTATGGCTTCCGCCCCTCGTTCATCGAGGACATTGAGGTCGCAAGCGACCTGCCCGAAGGCGAGCGCGCCACCATCGAAGTGATGGACACGGGCTCGGCGGCGTTTGCAGACTATCTCACCGCGCTCTCGCAGGCCGAAGGCGAAGCGCCCGATCTGTGCGACATCGAAGTGCCGGTGCGCGTGTCCGACTAGCGCGCGCCGATCATCCTGAAAGAGACTGGAGTTTACCCATGGCCGACACCCTCGTGCTCACCCTCGACGGGGGCGACGTGACCATCAAGCTGCGCCCGGACCTGGCGCCGAAGCATGTCGCGCGCATCACCGAGCTGGCTGAAGACGGGTTCTATGACGGGCTTGTCTTCCACCGCGTCATCGACGGCTTCGTCGCCCAGGGCGGTTGCCCGGACGGGCGCGGCACCGGCGGCACCGGCCAGAAAATCCCGGCCGAGTTCAACGACGCCCCGCACGAGCGCGGCGCCTGCTCCATGGCGCGCACCAATGATCCGAACTCGGCCGACTGCCAGTTCTTCATCTGCCTTGATGCGGTGAACTTCCTGGACGGTCAGTACACCGTCTGGGGCGAAGTCACCGAGGGCATGGAGCACGTGGACGCCCTGCCCAAAGGCGAGCCGCCCCGCGCGCCGGGCAAGATCCACAAGGCCGTGGTTCAGTAGGCGGTTTCGCTGCGCCGGGCTCCTGTCTCGGCAGGCTAGGCGCGACGCGGACGCCCCCTCTCCCCTCCCGGAGGGGAGAGCGACTGTGTTGGTCGTCAAGCTGGATGATACGGTTTTTGGTCTCTGACGATGGCGTTCAGGGTGACGAGGATTTTTCGCGCCAGGGCGATGAGGGCGAGCTTTTTCGCCTTGCCGCGCGCCACCATGGCGT
>JAVJPX010000012.1:0-16084 GCA_040217555.1 Oceanicaulis sp.
AGGGCGGTGAAGAACCGCTTCGGCCCCACTGATGAGATCGGCGTGTTTGAAATGGCCGAGGCCGGCCTGCAGGAGGTCGCCAATCCCTCCGCCCTGTTCCTGACCGGGCGCGGCGAAGACGGATCGGGCGCCGCCGTGTTCGCAGGCATGGAGGGCACGCGCCCTGTGCTCACCGAAATCCAGGCGCTGGTGGCGCCGGCGGCCTTCGGCACGCCGCGGCGCGCGGTGGTGGGCTGGGATTCCGGCCGCCTGGCCATGGTTCTGGCGGTGCTGGAGGCCCGATGCGGGCTTGGCTTTGGCGGCCGTGACGTATATCTCAACGTCGCAGGCGGGCTGAAAATCTCCGAGCCTGCGGCGGATCTGGCGGTGGCTGCAGCCTTGATTTCCTCCTATCTGGACTCCCCCCTGCCCCATAACGGGGTCGTCTTCGGCGAAATCGCGCTATCCGGCGATGTGCGCCCGGTGGGCCGGTCGGAGGCGCGCCTCAAAGAAGCCGCCAAGCTGGGATTCAAGCAGGCCCTCGCCCCGTGCGGCATCGATGCGCCGGGCATGACGGTCAACGGCGTTGATTCGGTTCAGGCGCTGGTGCGCCGGCTCGGCCAGGACGCGGCCTAGTCCGCACGAGGCTTTAAGGAAGGTTGATCATGGACGCCGGATTTTCAGCCTTCGATCTTTTCGCCGTCGCGGTTCTGTTCCTGTCCGGCCTGATGGCCCTGATGCGCGGCTTCGTGCGCGAGGCGCTGACGGTGACCGCCTTCGTGGCGGCCGCCCTCGCCGCGCTGTGGGCGCGCCCGGTCTTCGCCGGTGTGCTGGAAGGGCCGGTGGGCGGCTCGCTGACGGCGAACGCCATCGCCATGGCCACGGTGTTCATTCTGGTCTATCTGGCGGTCAGCTTCGTCACCAGTTCGCTGCAAAAAAACGTGAAGCGCGGCGAAGACGTGCCGACCCTTGACCGCACTCTGGGCTTCGTGTTCGGCGTGGCGCGCGGACTGGTCCTTCTGGGCCTTCTGGTGGTGGTTTTCGTCAACGCTACAGGGGGAACCGCCCCGGCCTGGATGCGCAGTTCGCAGGTCTATCCGCTCGCGCGGGCCACCGCCGGCCTGCTGCAGCATCTCGCCCCCGCAGGCAGTCCGATCGATCCGGACACTGCACAAAACGGGGGCCAAGACATTGACGAAGACCCGATCGGTCGCCTTATCCAGCAGCGAACAGCCGAGGATGACGAGGGATGAGCTTGCCAACCCTGACATACGACGCCGAGACTGATCGAGCCCGCGAGGAATGCGGCGTTTTCGGCGTTCGCGGCGCGGATGAAGCCGCGGTGCTTTGCGCCTTCGGCCTTCACGCCCTGCAGCACCGGGGCCAGGAAGCCTGCGGGATCACCAGCTATAACGAGGGCCGCTTCCATTCAGAGCGGCATCTGGGCCTGGTGGGCGACCACTTCACCGATCCCAAGCGCCTGGCGGGGCTGGCCGGCTCTGTAGCCATCGGCCATGTGCGTTATTCCACCTCCGGCGGCGCGGTCCTGCGCAATGTCCAGCCGCTCTACGCCGATGTGCGCGGCGGCGGCGTCGCGCTGGCCCATAACGGCAATCTGACCAACGCCCGGGCCTTACGCGAAGAACTCACCAATCAGGGCGCCATCTTCCAGTCCACCTCCGACACCGAGGTGATCCTTCAGCTGGCGGCGAAATCGCGTAAAACCAAATCGGTGGACCGGCTCATCGCGGCGCTGCGCCAGGTGGAAGGCGCGTTCGCGCTGGTGGCCATGACCAATGACAAGCTTCTGGGCGCGCGCGACCCGCTGGGCATCCGGCCGCTGGTCATGGGCATGCTGGACGGCGCGGTGATCTTCGCCAGCGAAACCTGCGCCCTGGACATGATCGGCGCCACCTACCTGCGCGAGGTCGAGCCCGGCGAGATGGTGATCGCCACCGATGACGGCATTGAAAGCCGCCGCTATGCGCCTGCCGTCCCGGCGCGCCCTTGCGCCTTTGAATACATCTATTTCGCCCGCCCCGACTCGGTGATCGACGGCATCTCCGTCTACGAGGCGCGAAAGCGCATGGGCCGGCGCCTGGCTGAAGAAGCGCCCGCAGACATCGACGTGGTGGTCCCCGTGCCCGACAGCGGCATGGCCGCCGCGCTCGGGTTTGCTGAAGCCATCGGCAAGCCGTTCGATCTGGGGATCATCCGCGCCCACTTCGCCGGACGCACCTTTATTCAGCCCACACAGGCCAAGCGTGATCTCGGCGTCCGGCGCAAGCACTCGGCCAACGCTTCGGTCCTGAAGGGCAAGCGCGTGCTGCTGGTGGACGATTCCATCGTGCGCGGCACCACCTCGAAGAAGATCGTCGGGATGGTGCGCGAGGCCGGCGCCACCGAAGTGCATCTGCGCTCCGCCTGCCCGCCCATCACCCACCCGGATTTCTACGGCATCGACATGCCCATGCGCGAAGAGTTGATGGCCGCCAGCCATGATCCCGAACGCATGCGGGCCATGCTGGAAGCGGACTCCCTCGGCTTTCTTTCCGTGGAAGGGCTGTACTGGGCGGTGCGCGGCGAAATCCGCAATGACGCCCGTCCCCAGCTCGCCGATCACTATTTCACCGGGGATTACCCCACCCGTCTTGCGGACCGCGATCGCTCGCAGTCCGACAAGGATACCCAGCTCTCATTCCTGGTTGATGCATGACGAACTCCCGCCCGCTTGAGGGCCGCGTAGCACTGGTGACCGGCGCTTCGCGCGGCATCGGCTTTTCGGCCGCCCTGAAACTCGCCGAAGCCGGCGCCCACGTGATCGCCACGGCGCGCACGCAAGGCGGGCTGGAGGATCTGGACGACGCCATCGAGAAGGCGGGCGGATCAGCCACCCTTGTTCCCATGGACCTGCAGGCGCCGGACTCCATCGAGAAGCTGGCCGAGGCGGTCGCCGAGCGCTGGGGCAAGCTGGACTGCCTGGTGGTCAACGCCGGCGTTCTGGGCGTCATCACGCCGGCTGCGCAGATCCCGTCGAAGGTGTGGAACGAGGTTCTGGGGGTCAATCTGATCGCGCCGGCCCGCTTCATCCGCGCCTTTGAAGGTCTGCTGAGGAAATCAGACGCTGGCCGCGCCGTGTTCACCACCTCCGGCGTCGGCAGCCGCAAGGCCAAGGGATACTGGGCCGCCTATGGCGCGTCCAAGGCCGGGCTCGATAATCTGGTGCAGAGCTGGGCGTTCGAGCTTGAGGACTCTTCGGTTCGGGTGAACCTGCTCAACCCTGGCGCCGTTCGCACGCGCATGCGCGCCAAGGCCGTGCCGGGCGAAGACCCTATGTCGCTGCCCCATCCCGACGACATCGCGCCGGTGTTCGTGGCGCTGTGCTCACCCGAAGAAACCCGCCACGGCGAGATCGTCGACGCGCAGTAGCGGGGGCGGCGGCGTCAACCCTGTGAACGCTCGCGCCCGTCATCGCACCCCACCCGACCGCGCCTAACGGCGCGCCCACCCTCCCCATAAAGGGGAGGGACAGAGAGTCCGGCGCCTTGTCCTCCCCCTTAATGGGGGAGGTGTCCGCGAAGTGGACGAAGGGGATGGCGGCAGCGACCCGGCGAAACGCCAACCTCCCTCATCCTGAGGAGTCTTTTTGCGTGAGCAAAAAGCCTCGAAGGACGCAGAGCGCTCGATCCTGCGGGGTCCTTCGAGGCTCGCCTCTGGCTCGCACCTCAGGATGAGGGTGACGGGAGCGGGCCGAGAACGAGCTGGAGCCGGCCTTAATCCGCCAGCACGACCAGCACCGCGCCGTCGCCGACTTGCGCGCCTTCTGTGACGGGCACGGATTCCACCACGCCGTCGGCGGGGGCGGACAGGGCGTGCTCCATCTTCATGGCTTCGAGGACCACCAGGGTCTGGCCCTTCTTCACCGTGTCGCCCGCCTTCACCGGCAGGGAGAGCACCTTGCCGGGCATGGGCGCCTTGATCTGGCCGCCGGCGTCCAGCGCATCGGCTAGGGCGGCCGGGTTATAGCGCTCGATAAGGTGGGTTTCACCGCGCGCATTAACGAGCACGGCGCGGCCATGGGTTTCAAAGCGGGCGCTGACCGGATCGCGGTCCAGCTCCGCGAAAAGCTCCCCAGATCCATAGCTCGGACGATTGAGCACAAGGGTCTGCTCGCAGACCTGGGCCTCAAGCCGGTTCGGGCGAAACGTCAGGCGCACGGCGCGGCGCTCGCCGCCGGCGTCCAGGCCGATCTCGACGACCGGCTCGCCGTTCACCCGAAAACCGTCGCGCACATCCCACGGATCAGCGCTCACTGGCGCGAGCGGCCCGCCGCCCGCCATGGCCAGCGCCGCAGCGGCGTAGGACAGGGCCGGCGCGTCCTTCGGGGCCAGCTCGTCCAGGCGCTCATCGATGAAGCGTGTGTCCACATCGCCGGCGCGGAAATCAGCGTGATCCAGCGCCCGGCGCAGGAAGCCGGCGTTGGTCTTCACCGGCCAGACCATCAGCTCGTCATCGAGAAACTCGACCAGCTGGTCGATCACCGCTTCGCGGGTCTCGGCGGATGCGATGATCTTGGCGATCATGGGATCGTAGTGGAGCGTGACCTCGCCGCCCTCCTCGACGCCGGATTCGATGCGCACGCCGAATTCGGGAAGATTGAGCCGGTCCAGCTTGCCGATGGAGGGCAGAAATCCGCTCGCCGGATCCTCGGCGTAGAGGCGCAGCTCCATGGCCGAGCCCTGAAGAGAGATCGCGTCCTGGGCCGGAAGCGCGCCGCCGGCGGCCACATGGAGCTGCAGGGCCACAAGATCATAGCCGGTGACCTCCTCGGTCACCGGATGCTCCACTTGAAGACGGGTGTTCATCTCCATGAAATAAAAGCCGTCTTCGCGCAGCGGCCCGGAGCCGTCCACGATGAACTCGATCGTGCCGGCGCCCACATAGTCCACCGCCCTGGCCGCGCGCACCGCGGCGTCGCACATGGCTGCGCGCACGGCCTGCGTCATGCCGGGCGCGGGCGCCTCCTCGATGACCTTCTGGTGGCGGCGCTGCAGCGAGCAGTCGCGTTCAAAGAAGTGGACGACGTTTCCATGGGTGTCGCCGAAGACCTGCACCTCGATATGGCGCGGGCTGGTGATGAATTTTTCGATCAGCACCCGCTCATCGCCGAAGCTGGAGGACGCCTCGCGCTTGCAGCTGTCCAGGGCTTCGAGAAATCTTGCGCTCTCCTCGACCTTGCGCATGCCCTTGCCGCCGCCGCCCGCGACCGCCTTGATCAGGACCGGATAACCGATCTGGTCGGCCTGGTCTTTGAGATATTCCGGATCCTGGCCCTCGCCGTGGTATCCGGGCGTCACCGGCACGCCGGCGGTCTCCATGAGCTTTTTGGCGCGGTCCTTGAGGCCCATGGCCTCGATGCTTTCAGGGCTGGGACCCACAAACACGATCCCGGCTTTGGCGCAGGCGCGGGCGAAGCCGGCGTTCTCTGACAAAAAGCCGTAGCCGGGGTGGATCGCATCGGCGCCGGTGGATTTGGCCGCCGCGATGATCAGATCAGCCTTGAGATAGCTTTCGCGCGCCGGCGCCGGGCCCAGGCGCACCGCCTCGCCGGCGTCGCGCACGTGGGGCGCATCAGCGTCGGCGTCCGAATACACCGCCACTGTGTCGATCCCCAGGGCGTGCGCGGTGCGCATGATACGGCGGGCGATTTCGCCGCGATTGGCGATGAGCAGCTTCTTGATCATGGATGTCCCGGAGCCGGTTCAAAGTTGGGCCTCGCGTTGTGCGCCATGGCGCGCCAAGGTTCAAGCGCCGGAGGCGTAGGCAAGGCCGCGCACCGGGCATGCTCACCGGGGACCTTGGCCTACTTCGCCTCTTCACGGTCGCGCACCGCCGCGGCGAGCACGAAGCTGATCAGCATCAGAAGATACCAGCTGCCCAGCTTGGCCATATGCACAGGCCGCCAGGCGAACTCCTGACCCGGATAGCTCCAGGCGCGCGCGAACGTGCCGATATTTTCTGCAAACCAGATGAACAGCGCCACCAGCACCAGGCCCAGAAGGAGCGGCATGGGGCGGTGCTTTTCGTCGGGGCGAAACCACACCACGCCAGGCCCGTAGATCAGCGCGCTGGCCACGAAGAGCCCCCATCTCAGATCCAGGGTGAAATGGTGGGTGAAGAAGTTCACATAGACCGCGGCCGCCAGCAGCCCCTGCAGCCAGAGCGGCGGGAACCGGTCGAAGCGGAAGGCGAAAATCCGCCAGACCCGGACGAGATAGCTGCCCACCGCGGCATACATGAAGCCGGAGAAGAGCGGTACGCCCATGATCTGCAAAATCGCTGCGTCTACTTCGGGATAGACCCAGCTTCCCACATGGACCTTGAAGATCTCCATGAGCGTGCCGACCAGATGAAACACCGCGATCACCCGCGCCTCGGCCAGCGTCTCCAGGCGCAGGGCCAGCATGGCGATCTGGATGACAATCGCCCCGATGGTGATGGCGTCATAGCGCGCCAGCGCGTCCGTCTCCGGCCAGAACAGGAAACTCGCCAGCAGAAGCGCCAGCATGAGGGCGCCGAACAGGCACGCCCAGGCCTGCTTGATCCCGAAGGCGACAAACTCAAACAGCGCGCCGGTGACCGGGCCGCGCACGAACGCGGCGTGCAGCCGTGTTCTAATGCCGTGAAGCGCGCGCTCGATGCGCGGCGACAGCGCCATGGCTACTCGGCCCAGCCCGGCTTGCGCTTCTCCAGGAAGGCGGTGAGGCCTTCACGGCCCTCTTCGGAGACCCGGCGATCGGCGATCTGATGGGCGGTCTTGCGCAGCAGCGAGTCGTTGATTTCGTGATCAGCGACCATTTCCACCAGCTTTTTCGCGTCATGGACGGCGCCCGGCGCTGTGGAGAAGGCGAGCGTGGCCAGGTGCTCCATCATGTCATCAAGCTCATCGACGCTGTCGACCACGTACTGGGCGAGGCCGATCTGGTGGGCGAAAGTGCCGTCAAACCCCTCGCCCGTGGCGAACAGGGCGCGGGCGTAGCGCGGGCCGATCGCCTTTACGACAAAAGGCGAGATCGTGGCGGGCGTCAGGCCCAGGCGCACTTCGGAGAAGCGGATCTTGGCGTCCTTGACCGCCACGGCCACGTCGCAGGCGGCCATGAGGCCGGCGCCGCCGCCCATGGCCGCGCCCTGCACCAGCGCCACGGTGAGCTGGGGCAGGTCGTAAAGCTTGTGCAGCATGCGCGCGAGACCCAGCGCGTCTTCGAGATTGTCGTCATGGGTCCAGTCGGCGGCCGCCTTCATCCATTCAAGATCGGCCCCGGCGGAGAAGCTCTTGCCCGCCCCGCGCAGGATCACGATGCGCACCTCGTCGGCGTTGGCGCGCAGCGTTTCGAAAATGTCGGAGAGCCGCGCGATGATGTCGGCGTTGAAAGCGTTGTGCTTTTCAGGCCGGTTCAGGGTGATCACCGCGGCGCCGCCGGGCGTCACCTCCAGCAGGACTTCATCTTCAATCGCCATGGCCGACCTCGCTGAGAAACTGCGTCACCCCCTTCCTACTGCGCGCACGCCGCAAGAAAAAGCCCGCCGCGGCGCAAGAGGCCGGGCGGGCTGTAATTTTTCAAGGTGCGGCGGCGCGGATCAGCGCGGCAGCACGATCGACTTGATCAGGTAGAGCACGGTCAGGCCCACCAGATAAGCTCCGGCCGCAAACGCCAGATACTGCCAGTAGACCATGTCGGTCACAGGCGGCAGGGAGAAGCTGGCGCCGTCGCGCACCATGGGCAGCACCTGATCAACCACCACATGGACGATGACGCTGGCCACGGTGAAGATCAGGATCGCGCCGTAGGACGGCATCAAAAGCGCCATCACCAGCGCGATCACGCCAAGCTGAAGGCCAAAGAACAGCCAGTTGACGCCCCCGTCATCAGCGGCCGGACCAAATGTCTCCACGCCGTTCATGAGCCAGGCCCATACCGGCTCGACATACGGCATGACCGGGTCGAGAAATTCCATGATTAAATCCCCTCGTTCAGCGGCCCACGGCCACCCACGAGATCGGAGCGTGCCAAATCGTTAACAAAAAGCAAGGAAAACAATGCTCCGCGGGAGATTTAATCGGAGGCCGTCGCCAAAATCCCACGATTTCCTGAAGGCGTTCAGCGTTTCAGCACCAGCCGGCGCGCCAGCATGAACACGGCGAGCACCACCAGATAGCCCGCGAGCAGGCTTGCCACATAGCGCCAGAACGGCGATTCCAGCACGTCCGGCAGCAGGAGCGGCGCGCCGCTCGTAATGACCGGCGCCAGCGTGTCCACAAGCACATGGATGACCGTCGCCCCCACCGTGAACACCGGAATCCTGCGCCAGCCGGGCATGATGAGCGCGGCCACAAGGGCGATGATCAGCCCCTGGACGGCGTTCACGCGGTCAAAGCCGTACTGAAAGAACGCCAGAATATCGCTCAGAATGTCCATCTCACCCCTCCTTGCCGGATCCAGTGATCCGCCCCGCACCCAGCATCGCCAGATCGGGCTTTCGGGGCAAGGCCGCGCCGGTGACATCATTTTGACGGCGCCGTGACGCCGCCTGCAAGCCGGCCTACATCCGGAACACGCCGAACTTCGTGTCCTCGATGGGGGCGTTCAAGGCGGCTGACAGAGCCAGGGCCAGCGTGCGGCGGGTGTCCTGCGGCGCGATGACGCCGTCATCCCAGATGCGCGCGGTGGAGAAATAGGGCGAGCCCTCCTCCTCGTACTTCTCGCGGATCGGCGCCTTGAAGGCGGCTTCGTCCTCGGCCGGCCAGTCTTCGCCCCGCGCTTCCATGCCGTCGCGCTTCACCGTGGCGAGCACGCTGGCGGCCTGTTCGCCGCCCATCACCGAGATGCGCGCGTTCGGCCACATGAACAAAAAGCGCGGACCGAAGGCGCGCCCGCACATGCCGTAATTGCCCGCGCCGTAGGAGCCGCCGATCACCAGGGTGAGCTTGGGCACCTTGGCGGTGGAGACCGCCGTGACCAGCTTGGCGCCGTCCTTGGCGATGCCGCCGGCCTCGTATTTGGAGCCCACCATGAAGCCGGTGATGTTCTGCAGGAACAGAAGCGGGATCTTGCGCTGGGCGCACAGCTCGATGAAGTGGGCGCCTTTGAGCGCGCTTTCACTGAACAACACGCCGTTATTGGCGACGATCCCCACCGGCATGCCGTGCAGGCGCGCGAAGCCGGTGACCAGGGTTTCACCGTAGAGTTTCTTGAACTCGTCGAACTCAGACCCGTCCACCAGGCGCGCGATCACCTCTCGCACGTCATAGGGCTGGCGCACGTCTTTCGGGATCACGCCGTTGATCGTGGCGGCGTCCACCGCCGGCTCGCGCGGGTCCTCCAGGAAGACCTGCTTCGGCTTCACCGTGTTGAGCCCCGCCACGATGCGCCGGGCGATCTGCAGGGCATGATCGTCGTCGGCGGCGTAATGATCCACGACGCCGGAGGTGCGCGCATGAACGTCGGCGCCGCCGAGATCTTCGGCCGAGATCACCTCGCCGGTGGCCGCCTTCACCAGCGGGGGCCCGCCGAGGAAGATCGTGCCCTGGTTTCGAACGATGATGCTCTCATCGCTCATGGCCGGCACATAGGCGCCGCCGGCCGTGCAGCTGCCCATCACCACGGCGATCTGGGGGATTCCTTCGCTGGAGAGATTGGCCTGGTTAAAGAAGATGCGGCCGAAATGGTCCCGGTCGGGGAAGACCTCGGCCTGGTGGGGCAGGTTCGCGCCGCCTGAATCGACCAGATACACGCACGGCAGGCGGTTTTCTCTGGCGATTTCTTGGGCGCGCAGATGCTTTTTCACGGTCATGGGATAATAGGTGCCGCCCTTCACCGTGGCGTCATTGCACACGATGACGCATTCACGCCCCGACACCCGGCCGATGCCGGTGATCATCCCCGCCCCGTGCACATCGCCCTCATACATGCCGTCAGCGGCCAGGGCCGACAGCTCCAGAAACGGCGAGCCGGGATCCAGCAAGCGCTGCACGCGGTCGCGCGAGAGCAGCTTGCCGCGCTTTAAGTGTTTCTCTCTCGCGCGCTCGTTTCCGCCGAGGGCGGCTTTGGCGGTCTTCTCCTTCAG
Organism: Oceanicaulis sp.; assembly: GCA_040217555.1. Lineage (GTDB taxonomy): Bacteria > Pseudomonadota > Alphaproteobacteria > Caulobacterales > Maricaulaceae > Oceanicaulis. The sequence continues at coordinate 10,105 of JAVJPX010000012.1, forward strand.
CTCGGCGACCAGCGCCTCCATGGCGTCGGCGTTTTGTCTGAACGCGTCGGAGTTCACGTCGAGCTCGGAGGTCAGTCGGGTCATGGGCGCGCCTTCGCGAGAGAAATTCCGTCGCGCGTCGCTTAGCCCGGACAGGCGGAAAGCTCAACGGCGCGCACGGGCGCCCGGCTGCAGCCGGGCTGCAGCGCGCCTGCATCCAGGCGGGCGACTCGCCGCATCTGCCTCATGTCACGAACAAAGGAGAGATTTCGTGCTTCATCAGAGCCTTGCCGCCCTGGCCCTTGTTTTCGCCAGCGCCGCACCCGCCATGTCCCAGACCGCGGAGCCGGCGCCGAACACGCAAGTGATGGTGCTGGGGACTTATCACTTCGACGGCGGCGGCGCCGATCTGCACAACGCCGATGTTGAAGATTCTCGCGGCGCTGAAACCCAGCGCCAGATCGCCGACGTGCTGGACCGGATCGAAGCTTATCAGCCCACCAAGATCATGGTGGAGCTCACCCCTGAGCATGAAGCGGACTTCAACGCCGCCTATCACGCCTTTCTCGATGGCGAGCGGGCGCTGAACAACAATGAGCGCCAGCAGCTGGGCATGGCGCTCGCCGCGCGGCTGGGCCATGAGCGCCTGTACGCGGTCGATTTCCAGAACGGCATGAATTTCAGCGCCATGCTGGAAGCGGCCGGGGCCAATGAGCAGACCCGCGTGCTCGCCCAGTTCGACGCGTTCAACGCCGGCGTGGCCGCCATGGTGAGCCGGATGGAAAGCGGCACGGTGCGAGAGCGCCTGATCATCAACAATGGCGAAGACGTGGACCGCGCACACGACGGCTATTTCATCCTGGCCCAGACCGGCTCTCCGCAAGACCCGGTGGGCGCGCGCGAAATGGGCGCCTGGTGGGAGCGCAATCTGGCGATCTTCTCCAATATCGCCTTTCACACCGAGCCCGGCGATCGGGTGCTGGTGATCTACGGGTCAGGCCACAAGCATTTGCTGGACCGTTTCTTCGACCGGGCGCCGGGCTTCGAGCTCGTCGATCCGCTGGACTATCTGCAATAGGCCGCCTCCGGCCTTGATGCGCGGGCCTGCGGGAGCGAAGCTGAGCCGTCAGTTTCGCTCCCGGAGATTCCATGGCCGAGTACACGAGTTTCGCCCTCAGCACCGACGGCGCCGTCGCCCGCCTCACCCTCAATCGCCCGGACAAGCGCAACACCATGACTCCGGCCTTCTGGCGCGAGGGCCCTAGTCCACACGGTTCGGTCCAATTTTTTCTCTCAAAATATAAAATGACAGCCCGATCTGGGCTATGAAGCCTGCAAGCGCCGGCAGGCCGGATCCAAACAAGTCACCAACAAGGACCTGCATCCCAATCGCCGACATCAACGCGCAGAAGATGGCGAGCACTCTTTCAATCATTAATGCCTCCATGAATTGCTGGCGCGATCAAGCTGAGCGCACCAGCAATTCATGCTCAAACCTAACCGCCAAGCGCTCCAGACGCCATTCCACCGGCGAAGGCTCCCCCGATAGCATCAGCGGCATTCGCGCCACGACTGCTTGCGGCAGCCGGTCCACGGACGGCTCTGATCCCAGCGACGATGCCGCGGCCCGCAGCCCCGCCGACAAAACCTGAGGCAGCCCCAATCGCGATTTCATCCCAATCTTCAGCCTGCAATCCATCGCCCATAAGTTCAGCCCCAACGGCGAATGCGGCACCGGCGCCGGCGCCGATAAAGCCGAAGGCGCCAGTCACCTTCTCAAGTTCATCAGCATTGAGTTCACGTCCGACAAGTTCTGTCATGATCTAGCTCCTATTTGCTGTTGGGGACGTTGCGCTCACGCACAACGATTACATGGTCCTAAGAAGCGCGCCAAGAGTCGAGCTTAGGTAGCAAATTTGCGCTTCTGTAACTTTGAACCACCGCGTCTTTTCAGAGTGACAGTAGGCGACGGCGCCGCTTTACCCGCCTAGACGAATTCGCCACCAAGGCTACGAGTGCTTGTGAACGACGGCGTCATCGAGGCATGTTGAATTAGGTCGAGAAGGAGCCCGCCCCATGCCCGACGCCTCCGCCAATCCTGAATCTGAATCCTTCGCCCTCAGCACCGACGGCGCCGTCGCCCGCCTCACCCTCAATCGCCCGGACAAGCGCAACACCATGACGCCGGCCTTCTGGCGCGAGCTGCCCGAGGCGGTCATGGCGCTGTCGGATGCGGGCGAGACCCGGGTGCTGATCCTGGACGCCGAGGGTCCGGTCTTTTCAGCCGGCATGGACATCTCCGTGTTCACCGATCCGGCGGCGCTGAAGACCGACACCTCCGCGGCGCGCGAAGCCTTCATGACAGCGGCCACCGCATTGCAGGACGCCTTTACAGCGTTCGAGCGCGCGCGCTTTCCCGTCATCGCCGCGGTTCAGGGCCCGTGCGTGGGCGGGGCGGTGGACATGATCACCGCCTGCGATCTGCGCTACGCAACATCCGAGGCGTGGATGCGCATCGAGGAGACCAATATCGGGATGTTCGCCGATGTCGGCACGCTGCAGCGCCTGCCGAAGCTGGTCCCTGAAGGCGTGGCGCGCGAACTGGCCTACACCGGTGACAACCTTACCCCGGACCGGGCGGAAAAGCTTGGTCTTTACAACGCCGTGCTGGAGAGTCCTGAGGCGCTGCGAGAGCATGTGGACGCCGTCGCCGCGAAGATCGCTTCGAAAGCGCCGCTGACCATCTCCGGCACCAAGCGCTCCTTCCTCTACGCCCGTGACCACACCATCGCCGACAGCCTGGAGCACGCCATGACCCTGCAGGCGGGTTTGTGGAACACCAGCGACATCATGGAGGCGATCACCGCGCGCGGCGAAAAGCGCAACGGCGAATTTGAGCCGCTGAAGCCGGTCAAGCGTATGGGGCGGGGATGATCCACGGCGCCTGCCATTGCGGTGCGCTGGCCTGGCGCACACCGGCGCTTCCGGAGCATCTGACCCGGTGCACCTGCAGCGCCTGCCGCCGCTCCGGCGCGCTGTGGGGCGAGGTGGATCGAGCCGTCACCGTCGTAGAGGGCTCGAAGACGGCGCGCGACTACGTCACCGGTGAGCGCACGCTCGCCTTCGTGTTCTGCGGGGTCTGCGGGAACCTCTCGCACTGGCGCAGCTTGCCCGGCCACGGCGACCGGCTGAAACTGAACTTCCGCCTCGCCGACCCGGACGTTATCTCGGGCTTGCGCGTTCGCACGTTCGACGGCGCTGACAGCTGGGCGTATCTCGACTGATGGATCTCAATCTCGGCTTCCTCCCGTTCCTGAACCGCGTGGAGAAGGCCGCCCTGCAGGCGGTCGAAAGCGAGGTGGAGTGGTTCTGCCTGCCCGCCGGCGCCACGCTGTTTGAAGAAGGCGAGCCTGCCGACGCCTTCTATCTGGTGCGCTCCGGCGCGCTGGCCGCGTTCCGCACCGGCGCGGACGGACGGCCCGCCCTGGTGGGCCATATCCGCAAGGGCGAGCCCATCGGTGAGATGGCGCTTGTGGAGGATCGCAAGCATTCGGCCAGTGTCTATGCGCTGCGCGATTGCGAGCTGATGCGCCTGCCCAAGCACGCCTTCGACCGGCTGACGCGCAAGCACGCCTCGCTGATGCATGAGCTGGCGCGCATGATGCTGTTCCGCCTGCGCGGCGGCTCGCTCAATCAGCGCGCCGAGCCGAAAGTGTTCGCGCTGGTCTCCACCTCGCCCAGCATCGATCTCGATTTCCGCACGGTGGAGCTGAAAGCCGTGCTCAAGGCCATGGGGGTCAACGCGGCGATCATGGGCTACGAGGTGCGCGAGGATCCTTCGCGCAAGCTCGATCAGATCGAGGCCGAGCACGACGTGGTTCTGCTTCACGCCCGCCTGGCCGACGCCGACTGGGCGCGCCGGGCCATGGGCCGGGCGGACCGGATCTGGCTCATGGCGCGCGCCGACGCGCGGCCGTCCACCCCGCTGATGCCGGACGACCCCTCCCCGGCGGCGCGGCTGAAGCTCATCGACGTGGTGATGGTCCACCATGGCGGAGACCGGCGCGCGGCGAGCCCGCAGGACTGGATGGACGCGGCCGATGCGGCGCGCTGCTTCCACTGGCGCCAGGGCCGGCCCGACGACGTGCGCCATCTGGCGCGCACCATGGCGGGCCGCTCCATCGGGATCGTTCTGTCCGGCGGCGGATCGCGCGCCTACGCCCATATGGGCGCGATCCGCGCCTTCCGGGACGCCGGCATCGAGTTCGATTTCTATTGCGGCTCGTCCATGGGCGGGATCATCGCCGCCGGTGCGGCCATGGGCTGGGACGACAACGAGCTGGAAAGCCGCATGCGCGACGCCTTCGTCACGTCCAACCCCTTGTCGGACTGGACCTTGCCGGTGGTGTCGCTGATGCGCGGCAAGCGCGTCGACCGGAGGCTGAAGGAGCATTTCGGCGAAACCCAGATCAGCGATTTGGCCCGGCCGTTCTTCTGCGTCTCCTCCAACCTGTCCGACGCCACGGTGAAGATCCACCGCACCGGGCTCCTGCGCGAAGCGCTGCGCGCCTCGATCGCCATCCCAGGCCTCCTGCCGCCCTTCATCGACGGGCGCGACGTGCTTGTGGACGGGGCGGTGTTCAATAATTTTCCCGCCCCGGAGATGAAGGCGTTTCACCGCGGGGTGAATCTGGGCTGCGACGTGACGCGCACCAATACGATCAATCCGGCCGACTTCATTGATGCGCCGAACTTTTTTGGATGGGCGATGAAGCACGGCTTGTCAGAAGCCCCGCCCATCGCCTCGCTTCTGATGCGCGCGGCCACGGTGGGCGCCATGGAGCAGCACGTGCAGTTCCGCGCCGAGGCCGACCTTCTGGTCCTGCCCGAGCTTGAGCTGGACATGCGCGAATGGGGCAAGTTCGACGACGCCGTGGAGGCGGGCTATCGCGCCGCGGTGAAAACGCTGAAGGATGCACCGGTGGAGACCAGCCTGCGCCTGAGCCGCGCGCGGGGGATCACGGTTTAACCTACCCCAGCGCATCCGGATTCGGGTGGAAGGTGCGCTGCTTTTTCAAGCGTCCGGTCTCCACATTGCCGAAGCCGGGCAGGCCGTCATTATCTTTAAGCAAGCGGGCCATGTGCATGAGATTCCAGCTCATGAAGACGGCGTTGCGCTGGGTGAAGGAATGGTTCGGCCCGTCGCTCTCCGCGTCGGCGTAGGACGGGCCCGGCCCGATCTCGCCGATCCAGCCGGTTTCGGCCTGGGGCGGCACGACGTAACCGATATGCGACAAAGCATGCAGCAGGGTCATGCAGATGTGTTTGACCCCGTCCTCATTGCCGGTGACGACGCATCCCCCGGTCTTGCCATAGAAGATGTATTGCCCCTTTTCGTTGGTCTGACCGGAATGGGCGTAGAGCCGCTCAAGAAGTTGACGCGCCACCGAGCTTTCCTCGCCCATCCAGATCGGCGTGCCGATGACCAGGATGTCGGCGGCGTGCACCCGCTCCCAGATTGTCGGCCAGTCGTCACGCTCCCAGCCAGCTTGCGTCATGTCCGGCTGGACCCCGAAGGCGATCTGGTGATCGACAAAGCGCACGCTGTCCACGCTCACCCCGGCGCTGGTCATGATCGCACGGCTGACGTCGAGCAGCGCGTCGGTGTTGGACATTGCCGGCGAGCGCTTGAGCGTGCAGTTGACGAACAGCGCCTTCAAATCATCATAGCGGGCCGGAGGCTGCTGCAGGTTGGGGTCGGCGTGATCGGACATGGCGGGGGCGGGGCTCCGTTTCGGTTCGCCCCGCTCCAACGCATCAGCCGCATGCCCGGTTCAGCTCCGAGGTTTAATCGCGTGATCGAAACGGTGAACCGGGTCCCACTTCACCTGATCACGCGCTTTAAGTGTCGCGTGATCGAAGCGGTGAACCGGGTCCCACTTCACCTGATCACGCGCTTTAAGTGTCGCGTGATCGAAGCGGTGAACCGGGTCCCACTTCA
>JAVJPX010000016.1:0-98684 GCA_040217555.1 Oceanicaulis sp.
CGCTTCGCGGACACCTCCCCCGTAAACGGGGGAGGAAACCGGAGCGCCGTCTTCCTTTCTCCCCCCGCCTGCGGGGGGAGTACCCGCGATAGCGGGGGAGGGGGGGAGAAAGCCAGCCGCTTTCAAAGGCCGGTGGCGCATCGGGAATTCGCGCGCGAGATATTTGCCGGCGGCGCCCCCGTTATCCAGCGGCGTGGGCTCGCGGCCCTCATACGCCTCCACCCCGCCCCTTTTAAGCACCCATTCGGTGCGCGGGCGCGCCAGGCCGTGCTCCACGTCGATCGCCGCGTCCGGATCGGTATAGGGCCCTGAACAGTCATAGACGCGCACCGCCGGCTCCATGGCGGTGGGGTGCAGCTCCACCTCGCGGTGCGGCACGGCCAGATGCGGCGCGGCCGCCGGGTGGGTGTAGACCCGTTTGGAGCCCTGCAGCGGCCCGGTGGTCACCGTGGGGGTGGGAAATTCGGCCTGGTTGGTGGGCTTGTTCATGGCGATGCGCTTTCACTGCTGCGGCCGGTGCGCGACAAGAGAAAGCGGGCGCCTATCCGCCCTCGCCTTGCTCCATCCCGACGCCGGCATGACCCGGATCCGGTCCTGAGGGTCACTCTCAGCCCTTGTCCCCGACCTGACCGGGGACCCCGACCAGGAACGAGCGCAAGGACACCCCTTGGAACGTTGCGCCGAGCATGGAGCGCAGCGGGAGCCGGCGCAAGGGGGATCGGGCGCACACGGGCCGGGAACCGGGGCTTGCCCCGCGTGTTTCGTCCGTGTGAAGAGGCCGGTCCGGAGCCGATTTTCCCTCCCCCTTCCCGATGACGCATCGGGCCGGTCCTCTTCCAACCCTTCCCCGCACATCGTGCGCAAGACCAACGAGGTCCGCCCATGTCCAGGCGCGACACCGCAGCCGCCTTGATCATCGCCACCGCCGCCGCGGGCTTGTTCGCCCTCGCCGCGCGCGGACAGGCGCCCTCGGTGGGGCCAGACCCGTACTTCGAAGGCGCGGTGGAGCTCACCGGCGAGGTGGTCGCCGTGGAGGATCAACGCTTTACGCTGGAGGACGACCAGGGCCGCGATTTCCAGATCCGCGCCGAAGGCCTGCGCGACATTCCGCGCGAGGATAACGGCGATCTCGACCTTGATATCGGCGAGCGCGTTCTGGTGCGCGGCGACAGCGGCTCGCCCATGCTCAACGTGAACATGGTGGCGGCCACCGAAGTGGAACTCGCCTGAGCGCCCTGACGTGCGCTAAACGTTTGATATCGCCTTGTCCGGCAAGTTTCGTGTCGCTATTCTTCGCGTATGGCGCGAAGGCGCGAATCGAAATCAGTCCGGCCTCGGCGCCGGGCGAGGGGAATCATGATCATGCAAACACCGCTCAAACTGGCGGCGATCGGGGTGCTGGCCCTGTTCGCCACTGCGTGCGCCTCCAAGGTGCAATCACCTGTGGGCGCCGACATCCGCAGCGCATACGCGCTTGTGGAGACGCGCGCCGCGCTCACCGAGGGAGAAACCGTCCCGGATCGTTATGACCGCTCGGTCAGCGACATGGTGGCCGATCCCGACGCCTTCACCAACGATCACGGCTCGCGCCTGGCCGAGTTTGTCGAGGATCATCCCGGCCTGTCCGATGACGCCGGCGGGGAGAGGATGCTGGGCTTCCTGATCGAGGAAGAGGCGCAGGCGCTCGCCCAAGGCCATTTTGACGGCCAGCGCCCCGCCCGGCTTGAAGTGGAGGTGACCTCCACCACCTTCCCGAATGCGGCGACGATGATGCTGGTGGGCGAGGTTATCGCCATCGCCTTCGATTTCACGCTTGTCGATGCGGTGACCGGCGACGTGCTGGCTGAAAGCACCCAGCCGATTTCGCCTTTCGTCAACCGCAGCGCCGGCGCCGGCGGCGGCCTTCTGGGCCTGGCCCTGCGCGGCGGCGGGGACACCCGCCACCTGATGGATCTGCAGGCCATGGCCTCGGCGACCTCGGCGATGCTCAACGATATTCTCAGCGGCGGTGAAATCGACCAGTTCGTCAATAACCGGATCACCGTGAACCCGGTACCGGACGCCGCCGCACCTGCGGTGTCCTCCGCGCCTGACGCCGCGGACGAACAGACCGCGCCCGTCAGCCGCTAGACGGCGCACATCGCCAAAACACCAACGCCGCCCGGTCCCGCCGGGCGGCGTTTTTTTTCACCACGCCGCCGCCGCCTCCACCGCCCATGACGCGCAGGAGGTGAGCGCGACGGATTTGGGCGATCAGTCTTTGAAATCGCCGCTCTCGATCAACGCGCCGGTGTCTGCAGTGGGGCTGAGCGGGCGTCAGCCGAAATAGCCGGCGACCAGCAACGCCACGCCAATCACCGCGACCACGACGCCCCAGACCGCGGCGAGCCCCAGCGACTCGTCGAACGGCCGCGCAAGCACCAGCAATCGCGGACCGAGCACGATCAGCAGCGCGCCCTTCAGCGCCGCGACCAATCCGATCAGCGTGATCCCCGCAGCCACAGCGTCGTCCCAGCGCCAATGCAAGCTGAGGATCGCAATACCGAGCCAAAGCGCGAGCACGCCGCCCATAAAGCTGACGACCGGATCATCGCGGAAGCGCGCTATGAACTCGGGGATGATTTTTCGGCGCACCACCACGCCGATCCCGGCGATCAGAAAATAGGTTCCCAGCGCAAGCGCGAGCACTCGGGTTGTGTCGTCCATCGCAACGCCCCATGAATACCCATAACTTTTATAATACTATTTCCATGCCGGGAATCCAAGCCGCACCAGGCCGGCCTCTGCGTTACTTCGCCGCCGCCTCCACCGCGCGCATGACGCGCAACAGGTTGCCGCCCCAGATCTTGGCGATGTCCTCTTCAGAGTAACCGCGCGCGATCAGTTCGGCGGTGACCGCGGGCGTTTCGCTGGCGTCGTCCCAGCCGCCGACCCCGCCGCCGCCGTCGAAATCGGACGCGATGCCCACATGATCGATGCCGGCCACCTGGACGGCGTGGTCGATATGGTCGGCCAGGTGCTCCAGCGTCACGTCGTCCATGCGCGCGCGCAGGGCTTTGAGGTCGTCGCGGAAGCGGTCGATATCGGCCTGGCTCGCAGCTTGGCGGCCCTCGCTTGTGTCGAGCCCGTATTCGGCGGCCAGCGCCTGTTCGGCTTGCGCAAGCTCGGGGTCCACCTCCGCGATATAGCGGCGGAAGGCCACCATCTGGGCGACGCCCCCATTATCGCGGATGGCGATGAGCTGCTCGTCGTCAAGATTGCGCGGATGGTCGTACACGGCCCGCGCGCCGGAATGGCTGGCGATCACCGGCGCGCGCGACAGCGCGATCGCCTCCAGCATGGTGATCTTGCCCACATGGGAGACGTCCACCATCACGCCTTCATCGTTCAGGGCGGCGACCAGCTCGCGCCCCAGATCGGTGAGGCCGGGATCTTCGGCCGGATCGCCCTGGGCCAGGTTCGGATTGGAGCTGCCGCCGAACTGGTTGTTGCCGAAATGAGTGATGGAGACGTAGCGCACGCCGCGATCGGCCCACATGGCGACGTTGGAGATATCCTCGCCCAGCGGCCAGGAATTCTCGATCCCGATCAGCGCCACGAGCTTGCCCGAGGCGTGGATCGCTTCAACCTGGTCGGCGGTGACGGCCAGCGCGATCTCGTCGGGATAGGCCCGGATCATGCGCAGGATCGCCTGATACTTGCGCTCGGCGATGGCGGCGGCCTCTTCATAGCCCATGGGGCTGATCAGGCCCTGGCCCACATAGACGATGAAGAACCCCGCATCGAGCCCGCCCGCGCGCATTTTCGGCAGATCGGCCTGGGCCCGGGTGAACCCGCCAGGGTCAAGCCGGTAGGTGGCGTAGCCCGCGTCGATGTCGATATGGGTGTCCATTGTGAGGACGCGGTCATGCAGCGCCGTGGTGTCCACGGGCAGGGCGTCGTCGCCGGACAGGCTCCGCTCCATGATCACCTCGCGCTCCACCTCCACGACCCGCGCAGGCTCGCCGCCGGGCAGGCTCTCGCAGGCTGAAACGGCGGCCGCGGCGGCCGCGGCGGTGACGACGATGCGCATGAACAGTACCTCCCGATCCAATCGCGAGGCAGGCTAGGCGCTTGGCGGTGAGAGGGCAAACGGAGCCGCGGCGGGCCAAACACGCCCTTTGCGAACCCTCGGCGCAGCCACCCCCTCCGCCCCGCGCTGGCGCGCGGCGCACCTCCCCCGTGAAGGGGGAGGACTGAAGGCGGGGGCGCGCCGTAATAAGTCCCTCCCCCTTGCGGGGAGGGTGGGCGCGCCGCAAGGCGCGGACGGGTGGGGGCGGCGCCGAACGCGCCTGCAGGATTAGTCCGTCTCACACCCCCTCCGCCCCGCGCTGGAGCGCGGCGCACCTCCCCCGTGAAGGGGGAGGACTGAAGGCGGGGCGCGTCGTCGTAAGTCCCTCCCCCTTGCGGGGAGGGTGGGCCGGAGCGCAGCTCCGGGTCGGGTGGGGGCGGCGCCGAAGGCGCCTGGGATGAAGTGACGGGCGGCGGAAGTTCTTGCTGACGAAGAGGGGCTTGCACAAATTCCCCTAATAGGGGAAAGTTCGACCTGTCCACGGAAAAGGGGCTTGTGATGACGGTCGCTCGCGCCCGGCGTCTTCGCCGCTCAATGACACGGCAGGAAGCGCTTCTCTGGACACGTCTGCGGGTTCTCAATCGCGAAGGAATTCGAATACGGCGGCAGGCTCCAATGGGCGACTTTATCGTTGATTTCGCATGTCACTCAGCAAAGTTGGTGATTGAACTCGACGGAAGCGGACACGCCGAAGCCGCACAATCCGATCATGACCGCCGTCGCGACGCCTGGCTAGCAAGCCGGGGGTATGAGGTCATCCGGATTTGGAACGGCGCGCTCTACGAAGATCACGATACGCTGGTGGGATATTTGATCGACACGCTAAGAGAACGCGCTCAGCGCAACCGATAACGGACGCACCCTCTATCGAACTTCAGCGCCTCACACCCCCTCCGCCCCGCGCTGGCGCGCGGCGCACCTCCCCCGTGAAGGGGGAGGACTGAAGGTGAGGCGCGCCGTAATAAGTCCCTCCCCCTTGCGGGGAGGGTGGGCGCGCCGCAAGGCGCGGTCGGGTGGGGGCGGCGCCGAAGGCGCCTGCAGGATTATTCCGTCTCACACCCCCTCCGCCCCGCGCTGGAGCGCGGCGCACCTCCCCCGTGAAGGGGGAGGACTGAAGGCGGGGGCGCGCCGTCATAAGTCCCTCCCCCTTGCGGGGAGGGTGGGCCGGAGCGCAGCTCCGGGTCGGGTGGGGGCGGCGCCGAAGGCGCCTGCAGGATTATTCCGCCTCACACCCCCTCCGCCCCGCGCTGGCGCGCGGCGCACCTCCCCCGTGAAGGGGGAGGACTGAAGGCGGGCGCTTACTCTTCTTCGGAGGCGCCCAGCACGGCGTTCAAGCGGGTGGTGTTGGTGTCCCAGAGCGCGCCCTGGGCGCTGCCGAAGGCGGCGATGCCGGTGATGACGATGATGGAGAGTAGCCCAGCGATCAAGGCGTATTCGATGGCGGTGGAGCCGCGCGCGTCGCGGGCGAAGCGGCTCAGACCCGCGTGCCCGCCAGCCGGTCGCGCAGCTCGGCCGCCAGCGGCTTGTCGGCGGGGACGAGCGCGAGGTCCTGCAGCTTTTCCGGGCGCACCCAGCGCACCTGCTGGCCTTCCTTGGGGTCCACGAACCCGTCCCAGCGCCGGCATACGAAGAGCGGCATCAGCATGTGACGGCCGTCCTCGAAGGGCTGCGAGGCGAAGGCGAAGGGCTGCAGGCACTGTTCGCACGGTTCGACTCCCAGCTCCTCTCGCAGCTCGCGGATCAAGGCCTGTTCCGGGCTTTCCCCCGCCTCGATCTTGCCGCCGGGAAATTCCCACAGCCCGGCGAAGCTCTTGCCCGCGGGCCGCTGCGCGACGAGCACGCGCCCGTCGGGATCGACCAGGGCGCAGGCCGCGACGAGCAAAAGGCGGTCGAAAGAGCCTGCCATTGCAAAGCCTCCGTTGAAAGCAAAGCCGGGCGCCACGGTGAACGCCGTGCTAACGCCGGGTCCGCAGCGCAGCGCGCGTCAAGGATCGCCGCCCTCTTCCGGCGCATCGGCTTCGCCGTCAACCGGGCCGGCGTTCTCGCGCGCTTCAGGCTGCGCCGCCTCGGCCCCCTCCTCTTCGGTGCGCAGACCCGGCGGCGCGGCCCCGGCGGTGATCGTCACCGGATAGGTCTCGCGGATGTCGGAGAGCAGGGCGTCAATCCCCTGCAGGGTGAGGAAGCGCACGATATTGCCCCGCATGGCCTCCAGCCCCGGGCGCGGCTGGCTGCGGCGGTCGGTGACGGTCACCACGTGCCAGCCGTACTCGGTCTGGAACGGAGCGCTGACCGCGCCTACAGGCGTGGAGAACGCGACGCGCGCAAAAGCGGGAAGAATGCCCTCGCGGGTGAAAAAACCCAGATCTCCGCCCTCGAATCGTGTGGCCGGATCCTGGCTCACGCGGGCGGCGAGCTGGGCGAAGTCGGTTCCTTCGGCGAGCAGGCGGGCGACCTCGTCGGCCTCCTCGCGCGTGTCCACCAGGATGTGGCGGGCGCGGATCTCCTCGGCCGGCGGGGCGAGGCGGGATTGTTCTTCATAGACGCGCGCGATCGCCTCCTCAGTGACCGCGTCGGAGACCGCCTGCTCCACCAGCACATTGCCCAGGATGCGCTCCTCTGCGGCGGCCAGGCGCCGGCGCGCCTCGGGCAGGGTCTGCAGATCGCGGCGCGCGGCCTCCAGCGCCAGCAGGCGCTGATCGATCAGCTCGTCCAGCGCCTCGCGGAAGACCGCGTCGGCGGGGGTGAGCGCATCGGCGTCCTCGACCAGCTCGCGCACGCCGGCTTCACGCCGCACGTCGGCGAAGGTGATGGCCGTGCCGCCCACCCGCGCCGCGACGCGCGCGCCGGGGGGCGGATCGGTTTGCAGAAAGCGCAGGCCCGACGGCGTATCACCACCGCCTGCCTGGCGCTCGGCGGCCGGCTCGCGCTCATTGCAGGCGGCGAGAAACACGAACGATATGAAGGCGAAGGCCCCCGCGCGCAGGCGGGCTTGATTGACAGTCAAACAGGGCCTCCTTAAGTCACCGCATATCTTTGTCGCGCGAAGAGATTAAAGCCCTCTTCCCGCCTCGCGCCGCCCTAGAGGGACACCACGGCGGCGCGCCGGTTTCTTCATTGTGCGCCCGCCAAGGCTGATACGTCATGCTGAACATCGCCCGCAAGCTCTTCGGATCCTCCAATGACCGCACGGTCAAGAAGATGCGCCCCACGGTGGAGCGCATCAACGCGCTGGAGCCCGATTTCGAGGCGCTCGACGACGACCAGCTGAAAGCCAAGACCGCTGAATTCCGCGAGCGCCTTGAGCGCGGCGAAAGCCTGGACAAGCTCCTGCCCGAAGCCTTCGCGGCGGTGCGCGAGGCGGCCAAGCGGGCCCTGGGCCAGCGCCATTACGACGTCCAGCTCATGGGCGGCATGGTGCTGCACCAGGGCAATATCGCCGAAATGAAGACCGGCGAGGGCAAGACGCTGGTCTCCACCCTGGCCGCCTATCTCAACGCCCTTCCCGGCAAGGGCGTGCACATCGTCACGGTCAACGACTATCTCGCCAAGCGCGACTCCGAATGGATGGGCCAGGTGTTCGCCAAGCTGGGGATGAGCACCGGCGTCATCGTGCACGGCATGTTCGACGAGCAGCGCCGCGCCGCCTACGCCTGCGACATCACCTACGGGACGAATAACGAGCTCGGCTTCGACTATCTGCGCGACAACATGAAGTACACGCTGGGCGAGATGACCCAGTTCGGCGGCCGCCCGGTGGAGAAGGCGACCCACCACTACGCCATCGTCGACGAGGTGGACTCCATTCTGATCGACGAGGCGCGCACGCCGCTGATCATCTCCGGGCGCACCGACGACCGCACTGATTTCTATAAGACCATCGACACGATCATCCCGCTTTTGAACGAGGACGATTACCTGATCGACGAGAAGGCCCGCTCGGTCACCTTCACCGAAGAGGGCAATGAACACATCGAGGAGCTTCTTCGCGAGCGCGAGCTCATCGAGAGCGGCGATCTCTACGACGTGGAGAACATCTCGGTGGTCCACCACGTCAATCAGGGCCTGAAAGCCCACAAGATCTTCACCAAGGACAAGGACTACATCGTCCGCGAGGACAAGGTCGTCCTGATCGACGAATTCACCGGGCGCATGATGCCCGGCCGGCGCCTGTCGGACGGGCTGCACCAGGCCATCGAGGCCAAGGAGCAGGTGGAGATCCAGCCGGAAAACCAGACGCTGGCCTCCATCACCTTCCAGAATTACTTCCGCCTCTACGACAAGCTCGCGGGCATGACCGGCACCGCGGCCACCGAAGCCGAAGAGTTCGGCGGTATTTACGGGCTCGGCGTCATGGAGATGCCGACCAACCGGCCGGTGGCGCGCATCGACGAGGAAGACGAACTTTACCGCACCATCGACGAGAAGAACGACGCCATCGTCGCCGCGATCGAGGCCGCCCATGCCAAGAGCCAGCCCGTCCTGGTGGGCACGGTGTCGATCGAACGCTCCGAAGCGCTGTCTGAGGTGCTGACCAAGAAGAAGATCACCCACAAGGTCCTCAACGCCCGCTATCACGAGCAGGAGGCCGGGATCATCGCCCAGGCCGGCGTGCCCGGCGCGGTGACCATCGCCACCAACATGGCCGGGCGCGGCACCGACATTCAGCTGGGCGGCAACGTGGATTTCCGCGTCGCCGAATGGCTGGAGCAGCAGACCGAAGCCGGCAAGGAGCCGACCGAAGCCGAGATCAAGGCCGAGCGTGAAAAGATCGCCGCGGACGTGGCCGACAAGAAGAAAAAGGCGCTCGACGCAGGCGGGCTCTTCGTCATCGGCACCGAGCGCCATGAAAGCCGCCGGATCGACAACCAGCTGCGCGGCCGTTCGGGCCGTCAGGGCGACCCGGGCCGCTCGGCCTTCTATCTCTCCGTCGAGGATGATCTGTTGCGCATCTTCGCGCCGGAGCGCCTGGACACCATCATGCGCACGCTGGGCATGAAGCCGGGCGAGGCCATCCAGCATCCCTGGATGACCAAGGCGGTGGAGACCAGCCAGAAGAAGGTCGAACAGCGCAATTTCGACATCAGGAAGAACATCCTGAAGTACGACGACGTGATGAACGATCAGCGCAAGGCCATCTTTGAGCAGCGCATCGACTTCATGACGTCCGAAGACGTCTCCGACGTGGTCAAGGACATGCGCGCCGACTGCGTGGAAACCCTGGTGGAGCGCCACATTCCGCCGAAGGCCTACGCCGACCAATGGGACGCCGAGGGCCTTGAGGAAGCGGCGAAGAAGTACTTCGCCCTGGAGCTGGCGGTGAAGGACTGGGCCGCCGAAGAGGGCATCGCCGACGAGGAGATCAAGGAGCGCCTGCAAAAGGCCGCCGACGAGGCGTATGCGGAAAAAGCCGCGGATATCGGGCCGGAGCTGATGCGCCGGATCGAGAAGCAGATCCTGTTGCAGACCATCGACACCAACTGGCGCGACCACCTGCAGCAGCTCGACGCGCTCAAAAGCGTCGTGGGCCTGCGCGGCTACGCCCAGCGCGATCCCTTGAACGAGTTCAAGACCGAGGCCTTCGCCCTGTTCGAGACTCTGCTGGACGAGCTGCGCTTCGAGACCACGCGCATGCTGTTCAACATGCGCCTGGCGCCCAGCCGCGAGGCGCCGGCCATGCCCGAGCCGCCCAAGAACATGCAGGTGCGCCACGCCGATCCGGTGACCGGCCGCAATGAAATGGGCGACAATCCCGAAACCGCCTCGGCGCGCCCCGCCTCGCCGCTGGCGACGCGTCAGGCCACCGCCAACATTGATCCCAACGATCCCGCCACCTGGGGCCGGGTGCAGCGCAACGCCCCCTGCCCTTGCGGCTCAGGCAAGAAATACAAGCACTGCCACGGCGCGGTGAGCGCGGCGTAAGCGGTAATAACGACGGCGAAAAAGAAAACGGGCGCGGCCAAGGCCGCGCCCGTTTTTGTGTGTTGAGGCGGCGCTTACTTACGCGGCGCGTACTCCGGCGAGGAATTCCTTCACCGCCTTCTCCAGCCCGTCGGCTTCGGTATTCAGCGCGCCGGAGGCGGCGTTGACCTGGGCCGCGCACTGGCCGGTTTCGCTGGCCGCGGCGTCCACCTTGGCGATGGAGCCGGCGACGTCGCGCGTGCCTGAGGCCGCGTCCTGGGCGGCGCGGGTGATTTCGCTGGCCGCGGCGCGCTGCTCCTCCATGGCCGCGGCGATGGCGGCGGCGATGGTGTTCATCTCCCCGATCACCTCAGAGATCGAGCTCATGGCGTCCACCGCCTTGCCGGTCGCGCCCTGAATGCCGGTGATCTGATCGGAGATGGAGCTGGTCGCCTTGCCGGTCTGCTCGGCCAGCGTCTTCACCTCGCTGGCGACCACGGCGAAGCCCTTGCCGGCCTCACCGGCCCGCGCGGCCTCGATGGTCGCGTTCAGCGCCAGAAGGTTGGTCTGCTCGGCGATTTCGTTGATGAGATTGACGATGTCACCGATCTTCGAGGCCGCTTCATTGAGCGCGGCGACATCGCCATTGGTCTGCTGCACGCGGTCGGCGGCGTCCTGGGCGATCTCGGTGGAGCGGCTGATCTGCTGGGCGATCTCGGCGATGGAGCCGGTCATCTCCTCGGCGGCGGCGGCGACGGTGTCCACATTCTCCGCAGCGCGTGAGGAGGAAGTGTTCACCACCGCGGTCGTCTCGCTGGCGCTTCGCGAGGACTGGTCCAGCGCATGGGCGGCCGATTCCATCTCATGGGCCGCTTCGCCGACCTTGCCCAGGGCGCGCCGGGAGACATCCTCAAAGGCGGCGATCAGATCTTCGATGGCGCGGGTGCGCTTGGCGCGGGCGGCCTCGTCCTCGGTGCGCTCAGCCTCCAGCCGCTTGCGCTCGATGGCGTTGTCGCGGAACACGTTCACCGCGCGCGCCATGTCGGAGAGCTCGTCCTGGCCGTCGGCCTCCAGCGCCTCGCCGATATGGCCGCCGGCCAGTGATTTCATCGCCTCGGTGAGGCCCGTCAGGCGCGCCAGCAGGCTGCGGCTGACGTAAAGCCAGGTGATGGCGACGCCCAGGGCGACCGTCAGCACGGCGAACACCAGCATGATGATCTCGCCCGCCGCGATGGCGCCCTGGCCCGACGCGCTGGCCGCGGCCTGGTCGGCGAGCGCGGCGTCGCGCGCGGCGTCCACCAGCTGGGCGAGCGCGGCGTCCATGATGCGCGCGTCCTCCACCAGCAGATCGACCTCCTCAAGGCGCGCCAGCTCTTCACCGCGCAGGGCGAACAGGCCTTGGGCCCCCTCGGCCCGCTCCAGAAGACGCTCGGCGGGCACGGTGATCGCGTCGGTCGCCACTGCGCCGAGAATGGCGAGATTAATGGACAGCTCGTCTGCGGCGAACTCGAACGCCTCGCGCACGGCGGCGAGTTCGGCCTCGCTGGAGGCGCCCGACAGCTCGGCGTAGCGCGCCACGGCGAGATTCAGCGCCATGTTGGCGCGCAGCAGGGTCTCGATGTCGGCGGGGTCGGTGGTTTCGTCGAGCGCCGCTTCAAGCGCGGTGGACGCTTCGGCGCGGTCGCGCAGCGCCGCGCTCATGCCGGCTTCGCGCGCGCTCTGGGCGTCCAGCTTGGCCCCCACCGGGCCGGCGGCGGCCTCCACGGCGGTCTTCACGCCGTTCAGAGCCTCTTCCAGCTCGTTGACGCGCGCAGCGCTCAGCCCGGCGTCACGCAAGCCCGCAACCGCGCCGGCCGCCTCCTCCATCAGCGCGTCCAGGCGCGAGGCGGAAACCTGCTTGTCGATCGTGTCGCGGGCGCGGGAGAAGGCGGCCAGCTCGCCGGCGATGGCGCTGGAGGCGGCGTCGAGCGCCTGGGCCGCGGCGGCGCGCGGGGCGGTCTCCTCGACCACCTCGTCCAGCGCGCCCTTCGCCCCGGTGAACGCGAAAACGCCCGCGGCGACGCCGGCGAGCGACAAGGCGATCACGGCCGCGAACGCGGCGATCAATCGGGTGCGAACGGAGTGGAGCGAGACGGCCATGGGCTTCATTCCCCGGTAAGGTTAATCTGCATGGGCCTGAAAAAAACGGCGCGGGCGAAAGCCCGCGCCGTCCTTCAGACGGGATTAGTCCGCAAACGCGAAGTCGAAGCGGCGCTCCACGCCCTCGGTGGGCTCGGCCGCGGCGACATAGCGCCAGTTCTCAAGGGCGCGCATCACCGCGCGCTCGAAGATACCCGCCGGGGTGGCTTCGACGACTTCCACGTCGGACACCGTCCCTTCCGGGCTCACATTGTAGCGGACCACAACGTGGCCCTCGATTTGGCGACGCTCTGCGGCGCGCGGAAACTCGGGCGCCTCGGCTTCGGCGAGCTCGCGCTCCTGCGCGATCGCAGGCGCGGCCGACAGACCGGCCAGCATGGAAACGGCGGCGAAGACACCAGCAAACTTCTTCATGGTCACACCCAACCCTGTTGTTCGGCAGCCCGTTTTGAGCGGCCTTTGACTACCCAATGATCTGCGCCGTACGGAGCGTTCGCCGCCCTCGCCTGCGCAGTGGTTCTGGTTATGCGCGATATTGCTTGCCGTTCGCTTAACAGGGTCCGGGGCGACGGCATAAAGACCGTGAACCCCCTGACCAAACTGATCAAAACAAGTTCAAAATCAGCATTCAACGGCGTCGGCGCAGGCGCCGGTTTCAACTTCAACGGTGACGTGGTCGAGGCCGAACTCGGCTTTCAGGCGCGTCTTGACCGCATTCAGCGTCTCTGCGGGATCGCAGCCTGGCGTCACGCGCACGTGCACGGTGGCCATGGGGCGCTCCGGGGTGAGGCACCAGATATGAAGATGGTGCGCATCCTCCACCCCCGGTACGCGCGCCATGAGGTCGGCGCGCACCGCCTGCGGGTCGACGCCGCGCGGCGCGGCCTCCAGCAGAACCCGGCCGGAATCGCGCAGGAGCCGCACCGCGCTCACCGCGATCAGCGCCGCGATGAGAAGCGACAGAATGGGATCGATCGGGGTCCAGCCGGTGGCCAGGATCACACCGGCAGCGACCAGGGCGGCGACCGAGCCTAGAAGATCGCCCATCACATGGGCGAGCGCGCCGCGAATATTGAGATTGTCCCGGTCCGCCCCGTGCAGCACCCCGAACGCGGCGATGTTGACCGCGAGGCCCAGCGCGGCGATCACCAGCATGCCCGCGGCGAGCACCGGCTCGGGGTTCAAAAGCCGGGCCGCCGCCTCGGCCGCGATCCAGACCACAAGCACGATCAGCGTCACCGCATTGGCGAAGGCGGCCAGGATCTGCAACCGGTCGAACCCGTAGGTGCGGCTGGCGTCGGCGGGCCGGCGCGAAAGCCGGAAGGCGAGCCAGGCCAGGAACAGCGCCGCGAAATCGGTGAGCATGTGCGCCGCGTCGGCCAGCAGCGCCAGCGAGCCCGTCACCAGCCCGCCCACCAGCTCGGCCAGCATGAACGCCCCGGTCAGCACCGCGGCGATCAGCACACGCCGCTCGTTCTTCTCGCTCACATCGGCGTGGTGATGGTGGTGGCCGTGATCGTGGTGGCCGTGATCGTGGTGAGGGGGGTGATGGTCGTGGTGCATGGGCGCCGGGATAAGCCTCAAACGCCGATCAAGCGTTCTATTTTTCGCGGATGAAAAGGAACCAGCCGAGCGCAAGGATGCCCGCCGCCAGGATCGGCATCACCACGCCGAGATAAAGAATTTCCAACAGATCCATCGCGCAAAGCCTAACTCAGCCGGCCGGCCATATAAAGCGCGCCATACAAAAACGCTCCTGACGCTACAAGGAATATCAGGCTCGCCACGATGTCTGAGACATCAAATCCGCCTTCTAAAAACAAAGGCACGAACGCGGCGCCGAAAAACGTCACCGACACGCCGATCATCCAGTTACAGGCATACCGCAGACGCTCGCC
Source organism: Oceanicaulis sp. (assembly GCA_040217555.1). Lineage (GTDB taxonomy): Bacteria > Pseudomonadota > Alphaproteobacteria > Caulobacterales > Maricaulaceae > Oceanicaulis. Next base: position 14,047 of record JAVJPX010000016.1, read on the forward strand.
GGTCCGGTCCGCCATGGCCGCCCTCCGCTAGTCGCCCACATGAAACGCGAGGATCGAACACTACACAAGACAGTTTCCCCTCAAACGGGAAGACCAGCCGGCGCCCCCGCCTTCCACGCCACCACCACCGCCCAGTGCACGACCACCGCGGTCCATAAACCGCCCGAGCGATGCACGAGCACGGTGCAGACAAGCCCCAGCAGCCCCGCCATGGCCAGGAAGGCCGGCTCCAGAAACACGCCTTGCCCGCTCGGCAGGCCCAGCGCGACCTGAAGCGGATGCCAGGCGATGAAGGCGGCGAGGCTGAGGCCCGAGGCCGCGATCGCCCCGGCGCCGGTCATGCGGGCAGGCTGCAGCACACCGCGAAACACCAGCTCCTCGCCCAGCGCCGGAATGACGATCGCCACCAGCGCGATTATCGCGATCCGGCCCGGCTCGGCGCGCGCGGCTGCGAATGTGAAATCGAACTGCAGGGCCTCAAACCCAAGCGCGAGGAGCGCCCCGGCGCCGGCCAGGATCGCAAGCGCTGCAAGCGCTTCGCCCCAGTCCCGCGCGCACGGCGCACGCGCCAGCCTTGATGCTGCGGCTGCGAGCAGGCTTGACGCAGTGCGGGGTAAAGGTCTCATTTGGCGCCAAATTCGAGCACGGGCCGGCCGGTCCGCAACGAAATACCAAGGAGACGGACCATGGCAACAGAAGATCCGATCGTCATCGTCGGCATGGCGCGCACCCCGATGGGCGGGCTTTTGGGCGAGCTGGCGCCCTTGTCGGCCAACGAGCTGGGCGCCGAAGCGGTCAAGGCCGCGCTGGCCGAAGCCGGCGTGGCGGGCGAGGACGTGGACATGATCTACATGGGCAACGTGCTCGGCGCCGGCCAGGGCCAGGCCCCGGCGCGCCAGTCCGCGATCAAGGCCGGGCTTCCCAAATCGGTGGAGGCCACGACGCTGAACAAGATGTGCGGCTCGGGCATGCAGGCGGCGATCATGGGCCGCTCCGCCATCGCGGCGGGCGACGCCAGCGTCATCGTGGCGGGCGGCATGGAGTCCATGACCAACGCGCCCCACCTTCTGCCCAATCACCGCACCGGCTTTAAATACGGCCACGATACGGTGAAGGACCATATGGCCCAGGACGGGCTGGAGGACGCCTACGAGAAGAAGGCCATGGGCGTCTACGCCGACATGATCGCGCGGGAGAACCAGTTCACCCGCGAAGACCAGGACGCCTACGCCATCGAAACGCTGTCGCGCGCCACCAAGGCCACCGAGAGCGGCGCCTTCAAGCGCGAGATCGCCCCGGTGACCATCAAGGGCCGCAAGGGCGACGTCACCGTCGACACCGACGAGCTGCCCCGCCGCGCCAAGCCGGAGAAAATCCCCTCCCTGCGCCCCGCCTTCAGCCCCGACGGCACGGTGACCGCGGCGAACGCGTCTGCGATCTCCGACGGCGCGGCCGCGCTGGTGCTCATGCGCCTGTCCGAGGCCGAGCGCCGCGGCCTGAAACCCCTGGCCAAGATCACCGCCAGCGCCGCCCACGCCCATGAGCCGGCCTATTTCACCACCGCGCCCGTGCCCGCCATGCGCAAGGTGCTGGAGAAAGCCGGCTGGCAGGTAAGCGACGTGGATCTGTGGGAGATCAACGAAGCCTTCGCCGTGGTGCCCATGATCGCGATGAAGGAGCTGGGCCTGTCCCACGACATCATCAACATCCATGGCGGCGCCTGCGCCCTGGGCCACCCGATCGGCGCGTCGGGCGCGCGCATCATGACCACGCTGATCTCCGCCATGGAGCAGAAGGACGTGAAAAAAGGCGTCGCCTCCCTCTGCATCGGCGGCGGCGAAGCCACCGCGGTGGCGATCGAGCGGTTCTAGACCGCGCTTCCATCGACGCATGAAGAGCCCCGCCGGTGTGAGCCGGCGGGGTTTTTTGGTCCGGCGGGGCTACGCTGAAGATGCCCAGTTGAACTGACGCGAAATTCTCATGAGGCCTTCCGGCTTCCGGGGACCAAAGCGCCAGTCAATTCCAGAAAATACCGGTCAGCGAGTTTTTCCGCTGCCTGCGGCAGAAGATTGTCGATATCGCCAACAAAAGCCTGCCCATCAAAGAACGGCTTACCGGGTGCGCCTTTGGCCTCAGACTGAAAGATATCAAATAACCGCCTGACCAATAAGCAGTCTGGATCTGCGCGAAGTCGATGATCTCGATCGGCCGGTAGCGTTATGCAGTCCCATGAAAGCCTAGCGTATTTGCGGCGTTTAACCACATGGATGAATGGTAGTCCTGCATTCTGCGAGCGCCGAAACCAAGCGCTCTCCGCTCTATGGTCGCCTTCTTTTATGTATTTGAAAGTTCGCTGTATAATGCGCGAAGCTTCAACCAATCTACTCTCATCAAATTGGATGTGCTCTCCACTGAGCGCCAAGGCGCGCGACCGAAGTCGCTCCAGATCAAATTGCATAAAGTCCGGCAATTTCGCACTACGCCTCCGCGCCGAAAGAAGTGCGGCGTACGTACGAAATCCAAGCGCATTCGCGATCGACTCATCAAGGTGGGAAGACTTTAGGGGCGCCAAGCACCGCCGCAGCTCTTTTTTAAGCGCTACAATAGTAACCTCAGCCGAATTTACGACCAACATCAGACTTTCTCCAGAAAAGCCGACGGACGCCGATTACACGCCGGCTCGGAAAAAGCAGGCTTGCAGCAAATACCTAGTTTGACCCGGCGACAGGTCTGGGAAGGAACCCAACTCCCAAGATATGCGATTCGGAAAAATCTGCGATACTAATAGAGCCTGTTGTATCGCCAGCGATGCCTAGGCCTGAGGCCAACTGCGGAGCCGCTTATGCGCAGCATCACCATTAACCTCGACGAAGCGACGGAGCGTTGGCTGCGCACCCGCGCCGCCGAATCCGGCTGGTCGGTGGAGGAAGAAGCGCGGCGCATCCTGCGAGATGCGGTCGGCTCGGAGTCGTCGCGCCGCAATCTGGCGGCGGAAATCCGGTCGCGCGTCGATGCGGCGGGCGGCGGCGCGGACCTCAATCTGCCCAAGCGCACACCGATGCGTGATCCGGTCCGGTTCGACTGACCGACGCCGCTAATCGCCGCCCCCCTCAAACCTGAAATCGTCCAGCGAGTTGATCGCGGCGTTGATGGCGTCGCCCCAGCCGCGCGACAGATAGGTGAAATAGGGGTCGTCGGGCTCGAACCGCTTTTCGCGGCCGGCCTGGAACGTGTCGCGGGCATAGGTTTGAAGATCCAGCGGCATGCCGACGGACAGGTTGGCTTTGAGCGTTGAATCAAACGACAACAGGAGGAGTTTAACCGCCGCCTCGAAACTCATGTCCTTGCGATAGCCCCGCAGAAGGATCGGCCGGCCGTACTTGGTCTCGCCGATCTGGAAGAACGGGTTCTCGTCGCTGGCCTCGATGAAATTGCCTTCGGGATAGACCAGGAACAGCCGCGGCTCCGCTCCGGCGATCTGTCCGCCCACGATTACAGTGGCGCTGAACACGGCGTCGCTCGTCGGGCCCTTCGCGGTCTGGCTTTCCACGACCTCGCGCAGGGCGGCGCCGACGATCTTGGCCACCTGGAACAGGGTGGGCGCGTGCATCACGCTGTGATCGCGCTGTGCCTGCGCCTCGATCCGCTCGCCCAGCAGGCTGACCATCGCCTGGGTGGTGGCCAGATTGCCCGCCGTCATCAGCGTGATGACGCGCTCGCCCGGCTCTTCCCAGGTGAACATCTTGCGGAAGGTGAAGATGTTGTCGACGCCGGCGTTGGTGCGGGTGTCGGACATGAAGACCAGCCCCTCATCGAGGCGCAGGCCGACGCAATAGGTCATGGATGAGGGTCCAAAGCGGCGCGGAGTGTTTCACATCTGCGATACGCCCGATCGCGGCGCCGCGCAAACGCTTAAACCCCGCCGCGGCCTGAAACAGGCCCGGCGCACGCCTCCGCACCGACACGGCCGGGCCCCAAATCGCGGCGTCCCTGATCGCAACTTGAGCGCAAGTCACCATACCTGAAGCGCGCACGTGCGAAACCGGTCGTTAAGGCTGAATCGGCTCACTGAGTGCGCACTCAACGTGGGAGGCCGCAATGTCGACATCGGGCTTGAGCCTTCGCTCCGGCAGGACCCTGCAGTCCGCTTTCGCGCCGGTCTCCGCACTGCGGCCTGCGCCCGGCCTGACGTTCGCCGGGGCGTTGCAATCCCCGGCGCCCTCAGACGCGCGCGCCGGGGATGTGATCGGGCCGCTTGAGATCGGCGGCGGGGCCTCGGACATTCCACTGGCCGCACGCATGGTGGGCGCCTTTTCCATCGTGGCGTTCCTGGCCGTGTGCGCGGCGTTCGTCACGAATCTGCTCATGCCGGTCTCCGATGACGGCGCGATGAGCCCCGCCGCGCTTGCAAGCCTCGGGTTCGCCGGCGTGGTGGCCGTGACGGCTCTGGTGCTGGGCGTTCTGGTGGCGCGCTCGGTCGCCGCGCCGGTGACCGAGATCACCGCGGTGATGGAGCGCCTTGCGAAGGGCGATCTCGACGCCCGGCTGGACATGAACCCGTCGGCCGACGAGATCGGCCGCATGACCCGGGCGATCGCGATCTTCCGCGACCAGGCGATCGAACACCGCAAGGCCGCCGAGGCCCGCGAGCGTGAGCGCGCCGCCCTCGCCGAGGCGCGCGAACGCGCCCGCGCGCAAATGGCGGCGGGGCTGAAAACCCAGGTGGGCGAAAAGGTCTCCAGCGTGCTCGCCGAGATCGACGCCATGCGCCGCCTGTCCGATCTGATGCAGGAAGCCCAGCGCAACGCCATGGCCCAGTACCAGGCCGTGGACGCCTCCACAGTGCGCAACGTGGAGGTGACGTCCGAATTCGCCAGCGCGGTGGACATGCTCTCCGGCAGCGCGCGGGCGATCCGCGAGACGCTGCAGACCTCCGCGGCGACCACCGAGCGCGCCGCGGCCCGGGCCAGTCAGGCCGAAGCCGATCTGCAGACCCTGATCGCCGCGGCCGGCGACATCACCCGCATCATCGAGCTGATCAGCACCATTGCGGGGCAGACCAAGATCCTCGCGCTGAACGCCCAGGTCGAGGCGGTGCGCGCGGGCCGCGACGGCGCCGCGTTCGTGATCGTGGCCGAAGAGGTCAAGGCGCTGTCGGCGCAAACCTTCGACGCGGTGGAAGAGGTCGTGGGCCAGGTGGAGACCGTGCGCGCCCAGATCGACGGCACTGTGGAGAATGTGCGCAACATTCTTGAGGATGTGAAAGCCATCGACCGGTCCTCGCGCGAGATTTCAAGCCGGGTGGAGGACCAGCTGGGCGCCATGGACACCGTGGCGCGCCAGGCCGCCGACGCGCGCGAGACCAGCGAAACCGTGCGCTCGGCCGCCGACACGCTCGGCCGGACCGGCGAGGAGACCAGCGCCGCGGTGGAAAAAGTCGATCAGGGGGCCGGACAGATCGGATCGGCCGCCCGCCAGCTCGAGGCGGAATTCGAGCGCTATCTCAGCGAAATCCGCAACCAGGATGCGGCCTGACAACACGGAGCCCCCGTCATGACCGAGACTTTCCTCACCTTGCTGGTGCAATACAGCTTCTGGATCGGCTTTTCGGCCATGGCGGCCGGAGCGCTCTATTTCGCCCTGGAACGCCAGAGCCTGGCGGTGGAATACCAGATGGTCGCCACCTTAAGCGCGGCGCTGACCGCCATTGCGGCGATCAACTACTGGACCATGAAGGATTTCGGCCTCTCCCTGGACGCCGAAGGCCAGCTCAGCTTCCCCACCCATTTTCGCTATATCGACTGGCTTTTGACCACGCCGATGCTGCTGGCGATCATTCCGATCCTGCTGAACATGGAGCGCGGCGTGGGCGCGCTCATGGCCAAGCTTCTGATCGCCGACGTGATCATGGTGGTCACCGGCTATGTGGGCGAGACCTCCATCAACGCCGGGCTGTTTCCCACCGTGGTGGGCTGGGCGTTCTACGCGGCGGGCGTTCTGGCCTTCGCCTACATCGTCTTCGTGCTCTACGGCGCCATGACCAGCGCCCAAAGCCAGCTGCCGCCCGAGCGCGCCCGCGCCATCGGCCGGCTGAAGCTCTTCGTCACGTTCGGCTGGCTGATCTATCCGGCGGGCTTCTTCTTCACCCTGGTGGGCGACGGCGCGACGCCCGCCCTGATCCGCGAGCTGGTCTATAATTTCGCCGACATCATCAACAAGGTGGGCTTCTGCATGGTCGCCGTGGCCGCGGCGAAGGCCGCCTCCTATGTCCGCGTCGGCTCCCCCCGGGCCGCGCCCGCCGAATAGGCGGCGCGCAGCCGCGCCAAACCCCGCCGGAGCGCCTCCGGCGGGGTTTTTTGTTCAGGGTTTCGCGCATTCTCCCCTTTTTAAGGGGCGGCGTAGGCCCTACGCCGCCGCCCGCACCCTCGCGGCGCGCTCGGCGACGCGTTCGGCGAAGGCCGTCGTGCTTGCCGCGCCGCCCAGATCGGCGGTGCGGTCGCCGTCTTTCAGTTCGGCCTCCAGCGCGGCCTCCAGCCGGTCGGCGGCGGCCGGTTCGCCCAGGCCGTGGCGCAGCAGCATGGCCGCGCTCATGATGGCCCCGGCCGGGTTGGCGACGCCCTTGCCGGCGATATCCGGGGCGCTGCCGTGGATGGGTTCGAACAGGCCCGGGCCGGACTCCCCCAGGCTGGCGCTGCCCAGAAGGCCGATGGAGCCGGCGATCACCGCGGCCTCATCCGACAAAATGTCGCCGAACAGGTTTTCGGTGAGGATCACGTCGAAGCGCGAAGGGCCTGTGACCAGCGCCATGGCGGCGGCGTCCACATACATGTGATCCACGCTCACACCGGCGAAGTCGGGCGCCAGCCGGTCCACCGTGCGCCGCCAGAGCCGTGAGGTGGCAAGCACGTTGGCCTTGTCCACGCTGGTGAGGCGGCCCTTGCGGCCGGCCGCGGCGGCGAAGGCGACGCGGGCGATGCGCTCGACCTCGCCGGCGGTGTAGGCGCAGCCGTCAAACGCTTCGGCAGCGCCCTCGCGCTTTTCGCCGAAATAGAGCCCGCCGGTGAGCTCGCGCACGATCAAAACGTCGGCGCCGGCCACCCGGTCTTCCTTGAGCGGGGAGAGATGCTCAAGGCCTTCAAACACTTTCACAGGGCGCAGATTGGCGAACAAGCCCAGCGCCTTACGCAAACCCAGCAAGCCTTTCTCCGGACGCTCGGGCGCATCGTCCCAGGCCGGCCCGCCCACCGCGCCAAGGAAGATCGCATCGGCGGCCTTTGCCTTGGCCAGCGTCTCCTCCGGCAAGGGCGCGCCGCACGCATCGATCGCCGCCCCGCCGAACGGGGCCTCGTCGAAGGCGAGATCCAGGCCGTGCGCAGACGCGGCGGCTTGCAGACAGAGTTTCGCCGCCGCCGCCACCTCCGGCCCGATCCCGTCGCCGGGCAGCATCAGGATCGTGCGGGTCACGCGCGCGCCTCATGGGCGGCGATCTGATCGGCTTTGGACAGGATGTAGCCCAGCGGGTCGACGCCCTCCAGAAGGCAGGTGCGCGCAAACGGCTCCAGGGTGAAGCGCGCCTCGATATCGCCGGCGCGGATCGTTTCGGCCTCCACGTCGATCTCCATCTCAACGCCCGGCCGGTCCAGAAGCGCGGCGTGGCTGGTCTCGTCGATCTCGCAGACCACAAGCCCGTTGCGCCAGGCGTTGGACTTGAAGATGTCGGCGGCCCGGCTGGTGACCACCGCCTTGAACCCGAAATCCTTCAGCGCCCAGGGCGCATGCTCGCGCGAGGATCCGCAGCCGAAATTGTCGCCCGCCACCAGAATGGCGCTATGGCCGGTGTCCAGCGTGTTCAAAGGATGGTTGGCCGGGTTGCCCGCCTCGGTGTAGCGCCAGTCGGCGAAGCACGCCTCGGCGAGCGAGTCCCGGCCGGTGGTGGTCAAAAACCGCGCCGGAATGATCTGGTCGGTGTCGATATTGGCGTCCCGCAGCACGAAGGTGCGGCTTTTGACGGTCTTGATCGGCTCACTGAGCATGGCTCGGCTCCAGAATGCGGCGCGGATCGGCGATGGCGCCGGCCACCGCCGACGCCGCGGCGGTGGCGGGGCTGGCGAGCACGGTGCGCACGCCCTTGCCCTGGCGCCCGGCGAAATTGCGGTTGGAGGTGGAGACCACCAGCTCGCCGGGCTTTCCTGAATCCCCGTTCATGGCGATGCACATGGAGCAGCCTGGCTCGCGCCATTCCGCGCCGGCGGTGGTGAAGATGGCGTCCAGGCCTTCAGCCTCGGCGGCGCGTTTCACCGCCTCTGATCCCGGCACCACCAGCATGCGCACCCCCGCCTTCACATGGCGCCCGGCCATCACCGCAGCGGCTTCACGCAGATCGGACAGGCGCGCATTGGTGCACGAGCCCACGAACACCGCATCGATTCTCTCACCCAGAAGCGCTTCGCCCGGTTTAAACCCGATATAGGCGAGCGCCCGCTCGGTCTCCGGCCTGCTGGATCTGGGCGGGGTGGAGTCCACAGGCGCGGCCATGTCCGGGCTGTCGCCCCAGGTGACCATGGGCGCGACGCGCGCGCCGTCGATGCGCACCTCGGCGTCGAACAGGGCGTCCTTATCGGTTTTCAGCTGGGCCCAGCGCTTGCGGGCGGCCTCAAAGGCGGCGCCCTTGGGCGCGTATTTGCGCCCGCGCAGATAGTCGACGGTCACTTCGTCCGGCGCGATCAGCCCGGCGCGCGCGCCGGCCTCGATGGACATGTTGCACACCGTCATGCGCTCTTCCATGGACAACGCCTCGATGGCGGTCCCGGCGTATTCGATGACGTGCCCGGACGCCCCGCCCGCGCCCAGCTCGGCGATGATCGCCAGGATCAGATCCTTCGCCGAGACGCCCGCGCGCAGCTCGCCGTCGACGGTGACCCGCATGGTCTTGGGCTTTCGCTGCAACAGGCACTGGGTCGCCAGAACGTGGCCCACCTCGGTGGTGCCGATGCCGAAGGCCAGCGCGCCGAACGCGCCATGGGTGGCGGTGTGGCTGTCGCCGCAGACAATGGTCATGCCCGGCTGGGTCAGCCCCAGCTCCGGCCCGATGACATGGACGATGCCCCGGTCCTCGCTGTCCCACCCGGCCAGGCGAATGGCGTGCCGGCGGCAATTATCCTCCAGCGTGCGCACCTGGTTCTCCGCCGCAGCGGTGGCGTAGAGCGGCTTGGCGCCCGGCGCGCGCGGGGTTGTCGGTGTTGCGTGATCCAGCGTTGCGAAGGTCTTCTCAGGCTTGCGCACGGCCAGGCCGCGCGCCTCGATCGCGGCGAAGGCCTGCGGGCTCGTCACCTCGTGGATCAGGTGCAGGTCGATATAAAGAACGCCCGGCGCCGCCTTGGTCTCGGCGACCGCCTGATGGGCGTCCCAGATTTTCTCGAACAGGGTGCGGGTCATGGGGTCAGCTCGCTTCGGCGCGGGGTGCTGAAGACCGGGCGGAGGCTGTCTTTCCTCCCCCGTTCACGGGGGAGGTGTCATCCCGGCCCATGGCCGGGATGACGGAGGGGGGATCGGCGCTGGCGGCGCCCTTCGATCCTCCCCCCTCCGTCTGACGCTGCGCGCCAGCCACCTCCCCCGCAGGCGGGGGAGGAAAAACCGCCGCGCCCTTCGTCTCCACGTAATCCAGCCAGCCCCAGCGGTCTTCGGTGGTCCCGTCGAACAGGCCGAAGAAGCGCTCCTGGATCAGCCGCGTGATCGGGCCGGCGCCGCCGGCGCGCGTGGGCTTGTCGTCGATGGATCGGATCGGGGTGATCTCCGCCGCGGTGCCGGTGAAGAAGGCCTCGTCGCACAGGTACAGCATCTCGCGCGGCAGGGCCTGTTCGACCACTTCGACGCCTTCGGCCTTCGCGATCTTGATCACGCTGTCGCGGGTGATGCCCTGCAGGATGGAGCTGGCGCCCGGCGGGGTGATCAGCCGGCCATTATGGACCAGGAACAGATTCTCGCCCGCGCCTTCAGACAAGCGTCCGTCCACATCCAGCCCGATCCCTTCGGCGTAGCCGCGTGATTTGGCTTCGCGGCTGATGAGATAGCTGGAAAGGTAATTGCCGCCGGCCTTCGCGCCCGTGGGCGTGGTGTTCGGCGCCAGCCGGTTCCAGCTGGACACGCACACGTCCACCCCTTGCGCGCGGGCCGTCTCGCCCAGATACGCGCCCCAGGGAAAGGCCGCGATCATCACCTCGATCGGCGTGTCGGCGGCCGGCACGACCCCGATGGAGCCATAGCCGATGAAGGCGATGGGCCGGATATAGGCCGACTCAAGACCGTTCGCCGCGGTGATCTGTTTGCAGGCGTCGACCAGCGTGTCTTCGTCAAACGGCAGGTCCAGCGAGTAGATACGCGCGGAATCGATCATCCGGCGCATATGCTCGCGTAAGCGAAACACCGCCGGGCCGTCCGGCGTGGCGTAGACGCGGATCCCTTCAAACATGGAGGTGCCGTAGTGCAGGGCGTGGCTGAGCACATGCACCTGGGCGTCGGCCCAGGGAATGATCTCGCCGTTTCGCCAGATGTATTTTGCTTCATTGATGGCCATGCGTCTCTCCTTCAGGCCGCGGCTTCGGCGTCACGCGCGCGGCGGCGGCGCACGGCGAGGGCGTTGTTGAGCGCGTCGACATAGGCCGAGGCGCAGGCGGGGATGATGTCGCGGGCGCGCGCCCGGCCGGTGAAGATCTCTCCGAAGACTTCGGCTTTGAGCTCCACCAGCACGTCGGCGCTCTGGTCCGCGCCCGGCTCGGGATCGGCGGCGACATACTGCATGTCGATGTCCTCGACCCGGCCGGGCGCGTCCATGAGCTGGCTTATGGCGGTGTAGGCCGCGTCCATGGCGCCGGGCGCGCTGGCCAGATCGCTCATGCGCCCGCGGGTGCGGTGCTCCAGCTCCACCCGGGCCACCGGATGGGCGTTGGCCGCCGCCAGGGAGCGGATCTCCAGACGCGTCAGCGTCCAGTCCGGCTCGCCGGTGTCATCGGCCAGGATCGCGGTCAGGCGCGCGGCGTCCACCAGGCCCACCTCGTCGGCGACGGTCTTGAACCGGGTGAAGGCGGTGTTCAGCGCCTCCTCCTCCAGCGCGTAGCCGAGCTCGGCCGCGCGCGCCTTCAAGGCGTGCTTGCCCGAATGCTTGCCCAGCACGATCTGGTTGGAGGCCAGCCCCACGTCTTCGGGCCGCATGATCTCGTAGGTCTCGCGGTGCTTCAGAACCCCGTGCTGATGGATGCCGCTTTCATGGGCGAAGGCGTTGGCGCCCACGATCGCCTTGTTTCTGGGTGTGTGGGTGTTGGTCACCTGCGACAGGGTGCGGCTGGCGGCCATGATCTTGGTGGTGTCGACATTCGTGTTCAGCCCGAAGGCGTCGCGGCGGGTCTTTAAGGCCATCACCGCATCCTCCAGCGCGCAATTGCCCGCCCGCTCGCCGATGCCGTTGACGGCGCATTCGATCTGGCGCGCCCCGCCGCGCACGGCGGCCAGCGAATTGGCGACCGCCATGCCCAGATCATCGTGGCAATGGGCCGAGAAGATCACTTCGCCGGCCTTGCTGACCTTTTTGGTCAGCATCTGGAACAGGGCGAAAATCTCCTCCGGCGTGGCGTAACCCACCGTGTCGGGCACGTTCAGCGTCGTCGCGCCGGCTTCGGCGGCGACCGAGAGGGCCTCGACCAGGAAGCCCTTTTCGGTGCGGATCGCGTCCTCGGCGGAGAACTCCACGTCGTCGGTGAACTCGCGCGCATAGGCGACCATGTCGGCGATGCGCGACAGGATCTCAGCCGGGCTCATGTTCAGCTTGTGCTCGCGGTGCAGCGGGCTGGTGCCCAGGAAGACGTGGATGCGCTTCTTCTTCGCCGGCGCCAAAGCGTCGGCGGCGGCCTTGATGTCGCCCTGCGCCGCCCGCGCAAGCGAGCAGACGGCCGGGCCTTCGATCTCCGATGCGATTCGGTGGATTGCGGCGGAATCGCCCGGGCTCGCCGCGGCGAAGCCGGCCTCGATCACGTCCACGTTCAGCGCCGCCAGCGCCCGCGCCATTTTCAGCTTTCCGGCCTCGGTCATGGAGAAGCCGGGCGCCTGCTCGCCGTCGCGCAGCGTGGTGTCGAAGATGGTGACGGTGCGGGTCATGACGCGCGCTCCAGGTAAGGCGGTTCGATGTCGTGGCGGCGCACGATTTCTTCCGATCCTCCCTCCCCCGGCTTCAAGCCGGGGTCGGTTCGGTCCTCGCTGCGCATGGGCGAGCCATGCTCGCTGCGGGCGGGCCCCCGGCTCAAGGCCGGGGCTGAAGGGTCTGTCCGCCCTTGCGAACCCTGCGGGTTCGACGGTTCGTCTTGCAGACGCACCTCCATCACCCCGTGGACCTTCTCCACATGGCGCGACAAGACCTCGATGCGCCGGCCGGAATCGCGCGGCGTAACGTTCAGCGACAGCCGCGCCGCGCCGCCGGAGGCGGCGTCGTTGGCGGCCGGCATGTCGATGCCGGTGACCTCGAAGCCCTTGCGCTCGACAAGGCCGATGAGGCGCAGGACGGCGCCCTCGGCGCGGGTGAAATCGATGTCGATGCGGGTCATGGGTCAGGCCTCCATCATGTCGGCGTTGGACGCGCCCGGCGGCACCAGCGGCCAGACGTTTTCTTTGGGATCGATGCGCACATGGGCCAGGATCGGGCCCTTGGCGGCGAGCAGGCGGTCGATGGCGCCGTCCACCTCCTCGCGGCGGTCGACGGTGAAGGCCTCCATGCCGAAGGCGCGCGCCAGCTCGGCGAAATCGGGATTGTCGTAGAGATCGACCTCGGAGAAGTTCTCCTCAAAGAACAGCTCCTGCCACTGGCGCACCATGCCCAGCTGGGCATTGTCCAGCAGCACGATCTTCAAGGGCAGGCGGTAGCGGATCAGGGTGGCCAGCTCGTGGATGTTCATCATGATCGAGCCGTCGCCGCTGACCGTCACCACCGTGGCGTCCGGCTCGGCGAACAGGGCGCCGATCCCGGCGGGGATTCCGTAGCCCATGGTCCCGAGCCCGGCGCTGGTCAGATGGGCTTGCGGGCGGGAAAACCGGCAGTGCTGGGCCACCCACATCTGGTGCTGGCCGACATCGCAGGTGGCGATGAATTTGTCCCCGGCGCGCTCGGAGATCGCTTTGAGCATGGCCGGCGCGAACACGCCGCGACCCGGCGCGTCGTAATCCATCGCCCATTTCACCGCATTCATGCGGCAGGTCTCGCGCCAGGCCTCGATGGTCAGCGCGCCCGGCCACAACGCATCCAGGATCGCGACCATATCGCCGGCCAGCGGCGCGTCGGCCTCGCGCAGCTTGGAGATTTCGCTGGCGTCGGCGTCGATATGGATGATCTTCGCGCCCGGCGCGAAGGTGTCGAGCTTGCCTGTGGCCCGGTCGTCGAAGCGCGCCCCGCAGCAGATCAGCAGATCGCTGTCATGCACCGCCGTGTTCGCCGCGCGCGTGCCGTGCATGCCCAGCATGCCCAGGAAATCTGGATGATCGGTGGGGATCGCGCCCAGCCCTTTCAGCGTCGCCACCGCGGGGATGGCCGTGCGCGCCTGAAAGCGGCGCAGCGCGGCTTCAGCGCGCGCGATACCCACCCCGCCCCCGATATAGAGCACGGGCCGCTCGGCCTGTTCGATCATCGTGTTCGCGCGCTCGATCAGTTCGGGCGCGGGATGGGTCGCCGCCGCGGTGGTCCGGGTCCGGTGATCGCCCTGCGGGGGAACGGGGAAGGACGCTTGAGTCACGTCCTTTGGCAGGTCGATCAGAACCGGACCCGGACGCCCGGAGGTCGCCAGCGCGAAGGCTTCGGCGAACACATGGGGGATGTCGGCGGGGTCGCGCACCACGAAGGAGTGCTTCACGATGGGCAAGGTGATGCCGAACGTGTCGATCTCCTGGAACGCGTCGGTGCCCATGAGATGGGTGGGCGTCTGGCCGGTGATGGCGATCAGCGGCGCCGAATCCATGAAGGCGTTGGCGATGCCGGTCACCAGGTTGGTCGCCCCCGGCCCCGAGGTGGCCAGGCACACGCCGGCCTTTCCGGTCACCCGGGCGTAGGCGTCGGCGGCCAGCGCCGCAGCCTGCTCGTGGCGCGCCAGCACATGGCGGATCTTCGAGCCCGGCAGGGCGTCATAGACCGGCATGATGGCGCCGCCGGGATAGCCGAAGATCGTGTCGACGCCTTCAGCCTCCAGCGCACGCACGACCGCGGCGGCCCCGGTGGCCGGCGCGGCGGGGGTGGGGGTTTCAGGCGTGGGGGCGAGCGCGCTCATGACTACTCCGCCGCCGCAGGGGTGTCTGCGGACTTGCCTGAGTTGGCGCCCGGCTGCAGCCAAGCCATGCGCGCGCGCAGCCGCGCCCCGGTCTGTTCGATCTCCTGATTGCAGTCGGCGCGCAGAAGCGCTTCGTATTTCGGCTTGCCGGCCTGGTTCTCCAGGATCCAGTCGCGGGCGAAGGCGCCGGACTGGATGTCGGTGAGCACCTCCTTCATCCGGGCGCGCGTCTCGTCGTTGATGACGCGCGGACCGGAGACCAGATCGCCGTACTTGGCGGTCTCGGAGATGAAGTCGTGCATGCGCGTGATGCCGCCTTCATACATCAGGTCGACAATCAGCTTCAGCTCGTGCAGGCACTCGAAATAGGCGATCTCGGGCTGGTAGCCGGCCTGCACCAGGGTCTCGTAGCCGGCGGTGACCAGCTCGCTCGCCCCGCCGCACAGCACCGCCTGCTCGCCGAACAGATCGGTCTCGGTCTCCTCGGCGAAGCTCGTCTCGATGGCCCCGCCGGCCGTGCCGCCGTTTCCCTTGCAGTAGGCCAGCGCGGACGCCGTCGCCTTGCCCGTGGCGTCCTGGTGGATGGCGAACAGGCTGGGCACGCCGCGGCCGATCTCGAACTCGCGGCGCACCAGATCGCCGGGACCCTTGGGGGCCACCAGAATGACGTCAATGTCCTCACGCGGCCGGATCTGGCCGTAATGGATGGAGAAGCCGTGGGCGACCATCAACGTGTCGCCGGGGCTCATGTTCGGCGCGATGTCGCTTTCATAGACCGCCTTATGGCTCATGTCGGGCGTCAGAAGGGCGATGGTGCGCGCCTGCTTGGCCGCCTCGGCCGGGGCGAAGGTGTCGAACCCGTCAGCCTTGGCCTTGGCTTCGGCCTTGCCGCCGGGGCGGGCGCCGACAATGACCGGATGGCCGGAGTCGCGCAGATTGCGGGCGTGGGCCCGGCCCTGGCTGCCATAGCCGATGATGGCCACAGGCCCGGCCAGGTCTTCTGCGCGGGCGTCGTCGTCGGTGTAGATCGTGGTGGGCATCGTGAGGTCTCCGTTCAGGTCCGTGAGCCCTCCGGCGACGCGCAAAGAAAAACCCCCGCTCCGGTCTGGAGCGGGGGTCCTTGGCGTCTTGGAGGATTTTGCTATCCGTCAGACTGGGGCCGCCGCTCCGGTTATGGAGGCGATAAGGACGACGACGGTAAGAAGGACGAGCGAGGTCGCGGCCACGATCATCCGATCGTTGCTTGGCTTAGTCTTCGCAATGGCCTTCGCGTCACGCATGACGGTCGTCCCTTAAAGCGGGTTCAAAACGAGCCGGACCTCCCTCACGGGCGGCCCGGCGACTTGACCAAAACGGTAAAGGCGAAAGCGGCCCTGCGTAAACCCGCTATTTGTCCGGACGTATGAAAAAATTTATCGCCAAGGAGTTTCAATGGCTTGCCTGATTAATTTCGCAGGCGCAGCGCAAAAATGATGCATTTGCGCAACAGAGCCGGTGTTGACGGGTCCGCCAAGCCGACCGCACAGTTCGCCTCGTCGCGCACCGAGCGCGGCCCCGCAATGGAGACGGACATGGCCGCTTCGGCGACCCTTCTTGAGGCGACGACCCGCCCGGCCCCGGCCGGACGCGGCGTGATGCGCGTCACCGTCACCACCACCGTCATTACGACCACTCTCCTTACCGGGGGGCGGGACGGCGCGGGCTGAGGTAGACACCTCGACAATCAACCCGAACCGACCCGCTCCGGAGCTCCGAAGCGGGTTTTTTCTTGTGCTCACCCCAGACCTTAAACCCAAGACCCGGCGACCAAAGGATTTACGCCATGACCTCCGCCCCGAACGATCTCGCCCCGAACCGGCGCCTGTGCGTCCTTAAATTCGGCGGATCGGTGCTGACGACCGAGACCTCCTACGCCGAGGCCGGGACGGAGATTTACCGCCATGTGCGCGACGGCGAGAAGGCGATCGTCATCGTCTCCGCGCTCGCCGGGGAGACCGATCTTCTTTTGTCCCAGGCCGACCGCATGGGCGCGGACGCCAGCGCGGAGATGACCGCGCGGCTCGCCCGGCTCGGCGAATACCGCTCGGCGGCGATGATGGGCCTGGTGCTGGCGCGCATGGGCGTTCGCGCCAAGGTGCTCGACCCCCACGAGATCGCGCTTGAAGCCGAGGGCGATCCCCTGGACGCCGATCTCGCCCGGCTTGACGAGGACGCCCTGGCCGAAGCGATCGAAAAACACGAGGCGGTGATCGTGCCCGGCTTCACCGCCGGTCACGCCCGGCACGGCGCGGCGACGCTGGGGCGCGGGGGCACCGACCTCACCGCGGTGTTCTTCGCGGCCAAGGCGGGCGCGCAACGCGCGCGCCTGATCAAGGACGTGGACGGGGTCTACACCGATGATCCGGCCAAGGACGCCAGCGCCAAGCGCTATGACCGGCTGGATTACGACACCGCCCTCGCCTGCTCGCGCGGCCTGATCCAGCCCAAGGCGATCGAGGCCGCGCGCGCCGCCGGCGTGCAGCTGGAGATCGCCGCCATGGGCGCGGGCGAGGCCAGCTGCGTCGCGCCCGGTCCCGCCGTCATCGGACGCGCGCACGCTTACCGCCCCTTGCGCGTCGCCCTTCTGGGCTGCGGCGCTGTGGGCTCGGGCGTGCTCGACCACCTCAAGGCCCGCCCCGACCTGTTTGAGCTGAACCCGGTCCTGGTGCGCCGGCCCGAACGCCGCGACGGCGACCCGCGCGCCCTGTTCACCGACGATATCGGGCGCAGCCTCGCCGGCGGTCCCGATCTGGTCGTCGAGGTCATGGGCGGCGCCGACGACCCCGCCGCGGTCATGCAGGGCGCGCTGGAGGCCGGCGCCGACGTGGTGACCGCCAACAAGGCCGCCGTCGCCAAGCATTACGACGCGCTGCACGCCAGCGCGAAAAAGGGCGGCGCACGCCTGGAATACGCCGCGGCTGTGGGCGGCGGCGTCGTCATGGTGGAGACGGTCCGGCGCTTGAAACCCCACGGCCTCGCCGCGGTGGAGGGCGTCATGAACGGGACGGCGAACTTCATCCTGTCCCGGCTTGAGGCGGGCGCCGACTTCGACGCCGCGCTCACCGAGGCCCAGGCCAAGGGCTTCGCCGAGGCCGATCCCAGCGCGGACGTGGACGGCCATGACGCCGCCGACAAGCTCTCCATCCTGATCCGCGAAGCCTTCGGCGCCGACATCCCGCCCCATCGCATTCCGAAAATGAGCCTGTCAGAGATCACCGCGCAGATGAGCGCGGCGGCGCATGAAGACGGCAAGGTCTACAAGCAGATCGCCCGCGCCCGGCGCACCGCCGGCGGCGCGATCGACGCCGAGGTCGTGATCGAGCCGATCAGCCGCGGCCACGCCTTCGCCGGCGCCGTCAACGAGGAGAATCGCTGCCTGATCACCGCCAGCACCGGCCGCATCCACGCGCTCTACGGCAAGGGCGCCGGACGCTGGCCCACCGCTGCAGCGGTGTTCGCCGACATCATGGACATCGCAAGACACCGGGCGTCAGATGGCGCTGCGCCCGGCCGAGCGGCCGCCGCGGGGCCGTCCCCTCGCCCCGCGGCGGCCCACCTTAAACGGGCGTGACGGCCATGAAGGAGTTTCCAATGCCCGGCCAGGCCCGCGCCAGCGCCCCCGCCTCCATCGGCAATGTCGCCGTGGGCTTCGACGTCCTCGGCCAGGCCTTCGACGCGGTGCGCGACACCGTCACCGCCTGGCGCGAGGACGCGCCGGGCGTACGCCTGGGCGCGGTGACGGGCCTGGTCTCCAGCCTGCCCGGAGAGGTGGCGCGCAACACCGCCCTCGCCGCCGCTCAAGCCGTGCTTGACGCGGCCGGGGCGCGCTTCGGCATACGCCTCGACATCGACAAGCAGATCCCCATCTCCGCGGGCATGGGCGGCTCTGCGGCGTCGGCGGTGGCCGGCGCGGCGGCGGCCAACGCGCTTCTGGACGCGCCGTTTGAAACCGGCGCCCTTCTGCCGTTCGCGCTGGCCGGCGAGCGCGTCAGCGCCGATCCTCCGCCCTGGGACAATGTGATGGCGAGCCTGCATGGCGGGCTGGTCATCGCCGCGCGGCTGGAGACCGCGCTCATTCGAAAGCTCCCCGTCCCCGCCGGCCTTCAGGCCGTGCTCATCCATCCCAGCGCCGAAACCGAGACCCGCGCCGCACGCGGCGTGCTCGAACCGCAAATCCCGCTTCACACCGCCGTCGAGCACTCGCGCCGGATCAGCGCCTTCACCCTGGGCTGCGCCACCGGCGACCGCGCGCTCCTGCGCGCCGGGCTTGAGGACATCCTCATCGAGCCCCAGCGCCAATTTCTGCTCCCAGAACTGCCCGCCGTGAAAAACGCCGCGCTCGCCGCCGGCGCAATCGGCTGCTCCTTCTCCGGCTCCGGCCCTTCGGTCTTCGCCTGGGCCGAGGACGGCGACGCCGGCGCGGTGGAGGCGGCCATGCTCGCCGCCTTCAAAGAGGCCGGACGCGCCGCGCGCGCCTTTCGCGCCCCGCCCGACAGCGCCGGGGTGAAGCTGGAGCCGGTGCGCGAGGCGGCTTCCCCATGAAGTACCGCTCCACCAAGGCCGGCGGCGATCCGGTTTCCCTGTCCGACGCGATCCGGTGCGGCCAGGCGCGCGATGGCGGGCTGTTCATGCCCGAACGCCTGCCGTTCGCGCCGCTGGAGCAATTGCCCGACCGGGCGAGCCTGCCCGAAACCGCGGCGGCCTTTCTCGCCCCGTTCTTTGAAGGCGATGCGCTGGAGGGCGATCTGCAGGCGATCTGCGAGGCCGCCTTTGATTTCGAAACGCCGCTGGTCAGTCCCGACGCCGATCAGCCGTCCCTGCACGTGCTTGAGCTGTTTCACGGCCCCACCGGCGCGTTCAAGGACTATGGCGCGCGCTTCTTGATGGCGTGCCTGGACCGGTTGAGCGCGCCGGAGGCGCCGTTCACCGTGCTCGCGGCGACCTCCGGCGACACCGGCGGCGCTGTGGGCTGCGCGGCCGAAGGCCGGGCCGGGGTTCGCGCGGTGATCCTCTATCCCGAAGGCCGGGTCTCGGCGTTCCAGGAACACCAACTCACCTGCTGGGACGCACCGGTGGCGGCGCTGAAGGTGAAAGCCGATTTCGACGCCTGCCAGGCGCTGGTGAAACAGTCCTTCGCTGAGGAGCGCCTGGCCAGGCGCCACCGGCTGACCAGCGCCAACTCCATCAACATCGCCCGGCTCCTGCCCCAGGCGGCGTATATCGCCTTCGCCGCGCGCCGCGTCTTCGGACGCACGGGCCGGCCCTCGAACTTCGTCATCCCCACCGGCAATCTGGGCCATGGCGTCGCGGCGATGCTGGCGAAATCCTGCGGCGCGCCGGTGGGGGACATTCATCTGGCCACCAACGCCAACGCCGCCCTCGCCGACTGGGCGGCCACCGGCGCGTACGCGCCGCGCCCCTCGATCCAGACGATCGCCAACGCCATGGACGTGGGCGCGCCGAGCAATTTCGAGCGTCTCGCCGCGCTGACGGACCGGCCGCCCGCCGTCACGCGCGTGATCGACGACGCGATCCGCGCCCGCATCGCGTCTGTTTTCAAGCAGACGGGCTATGTCGCCTGCCCGCACACCGCCTGCGCCCTTGAGGCCCATGCGCGCCTGCCCCACGAGACGAAGCGTGCGCCCTGGGTGATCGCGGCCACCGCCCACCCCTACAAGTTCGCCGACATCGTCGATCCCCTCACAGGCCGCGAAACCGCGCCGAGCCCGGCGCTGAAAGCCGTGCTCGATCGCCGATCGCGGTCCACCCCCATCCCGCCCGAGCTCGACGCCCTCGCCGACGCGCTCGACCAGTTCACGGAAGCCGCATGACCGCTCGCCGCCCCTCCCGCACTCTGATCGAAGGCCCCGCCCGCGCCCCGGCCCGCGCCATGCTGCGCGCGGCGGGCTATGATGATGACAAAATGGCCCGGCCCATGGTGGCCATCGTCAACACCTGGACCGACGTCACCCCCTGCAACATGCATCTCAAAGACCTCGCCGACGAAGCCGCGAAGGGGATCGAGGCCGCAGGCGGCACGCCGGTGCAGTTCAACACCATCGTGGTCACCGACGGCATCGCCATGGGCACCGAGGGCATGCGCGCCTCTTTGATGAGCCGGGACTGCGTGGCCGATTCCGCCGAGCTCGCCGTGCGCGGCCATTGTCTGGACGCGGTGCTGTTCCTGGTGGGCTGCGACAAGACCCTGCCCGGCGCGGCCATGGCGGCGGCGCGCCTGAACCTGCCGAGCGTGATTCTCTATGGCGGCTCCATCATGCCGGGAAAGCTCGGCGAGAAAGCGCTCACCGTCCAGGACGTGTTCGAGGCCGTGGGCGCGTGCGCGGCCGGCAAGATCAGCGAAAGCGAGCTTCATGACGTGGAAAAGGCCGCCTGCCCCGGCGCGGGCGCGTGCGGGGGCCAGTTCACCGCCAACACCATGGCGCTGGCGCTTTCAACGCTGGGCCTTTCGCCCATGGGCCTGAACGACGTGCCGGCGGTGCATCCCGACAAGCCGGCCACCGCCGAGGCCGCGGGCCGCGCGCTCATGAAAGCGCTCGAAGACGAGATCCTGCCGCGCGCGCTGATTACGCCGCGCGCCCTGAAGAACGCCGCCGCCGCGGTGACGGCGACGGCGGGCTCCACCAACGCCGTGCTGCACCTTCTGGCCATCGCGCGCGAGGCCGGGCTTTCAAGGGCCGAGTTCGACCTCGACCAGTTCGACGCCATCTCGCGCGCCACCCCGGTGATCACCGACCTCAAGCCGGGCGGCCGCTATATGGCGCCGGACATGAGCGCGGCCGGCGGCACGCGGCTGCTGATCCAGCGCCTTGCCGAGGCGAAGCTCATCGAGGACGCGCCCACGGTGACGGGACGGACCCTGTTTGAAGAGGCGATTAGCGCGAAAGAGACGCCGGGCCAGGACGTGATCCTGTCGGCAGACGCGCCGCTGAAGGCGCGCGGCGGGTTCGGCGTGCTCTACGGCGATCTCGCGCCTGAGGGCTGCGTCGCCAAGCTCGCCGGCCATGACCGGCTGCGCTTTGAAGGCCCGGCCAAGGTTTATGACGGCGAGGAGGCGTGCTTTGCAGCCATCAACGCCGGCGAGATCGAAAAAGGCGACGTGGTGGTGATCCGCGGCGAGGGTCCGGCCGGCGGGCCGGGCATGCGCGAAATGCTCGCCGTAACCGCCGCCATTCAGGGCGCGGGGCTGGGCGACGACGTGGCGCTGATCACCGACGGGCGCTTTTCGGGCGCCACCTACGGCTTCATGGTGGGCCATGTGGCCCCGGAGGCCGCGCGCGGCGGGCCCGTCGCGTTTCTTCAAACCGGCGACCGCGTCACCATCGATGTGGACGAGCGCCGCATCGACGTGGCCGCCGACCTCGACGCGCGCATGGCCGGCGGCTTCACGCCGCCGCCGCCGCGCTACCCCAGCGGCGCCTTCGCCAAATACGCCGCCCTGGTGGGCTCGGCGAGCGAAGGCGCGGTGACCAGCTTCCCCTTTGATCAAGAGACCTGAGCCATGGCCGACACGAGCGACATTACGCGCGCCCGAAAGGGCGACGCCGCCATCGACACGCTGGAAGCGATCGAGCGCCAGGTGCTCTGGCTCGCCAGCTGGACCATCCACAACGCCAACCATGTGCGCCCCAGCCGCGACGGGGTGAAGGTGGGCGGCCACCAGGCGAGCTCGGCCTCGCTGGCGACCATCCTCACCGCCTTGTATTTTCACGTACTTCGGCCCGAGGACCGGGTGGCCGTCAAACCCCACGCCAGCCCGGTCTTTCACGCCATCCAATACCTGATGGGTCGCCAGACCCGCGAAAACCTTGCAAAGTTTCGAGGACTTGGCGGCGCGCAGTCTTACCCCTCGCGCACCAAGGACTACCCGGAAGTCGATTTCTCCACCGGCTCGGTGGGCCTCGGCGTCGCCGCGACCCTCTTCGCCTCGCTGGTCCAGGACTATGTGCGCGCCCATGAGCGCGTCGACCCGGACAGCCCCAAGGGCCGGATGATCGCGCTTGTCGGCGACGCCGAGCTTGACGAAGGCAATGTCTATGAGGCGCTGCTGGATGGCTGGAAGCACGACATCCAGAACACCTGGTGGATCATCGATTACAATCGCCAGAGCCTGGACGGCGTGGTCAACGACGCCCTGTTCAAGAAAATCTCCGGCATGTTCGACACGCTGGGCTGGAACGTCACCACCTTAAAATACGGCAAGCGCCTGGAGGCGATCCGCGGCGCGCCCGGCGGCGAGGCGGTCCTGGACTGGATCGATCGCTGCGAGAACCAGCTCTACTCCGCGCTCACCTTCAAGGGCGGCCCGGCCTGGCGCGAGCGGCTGAACGCCGAGATCGGCGACGCGTCCGGGGTGAAGGCGCTGCTGGACGATCATGACGACGCCGGCTTGCACGATTTGATGACCAATCTGGCCGGCCACGACATGGAGAGCTTGCTCGAAGCGTTTGCGAAAATCGGCGACGATCCCGACCCGCAATGCGTAATCGCCTATACTGTCAAGGGCTTCGGCCTGCCGCTCGCCGGTCACAAGGACAATCACGCCGGCTTGCTGACCCCGGCCCAGATGAACGAGTTCAAGACCGGGATGGGGGTTTCGGACGGAAAAGAGTGGGATCCGTTCTCCACTTTTCCCCCGGATAAGTCCGAGCCGATCCGCCGGTTCATCAAGGCCGCGCCCTTCATGGGCCGGCCCGAGCACAAACCCGCCCCGCCGGTGGTGTCGGTCCCGCCTTTGCCCGTCCCGCCGGGCGAGCACCTGTCCACCCAGGAGGCCTTCGGCAAGATCTTGCTCAACGTCGCGCGCCAGGGCGGCGCCTTCGCCGACGCGGTGGTGACCACCAGCCCGGACGTCACCGTCTCGACCAATCTGGGCGGCTGGGTCAACAAGCGCCGCCTGTTCCACCGCAACATCGCCGAGGACATTTTCAAGACCGAAAAAATCCCCTCCGCCCAGATCTGGCGGCGCGGACCGGACGGCCAGCACATCGAGCTGGGGATCGCAGAGCACAATCTTTTCCTGCTCTTAGGCCAGCTTGGCCTGTCCCATGACTTCTTCGGCGAGCGGCTTTTGCCCATCGGCACGCTCTACGATCCCTTCATCAATCGCGGCCTGGATGCGCTCAATTACGCCTGTTACCAGGACGCGCGCTTCATGGTGGTGGCCACCCCGTCGGGGATCACGCTGGGTCCCGAAGGCGGGGCGCACCAGTCCATCCACCCGCCCGTCATCGCCATGGCCCAGCCCAAGCTGACATACTTTGAGCCGAGCTACGCCGACGAGCTCGCCGCGGCGATGAAGTGGGGGTTCGAGCACATGCAGGCCGAGGACGGCGGCGCGGTCTATCTGCGCCTGTCCACGCGTGCGATTCAGCAAGCGCCCCGTGAGGCCGTGCCGGAGGGCGCGATCCGCGACGGCGCCTACTGGCTGCGCGAACCCGCAGACGGGGCGAAACTCGCCATCTGCTTCACCGGCGTGCTGGCGCCCGAAGCGCTGGAAGCCCTTGAGCAAGCAAAGCAAATCGACCCCGGCGCTGGGCTTCTGGCTGTCCCCTCGCCCGACCGCGCCCATCGCGGTTGGACCGCCGGGCGCAAGGCGAAGGTGCGCGATGAATGGACCCGCCCCAGCGCCATTGACCATCTGCTTTCAAGGCTTTCGCCGGACGCGAAACTCGTCACCGTCATCGACGGCGCGCCGCAAACCCTGTCCTGGCTCGGCTCGGTGAAGGGCCACCAGACCACGGCGCTGGGTGTGGAGACGTTTGGGCAGACGGGCGATCTGCCTGATCTTTACGAGGCTTACGGCATAAGCGCGGCGAAGATCCTGGAGGCCTGCGAGGAGGCGTTTCTACCTTAGCCGTCTTTGTCTCCCCCTTGATGGGGAAGGTGTCCAGGCGCCTCGCTCCGGCCCGTCCGGCAGCCCCCCTGTCGAACCCCATCAAGGGGAGGCCGGCGGTAAGCGGTGCGCGCCTGGATCGGTTTTGGAGCGGTCTCGCCGCTACCAGCGCGCCTGGAAGCCGACGCCGAGATAATGCTCTTCCTCTTCCCAATTGTCGGTGCCGAGGGAGAATTTGCGCACTTCGCGGACATAGCCGAGCGAGGCGTAGGCGTGGTCGCCCATCTCCACCGCTATGCCCACATGGGCGTCGCCCACCGAGGTTTCCGCCGAAACCGGCGCCACGGTGAATTCGCGCAAGCCGCCGGGCGCCACGGCGTAGCTTTCACGGCCGCCGCCGCCGATGATCCACCAGTTCGGCTCGTTCGGGCCGGTGGGCGGGGCGTAGGTGAGCTGCACGCCAAGCGCTTCGCCCGACCAGGCTGGGCCTGCGTCCGCCTCGGCGCGCGGGGTCACCGAGACCGCCGCCTGACCCGGATCGGCGCGGCGCGGCGCCGGCGCGACAAAGCGCGCAGAGCGCGTTTCGCGGCTGATCACCGCCGCGGCCACGGCGCGCGAGGCGTCGGACACCTCAATGTCGGCGAAGTCGGCCGCGGAGACGCGCGGCAGATCGGGCGGCGCGATCGGAAGCGGGCTCGTGTCGGTGGACGCATAGGGCGCCGCGCCCGGCGCGAGCGCGGCGAAGCTCGCCCCGCCTGCGATCAGGCCGGCCAGAACCAGTTCGATGCGTCTGCGTGCGTGCACGGTCGTCCCCAAGTCGATGCACGCATTATTAAGCCTTCGTTCATCACCCCTGACAAGCGTGAATACGGTTTAGCCGCCCGCCGCCCGGACGGGCGGCGCGCGTTAACCGTGATCGGCTAAAGACTAAACCGGCCTTAGTGCGCCGAGCGCCGCATGTTGGAGGCGATCTCGTCCAGCTCCGCCTGTTCGGCCGCGCGAACCGCGTCTTGGATGCGCGCCAGGCGGCGCTCTTCGAGCAGCTCGAATTTCTTCAGCTCGCCGAAGGCGGTCTCCAGGCGCTCGCGCAAGCCGTCAGCCTGGGCGTCCACCTCGTCCAGGCTCAAGCGCAGCTTCTCCTTGCGCTGGATCACCGAGCGGGCGTAGCTGCCATAGGCGAGGTAGCCGTCCTTGTTCTCCGCCGCGACGGCCTGTTCTTCGGGCACGCTCTCCTCCAGCCGCTCGATCTGGTCGTGGATCGAGCCGCGGATCTGTTCAATGTCGGCCATCTGTTTTTGAAGTTCTTCCACCTTGAACCGGGCCAGCCGGATCAAGGGCGCGTGTGAACGTTGCGCCATGCCTTACCCTCCATCACCCAAAATCCCGGACAGGGCCGCGAAGCTGTCTTCGATTGAAGACGTCTCGTCTTTTCCCTGTCCAAGGAACGTTTCCAGCGGTTCGTTGACCGCGATCGCCCGGTCCACCTCCGGGTTCGAGCCGGGGGTGTAGGCCCCCAGCCGAATGAGCTCCTCCATGTCGGCATACGCCGCAAGAAGGCTGCGCGCCTGTTTCGCCAGAGGCGCCTCTTCGGGCGCGTAAACCTCAGGCGCAGTGCGCGAAATTGATTTGAGAACATCGATCGCCGGGAAGCGGCCGCGCTCGGCGATCTGGCGGCTCATCACGATATGCCCGTCCAGAATGCCGCGCACCGCGTCGGCGATGGGTTCGTTATGATCGTCGCCGTCCACCAGCACGGTGAACAGGCCGGTGATCGCGCCGGTCCCTTCCGGTCCCGGCCCGGCGCGCTCAAGAAGCGCGGGCAGCTCGGCGAAGACAGACGGCGTGTAGCCGCGCGTGGTGGGCGGCTCGCCCGCGGCGAGCCCGATCTCGCGCTGGGCCAGCGCAAAGCGCGTCACCGAATCCATCAGGCACAGCACGTTCAGGCCCTGGTCGCGGAAATACTCCGCCGTGGCCATGGTGGTGTAGGCGGCGCGCCGGCGCGCCAGGGCGGGGGAATCGCTTGTTTCGGTGATCACCACCGATTTCGAGCGCCCGTCCGGGCCCAGCACGTCCTCGACGAATTCGCGCGCCTCCCGGCCCCGCTCGCCGATCAGTCCGATGACGATGACGTCCGCGCCGGAGCCGCGCGCCAGCATGGACATGAGCACCGACTTGCCGACGCCGGAGCCTGCAAACACGCCGAGCCGCTGGCCGATGCGCATGGGGGTGAAGACGTTCATCGCCCGCACGCCCAGCTCCAGGCGGTCGCCCAGGCGTTGACGCGAATGGGCGCACGGCGCGCGACCTTTGAGCGGATAGGCGGCCTGGCCTTCGGGTAGGACGCCGAGCCCGTCGCGGGGCCTGCCGAAGCTGTCGATCACCCGCCCAAGCCAGCCCCGGCTGGGGCGAATCACGCCGCCTTCGGGATCGATCACCGCGCGCGCGCCGGGGCGCACGCCGGCGAGATCACCGTAGGCCATCATCAAGGCGGTGTGGCCGCGAAAGCCGATGATTTCGCATTCCGACGCGTCGCCCGCGCCGGTGTCGAGATGCACCCCGGCGCCGAGCTTGAGCGCCTGTTGCGGCCCCTCCGCCTCGATCAGCAGGCCGTTCACCGCGCTCACGCACCCTTTGAAGGTGCGCGTCTCGAGCGCTTTGATCTCGTCGATCAGCCTGTCCACGCTATGGGTCTCGCAGCGTTGCGGCGCATTTTGCGCCTGGTCGACTCACTCTTAACCCAATCTCGGTTTCAGCCGCGTAAACGCGCCGATCAGCCGAGCAAGGAACCGCAGCGCGGCGCGCCGGTTCTTCGCACACACGCATGGCGAGGAGCGCTCTCATGGCCGAACGCACGCGGCGCATCGGCGTCTGGCGATGGATCATTCTTCTGGTCCTGATCGTCGGGGGCGCGGCCTATTGGTTCGCCAACCAGCAGCAAGCGCCGTTCACCGGCCGCGATCAGTTCGTCGCCATTCCGCCCGCCCAGGCCGAGCGGCTTGGACGGGACGCCTATGCGGAGGTGCT
The DNA here is from genome assembly GCA_040217555.1 of Oceanicaulis sp. Classification (GTDB taxonomy): domain Bacteria; phylum Pseudomonadota; class Alphaproteobacteria; order Caulobacterales; family Maricaulaceae; genus Oceanicaulis. The sequence goes on from JAVJPX010000016.1 coordinate 41,260, forward strand.
CGCCGCCTCGCAGGTTCGCACGTCCGGACCCCAGGTGGCTCAGGTCAAGCGAATCGGCGCGCGTCTCGCCGAAGCCGCCGCCCCGGAGGATCCCGGCTATGATTGGCGCTTCGAACTGATCGAGGACCCCGCGCCCAACGCCTTCGTCCTGCCGGGCGGCTACGCCGCGGTGCATACGGGCCTTTTGCCGGTCACGCGCACCGAAGACGGGCTTGCGGCCGTGATCGGTCACGAGATGGGCCACGCCCTCGCGCGCCATGGCTCGGAACGCCTGTCACAGAACCAGCTTCTGCAGATCGGCGCCATCGGGCTGGGGCTCGTCACGGGAGACATGTCCGCCGAGGCCCAGCGCGGCCTGTTTCAGGCTTTCGGGATCGGGAGCCAGGTCGGTGTGCTCCTGCCCTATTCGCGCGAGCATGAACGCGAGGCCGACTATATCGGCCTCATATTGATGGCGCGCGCGTGTTACGATCCACGCGCGGTGATCGGCGTGTGGGAGCGCATGACCGAGGCCGGCGCCGGCGGCGGGCCGGAGCTATTGTCCACCCACCCGGCGCCGGAAAGCCGCATCGAATACCTTCAGGCCCGCATGGACGAGGCCCTTCGCGTACGCGAGCAGCATTGCGGCGCCGCCGAGCCGGGCTGACCCCTCGCCTGGCGGCGATGTAAGCGAAGCGGCTACGCCCGCCATTCGTTCTGGTTCCGCTAAAAAAGCGGTCCGGCTGTTTCATTCCGCGCGAAAATCGCTATTTTCCCCCTCGCCGCCGAGGGCGGGCCGATCAGGTCCGGGGGCGGACCTGGAAAACGCAAAGATTTCCAGACGATTGCGGGCTCGTGAGCGCGAGCCCTGCAGGACGTTTCGTGCGTCCTGCGGCAAACACCCCATCGCTGGCGCGACCGCCGCCGCCGTGACACGACGACGAGGAGAGCCCTATGCCGCTTGACGGAAAAATCCGCATCGCCGGATCGCGCCCGAAGAAGAAGGCGGTCTCCCGCCAGCACAAGGACAATCTCTACGCGCGCATCGAAGAGACCAAGTTCAAGCGCTATATCGTCCACGACATTGCGCGTTATCGCGATTATGTGGAGGCCGGCGGAGCGGAAGTGTATTCGCAAGCCGAGCTTGACGAACTTCAAGCCGCGGGCGTGTCCGACCGCCTGCCGCCGCGCGCCACCGGCTATTACCTGGATCTGGCGCGCCGCTCAGAAGCGGTGAAGAACCTCATCAAGGCGCGGCCTGAAGAGATGGACGATCTCTCCGGCGAGGCTGATCCGTCCAACCAGCTGAAATACTCCCCGACGCCGGGCCTTTTGCACAAGTACGAGCTGATCCTGCTTTACGTGGTGCGCGCGTGCTCGAGCTGGTGCCGGTATTGCTATCGCTCCGACTTCCTGACCGGGAAAACCGAGAAGGACACCGCCTCGATCCACGAGATCAAGGAGTATGTGACCTCCCACAACGCGAAGGTCGCCTCCGGCGAGATCACCCATAAACCGAAGATCCGCGAGGCGCTTCTGTCCGGCGGCGATCCCATGGTTCTGTCGAACCGCAACCTTTTTGATTACCTCAACGGCCTCGCCGAGGCCGGGCTTGAGGTGATCCGCATCGGGACCAAGGAGATGGCCTTCTTCCCCGAGCGCTTCGACGACAATTTCTTCGAGATGCTGGACCTGTTCCACGAGCTGCATCCGCAGGTTCTGGTGGCCTTCATGGTCCACTTCACCCACCCCGACGAGTTCCTGCGCCTCAATGAGGCGGGCGAGTATGTGCGCGACGAGCACGGCCGCGTGCTTCGCAACCCGCTGGTGGAGACCGCCGCGCAGAAACTGCGCTCGCGCCCCTTCGTGACGCTGGAGAACCAGACGCCGATCATCGACTCCGTCAATGACGACGCCGACACGCTCCGCCTGATGCAGCAGGAATTAAAACGCATGGGCGTGAACAATCACTACTTCTTCCAGTGCCGCGAGATCGAGGGTCACCGCGCCTTCGCCGTGCCGGTGGAGACCGCCTGGAAGATCCACGCCGACAGCCAGCACGGCCTCTCCGGCATCGAGCGCTCGCGCTTTGCGCTGTCCACCGAGGCCGGCAAGATGGAGCTGGTCTCCGTGATCGAGGGCGATGACCGCCTCGCCCATCTGCCCGGCCCGCTGGGCGAGGCGATGGCCGACGGCCTCGTCGTCTTCCGCCTGCACCGCACGCCGCATTCGAACCGCCAGAGCGACATCGTCATCGCCCGGCGCAACCCAGACGCACTGTGGATCACCGGCTATGAGGACCGCATCCTCTATGACGGCCGGGTCGCTGACGCCGACGACAAATGGGGCCCGCTGCTGGCCGCACTGGCCCCGGCGTTGATGGCGGCGGAGTAAATTGCACGCCGTCTGCACCTCGCCCATCTCCTTGCACGGCGAGGTGCTAGAAGGCGGGGCATGAGCGAGGTCGCACTCTCCCCCGCCCGGCCGGGCCATGGTCCGGCGCTGAACCGGCTGATCCTCCGGTCGAAAGCCTATTGGGGCTATGACGCGGAGATGATGAACATCATGGCCCGCGTCCTCAGGCTCGATCCGGACGCCATGGCCACCGGGCGCGCCATGGCCGGCTGGCGCGGCGGCGAGCCGCTCGGCGTGGCGCAGATTTCACAGCCCCATGAGGACGAGCGCGGCCGGTCGATGGCGCTCGACCTGCTCTTCATCGCGCCGGACGCCATCGGCACGGGGCTCGGGCGCATCCTGTACGACTGGGCGGTGACGCAGGCGCGCGCGGCCGGCTGCACCCGGCTTGATATTCTCTCCGATCCCAATGCAGAGGCGTTCTACCTCGCCATGGGCGCGCGCAAGGTGGCCGACCGGCAAAGCCAGGCGGTCCCCGGCCGCACCCTGCCGTTTCTGGAGCACCAGCTGGTTTAGCCGGAGAGCCTGGCCTTCAAATTCAACAAATCCGCCCAGGCTTTCGCCTTTTCCTGCGGGCGCCTTACGAGAAACGCGGGGTGGAAGATCGGCAGCGCGGGGACGGTGAGATCGCCGATTTGCACCTCGCTCCAGCGCCCGCGCAGCTGGGTGACGCCGGCGCGCTGGCGAAGCAAGGTCTGCGCGCTGATCCCGCCGGCGAGCACGATCAGCTCCGGCTTCACCAGCTCGATATGGCGTTCGGTGAAGGGGCGGCAGGATTCGATTTCGGCGTCGGTGGGCTTGCGGTTTCCCGGCGGGCGCCAAAACACGACATTGGTGATATAGGCGCTGGTCTCGTCCAGCCCGATCGCGCCGAGCATGCGGTCCAGGAGCTGACCGGCGACGCCGACGAAGGGCTTGCCCTCCCGGTCCTCCTCGCGGCCCGGCGCCTCGCCGATCACCATGACGCGCGCGTCCGGGTTCCCGCGCGAGAACGCGGCTTGGGTGGCCGTCGCCTTCAGCGGACAGCCGTCGAACGACTCCACCGCAGCCTTGAGATCGTCGAGGGAGGCGCACTTCGCGGCGATGTCGCGGGCGTTCTGCTCCGGCGCGCCGCCATAGCCGGCCGCGCGGGCCGCCGCCGCCGTGGCGCGCGCCGGGGCCGGGCGTTCGGCCTGGGGCTCGCGCCGGGGCTGCGGCGCGGCGCGCTTGACCTCGGCGGGCGAGACCGGCGCGGTCTCGATCCCGGCCTGCGCCCACCAGTCGATGAGGCTTTGCAGCGCCTTTAAATCGCTCTGGCTTAACGGGGCGCTCATCGTTGCGGGCGTGATCCTTGCGGCGGTTGCGAACACGCGGCTGGCCTTCATGGCGGCCGCACCCTAGCTCACGGGGAAAGCCTAGGCTAAGACAGGCGAAACAGGCGCGCCAGCCTGCAAGGGCGCGCCACGCGGAAGAGATACAGGAGACGACATGGCCGACGAGGCGATCGAGCGCGAATCCATGGAGTACGACGTCGTCATCGCAGGCGCGGGCCCGGCCGGTCTCGCCGCGGCGATCCGGCTGAAGCAGAAGTGCGAGGAGACCGGCAAGGACCTCTCCGTCGCGGTTCTCGAAAAGGGTTCTGAAGTCGGCGCGCACATCCTGTCCGGCGTCGTGTTTGATCCCAAGGCTCTGGACGAACTCTTCCCCGACTGGCGCGACGACGAGACCCAGCCCTTCGACACCGAGGTGACCGAGGACAAGTTCATCGCGCTCGGCGAAGCCGGCTCTGCCACCCTTCCTGGCTTCGGCATGCCCTCCTTCATGCACAACAAGGGCTGCTATGTGGGCTCGCTCGCCAATCTGTGCCGCTGGCTCGGCGAGAAAGCCGAAGCCATGGGCGTGGAGATCTATCCCGGCTTTCCCGCGGCCGACTACATCGTCGAGGACGGCGTGGTGAAGGGCGTGGTCACCGGCGATATGGGCGTCGCCAAGGACGGCTCGCAAAAAGACATGTACCAGCCCGGCATGGAGCTGCGCGGCAAGTACACCCTCATCGCCGAGGGCGCGCGCGGCAATCTGTCGAAGAAGCTGATCCGCGAGTTCGACCTCGGCAAGGATCGCGAGCCGCAGAAGTACGGCCTCGGCATGAAGGAACTCTGGCGAATCAAGCCGGAGAAGTTCAAGAAAGGCCTTGTCCAGCACACCATGGGCTGGCCGCTGGACAATGAGACCGGCGGGGGCTCCTTCCTCTACATGTTCGGGGAGAACCTGGTCTCCATCGGCTTTGTGGTGCACCTCAATTACAAGAACCCGCACCTGTTTCCGTTCGGCGAATTCCAGAAGTTCAAGACCCATCCCGACATCGAAGACATTCTCGAAGGGGCTGAGCGCCTGTCCTACGGCGCGCGCGCCATCACCGAGGGCGGCTTCCAGTCGGTGCCCGAGCTGGTGTTTCCCGGCGGCGCGCTGATCGGGTGCTCGGCCGGCTTCGTGAACGTGCCGCGCATCAAGGGCAGCCACAACGCCATGAAGACCGGCATGATGGCCGCCGAAGCCGCGTTCGACGCGCTCGGCGAAGAGCGTCAGCATGACCGCCTGGACGCCTATGCGACGGCCTATGAGAACTCCTGGGTGCGCAAGGAGCTGAAGAAGGTCCGCAACGTCAAACCGCTGTGGACCAAGTACGGCACCACGCTGGGGATCGTGCTGGGCGGCATGGACATGTGGACGAACGAACTGTTCGGCTTCTCCCTTTTCGGCACGATGGGCCATGGAGGCGCCGACCACGAGGCGACCAAGCCCGCCGACAAGTGCAAGCCGAAGGACTATCCCAAGCCCGACAACGTGCTCACCTTCGACCGTCTGTCTTCGGTGTTCATCTCCAACACCAACCACGAGGAAGACCAGCCGGTGCACCTGAAGGTCTCCGACTTCGCCCTGCAGAAGGAAAGCGAGCTGAAGGTGTTCGGCGGCCCATCGGCGCGCTATTGCCCCGCGGCGGTCTATGAATGGACCGAGGACGAGGGCTCGGGCGAGCAGAAGTTCGTGATCAACGCGCAGAACTGCGTCCACTGCAAAACCTGCGACATCAAGGATCCGAACCAGAACATCAACTGGACCACGCCCGAAGGCGGCGGCGGTCCGAACTATCCCAACATGTAAGGGGCGCGGGGTGTGAGAGCCGCACCCCGTGAACGCCATGCTGCGCGCCGGCGCGATCATTCTCACCGCCCTGTCGCTGAGCGCCTGCTCCTCCGGGGCCGGGCCGTTTCTCGCGCCCGACGACGAGCCGCAATCGGTCTATGGCGCGTTTCTCGCCGCACGCTACGCCGGGGCGGCGCGGGATGTGGACGCCTCGGCGCGCCTCTACGCCGACGCTTTGGCGTTCGAACCGGGTTCGGAGCTTTTGTCGGAGCGCGCCTTCCTGGCGGCTTTGATGGCTGGGGAGTTTCGACGGGCCGACGACGCCGCGCCGGCGGCCGCCGGCGACCAGGGCGCCTCGCGCCTCGCCCGGCTGTACCTGCGCGCCGCAAAGCTCGCCGGGGCGCGCGTGGACGCGCCCGCGCCGGACACCTCGCCCGACCCCTTCACCGACATGGTCAGCGACATGATCGCCGCCTGGGAGCTGGTGGAGGCGCGCCGCGCCGAGGACGCCCATGGCCGAACCGCCAGCGCCTCGCCGTTCTCGGTCACCGGCCACCTTCTGGTGCACCGCGCCCTGATCGCAGAGGCCGCGCGCGATTACGACGCCGCCGAAAGCGCCTACCGCGCCGCGCGCGCCGGGCTTGAGCTTGACGATTTCACCACGGTGCTGCTGGGCGAGTTTCTGGAGCGACGCGGCCGCCGCGACGAGGCCGAAGCGCTTTATGTCGATCGCCTGGCCGCGACGCCGGGGCGCGAGGATCCCGAAGTCTCCGCTGCGTTGGACCGCGTGCGTGCAGGCCGGCGCGCCCCGCGCTTTCCTCAGGCCCACGAGGCCGCCGCACGCGCCCTGTTCACGCCCGCCGCGCTTCTGACCAGCCAGGCGCCGGTGGACTATTCCGCCCTGTATCTGCGCATCGTGCAGCGCCTCGATCCCGATTTCGCGCGCGCGGCCATGGGGCTGGCGGAACTTCTGGAAGACCTGTCGCTCGACGACGCGGCCATGGACGCTTACCGCACCGTCGATAGGGGGCCGTTCGCGCCGGAAGCCGCGGTCAACGCGGCCTGGCTGGAGTTCCGCTCCGGTGCGCGCGACGTAGCGCTGGACGAGGCGCGCGCCCTCGCCGGCGAAACCCGCCGCGAGGCGCCCAGGCTTCTGCTCGCCGACATGCTGCGCGCCTCAGGCCGCTGCGAGGAGGCGGCGCCGCTCTATGACGCGGTGGTGGAGCGCCGCCGCGAAACCAGCGAAGCCCTCGACTGGCGCCCGCTCTATTACGCCGGGGTCTGCCGCCAGAGCGCCGAGGGCTGGCGGGCGGCGGAGCCCTATTTCCTCGCCGCCCTGGAGGCCGCGCCCGACGAGCCGCGCGTGCTCAACCATCTGGGCTATAACTGGATCGTGCTTGGAGAGCGCGCCGAGGAAGGCTTCGACCTTGTCGCCCGGGCCGCCGAGCTCGCGCCGGAAAACGGCGCCATTCTGGATTCGCTCGGCTGGGGCCATTTCAAGCAGGACCGGCTGGACGAGGCGGTCACCTGGCTTGAACGCGCGGTGGAGCGCAGCCCCTCCGACCCCACGATCAACTGGCATCTGGGCGACGCCTACGCCGCTGTCGGCCGGCCGCTGGAGGCGCGGTTCCAATGGCGGCGCGCCCTGGAGCTTGATCCGGACACGCGCGAGGAGGCGCTGCTGCGCCGGCGCCTGGAGCTGGGCCTGGAGGCCGGGCCGGGCGATCTGGAATGAGCGTCGAAGCCACTGAATTCGCGCCCGCCAAGGTGAACCTCACCTTGCGCGTGGGCCGTGCGCGGGCGGACGGCTATCACCCCCTCGCCTCCCTTGTCGCCTTCGCTGACTGGGGCGATGCGCTGGGCGCGGAACCTGCCGGAGCACTGACCCTCACCCTCACCGGCCCAGGCGGCGACGCGCTGGCGGGCGAGCCCCAAAACCTGGTTCTCAAAGCGGCCTACGCCCTTCGCGCCGCAGCCGGACGGCCCGAGCTCGGCGCGGCGCTCACCCTGGAAAAGCACCTTCCCGTAGCGGCCGGGCTGGGCGGGGGCTCGTCCGACGCCGCCGCCGCGCTGAGGCTGCTGAACCGGGTCTGGGATCTGGGCTTCTCCACCCGCGCGCTTGCAGAAATCGGCTCGGTGGTGGGCGCGGACGTGCCTGCCTGCGTTCACGCCCGCCCGCTCGTGATGACCGGGATCGGAGAGACCATCACCCCCCTGATCGCCTGGCCCGCCCTGCCCGCCGTGATCGCTAATCCCGGCGCCGCGCTGCCCACCGGGCCGGTGTTTAAAGCCTTCGACGATCTCGACCCGGCGCCGCTTGCGAAAACCGCCGCGCCGGTGGCCGGGACCCTCGAGGCGGCGCTGTCCGTCATTGCAGACGGCGCGAACGACCTTGAACCGCCTGCGCGAAAGCTTGAAGCCCTGGCGGGCGAGACCATCGACGCCCTCGCCGCGCTGCCCGGCGCGCGCCTTGCGCGCATGACGGGATCGGGCGCGAGCGCCTTTGCGCTGTTCGACACCAAGGACGCGGCCACCGACGCCGCCGCGGCGCTCGCCGGCGATCGGCCAGGTTGGACGGTAAAGGCGGTCACGCTTGGAGGCGCTGCGTGAGCCTGGTCTTCCTCGCGCTCGCCCTGGCGGGGCTTTGCGCAAGCGTGCTTGTCACCGCGCTCGCCTGGAAAGCCGGCGTGATCGACCAGCCCAACGCCCGCTCCGCGCACAAGCGCCCCACCCCGCGCGCCGGCGGACTTGGCGTCGCAGCGGGCCTCGGCGCCGGGCTCGCCGCAGCGAGCCTGTTTCCGGTGGGAAGCGCCGGGCTGGCCCCGATCGCGGGGATCGCCGCCCTGTTCTGCGCGCTGGGCCTCGCCGACGACCTCGTGACGCTGAACGAGAAGGTCAAGTTCGCCGCCTTCATCAGCCTGTCGCTCGCCATGGCCGCGGTCGCCGGACCGGTGACCTGGCTGGCGATCACGCCGGAGATAAGCCTCACCCTGCCCGTCGCGGCCGGGCTTCTTGGCTCTGCATTGTTCGTTTTCGTCACCGCCAACGCCGTGAACTTCATGGACGGGTCGGACGGGATGATGGCCGCCGTCATGCTCCCGGCGAGCCTGGCGCTCAGCCTTGCCGGTCTCGTCGCCGGAGCGCTTGACGCCGCGCTGATCGGCGCAGCGCTCGCAGCGGGGCTTGCAGGCTTCAGCCTTTTCAACCTGCCGCCCGCCCGCGTCTTCGCCGGAGATTGCGGATCGCTTGTCACGGGCGCCGCCTATGCCGGCGGCGCGCTCGCCATGGCGGGGATGGGGTTTTCCGGCTCGCTATGGCTTGCGCCCCTGTTCGTTCTTGTGTTCCTCGCCGACGTGCTTTTAACGCTGCTGCGCCGGGCGCGACACGGCCGGTTCTCGCTCTCGGCCCACCGCGAGCACGCCTATCAGCGCCTCATCGCGGCGGGATGGAGCCACCGGCGCGTCGCGCTGGCCTATGGCGCAGCGACGTGTTTGATCGCCGTCACCGGCCTTGGCGCGGCGCAGGGGCCGGACGGCGCGGTCCCCGCCGTTTTCGCGCTCTGGACGCTGGCGCTATGCGGGCTGTACGCGGGCGTGGGGCGTTTGACCCGGAACCTGTAAACCGGTTCAGCGAATTGGGCGCGTCAAGGTGCTTTCTTTCGTCACCATGCAGTCTATCTTGCGGGCGGGCTGACGGACCATCGAGCAACGGAGCGCACCATGGGCGACGGGCTGCCGATACCCTGGATCATCGCCGGACTCGCCGCGGTGATGGGGGCGGTGATGGGGCTATTAAGCCTGGTCAATCCACGCTGGGGCCAGAGCGTCGTCCGCCTGGCGCCCGATCCGCGCTGGAAAGGCGGATGGGCGGAGTTCCGCGCCAGCTATGGCGGCGCGCTTCTGCTCCTGCACGGCGCGGTGCTGTTGAGCCTCGCCATGAGCTTTCAGGCCGGCGCCGGCGCGGTGATGGGCGCAAGCTTCGCCGCCGCCTGCTACTGGCTCGGCATGGCGATCGGGCGGGTGGTCTCGATCTTCGCCGACGGTGAGAAAGAGACCGCGACGCGCTATAACTGGATCGGCGTCGGGTTCGAGCTGGTCATGGCCGCGGCGCTGGGCCTGCCCTTCCTCAGCCATCTGGGCGGTTAGCACGTCGCCGCACCCTGGGATGGCGAGCGCCGTGCCTGGAAGGCTCGCGACAACGCCGTTTCGCCGCACCCGCGCTCAAACCTGAAAGGCTGCATGGCCCCGGCCTCGGTCCCGGATCGAGTCCGGGACACTCGCCGGGGACCGAGAACGCGTTTGGGCAGATCCCCCTGGACCTGCCGGCCCGTTCGCTCGCGCCAGCCGCCGCTTTGGCTGGATTTCCCGGCGCCGGGCTGGTATCGGCTCAGTCGTCTTGAGGGAGCCGCCATGAAACCCCTGTTTTCGCGTCACAGGCCGACGGCCGGCATCGTCGTGTTCGGCTTCGCCGTGGCGCTGATCGTGTTCGTCGCCGACCAGGCCACCAAGCTGTGGATCCTGAACGGTCTGGATCTCGACCGGTTCTGCCCCGCGCCGGGTCCGTGCAACACGGCGGCGAAGGCGAATTCCATCGTCATCATTGATCCAATCTTCAACCTCACCATGGTCTGGAATCGCGGCGTCAGCTTCGGCCTGTTCCAGGCCGACAGCGTCTGGCAGCGCGCGATCCTGATCGCCGTCTCCCTGATCATCTCGGGCTTTCTGGCGGTCTGGATGTTCTCCGCCGTGCGCCGGCTGCAGGCGCTGGCGTTCGGCATGATCATCGGCGGGGCGATCGGCAACGTGCTCGACCGCTTCTTCTATGGCGCGGTGGCCGACTTCCTGGACTTTTCCGGGCTCTACTTTCCCTACGTGTTCAATATCGCCGACGCCGGCATCTCGGTGGGCGTGGCGGTGCTGATCCTCGATCTCGTCCTTCACGGCGACAAGGATCGGTAGGCGCGCCTATACGACTCCCGGAAAACACGGCGCCAAGAAGGCTGGTCATCGCCGCGGCGCGTCTGTTAGAAGTTTCTTCAGAATTTTGAAGCGGAAGGCTCCTCGCCATGCGAATTCGTTCCCTGCTCATCGTTTCGGCGGCCGCCCTGATCGGCGCGAGCGCGTGCTCGTCCGGCGTTCGCCAGGCCCTGGGCGCCGAGCGCGCCACGCCGGACGAGTTCCGGGTGGTGACCATCGCGCCGCTCACCGTCCCGCCGGAATACAATCTGCGCCCGCCCCAGCCGGGCGAGCTGCGCGCCGAGGACGTGTTCCAGGACCGCCAGGCGCGCCGCGCCCTGTTCGGCGACATGGACTCCTCGCGCGCCTCTGACGGTGAGATCCTGCTGGCGGCCCGCGCCGGCGCGGCCGACGCCAACCCGGACGTGCGCGCCCTGATCGACGGCGAGACCGCCGCCATCGTACGCAAGCGCGAGAGCCTGGCCGACCGCGTCCTGTTCTGGCGCGACGGCGAGCGCATGGTGGACGATAACGGCGACCCGCTCGATCCCGAAGCCGAGCGCGCCCGAATCGAACGCATCACCGGTGGCGGCGAGGTCGAAATCGAGCGCCGCCGCAGCGGCCGCAGCAAGCTGCCCGGCCTCTAAGCCTCACGGCGCATTGCGATATTTACAAACGGCCCGGGCGCGACGTCCGGGCCGTTTTCGTTTGGCGGCTGATTTGACAGCGCAGCGGCGCGGGCGGACAACTAGGCCAACGATATAAACGGGGAGGACTTCATGATCCGCACCATGCTCGCCGGCGCCTGCGCCGCCGTGTTCGCTTCAGCCGTGTTCGCTTCACCCGGGTTCGCCGCATTCGCGCTCGCCCAGGACGGCGCGGCGGACGAGCCGCTGACCATCATCCACGCTGGAACTCTGATCGCCGAACCCGGCGAGGAACGGCCGCGGCGCGAGGTTTCGGTTCTTGTGCGCGGCGACCGGATCGAGGCGATCGAGGACGGCTTTGTGACGCGCGAGGGCGCGCAGATCGTCGATCTTTCCGATGATTACGTCATGCCCGGCTTCATCGACGCCCATGTCCATATCACCGGCCAGCAAGGCCCGGGACGGCGCATCGCCAACTTCACCGAAGGCCCCGCCGACAACGCCATCGACGGCGTGCTTTACGCCGGGCGCACGGTGCGCGCGGGCTTCACCACGATCCAGGACGTGGGCGGGAACATGGAGGCGGTGCGCGCCCTGCGCGACGGGGTGCGGTCCGGCGACTTCATCGGGCCGCGCATGCGAATCGCCGGCGGCGCGGTGACGCCCACCGGGGGCCATGGCGATTCCAACGGCTGGTCGGTGCAGATCCTGCGCGAGACCGGCAGCCCCTACGCCTGCAACGGCGCGGATGATTGCGCGCGCGCGGTGCGCCAGCTGGTCCAGGAAGGCGCCGACGTGATCAAGATCACCGCCACCGGCGGCGTTCTCTCCTCCACCGGCGCCGGGGTGGAGCAGCAATTCTTTCAGCGTGAACTGGAAGCCATCGTCGGCGCCGCGCACATGATGGGCCGGCGGGTGACCGCCCACGCCCATGGCGTGACGGGCATCAACGCCTTTCTGCGCGCCGGCGGGGATTCCATCGAGCACGGCACGTATCTGGATCGCGAATCCATCCGCCTGTTCCGCGAGAACGGCGCGGTTCTGGTGCCCACCGCCATGGCCGGCGCCTGGGTCGCCGACCAGGCCGACGCGGGCTGGATGACGCCCTTCCAGGCCGCCAAGGCGCGCGTGGTGGGCCCGCAAATGCTGGAAATGGTCCGCCGCGCCCATGAGGGCGGGGTCACCATCGCGTTCGGCACCGATTCAGGCGTTTCGGCCCATGGCGACAACGCCCATGAGTTCGAGCTTTACGTCGAAGCGGGCATGACCCCCCTGGAGGCCATCGCCAGCGCCACCACGGTGGGCGCACGCCATGTGCAGATGGAGGACCAGATCGGCCGCATCGCGCCGGGCTTCTACGCCGACATCGTGGCCGTGGACGGTGATCCGCTGGAAAACATCTCCGAGCTTACCGACGTGGACTTCGTGATGGCTGACGGGGATGTGGTGAAGCACGAGGGGTGACGGCACTTCTCATATTGCGCTGGACGGCGGGGCTGGTGGGCTTCGCCGTCTATTACGGGTTCGGCGTCCGGGTCCTCGGCGAGTTCCTTGATCAGACGGCGTCATCATGGATGGCGCCGCTCGTCTTCATCCTCATCGTCTTGCCCGCCCTGGTTTTTGGCGGAGGTGCGGCGATCTGGTCGCTCTGGGGCCCGTTACCGGAACCGCATCGACCGCCCGACCCGAAGACCGGCGAAGCCAGGAGGCACTTTTCAGAAGGTCGCTCACGCGCGTGGTTCCGGCCGGCCCGAATGACATTGGCGCTATCAGCTGGCCTGTGCGCCCTTCTAATTTTAGCGGGCGTTTTCGCGTTCTTTCTCGGAGTCGACTTGCCAGTCTGGGCGGGCCGCCTCTGGCTAGAGGTCCAGTCGCCCGCCGGACTGGCGCTCGCCTATCTCGGTTTCAGCGCCGTATTTCTTGTGCGAGCTCGGGTTAAAACCGGCGTGGCGGTCAATGACGTGCACGCCTCGCTTGTAAACATCGCAGTCGCGGCGACGGCAGTGCTCGCTATCGAAATTGGGTTGGTGCGCATCTATCCGTTTTGAGCCTTGAGACTTCCTGCCCGCTGGGCTGAACTGAAGCGGCAATTCAAATTTCAAAAGAGACCCCATGTCCCAACTCGACGACGCCTTTTCCGGCACCAAGCCGGTCGCCGACGCCCTGAAATTCGACGAGACCGCGCTTGCAGCGTGGATGGCGGCGAATGTGGAGGGGTTTGAAGGCCCGCTCACCATCGAGCAGTTCAAGGGCGGCCAGTCCAACCCCACCTATAAGCTGGAGGCGAAATCCGGCCGGTACGTGCTGCGCCGCAAGCCGCCGGGCAAGTTGTTGCCCAGCGCCCATGCGGTGGACCGCGAGTTCAAGGTGATGGCCGCGCTGGGCGGGGAAGGCTTTCCCGCTCCAAAAATGCATGGTTTGTGCGAGAATGAGAGCGTCATCGGCACGGCGTTTTATGTGATGGATTTCGTCGACGGGCGGATCTTCTGGGATCCCTACCTGCCCGATCTCGCTCCTGATGAGCGCGCCGCGATCTACGACGCCTCCAACGCCACTCTGGCCCAGCTTCACTCCATCGATTACGAGAAGGCCGGCCTTGGCGATTACGGCAAGCCGGGCAATTATTTTGACCGTCAGATCGGGCGCTGGACCAAGCAGTACAAGGCGGCCGAAACCCATGAGATCAAGGCCATGGACGCCCTGATCGAATGGCTGCCCGCCCATGCGCCGGAGCAGGAGCGCACCAGCGTGGTCCACGGCGACTATCGCCTGGACAACATGATCTTCCATCCCACCGAGCCGCGCGTCATCGCGGTGCTGGACTGGGAGCTTTCAACGCTGGGCGATCCGCTGGCCGACTTCACCTACCAGCTCATGCAATGGCGCACGCCCAAGGATATCCGCTCCGGCTTTCTGGGCGTGGATCTGAAAAGCCTCGGCATCCCCACCGAGGAGGAATACGTCGCGGCCTATTGCAGGCGCACCGGCCGGGACGGCATTCCCAAGCTCGATTTTTATATCGCCTACAACATCTTCCGCCTCGCCGGCATCGCCCAGGGCGTCTATGCGCGCTCGGTGCAGGGCAACGCCTCCAATGAGCGCGCCAAGGAGCTGGGCGCGCTGGTGGAGCCCATGGCGGAGTATGCGTGGGGAATGGCGAAGGGGGCGTAAGGCAAGCGCTCCGTGAGCGGTCCGAGGCGCTGATGTCTCCCCCCGCTCGCGGGGGCAGTGGCCCGTAGGGCCGAGGGGGCGGCGCCCGCCTTAAGGTTCGCGCAAGCCCCCTCGGTCCGCTGCGCGGACACCTCCCCCCGCAGGCGGGGGAGGACATTGCAGTTCGCCTGCTGCGAACCTACCCCGCGTCCTCTAAATCCTCCGCGCCGGGCAGATCGCCCTCGCGCAGCTTGGAGCGCAGAAGCTCGGTGGCCGCGGACACGTCCCCTCGCGCATTGCCGATCACCGAGGTGATCTGATCGCGCTGGGTCTGCGCCAGCCAGATGCCCATGACCTGGACGTCAACGACGCGCAGATCACCATCATCGCCCTGCAGCACGCGCCAGTTGACTTCGTACTCTTCGCCCGCCGGGCCGCCGGTGACGATCGTCTCGACGATGTAGTCGCCGGGCCGGCGGGTCACCGATCCGGTCACCTCCAGCGTCTGGCCGGCATAGTTGGTCAGCTCGTTTTCGTAGACCGAGAACGCATATTCGCGGAACGTGTCGCGAAACTCGCTCAGCTGCTCACTTTCGGCCGTGCGCCGATAACGGCCCAGCACGAAATTGGTGATGCGATCCACGTCAGCGAGGTTCTGGACCCGGTCGCGGAAATCCGCGCGAACGTCGTCCAGCTGGGCCTCGCCCTGCTCCAGCGCCTGCAAGGTGGAGATCACCTCCTGGGCGTTCTCGGAGATGAAGGCCTCGGCGTCCTGGGCGGACGCCTGGCCGAACACCGGCGCGGCCCAAACCACAAAAGCGGCGAGCACGGTGAAGGCGGCGGTTCTGATGGAGGCGTACATGGGCTCGTCCTTTCCAGCCCAAGCGTTCAGGCTCGGGCCGTATGTTTCATCATGATCGCAGCTTAGCTGGGGAGCCGATGCAGGGAGATGAAGCAGGATCGCGATCTCGTGAAGCTAGTCGAATTCGGGCAGATCCTCGTAATCACCTTCGTTCGCCGCGCCGTCACGAACCGCCTGCTCGCGGTTCTGACGCCAGGCCGAACGCACCTGGACGTACGGGTCGATCGCGGTGCGGTCGAGCGTATCCATGACGTTTTGAGCGCGCGCGCGCTGGTCGATCCCGTTCAGGGCACGCAGCGCCCAGGCCTCCCCGGAGCTGGAGAAATCCTCGTTATAGTTGAACGGGTGGGG
This sequence comes from Oceanicaulis sp., assembly GCA_040217555.1. GTDB lineage: Bacteria > Pseudomonadota > Alphaproteobacteria > Caulobacterales > Maricaulaceae > Oceanicaulis. The sequence goes on from JAVJPX010000016.1 coordinate 56,742, forward strand.
ATAGCGGTCGACGAAGCGTCCCGTTCCATCGCGGACGCTGCTCGGGCCCATGACCGGAAGCATCAGATAAGGCCCCTCCGGCACGCCCCAGCGCGCGAGCGTCTGACCGAAGTCCTCGGAGTGCTGGGTGATGCCGGCCCGCTTGGCCAGCGGAATGATCCCCAGAAGCCCCAGCGTGGTGTCGAGCACGAAGCTGCCAGCAGTCTCCGACGCGGCGCGGATGTCGCCCTGAAGCACGTCGTTGGCGAACACCACCGGCCGGTTCAGGTTGGTGAACACGTTGCGCACGCTGTCGCGCGCCGGTTTCGGCGTCACCGCAGTGTAGGCGTTCGCCGCCGGCTCAATCAGGGCGTCGTCGACGGTCATGTTGAACTGAAACACCGCCCGGTTGACCGGCTCGAACGGATCGTTGGCGTCGCGCGCCTCCGGCGTCGCCGCGCAGGCGGCGGGCAGGACAAGAGCGGCGAGCATCAAAATCAGACGTAAAGGCGTGGTCGAAAGCGTCAAACCGGCCCCTTCCTTCGCTGCATTGGTGGGGATGGTGAAGTTTTTGCGAACATCAATAACGGGGTCCGGAACGTCAACTTAGAGAACGATGTTCCCGCTTGGCTGCGCCAGGGTGTGCCGTAAAAGACGCATTGAACCGGCGCAGATAATCGCATAAAGATATCTTTATATCGTGCGGCGAGGTTCGCCGCGTAGCCGTTTAAAGGTGTCCCATGACGATCGCCGCGCGCAGCGCTCCGGGCCAGGGCTCCGCCATGAAAGTGTCTTTCGAGTTCTTCCCGCCGAAGAACGAGGACATGGAGGCGCGCCTGTGGGAGTCCATCGGACGGCTTGAGCCGCTCAATCCGCATTTTGTTTCCGTCACCTATGGCGCGGGCGGGTCCACGCGCGACCGCACGCACCGCACCGTGCGCCGGATCGTTCAGGAAACCGGCATGAAGCCGGCCGCGCACCTGACCTGCGTATCGGCCACGTGCGAGGAAATCGACCAGGTCATCAAGGATTACTGGGACGCGGGCGTGCGCCATATCGTGGCGCTGCGCGGCGATCCGCCCGAAGGCATCGGCGAGAAATACACGCCCCATGAAGGCGGCTATGTGAACGCCTCCGATCTCGCCGCCGGGATCAAGCGCATCGGCGATTTTGAGATCTCGGTGGGGTGCTATCCCGAAAAGCATCCCGAAAGCCCGGATTACGATTACGACATCGATCTTCTGAAAAAGAAGATCGACAACGGCGCGACCCGCGCGATCACCCAGTTCTTTTTCGAGGCGGACACCTATTTCCGCTACGTGGAGAAGGTGCGTAAAGCCGGGATCGACATCCCCATCGTGCCGGGGATCATGCTGCAACCCAACTTCAAGGGTCTTAAGCGCATGGCCGGCATGTGCGGGTCCAACGTCCCCGCCTGGATGGACGAGCTTTACGAGGGCCTTGAGAACGATCCCAAGACCCGCGAGCTGGTCACCGCCCATGTGGCGGCCGAGCTGGCGTCAAGGCTCGCCGAAGGCGGCGCCGACCAGTTCCACCTTTACACCTTGAACCGGGCCGATCTGGCGCTGTCCACCTGCGCGCTTCTGGGCGTGAAGCCGGAAACCGAAGAAGCCGCCGCTTAAAGCTGCGCCGCAACAGACGAGAGAGTGATGACTCGACGTGAGAGAATCGAGGCGCTCGAGGCGTTGAGCCGCAAGCGCATTCTTGTGCTGGACGGGGCCATGGGCACCCAGATCCAGACCTATAAGCTGAAAGAGGACGACTATCGCGGCGAGCGCTTCGCCGACTGGTCGTGCTCCATCCAGGGCAATAACGAGACGCTCAATCTGTCCAATCCCGCCCTGATTGAGGAAATCCACACCGCCTTCTTCGACGCCGGTGCGGACATGATCGAGACCAATACGTTCTCGGCCACCCAGATCGCCCAGGCCGACTATCAAATGGAAAGCCTAGCCGCCGAAATCGCCGCCGAGGGCGCGCGGCTGGCGCGCGCCGCCGCGGACAAGCGGGAAAAAGAGACCGGCGAGCCCAAGGCCGTGCTGGGCGCCATCGGGCCGACCAACAAGACCCTCTCGCTCTCGCCCGACGTGGAGGATCCCGGCTTTCGCGCGGTGACCTTCGACGAGGTGCGCGACACCTACGCCGAACAGGCGCGCGCCATGGCCGAGCACGTGGACTTCTTCCTGATCGAAACGATTTTCGACACGCTCAACGCCAAAGCCGCCATCAAGGCGATCCTGGACTGCCGCCGCGACGGATCGGTGAGCGAGGACATTCCGATCATCCTGTCGGGCACCATCACCGACGCGTCCGGCCGCACCCTGTCGGGCCAGACCACAGAGGCGTTCTACAACTCCATCCGCCACGCCCAGCCGTGGGCCGTGGGGCTGAACTGCGCGCTGGGGGCCAAAGAATTGCGCCCCTATGTGAAGGAGCTCGCCCGCATCGCCGAATGCAAGGTGCTCGCCTATCCCAATGCAGGCCTGCCCAACGCCTTCGGCGAGTATGACGAAACGCCCGAGCAGACCGCCGCCTTCGTCGCCGAGTGGGCCGATGAGGGGCTGGTGAACATCCTTGGCGGCTGCTGCGGCACGACGCCCGCGCACATCGGCGAAATCGCGAAGGCGGCCCACGCCGGCGCGCCGCGCGTCGCAAACGAGCGCCCGCAGGCGATGCGCCTTGCAGGGCTCGAACCGTTCGAACTGGCTTGAGGACAAGCATGACCGAAGAGACGACGACCCAGAGCCGCGCCATCTTCGTCAATGTGGGCGAGCGCACCAACGTGACCGGATCGGCGCGTTTCAGGAAGCTCATCAAGGAAGGCGACTACACCACCGCCCTGGAGGTCGCCCGCCAGCAGGTGGAGAACGGCGCCCAAATCATCGACGTGAACATGGACGAGGGGCTGCTGGACTCAAAAGAGGCCATGGTCACCTTCCTCAACCTGATCGCGGCCGAGCCCGATATTGCGCGGGTTCCGATCATGATCGACTCCTCCAAATGGGATGTGATCGAGGCGGGCCTGAAATGCGTGCAAGGCAAGGCGATCGTGAACTCGATCTCCATGAAGGAAGGTGAAGAGGAATTCCTCGCCCACGCGCGCGCCTGCAAGGATTACGGCGCGGCGGTCGTGGTCATGGCCTTCGACGAGGAAGGCCAGGCCGACACCGCCAAGCGCAAGATCGAAATCTGCGAGCGCGCCTACAAGATTCTGGTGGACCAGGTCGGTTTCGACCCGCAGGACATCATCTTCGACCCGAACATCTTCGCGGTGGCCACCGGAATCGAGGAACACAACAATTACGCGGTGGACTTTATCGAAGCCACCGAATGGATCCGCGAGAACCTGCCCGGCGCGCACATTTCCGGCGGCGTGTCCAACATCTCGTTCTCGTTCCGCGGCAACGAGCCGGTGCGCCGGGCCATGCACTCGGTCTTCCTTTACCACGCCATCAAGAAGGGCATGGATATGGGGATCGTGAACGCGGGCCAGCTGGACATTTACGACCAGATCGATCCTGAGCTGCGCGATCTGTGCGAGGACGTGATCCTCAACCGCCGAGAGGACTCCACCGAGCGCCTTCTCGAGGCCGCCGACCGCTTCAAGGGCGACGGCAAGGCGGAGAAAAAGGTGGACGCTGAATGGCGCTCCAAGCCGGTCAAGGAGCGTCTGGAATACGCGCTCATCAAGGGGATCGACGACTATATCGTCGACGACACCGAAGAGGCGCGCCAGGCCGCCGAACGCCCGCTGCACGTCATCGAAGGTCCGCTCATGGACGGCATGAACGTGGTTGGCGATTTGTTCGGCGAGGGCAAGATGTTCCTGCCCCAGGTGGTCAAGTCCGCGCGCGTGATGAAGAAGGCCGTGGCCCACCTCTTTCCCTATATGGAAGAGGAGCGCAAGGAGCTGGGGCTGGACAAGCAGTCCAACGGCAAGATCCTCATGGCCACGGTGAAGGGCGATGTTCACGATATCGGCAAGAACATCGTCGGCGTGGTGCTGCAGTGTAACGGCTATGACGTGGTGGACATGGGCGTCATGGTCCCGCCGGAGAAGATCCTGCAGACCGCCAAGGACGAAAAGTGCGACGTGATCGGGCTGTCCGGCCTCATCACCCCCTCGCTGGACGAGATGGTCACCGTGGCGCTGGAGATGCAGCGCGAGGGCTTCGACATTCCGCTGCTGATCGGCGGCGCGACCACGAGCCCGGCCCACACCGCGGTGAAGATCGAGCCGAGCTATTCCAAGGCGCCGGTGGTTCACGTGCATGACGCCAGCCGCGCGGTGGGCGTGGTCTCCAAGCTGCTCGCCGAAGACCAGCGCCAGCCCTACTGGGAGGAGCTGCAGGCGAAATACGCCAAGATCCGGGAGACGCGAGCCCGCACCCAGGGCAATCGCGACCGGTTGAAGCTGGAGGAAGCCCGGCAGAAGGCCTTCGACGCCGATGTGGACGGCTACACCCCCGTCAAACCCAAGACAATGGGCCTGACCACGGTCGACGACGTGCGCCTGAAGGATCTGGTCGACTATATCGACTGGACGCCCTTCTTCTTCGCCTGGGACCTGAAGGGGACCTATCCGAAAATCTTCTCCGATCCCAATCGCGGCGAGGCGGCGAAGGCCTTGTTCGACGATGCTCAGAAGATGCTCAAGCAGATGGTCGAGGAGGAATGGCTTCAGCCCAAGGGCGTGGTCGGCCTGTTTCCGGCGAGCCGCAAGGGCGACGATGTGGAGGTCTATACCGACGAGACCCGCACCGAGGTCGCCGGCCGCTTCCACGGCATCCGCCAGCAGACCAAGAAGGACGGCGACAAGCCTCACTACACGATCTGTGACTTCGTCTCGCCGACCCAGGATGACTATATCGGCGGCTTCGCCGTGACCGCGGGCGCGGCTGAAGAAAAGTTCATCCAGAAGTTCAAGGACGCCAACGACGACTATTCGGAGATCCTGTTCAAGGCGCTCGCCGACCGCTTCGCCGAAGCCTTCGCGGAGTATCTCCATGCGCGCGTGCGCAAGGAATACTGGGGCTATGCGCCGGACGAGGATCTCACGGTCGATCAGCTGATCAAGGAAGACTACGCCGGCATCCGTCCGGCGCCGGGCTACCCGGCCCAGCCCGACCATACCGAGAAGGGCTTCCTGTTCGAGCTGCTCGAAGCCAGCGAGCGCACCGGGATCACGCTGACTGAAAGCTGGGCGATGAACCCGCCGGCGAGCGTGTCGGGCATGTATTTCGCCCACCCGCAAAGCGCTTATTTCGCCGTCGGCCGCATCACCAAGGACCAGGTGGAGGACTACGCGACGCGCAAGGGCTGGACCCTGCGCCGCGCGGAAAAGGAACTCGGCCCGATCCTTGGATACGAGCCCGAGGTGGAGGACGCGGCGGTGGAGGCGGCGGAGTAACGCCGCCCGGGCGCAACCTGTCGAAATACGCTTGTCAGGCGTAGTGGTTGGGGCGAGAGTGCAATCAATGTGCACTTAACCGTGGACTGCTTAGCGTGTTTCCAAAGTTTCCGCTTGAATGTGTTTTGGATGGGAACCCGCGTTCGCTCCAAGCAAAGCCCGAAGGCTTGAAAGCTTGGAAGAGCCGTGTATCCGCGGCGGTTCGGGCCGAGTTGGACCCGCCTGTGTTTTTGAGCGGCGACCCGTTGCGCTTTACGCTCATCTGGTTTGCAAGCGACGAGACCTCGGGTGATCTCGACAATGTTATCAAGCCGATTCTCGACGCTGCAATCCATGTGATCATGCTCGACGACCGTCAGGTGCATAGCATCAACGCTGAGATTTATCCGCCGAGCCGACCCGAGACATTTCGAGCAGTGTCAGCCGGCCTCGTCGAGGCGCTGGAGCGAGCGCGGCCATGCGTCTATATTCGGTTCGAAGAAAGGGCCTAGCATGACCCGCCACGCATCAATTGAGCGCGACATGCTCACAGTATTGCGCGACAGCTACGAAAGCCGCGGCTACACCTTCGTTGAACACCCAGGTCGGAGTCTCTTGCCGCAGGAATTTGACGGCTATCGGCCTGACGCCATTGCAATCAAAGACGCCGAAAAGTTGGCGATCGAGATAAAAAACCGGGAGGCTGGCCAACAGTTCTCGTCTATCGCCGCCTGTGTAAACAAGGCTCCGGGCTGGACATTACACATCGTGGCTCCTGGAGAGGTTGAACCTGAATGGACGCCCACAGGTCTCCCGGGAATTGAATTCGATACAGCGCTCGGTGAGCTTGATGCATTGATAGCCGGAGGCCATCTAGTGGCGGCGGAACTCTATGCCTGGAGCGTGTTCGAGGCGGCGGCGATATCAAAGCTCAGCGCGCAGTATGGCGCGGATCTGACAGCGCGCCGGTCTCCGCGCAGCCTTATAGGCGCACTCGAGATCAACGGCGAAATCTCGTCAGAAGAAGCGCGCCTTCTTACCGGCCTCAGCCGCGCCCGCAACGCAGTCGCGCACGGCGATCACCAAAGCGTGGCGGACAGCTCTCAGCTTCAAATCGTTATTGATTTCATCAAGCGGCTCATCAGCCAAGCAGCCTAATCCCCAGCTCTCGGCGGCGGCGCCAAACTCCCCCCAAGCGCAGCACAAATGAGATGCAGCCCTTAGCGACGCCCGGGCGCAAACCGCCGCATCTCAGCGATGCGCCGTTGAACGCCTGAGCGCGCTTGCCGGTGTCATCGGTGAGGCGTAAGCCTCGGTCATGACAGACGCCGCCCCCGCCCCGACCAAGGCTACACGCCCGGCCGCGACGATTTTCGTCACCGCCACGGTGCTGATCGACGCGCTGGCGTTCGCGCTGATCATGCCGGTCCTGCCCGCGCTTCTCATGGAGCTCACCGGCGAAGGCGTCGCCGAGGCCGCGCGCTGGGGCGGGATCGCCACCTTCGTCTTTGCATTGGCACAGTTCTTCTGCTCGCCGGTGATCGGCGGGCTGTCCGACCGGTTCGGCCGGCGCCCGGTCCTGCTGCTGTCGTTGACCGCGCTCGCGATCGATTTTCTGCTCATGGGGCTCGCCCATGCGCTCTACGTCTTCTTCGCCGCGCGGCTTTTATCCGGCGTGTTCGCCGCGACCCATTCCACCGCCAACGCCTATATCGCCGACGTCCACCCGCCGGAGACACGGGCAAGCCAGTTCGCCATGCTGGGCGCGGCCATGGGCGCGGGCTTCGTGCTCGGCCCGGCGCTGGGCGGGCTTCTGGGGGAGTTCAGCCCCCGCGCGCCCTTCTTCGCCGCAGCGGCGCTGGCGGGCGCGAACGCGCTCTATGGCTGGTTCGTGGTGCCTGAAAGCCTCAAGGCCGAAAAGCGACGCGCTTTTTCATGGAGGCGGGCCAACCCGTTCGGCACGCTGTCCCGCCTGAGGAAGGCGGAAGGCATCGGCGTCATGGCGCTGGTGTATTTCTTCGCCCAGCTCTCCAGCTTCGTTTATCCAGCGGTCTGGGCCTATGTGGCGATCGCCAAATTCTCCTGGAGCGAAGCCCAGATCGGGATTTCGCTGGCCGCCTTCGGGATCATCTTCGTTTTATCCCAGGCCGTGGTGACGCCGTTTCTGCTCAAGCGCATCGGAGAACGCCGGGCGATCTGGATCGCGCTGTGCGTGGAGGCGTTCGCTCTGCTCGGAATCGCCTTCGCGCCCTCGGGCCTGTGGGTCTACGTGTTCTTGAGCTTCGCCCTGATCACCGGCATGGAGGGGCCGGCCCTGCAGAAGGTAATGACCGAGCGCGTCGCCGAGGACGCGCAGGGCGAGCTTCAAGGCGGGCTTTCCGCGCTCGGCGGCGTGGTGCTGATCGTCAGCCCGCTTTTGTACACCCAGCTCTTCTTCGCGTTTGAGAGCGGGCGCTTCGGCGTTGACTTCGCCGGCGCGCCCTTTGTCATGGCCTCGGTGTTCTGCGCGATCGCTGCGGTGCTGTTCTTCACCCGAACACGGCGCGCAGGCTAGGCGCGTTCAGCCTCCAGCATCGCCCGCAGCGGCGCCAGGCTGGGCGGGCGCCAGTCGGGCCGGGCGTGATAACGCGCGGCGACGCTGTCGTGCAGGCGCGCCTCTTCGGGCCGGGCGTAAAGCATGCGCGGCGCGGTCCCTGCGCGCCGCAGCGCGTCAGGGCGCGCCATGGGGGCCAGCGGGTCGGGCGCAGCGATGCGCTTGAGCCAAGGGTCAAAGCGCAGCCCGGCCGCTTCGGCTTCTTCGGCCATCCATAACAGCGCCGCGTCGGAGAACGGCCGCGCCTCGCCCTCGCCGCCGCCGACCCCGCCGTGGTGGCCGGGAAACCACATCTCCACCACCTGATCCGTCCTCGCCCGCCGCGGCGGCGCCATGGGCGTGAGCGGGAAGAGCTTGCGCTCCTCGTCCAGCGCGCAGGCGTGACGCGCGCGTGCGATCAGCCGATTGACGGTGACGTCGTGAAAGCCGCGCCCGCGATTGAGCAGCCGATCCAGCGCCAGCGCATCGACAAGATTGGGCGCCCCGTTCATCGCCACCGTGTCGAAACAGCCAAGGAACGAGACCTTAGGCCGCGCTCCGTTTTCCCTGCGGAACGCGCGCGCGGCCGGATCGTCAGGCTTCACGTCCGAGCGATAGAGCGCGTACGCCTCGCCGATCCGCGCGAGGCGCGAGCGCGAAAGCAGACCGGAAGCGTACATCATTCCGCACAAAGAGCGCGCGATGAAAGCCCCGCGCGAAAACCCGAAGACGAACAGCGCGTCGCCGGGCGCGTAATTGGTCGCCAGGAAACGATAGGCCGCGAAGATCTTCGCCTCCACGCCATGGCCCGCGGCGCCGCCGAGCAGACGGGTCATGCGGTCTGCGAACCCGCCAAGCAGGCCCGCCCCCGCAGCTTCAACGCCGGCGCCGACTCCGCTGTCGTAATAGACGATCTGTGCGCGCCCGTCCGCGGCTGTCGGAGCAAGATGCATGGCCAGCAGCGCAACGTTGGTGGGCATGTCCTGCGCCAGGCTTTGCCAGGTGCCGTCGCAGCAGACGATCAAATGCTTCATTCCGCCCTCCTTCAAGCGCCGCGTGGCCTTTCAGGGTAGGCTTGCCCCTGTCGGGGTTGGATAAGCCGGCCGGTCCAGCGCCTGGCCGCCCAGGCCTGAGGCGCTTCACCGCGCGCCGGCCCGGTGTTCGTCGCGGGGATAAACTCCCCGCTTGCCGGCCTCCCCCGCCCCGCCCTACGCTTCGCACGACCTATGGGAGGGGCTCATGCGCATCGTTTTATTGATCATCGCCGCGCTGGCCGTTGCGGCCGCGGCGCGGCTCGCCGTCGTCGTGATACCCGCCAGCGGCGCCCTCACCGACCCGGCGCCCAGCGACGTGTCAGCGTGCACGCCGGTGGAGATCGCGCCAGGAACCGAGGACGTGGTTTTCGATCGCGAGACCGGGCTTGTCTTCGTGTCCGCCATGAACCGGCGCAGCGAGGCCATGGACCCGCGAAACGGAATCTACGCCTTCGCGCTCGAAGACCCCGTAAGCACCGTGCGCCTCGTCTCGACCGACACGCCCGCCGATTTCAGGCCGCACGGGATCAGTCTCTATCGTGACGGCGAAACCGCGCGCCTGTTCGTTGTGTCCCACCCGGCGTCCGGCTCGCAAATCTTGATCTTTGACATCGCCGAGGACGGGACGCTGTCCCATGTGCGCACCGTGACCGCCCCGGCGGCGTTCTCACCTAACGACGTCGCGGCGGCCGGGCCGGAGCGCTTTTACGCCTCGAACGACAGCCGGTTCGGACCGAACGTGCTGGGCTATCTTGAAGGCTTTTTCGGCCTGCCGCTCGCGTCCATCGCCTATTTTGACGGGGAGGCCGGGCGCATCGCCGCCGACGGGCTGACCTACGCCAACGGCGTCCAACTGAGCCAAGACGGCGGGACGCTTTACGCGGCGAACTTCATCGGGCGCGAAATCTTCGTCTATGACCGCGATCCCGCCACGGGCGGCCTGACCCGCACCGCGCGCCACCGCGTGCCGCTGGGCCTGGACAACATCGAGCTCGGCGAGGACGGCGCGCTGTATATCGGCGGCAACCCGGAGGTGTTCTCTTTCCTCGCCCACCAGTCCGATCCCGACGCGCGTGCGCCCAGCCAGGCCGTGCGGGTGGACCCCGAAAGCGGGGCGTGGGAGACCGTGTTCTACAATGACGGGACGGCGATCGATTCCATCTCTGTGGCGACGCCGGTTCCCGGCGGCCTCATCCTCGGCGCGGTGTTCGACAGCCATATCCTGATCTGCCCGCGCCAGCCTTAAGGACTATCCATGACCGACGCGATCAAGGTGTCAGACGACAAGCGCATCCGCACGATCCGGTTCGACCGGATGGACAAGAAGAACGCCATCACCCGGGCGATGTACACCGCCATGGCCGAGGCGCTGGAGGCGGCGAACGCGGACGACGTGCGCGTGGTCATCATCGCCGGCGGCGACGGCGTGTTCAGCGCCGGCAATGATCTGACCGACTTCATGGAGGCCCCGCCCCATATCGGCGGCGGCGACATGCCGCCGGTGGAGCGCTTCATGCGCGCCCTCATGGGCTGTGAGAAGCCGGTGATCGCCGCAGTGGACGGGCTGGCGGTCGGCATCGGCACGACGCTGCTTCTCCATTGCGATCTGGTCTACGCCACCAAGCGCGCCGTGTTCTCCACCCCCTTCGTCAATCTCGCCCTGGCGCCGGAATTCGGCTCCAGCCAGCTTTTGCCGGGCATCGTCGGGCGCGCGGTGGCGAGCGAGCTTCTGCTGCTGGGCGCGAAGTGGGACGCGGAAAAGGCGGCGGCCAAGCACCTTGTCACCGACCTGCTGGCCCAGGACGAGTTTGAAGCGGCGGTGGTGACGATCGCCCGGAAGATCGCCGGGCTCGCCCCCGGTGCGGTGAAGACGGCGAAGATGCTCATCACCCTGCCGCCGGAAGACCTGCAGACGCGCATCGAGCGCGAGGGGGGCCTGTTCGCCGACCAGTTGCGCTCCGACGAGTTCAAGGAGGCGGCCACCGCCTTCATGGAGCGCCGCGCGCCGGACTTCTCCAAGTTCGACTGACCGCCCGGCTCATATACCCTGTTCAGCCGAGTCTCTTGGTCTCGACCAAAAAGACCATATCTGAACGGTCAGGATCCTGAGGCCCGCCCCAGGGTCCCGGGGAGACAGTAAGGGTCTTGTACTCATGCCATTTGACGAAAGCGCAGGCGGCGGCGGGACGGGCGCGAGGAACGTGCTCGGCGGGCCGCTCGCCGTCTGCGGGACCGATCCGGTCACCGGCTTCTATCGCGACGGGTGCTGCAATACCGGCCCCCAGGACCAGGGCGTCCACACCGTCTGCGCGGTGATGACGGAGGATTTCCTCGTCTTCACCGCGTCGCGCGGCAATGATTTGTCCACCCCGCGCCCTGAGTTCGGATTCGCCGGCCTGAAGCCCGGAGACAGCTGGTGCCTATGCGCGGCGCGCTGGCTGGAGGCCCATGAGGCCGGGTCTGCGCCGAAGGTGAAGCTCGACGCCTGTCATGCGCGCACGCTGGACATCGTGCCGCTGGAGGCGCTCAAAGCGAACGCCGTCTGAAACGCGGCTGCAACGCGGGGTCTGCGGTTCGGGTTGATCCGGTGAGCTTTCCGAAACCTGTTGGAGCCTCCGATGGACAAACCTGAACTTGACGACATCACCGAAGAGCGCGACGGCAAGCGCGGCCGCTTCATTCTGAAGGAGCAAGGCGGCGACTCTGAGCTGACCTATGTCGTGGACGAAGACCGCATGGTCATTGATCACACCTACACCCCGCCGGCGATGCGCGGCCATGGCGCGGCCGGCAAGCTGGTGGTGCGCGCCGTGGACGAGGCGCGCGCACGCGGCTGGAAGGTGATCCCGCAATGCCCCTATGTGAAGATCAAGATCGACCGCACTCCGCAGCTGCAGGACGCGCTCGACCCGGCCTGGCAGGGCCGAGCATGACGACAGGAGACGGCCGTTGGCGGCGTTCAAGATCACCGAAGAGCGCGGCGACACCAAGGGCCGCTATGTGGCGACCGCGCCGGGCAAGCCGGAAGCCGAGCTCACCTACTCCATCGCCAGCGCCAGCCTGATCATCGTCGATCATACCGGCGTGCCGGACGAGTGGCGCGGCATGGGCGTGGGCAAGGCGCTGGTGGAGCGCGTCGTAACCGACAGCCGGGCGCGGGGCGTGAAGATTGTTCCCCTGTGCCCGTTCGCCAAAGCCCAGATCTCCAAAACGCCGGAATGGCGCGACGTGGTGAGCTGAGCTTTGCGACAGGCGCAGCGCGCCTGACTTGACCCTCCGCCCGAAACCCCATGATCTTCTCTCCACCAGGGGAGGGTTTCATGAAAAAATTTCTGTTGGGCGCCGCCGGCGTACTGGTGCTCGCGGGCGCGGCCGGCGCGGTGTGGCTGAACACTTCGACCACGGGGCGCATCTTCCTGCCGAGCGGGACCGGCATCACCGCCAAGCAAGTGTGCTCGCTGACCTTCGTCTCCGGGCTTGAGCCGGAGCGGGCGCAGGCCATGTACATCGATCCGCTGCTCGGCGGCGCCAAATCGCTGATCAATGTGAAGGTCGACCGCGCGCGCCGCGAAGTGCGCGCCAACGTGCTCGGCCTGCTCTATGGCCAGCGCGCGGTCTATCGCGACGGGCTGGGCTGTACGCTGGTCCATGGGTCCGGCGATTTTGACGCAAGCCTGGCGCTGTCCGACGGTCCCGGCGACGCCGCCGGCCTCGACACCGCCTGGCGCGACGCCAATTTCGACGCTTCGGCGCTGGAGGCGGCGCTTGACGACGCCTTCACCGAGGACGGGCGCAACACCCTGGCCGCGCTGGTGATGCATGACGGGCGCATCGTCGCCGAGCGCTACGCTGAAGGGGTCGATCATGAAACCCCGCTGCACGGCTGGTCCATGACCAAATCGCTGGCCGCCACCATGGCCGGGGTGCTGGTCCAGCGCGGGCTGATCGACATCGACGCCGAAGGCCAGGTCCCCGCGCTTGTCGAGGCGGGCCGGCCGGAGATCTCGGTGAACCACCTTCTGCGCATGACCGGCGGGCTCGCCGGGTATGAGCGCAATGACGGCACGGATCCCAATTCCGAGATGCTTTTCACCGCAAGCGACATGGCCGAATACGCCGCCACGCGCGAGCAGATCGCCGAGCCGGGCGCGCGCTGGGACTATCAGTCGGGCAACACCATCCTCGCCGGCTCCGCGCTGGAGCCCCATCTGGGCGAGACGCCCGCCGACGAGGTGGCGACGATCCGCGCCTGGCTGTTCGAGCCGCTGGGCATGCATCATTCCATCCTGGAGGCGGACGAAGCCGGCACGCAGAAATGGTCGAGCTATATGTACGCCAGCGCGCGCGACTGGGCGCGCATGGGCGAGCTTTACCTCAATGACGGGCGCGCTCCGGACGGAACCCGGATCATCCCCGAGGACTGGAGCGCCTATGTCGCCTCGCCGACCCCGGGCTCGGACGGAGATTACGGCTCGGGCTTCTGGACCTATCCCACCGGCCTGCCGGAGGGGTATTTCATCATGAACGGCTTCCAGGGCCAGTACGCCTTCGTGATCCCGGATGAGGACATGGTGGTGGTGCGCCTTGGCGCGACCAACGCTCAATCCGACGGCGCGATCGCCTTCGCCAACGCCGCCGTCGCCGCCAGGCGCGAGGCGGCGGCGCCAGGCGAGAGCGGCGAAACCGGGGAGACGCCTTAAGCTGCGATCCCCGCCCGTTCGAGAAACAGATCAACCTGGCGCAGTAGCGCCTCGGCCGGCGCAGCGTCGTATTCGGTCAACCGCACCGGGTGCGCCGCCGCATCGGCGTCGACATAGGCCATCGACCAGTCGGCGTATCGCCGCGCATTGATCTCGGTGAACTCGGCGAGCGTCATCGCCTGGTGGCGAGGATCGGCGGCGATGCGGCGCAAAAGTCCGCTCACCACCGGCCGGGCGCCTTCGAGCACCTGAAGAAAGCGCCCTCGGTCATAGACCAGCGCGCCGGTGATGTTCAGCGCGCGGTTATTGTCGCGTGAGGCCTTGAGGATCGCGTTGAGCGAACCGTCCGAGCCGGGTGTGGCCTTGCTATAGTAAACGGAACGGACAAGCAGCACGGCGGGCCTCCGGGGCGGATGAGTTCAAAGCCGGAGCGAAAAGGCGGGCCGACCGCTGTGCGACCGGCCCGCAAGGCTTTGCTCACAGGGAGATAAGCTCCACGAAGAGAGCTAACCCCTGAACGTTTATATAGAGTAACTGAATTGATTCAGAAAGAGCATATTCAGCTACTTCTGCATTAATTACAGCGCCTTAGCGAACCCAAGCGGCGATTTAGAGCTGCTCGTCCCCGCCACGCCTCGCGTCAGTCTGTTTCAGGATGCGATCAAATGGCGGCGGCACGCGCGCCTCGGCCTTGAGCACCCAGGCGTCGAATTTGGGGTGCCTGGACCTGAGGGTGCGCACCCATTCGCGCGCCGCGTCGGAATTGGAGATGATCAGCGCCAGCCCCGACGCGATCATGATCAGCCCGATGGGAATCGGCGTCCAGAACAGCGGCAGGCCGAATAAGATCAGCAAAGCGCCAAGAATTTGGTAGACGAGCGACATCGACGCTCCAGTTATGCCTGCGAGGCCCGCATCGCAAGGCGCGCCCCGGTTTCATCGACACGGATCCAATCGCCCATGGCCTACAAATCCCTCCGCGAGTTCCTGACGCTTCTGGAAAACGAAGCCGAGCTGAAGCGGGTTTCACGCCCGGTCTCCACCCATCTGGAGATGACTGAAATCCAGACCCGCCTTTTGGCGAAGAAGGGTCCGGCGGTATTGTTTGAAAACCCGGTCCATGAGGACGGGCGCGCCAGCGAAATGCCGGCCCTTGTCAACCTGTTCGGCACGGTGGAGCGCGTGGCGCGCGCGGTGACGCTGGGCGGCGAGCCGCGCAAGACCGCCGCCGAGCTGCGCGAGGTGGGCGAGCTGCTCGCCTTTCTGCGCCAGCCCGAACCGCCGCGCGGTTTTCGCGACGCCATGGAGATGCTGCCCGTGGCCCGCTCGGTGCTGTCCATGCGTCCGCAGACCGTGAGAAAAGCGCCCTGCCAGGAGGTGGTGCTGGAGGGCGACGACATCGATCTGGACCGCCTGCCCATTCAGGGCTGCTGGCCCGGCGAGCCGGCGCCGCTGATCACCTGGCCGCTTGTGGTCACAAAAGGACCCAGCGACGCCAAGGAAGACGATTTCAATCTCGGCATCTACCGGATGCAGAAGCTCTCCAAAAACCGCACGCTCATGCGCTGGCTGAAGCATCGCGGCGGCGCGCAGCATTATCAGCGCTGGAAGAAGGAAAAGCCCGAACCGCTGCCCGCCGCGGCGGTGCTGGGCGCGGACCCCGGCACGATCCTGGCCGCCGTCACCCCCGTACCCGACACGCTGAGCGAATACCAGTTCGCGGGGCTCCTGCGTGGGCGCAAGGCCGAGCTGGTCCCCTGCAAGACCGTGCCCTTAAAAGTGCCCGCCGAGGCCGAGATCGTCATCGAAGGCCATGTCCTGCTCGATGAAGACGGCCCGGAAGGCCCCTATGGCGACCATACGGGCTATTACAATTCGGTGGAGCGCTTCCCGGTCTTTCAGGTCAGCGCCATCACCATGCGCCGCGATCCCATCTACCTCACCACCTTCACCGGCCGGCCGCCCGACGAACCCAGCGTGCTGGGCGAGGCGCTGAACGAGGTGTTCATCCCACTCATCCGTCAGCAATTTCCCGAGATCGTGGATTTCTGGCTGCCGCCGGAAGGTTGCAGCTACCGCATCGCCGTGATCAGCATGAAGAAGGCCTATGCCGGCCATGCCAAGCGCGTGATGATGGGCGCGTGGTCTTACCTGCGCCAATTCATGTACACCAAATGGGTCATCGTGGTGGACGACGACATCAACGCCCGCGACTGGAAGGACGTGATGTGGGCCATGTCCACCCGCATGGACCCCGCACGCGACACCGTCGCCATCGAAAACACCCCCATCGACTATCTCGACTTCGCCTCCCCCGTCTCCGGCCTCGGCTCGAAAATCGGCTTTGACGCCACCAATAAATGGGAGGGCGAGACGAACCGCGAATGGGGCGAAAAGCTCTACATGGAGCAGGATGTCATCGACGCGGTGGACAAGATGTGGGGGGGGTTGGGGCTGGATTAGCGCCAGGTCCTGAGGGTCCTTCGAGGCTCGCTCCCGGATCAAATCCGGGGGCTCGCACCTCAGGATGAGGATGATTTCAAGGTTTTACGGTCCTCATCCTGAGGAGCCTTTTCGCGCAAGCGAAAAGCCTCGAAGGACGCACGGCCTTGCGCCTCCCCCCGTGAACGGGGAGGACACATCCTACTCCGTCCGCCACACAACCTCGCCGCCGACCACCGTCATCACCGGCCGCGCCTCGCGCAGCGCTTCTTCTCCAACCGCCATCAGATCGCGATCAAACACCGAGAAGTCCGCAAGCTTGCCGGCTTCGATGGTCCCGAGCTCATCCTCGCGCCGCGTGGCGTAGGCCGGCCAGAGGGTGAAGAGTTTCAGCGCGGTGTCGCGGTCCAGCGCCTCATGGAGATTCCAGCCTTCGCCGGCGTAGCCTTCAAGATCGCGGCGCACGGCGGCGGCGTAGAATTCGATGCGCGCTTCGCCGCGCTCCACCGGGGCGTCGGAGCCGCCGGCGATGATCGCGCCTGAGTCCACCAGCGAGCGCCAGGCGTAGGCGCCTTCGAGGCGTTGAAACCCGATGCGGCTGGGCGCGAAATGCAGATCGCCGATGGCGTGGCTGGGCTGCATGGAGGCGATCACGTCCATCTCGCCGAAGCGCGGAATGTCGTCGGGGTGAAGCACCTGGGCGTGCTCCACCCGCCAGCGCGGATCGGGCTCGGCCCGTTCACCCTGCGGCACGGCGGCGAAGCTCTGCTCGATCCAGTCGAGAAGCCGGCGATTGCCCGCATCGCCGATGGCGTGAACGGCCAGCTGCACGCCGTCGGCGAGGGCGGCCTCCATCATCTCCACCGACTGGCCCTGGCGCGACAGGAACAGGCCGGTTTCGCCGTCGGCGTCGTCATAGGGCGCCAGCAGCGCCGCGCCGCGCGAGCCCAGCGCGCCGTCCATGTAGAATTTCACCCCCGGGGTGATCACCGGCTCGGTGACGCTTTCGGCGCCCACCAGAGTGGCGGCGCGGTCATAGTCCTCCGGGTTCACATAATTGGCGATGCGGATAGGAAGCCGGCCGTCGGCGGCCAGGGCCTCCATGATCGCCACGTCATCAAAGGCGACGCTCATATTGTGCACGCCGGTCCAGCCCGACGCCGCGAGCACCTCAGCGCCCAGTTCATAAAGCGCGGCGCGCTCCACCGGGCTGGGCTCGCCCTGCAGCGCGGCGAAGGGCGCCATGGCGGTGTCAATGATCATGCCCGTGGCCACGCCGTCTTCGTCACGGCGGATGGCGCCGCCTTCGGGGTCGGGGGTGGCGTCGGTAATCCCCACCGCCTCCATCGCGGCGGTGTTGGCCACCAGCGCGTGGCCGTCGGCGCGCACCAGCACCACCGGGCGCTCCGCCTCCACGGCGTCGAGATCGGCGGCGGTGGGAAAGCGCTCTTCGGGCCAGTGGGTCTCAATCCAGCCGCGCCCGGCGATGACGCTGGCGGTCTCGTCCTGCGCCGCGCCGGCCACGGCGGCCTGCAGCTCGGCGATGGAGGCCACGTCCTCAAGGTTCAGATAGCGCTCGCGCTCGCCCACGCCGATGACGTGGACATGGGCGTCGGTGAAGCCGGGAAACATCACCGCGCCGCCCAGATCGACCGTTTCTGTCGCCGCGCCCATATACGCCGCGCCCTCGGCCGCCGAGCCGGCGAACACGATGCGATCGCCGGTGACCGCGACCATCTCCACCGTCTCGCCAAGCCCGGTATGGATCACCCCGCCGGTGAAGACGCGGTCGGCGGCGGGGGCGGCGTCCGGCGTTTCAGCGACCGACGCGCAGGCTGCAAGAGCCAAGCCGAGACTGGCGAAGATGGCGATGCGCATGAAATCCCTCCCAAGGTTCGCCGCACGCTAGCCCGGTTCGCTGCGAAGGGCTATTGGGCTGCAAACGACCGACGTGGCGCCGCCCAATCGCGCCGCACCTCAAAAGCGCGTGAACGCTCACTCACACTTGGCGCGCCGCCGCCCGGCCGGGGCGCGCCGCCCGTCAGGGCCAGGCTATTCGCCAGGCGTCGTAGCCTTGAGCGAAAAGCCCGCGCCGCCGATCTGCGCAGCGACCGGCCCCTTTAGAAATTGGACAACACGCCCCGGCGGCGAGACAGAGAGCGCGTCTTAAGGCCAGCAGGCTTTGCACGCGGAAAACGTGAGTGAACGCTCACTTACGATTGGGCTGCGGGCCGGGTTTCGACGCTGCGGCGTCGCAGCGGGTCACCCTTTGCCAAAGCCGCCATGCCCTAGTCCGCGCCCCAGGGCGGCGGCGGTGCGTCGACCGGCTCGGACAGGTCGAAGCGCGCCTCGAAATTGCGGTCGGGCCGGTTGAGAGCGTAGACGAAATCCTCGTCGTCAATCGCCATGGTCCAGACATTCTGCATGGAGGCTTCGATGCCTTCGCGCTCGAACAAAGCGCGGCTGTGCGCGTCGGCGGGGAAGTCGGCGCTTGCGCCGGAAACGGGCGCTGCGGTGTCGCCGCCGTACTGGGTGAGCACGTCTTCAGACCCGTCTTCATGGCGGTGGTCGTGTTTCAGGCGCAGGCGGGCGTCCTCCAGCCGGGTGATCACCCAGGTGCGCGAGCGGTTTTCGCCCACATGGAAGGGGATGCGCAGCGTGTCCTCGCCGCATTCGCGCACATGCATGACCAGGCGCTGCGAGGCGAAGTCGGCGTCGCGCGGATCGGTGCTGATCACCGCGCCTTCATAAGCTGCGCCGCACAGTGCGGTGAGCCGGTCGAACAGGTCCGGCTCCACACGGTCTTCCTCGGCGCCACATGCGGCCACCACCGCGCCCGCCGCGGCGATCACAAACATTCTCATGGGCGTCCTCCCCGTTTCACCGCGACAAGATCGGCCGCGTGGTCCACATCGCGCAAGGTGCGCAGATGGGCGATGCGCGCAAGCCCGAAAGCGCCAAGGCGCGCCTCCAGATCGCGGCGCGTGGCGGCGTTCGACCAGCGCACTCCGTCGAACAGCCCCCCCGGCGCAGGCCGGGCGAGGCCGAGCAACCAGTAACCGCCGTCCGCCGCCGGCCCAATCACCGCGTCATGGCGCTTGAGCGCTTTAAAGGCGGCCGCGATGTCCGCGCGGCGGATCTGAGGCGCGTCGGTCCCGATGACGAGGGTGGCGCGTTGCTCGCAAACCCGCGCCTGCCGCGCGCCAAGATCGCCGCCGCCTTGCGCGAGACGAGGAAGCGCTTGCGGCCAGACGCCGGGAAACCGCCGGCGCACCGCCTGGTCGGGAGCCACCGCAAGCACCGTCCGCCAGCGCCTGTCCCTTACGGTGCGCAGGATGCGCGCCGTCATCGCGCGATGGATGCTCCAGGCGGCGACCTTGCCGACGCCGGCGGCGAGGCGCGTCTTCGCGCCGCCGATCACCGGCGCCTTGGCGAAGACGACAAGCCTCACTTGCGATAGGCGCGCGCCAGGCGCTCCGGGCTGTCGCCGCAATAATACCGCGCCAGAAGGCTGAGATTTTTCACCGAGCGTTTCAAATAGCCCTCGCGCGCAAACCGCTCCGCGCTGGTGACCGCGCGCGCCGGCGCCGGCCTCAGGCGGGTGCGCCCGATGCGGCGCACCAGATCCACGTCTTCAAACAGCGGCCAGGGCTTGTACCCGCCGAGCCGCGCGTAGAAGGCCGCCGGAATAAGCAGGCCCTGATCGCCATAGGGCAGGGCGAGGGTGCGGCAGCGCCAGGCCACCATGCGCTCGAGGCGCCGCGCGCGCGGCGAAGGATCATCCAGCGCGAACCGGAAATACCCCGCCCGGTTCCGATCGGCGTGCGCGGCCATGAAAGCGCGCACCGCCCCGCTCCACCCCGGCTCTAGCGTGGTGTCGGCGTGCAGGAAGAGCAGCCAGTCCCCGCGCCCTGCGCGGCGCAGCGCCGCCTCTCCGCCCGCCGCAAGCTGGGCGCCGCGGCCCTTCGCCCCTGTGACGACCGCGCATCCGGCCTGGCGCGCCAGGCGCACCGTGGCGTCGCCGGACCCGCCGTCTGCAAGAATCCAGCCCGCGCTCACCCCCGAGCGCTCAGCCTCGACGAGGCTTTGCAGCGTGGCGGGAAGGCGCGCGGCGGCGTTCAGGGCGGGAATGACGGTCAGAAGGCGGCTCATAACCGCCATGAAAGACCCGCGCAAATCGCGCGAGTCAACGGAAAAATGTTCTTGAATTGTTCTGTTTTCGGAGTCAGCCTGCCCGCCATGACCGCTCGCTTTGTCCCGCCGCCGGCGTCCGCGCCCCTGCCCGATCCGCTGCGCCCCTACGGGCGCGCGGCGGTGAGCAACGCGTCGGGGCGGTTCGAGCGCGAACGGCGCGAACCCTTCGACGAGGGCTGGGACAAGGCCGAGGGCGCGCCTTCGAAACTGAAAACGACGCTGATCAAGGATAGCTCGCGCACCATCATCGCGACCAATGACAGCCCGGACATCTCGTTTTCGCGCTCCATCAACCCCTATCGCGGCTGCGAGCACGGCTGCATATATTGTTACGCCCGCCCCAGCCACGCCTATTGGGGGTATTCGGCGGGGCTGGATTTCGAAAGCAAGCTGTTCTTCAAGGCCGAGGCGCCGGCGCTGCTGGAAAAGACCTTCCGCAAGAAGGCCTATCAGGTCGAGCCGATCCTCATCGGCGCGAACACCGACGCCTATCAGCCCATCGAGCGCGACCTGAGGATTACGCGCGCCCTGCTTGAGCTGTGCCTGAAATACAAACACCCGGTCAGCGTCATCACCAAGTCGGCGAGCATCACCCGCGATCTCGACGTGCTCGGCGAGCTGGCGTCCATGGGGCTGGCCAAGGCGGCGATTTCTCTCACCACGCTGGACCGCAAGCTCGCCCGGGGTATGGAGCCGCGCGCCGCGACGCCGCAGCGGCGCCTGGAGGCGATCGACGCTCTGAACGCGGCCGGCGTGCCGGTGACGGTGATGACCGCGCCGGTGGTTCCCGGCCTGACCTGTCACGAGATCGAGTCGCTGCTCAAAGCCGCCGCCGAGGCCGGCGCGACCAGCGCGGGCTATGTGCTGCTGCGCCTGCCGCTGGAGGTGCGCGACCTCTTTAAGGAATGGCTGAACGCCCAGCGTCCCGGCCAGGCCGAGAAGATCATGAGCCTCATCCGCCAGACCCGCGGCGGCAAGGATTACGACGCGCGCTGGAATGTGCGCGGCGTGGGCGAAGGCCCGGTGGCCGAGCTGATCACCAAACGT
Source organism: Oceanicaulis sp. (assembly GCA_040217555.1). Lineage (GTDB taxonomy): Bacteria > Pseudomonadota > Alphaproteobacteria > Caulobacterales > Maricaulaceae > Oceanicaulis. The sequence goes on from JAVJPX010000016.1 coordinate 78,120, forward strand.
TTCCACGCCGCGGTGCGCCGCTATGGCCTGGATAACCCCCGCGTGAAGCTGCGCTGTGATCTGTTCGAACGCCCGCTGGAAGGCGGCGAGCAGATGAGCTTGTTCTAGGACCGTCGAAAAAGCCCGGCATATCGGCTAGCGAAGTTCGTGTGTCGCGCGTAAGCTGGTCGCGCTCGGATGAGGGGATTCGGCATGGAGCACTGGATCAGGCGTGCACCGTTTATAATTGCGGCGGCCGCGGCGGCGCTCTGGCTGTCGGGCTGCACGGACCTCACCGACCGTTTCGTCCGCGCAATGGCCGATGATGAAGCCGTCGCGCTGGGCGACCAAGCCCTGGACGCCCTGTTTTCTCGTGACGAAGCCGCATTGCGGTCCATGCTCCACGACGAGGCGGCGCCAGCGTTCACCGCAGAAGCGTTCCAGCAAACCTTCGGCTATCTACCCGAGACGCCCACCCAGACGCGTAGGTTGCTGCAGGTCAACTGGAGCAGCTTCACTGACCAGGCCGGATCGGCGCGGCGCTTGAACCTGCTTTATCACATCAGCTTCGCTCCCGAGGCGCAGGGAGCGGTGCGCGAGGAATTTGCGCGTATCGGGCTCGCGGCGCGCGGCGACGCCTCGCTTCAACTGGTGGAGCTGCACCTGTTTCCTGCGCCGGGCCCGGCCGTCGGCGAGCCGGTTGCATGGCCCGTCGGTTTCTGGGCCGCGGTCATCCTTACACCGTTTACGGCGCTTTTCTGCATTGCGGCGCTGATCTCCGTCTGGCGCACGCCCCGCCTCAAGCGACGCATCCTGTGGACGATCTTTATTGCGCTGATCGGCTATCCCGTTTTCGCCTACTCCACCCAGACCGGCGCGTGGGTGCTGCAATCGCCCGGAGTGAGCAATGTCGACGGCGGAGTGAATGTGAGCTTCATCAATATCACCGTCCTCAGCGCCGCCTGGATGAAAGACATGATCACGGGCCATCACCTGTTCCAAGTGGCGGTTCCGGTCGGCGCGCTGTTCTTCTTTGTGCAAAAGGCGCGCGGCAAGCTTGCCCTGAAGCCGGCGAAGGGTCAGTCATCGAAAGATGCGCTCGCTTCTGACACCCCTTCAGACCCCGTTCCGCCGCGATGAGCGGCTGATCGCCGGCCTCGACGAGGCCGGGCGCGGGCCATTGGCCGGGCCGGTGGTGGCGGCGGCGGTGATCCTGCCGGCGCATTTCTGCGATATCGAAGGCCTTGCCGGCATGACCGACTCCAAAGCGCTCACCGCGAAGCGGCGCGAGGCGATGGCGGCGGAAATCCGCGCCTGCGCGCTTGTGGGCGTGGGCGTAGCCGAGCCCGCCGAGATCGACCGGCTGAACATTCTGCACGCCTCCATGGCGGCTATGGCGCGCGCGCTCCACGCCCTGCCCTGCGATCCGTGCGAGGCGCTTGTGGACGGCGACCGGCTGCCGCCGGGCCTGCCATGCCCGGCCAAAGCGATCGTCGGCGGCGACGGGATCGAGCCGGCGATCAGCGCAGCCAGCATCATCGCCAAGACGGTGCGCGACGCGCTGATGATCGAAGTGGATGCGCGCTGGCCGGGCTATGGCTTCGCCAGCCACAAGGGCTATGCCTGTCCCGCCCACAAGGCCGGGCTGGAAAGGCTAGGCCCGGCGCCCATTCATCGGTTAAGCTTCGCCCCGGTGCGTGAAGCGAAATCGTTAATCCCGCTTATGATGAATCCGGCTTAACCATCGGGTAAGGCGAAACGATTCACCCCTCTTGGACCATCACTTCCTTCAAGAGGCGTTTTTCAAGTGTCAGGCTCGGCGACCAACTCCCTTCCCATCGATGCGATTATCGAGGGCGATTGCGTGGAGGCCATGAAGGCCCTGCCCGACGAAAGCGTGGACCTGGTCTTCGCTGATCCGCCCTATAACCTGCAGCTGGGCGGCGATCTGCACCGGCCGGACAACTCAAAGGTCTCCGCCGTCGACAACGATTGGGACCAGATCGGCGATTTCGACGCCTATGATCTGTTCTCCTGCGCCTGGCTGGAAGAGGCGCGCCGGGTGCTCAAACCCAACGGCGCGCTGTGGACCATCGGCAGCTATCACAACATTTTCCGGGTCGGCGCCTTTTTGCAGGACATGGGCTTCTGGATCCTCAACGACGTGATCTGGCGCAAGTCCAACCCCATGCCGAACTTCAAGGGCACGCGCTTCACCAACGCGCACGAGACGCTGATCTGGGCCGCGAAGACGAAAGAGGCGCGCCCCACCTTCAATTACGCCGCCATGAAGGCGCTTAATGACGGCGTGCAGATGCGGTCCGACTGGACGCTGCCCATCTGCGCGGGCGCGGAGCGGCTGAAGACCAAGGAGGGCAAGAAGGCCCACCCGACCCAGAAGCCGGAAAGCCTGCTTCATCGGGTGCTTCTGGCCACCACCAATCCCGGAGACGTCGTGCTCGACCCGTTCTTCGGGACCGGCACCACGGGCGCGGTGGCGAAAAAGCTTGGCCGCCATTTCATCGGGCTTGAGGCCGATCCCACCTACGCCGAGGTCGCGCGCAAGCGCATCGCTGCGATCAGCCCCGGGGATGCGGACGCGCTGAAGGTCACCCAGTCCAAGCGCAGCCTGCCCCGCATTCCCTTCGGCGCGCTGGTTGAAGCGGGCCTGCTGAAGCCCGGCGATACGCTTTATTGCAGCCAGGGCCGGCGCACGGCGCGGGTGCGCGCCGACGGCACGGTGGCGGCTGGAACCGAATCCGGCTCGATCCACCAGATCGGCGCACAGCTGCAAGGCGCGCCCAGCTGCAATGGCTGGACCTTCTGGCATGTGCGCCAAGCCGGCGGGCTTGCGCCCATCGATGTGCTGCGCGCGCGCATTCGCGCGGAGATGGAAGCCTAGCGCGTCATCGCTTGGGGCGAGGCGTTCCGCCGCAGCACATCCGCGGCCCGCGCCGCCCCCCGCCTTTTCACCGAGGGGACGGCGGCGCTTCCAGCGGCGCCGTCAGGACGCCCTACCGTGTCGCTGCGATCCAGCCGCCGCCGAGCACGCGATCATGGCCCGGCGTGTCATAGAACACGCAGGCCTGGCCCGGCGCGACGCCCTCTTCACCTTTGTCCAGAAGGACGTGAACCGCATCGCCGGACACCTCCAGCACCGCCGGGCTCGGCGGGCGGGTGGAGCGCACCTTCACGCCGATGGCGAGCCCGTCAGCGTCGGACAGATCGCCGTCGCCGATCCAGTTGACGTCCTTCAGCGCGATGCGGGTGACCTCCAGCGCCTCGCGCGGGCCGACGATCACCTGTGCGTTTTCCGCGTCGAGCTTCACCACGTAAAGCGGCTCGCCCACCGACACGCCCAGCCCGCGGCGCTGGCCTACCGTGTAGCGGATAACGCCCTCGTGGCTTCCAAGCACCCGGCCGTCCACATGGACGATCTCACCGGGCTTCGCCGCGCCCGGGCGCACCTTCTCCACCACGCTGGCGTAATCGCCGTCGGGGACAAAGCAGATGTCCTGGCTGTCCGGCTTGGCGGCGACGACCAGGCCCATGGCCGCGGCCAGCTGGCGCGTCTGATCCTTCTCCAGATGGCCCAGGGGAAAGCGCAGATAGTCCAGCTGCTCGGCCGTGGTGGCGAACAGGAAATAGGACTGGTCCTTGCCCGCGTCCGCGGCGCGGCGAAGCTCGGCCCGATTGCCGTTCATCGCCCGGCGGATGTAATGGCCGGTGGCCAGCGCATCGGCGCCCAGCTGTTTCGACGTGGCCAGAAGGTCGGCGAATTTCACAGACTGGTTGCAGCGCACGCAGGGAATCGGCGTGGAGCCGGCCAGATAGGTGTCTGCGAAATCCTCGATCACCGCTTCGCGAAACCGGGTCTCGTAATCGAGCACATAGTGGGGACAGCCCATGGCCTCGGCCACGCGGCGCGCGTCATGGATGTCCTGGCCCGCGCAGCACGCGCCCTTTCTGTGGATCGCCTCGCCATGGTCGTAGAGCTGCAGCGTCATGCCCACGACAGAATAGCCGGCCCGGTGCAGCACGGCGGCGACGACGGAGCTGTCCACCCCGCCGCTCATCGCCGCGACCACGCGGTGGTCTTCCGGCTTGCCGCCCAGGTTCAGGAAATCGCCCACCAGGCCGAACTCGGCCATGAGCGCATCGACTTTGTCCGCATCAAACGCGGACACCCCCGGCGGGGCGGGCGCCCGCGCCGGCATGTTTGAGATCAGGCTCGCCATCTTACCTCTCCCCCGCCGGTTCAAGGCCGGCGGCGAATGAATTTGAGGCGTGCATATAAGGAAAACGCGGCGGAAATGCGAGCCCTACTTCACCCGCCGCTCCTTGATCAGAGTGCGCTTGTACAGGGCGTCGTTCTGGAACCAGTGCCAGGTTCGGCCGCGGTCCTGGCCGTTCTGGCTGATCTGGATCATCTCGTAGAGATACTCGCCGGGCAGATCCTTCCTGACCCAGGTCAGGCAGATGGTGCGCGCATCGATCTCCCAGGCGCAGCCCTCGATGCGTTCTGTATCCCACCAGATGCGGTCTTCGGCGTATTTGGCCGGAAACTCAAAGCTTTCCTCTTTGCCGTCGGCCCAGGTGTAGCGATTGACCTGGAAATAGTCCCAGGCCCCCTCGTCGGGAAAGCGGCAGGTGAGATAGCTTTTATGGCGATCTATCTCCTGATTGTCGGCGTCCACATGGATGTATTCGCCCTCCCACTCGCCTTCGTGACGGGCCAGGACCGGCATGCGCCAGCGGATCAGTTTCATCGCTCTTCCCTCCAGAAAGCTTGGAAATATCGTGCGCCTGCGGCAGGTTGACGGGCGCTTCGGCGCAAAAGATATATCATTTGGACGCAGCGGCCAGAGGGGCGAGCGAGGATGAAAGACGCGGTCTATCTGGAGCGCTCCGGCGCGGCGGCGCATCTGGTGCTGAACAAGCCGGAAAAGAAGAATGCCCTGTCCGGGGCCATGTGGAGCGCAATCCCGCGCCTTTTGAGCGAAGCCGAGGCCGACAGGAGCGTGCGCGTGCTTGTCGTGCGCGGCGAAGGCGGCGCGTTCGCGGCCGGCGCGGACATATCCGAGTTTGAAGAGGTGTATTCCACGCCTGCGCGCGCCGAAGCCTATTCGGCCGCCATCGCCGCGGCGCTGGACGGGCTGGCGGCGTTTCCCAAACCCACCCTGGCCGCCATTGAGGGCGCATGCGTGGGCGGCGGGTGCGGGCTGGCGCTGGCCTGCGATCTTCGCTTCGCCGCTGAAGGGTCGAAATTCGGCATCACGCCGGGCAAGCTGGGGCTGGTTTACACCTTGAACGACACCAAGCGCCTGATCGACGCCGTGGGGGTTTCGGCGGCCAAGGACATCCTGTTCACCGGCCGCATCCTCAGCGCGGACGAGGCGCGCGCCCTGCGCCTGATCGACCGGCTGGTGGAGCCGGCCGCCCTGATGACCGCGGTGGAGGGCTGGGTCTCCCTCGCCGCGAAGGCCAGCGGCCGCTCGGCCGCGGTGACCAAACAGATCATCGCGCGCATCCTCGCCGGCCAGGGGAGCGATGATGCGGCGACGAAAAAACTCTTCCTCGACGCCTTCCAGGGCGAAGACTTTCAGGAGGGCTATCGCGCCTTTCTGGACAAGCGCGCCCCTGAATTTCCGGAGTAAGCCATGCCGACGCTCTACAACGCCGACCTCTCCCCCTACGCCGCGCGGGTGCGCCTGGCGATATACTGGAAGGGGCTGGAGGACCAGATCGCCTTTGAAGCCCCGCCCGGCGGGCTGAAAAGCGAGGCGTATCTGAAAGAGAACCCGCTGGGCAAAGTTCCGGCGCTGAAGCTGGATGACGGCTTCTGCCTTCCCGAAAGCGAACTGATCCTTGAATACATTGAAGACAGCCATCGCGGCCGCCCCTTGCGTCCAGCCGAGGCCAAGCCGGCCGCAGTGGCGCGCCTGTGCGCCCGCCTCGCCGATCTCTATCTCGCGCCGGGCCTCGCCCCGCTGTTTCTCAACGCGGACCCGTCAAAACGCGACGCGGCTGCGGTGGATGCGGGATTCAAGACGGTTGTGGGCGCCCTTGGCCATATCGAACGCTATCTTAACGCAGAGGGTCCCTGGGCCCTTGGCGAAGCGCCCTCGACCGCGGACTGCGCGCTGGCTCCGGTGTTCTGGTTCATCAACTGGGCCGACGCCTGGTACGACCGCTCGGTGCTCGCCGAGCATCCAGGATGCGCGCGCGTGTTCGAGGCCGCCAAGGCCGATCCGTCCGGCGCGCGGGTCTTCGCCGAGCTTGAGGCGGGACTGAAAGCGCGCTTTGGCGGCTGACCGGAACGGCGCTTCTCTGCGCCGCGTTCGGTTCTCACCTGTCCAAACCGGTGAGGACCCGCCATGGCCGCCAAGGCGAAGACCAGCTCCAGTTCGAAGACCCGATCCAGCTCGAAGACACGACCTAAAAAAGCGGAGAAAGCGCAAGCTGAACCTGTGAAAGCGGCCTGGAGGCACGGCGGTCGCCGCGAGGCCTTTCAGGCTCTGGCCGAACGCGTCGCGGCGGGCGAACCGGTCAACCCGCCCGCCCATCTCACCGGACAGGCCCGGCGCGAACATGTGCGCGCGGTCTTGCGTGAGGACCATTCGGGACGCATCGAACAAAAAGATCCCGGCGCCGCGCTGAAATTTGATGAGCTCGCCGACGACTTCTTCAAGTTCTTCCGCGGCACGGCGCTTCTGTTTTACCGCGACATGGCCGGCCAGGACGCCGCCATGCCAACCGTGATGGCGCTCGGCGACGTCCACCCCACCAATTTCGGGATCATGCCGGACAAGCACGGCGCGCCGATCTTCGGGGTGAACGATTTTGACGAGGCGAGCTACGCGCCGTTCACCTGGGACATCAAGCGCGGCGCGGTGGGGTTCTGGATCGCCGCGCGCGAGGAAGGCGGGCTGAAACGGAAAAAACGCGCCAAGGTCGTGAAGGCCTTTGTGAAGGGCTATCTTAAGGCCATGCGCGAATACGCCGAACACGCCACCGAGCGCAATGACGCCTGGCGGCGGGACAATTCGCCCAAGGTCATCCGGCGCCTGTTCAAGCAGGCCTGCGAGGCGCGCAAAGACTGGCTTGAAGGCGATTATCTGAAGGAAAACGGACGCGGTTTCCGCGCCAATGACGAGCTGCAGCCGATCTCCGGCGAAATAAAAACCTTTCAGGACGCGATCAACCGGCTCGCCAAAGCGAAGAATATCGACACGCCCGAGCGCGCCGGCGAGCTGAGGGTGAAGGATGTCTGCGTGCGCCACGGCCAAGGAACGGCCTCGCTGGGCCTGCCGCGCTATTACGTGCTCATCGAAGGCCCGTCGAAAAACGCCAAGGACGACCTCATCATCGAGTTCAAGCGGGCCCGGCGCTCGGCGCTTGAAGGCCTCGTTCCGCCAAGCGATTTCAACGCCGGCGACAAGGCCGACCGCATCGCTCACGGCCAGGCGGTTCAGCTCGCCCATGGCGACATCTTCTACGGCGCGGTGGAGCTTTACGGCGACAGCTTCATGACCCGCGAGCGCGCCCCGTTTCGTGACGACATTGACCTTGACGACTTGTCTGACAAGACCTGGAAGAAGTATGCGCGCGTGTGCGGCGCCGCGCTCGCCCAAGCTCACGCCCTGTCCGATGAGCTTGGTCAGATCGATTACGACGTGGAACCCTCCATCGTCGCGGCGGCCAGCCCCGAGCCGCTGTTCATCGCCGACATCGTGCGGTTCACAAAAGAGGCCGCCGACCGGCTGAAAGCCGACCACGCCCGATTCAAGGAGGATTACGCCGCGGGCGCCTTCGACGTGATCGACTGGGCCTACCGGTAGGGCGAAGTCGGCTTAAGCGCCCGGACCACCCTGTCGCGCAGGCTTGGGCCCGCCCGTGATCGCGGCGCCCTCGGCTTCGCGCGTGCGCTGCATGAAGCCGACCAGATCGAGCAGGCCGCAGGGCTTGCACAACCCAAAGCCTTGCGCGCTGTCGCAGCCCATGAGTTGGAGCACCGAGAGCGTCTCTTCATCCTCCACGCCTTCAGCCGTCAGGGTGAGGCCGAGATTATGCGCCAGATCGGCGGTGGATTTCACCAACATGCGGTCGCGTTGCGAGGCGCAGACATCCTTGATGAAAGCGCGGTCCAGCTTCAGCTCGCTGGCGGGCAGCCGCTTGAGATAGGCGAGCGAGGACTGACCGGTGCCGTAATCGTCGATGGCGATCTTCACCCCGGCGCGGGTCCACATCTCCAACGTGCGGATCGCCTGATCCACGTCGCTCATGATCGCGGTCTCGGTGACCTCGAAGATCAAGCCCGGCCGCGACTGCACCGCAAGGCGCGCCGCGCGCGTGGCGAATTCGCGATCGGTCAAAAGCGCGCTTGAGATGTTCACTGCAACCGCCATGTCGTACCCGGCCTTAGATAGCGCCACCTGATCGATCAGGGCGCGCTCCAGCGACCATTCGGTGAGCTTGCGGATATGGCCGGTCTCTTCGGCGAACGGAATATAGGCGTCGGGCGGGATGTAGCCGCGCTGCGGGTCGGTCCAGCGCATCAGCGCTTCGGCGCTGGTGAAAGCGCCCGTGCGCAGATCGAGCTTCGGCTGGTAATGCAGCGCGATCTCGCCATTATCCAGGGCCGCGTTCAACCGGCTCATGATCGCCAGATTGGCGGCCGGGTCGCCGAACAGGGACTTGTCGAACAGTGCGAATGCGCTGTTGTGGGCGCGCGCCTGATCGACCGCCGCCAGCGCCTGCTTGATCACGGCTTCGGCGTCGATGTCATCGTCGCCTGAACGCGCGAAGGACGCGCCGGCGGTGACCGAGGCGTCGATGTCGAGACCGTCGACGGCGACCGGCGCGCAAAGCCTCGTGCGCCAGCCCTCCACCAGGCTTGACAGCGCGTTGTCATCGCCTTCGTCGAGCGTATCGAGATCCAGCAGCACGCCGAGCACCCCCGGCGCGATAACTCCGACATCGTCCCGATCGCGGTCCCTTGAAAGGCGCTCGGCCAGCGTGCGCTCCAGCGCGGCGAACGCGGCGAACCCCAGTGCGGCCCGCAGATGATCGTGGCGGTCCACTTCGATGGCGATTACGGCGAAGTCCAGCCCCTTGGCCGCGTGGCGACCAAGCCGGCGCACCAGCGCGGTGCGCGAGGGAAGCCCGGTTTCACCATCGCGGTAAAGCGCGTCGGCGAGGACGCGCTTGCGCGCCGCTTCGGCGCGATAGCGCATGAACCCGATCACCGCAGCGGCGAAGATCACCGCAAGAAGGGCGCACAGCGCCAGAACGTTCGCGCGCGCCCGCTCGCCGGCCAGCGCCAGGTTCTGCTCCAGGCGCTCGGCGCGCAATTGTTCGATCTGAAGCTCTTGTTCTGTGAACTCGAACTGGGCGCCGAGCAGGGCCGAGTTCGCCGACGCCGCCACGCTGCGGCTTTCATCGTCCAAGCGCTTGAACGCGGCGAGATGGTCCAGCGCCGCGCGCCATTCGCCGAGTGCGGCGTAGATCGCCACCCCGGCCTCATGAAACTCCACGAAGTTCTGGGGCGAGGAGTCCAGCGCCACGCCGTCGAACGTTCGCTCCAGATAGGTGCGCGCTTCGCCATGCTCGCCGCGGCCCAGCGCGATTTGCGCCCTCACCCCGTCAAGGAAGCGCGTCCATTCGCCCGCCCCAAAGGCGGAGACGCGCGCTTGGGCGTCACGCAGCGCGCGTTCCGCCGCAGCGTATTCTTCAAACCCCACATGGAGCGCGGCCATGTTGTTGAGAATGCGCGCCTCGAGCATCGGGCTGTCCAGCGCTTCGGCCGCCTGCAAGGCCTCTTCGTAGGCGACCAGCGCCTCTGCATAGCGGCCGAGTTCGCGCAGGGCGTTGGCGCGGTTGTTCAGGCCGGCAAGGTCCAGGGACGGATCGGAATACCGGTCGACGGCGTCACTGAAATAGGTGAGCGCCCGGTCAAACTGCTTGGCGGCGGTGTAGATTGATCCGATCGCCTGGAGGACGATCGCCTGGCTGCGGGTTTCGCCCAGCTGCAGATAGACATCATAGGCGTCTGTGAAGCTGATGAAGGCGATGTCGAAATCGCCAAGCGCCACCGCGATGCGGCCCCGCGCCACTTTGAGATCGGCCAGAAGCTTGGTCGGATCGGGATCGGGCCCCAATCGTTCAAGCGCCCGGTCGGCCACCGGCGCGGCCTCGCCCGGCCGGCCGAGCCGCGTCAGCGCTTCAGCCTGGAGCCAGCCGGCGCGCGCCAATTGTTCGGCGCGCATAGGCCCCGGGGCCGTGTCGGACAGGGTCTGCGCGGCGCGCTCGGCGGCGGCGAGCGCCTCGTCGGGCGCGCGCATCATCGCGGCGAGCGCCTCCTCAACCGCAGCGTCATACCGCGCCGGATCCGCGGCGGCGTTCGCTGGAGCGGCCATGGCGACAAGGACCGCGAAGATCGCAGCGCGCAGACGCATCGTTCTTTCCCCATGCAACGATTGCAAGGCGCGAGCATGTCAAGCAGGGCTTAACATCAGATGAAATGCAGGTCCTGGGCGCCGGACGCCTCCGGCCCGCTCGCGGTTGGCGAACGGGCCGGGCTTGGTCTCAGAATTCAAGCGCTCAGCGCGCGCACGCTAGAAGTCCAGATCGATCCGAAGACCGCCGGCGATCTCCGCCTCGCCGCCTGCAAAGCGCGCTTCGGGCGCCTCAATGCGGGTGAAGGCGCTGAACCCGGCCCGCCCGTCGAAGATCGAACCCGCATAAAGCAGCTCGGCGGCGAGCGCGCGTTCGCCGGAGAGCGCCCAGCGCCGCGTCTGCGGACCCAGCGCGCCGGTATCGCGATCGGTCACCACGCTCGAAGTGTACTCGACCGCGCCAGTCTCCACGTGCAAAGGCTGGATCAGGCTGAAGCGCACCGCGTCGGTCGCCGCGAACACGCCGTCGCGGCGCAGGCTGAACTGGAAGGCGGTCGAGTTCATCGCCTCGCTCAGACGCAGGGCCGAGGCGCCCTCTCCCGCGGCCCGCGTGCGGCCGGCCGTGGCCGAACCGGCGAGCGTGAGCGAGCGTGTCAGGCGCGCCTCGCCGCCGATGGTCAGCGCATCAGTGGCCGTATCGGTGAAGGCGAAATCGCCTAGTCCCTGGGCGCCCAGAAGCGCGTCGGCTTCGTCGAGGCGCGTGTAGCCGGCGGTCAAGGACAGCCCGTCGCGAACCTCCGCCCGCAGCGCCGCGCCCAAAGCCGAGGCGGAGTAGGCGTCCAGCGAGGTGAACAGATTGGTGTGCTCGCCGGTGATCGGATCGGCGAAGCGATAGGCGTCGCGCTTGGAGGTCATGACCAAGGCGAGCTCCAGCGTGTCGCCAAGCCGGGTTTCTCCCGCGGCGTAGGCGCCGCCCGACGCAAAGCCGAGCACCGGATTGACCCCGCCGGTGGACGCGCGATGGTCGGCGGCGCGCCCGAATCCGGCCCCGCTGGAGAAGGCCAGCGCGCCCTCGCCATGGCCGAAGCGCAGGGCGCGGCCGCGGGCGGCGTTCTCGATGACGAAGCCGGCCTGGAAGGGAAGGTCGCCGTCGGCCGCCCGCTCCCCAACGTCCAGGCGCGAGGCGAAACGGGTGACGGTCACGTCGCCGGAACGGGCGATGACCTGGGCGACATCCGGCGCGAAGGCGAATTTGTTACGGCCTTTGCCGCGCCCGTTGCCGTTTCCGCGGGTCTGGTCCTCTATGTATTCCTGCGCGTCGTCATTCGTGCCCGCGCTGTCGTCGTCGGTGAAATTGACGTCCTCGACAGCCACCTGGAAGTCGCGGAACGTGCCGCGGAAATCTTCAAACAGGGTGACGAACTCACCCTCCACGCTGGCGAGAACCTGACCGTTCACAAAGCCGAACTCGCCGGTTCCGCTCACCGAGCCGTCCCCGCCGATGTGATAGAGGGTATCCATGCTAAACGGACGCAACGAGGCCGCCACGTCCAGCGCGCCGCGGCCGTAGACCGCATCCACGCCCGGATCGCCGAGATCGCGCGCCGAGCGCAGCAGCACATCGGCGACGTCGCCGGGCTCCAGCCAGTTCCAGCGGCCCTTCACCAGCGCAGCGGCGCCGGTGACCAGGGGCGCGGAGAACGAGGTGCCGGACATGCGCACCACGCCGCCCTCGCCGTCGGGCACGAGGATCAACTCGCCCGGCGCGACCAGGAACCGGTCCATCAGCCGCTGACCCTCGCCGCAGGCCCCGCCCACGGTGAGGCAGGCCTCGCCGGGCCGGTTGGAGAACGATGAGATCTCGCCGGCCGGATTGATCGACCCGACGATCAGCAGGTTCTCCACCTCGCCCACATCGCTCCAGTCCACGTCGATGGTCTGGCTCATGCCGTCATTGCCGGCGGCGAAGACGAACAGAATATCCTCGGAATGCCGCTTGAGATTGGCCGAGGAGAGCACCCTCGCCCACTCAGGATGCAGCGTCCAGCCGGGCACGCCGAGCGACAGGTTCACCACATCGGTATCAATCTGCGACAGCCGGCGCAGGCCCCAGGTGACGTCCTCCCAGCTCGCCGTCAGCGTCTCGTCGAACGGATTGTAGAGCCACATGGAGGCGCCCGGCGCGACGCCCATCACGCCTTCTCCGTCCATATCCGCGCCGATCAGCGAAGCGACGGCCTGGCCGTGGTTGAAGTTGAGGTAATCGCGTTCGCCGAAGCTGGCGCGATAGTGTCCGTCCAGCGCCGCGCCGAAGCTGAAATCGAGAAGCCCGACGCTCACCCCCGCGCCGCCGCCCACGCTCTGGGCGAGTTGCGGCGTCCAGCCGATCGACGGCATCCAGTGGTCCACCCGGTCTGCGCCGGTGAAGCCCATGAGGTGATCGTAGAACTCCAGGAAGAAGGCGGCGCGGTCCTGCGCGTCGAGCTCTGCGAGCGAGGCTGGATCGCGGGTATCCAGGCCGTAGCGCGCTTTCAACTCGGCCAGGAACGCCTCCTCAATGGACAGCCCGGTGCTCGCCTTCACGGCGGGGCCGAACACCGCCTCGGCCTCAGCGAACACGGTGTCGATATCGCCGGCGAGCTTGGCGTAATCAGCATCGGTAAAGGCGTTGATGTCGCCCCAGAAGGCGTTGATGTCGCCCCAGAACGGCCCGATATCGCCCCAGAACGCGTTTATGTCGCCCCAGAAGGCATTGATGTCGCCGTAGAACGGGCTGATATCGCCCCAGAACGGGTTGATCGTGCCGTAGAAGGGCGAGATGTCGCCCCAGAAGGCGTTGATGTCGCCGTAGAACGGATTGATCGTCCCCCAGAACGGCGAAATGTCGCCCCAGAACGGCGAGATGTCGCCATAGAACGGATTGATCGTGCCGTAGAAGGGATTGATCGTCCCGTAGAAGGGATTGATCGTGCCATAGCGTGGCAAAACGAACTGCGAGGACGCTTCGGCCGCGCCCGGTTGCGGCGGCTGCGCGGCCAGGGCGGGCGCGCCGATTGCGCCCAGCAGCGCTGCGGCGGCGGCGGTGCGTTTCAGTGAAGTCTTCATGGCGGTCCCCAATGCATAAACTTCGTACATGGCCGAAGTCTGCGCGCCAGGGTCCTTAAGCCGAGCGAAGAAACACGGTTAGCAGACCCTTAATCGCAAACAGGGTTAGCGCGCGGTAAACGGACCGGCGGGCGGGCGGAGCGGCGGGATCTCCGCCAGACCTGCTCAGGCGCCGCTCGCCCCTCGTTCCGCGCCTCGCGCCCGGGACGCTAAGCCGCACTGGCCTCGCCGTCCGCCTGGGAGACCCCATCAAGGAAGTGTTCGATGGTCGTCTGCAGGCGGCCGCGTGCGCCCGAAAGCGTGTCGGACGCCGCACGCGCCTGACCGGCGCGCTCGTCGGTTTCGGTGATGATGGCGGAGACCTTTCGCGAGCGCTCGGCCGCATCTTCGGCGCCCGCCGCGGCGGCCCCGGCGGAAGTGGAGATGTCGCCGGTCACCGCCGTCTGCTCTTCGATGGCGGTCGCGATGGCGTTGCTGAACTCCTCCACCTGGGTGACGGTGGCCACGATGCCTTGAAGCGCCTGCGAGGTTGCGCGCGTGCGCTGTTGCACGGCGGCGATCTGGTCGGAGATCTCCCCGGTGGCTTTCGCCGTCTGCTCGGCCAGGGTCTTCACTTCGCTGGCGACGACCGCAAAGCCTTTGCCCGCCTCGCCGGCGCGCGCCGCCTCAATGGTGGCGTTGAGCGCCAGAAGATTGGTCTGTTCGGCGATATCGTTGATCAGGCCCACGATATCCCCGATGCGCCCTGCGGCCGCCTCCAGGCTCGCCACCTCCTCACCGGCTTCGCGCCCGCCGGCGACGGCGTCGCGCACCGCCGAGGTCGCGGTTTCGGTCTGACGCGCGATCTCGCCGATCGACCCCACCAACTGCTCGGCCGCAGCCGACACCGAGGTGACCGCTGCAGAGGCTTTCTCGAACGAGGTGTTCGCCGCGTCGGACTCGGTGCTGGCCGAAGCCGCCGCCGCGCTCACCGCGCCGGCCACATCGGACATGCGCGACACCTCCGCGTCCAGAACGCCCATTACGTCGGAGGCCGAAGCGCGAAACTCAGAGATCAGCCCTTCCAGGCGCGCCTTGCGGGCGCTTTCGCGCTCCGTCTCGGCGCGCTGTTCAGCCTCCAGGCGCTTCTGGTCGAGCAGCGCGTCCTTGAACACGCCCACGGCGCGCGCCATCTCGCCCAGCTCGTCGCCGCGGCCGGTATCGGGCACCTGGGCGCTGAGATCGCCGCCGGACAGGCGGTCCATGACCGCGCTGAGCCGGCGGGTCGGCCCGGCGATGGAGCGCGCGACCACAAACCCGATCGCCGCCGCCAGGATCAGCGCCAGCCCCAGGGCGGCCAGGGTCAAACGGGTGAACCCGGCCACTTCGCTTCGCAGCTGCGCCCCGACGCTTTGGTTCAAAGCCTCCTGGTGGTCGATGAAGCGGTTGATGGCCGCCAGCCAGTCGCTGAACAGCGGGCTCGCCTGATCGATCAGGATGCGCTGGGCGGCGGCGAGATCGCCGGCCGCGCGCAAGGCGACGACCTCTTCCACCAGCGGATTGGTGCGCGCCTCGATGGCGTCGATATCGTCGAGAATGGCGCGCTGCTCGGCGCTCGCGCCGATCTCGGCGGTCATCGCGGCCATGGCGGCGTGGTTTTCCGCATAAGCGTCCGCCAGCGCCTGGATCAGCGCGACCTGTTCGGCGCGGCCCGCCGCGTCAGGCAGCAGAACCACGTCGCGAAGCGCGATCGCCCGGTCATGAACGCTGCCGCGATAGTTGATCGCATAGCGTTGCAGCACGCTGTTCACGTCATTGATCTGGCTCAGATCGCGCTCCATGGAGTCCACCTTCTGGATCGACAGGGTCGCGAGCCCGGCCATGATCAAAACCATTGCGGCGAACCCGCCCGCCAGGCGACCCGCCACCCCGAAACGATAACTTTTCATGATGTGCATTCCCGTGCATGTAACAGGCTTGGGGAGATGCGCCGCCAACCGTTAAGTGCTTATGAATAATAGTATTTATTCAAGCAATGGACGCCATAGGAAACGCCTATGATTTAAGGCGCGCTAACCGTGAAAAGATAAATCATGGCTTGGCGCAACCGGCTAAAGCATGCGTAAAGGCGAGAGCGCGCCGCACTTGCCGATCGACACTTTTCCTCATCTCTATCGCCCCTCTCAAAGCGAAGAGATTAGGCGTCGACGGTGCGCGTCGCCCCACGCCGGCTTCGCCGCGTTCCACCTGAAGGCTAGGCCTTGCCGGAGCCTGCAACTTCTGCAACCTTTTCCGCAGGCTGAAATTTCCGGGGCGGCATACGCATGAGTTTCAAGGATAAAATTGCTGGCGTGGCGCAACGGCTCGATCATGTGCGCGGGCGCAATGGGAGGGCCGGGTAATGCCGGCGACCTTCCTTTTGAAACTGCATTCAGATTGTGTCCTCGATGCGCCTGGAGCGCCGGAGGCGGCCGAAGTGTGGGAGGGCGCATGGTTCAACATCAAGGCCGCCTCGACCTCGACCAAGGGGCGCGCCGCCAACCCGCCTACGCCGCAGGTCGGCGACGAGGCCTATGTCTGGGTTCATGAATCTGAGCGGGGGTCGACAGGGCGCGGCCTGACCGCTTTGGCTGCGATTGACTCTGTCCGCAGTGCGCCCGTGACGGAGGATGTGGAGGTTCGCCTGCGTGATGTACGCCTGCTAAACGTCCCCACGTTTCTCGGCTTCAGCGAATTGGGCGAATTCGGTGCACACCGATCAAAAGTCGCCGCCTGGGTGTCGCGATTCGCGCATCGGCAGTCACTGTATATCGAACCCGACGAGCTTGAAGAGTGGGAGACCTATCTCCGCTCGCGTCGGGATCGGCTCGATCTCGATCTGTCGGCGCGCAAGGAACTTGAATACGTCAACGAACCCACGCGCCGCGACTGGATACTGAAGGTGCGCAGGCAGCTGCGCGCCGTAACTGTCCGCTCCGGCCAACGAGAGTTTCGTGAGGCGGTCGTCGCGCGGTATGGCGGGGCTTGCGCCCTGACTGGCGAGACCACCGCCGCGGCGCTAGACGCCGCCCATATCGTTCCGGTCGCCGAAGACACGACGCTTGGTCGCTCGCCTGAAAACGGAATTTGCCTTCGCGCCGACTTGCACCGCCTGTTCGACCGCGGGCTGATCTGGTTCGAGCAGGACCGAGTCGTGATCGCCGAGAGCTTGCGCGGCTCGGGCTATGAAAATCTCGGTGGCCGCAGAATTAAACCCGCTCCTCACCCTAAGCTGCTCGCTTCACGCGCCGAGGCGATCAGGGCGGAGGTTGAATCTATGCAGGAGGCTTCATGACCGCGGAGCTGATCGCCCCGGCCCGCATCGCGATCCGATGGACGGGCCGGATGGGCTGTATCGGGTCGCCGGGGCGATCAAGGACGTGGTGATAGGGTATTTGGGTGAGAAATAGTCGGGCAGAGCGTGCTGGTGCATTTAAATTATGACTTCTGAATATCAATCTTTTGCATGGGCCGCGCATCCACATGAATGGATGCTAGTCGCAGAAGAAACCCACGATCAGCTCAAGAAATTATTAGAGCAGCGCGGCCGATCCTATCTCGAATTTAAAGAGCTTGCCGGGGCTTCATACCGATGGGACGCAACGGATAGGCTAATTTTTCTTTTGATGGCCGTCGTGATGGAGAACGCGATAAAGAGTTATCTCGTGTACGAGAATCCGAATTGGGTTTCGAATGGAAAACTAGCGAAGCAGCTCCGCACACACGACTTGATTTACCTTGCCGCCCAAAGCAAAAAATTACCATATAAAGCGAAATACAAAAGCTTTTTGATGATTCTTTCAGAGGGTTTTGAGAGCTGGGCTCGATACCCGTGTGGACTTCGAAGTGAAAATTTAAAGCCGAGAAAAAAATTCAGTAAGCGCTATTGCGAGCAGTACGTGTTACTAATTCAAAGCTACGGTCGAAAGATGAAGACTCTGCTATCAAAAGACTGGGAGGGCGCGCATGGCGTTCGAGGTCGCTTCGATTTCACGGGCGACTTTTTCTCTTTTACTGTTTAACGCGCGCTACTCCGCCGCTTCGCGCCCCTCCGCATCGTACCGATCCCCATCCGCCTTCATCTCATCAATCCCCAGCAGCGCATTCAACTGCCCGAAGTCGAGCATGCGGTCCTGGTAGCGTTTGGTGGCGCCGTCTTCTTTCAACACCCCCAAGAATTCTTCGGCCATGAAGGCCAGCGCGCGCACCATCGCGCCGGGGGTGATGACCAGGGGGAAGCCGGCGGCGGCGAGGTCGGCGGCGGTGCGCAGCGGGGTGCGGCCGCCTTCGACCATGTTGGCCAGCAGCGGCACGCGGCCGGAAAAGCCCGCGGCGATCTGTTCCATCTGGGCGAGATCCTGGGGCGCTTCGATGAAGAGCACGTCGGCGCCGGCCTCCAGATAACTCTCCGCCCGCGCGAGGGCGAAATCGAAGCCCTCCACGGCGATGGCGTCGGTGCGCGCGATGATAAGCGTGTCCTCGCTCATGCGCGCATCCACGGCGGCGCGCACCTTGCCGGTCATTTCTTCGCGGCTCACCAGGGTCTTGCCGGAGAGGTGGCCGCAGCGCTTGGGCAATTGCTGGTCTTCCAGCTGGATCGCGGCGGCGCCGGCGCGCTCGAACGTCTTCACCGTGCGGATGACGTTGAGCGCGTTTCCAAACCCGGTGTCGGCGTCGACGATGAGCGGCAGGTCCGTGCGCTCGGTGATGCGCGCGACCTGATCGGCGACTTCCTTGGCGCTCATCAGGCCCAGATCGGGGCGGCCCAGCTGGGTGTAGGCGATGGAGGCGCCGGAGAGATAGGCGGCGGTAAAGCCCGCGCGCTCCACCATCAGGGCGGAAAACGCGTCATAGACGCCCGGCGCCAGGACCGGCGCGCCGCCCCGCCGGGCGGCGTCGAGCTGCGCCTTCAAGCCGGGATTGGATGCGGTCATGGGGCGCTCCCTGAATTACTGGATTGAAACCGCGCTTTGAGATGGGCCATGAGCCCGCCCGCCTCGATCATCGCCATGAGATGGGCGGGCATGGGGGTGACGGCGAAGGCGTGCCCGGTGGTGCGGTTTTCCAGCCGGCCGGCTTCAAGATCGAGGCTGAGCTGATCGCCGGCGCTGATCTCGCCATCCGGGTCGAGCTGCACGGCGGGCAGGCCGATATTGATGGCGTTGCGATAGAAGATGCGGGCAAAGCTTTTCGCGATCACCGCGCTGACGCCCAGCGTCTTCAGGCTGATCGCCGCCTGCTCGCGGCTGGAGCCGATGCCGAAATCATCGCCCGCCACCACCATGTCGCCGGGCTTAACGGTGGCGGCGAAGTCGGGATCGACCGCCTCCAGCGTATGTTTTGCAAGGGCTTCGGGGCCCTTCTTCATGGCGTAGCCGGGCGCCAGCAGATCGGTGTCGATCCGGTCGCCGAAGACCCAGGCGCGTCCCTCTCTCCGGCTCATGCCGCCTCCCGGTTTTTCGCAAGATAGGGGCGCGGATCGGCGATGCGCCCCGCCACCGCGCCGGCGGCGACGGCGTAGGGCGAGCCGAGATAGACCGCGGCGTCCTTATGGCCCATGCGCCCTTGAAAATTGCGGTTGGTGGAGGACAGGCACACCTCCCCCTCGGCCAGCAAGCCTGCGCCCAGCCCGGCGCAGGCGCCGCAGCCAGACGGCAGCATCACCGCCCCGGCTTGCGTCAGGATCGCCAGCGTGCCGTCTTTGGCCGCCGCCTCGGTGACCTTGGCGCTGGCCGGCGCCACCAGAAGGCGGGTGGAGTCGGCCACCGTGCGGCCTTTGAGCACCGCGGCGGCCATGTGCAGGTCGGACAGCTTCGCGCCGACGCAGGCGCCGATATAGGCCTGGTCGATGGCGACGCCTTCATGGGCGGACACCGGCGCGGCGTTGGCCGGGCTGTGCGGCGCGGCGATCTGGGGCTCCAGCGCCGAGGCGTCGAGGGTGTGGGTGCGGGCGTAGGCGCAACCTGGATCAGAGCGCCAGCGGGTGAGCGCCGCGTCCTCCACCTGGCCGCCATGGGCGCGGATATGGGCGAGCGTCGTCTCGTCCGGCTCGACGATTCCCGTTTCGCCGCCCAGCTCCGCGGCCATGTTGGCGAACACCGTGCGCTGCTCCATATCCATGGCGCGCACCGCCGCGCCGCCATATTCGATCGCCTTGAAATGGTTACCCATGCCGAGATCGCGGCACAAAGCGAGCATGACGTCCTTGGCCGCGACGCCTTGGGTGAGCGCGCCGGTGATCTCCACGCGGACGGTCTCCGGGACCACCGTCCAGGTCTCGCCGGTGGCGACGATGGCGGTCATGTCCGTGGCGCCGAACCCGGCGGCGTAGCAGCCGAACGCGCCGGCGTTGGTGGAGTGGCTGTCGCCGCCGGCGATAAACAGGCCGGGGCGCGCAAACCCGTGCTCGGGCAGAATGACGTGGCAGATGCCTTTCATGTCGAAGAAGTTCTTCACGCCGTAATCGCGCGCAAATTCGCGGGTGAGTTTCAGGATGGCGGCGCTGTCGGCGTCCACGGCCGGCACATAGTGATCGGACACGATCACGACGCGCTCCGGGTCCCACAGCCCCACGCCGAGCGCCTCCAGCCGGGCCTTCCAGCGGCGCGGCCCGGAGCTGTCATGGGCCATGGCCAGATCCACCGAAACGGTGATCATCTCCCCCGGCGACACTGAGTCGCGGCCCGCGGCGCGCGCCAGGATCTTCTCTGTAAGGGTTGCGGGCATATCTGCCCCTCCGCTAACACCGGTGTGAGCCGAACCGGCTCTGCAAGAGAAATACCGGTTCGACAGGTTACGCGCAAAAGATATATCTTTATATCATTCTCTGTGAACCCGGCCCTGCGGCGCGCGAACGGCGCGCCCGGGCGTGATGAAGAGGACGACCGCCATGGCTGCGCTGGACGCCGCGAACGAAGAAAGCTTGAGCTTCTCCTGGGAGGACCCGCTGCATCTTGATCATCAGCTCTCCGAGGACGAGCGGATGATCGCCGAGACCGCGCGCCAGTATTGCCGGGAGAAACTCCTGCCGCGCGTCATTGATGCGTACCGCGAGGAAAATTTCGAC
>JAVJPX010000001.1:0-155089 GCA_040217555.1 Oceanicaulis sp.
CGCATGATCGCCCTGATGATCCAAAACCAGCCGCACAGCCCGCTCGCGGACCTCCGCCGGATATCGTGTCGTGTGTCGTTCCATAGTGGCTCTCCCTTCTCACAGGTCAGAGCCTCCAGGAAACCCGGGGCGGTTCATGGACCGTGATCTTGGCCGGGATGCGCACGTCACCGGCCAGCTTGCGCACCAGCAACTCGCGGATCTTCCGGGCGCCCCAGTGAGGCTTCTCGCGCTTGCTCTGCACGATCAGCCGCTCGATCGGCTCTGGCAGCTGGTTGGCGTAGCGCACCGGACGGCGCGAGCGATCGCACAGCGCGTCCAGACCCTCCTCTTTATAGCGGCCCCATATCTTGTAGCCGGTCTTGCGCGAGATGCCGAACTGGCGGCAGACCTCGCTCATGCTCTCGCCGTCCAGAAAACGGCCGACAAAACGAATACGCTCGTCCATTACCGAACTCTCCTTCCACGGCATCACCACCTCCAGCCCAAAGCCAAAAGTGTGACCCATGTGTCCGGTACGGTCCGTCACCTATCTCTCAGGTCGCTCAAAGTTGAAGATTGAGGCTGCGTTCTGAACGCGGTGTCCTAATGCGCCTTTGTCGGGAGCCTTAACGGCCGCTTTTATTTGTCGGCCAGATCCAGCAAACGCCGGTCCATGCCGGGGTCCGTCAGCGCAGTTGCGGGCAGAACCGTTTCGGCGCCGCTTCGGGCGTCTTCGCAAACCATCATCTCCAGCAGCGCGGCTGCCTGCGGGGAGGCCGCGATGGTGTAGATCACATGCGCCTGGAGTCTGGCCGGCTGCGGCGGCGCGATGGCGCGGCGGATCGTTTCGACACGGCGGTCGTACCAGGGTGAGAACAGATAGCTGTCACGCACTGCGTGCCAGACCGCCTGCAAATGCCCCCCGGCCCAGTCCGGCTCCAAAAGGCCGGCCTGCGCATCAAGGCGGGCTCGCCAGGATCCGGCGAGGGGATCGACATCAATCCGCCGGGCCGCGGCGCTGGCCAGACGCGGATGCGCCGCAAGCGCCGCGCCCAGCCCCCAGCCGACGACCACTGCGCCCGCAACACCGCGGTCATGGAGCACATGGGCCAGGCCGTCCGCCACATCATCAAGATCAGACCAGCCCAGCGCTCGCAGCGGCGCTGAACCGCCAAAACCAGGCAGATCAACGGCGACGACCCGGCGCCCTCGGCTCAACAGCCGCAGCGCTCCCTCGACAGCGCCCAGCCCTGCACCGTAATCGGGCAGGACGACCACCGGCGCGCCCTGCCCGTCGTGCAAATCTTCAATATGGAGCTGCGCGCCGGGGCCTCCGACAAAGCAGCGCCCGCTCTCCTCAAGCCCGCTCGGCGCATTCAGCCTGTCAAGCTCGCCGGAATGCTCGGCCATGACGGCGTCGATTTCCTCGATCAGCGCGTCAAGACCCGGGGCGATCTGGCGTGCGGCGATACCCGGCAGGGCTTGCGCCACACGGTCCAGGTGCGGCCGAAGGGGATCGGACGGTGTGGCCCAGACCGCCATGGCCGCGTGGCGCCCGGCCAGCAGATCGCGCGCATCGCACCGGAACGCCGCGCCATAGGGCGCGGCGTAGTCCGTGGCGCGCAGCAGGTCGACGACACCGGCGTGGATCATTCCGGCCGGCGCCATGGGGAAGGTCATGCGCGCGCCCGGACGCTTGTCGTACCAGGGAAAAAAGACCATCTGCTCCCGCATGCGCGCCCAAGCCCAGGCGAGATGCGACCCGCTCCAGTCCGGGACGATCGGTCTGAGATAGTTGGCGGTGATGTCGGCGCGTTCATCGGTGTCGAACGCACACAGACCGTTGAGGATCGCGCGGGCGTAGCGATGGGGAGCGTGAAGCGCCGCCGCAGCCGCAAGGCTCGCCCCGGTATGATAGCCGTAGATCACGCAGCGGCCCACGCCGGCCTTATCCAGAAGCGCATCGAAGATCGCGGCGTAGTCGTCAACCTCGCGCGCGCCTGCAAGCGCTTCGCTGTCGCCGTTTCCAGGCGTATCGGGAGCGAACACGAAATACCGCTCGCTCAGCGCCTCGATCAGCGGCTCGTACTCCGCGCTTGATCTCGGCGACTGGTGGAGCAGGACGATCGCCGGGCCCGAGCCTGCGAATCGGGCGTGGATCCTGACCCCGTTGACGCGAATATAGCCTCGCCGGATCGCGCCCATGTCAGGCGGCGCGCGCGGCGAGCTGTGGCGGCGCGAGAAGCGCCGGGTCGGCGTGAAGCTCGGCCAGCTCGTAGGTCATCGCAATCATATCCCAGCGCAGCTTGATGAAGATGCGCTCGCCCCCCGCCACCCAGAAATCCAGCGGGGTCCAGTCCGGCGCCTCCACGCGCATGGGGTGGATCCTGTAATGGTCGGCGACGAAGCGTCCCGCCTCCACCTCCACCGGCTCGCGCCCGACATATTCCAGTTTTTTCTCAACCACGCCGATGCGCGGCGAGGTGGAGCCGTCCAGCATCATTGAGGAGTTGGTGCATTCGGTCAGGTGCTGTTTGCGCTCTGCGGAGGCGTGATCGAACGCCAGCGCGTGATAGCCGTCAGCGAACAGCGGATGACAGGCGAACACCGGGGTCGGCTTGGACAGCTTGATCGTCTCGCTAATGCGTCCCTCGCCGGGCAAATGGCCCTGGCATTCAATCTGGGCGCCCTGGAAGTGAAACCAGCTGGAGCCTTCAAACGCGCCGTTGACCTGCAGCCGGTTAAAACAGTCCACCGGCCGAAAATCCCGATCGACGGTATAGGTCACGTCCCGGACAAGTTCGATCTCGTCCATTTCGCAAACCGCCCGCAAGGTGCGCTCGCCATGGCTCATGCGGGTGACGGAAAAGCGCTCCCGCCCATTTTCGCCCTTGGCGTCGTGCAGATACCGGATCAGCCCCGAATAGGTCACGTGCCCGACCATCATGTTCCTCCAACCACGTCAGGACCAAGGGTAGAAACATGCTCGCTGACCGGTCCAATTAGTCCGCCGCGTGGCGCGATAAGCGCGGCTGATGGGACCCTTAAAGCCGCCCGCCCGCGGCCAGCTCGGCGATGGCGGTGGATTGACGGCGTCGCAGAAGCTCGCGCACCGGCTCGTCGGAGCCTTGCGTCGCCTCCAGCCAGTTCAGGGGCGAGGCCGGCAAGCTCTCAAGCAGAACCGATATCGCCGCGCTTGGAGACCGGCTGAGATAATTCGCCATGCCCGGCTGGCGCCGGCGCGCGCGCAGCGCCGCAATGTCGATCTCGGCGTGGGCGGCCATGGTCTCGCCCGGCCCCGCCTCGGCCAGGATGTGGCCGAGCGGATCTATGACTTTGGACATGGCGGTGGTGGTGTCGGGCGGGATCGGCGTCCCAGCGAGCACGCTGGCGTTCGCGCTGACAAGATAAGCCATGTTCTCCACCGCGCGCGCCCGGCGGCAAATCTCCTTCGCCGTGGCGGCGGGCGAGGCGTATTCGCCGGTGGGATGAAGCAGGATCTCTGCGCCGCGCAGCGCCAGAACCCGAGCGATCTCAGGATACAGGATCTCTTCCGACGCAATCGCGCCGAGGCGGCCTATGGCGGTGTCGGCCACGGGCAGCAGGCTTTCCAGCCCGTAGCGGTCCACCCAGCGGTCGAACACGTCGAGCGGGCTCGGGGCAAACAGGCTGACCAGGCGCGGCGAGCGCAGAACGCAGCCTGCATCCGGCGCGAACACGCGCGTGATCTGGAAGTAATAATCCGGGAACGCCTCATCGACCTCGTAGGCGTTGACCACCAGGTGAAGGCCCAGATCGCTCGCCATCGCCGCCAAGCGGTCAAGCAGGCTGTCTCCGGGGCGCAAAGCGGCCTTGTCGCGCCACTCCTCCAGGCTCTCGCCGACCGGAAAGCCGGTAAGCCAATATTCGGGCAGCACAGCCAGGCGAAGCTCCGGCGAGACAAGGCACGAGACGGTTTGCAATGTGGCGTGGACCGTGTCGATCGCGCGCGCCATATGGTCTTCGGCTTCAGCCCGGTCTGCAGCCGCGTTGACCGCGCGGCAGGCGGTCTGTAGCGCGATGGCCTGGAAAGCGTCGGGGGCGGTCATGATCGGCCCGCCTGCAGACGGGCGCCGGTGAACCACCATGGATCGGCGCCCTGGAAGCGGCTTAGCAACACCGCCTTCTTGCGCACGAATCGCAGAATGGATCCCGGCCCCATGCGCGAGCCGCCGAGCCCCGACTGTCCGAACGCCATCTTTTCGGCGTCCTGCACCAGGCTTGTGAGGGCCGCGTCATTGACGCTGACAGCCCCCGCGTTGATCCGCGCCGCCAGATCGGCCGCGCGTGTTTCAGGGCCCCAGACACTGGCCGAGAGACCGTAAATGGTGTCGTTCGCCAGCTGGAGCGCCTGCGCCGCGTCGCTCACGGTCATCACCGGCAGCAGCGGGCCGAACGTTTCTTCGGTCATCACCGCCATCGAATGGTCAACGCGGGTAAGCACGGTGGGCGCGCACCATAGCCCGCCGCCGCGCTGCTCTATGGTCCCGCCGGTCAGCACCCGCGCGCCCTTGGCGCGGGCGTCATCGAGATGACGGCGGATCACCGCAGCCTGCGGCTCGAAAATCACAGGACCCAGCGCACCCCCCGGCGTGTCCGCATCGCAATGGCGCAGCCGCGCCATCTCGCCCACCAGCCGCTCGGTGAAGGCGTCCGCCACAGCCTGCTCGACATAGACCCGTTCTATGGAGAGGCAGAGCTGGCCCGCATTCATCGTGCCGCCCCACGCGATTCCAGCGGCGGCGCGGTCGAGATCAGCGCCCTCCAAGACAATGGCGGGGTCTTTCCCGCCAAGCTCCAGAAAGGCCGGGATCAATCGTTGCGCGCAGGCGACCGCCACCTTGCGGCCGGTGGCGACCGATCCGGTGAAGCAGACCGCATCGGCCTGGGCGACCACCGCCTCGCCGGTCTGTGCGGCGCCGGCGACGAACGCCAGCACCGTGTTGAGCGGCGCGCATTCGGCCAACGCCGCACCGAGCGGCTCAAGGAACCGCGGCGTGACTTCGCTAGGCTTGATCAACACCACGCAGCCGGCGATCAGGGCCGGCACGGCGTCGATCAGCGACAAACCGAGCGGCGAGTTCCACGGGCTGATCACGCCAAGCAACGGGTATGGCGCGTGGTGTTGGCGCCAGACCAGCTCGGCATGGCCTGTGGTTCGCTCCCCGCCGGGGTTAAGCACATCTGGAGCCCAGCGGGCCCAACGCTCGACCATCGCCGCGATCGCGTCCACCTCCATCGCGGTTTCCGTCAAGCGCCCGGTATCGGCCTCAAGCGCCGACACCAGGTCGTCTCTGCGCTTGGCGCACGCCTTTGCAAAAGCGCGCAGGGCCTCGATCCGGCCCTCGACGCCAAGCTCCGCCCAGGCTGGTTGGGCGGCGCGCAAGCGCCGTGCGCGCGCGGCGACCTCGGCGGGCGACGTCGGCTTGATCCGCGCGTCAAGCGCCCCGGTGCGCGGATTGCGCACGGCGAGCCAGTCGTCGGTTGAAACAGGGTCAACGGTCATGGCCGGACCCTAGCCACGCGCCTACGCCGCGACCAATTGATCGCGCGGGGCTATGATTAGCTTTGCTAATCATGCGCCGGTCTCCCCCGTCAGCTTGCGAAACTCCACCGCCAGCGCCTCGGCGTGGGGGCGCAGCCGACTTCTGCGGCGCCGCGTCAGCGTGGCGGCGCGCTCTTCAGCGAACTCTTTAAAGTCGAGCACGCGGAATGCGCCGGCGTTGTTGGCCGGAGAAATCAGCTCCAGCGTCACCATGGCGACGGCCGGTCCCGCCTCCACATAGGCCATGAGCAGCTGCACCGAATCGGTGCGCAGAAACTTCGTGGGCGGTTCAAGCCCGGCCTGCATGAACACGTGCTGCACATGGCGAACCCGGCCGCTTCCCACCGGCGGCACGATCCAGCGCAGATCGGCCAGATCCGCCAGCTCGATCTCGGGCTTGCTGGCGATCGGGCTGCGCTGAGAGATCACCAGCGCCTCATGCTGAAAGAACAGATGCTCCTGGGCCAGCTCGTCGTCGACGGCGAGATCCGGCAGCGGCGCGCTGACGACAAAATCCAGCTCGCCATGAAGCAGCTTACGGTATAGATCCGCCGACCAGCCCTCAACCGCGGTCACGGCGACATGCGGGCGCCGCCTGTGGAAGCGCTGCAGCGCGGTGGGCACGCACCATTGGGTGACGCTCTTGCCGATTCCGATCGACACCTCGCCGCGCGAGGCGTGCTTGAGCGCGTCAAACTCGGCCATCGCCAGGCGTCGCTCGGCGTCGATCAGTTTAGCGCGCGGCAACAGCAGCTCGCCGGCGTCGTTGAGGCTGGCGCCGAAGCGACCGCGCTCGAACAGGCGCGCGCCCAGCTGCTGCTCCAATCGGCCTATGGACTGGGTCAGCGCCGACTGGGTGATGCCGACCTTATCGGCGGCCCGGGCGAAATTGCCGGTCTCCACCAGCGCAAGAAAATGGGTGACCTGCCGAACGTCCACGAAACCCCGCCTTAGCCGGCCTCCAGTCTCGCCTTCGTCAATCGAGCGAACGGACCGAGCGCCTGCCAAAACATTAGAAGGCTTATCGCCCCCAAGAGAAGCCCCGTCATGGCCACCGACGCGCCGACCGCATCGGGGTCGCGGAATACAAAATCGGTGAAAAGGGCCACGGTGAGCGGTCCGAGGGTGAGCCCGGCCATCGAGGTCACGAAGATAAACAGCGCCGCCACGCGGCCTCTTACCGCGTTCGGCGCGATCGTCTGGAGCGCGGTGGGGGCCACGGCGGTGGGCAGGGTGAGGAAGAAGATCGTCGGTGCGGTCAGCGCCAGAACCGCCCAGGAGGCGTTCAGGGTCGGCGCGAACGCGACAAACGGCAACAGTCCGGCGGCGGCGAGCACGCAGACCATGATCAAGGCGCCCGGCCGGCCCTTCGCGGTCCAGCGCTCGCTCAGCGCCGCGCCGCCGTAATTGCCCGCCAGCCCAAAGACGGCGACGACGATCCCGAACAGAACGCCGGCCTCTCCCGCCTCGAAGTCAAACCGGCGGATGAAGACAGTCGGCATCCAGCTCATCAGCCCGTAGGCGACCACCGACTGGGCCGCCATGCCGAAACAGATCCCCAGCACGATGCGCCAGCGCGTCAGCGTGAAAGCCAGCAGCCCCCCGCGCTCGGCCGCGCCGTCGCTCGCCTGCGCCGCGCTCACCTCCCGGCGGGCCGGCTCGGCGATGCCCATCACGGCGAGGACAAAAACCAGGCCGAGCACGCCGAGCAGCACCAGCGGGACCTGCCAGGCGCGCAGTTCACCGATCAGGGGCAGCGTGACGGGCGGCGCATTGCTGACCGCCGTGATCACCGCGCCGCCCGCGATGAACGCCAGGCCGAGCCCCATGATCGCCCCGCCAGTATAGACCGAGATCGCGCGCGCACGCCGCTCGGGCGGGAAGGAGTCCGATAATATCGAATAGGCGGCAGGCGACAGGGCCGCCTCTCCAAGCCCGACCCCCATGCGCGCCACGAACAGCTGCGCGTAGGTGGAGGCGAAGCCGCAAGCCGCCGTCATCAGAGACCAGACGCCGACCCCGATCGCCACGATGTTGCGCCGGTTCGTCCGGTCGACCAACCAGCCGAGCGGAAAGCCGGCGAGCGTGTAGCACAGGGCGAACGACAGACCGATCAAAAGACTGATCTCGGTGTCGGTGATGTTCAGATCTTCCTGGATCGGCCCGATCAGCAGCGCAAGTATCTGCCGGTCGGCGAACGACAGGATATAGCCCAGCGTCAGCACCGCCACCGCATACCAGCGACGGAAAGGGCTCGGCCAGGCCTGTTCCTGCGCGCCTGGATCGGACCGGCTGGCGCTCGCCTCGTCCATCAGCGGGTCGCCGTCTTGGGCTTGGAGTAAAACTTCACTTCAAACTGCTGGGGCACGATGGGCAACTGCGAGCCGTCCGGGTCAAAGAAGCGACCGGAGCGATCCTTATCTTCGTCCTCGATAATGTCCACGATCAATGCGGCCGCCTCGTCGGGCTGGAGCGGCGCATGACCCTGCTCTTCGGTCGCCTCGGTCTGCACCCATCCAGGATGCACCGCAAACGCGGCGACTCCACGCTCGGCCAAAGGGATGGACATCTGTTTGACCAGCATGTTCAGGGCCGTCTTGCTCGCGAAATATTCCGCATATCCATAGAACGGAACCGCGCCCAGCCTGCTGGAAACCGCGCAGAACACGCCCCCGGCCGCCGCCAGCGCATCGGCGGTCGCTTCCGCTAATACCATGGGGGCGGCGGCGTTGATCCGGCAAGCGGTCAAGAACCGGTCCACATCGAAATCGCCGAACCGCCCCAGCTCGCCGCCCGTCAGCGCGGCGTTGGACACCACCGCGTCCAGTCGCCGTCCGGCGAGGCGCGCCTTGAGGCCGCGCACGGCGTCGAGATCAGCGACATCCAGTTCGACAAGCTCGAGCGAGCGTCCCTGCCCGTTGACCGCCTCGGCCAGCCGATCCGCGCCCTTGGCGTCCCGCACGCAGCCGACCACGTCATAGCCGCGCGATGCAAAAATGCGGGCGAACCCCAGGCCGAGCCCGCGGTTCGCCCCAGTGACGAGTGCTTCGGGCATCTAGAACGATGCGCTCAGCGTCAGGGAGAAGGTGCGCGGCTTGGCGTAGAACCGGCCGAGATTCGGGACGCCGGAGCGCCAGTAGTCTTCGTCGGTCAGATTCTGACCGGCGAACTGGATGCGGAACCGCCCAGCCGCGTCCTCATAGCCGATGCGGGCTTGAAAAAGCGTGATGTCGCCCAACAGGAGCGAAGCGCTGTTGGCCTGGTCCTGGGCCGTTTCGGATTGATACCGGCCGATCACGCCGAGGAAGCCTTCACCGTTAAAGACCGGCGCCCGGTACTCGGCGCCAAGTTGGGCTTGCAGTTCAGGCGCGTAGCGCAGGGCGCGGGACAGATTGTCGCCGGGAATGTTCGAGCGCGTCACCTCGTCGTCGAGATAGCCGGCGTTGCCGAAAATCAAAAACTGGTCGGTGACGTTGAAGGAGCCTTCGATTTCAACGCCTGCGGTCCGCACGTCGGAAGAGGTGACGATGAACTGGTTGGCGCTTAGCGAGCCCTGCTGGAGATTGTTGTATTCGGTCCAGTACGCGGCGAGCGCCAGCTCGCCCCGGCGGCCGGCGAGGCTGCGCTTGTAGCCCACCTCGTAGCTCTCCGACTCTTCGGATTCCACCGTACCCGCGCCGTCGATCGGTCCGGTGGGCCAGGTCGAGCCGAAGCCGCCGGGCTTGTAACCGGTGGAGAAGCTTGCATAGAGCAGGCTGTCCGGCGTCGGTTCGAAGTCCGCGCCCAGCTTCCAGGAGAACTGCGTATCGTCGAACTCGCCCTGCGCGGTAACGGGCGCGCCGCCGGCGGGAATGATGGTGCGATCAATCGACTTGTCGTCTGCGGTGTATCGGCCGCCGAACGTGAGCGCGAGACGATCGCTGACGGAAAAAGTCGCTTCACCGAAGATCGCCGCCGAGGTCGCCTCCTGGTCGTCCTGGTTGCGCCGCGCGCCCAGGAAGTTGGCGTCCTGGCGTGCGTTTTCCGCAAAAAAGAACGCCCCCACGATCCAGTCCAGCGCCCGTTCACCGGTGGAGACGAGCTGGAATTCCTGGCTCGTCTGGTTCTGGTCCAGGTCAATCTGGATCGGCAGGGTGAAGAATCGGCTGCCTGACAAGTCGATCGGCGCATACTCCTCAAGCGCGCGATACGCCGTGATCGAACGGAACTGGAAACCGTCGAAGTCGTACTCCGCGGTGATATTCGCACCCCAGCCGTCAAAATAGCCCTCGTCGGCGAAGGCGATGAAGGCCCGGTAGGGGTCACCTTCGGCCGGTGAGCACCCAGAAGCGCCGCACGAGAGCGGGGTCGACAGCGAGATCCCGCTGCGGTCGCGTGTCACGTCGGCCGCGGCCTCGATGTCGAAGCGCGCATTGGGCGCGTAGCGCACAGCGGCCCGAACGGTGGTGCGCTCAACTCCGTTGATGGTCTCCCCTGTCAGATTGCCGCCGGCGCCAACGCCTTCAACATAGCCTTCCTCTGAGCGAGCCGACGCATCGAAGCGCACCGCGAGCACGTCGTCGATGAGCGGCGCGGAGGCGCTGACCCGGACATCGGCGCGCTCGAACGAGCCGACCGTGACCTCGCCGGCGAGGGAAGCGTCCTGAAGGTCGGGCTCTTCAAGCACATATTTGACAGCGCCGCCGGTAGCGTTGCGTCCATAGAGCGTACCTTGCGGCCCGCGCAGCACCTCGATGCGTTCGATCGCGAGCAGATCCACCAGCCCGCCCTGGACGCGGCCGAGATAAACATCGTCGAGATATACGCCGATGGCGGACTCGGTGTTGAAGCCAAGGCTGTCATTGCCCACGCCCCGGATGAAAATCTGAGCTGCGCTCGCCGACCCGCCGGTTTGGGCGACATAAAGGTTCGGCGAGGCGCCGGACAAATCGACAAGATTGACCGCCTGCTGGCGCTCAAGGGCGGCGGGTGAAAACGCCGTCACGGTGACAGGCGTGTCCACCAGCGCTTCTTCGCGCCGCCGCGCCGTGACGGTGACCACGTCGCGGGGCGTCTCATCGCGCACGCCTGTTTGATCCTGCGCAAACACGGATGGATTTGCGGCGGCCAGCAACGCTGCTGCGCCGCACGACATCCAAAGAGCGGTCCGAACCATGGCTTCTCCCCCTTAATTCGAAATTTGTGCCGATAAGCCTAGCGGCGCCGCTCCGAGGCAAGCCAATAAGGGCGATTTGATATTCGATTAGCAGAAGTGATTGTTCACTGCGGCGCGTCACCGGATCATGAGATAACAGGCGCGATGGGCCGGGCGGCGCGGCGCCGACCGGGGCCGGGGCGCCACTCGACTTCCGTCGGACTCCCCTGGCGAAGCGCGTCGTCGGCAAGCGCGTCGTCGGCAAGCGCGTCGGCGTTCTGAACCCGCCGCTAAGCTCTTGCATCGGCAGACCGTGAACACAGCACGAAAGTTCAGAACGGCCATTGAATCATAGGAACAATCTCCCGACTAGGAATCTGGGGGGCGGGAGTTCGAATCTTCCCGGCGCGCCATACACCTAGCTTGAAAATTGAGGCTGCGCTC
Organism: Oceanicaulis sp.; assembly: GCA_040217555.1. GTDB lineage: Bacteria > Pseudomonadota > Alphaproteobacteria > Caulobacterales > Maricaulaceae > Oceanicaulis. Next base: position 11,145 of record JAVJPX010000001.1, read on the forward strand.
TGAACGGGGCGCCTGGTATGTCGTTCGAGCCGCCGGGGCGGAACTTCGCCAGGTAAGGCTGCCTCCTAGACGTCCGCTGACACAAGTTCTTCGGGCGCCTTCAACGAATGAATGAAGCCCGGCTTCGACGTTCAGGCCTGCTATAAAAGACAATCGCCGTTGACCGGCGTATGCGCGCGCCGAGATGTCTCAGCCGGAGTACGAGGGGTAGGAGGCTAGAGAGTTAAAAGCCTCGTGTGATCAATCATGCCCGCAGCGATCTTCGACGGCGTTGCAATCGCCACTCCGTCAGTGAGGCCGCCCGCTTGATGGCTGCTGTTCGGCAGATAGATCGCGCAGACCTGAATCCTGACGCCGTCTGCGATCAAGGTGGATAAAAGACCGTGCGGCCTCGCACGCGCCATGAACGACCATTACTGACCGTGACGGACGAAACGCCTGCCCCCTGGCGGCCTTGGCGTGATCCTTTGACCATGGCCCCGCCCGACGGCTTATGGGACGTACTTTAGATGGCCCACATAGGTCAGCGTCGCCGCCAGAGTGTAGTCGGCCGGTGAGACGGCCTGGGCCGGCATGTTTCCGATCAGCTGAACCCCCGCCTCCTGGTAGGCGCGCGCCACCAGCTCGGAGCAGAAGAACGACGTGTCAGCGCCGCGCATCAGATTCACCGGGCCGAGCGTGCGCCGGCATAGCCGCCGGGCGCGCTCGGACTCGAACATGACATTGCAGTTCTCCGCCGCGTTTCGAAACTGCGGCTGGCGCACCACGTTCAGAAAATCATAGCGCCGGCCGAGCTGCGCCCCGGCATAGTTCACCGCCGTGTCCCGCCACCCCTGCGGCGCATCGCCTTCATAGCGAAACGCCACCGCCAGCGAGGTCTCGGGATCGTTCATGATGTCGTCAAGCGGCGTCTCGACGACACCGTCGCCCACCGCTTCGATCACGGTCCGGTTGCCGGTGTAGATCGAAGCGTGGCTCACCGGCGCATCGGTGGCCCAGCGGATCAGTCTCGACACCCTGGCCGTCGTGGTCGAAACCAGAATGTCGGCTTTGCGCAGCGCATCCAGGCCGATGGACCGCCCGCCCGCCGCCGGCGATAACGGAATGTCGTCGGCGAGCGCAGAGACATAGGCGAAAGCGTCCGCGACCCCCGGCGCACCCAGCGCATGGCCGCGCGCGGTGACCGATCCGGTGGCGTGGGCGCCGACAAAGGCTTCGAACGGGCTGGGTCCCACCGTGGCGCCGATTTCACCGGTGAAGCCAAGCGTTCGGCCGCCCGGCGACAGGATCCAATGGGCCGAGATCTCCAGGCCGACCGCGCTGCTGATCGCCGCGCCGACCGTCACCGACGTCCCGCTGAAATCGTCGATCGTGCCGAACACCACGGTGAACGACAAAGACCCGCTCAGCGAAACAAGCGCGCCGAGAAGGCCTGAAACCGATCCGAACACCCCGACCCGGCGGCCGGGTCCGATGACCAGGCCGTAACTCGCCCCGGCGCCGCCGACCGCGCCGGCCGAGACCGAATACCCAAGCGCGATCGTCACATTGTACCGGTCGCAGATGTCGAACGCGGCGGTGAGGATATCGCCCACGATGGGCAGGCGTTGGACGGCCTGCACCAGGCGTGACGTCCAGTGGCCGGCAGGCAGGCGCACATGGGGCAGGCTCGTCGCCCCGAACGCCCGGGCCGGCGCACTCTGGGCGCGCGCCGTGGGCGCCTGATCGACCGCGGCGGCCAGTTCGCCGACGTCCTGGCGTGACAGCCCCAGCTTGCTCAGCGCCTCATCGGACAGGTCAGCCCCACCGTAAGCGCGCGCCGGCGCGCCCATGGCCGCCGGCGTCCAGCTCTGGGCCGCGGCGCGCGCGCCTTCGGGCCAATGGATCATCTGCACGCGCAGCGGACCGCGAGAGCGGCTATGGCGCGCCTCGGATTCAAACTTGCGCAGGAACACCGAGAACGGCTCCCAGTAGGATCGGCCGCCGGCCGGGTCGATCACCTTGATCTGAGTGCCCGTGGCTGTCCCGTCGCCCTTGATGGCGGTGAGAACGCGCGCGTGAATCGCCCAGTTGGCCGGTCCGGCCGCCTCGTCGGTGGTGATCCAGATCGGCCCGTAGCGGCGCAGCATGTCGGCCCAGGCCTCGATGGTGGGGTTCATGGGCGGTTCGGCGACCAGGCCGGCGGCGGCGATGAAGTCATTCTTCGCCGCGCTGGAAATTCCGGTATTGCTGTTGAACAGCGCCACCCAGCGCGGTCCGACGTCCTGCAGCGCGTCGGGGATGGTCATCGACCGGTCATGCTTCCAGCTGGACAGCATGGTGTAGACGGTGGCCCAGCACGCCATGCTGCTGGGCTGGGCGAGCACCGGCGCCGTGCCCTCGATGGACACGTCCAGCGCCTGCAGGCCGCGCGCCCTGGGCTTGCGCCGGGGTGCGGCGTGGGAGGTCTTGCGCGGCCGGGTCTCCAGCCGCCGGTCCAGTTCATGCAGACGCATCGCCATGACAATCTCCTTCTCGACGGCCTATCCGTCGGCATAGGCCAGAAGCATTCCGGCCGGCCCGGCCTTGCCGGCGCCGGTCAGGCGCGCGGCGAGGTCGGTGAGGGTGAGGGTCTCCGGCGCGCCGGAGCCCGTGGGATCAAGGGTGAGAAAGGCCGGCGCGCCGTCCGCGCCGTCGGCCCGGGCGGTGACCACCATGGCGGTGTCCGCATCGCGCTTGCGCGCCACCGCCACCGGCCCGCGCGACAGCGGCTCGCTCAGCGTGTCGACATCAAGGATCTCGGCCTCAACGACAGCGAGCCCGGCCGCATCAAACACCGCACGCGGCGGTCGCTCGCCGGTGAAGGCGCCCTCGTAAAGCGCCCAGCCGCCCTCGCCGCGGGCGATGGGTCCGGCCTCCGGCGGCAGGCCGTGGATGCGCGCCAGCAGCATGGCCGCACCGGCCTGGGCGGCGCTCAACGCCTCCCCGGCGGGAATAAAGCGCACCGGGCGCGCCGGCGCGGACGCGGCGACTGCGCGCTTTGCCGGCGCACTCTCATGCGCGCCGTCCGGTCGCGGGACCGGGCGCGGCTCGGCGGGGGGCTCTACGGATGATGGGGCGTCCGTCTTCGGGCCGTCCGCCGCGGCGTGGAGCCGGGTGTCGAAATCCTCGTGATCGGCGGCCGCGTTCGCCAAGGCGCGTTCGAACGCATCGTCCTCCCGGGCCACCGTGCGCGCCGGCGCGTCGGCGGGCGCGCGCGTGATGTCGGGCGCTTCGGCGGCCATGGCGGCCAGTTCGCGCGCCAGCGCCGCGTCATCGAGGCGCGCCGGCTTGCGGGCGGCCGGTGCGGGCGCCGGGGCGGAGGCGGCCAGCGCCAGGGATTGCTCCAGCGTGTCGAAGCGGCGCTCAATCTCAAGCTCGCCCAGCTCAAAGGCGCGCGCCTGGGCCATGCCGCGGCCCATGCGATCAAACACGGCGTGGGAGGCCGAGGGGCCCGCCTCGCCGGCGGACTCGGCCGCGTCCGGCTCCGGCGCCGGGCGGCCGGTGCGGATCTCCGGGTTGACCGGCTCAGCCTGCGGCGAGACGCGCTCGGCGATCCAGCGCGCTTCCTGGGCTGCGTCGTCATCGCTGAGCGCCGGCCGCGGCGGGGCCGGCGCGGGTTTGACCGCGGCCGGTCGGTCCATGGCGAAACTGCGCGCCGCCGCCCGGCTAAAGCCCGCCGCCGGCGCGGGCTCGGCCGGCGCCGGCTCGGGCAAGCCCCAATCCGATAGCCCGTCTGCGGAGAACGCCATGGCCGGTCGCGCCGGCGCCGGGCGGGGGTCACGCTGCGCCCGCTCCAGGCCGGGCCCGTCCGCGCGCACCGGCGCTCCGGTGTCGCACTGGCGCGACGGCCCGGCATAGGCGGCGCTCTTCGCTGCAGGGGGCCTGGGGCGAGGACCGCCGCCGGCGAGGTCGTGCAGCCGGCGCCTCATGGAGCGGCCTCCCCCAGCGTCAGATTGAGCGACAGCACCGTTTCGGGGTCCAGCGCGGCCTTCAACGTATTGCGCCCGGGCCGCAAAAGCGCGCGCGGGCCGCGCAGGACCAACCGGTCCGCGCCCAGCTCGACCACCTCAAGCGGCGCGTCGTTGAGAAAGGCCTGGGGGTAGCCCGGCTGGGGCGCGTCGATCTGCAGATCCTCGCCGGTCAACGCCAGGGCCACGTGGCGCGCGCCTTCGCGCGCCGACATGCCGCGCACGCGCGGCGGCCGGTCCCGGCGCCGGGCCCGGTTGATCTTCGCGGCGAGGTCGTCATAGCTGGCGTGGGCTCGACCGTCGGACTTATCCGCGATCACCGCCTCCACATCCACCTGGCGCCGGCGCATGCGCTCCAGATCGGAGGCGCTGCGAACGCCCACCTTCTTCAGGCTTTCGCGCACATCGGGCTCGAGATCCTCCACAGCGTCGATCGACACGTCGTCCGCGCCCATCGGCTCCCTGGCGGTTTCGCGGATCTGGGTGTCTGTGATGGAGCCGAGATTGAAGGAGATCTTCGAGGCTTGCCGGTCGTCCGGCTTGGCCACCGCAAAGCGCAGATCACCGCCGTCATATTGCGGGGCGACATAAAGATCGACGCCCACGTCGCGCACGGTGTAGGACAAACGCCGCGTCACGCCTTTCAGCGCAAGGGTGTCCTGGGCCTTGTCCAGATCCAGGATCAAGGCGTCGAGGAAGGACTCAAGGGTCCAGCTGCGCGCCGACGCGGTCATGGTGTCCGCTCCGCATCGTCCAAAGCGAGGGTGAGGCGCAAGCGGTGGAAAACCGGCATCACCGTGGTTTCAGTGCGCTGGGTGGGCGGGCCAGCGGCGATGGCGCGCACCGCCCCGTCCTCCACCCCCAGACTCAGCTCCATGGGCAGGTCCACGCTCAAGGTCGTCACGGTCAGCCCCGCCTCAGCGGCGGCTTCTGCGCCAGAGAGCTCCGCGACGAACGCCGCCAGGCTCGGCAGCGAGCCCTCGGCCCAAGATTTGACCGGCGCGCTCATCGTGGATCCTCCCCGTTCGCGCCGGCCACGATCAGCCGGGCCGGACGCAGCGGCGCCTCCACCTCGGAGATGACCGCCATGCCGTCGATCGTGTCCGCGCCATGCTCCGACAAAGCGCGCGCGCCATGCCTGCGGGGCGACTGGGAGCGGCGCGGCGCGCTGGTGTCCATGCGCGCAAGCCGTGCGAGATAGCGTGCGTTTCTCATGACGACCCCGTAGCGATGAACCGCATGGCGTGCGGCAAGGGCATGCGCACGCGAACCTCCTCAAGCCGCGCCACGGCGCCGTCCGGCGTCGTCTCCGCGACCCGGCGCAGCACGATCGTGCTCAGCCGCATCACAGGATAGGCCCACAGCGCGAGCCCGGCGCCGCGCCGGCCGCGCAGGGACAAAGGCGCACGCGCGCTTTGGGAGACGATTTCGGCCAGGTCTGATCCGGCCAGCGCCTCAAGCGTCGCCGCGTCAAGGTCCGGCTCGCCCGGCGCCAGGCGGGCGCGCAACCGGTTCAACGCGGCCGGAGCGTACTCCATGCCGGACTTCAGGCGCAGCTCGCGCGTATGCAGCGCGCCGTCCTTGGCCCGCTCGCCGACGCGGGTCTCCATGCGCGCGTGCTGATCGGACCCGTCCACGCGCAGCACGGTGAGATATTTGATCTCGGCCTCGAACCGCTTGGCGTCTTCGCGCGCCTGGCCGGCCCACAGCCGGTGCCAGTAATCACGGTCGGCGCCGGGATCTGACAGGGCGATCGTCTCGCCGCCCGCCTCGACCCGGTCGAACATCACCTCGCGCACCAGGCGCGCGCGGTGCTGAAGCGGCGCGCCGACGGTGTCCCCGCGCCGGGTTTTCCACGCGAACACGAAGCAGAACAGATAATCCTTGTCCGGCTGCAGTTCCGCGCTCTCGGCCGCGGTCAGGCGCGGCGCCGGCGCAAGGGGGCCGGAGCGGTCCACCACCCCCAGCCGGAACCGCTTGCTCATCACCACGTCCAGCGTCTGCGCGCATTTGATCTCCAGTTGGACGATCGCGGGATCCAGGCGGGGGCTGCGGCCGTCGCGCTCGGGCAGCTCGACACGCAGCGCAAAGCCCAGCGCCGCGCCATGGCGGTAAGCCGAACGCGGCCGCCCCGCCAAGGTGTGCACCGGCGGCGCGTCCAGATGCAGGCGCACGCGTTCCGACCGCCGGTACTCCAAGCCTCCCGACGCGGCGCCAAGGCTCATGCTCATCAAAAGCTGGTGCAGGTTCTCGTCGACCACGCCGGGGTTGAGCTCGCGCAGATGGCGCAGGTCCTGCTCGTGGGATTCAATGCCCAGCCGGGCGAAATCCTTCATGCCGTTGATGATGGTCTGCATGTGCTGGGTGGGCTGGCTGAGAATGGCCTGGATGGTTTCCGGCGTGGCCACCTGCTGCAGGGCGGGCATGATCGTGCCCAGCAAGGGCAGAAGGGCGGGAAGCGCCTGGCCGCGCGACAGGCGCGCGCGCGCCGTGGCCGCCGCGCGCGCTTGCGACAGGGCCTGCGCCGCCGGGCCGGCGCCGGCGGCGCCGGTCCCGCCCTGGCCGACGGCCTGAAGAATCTGGGTGATCAGTTCGATGGTTTCCGGATTCGCCAGCTGGGCGCGGGCGGCGTCACCGCCGCCGGCGTTGGTGAACCGGCCGATCAATCGGCCGATATCCGGCAAGACGGTCGGCAATAGCGACATCAGCCCCTGCAGGAACATGGCCTCGCTCACCGGCGCCTCCACATGGCGCGCCGGGCGCGGCTCGGCCTGGGTGTGGCCCGGGTCGCGCCCGCCGGCCGCTGACGCGGACTGGGCGAAGCCGGCGGGCGCAAACCCGGCCGGGGCCGGCGGGGCGGACATGGCGCCGGCGCTCTCCAGGATCGAGGAGACGGCCGGGCCTTCGCGCTCTGCTGTGCGATAGCTCATGAGTTGCACCCAGCGGTTATCACGATCGAACACCCGGTCTGGAATTGACGCGCGCGCCCGCCCCAGGCTTTGCGGCTCCAGCGGCCCCTGCATCGGCGACGTCCAGACCGGCGCAGCCAGCAATCTGGCGCCCTGGCGCTCGCGTGTTTCGCGCCCGCCGACGGCGAGGCGGAAATAGCGGTTCGAGCCGATATCGATGCGGAAGCCGCGCGCGCCCGGAGTCGCTTGGAAAGGCTCTTCGGTGAGGATCGCCAACGCCATGGGTCATTGCTCCGCCTCAGCCTCCCTGGCCGCCGCCCTGGGGTCCGGGATTGCCGCTTCCGGCCCCGCCGCCGCCGCCGACATTGGCCTGGGGTCCGTACATCTCGGCGAAATTGTCCAGCTTGAAATAGTCGGACTTGAACTGGATGTTCACGCTGCCCGCCAGCTTCGCGGCCAGATCGGTCGACGCCTCGCTCTTGGCCGACGACACGGAAATTTCGGTCTTGCGCTTGGAGCGGGTGTGCCCGCCCGACGGGCCTCCGAAAATCTTTCCGATCAGCCCGCCGCCGCCGGAGATGGACCGCGAGGAGGAGACCGATTCCTTCAGCGCGGCCTTGTCGGCCTTTTTGACGCGCTCGCTGGCCTTGATGTCGAACAGCACCGACGCCTTCACCTCACCCTTCTCGACCACCAGCCGCGTGACGCCCATGAGGATGATCTCGCGCAGCAAGGCGCGCTGCTCCTTCGCCATGGCGATCTTGGCGTCCATGATCTTGGCTTTGACTTCGTTGTCGCCAATGTCGACCGGCTCTCCGTCGGCGCTGGTCAGCATCGCCGCGGGCTGGCCGGACTCGTCAGTGTCGCTGTCGGAGAAATCGATGTTGAATTCGTCGGAATTGTTTTCCGCCAGATAGCCGAAGGCGGCGGTGTCATCGATCGCATTGACGAACTTGGCCACCGAGGCGGTCGCGGTCTTCAGCAATTCTTGATAGGTTTCAATCTGTTGGGTCTGAACCGCCAGATTGGCGTCGAACACGCCCTTTAAAAGGTCGCGGACAAAGCCGGGAAAATCGACGTTCTGGACGAAATCGCCCGCCAGCTCGCCGGCCTGCTCGATCCGTTCGTTCAGATGCCGGTCGTCGTCGATGCGGTCGCTCGCCCGGTCAGGCCGGCGCCGCATCGCTTCGGCGCGCGGCGGCGCAGACTGGGCGCGCGCCAGGTCGGCGTAATTCTGGGTGTAGCGCTCTTGAAACAGGGTGCGTTGCTCGTCGGGCGGCAGGGACAGGAAGGCGGGCGTGCGCAGATCTTCGCGCGTTTTCGCCTTCGCCAGTTCCTGAAGCGTGTGCGTATCAGCCATGGTCTGGGACCTCGGGTCTAGCGTTGGACGAAATCGCGATCAGAAGTCGTCGAAGTCCTCTCCAAACCCGTCGTCGTCGGCGAAGTCGTCTTCGAATTCGTCCTCAAAGCCGTCTTCGCGTTCAGCCGAGGCGCCGCCGACGATGGAGCTGTTGATGATGTAGGCTTCGCCCGCATTGATGAGATCGGTGAGCCGCGGGTGGGTGAACGAGCCCTCGCTGAATTCGGCGCAGAGATTGAAAATCTTGTTGCCGTCGACAGCCAGGCGCAAAAGCGGCTTGATGGGCAGGGAGACCCCCATCTCCTCCTTGGCCAGCCGCTCGATCACGGTGAACATGGAGCGCCGGCGCGGGCTGGAGTAATGGGCGATGACGTCCGGGTCCTGCAAAAGCGCGAACGCCTCTTGTAGCTGGGCGTACAGCTCGCGTGTCTGGAGGAAGGCGATGCCGGTGCAGTATTCGGTGAGATTGTACTGCACCTCTTTGATGGTCTGATAGATCGGCGCCGGGGAGACCGGGCTCTTGACCGAACGGCCGGTGTCGGTGCTTTCGGACTTGTCGATGAAGCTGGCGATCTCCTCCATCAGATTGCGCCACAGGCCGGGGAATATCTCATTCGCCGTCATGCGCGAGAGCATCTGACCGCCGCCCTTGCCGAGGACGCGCCGGTAGAGCAGCTGGCGCTCCTCGGCCGCGGAGCGCTCATCGAGCAGCTTCCAGTACCGGTAGAGCTTGCCGCTGGCCTCGGGACCCACGTCCAGTGCGCCGCGCGTCCAGGCGACCACCAGGTGTTCGGCCAGGCGGAACACGCCCATGCGCTCGCCCAGCTCGTAGATATAATCGATCGCTCCGGCCGCGCGCACCGACTCCGGCAATACGCCTTGATCCTCCACCATGTCGAAGGTCTCGACGGTGAAGTCCCAGCCGGTCTCGCCGGGCGCGCCGTCCTTTGACCGGGCCGCGTCCAGCGGATCGTCGCGGCCGGCGCGCGCGCGCAAAGCCTGGTCGTAGGCGGCGAAGAAGACTTCGTCGTACTCGCCGACCTCGGCTCTGGCGAGATTGATCGTGACGCCGCGATTGAGAATATAGCGCCACATGGCGCGCTTGAGCCCGTCCACATCGTCGGTGACCAGGCTCGGATCGATTTCACCGCGGGTGAAATAGTCCTCCACCGCATTGGCGATCGGCGCCACGTCCGTGCCCATGCGCAACAGGTCGCGCAAGGCCGGGTCGGGCCGGTTGAGAAGGTCGATCGTGGGGAATTGTGACATGGGGTCGCCCTTCCTTGCCTAGAGGCTGCCTTCAATGGCGGCGACCGCCACCTGAAGCGCGGAGGTGTTTGGGGAGTAGCCAAGCTCGTTGGCGGCGATGCGCGCATAGATCTCGGCGAAGGCGTGGACCGGCCCGTCCTCGGCGAACAGCGCATTCTTGATCATGTCGGCCACGACCTCGGTCTGGCGGGCGGCCTGCTCGGTGCTCACCGTCTCGGCGGCCAGGTCTCGAATGATCGCCGGCAGGGCGGTATTGGCGATGGCGCGCGTCACCGGGCGCCGGATTTGTGGATCAAGCGCATCCACCGCACGGGCGAAATGACCGCCCAGGTGTCGCCGGATCAGATCCTCGCGCACCGCCTCGCGGTCCGCCTCCAGGCGGGTTTCCAGCTCGGCCAGAGCCTTACGAATGCGTTTGTCGAGATTGGCGGGCGCGCGGTCGAAGGCGAGGAAATCGGCGCGCTTGCGCGGGTTGGCGATCAAACGCACCACGTCGGGATCGACGGTGATCGGCGTAGCCTCGCCCTCCTCCAGCTTGGAGGCGGCGGTCTCCACCCCCTTGGCGGCGCGGGCCACGGCTTTCTCCGCCGAAGTCATTTTGCCCGCCTGGCTGCTGACGCTGCTGCGTTGACTGGTGATGCGCCGGTCCAGCCTCGCCGCCTGGGCCTCGGTGCGCTTTTTAAGCTCGTCGCCGATCTTATCGCCGGCGCGCCAGAGGGCGAGCTTCACGCTCGCCTCCATGGCCGCGGCCCGCGCCTTGGACAAGGCGCGTTCGGCCTGGCGGATCGTGTCGGGGTTGGCCTTGTCGTCGCTGAGGACTTTTTCAAAGTCGCTTTGCGCGCGGTCCTCGTCTTTCTTAAGCTTGCCCGCCTCGTCCTCGAGCCGCTCAATCTCGGCTTCGCGCTCGGCGTTGAGCCTCTCATAGGTGAGCAGGGTCTCCTTCAGCTCATCGGCCTCGTCCTCCATGGTCTGCAGCGTCGACCGGGCGGCGGCGTGGGCGGTTTCGGCCGCCCGCAAGGCGAGGCGATGCTTCTCCAGCTCGTCGCGCGCGGCCATGTAGGCTTTCAGTTTCGACATGTCGGGCATGATTGACGGCTCCGTGCTCAGAACTGGGCCTCGAGAAAGCGCATGGCGTCGGGCAAATTCAGCCGCCCATATCCGGCTTTCTCGGTCTTGAAGGCGCGATCGGTGCGATCGCTTGTGTGTTGGAAAATCTCGCGCAGATGGGCCGGCCTCAGCCGGCGGCCCAGCGCCCGGGCGCGCGCAATCAAAAGGGCGCACGCGCCGGCCACGAACGGGGCGGCGTGTGAGGTGCCGGTGGCCAGCGCATACCCGCCGCGCAGACCGGTGGAGTAGATGTCCTCGCCCGGGGCCAGCATGAAGACCTGGGGCCCGAAGGTGGAGAACGGCGAGACCGCGCCGTCCGGACCCGCCGACCCCACGGCGATGACGGTGTCCAAGGCGCCGGGATAGTAAAGATTGCGCGCGCCGTCATTGCCGGCCGCCGCGACCACCACCGCGCCCTTGCGCTCGGCGTATTCGATGACCGCCCGGTGGGGCAGGCCGCCGCCTTCATGGCGCACGCCCAGGCTCATATTAATGACCTGGGCGCCTTGATCGACGGCGAACTTGACCCCTTGGTCGATATTGTCCACCAGCCCCGCGCCGACCCGGCGCCCGCCCTGCTGCATGGCCGCCAGAACCCGCACCGGCAAAAGCGGACAGGCCGGCGCGACGCCGCGCGGCGCGGCCTCGCCCGTCGCGCCGATCACGCCGGCCACATGGGTGCCGTGTCCGACCTCGTCGTCGGGGTCGGCGTCCGCGCCCACCACGTCGCCGATGAAGTCCGAGGCGCCGTGGAGGATGTCGACGAAGTCGCGCCCCGGCCGCAGCCGGCCGCGCAGCTCGGGATGGTCGAGGTCGAGCCCGGTGTCGAGCACAGCCACAAGCACGTCGCGGTCGCCCTCCGTGATGGCGCGCACCAGCTCAAGGCCGATCGCGCGGCGCGCCGCGTCGGCGCGGCGTGCGCCCAGGGCGGCCGGGCGGGCAGCGGGCAATTCGGCCGCCCCGATGCGGCCGCGATGGACGGCGGCCACCTCCGGCACCAGCCGTATGGCGTCGATCAGCCCGTCCGGCAGCCCCATATCGCGGCGCAGGATCAGGCGGTATATGCGATCCAGTCCGCTGGCGCGTTCGTCAGCGGTCCAGTCCGGCCCGGCGCGCAGGTGTTCGCGGGCGGTCCAGACCGGCGCTGCGAACCGGTCCAAGACCGCGCCGAGCGCGTCGGTGAGCGGGGCCTCGGCCCCGGCTTTGGATTGAAGAATGTCGCTCCAGTGCGGGCGATCGCCCTCGGCGGGGCTGCGCAGCTCGACAATGATATGGGGCTTCATCGCCGCACCCCGATGATATAGCCCGGCGGGGCGTGCTCGCCGAACAAGGTGTCGCGCCCCATGGCGGCGGCGAGAATCCGGTCCAGCGCGACCAAGGTCTCGAAATACGCCGCCTCGCCGGTCTCTACCGGCGTGACGCTGCCGCGCATCACCGGCGCGCGCCGCTCGTCCTCGCGCGGCTCGGTCCATAAATGGATCACGAAGCGCGCCTCCTCGGCCGGCTCTTGCTGGGGCTGGGGACTGCGCAAGGCACACTCCTTGGAACAACCGGCGCACCACGCGCCACATCCCATCTGAGCACCCCCCGGTCACGGCCCGATCACCGGGATGTCACCAGGGTGTCACCACCTTGATTCGCTTATAAAAAAAGCCGCCCGACGGCGGCTTGACCCTGGCGCGAGCACCCTTGTGTCGGCGGTTCAACGGCTCTCAGGCGGTTCCAGCGCCGCCGCGCGGTCCAGCAGGGCGAGCGATTCTGCAAGCTGGGCGTCTGAACGCGCCAGAAGGCGGCGCACCGCCGTAACCCGCGAGCGCGTGGTATCCAGCGTCGCCTCCAGCCGGGCCGCGCGCATGCGCGCCTGAAGGCGGGCCGCGTCCGGCGCCGTGCTGCGTCCGGAAATGGTTTCGAACAAGGCCCGCGTCTCTTCCATGGGGGGCACCCCCAGCTCCGATCCCAGCTCGCCCTCGCAGATGCGGAATTGCTCCACCGCCTTGGCGCGCGCGCCCATCTCCGCATAAAGCCGCATGACCAGCCGATGGGCGTCTTCGCGCAGCGGCTCGCGCCGGGCGAGCGCGCGCGCATGGGGCAAGGCCCGCTCCAGCTCGCCGCGCGCGTAAAAGCCCCGCGCAAGAGCGTTGAGCACGCCCAGCGATTGCTCGCGCAGGCGTTCGCGTTCCAAAACCGCCCAATCCTCGTCGATCCCGCAGAGCAGATCGTCCCGGTACAAAGCGGCCGCCTGCTCAAGGCGATGCAGGGTGCGCGCATCCAGAGCGGCCGGCGCGCGGCCGCCCGCCGCCGCGGCCCGGCGCCGGAAGGCGGAGACATCGAACCAATGAGGCAGCTTCCAGTTGAAGCTTAACCTTTGCCGGCTTTCCGCGGCGATAAGCTCGCCCCAGTCTCCGGCCGCCTGATTGAGCCGCCACAACGCCGTGCTCAGGCACCGGCGCGAGCGGCGCGGCTCGCGATCGGGCCAAAGGGTCTCGGCCAGCTGGTCGCGGTCGGCCGACTTTCCTGAAATTAAAAGGTAGCTTAAAAGCGGCTGGCTCGACGCCGGCACGGCGAGCGGAGCGTCTGTCCCGGCCATACTCAATTCGACCGCGCCAAACAGGCGAATCTTCAGCCGCCCCATCAGCGCCTCCGATAGCCCACAACTTATAATTAAAATTATACGCCGCAAAGCCCCATGCGGCCAGCGTTAACTTCGCGGCAGCCCTAATTTGTGGTGTTCATCCGGCGTAGCACCGCTTGAAGGCGCGGTGCACACCGAGAGGTTCTCGCTGTGCAGACAGCAGCTCAGATGACCGGGCTCGAGTGAGGGTTCGACCTGGCGGGAGCTTTAAACACCATCCATCAGCCCGCTCCCCCACAGCCCCGGCATGCGCGGCGCCGCGTCCCGCGCCGGCCCGCTTCAGTGCAAGTTTGGAGAAACCGATATGGCCGGTGGCTGTTATCCGACCGACTGTGTCACGCCGCGCAGAAGCAGCGTGCTGAGCAAGCGGAACGAGGGATTCGGTCATGCCCGATCCGGTTCGCTGGGGCGTCCTGGGCGCCGCGCGCATCGCGAAAGAACAGATGGGCCCTGCGATCAACGCCGCACAGGGCGGCGTGTTGAGCGCCGTCGCCACCCGGTCGCCTCCAGACAAGGCGGCGCTGTTGGCGCGGATCGCTCCGGGCGCGCGCGTCCTCCAGGACTATGACGCGCTCCTCGACGACCCGGAGATCGACGCGATCTACATACCGTTGCCAAACCATCTTCACGTGGAATGGGCGATCCGGGCGGCGCGCGCCGGCAAGCACGTGCTCTGCGAGAAACCTATGGCGCTTGAGACAGGGGCAATCGACGCCCTCATCAACGTGCGCGACGAGACCGGTGTGGAGATCGCGGAAGCCTTCATGATCGCACACCACCCGCAATGGGCGTGTGCTCGCGAGCTTGTGAACGGCGGGCGCCTTGGCGCATTGCATCGTCTGGAGGCGAGCTTCACCGCGCCGCTGACCGACATGAGCGACTTTCGCAATAACCCGCCCGGCGGCGGCGCCCTGCGCGATCTTGGCGGTTACGTGCTCGGCGCCGCGCGCCTGGCCACCGGCGAAGAGCCGGAAGACGGTGTCGCCGCCCGGATCGACTGGGAGGCCGGCGTCGACGCCACAGTGCAGGTCACGGCGCGCTTCCCCTCGTTTCTGTTCAACGGTCACGTGTCGATGCGCGCCGCGCTCTGGCAGGACCTGTCGATCCACGGTGCTGACGCGAGCGTGCGCCTACCCATCCCTTTCAATCCGCTCGGCCTGGGCGAAGCGCACGTCGAACTGCACCGCCAGACGCAAATGCAGGTGTGGCGCTTTCCTGAGACAAACCAGTATGTGCGGCAGGTCGAGGCCTTCAACACCGCGGTTCGGGGCAGCGCGTCTTTTCCCCATCCCCTTGAGGCGAGCCGCGCGATCCAGGCTTTTGTCGATACAGCGTATCAGGCCGGCGGGTCGGCGGGCCCTTGAACGCGTCGCCGCCGTCAAAGGGCGGAGCGGCCAACGCGAGCGGAAGCCGGAGCGTCATGCACGCTCGCTGGCGGCATGACTGCGCCGACGTCCGTACGCCGATCGCCGGAGCGCTTGAGCACCGGCTCACGGCGCGCGCTTCGATGGGCTCCGCGGTCTCTCGGCTTGAAACCGCCTGAAATCAGGGGCTTGGAGCTGTCCGACCTTTCGCATGTGATGCGGCGCTCACGGGGCGACGGCGCCTATAAACAGATGCGGGCCAGATGGAGACAAGCGCGCGATCGGCGAAGCCTGGCTCCGCTGCGAACGCCGGACTTGGAAACTTCCACCCCTTTTCGCGTTCAAACCCTTCGCCACACCGCGCAACGCACCTGCGAGACGAGCGCGTCCTGCGTTCCAGCGGCGACCGGAGATCGTGATGCGAAAACAATTCGTCGCCGTCAGCCTTCTCGCCCTTGTGGGCGTTGTGCTCGCGGCGCTGGCGTATTTCGGCCCGCGCACGGGCGTTAACGGCACGGGCGGCGCGCTGCTCGCCCTTGTCGGCGCAGCGTGCGTGATGCTCGGATCGCTTCTAGCTGCAGCGCCGGTGGTGCGCGGCGGCGGTCTTGCGGCCTTACTCATTCTTGTCGGCGTCGGTGCGATTCTGACTGCGGCGGCGGCGTTCTTTCTCATGCAATACGGCTTCGCGATCGCCATGGTTCTGACCCTCGTCGGTCTGATGGCGGCGGCCGTCCTGTCCTGGCGGGAGTCCCCATGATCCGCATCCTCACCCTTCTCGCGCTCGGCCTCGTCCCCGCTGCAGCGTTGGCCGATCAACCCGCCTGGACGCATTTCCACGGCGATCCCGCGTCGACGAAGTTCGCTGACGTGGAAAGCTTCACCCCGGAGACGGTCGGCGATCTTGAGCGCGCCTGGGAACACCATACCGGCGACGTGTCGGACGGTTCGGGCGATCTGCCCGCCACCGTCTGGTCGGCGACTCCTGTCTACGCCAACGAGACGCTTTATCTTGGAACGCCGTTCTACCGCATCATCGCGCTTGACCCGGCCACCGGCGAGGAACTGTGGAGCTATGACAGCCAGTCCGAGCTCGCCGCGCTCACCCAGCCCGCACTGAAAAACCGCGGGGTCGCCTATTGGGAGGGCGGCGGAGACGGCCCCTGCGCAAAGCGGGTCTATATCGGCACCATGGACGCCGAATTGCACGCGGTGGACGCCGACACGGGCAGGCCGTGCGATGACTTCGGCGACGGCGGCGTCCTGAACGTCAACCAGTGGAACACCGTCAACGACAAATTCCCCTTCTCTCTCCTGCAGCCGCCCACGGTGGCCGGCGACACCCTTCTCATGGGCTGGGCCGGCAAGGACTGGGCCTATTCCGTCGCCCCTCCCGGCAGCCTTCTGGCGGTCGATGCGCGCACGGGCGAGCTGAAATGGGAGGCGGGCTTCATTCCCGACGACATGATCGACCAGGCGGGCACTGCAAACATCTGGACCGCGATGACGGTGGATACAGAGCTCGGGATGGTCTACGCGCCGATCTCCTCGCCCAGCCCGAACTATTGGGGCGGAAACCGGCTTGAACCAATGGAGCACGCCACATCCGTCACCGCGCTTGATCTGGAGACCGGGGAGATCGTCTGGAGCTTCCAGCATGTCCATCACGACATCTGGGACTATGACACGCCGTCGGCGCCGACGCTGATCGATATCGACGCGCAGGGCGAAACGGTGCCCGCCGTGGTGCAGGCGACCAAGCAGGGCTTTCTCTTTGTTCTGGACCGGCGCACCGGCGAACCGCTCTTCCCCGTCGAAGAGCGCGAGATGCCGAGAAGCTCGGCGCAGGGCGAAGAGGCGGCGCCCACCCAGCCTTATGTCCCGAACCCGCCGCCCATGGCGCCGCTGGAGATCCCCGACGTGTGGTGGCTGGCGGATGCGGCGAGCTTCGGCCAATGCTCGCGCGATCGGGAGAACTTCGTTTACGAAGGCCTTTATACGCCACCCTCTGAAGAGATGACCCTGTTTTATCCCGGCACGGCCGGGGTGACGAACTGGGGCGGCGTCGCGGTCGATCCGCGCACCGACACGCTTTACGTCAACGCCTCGCGCGTGGTGCAACTGATTCGCCTGGTTCCCCGCGAAGAATACGAAGAGATCCAGGGCGGCAGCGGCAACGAGCAGGGCTATTATCCCCAGGAAGGCGCGCCGTACGGCATCTATTTGTCCGGCTGGCGAAACTGGCTCGGCATGCCGTGCTGGGAGCCGCCCTTCGGCACGGTCTCCGCCTATGATCTGCGCACCGGCGAGCGTCTTTATGAAGAGCCCTTCGGCCGCGCGCAGTTCAACGGCTTCTACGGCCTTGAAGACTGGGGCACCCCGACGCTGGGCGGGCCGGTCGTCACCGCAGGCGGGGTGATCTTCATCGGCGCCTCGGTGGATGCGCGCGTGCGCGCCCTCGACGCATCCACGGGCGAACAACTCTGGGCCGATCTCGTTGAAGCCCCGGCGGTGTCGAATCCGGCCGTGTTTACTCATGAAGGCGAGGACTATGTCGTCTTCGCCGTTGGCGGAAACTCGATCCTGAAACCCCAGGTCGCCGACCAGGTGGTCGCCTACCGCTTGCCGGACTGACGGCGAAAGAAGGCCGACGGACGGCGCCGATCGGACCGCGCGGCTCACCAGTCGCCGCTGGGGGCGTACGCTTGAGGACTGCGGGAGAGAAATGGTGCCCAGGGGCGGAATCGAACCACCGACACGCGGATTTTCAATCCGCTGCTCTACCAACTGAGCTACCTGGGCGCAGTCCCGCGGGCATGGGCTCGCGGCGCTGAGGTCGGCGGTTATAGGCGGAGCGTTCAGCGCTGGCAACGCCCATTTCGCACCTCTCGTCCACCGGCGCATGACCCGCCGCAGCATCGCCATAGACCAAGCTACGCCGATCGTCGCCATCCAGTTAAAATTTGTTCCATAAAATATACCTCAGGCGCGCCGTCCGCTTCATCAAAATTCTTCATTGAATAAATTCGCTCAACGACTGGGCGCGGTGAAGACGAAGGGCATGTTCATGACTCGTCATATCTTCAAAGCGAGCCGACCGGAGCGACCCGATGGAAGACGTTACCCTGTTTCAATACAACCTGGTCTACAATGCGCTATCGTTCACGCTGGCGACCTTCGCCGCCGCGACGCTGTTCTTCTGGCTTCAGCGCAGCCAGGTGGGGCCCAACTACAAGCTGGCGCTGACCATCTCCGGGCTCGTGACCTTCATTGCGGCCTATCACTATTTCCGCATGTACGAGAGCTGGACGCAGACCTTCGAGGTCGCCGACGGGGCCATCGCGCTCACCGGCGAGGCCTATAACCGGGCCTATCGCTATGTGGACTGGTTCCTCACCGTGCCGCTCCTGGTGATCGAGCTGATCCTGGTGATGCGCCTGAGCCAGAGTGAAACGATCAAGAAGGGTGCGCTCTTGGGCGGAGCCGCGGCGTTGATGATTTTGCTCGGCTATCCCGGCGAGGTGCAGGACGAGATCAACACCGCCCGCTTCGTCTGGGGCGCGCTGTCGATGATCCCGTTTTTGTACATCGTCTATTCGCTGGTGGTGGGGCTATCAAAGTCCATCGACGAACAGCCTGAAGCGGTCAAGGGCCTCGTCAGCACGGCGCGCTGGATCATCATCGCGACCTGGAGCTTTTATCCGGTGGTGTACTTCCTGCCTTTCATCATCCCGATGGACTCCGGGGCCGCCTTCGCCACCGTGGAGATCGGCTACACCATCGCCGACATCACCGCCAAGGCCGTGTTCGGCCTGATCATCTACGTGATCGCGGTGCGCAAGGCCGAAGCCGAAGGCGAGGCCGCGACCGTGAAGGCGAGCGGCTAGGCGCCGCGCCGTCGGTGGTGAGCGGAGGCGGCGCGGCCGCCCCCGCTCACATGGTTAGTCCTCTGGAAACGCGAGTCGGGGCGGCCTTGTCGCTCCGGCCCACACCTTCAAGGAGCTCTGCGTGAGGTCCCCCCGCCCTCATCCTGGAACAGCGCACGACGCCTGCTTCGAGCGTAAGCTTGAAACGCTGGAGGATCGGATGCGTGCGCTCTGTGAGAGCACCGGCGCGCCGGTGACGGACGCGATTGATCATCATCTCGCCGCTGGCGGCGGGCGCACGCGGGGCCGAACCGCCCTCTCGACAGGGCTTGCGCTGGGCTTAAGCGAGACGGTGTCGCTCGCCATCGCAGCGGGCTGCGAGCTTCTGCATAACGCCTCGCTTCTCCACGACGACATTCAGGACCGCGACACGCTGCGCCGCGGCCGTCCCGCCGCCTGGACGATTTTTGGCGAGGCCTCGGCCCTGCTCGCCGGGGACGCCATGATCTCGGCGGCCTACGCCGCGCTCGCCGAGGCGCCGCGCACAGGAGTGCTGATCGCCCACGCTCACCGCCGGGTCGCGGAAACCATCGCCGGTCAGGCCCGTGATCTCGACGCCGGTGGGCGGGCCTTGAGTCTTCAGGCGTATGAAGCAGCCGCCAGCGCCAAGTCCGGCCCGCTTTTCGCGCTGGCGCTGGAGTTGCCTCTGCTCGCCGCCGGCTGCGAAGCCGACACGCGCCGTGCAGGCGAGGCCGCCCACCGCTTCGCCCTCGCCTATCAGATGAACGACGACCTCGCCGACGCGCACGCAGACCGCAAGGCCGGGGCGCTGAACGCCGTCATTGCTCTGGAGGCGGCGGGCGACATCGGCGCACGCGCCCGCGTCGAGCGGCGCATCGCCCAGCATCTGGACGCGGCGCGCGCCCTCGCCGCATCGCTTCCGCGCGCGGCCGGCGAGCCGCTCCGCGCACTGATCGCCACCCTCGCCGCGCCCGCCTGCGAGCCGGCATGAGCGATCCGGCGGCCTCCGTCCTCGCCCGCCATGGGCGCAGCTTCCACTTCGCCGCTCGCTTCCTCGGCGCGCGCGAGGCCGGGCTCGCAGCGCGGCTCTACGCGGCCTGCCGGGCGGTGGACGACATCGCGGACACCTCGCCGGACCCGCATGACGCTCGGCGGCGGCTCGTCACGCTGAAAGTAAGTCTTGAAACGCGCCGGGCCGGCGCCCCGCTGGCGGACGCCTTCCTATCCCTGCACCACGAATGCGGGCTGGATCTCGTCGCCGCGCGCACCCTCGTGGACGGCGCCCTTGGCGACCTTGGGCCCGTGCGCATCGCCGATGAACGCGCACTGCTCGATTACGCGTTCAAGGTGGCCGGCTGCGTCGGATTGATGATGTGCGACGTGCTGGGCGTGCGCAACGCAGCGGCGCGGCCCTTCGCCGCCGATCTCGGTGCGGCCATGCAGCTCACCAATATCGCCCGTGACATCGGGACGGACGCACGGCTTGGCCGGCGCTACCTTCCGGCGAGCTGGGTGGACGCGGAGCCGGACGCGATAGCAGACCCCGGCCCTGTCCTTCAGGGCAGGTTGCGCGACGGCGTGCGCCGGCTTCTGGCGCTCGCCGAGCGTTATTATGAGAGCGGGGAAACCGGACTCGCCTTCCTGCCCGATCGCTCGCGCTTGGCCATGCTCACCGCGGCGCGGGTCTACCGCGCCATCGGCCCGCGCATCGCCGCCTTGAATTGCGAGACATGGCGCGTGCGCGCCGTGGTGAGCGGCCCGCGAAAATGCGCCGTGGCTCTTAAAGCGGGCGCGGACTATGCGCGACGCCCCTCCCTACACCAAGCGCCCGGTTCGCGCGCCGCAGGCCTCGCTCGTTGGCCGGGCGCGGCGCTCGAAGGGGGCGTCCATGGCTGAGCGCGTCGCTCTCGCCATCATCGGGGGCGGCTGCGCAGGGCTCTCTCTGGCGAGCCGGTTGGCGCGCGGCGGATATCGCGGCCGTGTTGCGGTGATCGAACCGCGCGAGCGCTATACCGACGACCGCAGCTGGGCCTTCTGGGCGCGCGAGCCGCATCGCCTTGCCAGCGCGTCCTGGGATCAATGGCGGTTCTCACGGTCGGGCGAAGACCCGCTCGTCCATCAAAGCCGGAGCTGGCGTTACCAGTATGTTCGCGCATCCGATTTTTACGCGGACGCTGTTGAAAGCCTCGCCGCCGCGCAGACCGTTGATCTAATGCTAGGCGCGAAAGTGACCGCGGTGACTGCGAGGGGGGGCGCGGTCAAGATCGAAACCACCGCCGGCCCGCTCGCCGCCCGCCGGGTGGTGGACACGCGCCCCCCGGCGCGCTCGGCCCGCGCGCAGCTTTATCAGGGCTTTCTTGGCGTCGAGGTGGAAGCGCCGGGCCGGTTCGACCCCTCCACCGTCGGGCTGATGGAGGAGATGCGGCTCGGAGAGCATGGGTTTGAGTTCACCTATGTCCTGCCCTTCACGAAGGACCGGGCCCTGGTGGAGCACACCGTGTTCTCTACCCGGCCGGCGGCGCCGCAATCGCTGGCGCCGAACCTCGACGCCCTGCTGGCGCGGCGCGGACTCGCCTTTGCGCGCGAGGTGCGCCGCGAAGGCGCGATTCTGCCCATGGGGCTTCTGGAAACGCCCAGCCCGCCCCTGGCCGGTGTCGTGCGCGCCGGAGCCGGGGCCGGCGCCATGCGCCCGGCCACCGGCTATGCGTTCCGCCGCATCGAAGCCTGGGCCGACCATTGCGCTCAGAGCCTGCTCGCCGGGAACGAACCGGTCTCCGAGGCCGGTCGGTCGGACGCCGCCCACTGGTTCGACTCCGTGTTCCTGCGCGCCCTGTCGCGCGACGGCGCGCCGGCGCCGGACTGGTTTTTCTCCATGGCGCGCGGGCTCGGCGCGGACGGCTTTGCGCACTTCATGAGCGACGAGGCGCGCGCGAGGGACTATGGCGCGGTGCTCACAAGCCTGCCCCCCGCCCCCTTCATTGCAGCAGCCCTGCGGGCGGCTTAGACGATGGCGGCAGGGCGCCACCCCGAAACCGCTGTGTTCACGGGCGCTGTCGCGCTCGCCCTGCTCGCCGCAGCGCTCGGCGCGGCGCCGGGTCCGGCGGCGCTCATCGCCGCAGCGGGTCTTGCGGCCGCGGCCGGGCTTCCGCACGGCGCGCTCGATCCGCTGGCCGCGCGCCAGGCGGGATTGGCGCGTTCGCCGAGCGGGCTTGCCCTCTTTCTCACCGCTTATACCGGGCTCGCGCTTGGGGTGATCGCAACGTGGCTCGCCGCTCCGGCCGCGGCGCTCGCCGGATTTCTGCTGATCTCCGCCTGGCATTTCGGCGCAGACTGGTTTGAGGACCGGCCCTGGATGCGCATGGCGGCAGGCGCCGGCCTGCTCAGCCTGCCCGCGGCGCTCCACGGACCGGAGGTGGCCGCGATCTACGCGGTCTTATCCGGCGAGGCGGCGCGCACCATCGCATCGGCCCAGGGCGCGCTGGCGCCGGCGTGGCTCGCGCTGATCCTGGCGTGCGCCGGGCTTGCGGCGCGCCGCGCGCCGCGCGCCGCCGCCGAAATCACCATGGCGGGCCTCGCCGCGCTTTTCCTGCATCCGCTGATTTTCTTCGCGCTCTATTTTGCGCTCCTGCATTCGGCGCGGCACCTGCTCGCGCTATGGCGCGCCGCGCAGGACCGGGACGCCTTCGTGCGCACAGGGGTCGTCTACACCGCCATCGCCTTCGCCGGCGCGGGGCTTGCGGCGATGGTGCTGATGCGCACCGCCGGGCTGGAGGAAACAGCGCTGCGCGTGGTGTTCATCGGGCTTGCAGCGCTCACCCTGCCTCACATGGCGCTTATCGAATGGACAAGGCGCAGACGGGCGGCCTTGCGGCCGGCATGAGGCGCTGCTAACCCCCGCTGCGTCTTCAAATGAATGTCATATGCACGCACCGCCCCAGCGGACGGGCGCGCGCAAGGGGTCGGTCATGGTCAAGTCTACGCTTCGCAACGCGGCGAGCGCCGCCGTCCTGTTCCTGGTTGTCGGCGAAGGGCCGGCCCTGGCTCAGGAGGTGATCGACATCATCACCGTGACCGGCGGGCGCGCCGCGGGGGCCGAAGCCGGCGACCGGCCCGTCACCCTGATCACCGGCGAAGCGCTGCGCGAAGGCGGGCTTTCCGATCTCGGCGACGCGCTGGCGTTCGATCCGGCCGTGGTCGGCTCTGAGTTCAACGACGATCCGGGCACCCAGAACGACACCTCGGGCACCTCCAGCGTCAATCTGCGCGGGCTGGGGCTCGGCGCGACGCTGGTGCTGATCAATGGCCAGCGCCAGACCCCGGCCAGCGTCGCCAGCGACGACGGCGCGAGCTTCGTCGATCTCAACGCCCTGGTCCCCGACATCGCGATCGACCGGGTTGAGATCCTGAAAGACGGCGCCAGCCCGCTCTACGGCTCCGACGCGCTTTCAGGCGTGGTCAACGTGATCACCCGCGACCAGTATGAAGGCTTCGCAGTGGAGGCCGAAGCGCGCGGGCCCGACGGGTTCGGCGGCGCAGGGTTCACCACGATCCTGTCGGCCATCGCCGGCGCGCGCTTGGGCGACGCCGCGCACCTGACCGGCGCGCTGTCCTGGCGCGACACCGACGGGGTGGAAGGCTTTGAGACCGGCTTCATCCCCGGCACCGGCCTGTCGGCGCTGGGCCAGCCGGGCGCCTATTACATTCCCGCACCAGGCGGCGGGTTCGAGGTCACCACGCCGTCGGGCGGGCCGCAGGCGATCATTGATCGAGATTGCGCGGCCGGCGGCGGCAACCCGCTGGTTCTGGGCGCGGACACGGCCTTTGGAACGCCGGGCTTCTGCCGTCTGGATTTCGGTCAGTTCTTCTCCCTCGTGCCAGACGAGACCCGGCTGAACGCCTTTTCCGCGCTCACCGCCCAGCTTGGCGAGACCCGGCTAACGATCCGGGCGGCCTACGCCGATCAGCAGCTTAGCCGGGGCAACTCCCCCTCCCTGCCCGCCTTAAGCTTCCCCACCATCCCGGCGTCGAATCCGGGCAATTATTTCGGCGGCGACGTGGTCTGGCTGGGCCGGCCGCAAGGGGTGAACGCGGGCGCGGCGCGGCGCAGCTTTGATAACGAAACCTGGCGGGTGGACGCTGAAGCGGCGCGAGACTTCACCTTCGCCGGCCGGGACTGGACCGGCGCCGTAACGCTCAACCACTCCGAAAATCACCTCACCGCGACAATCACAGACACCATCGCCGACCGGCTCGACGCGGCGCTTGTCGGGCTTGGCGGTCCGGACTGCGCGGGGAGCAGTGCGGGCGCGAACGGATGCCTTTACTTCAACCCGTTCGGGTCCGGCGCCGTCGTCACCGACCCTTCCGACCCGCGCTATAACGATCCGGCGCTTCTTGACTGGCTGATCGGCGAGAACGTGCGCAAGAGCGAAGCCACGCTCACCAGCGCGGAAGCTGTTATGACCACGGACACGGCGTTCACCGCGCCGGGCGGGCCGGTCTCGTTGGCGCTGGGCGCGCAGCTGCGCCGTGAAACCCTTGACGTGGACAATGGCGAAACGTTCAACACCGACGCCTTCCTGTTCATTGTCGGCGGGCCGGATTACCAGGGCGAGCGCGACGTGGCCTCCGCCTTCGCCGAAACGGTGGTTCCGCTATCGCAGCGCCTGCGCCTGCAGGCCGCGGTGCGCCATGAGGATCTGGAGCAATTCTCCTCCACCGATCCCAAGCTCGCCCTCGCCTTCGACGCCAGCGACGCCCTCACCCTGTCGGCGGGCTGGAGCCGGTCCTTCCGCGCGCCCTCGCTTCACCAGCAGGTCAGCGCCACCACCACGCTGCAAAGCCTGACCCTTGGGGCTCAGTCGCTGTTCCGCCCCGTGCGCACGGTGGGCGACCCCGATCTGGAGCCGGAGAGCGCAGACACCTTCACCCTGTCGGCCGATTTCGCCGCCGGCGCTTGGTCGGCGCGCGCCGATGTCTGGCGCATCGAGGTGGAGGATCTGATCGTTGAAGAAAGCGCCAACGCCATCCTCGCCGCCGACCTCGCCGATGACGGAATCTACAATGATCCACGCGTCGATCTAAGCGGGACCGGCGACGTGGTGCTGGTGCGCGCGCGCTTCGTGAACGCGCCGCAGGTAGAGGCGCAAGGTCTCGATCTCTCGCTCAGCCGCGCCCCGGCGAGCCTTGGCCGGTACGGCGAACTCGGCTTCGGCGCCGATGCGGTCTACATCAACGAATTCACAGTTTTCGATCCGGTGCTGAACGCCGAGATCGAGGCGGCCGGAAACCGCAACTTCACCAATTTCGCCCGCTCCCTCCCGGAACTGCGCGCCACCGCCTACGCTGACTGGGCGAACGGCCCGTTCAACGCGCGCGCGCAGGTGCGCCACATATCGGCCTATGACGATGATGAGAACGCCGGCGCCGAGATCGATGCCTGGAGCGTCGTGGATCTGCAGGCGGGCTGGCGCGGTGATGTCGCGGGCCAGGCGTTCGAAGCCACGCTGGGCGCGCTCAACCTGTTCGACGAGGCCGCCCCGGTGGTGAACACGCCGCTGGGCTACGACACCAAGGTGCACGACGCGCGCGGGCGGGTGCTGTATCTGCGCCTGCGGGTGACGGGGTAGCGTGGCGGCGTTGCAGCGCTTAGCCATCGAACACCGTTTCCCGGTTCATCCCCCGGCGTAAAGCCGGGGGTGGGACCGGGATCCTGGAGCGCTTCATAAAAAAACGCCGCGCCGGCTTCACCGCTGCTCCAGCGCTCGATCCGGAAGCGTTGCAAGGCCCCGGCCTCGGTCCCGGCTTTAAGCCGGGACACTCGCCGGGGAACGGGAGCGCTCGCCGCGCGCCTAATCCCAGAGTTCTTCGCGGAAGAAGCGCGGCGGACGCGCGCTGCGCACTTCCACGATGACGGTGTCTTCAAAGCGAATTCCGTTGCGATCTGTACTGGTCACCGTGATCGGGTGAACGCCGCGGGGCAGATCTTCGGGCAAGCGGGCGGTCCACAAATGCATGTTGCGGTCGGCGACCGCGCGCTGGGGCTGGGGCGCGCCGGGGCCGAAGCTGGCGCCCTGGAACAGCTCGAACCCTTGCGCGCGGGCGTTCCCGGACCGGCTCTCATAGGCGTAGCGGCCCACGGTGAGCTGGCGCTCGGTGGCGAAGGGATCGGCGTAGTGCGCGCCCACGCCCGGCGCTTCGCCGTCGCCGGCCTGGGTGCGCGTCATCTCCAGCACGCGGCCGCCAGGCAGCACGGCCTGCACCTGCGTTTCCGCCGAGCCCGCCCAGACATTGGCGGTGATGTGGACGCCGCCGGCGAGCGCTTCAGGGGTCAGGATGGAAGTGTCCGGCAGGTCGTGCGCTGTGAAGGGCGGCAGCGGGTCGCGGGTTTCCCAATCTTGTGCGCGCCAGTCCATGATGGCTGTGTACCAGTCGCGAAAATCAGGCGTGGAGAGCCCGATCCACTGACCGCGCTCGGGGTCGACGCGCTGGCCCACATAGCGCTCGACATAGTCCACACCATCGAACTCCAGGTGGAGATAGCCGTTCGGCGCGCCCATGCGCTGCAGCGCCATGGGATTGCCGTCCACATTGAAGTCGCCCTGATACCAGGCGCCGGAGGCCGCGCCCGCGATGATATGGCGGAAGGGCAGCGGCCCGGTCCCGGTGTTCTCAGCCCAGCCCTCGAAGATCTGGCCTGGTGCATGGTTCTCGATCGTATGGGTGTGCCCGGACAGAGACAGCGCCTGGCGGCCCTCCACCATCGCATGGATGCGGTCGAGATTGTCAGTCTGGTGCTTGTTCGATCCGGCGTCCACGAAGCTGACGAACGGGATGTGGTGGGCGAGCACGATCAGCCGGTCTTGCGGCGTCGCGGCGATCAGCGCTTCGAGCCATTGAAGCTGGGTCTCGGTGATGCGGCCGTTATAGGTCGCGCGCTCGCCATCGGCGCAAAAATCATGGCCGGTGGCGGCGTCTTCGGGGCCGCACGGATAGACGACATTGTCCAGCGCCACGAAGAGAACTTCGCCCATTTCGAAGGCGTAATAGTTCGGCCCGTATATACGCCGCCAGCTGTCGGCGGAGTCGGCGTCGCTGCGCGCGTCGAAATCGAAATCATGATTGCCGTGCACCAGCCATTGCGGCGCGCCGGCCAGGGCGCCCACCTCAAGCAATCGATTCAGCAGGCCCAGGTCGTCGCCCACCACGTCACCCACATAGAGCGCGCAATCATCGCTCCCGAGCCCGGCGCGGAGCATGTCGGTGACGACGCCGTCGCGCAGCCAGCTGACTTCCTGATTGGAGTAGGTCTGGCTGTCGCCCACCACCGCGCAGGTGAAATCGGCGTCCGCCGCGCCGGTGCGGATCATGGGGAAATTCACCGCCGCCGGCGCCGGACCGGTGTCGGGAAGGCCGCCATAGCGCATCTCATAGCCGGTCCCGCCCGGCTTGTGCGTATAGGAGAATTGCGGAACGAGGCGCCGGTCGGTGGGCACGCGCCAGCCGGACGGCTGGACGATGGAAAGGTCCATGTCGCCGCGCACGGCGATTTCGTAGCGGCCGGCCTCATCGGTGCGCACGATGTCCCGCCCGTTGGAGACCAGGACGCCGGGCACTCCGGCCTCGCCTTCATCGAATCGGCTATTGCGGTCGGAGTCCTCGAACACCGCGCCGGAGATCGTCTCCCCGCCCCCGCCTGAGCGGATCACTTCCGGCGCGCCGTAATAACTCTGGGCGAGCGCCGGGGCGGCGCTGATGGCGGACACGGCGGCGGCGGTGAGCAGACGGACGAGCATGGCGGACCCCTTCGCAGATTGAATGCGCGGCAGGGTTAGCAACACGCCATGACGCCCCGATGACGATTCTCGCACCGCGCGCAGGGAAAAACGCCCCTGCGCCTAGGCCTTGACGTGCTCCTGCGCCGCCGCGCCGTCGCGCTTGGCGAGCGCGTCGGCGAAGCGGTGGTTGACGTCGCGGTGGCCCGCTTCGTCCTCGCGCACCTTGATCACCACGTCACGCAAGGTGGCCGTGACCGGCAGGTCCCAGTACTCGCGCGCGATCTGAGGCGCGGCCACGTTCTCCATCTCCCCCGCGTCAATGGCGGCGAGATACTGGGTGTAGCTCACAACCGCCTCCTCCTCGAGATAAGCCACGAAGCGATGCGCGGTGCGCGGCGCGAACAGGTAGAGCCAGAAATAGGCGTGATAGAACGCGCCCTGGGCAAGCAGTATGAGGACCCGCTCAAACCGGCTTGGCTGGGCCACCTTGATAAAGGTCATCAGGTGCATGCGCTCATTGTCGGCTTCATCAAGAAGCTCGCGGATCCACCCCTGATCGTCGCGGATATGGCGCAGCGCCTTGAGGTGCTGCAACAACCCGCCGACCATCCCCGGCACGGCGGCGACCGTCTCCAGCACCACCGCGCGGTGTCCGTATCGCTTGCGGAAGAACAGATCGGCGAAGACGCGCATGAACTTGACCATGCGCAACGCAAATCGGTCGCCTGCGCTCTCGGGCGCGCGGCGAAGGCGGAGGGCGTCGTCGGTATAGCTGTCCATTCCAGGCTCCAGTTCACAAACCAGATGACTGCACTGGAAATAGGGATCGGGCGGAGATCTTCAACGAACGTGGAAAAAATGCCGCAGGCCTTTGGATCGCCGCCGGACGGCGCCCCGGAGACCGGCGAAATCTACTCGAACCCGCCCTGATCCAGTCGCCGCTCCAGCTTGCCCAGAAGCGCCATGAGCTGGTCGCGCTCTTCGGCTGAGAACCCGTCCAGCAACGCCTGCTCATAACGAAGGGCCAGCGGCGCCACCTCGGCATAGACTTCGGCGCCCTCATTGGTGAGCGTCACGTCGCTTGCGCGCTTGTCTGACGGATTGGGCTTGCGCGCGACAAGGCCGCGCTCGTCCAGCGCCCGGATGGCGCGGCTCACCGTGACCTTGTCCATGGCGGTGGCTTCGCACACCGCCTGGGCGGTGAGCGGACGGCCTTCGCCCAGCACCGCGATGACCCGCCATTCCCAGATCGTCAGACCGAACTTGGCCTGGTACGCGCGGGCGATGAGGCCCGAGGCCTTGTTGGAAGCGACGCTGAGGCGGTAGGGCAGATAGCTCGGCAGGCGAAGGGCGGCTTTGACCGATTTCGCATCATCCATGCAAGCGCCTCCCGCTGCTCATCAGTGACCGGCGCCGGAGCCGCAACGCCCGCGCAATTCGGAGCGGGCCGAATATTATGCGCGGGCATACCGTCCGGCGCCGCTCCCCTCTCCTTACCTCTCCCCTCTGAGAGGGGCGAGGGGGCTTTGACGTCGCGTAAGACCTTGAAGCGTGGCGCCCAGCCTGAAAGACCCTGCGCTGCGTCTAAGTCCCCTCGCCCCACGGATGTGGGGAGAGGGTGAGGGAGAGGGGCGCATGGCCGGGTTGAGCGCAACCGAGCGCATAGCAGTTCGGACGGCGCGACCTGACGGGTAACTTAGCCGGCGTCCCTCTCCATCAAGGTGAGGGACACCCAAGCCCCCTACTCGGCCGCGTCGGTCTTGATCACGCCGCGGCGGATCTGGTCGAGCTCGATGGATTCAAACAGGGCTTTGAAATTGCCCTCGCCGAAGCCCTCATTGCCCTTGCGCTGGATGATCTCGAAGAAGATCGGGCCGATATTGGTGGTGGTGAAGATCTGCAAAAGGAGCCCGTCACCGTTCTCCGGGTCGCCGTCCACCAAGATCGAATTCTTCTTAAGCCGGTCCAGGTCCTCGCCATGACCCGGCACGCGCTCGTCCACGAGCTCGTAATAGGTCTCCGGCGTGCCTTGAAACTCCACGCCGTTCTCGCGAAGCTGCTCCACCGTCCTGTAGATATCCGGCGTGGTCAGGGCGATGTGCTGGATGCCCTCGCCGTTATACTCACGCAGATATTCGCTGATCTGGCTCTGATCGTCGGAGCTTTCGTTCAGCGGGATTTTCAGCTTGCCGCACGGGCCGGTCATGGCGCGTGACAGAAGGCCGGTGTGCTGGCCTTTGATGTCGAAATAGCGGATTTCGCGGAAATTGAAGACGTCTTCATAGAAGCCCGCCCAGGTGTCCATATTGCCGTTGAACACGTTGTGGGTCAGGTGGTCGAGCACGTCCAGCCCGGCGCCGCCATTGTCGATTTCGCCGGTGGGCTCGAACTCATCGGCGTAAAGATCGTCGGAGTATTTATCGACAAGGTAGAGCACCGAGCCGCCAATGCCGTGGATCGCCGGGATCTGGTCGGTCCAAAGCCCGTCGGTGAACGGCTTGGCGCCGCGCTCCAGCGCGTCCTTGTAGGCGGCTTGCGCGTCTTTCACCCGGAACGCCATGGCGTTCGCGCTCGGCCCGTGAGCGGCGCGAAACTCGGCGGCCTGGCCGGTGTCTTCGCGGTTCACCAGGAACGTGATGTCGCCCTGCTTGAAGCGGGTGATGGCCTTGGATGTGTGCTTGGCCACCGGTGTGAAGCCCAGGAGCTTGAACAGCTCTTCCAGCTTTTCCGGCTCGGGGCTGGTGAATTCGACGAATTCGAACCCGTCAGTGCCCAGCGGGTTCTCGAACAGATCGGCCATGGTCGCGCTCCTGATAGCTGGCGGGCGCGCAGGGGCTTGAGTTCGCTGTCCGGCGCGCGCATCGTTGCTGAAGGAAAATAGTATCATTTGCAACTAATTTCACCCCCGGACGGCGCCGCGGGTGCAGGGAGACACGCCATGAAGCTGGTTCTGCACGGGTATTTTCGCTCCGGCACCACCTACCGTCTGCGCCTGGCGCTGAACTGGAAGGGGCTGGAGTACGATTATGCGCCGGTGAATCTGGTGGCGGGCGAACAATCCCAGCCGGCCTATGTGACGAAGAATCCGCAAGGTCTTGTCCCGGCGCTGGAAGTGGACGGGACGATCCTCACCCAGAGCCCGGCGATCCTGGAATGGCTGGAGGAGACCGTCCCGGACAAGCCGCTCCTGCCTTCCGATCCGATCAAGCGAGCGCGGGTGCGCGCCTTCGCGGCGGCCATTGGCTGCGACATCCACCCGATCCAGAATCTGCGGGTGATGAAAAAGGTGAAGACCGATTACGGCGCGGATCAGGACGGCGCGCAGGCCTGGGCCCGGCATTGGATCACCACAGGGTTCGACGCGCTTGAGCGCCTGGCCGAAGACGCGGGCGGAGAGAACGGCTTCCTGTTCGGCGACACGCCGACGCTCGCCGAGGTCTATCTGGTTCCGCAGATGTACAACGCCCGCCGGTTCGGCGTGGATCTCGCGCCCTACCCCCGCCTCGTCGCCGCCGACGCCGCAGCGCGCGCCCTGGCGCCGTTCGAGCGCGCCGCGCCGGAGAACCAGCCCGACGCGCCGAAAGATTAAGCCTTCGGCCGCTCGAACCAGTCCCCGCTCTCGATCCGGCGGGCCTCGTCGAGGCCGAGGACCCAGACATAGACCCACGCCTCGGTCGACGGTTCGAGGAGGCGGATTTTGCGCCGTTCATAGCGCGAACGGGCCGGATCGCCGGGCCAGTAATCCTCAAAGGCGTCAAGCTGAGCCATGACGCCTGGATCGACGATCTCAAACAACTCGCCCGCCACCCGGCCCGCGCCTTCCACGAAGCCGGGATAGCGTCCGAGATCCCAGAGCTCGCCCTTGATGACGCACGGCCCCGCATCCTTGAAGGCGTGAGCGAGGCCGAACTGCTCAAACCCCACCTCGCCGCCACGCAGCAAGCCGTAAACGGCGATGAGATCGCCAGCCTCCACGTCGTCCGCCGCCATGTCAGGCGGGCGCCGTCCCTGCCGGCCTGGTTTTCAGGATCGGCTGCAGCTTGCCATAGCTGAGCGAGCGCCACAGCCATTCGAACGGACCGAAGCGGAACACCGAAAGCCAGATCGGCGAGACGATGAGCTGTACGACCCAGACCACCAGCACGAGCTGGATCTGCTCGACCCGCTCCAACTGGCCGAACAGGGCCGGGCCGAACACGCCGGTCGCCAACGCCACCATCACGATCGACTGGGTGAGATAGTTGGTGAACGCCATGCGCCCGGCCGCCGCGAAGGGCAGGCGAAGAAGCTTCAGCCAAGGCGCCTTGCAGATGAGCATCACCGCCGAGGCGTAGCCGAATGAGACGAATAGGCTTCCCACATAGTTGGTGGCGGTGTGCTTCCAGAGCTCGCTGAGCACAAAGCCGGACTCCACCGCGCCCAGCCCGCCCCAGGCCACCAGCGGCAAACCGATCCCGAGCCCCGCGACCAAAGCGGCGAGATAGCCGCCGGCGCTCCACTTCGCCGTCAGGAAGCCCAGCTTGAACAGCGCCATGCCGATAAACATCACGCCGATCACCCGGCCGCCAAAGAACGGCAGCGAGAGAAGGCCCATAGCGCCGTTGATCGCGTTCGGAATCCGGCTGGTCAGCCATCCGTCTTCATAGGAGCCCACGAGCGCGTCCATGTCCTCCCCGCTCAGCCGCATGCCGAGATCGACGTCGCTCATGCCTGCGTCTTCGGGGATCAGCGCGAAAGACCCGAACAGGGCGACATAGAGCAGGCCGCTGATCGTGATCCAGACCAGCCCCCAGATGATGAGCTTCGCCGGGCTCATATGACGGAAGAACACGATGATGAAGCCGGCGATCGCGTAAGTCGTCAGGATATCGCCGAACCAGAGGGCGAACATGTGCACCACCCCGAACACCAGCATCCAGCGCATGCGCGAAAAATGCAGCTTTTTCGACGCCTCCCTCTTCTCGCCCACCATCAAGACGACCCCCGCGCCGAACATGGCTGAGAACAGGGTGATGAATTTCAGCTCGAAGAAAACGTGCGTGACCAGCCAGGCGGTCGCATTCGCCCCGGTCACGTCCATGTGGGCGGGCGGGTACACGTAGGCGTTCGCGTACATCATGAAAGCCTGAATATTGACCATCAAGATGCCGAGCACGGCGACTCCGCGCAGCACGTCGAGGCTTTCATGCCGGTCGCCTGCGGCCACCGGAGCGGCCGACAGGGCGGCGCCCGTTGCGGCCTTTTCGCCGGCCGGCTTTGAGTCCTCTTGCGTCTCGCTCATCGCGCCCTCCCCAAGCGTCCCTGATCGTGGGAAAGGTCGCCTCAACGCGGGGCCTTGGCAAGCGGTGCGAGAGCCGGCGCCGGTCGACCTTACCAAGGTTTCATGTTTCCGGGCCCGGTTTCGCTTGCAGCCAGGGCCCGCCGCGCGTAGGCAGGGTTTATGAACATCCTGATTGATCTTCTCCACCTGGTCGCCGCCGCAGCGCTGTCGCTGATCGGTTTCGGCTATGAGCGTGAAGAGGAGTGCAATCCGGTGCATTTCCAGCCGGCCGCCTATGTCGAGGCCGGCGAGACCGACGCCCCGGTGGCAGAGGCGCAGCTCTATGCGGTCGACGATTGCGAGACCGCGCGCCGCGCTGTTCGGCTCCCCGCGCTTTAACTCCGCGTCATTCACACGTAAAACAGGGGTTCGCCCGTTGACCGGACGCGGCGACGCGCCGACTCATATCAGTCTGGGCGCCCTTGGGTGGAAGACGCCGCGCTTGACGCGGCCGGGAGACGACGAGCCGACATGGCCGCGAAAGACGCTTCTGACCGCGATGAGCACTGGTCTGAAACCGCCGAGGTTTCCGGCGAGACCGGCTTTGATGAACCCAAAGGCGGCGCGCTGACCGAACCGCGCGCGCGGCCGCCGGCCAAGGCCGAGCCGGAGTTCGAACAGGGCGCGTCCGGCGGCGGGGGCTGGATCGCGTTTTCCGGCGTCGCCTTCGGCCTTCTCTGGATCGGCGGCGCGGGCGCGTATCTCGCCGGGTATATGGACGTCGCCAACCTCACCCCGGCCCAGATCGCGGGCTTGTCGATTTTCGCCGTCGCCCCTGCGCTCTTGTTCATGATCGCAGGACTGCTCGGCCGCGAGGTGGCGCGCGCCGGCGCCCGGGCGCGCCGCCTGGACGCGGCGGTCGCCCGGCTCGCAAGCCCGGCCCGTCACGCCGACGAAGACGCGGCCCGGCTCGCCGACGCCATCTCCGTGCAGGTGGACCGGGTGAACTCCGCGGTGGAGAGCGCGCTGGCGCGCCTTGCCGCCATGGAGGAGGTGATCGCCCACCACGCCGACAGCCTGGAGGACAGCTCCGGCCGGGCTAAGGAAAAGGCGGAGAGCCTCGTAAAATCCCTCCGCGGCGAGCGCGAGAAGCTCTCGGAGGTCTCCGAGACTCTCGACGACAAGGCCGCGCTCATCGCCGCGGCGATCCAGGACCAGTCGAAGATGGTCGCCGCCGCCGCCGAACTGGCGGAATCACGCGCCCATGACGGCGACACGCTGATCCGCGCCGCCGCCGAGCGCCTGGAAGGCGCAGGCAAAGCGGCCGAGGACAGCGGCGACCGGGTCGCCCTGGCGCTGGACGCGCGCGCCACCGAGCTGCGCGATTTCTCCGACAGGCTGAAGGAACGCAGCGAAGGCCTGGAAGCGGCCTATCTCAAGCACAAGGACCGGCTGGGCGACGCGAGCGAGATCCTGCGCAAGGAGCAGGAGAAAATCGCCGCCGCCCTCGACTTCCACAAGGCCGAGCTGGAGACCATGAGCAAGACCGCCGCCGGCGGGGCGGAAACGCTGAAAAGCGCCGCACGCCGGGCCGGGGAGGTGTTCGAAACCGCCGTCAGCGAAGCGCTCGAGCGCGCCACAAGCCTTTCCACCGAGATCGCCGGCCAAAGCGAAGCCGCCGCCAAGGCCCAGGAGGCCGCGCTGGAGCGGCTTCAGGCCGCCGCCAAAGCCGCGCGCGAGGCCGCCGAAGCCGCCGGCGACTCGCTGGGCCGGCAGGCCGGCGACGCCGAAGCGGCGCTGGAGCGCGTCAGCGAGGCCGGGTTCGAGGCCGCGCGCCGCTCCGACGAAGCTTTCCAGGCGCGCCTGCGCGAAGCCGAGGATCTGACCGAGCGCGCCGCGCGCGCCGCCGAGGACGCGTCCGAAGCGGTGAAGAAACGCCTCGCCGACACGCTGAACACCACCCGGGAAGACGCGCGCGCAATGGAAGCGGCGCTCGACGGGCTGCGCGAGAAGATGGAGGCCGCGCCGCGCTCGGCGCGCGAGAGCGTCCAGTCCATGGAACGCATGCTGGAGGACGGTCTGGCCCGGCTGAACGAAACCGCCGCCGAAGCCAGCGATCAGGCGCGGGAGATCGACGCCCAGTTCCAGTCTCGCATTCGCCAGAACTACGAGCTTCTCTCCGACTTCATTCTGCGCATGGGCGGGGTGAGTTCAGGCCGCGAGCCGATCAATCTCGGCGTCAACGAGGTGCCCGATCCCTTGCGTGCGCGCCGCAGCGAGCGCCCCGCCGCCGAGACGCCCAAGCCCCGCCAGGCCCGCCGCCCCTCGCCGCGCCCCGAAGCTGAAGAGCCCGAACCGTACGAGCTGAACGAGCCTGCTCCCGTCCAGGACGCGGACGACGAACCGCTGGACCTCTCTGAGGCCGAGCAAGAACCATCGCCCCACCGCCCCGAACCGCGCCGCGAAGGCGGCTGGCGCTGGCGCGACCTGCTCGCCAACATGGATCCAGACGACGAGCAGGCGCAGAGCGCGCGCGACGACGACAAACCCGCCCCTCGCCGCCGCCCGCGGCGTTAGCGCCGCCCCTCGGACCCCGAGAGGAGGATGTGCACCGGGTAGCCCTTGCCGGCGGGCACGCCCTTTCTTCGATGGGACGCCGCGTTAGACTGAACATGATGAATCAGCCAGCGCACGGGGGCGCTGCGAGCGGGGGCTTTGAGGTAAAATGAGCACTGCGGCCGCCCGCGGTCCGGCGACGGACCGCAAGAGCGAACTCCTGGCCATCCTGGCCCGCACCGCCATCGCCGAGCGCAGCGCGCCGGTGAGCCTGCGCCAGTTTGCGATCAAGGCCGGCGTGTCCGAACCCACGCTGCGCCATTATTTCACCGACCGGCAGGGGGTGGTGATCGCCATCATCGCCTATTTCGCCGACGGCGCGCGCGACTGGCTGGAGCGGTCGGCCGAGCCGGGCGCAAGCCTGCAGGAGGCGGTCGCCGGCTACGCCGCGCTCGCCATGGAAGGCTCCAGCAGCAACGTCTTCGCCCAGGCGCACGCCTTCGCCTTTGTTGAATCGATCCACGACCGTGAGGTGGCCCGCGCCTATCTGGAGCGAATCATTGAGCCCTCCCTGACCGCGCTGGAGCGCCGTCTGGCGCCGGGCGTGGATCCAGGCGCCGACAATCCGGAACGGGTGCGCCATAGCGCGATTTTCCTTTATGCGCCTGTTCTCGTGGCGGTTCTTCACCAGCGCCTGCTCGCCGGCGAAGATACGCGGCCGTTGGACATGGCCGATTTCTTTGATGATCTGACCCGGCTGTTCACAGACGGGTTCAAACCGCCCGGGAAGGGCTGAGCTGAATGGACGATCCCTCGCCCGCCCCTGCGCCGTCGGCCGCGCTGCAGGCGTTCTGCCCCACAGTGCAGCTGAATTTGAACGTGCGCGGGCTTGGGCTTTCGGCGACGCTGGAGATCAACGAGCGCTCCGCCGCCCTGATCGCCGCGGGCCGCAAGGTCTCCAGGCTGGGGCTCGGCCAGTCGCCGTTTCCGGTGCCCGAGATCATGCAGCGCCGCCTGGCGCAGAACGCCCACCAGAAAGATTATCTGCCCGTCCAGGGCCTGCCCGCCCTGCGCCAGGCGATCTGCGGCTATCTCAAGCGTACACAGGATCTCGATTTCGACGCCGAAGACATCCTGATCGGGCCGGGCACCAAGGAGCTCATGTTCCTGGTGCAGATGGTCTATTACGGCGATCTGGTGATCCCCACGCCAAGCTGGGTGAGCTACGCGCCGCAAGCCCAGATTCTCGGCCGCCCCATCAGCTGGCTTCCCACCAACCCCGAAACCGGGCTCGGCGTCACGGCCGACGCCCTGGAGGCGATGTGCGCCGACGATCCCCAGCGCCCGAGATTGTTGGTCCTGAACTCGCCCGGCAACCCCACCGGAACGGCCTATACGGCTGAAAATCTTGAAGACATCGCCCGTGTGGCCGGCGATTGCCGCATGCTGCTTTTGTCAGACGAGATTTATGGCGGGGTCCAGTTCGACGGCAAGCACCGATCGGCCGCGCGTTATTACCGGGGCGGCACGATCATTTCAGACGGCGTGTCCAAATGGGCCGGCGCGGGCGGCTGGCGGCTGGGCTTTTTCGCCTTTCCCAAATCCCTCGCCTGGCTCCGCAAGGCCATGGCGGCGGCGGCGAGCGAGACCTACACCTCGGTCTCCGCGCCGATCCAGCACGCCGCCATCGCCGCCTTCGAGGGCGGGCCGGAGATGGAGCTCTATCTCAAGCGCTCACGCGCCGTGCTTGAAGCGCTCGCCGGCCATGTCTCGCGCCGCCTCTCGACTGCGGGCGCGGCGGTCAATCCGATCAAGGGCGGGTTCTACGCCTTCCCCAACTTCGATCCCGTCCGCGACCGGCTGGCGGCGCGCGGCGTGACCACGAGCCTGGATTTGTGCAAGCGCCTGCTGGACGAGGCCGGCGTGGCGACCCTGCCCGGCTCGGCGTTCGGGCGCCCGCCCGGCGAATTATCGCTGCGTCTGGCGTTCGTTGATTTCGACGGCGAAGCGACGCTCAACGCCCTCGCCGCGGGCGAGACCCTCGACGCGGCCTTCCTGAAGCGCCATTGTGGCCGGGTTGTCGAGGGGATTGAGGCGATGGCCGGCTGGGTCGAGGGTTAGCCGGCCTTCGCCAGAGGGTTTTACATGGAAAGCGCGTTGTGGGGCTCCGATTTCTGGAGCGAGGTGCTGGCCGATCCGGCTATCGCGACCTGGCTGCGCATCGTCAGCTGGGGCTTCGTTCTGCTCTGGCTTTGGCTGATCGCAAACCTTTTGCGCGGCGGCTTCAATGACCTCACCGAAATCAGCGCCAGCCCCTACGCCAGCGCGCGTGAAAAATGGGATGCGCGCGTGCAATTGCCGGTGCGGGTCGCGGCGATCATCGCCGCGGCGTTGGCTGGCGCGGCGGGCGTTGCCATCGGACTGTTCTTCCAGGGCGCAGTGGTGATCTTCCTGTGGCGTCAGGTGTTCGGCTGACACGAAAACGCCCCGGACCACCGGTCCGGGGCGTGTCCGGCCAGCCTGCGCCGGCGTTTAGAATTCCAGGCGCAGATTGAGGCTCCACAGCGCACCATGGGTGTAATAGCGGCTTCCCCGATCGCCGGGGTTCGCCGCCGCGCTGCCGGCGAGGAAGATGTCCTCGTCGGTCACGTTCTGGCCTTCCAGTTGAAGACGCCAGTTTCCGTTTTCCAGCGCCGCGAAAAGATCCACAGTGGTCACCGCCGGCGAAACGATGGAATCGTCATTGCTCACGTTGCGGAAGAACTCGTCGGCGTAGGTCGCCGAGCCGCCGAAGGACAGCTCGCCATAGGCGGTGTCCTGGAAAAACGCCGCGTTCAGCCGCGCCGACAGATCTGGGAACTGCTTGCCCTCAAGCTCGTCATAGGGCCGGTTCACGCCCGGATCGATCGTATCGCCCTCGTCGTACTCGAAATCATTGATCCCCACATTGCCGCTCAGGAGCACCCAGTCGGCCGGCCGCCAGGTGCTTTCAAGCTCGAGCCCTTGCACGATGGCGTCGGCGTTGATGATGCCGAATTGGAAGACGGGCGGCGGCTCCAGGATCGACAGCTGAAGCGCGTCGTACTGGGAGTAGAAATACGTCGCGTTGAAGCGCAGCGTGTCGTCAAAAAGATCAGAGCGCAGGCCCAGCTCCCAGGCCGCCAGCTCTTCGGGATCGTAGGTGTTGAACGAGTTGGCCGGGGTGATGGGACGCGTGCCGCCGAACCCGCCGGCCTTGTAGCCGGTGGAGTAGGAGGCGTAGAGCATCATGTCATCGCTGGGCATGTACTCGGCCACCGCCCGCCAGGAGAAGTTCTCGTCCTCATAGTCGGGGTTGGTGCGCCAGATGTCGGCGAGCGTGGCCGGATCAAGCAGGGCGCGCTCGGCGGATTTCTCGTCCGAGGTGAAGCGCCCGCCCAGCGTGAAGGCCCATTGCGGGGAGAGATTCCACGTCCCTTCACCGAACACCGCCGCGCTTTCGGTGGTCTGCTGGTCCTGGTTCAGGCCGTACGGCTCGCCGAGGATGAAGGTGGCGAAAACGAAGTTGAAACGGTTGTCGGCCAGCTGCTCTGCGTCTTCGTGGAAATAATAGGCGCCGAGCACGTAGTCGAACGATCCGTTCGAGCCGACGAGCTGAATCTCCTGGCTGAACTGATTGGCTTCAAGTTCCTGATAAAGATCGACAATGCCTGGGCCGTCGAGATCGACCGAGGTGTCCTGGCCGAACGCGCGGTACGCTGTGATCGAGGTCACCTCGCCGAAGGGCGTGCCGAACGCAAGCTCGCCGGAAACGCCGCCGCCCTCATACTCGTGGAACGGGGCGATGGACATCTCACCCGCCCGGCGTCCGAACGGCTCGGTCACGCTGCCGTCGGCCTGGCGCTGGATCGGGGTGGGGATGAAGGCGCTGGAATCATCCACCGTCCAGTCGCCGACGATGTAGAGCGAGATGTCCCTCTCCGAGCTGTCCCACAGGAAGCTCGCGCGCCCGCCATAGCGTTCGACATTGTTCGGATCGTCCGGATCGTCGCCGGGGTCGAAGGTGAAGGCGTCGCCGCCCGCGGGCGGGTCGTTGATCAGCGTGAAATCGCCTTCGCGATTGCGCGTGAACAGGTCGAGCTTGAACCCGCTCTCGCCGTTGATGATCGGCGCCGACCAGCTGCCGCGCGCATCGAAGCGCCCTTGCGTGCCCACAGAAAGATCAAGCACGCCGCGGCTGTCCTCAAGCTCGGGCCGGCGGGAGATGAACCGGATCGCGCCGCCATTGGTGTTGCGCCCGTAATAGGTGCCCTGCGGCCCGCGCAGGATCTCCACGCGCTCCAGGTCCACAAGGTCGATCGTCGACCCGTTCTGTTTGCCGAGATAAACGCCGTCGAGATAAATCCCGACGCCCACTTCAGCGAACAGCGAGCTTTCGTCCTGACCCACGCCGCGGATATAGACTTGGGCGGCGTTGGCGAGGCCGGTGTTCTTCTGGATGTTCACGTTCGGCGCGGTGAAACGCAGATCGGTGATCTCCTCGATCGCCTGGCGCTTGATCTCTTCCGCGCCCACCGCGGTCAGAGCGATCGGCACGTCCTGGGCGTCTTCGGCCCGGCGCTGAGCGGTGACCGTGATCGTGTCCACGCCGCGCGCCGCTTGGGCGGGCTCGGCGTCCTGGGCGTAGGCGTTTGTTGAAAGCACGCTTATGGCGGCGCCGGCCAGCAGGGCGGCGCGGTACGGGTTCGTCATCGGTCTCTCTCCCCTTGACTGCGCCCGGCCGGGAGTTTCCGGTCTCTAGGCATGATGAAGGTTAAGGC
This sequence comes from Oceanicaulis sp., assembly GCA_040217555.1. Lineage (GTDB taxonomy): Bacteria > Pseudomonadota > Alphaproteobacteria > Caulobacterales > Maricaulaceae > Oceanicaulis. The sequence goes on from JAVJPX010000001.1 coordinate 51,051, forward strand.
TCCCACACTTGACGTCAATTTGTCCGGACCTAATGGTCTAAGAGTGTGACATATGCGCACCGAAAACGCCGTCAGTTCTGTTCGTATAACTCGATGACGATGCCGCTTGGGCTGCGCACGGCGGCCCAGTCGATCACGCCGTAAGGCGACAGCGTAAGCGATCGCGGCCCAGCCGCCGGCGCGGCGTCGATGGTCTCCAACCGCTCCAACGCGGCGCCGAGATCGTCCACCGGGATGCGCACGCCGAGCAGACCGAGATTGGGCGGTACGGCGCGGTCGGAAAAATCCGCGCCGTCCAGGCCGACGAACTGCATCAGCTCTATACGGCCGTCCTCCCCTTCGCGCTGTTGCAGGATGGCGGTGCGCCGCGGAATGTCCTCGGCGAGATTGTCGGGCATGGCGAAATTGGTGTCGGCCGGGGCGGGGTCGATATAATCGCCCTCCCAGAACGGAGAAAAGCCGAGCCCCTGTTCGAAAAACCGGCGCTCGGCCTCGATGTCGTGAACCATGGCCATGGTGTTGAACGGGTAGGAGAAGCCCTCAAGGTCGTCCCAGCCTTCAACCGGCGGGCTGACCCGGGAATAGACCGCAAGGTTCACCCCGTCGGGCAGGCGCACCACGACGTTCTTGATGGTCAGCGGGCCGAACTGGAAAATCTGGGGCTGGTTGAACACGCTCCAGCCGCGCGCATGGGCGGCTTCAGCAACGTCAGCAGCCTCCTCGCTGCGCACCATCAACGAGAACAACCCGCCCTGATCCCAGGCCTGCGCGCCCGGCCTTATGAGGTCCTGCTCCACGCCTGTGAAGCGCACCAGCCGGACCCAGCCAACCTCCTTGCCGGGGCTGCGCAAAAGCGCGTATTCGCCGCCCGCCCCGTGCGGCAAATCCCACGCGGCGAGCCAGGCCGGGTCAAGCGTGCCGGCTTCCATCACCTCATAGCCGGCCAAATCCACCATGAAATCGCGGATCGGCGCCAGATCGCGCACGCTCACCACCGCTTCCTGCCAGCCGCGGCCGGTCTCGGCGACGAAGCGCTCTTGCGGCGGCGCGCTGGTTTGAGCGCACGCCGGCGCGGCGGCGGCGAGAAGGGCGGCGGCGATGGTGAAGGCTTTGAACGCCATAAGATCCTCCCGATCAGTCGGGAGCGAGCATGGCGCATTTGTCCGGACCTTTCCAGCGCCCGATTCCAGAACGCCTCGCTTTCGAACTCAGACCGCTGCGGCGCGTTTCCTCGTATTCAAGCGAAGCGAAGGAGCCCGTCATGGCGGACCCCGCCACGCCGGACGCGACCGCCCGGCTGACCTTTATGAATGACGAGGCGCTGGCCCATGTGGGCTCGGCGTTGACCAGCGACATTTCTTGCCTGGCGGCCTGGGACGACACGGTGTTCGCGGCCTGCGACGAGACCGCCTCGGTCGAAGCGCTTCGCCATGACGGGGATGGGGGCTATGGCGACCATGTCCACCATCATCTGGCGGATTTGTTCGACCTTCCCGCCGGTCCGGATGGTGAAATGGACATCGAGGGCCTGGCGTTCGATACGGGCCGGCTCTGGATCACCGGCTCCCATTCGCTCAAGCGCGGCCTGCCCGAGCGGGAGCGCGACGGGGCGATGAGCGCGCTCGAAAACCTGGCGCAGGTCAAGCGGGACGCGAACCGGTTTTTCCTCGGCTATATCCCCATGGAGCGCGGCGAGGACGGGCGCGCCCGGCCCGCCGACGACGCGGATGCGCCGGCCGCCGCGTTGCCGCTTTTTCGCACCAAAAGCAAATTGAAAGCCTGGCTGCGGGGTGACGCGCATCTTGCGCCGTATCTCGATATTCCCTGCAAGGAAAACGGGTTCGATATCGAAGGCTTGGCGGCGCGCGGCGACCGGGTCTGGCTGGGCCTTCGCGGGCCGGTGATCGGCGGCTTCGCTGTGGTTTTGGAGCTGGCGCTCGATCACGCCGAACCTGGAAGGCTGAAAGCGCGCAAGCTTGACGGCGGCCGGCGCTATCGAAAGCACTTTCTGGACGCCGCCGGGCTCGGCGTGCGCGATCTTTGCCTGGTGGGCCGGGACATGCTTGTGCTCACCGGGACTCCGCTCGCCTCCGACGGGCCGGCCCGCGTGCTGCGCTGGCGCGATGCGCTGAGCGACACGCGGTCCGGGGTCGTCGACCCGGAGCGGCTGGAGCCTGTTCTGGAGCTGCCTTACCGCGGCGCGCTGGACCACCCCGAAGGACTGGAGGTGGTCACCGGGGCGGACGGCGAGCGGCGATTGATGATCGCCTATGACAATCCGGCGCCGGAGCGGGTTTCGTCCGAACCGCCTCGATTGGTCACGGACCTGTTCACCTTGCCGGCATGATCGCCTTGAGCGCGGCGAGCAACTCACCGTGCTCCACCGGCTTGGTGAGCGCAGGGGCGGCGGCCATGGTTTCGGGTCGATGGCGCGCAGCATAGCCCGACACCGTGACATACGGCGCGCCGCGCGCATTCAGCGCCGCCGCCACGGGTTCGGAGGTTACTTCGCCAAGATTGACGTCGAGCACGGCCGCATCGCAGCCCTCGCGCGACACCAGCGCCAGCGCCTGCTTCACCGAGGGCGCCGGACCGATCACCTCATAGCCCGCCTCCGTCAACAGATAGGCGAGGTCGGCTGCGATCAGCGCTTCATCCTCAACAATCAATACTCGCCCGCGGCCGCGCCGGCGATCGTTCGCAGCCTGCGCCACGGCGCGCCCGCCGGTGAGCCGCCAGCGCAGCCCCTGGGGCGCATACTCGATGGTCACCTCGCCGCCGAGCGCGTCGGCCACGACGGTGTCGATGACCAGCGAGCCGAACCCGGCCGCTTCCGGCGCGGAGACTTCGGGCCCGCCGGCCTCGACCCAGCTGATCGCAAGCCCGTCCGGCTCCCGTCTCCAACTTAAGGTCACAACCCCGTCCGCGTTGGAAAGCGCGCCGTACTTGCCCGCGTTGGTGACCAGCTCATGGATCGCCATGCCGAGATTCTGAGCGGCGCGCGCGCTCACCAGCACGTCGCGCGGGCCGTCAAGCTTGATGCGCCCGCCGAGCTCGCCGGAGAAAGCACCCAGCTGGTTCTCGATCAGGTCGACCAGCTCCACATCGCCCCAATCGTGCGCCGTGACGAGGTCCTGGGCCGCCGACAGCCCGGCGAGGCGGCGCTGGAACTTGTCGCGATACTCCTCAAGGTCGCCGCCGCGGGTCTGGCGGGCCACCGCCTGGACAAGGCCCAGCATGTTCTTGGAGCGATGATTGACCTCCTGAAGCAGCATCTCGATGCGCTCGGCGGCCTCCTTGCGTTCGGTGATGTCGAACGCCGAAGCGATCACCCGTCGCACCGCGCCCGTGGCGTCCTTCTCCGGCGAGAGCATCAGGTCGAGCACGCCGGACGCGCCGCCGGGCGCTTGAAACTCCACGTCGAAACGGATCCCCTGCCCGTTCAGGGCCAGCGCCACCGCATCGCGCACCAGCGCGGAGGAATCGCTGTCGGCGGACCATAGGGCGTCGGCGAACGGGGCGCCGGTGACCGTGTCGCGATCCAGCCCGAACAAGGTCGCGGCCGCGGCGTTCACATCGCTGACGCGGCCCTCACCGTCGATTACGGCCACAAGCGCCAGCGTGCAGTCCAGCACGGCGCGCAGATTCATGCTGGAGCGCTCCATCTCCTCGCGCGCGCCGACCTGGTCGGTGATGTCGTAGCCAAACCCGATCACCCCGCCCACCGAGCCGTCCTCCAGGCGCCAGGGCAGCAGCGCGCTGTAGAAGACCGCGCCGTCCAACCCTGGGACCGACAACTCCTGATCGATCACCGGCTCGCCGGTGCGATAGACCGTGTCCATCCGGTCGAAGACTTCGTCGTCGAATTCAGGGATCGCCTCGCGCATGGGCCGGCCGACGACGTCGGCCTGGCTGAGATAGCCAAGACTCGCCGGATTGGCGTAGACGATCTTGTGGTCCGGCCCTTCATGGATCGTCGCGGTGGCCGGGATCGTGTCCAGAAGCCGGCGCAGCTTGCCTTCGGCCTCCACCGCCTCGCGCTTCAGGCGGCGCTCGCGCGTCACCTCGCGCACGCACGTGCCCACGGCCACCACCTCACCGTCGACCTTCACCGGATAATAATCGGCGATGAAATCGCGCATCTCGCCGGGGTCCGAAGGAATCTCCGCCTTCACCTCAAGGCCGAGCACCGGCTCGCCGGTCTCGAAAATGCTCTTGACGATGCGGGTGACCTTCGGATCGACGCCTGGCAAAAGCTCGTCGCCCTTCCGCCCCAGATGGGCCTCCACGGGCAGGCCGTCGATCTCGGCCATGCGCTTGTTGACGCGCAGAAACCGCATCTCCCGGTCATGCAGCGCGACGCCCACGGGCAGCGCGTCATAGAGCGCTTCGAGCTCGGCGAGGCGGCGCTCGGCCTTGGCGGCTGAAGACGCTTGATCGTCCTCGGCGAGACGTTGACCTGAAAGATCGATCGCGGTGGCGACGATCTCGGACACCGCACCAGCCTCGTCGCGGATGGGCGCCAGGGTAAGCGCCACGGGCAAACGCCTCGCGTCGCCGTCGGCCGCCAGCATTTCAAGGCAGACGGTTTCGCCCTTGCGCGCGGTCGCGAGCGCATCGCGCAGGCGGTCGGCCTGCCCGGTCTCCGAGAGCCACCAGGGGGCGTCCGCCAGCGACTCGCCGATCAGCGCCTCGCGCCCCGCACCGCCCGCACGCACGGTGTCGGCGTTGATCTCGCGCATGCGCCCGTTCGCGTCCATGATCACGACGAACGCGGCGATGGAGTCCAGGATTTGCTCAAGCCGGCCGGTGCGCTCCGGACCGACGCCGTTCTCGGCCACGACTGCTCTCCCGCCGACTGCGCCGCGCCGGGATGCGGCGCGAGACCCGCCATAAACGCACCACACCCGGCCCGGCTCCGCAACCGGGACAGGCGGTGCGCAAATGGCGCGACCCGGTGCTTAATCGCCGTTCAGCTTCTCCTCGGCGATGTCGTGCCACGCGCTTGAGCACATGGCGTAAAGGAAGGTCGCCGACCAGGTCAGCGTCATGAAGCCCAGCAGGCTGATCCCCACGGCGATCATCCGCATGGGGCCTTCCAGGGAAAAATCGGCGTAGCCGAGCGTGGTGAACATGGAGGCGGTGAGGAACAGGAAATCCATCATTGATCCGCCGAAACCCGGCGAGAAACTATCCGGCCACAGGGTCTGCGACAGGCCGGCCACAACCAGGCTGAGGATCGCGATCTCAAGAAAATGCACCACCGCCATGCCGGCGAAGATCGCCAGCGGCTTGATACGGTGGGCGTAAACCCAGGCCGGAAGTATGCGCATCAACCCGCCCAGGCTGAAATGGTGAAAAAAACCGAGGCCCGCCATCAAGCCGAGCAGGATCAGGAAAACCATCGCATGTCTTTCGCTTTGCGCCGTGGAGTTACGCACAAGCGCGGCTCAGGGTTTCCAGGCGCGCCGCATCAGAAATTCGCGTTAAACGAACGGCAGTTCACAATTGCTTAACCAATACGGTCAATCGTGTTCATTGTGCATGATCAGTATATGTATTCAGCAAAAGGGGCGGGCGATGGAATGGCGTGGACAGCGAACCGACTACACCTTGCGCGAACCTGCGGCGCTCGGTGCGCTTTTGCATTATGACTGGCGTCTGCGCGGCGTGTTGACCGACACCGAACTGATCAACAGCCTGGACGAAGCGCTTGGAACCAGCGTGCTGCGCCATCTGCAACGGATCGGCCTCATCCGCGCGGTCCACGGGGTCCGGGCCCAGGGCGGGCGCATGCGGCTTTGGACCATGCCCGACGTGCTCAAGGTCCAGGCCGCGCTGGCGCTGCGCCGCGCCACCGGCGCCAAGCTGTCAGCCTGCGCCGACGTTCTGATCGCGAACGAGGCGATGCTGGCGCCGCTCTTCACCGATTGGGAGGAGCGTCCCGCCCCGAACGCCGAAGACGCGCCGGGCTCGAAGGCATCGGTGATGTCGCATCCCGCCGCCCTTCAGAACGCGGTCGCTGGCGCCGTCCACGCGTATATCGAGCGCAACCGCTTCGACGAGGCAGCCGCGCCGGCGTTCCTGCTCTAGGTCCGGCCCGGCGCGAACGGCGCCGGGCGCATTGCATTTCGCGCCAAAACCGGCTGGCATGTCGCCGACTTGGAAACGGGAGGCGACATTCACCCATGAGCGATATCCGCTTTGACGGCCGTACGGCCATCGTCACCGGCGCCGGCGCCGGGCTCGGCAAAAGCCACGCGCTGGAGCTGGCGCGTCGCGGCGCGAAGGTCGTGGTCAACGATCTGGGCGGCTCGGTGGACGGGACCGGCGGCTCCACCAGCGCCGCGCAGGCCGTGGTCGACGAGATCAAGGCCAATGGCGGCGAGGCCATGGCCCACGGCGCCAATGTCGCCAAGCCTGACGACGTCGCCGACATGGTGGACCAGGCGATCAAGACCTTCGGCAAGGTCGACATCCTGGTGAACAACGCCGGCATTCTGCGCGACCGCAGCTTTTCGAAAATGGAGCTGGAGGATTTCCGCGCCGTCGTGGAGGTCCACCTCATGGGCTCGGTGAACTGCACCAAGGCGGTGTGGGAGCACATGAAGGAGAACGCTTACGGCCGCATCGTCATGACCAGCTCCAGCTCCGGGATCTACGGCAATTTCGGCCAGTCCAATTACGGCGCGGCGAAGATGGGCGTGGTCGGCTTGATGAATGTGCTGCATCTGGAAGGGCGCAAATACGACATCCGCGTCAACACGCTCTCGCCCACCGCGTATACGCGCATGACGCAAGGCCTGATCCCCGAAGAGGCCGGCCAGCTGATGACGCCGGAAAGCGTCACCGCCGGCCTGATCCCGCTGGTCGCCGAAGACAGCCCGAACCGGCTTATCCTGTGCGCGGGCGCGGGCGGATTCGCCGCCACGAAGATCTACGAAACGCCGGGGATTTATCTCAAACCCGAAGAGCTCAGCGCGGAAAACGTGATGGGCGCGCTTGATAAAATCACCGACGCGGCCGGCCAGGACGAGTATACTGAAGGCGGCTCGCAGACCTTCAAATTCCTCAAGGCCGCCGCCGACCATCACGGCGTGAAGCTCGGCTGACCCCCTACCCCTTCATTTAAAGACAAAGGAGTTTCACCATGCGTGAAGCCGTCATCGTCTCCACCGCGCGCACGCCGATCGGCAAGGCCTATCGCGGCGCGTTTAACGACACCCAGGCCCAGGCGCTGGGCGGACACGCGATTCAGCACGCCGTGGAGCGCTCCGGCGTCGATCCCAAGGAGATCGACGACGTGGTCCTCGGCGCGGCCATGCAGCAAGGCTCGACGTTTCAAAACATCGCCCGCCAGGCGCTGATCCGGGCCGGGCTTCCCACCTCGGTCGCCGGCCAGTCCATGGACCGCCAGTGCGCGTCCGGCATGATGGCCATCGCCACCGCGGCCAAGCAGATCATCTCCGACGGCATGCAGGTGACCGTGGGCGGCGGGCTTGAGTCCATCTCGCTGGTTCAAAACGAGCACATGAACCTGCACAAGGCGTTCGATCCCTGGATCAACGAGCACGTGCCCGCGCTCTACATGTCCATGCTGGAGACCGCCGAGATCGTCGCTGAGCGCTACGAGGTCAGCCGCGAGGCCCAGGACGAGTACGCGCTTCAATCCCAGCAGCGCACGGCCGCAGCTCAGGAGGCGGGCAAGTTCGACGACGAGATCGTGCCCCTGCCCTCTGTCCAGCTTGTGAAGGACAAGCAGACCGGCGAGATCTCGAAGAAAGAGGTGACGCTGGAGAAGGACGAGGGCAACCGCCCCTCCACCACGCTGGAGAACCTGCAGAGCCTCAATCCGGTCTTCGCAAACGGCATGCAGGTCAAGCAAGGCAAATTCATCACCGCGGGCAACGCCTCCCAGCTCTCCGACGGCGCCAGCGCCGCGGTCCTCATGGAGCGCAAGGAGGCCGAAAAGCGCGGCCTTGAACCGCTGGGCGTCTATCGCGGCATCGCGGTGGCGGGTCTCGATCCCGACGAGATGGGCATCGGCCCGATCTACGCCGTGCCGAAGCTGCTCAAGGCCAACGGCCTGACCATGGACGATATCGGCCTGTGGGAGCTCAACGAAGCCTTCGCGGTGCAGGTGCTCTATTGCCGCGACAAGCTCGGCATCCCCAACGAGAACCTCAACGTTAACGGCGGCGCGATCTCGGTGGGCCACCCCTACGGCATGAGCGGCGCGCGCATGGTCGGTCACGCCCTGATCGAAGGTAAGCGCCGCGGCGTGAAATACGTGGTGTGCACCATGTGCGTCGGCGGCGGCATGGGCGCGGCCGGCCTGTTCGAGGTGGTCTAGGAGACCCTCGCCGACACGGGCGGCCGCCGCCCCCTCGCCCCATTCATGTGGGGCGAGGGCGCGGCGCCGTTAGATCAAACCCGCAAGGGGGCTGGAGGGGTCGGCGTATGTCTTTTTCGCCATGCGGCCGGCGAGATAAGCTTGCCGTCCGGCGATGACGGCGTGCTTCATGGCCGAGGCCATGAGGATCGGATCCTTGGCCTCGGCGATGGCGGTGTTCATCAGCACCCCGTCGCAGCCCAGCTCCATGGCGATGGCGGCGTCCGAGGCGGTGCCCACACCGGCGTCCACGATCACCGGGACCTTCGCCTCCTCGATGATGAGCCGGATATTGACCGGGTTCTGGATCCCAAGCCCCGAGCCGATGGGCGCGCCGAGCGGCATGATCGCGCAGGCGCCGGCCTCCTCCAGCTTCTTGGCGTAGACCGGATCATCAGAGCAGTAGACCATCACCTCGAACCCCTCCTTGATCAGCATCTCGGTGGCGCGCAGCGTTTCGGCCATGTCGGGATAGAGGTGCTTGGGATCGGAGAGGACCTCAAGCTTCACCAGCTTCCAGCCGCCCGCCTCCCTCGCCAGGCGCAGCGTGCGCACCGCATCCTCGCCGGTGAAGCAGCCCGCCGTGTTGGGCAGGAAGACGTATTTTTCCGGATCAATGAAATCCACCAGGCGCGGCTTGTCGGGGTCGGAAAGGTTCACCCGGCGCACCGCCACGGTGATCATCTCCGCGCCGGAGGCTTCCAGCGCGCGCGCGTTCTGCTCGTAGGTCTCATACTTGCCGGTGCCGATGATCAGGCGCGAGGAGAGGTCCCGGCCGGCGACTTTGAGGGGGGCGTCATGGGTCAAGGGATCAGCCTCCGCCGACGAAGTGAACGATCTCGATCCGGTCGTCCGGCTCGATTCGGATCGCGTCATACTGCGAGCGCGGCGCGATCTCCAGATTGCGCTCCACCGCCACCTTGCGCGGGTCTAGGCCCAGATGCTCAAGGAAGCCGGACAAAGAGAGGCCGGGCGGCGCGGTGCGCGATTCGCCGTTCACTGTGACGGAGATTTCGCTCATGGCCGGACCTTCGGGCATGGTGTTTGCTTGTTTTCCATGGCGTTCACGTCGTAGAACCGAAGCGTCTCGTCAAGGCTTCCTCGCCGCGGAGCATTTGTTTGAAGCCCATCCATATCCTCAACGGGCCCAATCTGAACCTGCTCGGCGCGCGCGAGCCGGAGATCTACGGCCCTTTGACGCTCGCCGACATTGAGGGGCTATGCGCCGACCGCGCCGGCGATCTGGGCGTGGAGATCGCGTTTGAACAGACCAACCATGAGGGCGTCCTCGTGGATCTGATCCAGGCGGCGGGCCGCGAGGCCTCGGCGATCGTCATCAATCCGGCCGCCTACACCCACACCTCGATCGCGCTGCATGACGCGCTCAAGGGGGTGGACGTTCCGGCCGTAGAAGTGCATCTGTCCCAGCCAGCCGCCCGGGAGGCGTTCAGGGCGACAAGCTATGTCGCCATGGCCGCAAAGGGCTCGATTTCCGGCTTTGGCGCGTTCGGATACGTGCTCGCGCTTGAAGCCGCGCATCATCTGGCCGCCCAAAAGGGCTGAAAAGACAAAGACAAGAAGGGTTCCGCCCATGGCGTCCAACACGTCCCGTCCGCAGTTCGATCCCAAGCTCGTGCGAGAGCTCGCCAACATCCTGCACGACACCGAGCTGACCGAAATCGAACTGGAGGAGGGCGAGTTGCGCATCCGCGTGGCGCGCGAGGTTCAGGCCGCTCCGGTGCACTACGCCGCCGCGCCTGCGCCCGCCCCGACCGCGCCGCAGCCCGCCCCGGCCAGCGCGCCGTCGAGCCCGCCGGAAACCCCGGCCAGCTCCGGCGCCGCCGATCCCAAGTCTCACCCGGGCGCGGTCACCTCGCCCATGGTGGGCACCGCCTATCTGCGCCCCTCGCCGGACGCTGAACAATTCAAGAAGCCCGGCGATTCGGTGAAGGAAGGCGAGACCATCCTCCTTGTTGAAGCGATGAAGACCTTCAACCCGATCACCGCGCCGAAATCGGGCGTTCTCAAGGAGCTACTCGTCGACGACGCCCAGCCTGTGGAATACGGCGAAGCCCTGTTCATCATCGGCTAGGGGCGCGCGTCATGTTCGAAAAAATCCTCATCGCCAATCGCGGCGAGATCGCCCTTCGGGTGCACCGGGCGTGCAAGGAGATGGGCATCAGGACGGTGGCGGTGCATTCTGAAGCCGACGCCAGCGCCATGCACGTGAAGCTCGCCGACGAGAGCGTGTGCATAGGCCCGCCCCCGGCCGGGCGCTCCTATCTCAACGTGCCCCAGATCATCGCTGCGGCCGAGGTCACCGGCGCCCAGGCGATCCACCCCGGTTACGGCTTTCTGTCGGAGAACGCGCGCTTCGCTGAGATCGTGGAGGCCCACGGGCTCACATTCATCGGGCCGAAGCCGGAGACCATCCGGCTGATGGGCGACAAGATCACCGCCAAGCAGGCCGCGGTCGAAGCCGGCATCCCGGTGGTCCCCGGCTCCGACGGCGCCATCGACGACATGAAAGAGGCCCGCAAGGTGGCCAGGGAGATCGGCTTCCCGGTCCTGATCAAGGCGGCGTCCGGCGGCGGCGGGCGCGGCATGAAGGTGGCCCAGGACGAGGCCAGCCTTGAAAGCGCGCTGCAGACCGCCTCGTCGGAAGCCAAAGCCGCCTTCGGCGACGGCGCGGTCTATATCGAGAAATACCTTGGCCAGCCGCGCCATATCGAGATCCAGGTCCTCGCCGACCAGCATGGCAATGTCATCCATCTCGGCGAACGCGATTGCTCTCTCCAGCGCCGTCACCAGAAAGTGCTTGAGGAAGCGCCCTCGGTGGCCCTGACCTCTGAAGAGCGCGCCCGGATCGGCAAGATCGTCACCGATGCGGTCAAAGCCATCGGCTATCGCGGCGCGGGCACGGTGGAGTTCCTCTACGAGAACGGCGAGTTCTATTTCATCGAAATGAACACCCGCCTGCAGGTGGAGCACCCGGTCACCGAGGCGATCACCCGCATCGACCTGGTGCGCGAGCAGATCCGCGTCGCCGCCGGCCTGCCGCTGGACCTCACCCAGGAAGACGTGAAGTTTGAAGGCTGGTCCATCGAGTGCCGGATCAACGCGGAAAACCCGGAGACCTTCACGCCCTCGCCGGGCAAGGTCACCGAGTTTCACGCCCCCGGCGGGCTCGGCGTGCGCCTGGATAGCGGGCTTTATACCGGCTATTCGATCCCGCCCTATTACGACTCCATGATCGGCAAGCTGATCGTGCACGGGCGCGACCGCGACGAGGCCCTGATGCGGCTCAGACGCGCGCTCGGCGAAATGGTCGTGGGCGGGGTGGAGACCACCATTCCGCTGCACCTGGCGCTTCTTGAGGAGCCCGCCTTCCTGGCCGGCGACTATCACATCCGCTGGCTGGAAAGCTGGCTGGCGGAGCGGGCGAAGGGCTAGGCGCGTCTCTTGCACCGGGGAGGCGACGTTCAACGCCGCCCCGATGCGAGCCGTGCCATGATGAAACACTTCGCCGCCGTTCTTCTGACCGCCGCCGCCCTCACCGGGACGGCGAGCGCGCAGAACGCCTCGCAGATCGCCGCGGTGCAGGCCGGGCGTGATTGCCCCGGCTGCAATCTGTTTCAGGCCGATCTCACCTATCGCGACCTGCCGGGCGCCGACCTCTCCGGCGCGCGGCTGCGCCAGGCGGACTTGAGCCTTTCGACGATGAACCGCGCGCGCTTCGACCGTGCGAATCTGTCGGTCGCCAATCTGTTCGGCGCGCGCTTCACCGGCGCGAGCTTCCGCCACGCCGACCTGAGCCGCGCCAATCTGGTGGGCGCCCATTTCGGCGGGGCGGATCTGACCGGCGCGGTGCTGGACGGCGCGAACGTCTCCGGCGCCGAGATGGACGCCGCGCACGGGCTGACCCAGCGCCAGATCGACACCGCCTGCGGGGATGCGAGCACGCGGCTGCCCGCCGGGCTGCGCGTCGGCGCGTGTGCGCGTTAAACCGCGTTCAGCGCGTTACCGCGATTTAAGTCGAAAGGCTTGCGCCGATTGACTAGGTTTCAGCCCATGAGCTTGAAACACGCCTTCCTGGCGGCTGCGGCGGCCGCCGCGCTTACGGCCCCGGCGCTCGCGGGCGAATCCGGCCCGTCGGGCGAGGATCCGCACAAGCGGCTCGTCATCGGCGGGGACTGCCAGGGCTGCGACTTCGCCGACAGCAACCTGGCCAATGCTCAGTTTCTCGGCGGCGACTTCTCCAACGCGGATTTCTCCCACGCCCAGCTTCTGGGCGCGCGCATGGCGGATATGACGCTCGCCGGCGCGGATTTCTCTCACACCTCCATGACCGAGGCGCGGCTGAACGCGGTGAGCTTCGCCGGCGCCGACCTCTCCGACGCGGATTTTGAACGCGCCCGCCTGCACCAGGTGGACTTCGCCGGCGCCCGCCTGGAGCGCACCCGCCTGTCGGGCGCGGTGATGATGCAGGTCAGCTTCGCCGGCGCCGATCTGGGCGGCGCGGAAGCGCGCGACGCGGTCCTGCGCCAGGTGGACTTCAACGGCGCGGACATGCGCAGCGCCCAGTTCGACCAGTCGCACTTCTTCGGCGCCAGCCTGACCGCCGCCGATCTGCGCAGCGCCGGGTTCGCCGGCGCCATTTTCGAACGCGCCGAGCTGTCCAACGCGGATTTTAGAAGCGCCGACCTCACAGACGCGCGCTTCGTCTCGGTCAATCTCACCGGCGCAGATTTCAGAAGCGCGCAGGGTCTGGAGCGACACAGCTTCACCCAGGCGTGCGGCGTCGAAGTGCGCGGCCTGCCCGATGCGCTCGACCTGCCCGAATGCGGCGCCGGCGTCGCGCTCGCCGCCGGACCCAAGCCCGCCGCCGCGCCTGTCGTGCCCGTCGCCGCCCAGCGCCAGGCGATCGAACACGCCCGCGCCTCGGTGGAGGCCGCCCTGGCCGAGGCCGAGCGCAATATGACCGGGTCGGCGATGGAGCGTGAGGCCCTGGGCGCCGCGCGCGAAGGCTTGCGGGCGGCGCTGAGCGCCCTGGCGGAGTCCCGCGAAGAGGTCGAAGCCCAGGTCCACGAACGCTCCGGCTGGAGCTTTGAGATCCGCCGCGCCGAACTGGGTGAGCCGATCCGGGTGCTGCTGGAGCAGGCCGGCGTACCGCGCCCGCCCGAAGCGCCGCTGCCGCCCGATGCGGTGGAGGCGCTCGAGGGCGCGCCCGGCGATTTCGTTTTCCGCGCCGGCCCGGTCAGCGTTCAGCGCGAAGTGACCCGCGCCCTGCGCGAGGCGGAGCGGGAAATTGAACGCGAGATCGAACGCGCCGAGCGGGAGGCTGAACGTCAGCGCGCGCAGGCTGAACGCGAGGCGGAGCGCCGCCGCGAACGCGAGGAAGAACGCGAGCCGAACTAGAGCCTCAGCCCTTCGCGTACGGGTTCTTCTGGCCCTTCACGATGAGGCGGATCGGGACGCCGGGCAGGTCGAACGCCTCGCGCAGCCCGTTGACCAGGTATCGCTTATAGCTGTCGGGCAGATGCGAGGCGCGGCTCGCCATCAGGACAAACGTGGGCGGGCGCGCCTTGGTCTGTGAGAGATAGCGCGGCTTGACCCGTCGGCCGTCCACAGCAGGCGGCGGGTGACGCTGGGTCATCTCGGCGAGCCAGTCGTTGAGATCGCGGGTCTTCACCTTCACCGACCAGTTTTCGTGCAAAGCCTTGACCGTGGGCATGATCTTGTCGAGCCCGCGCTCGGTGAGGCCGGAGACCGGAATGAGCGGGGCGCCCTTCACTTGCGGCAGGAGGCGTTCGAACTCCTCGCGCAACTCGGCGAGCTTGGCCTGCTTGTCTTCGATCAGATCCCACTTGGAGATCAGGACGACGAGCCCGCGCCCCTCCTCCACCACCCGGTCGGCGATAGTAAGGTCCTGTTTTTCAAACGGGCGCTCGGCGTCGACAAGCAGCAGGACGATTTCGGCGAATTTGATGGCGCGCAGCGTGTCGGCTGCGCTCATGCGTTCCAGCCGGTCGTCCACCTTGCCGCGCTTTCTAAGCCCGGCGGTGTCGTGCAGGCGCACGCGCTCTCCGTTCCACTCCCACTCCACCGCGATGGCGTCGCGGGTGAGCCCGGCTTCGGGGCCGGTGATCAGGCGCTCCTCGCCGATCATGGCGTTCACCAGCGTGGACTTGCCCACATTCGGGCGCCCGACCACGGCCAGGCGCAGCGGCGCGCCCTCCTCGTCCTCAGCGTCCAGGTCGGCGTATTCCTGCTCCAGCGGGGTTTCGGACTCCAGCACATTGATGAGACGGGCGTAGAGATCGCCCATCCCCTCGCCATGGGCCGCGGACACCGGCACCGGCTCGTCCAGGCCGAGGGTCCACGCCTCCAGCGCGCCGTCATCGCCGCGCCGGCCCTCGCACTTGTTCACAGCGAGGATCACCGGCTTGTCGGATTTGCGCAGCACTTCGGCGAAGCGCTCATCAAGCGCGGTGACGCCCTCGCGGCCGTCGATGAGAAAGACGCACACGTCGGCCTCGGCGAGCGCGGCTTCGGTCTGGGCGCGCATGCGCGCCTCCACGCCGGTCTTCTCGTCCTCATAGCCGGCGGTGTCGATCAGGCGCAGCTCCAGATCGCCGATCCGGCCGCGGGCCTGGCGCCGGTCCCGGGTGACGCCGGGACGGTCGTCCACGATCGCCAGCGGCTTGCCGGCGATGCGGTTGAACAGTGTGGACTTGCCGACATTGGGTCGGCCCACGATGGCGAGCGCCGGCAGGCGTTTCACGGGTCAGGCTCCAGTACAAATGCGAGCGCCGCGGCCCGTCGGGCCGCGGCGCGTACCGCCAATCGCTTCACATGCGCCTTTATCGGTACGCGATCAAGCGTCCCGCGTCGGTGAAAACCACCACGGTCTCCTCCGCGATCACCGGCGCGATGAAAACCCGATCGCCGATATCGCGGTCCTGGCTCTGCTCGCCCGTGGCCGGATCGAGGATCTCCATGTCGCCCTCCGAGGACGCCACGATCAGACGGCCGCCCGCCAGAATCGGACCAGCCCAGCTGATGCGGTCGCGCCGGCGCCGTTCGTTCTTGAAAGCGGGCAGCTGGGTGATCCAGCGCACCGTGCCGGCGGTGCGGTCGATGGCCGCGACTTCGGCGTCGGTGGTCACGATGAACAGATAATCGCCCGCCAGATACGGCGCGTGCAGCCCGCCGGCCGGCAGCGTCCAGACGCGCTCGCCGGAGCGCAGGTCGAAGGCGGCCATGACCCCGGAATGGCTCATGGCGTAGACCCGGTCACCCAGCACCACCGGGCTCGCAGCGATGTCGTTGATCGAAGACAGCGGGGTGAGCCCGCCGGTCCGCGTCAGCGAATCCGACCACAGCTCGGCCCCGTTCTGCACGCGCAGCGCGACGATCTCGCCGGAGGTGAAGGGCGCGATCACCACCTCGCCGGCCACGGCCGGGCTCGGTGCGGTGAGCAGGCGCGCGGTCTCGGCGATGGAGCGGTGGGTCCACAAAATCTCGCCGTTCTCGGCGTTGAGCGCCAGAAGCTCATTATCGTCGGTGGTCACGAACACCCGCCCGTCCGCCGCAGTGGGTGCGGAGTGGAACGGGGTCAGCGTCTCTGCGCGCCAGAGCTCGTCGCCGGTCTGGGCGTCGAGGGCGTAGACGAACATGCCGCCGGAATGGGCGAAGATGCGCCCGGCGTCGTAGGCGACGCCGCCGCCGAAGGTGAGGACTTCATCGCCGCCGCCGACGAACGGGATCCAGCTGTCTTCGCCAGCCTCGCGCGTGTTGTCGGCGACGCGGGTGACCCATTGCTCCGCCCCGGTCTCCAGCGAGCGCGCCGAGACCCGGCCTTCGGCGTCGATGGCGAACACCACGCCTTCGGCGATCACCGGCCGCGCATTCAGGCGGCGGTCGCGGTTCGAGCCCTCGCCGGCCCGCTCGGTCCAGAGGCGGCCGAGGTCTCCAGACGCGTCGGTGTGTTGCATGGCGTGGGTGGCGTAGCCGTCCGGCTGGGGCCAGGCGCGGTTCACATAGGCGCGCGGCAGACGCACCGGACCCTGCTCCACATTGGAGGCGAGGCGTTCTTCAAGCTCTAGAACCGAGATGCGCTCGGACTGGGCCGGCGCGTTGGGGTCGTCCTCCTCCTCGCCGCCGAACGGATTGAGGTCGGAGAGCCGCTCGCCGGCGCCGCAGCCTGTGAGCACGAAGCTGGCGGAGACCGCGAGGGCGATCGAAAAGGCGCGGATCGACATCAAAGGCCGTCCTCCTGTTGGGGCGGCGCGCCGGCGTCGGCGGGCGCATCGGGTTCGGTTGCGGACGGCGCCGCGCTTTCAGGGTCCGCAGGCGCCTCGGCCGCGGCTTCGGCGGCCTCGTCCGCCACCGCCTCGGGCGCGTTCTGGGCTATATAGGTCAGCGCCTCGGCTGCCCTGCGCGACACGCCCGGCGGCGCGTCCAGCGAGACCGACAACAGCTCATAGGCGCTTTGCGCCTCCTCCCAGCGCTCCGCGCGCATGGCCGCCGCGGCGATCAACTCGCGCGCCAGAGGACCGAAGGGCGCCTCGCCTTCGGTCAGCGGCGACAGGCGCACGCGGACATCGTCGTAAGAGAGCACGTTGAACTGGGCGAGCGCCGCCTTATAGGTGGCGAGCTGGCGCGTCAGCGGTTCGGGCGAGCGTTCGGCGGCGGCGTTGAAGAAGCGCGCGGCCTCCTCGGCGTCGCCCTGCTGCAGGGCGATCTCGCCGCGGCGCATGAGCGACAGCGCCGCATAGCCGCGCGGACCGTCTTCGGCCAGGTTGGCGAAGGCCGTATCCGCCGCCTCCAGATCGCCGGAAGCCAGCACTTCAGCAGCCGTCTGATACCGGTCGGAGGCTTCCGCGCTGGTGCGCCCGGAACTCCAGTCAAAGTACTGATAGCCCGCCGCGCCCAGCACGATGGCCGCAGCGGCGCCCGCCACCCACGGCCCGAACCGGCGCAGCGCCGCCTGATACCGCTCGCGGCGGAGTTCTTCCTCGACTTCGTCGAAAACGTCGACCACGCGTTCGGCCTCGCTCGCTTAATCCAATAACGGCGCGGACCCTAGCCGCGTGCGCGAACTCGGGCAATACAGCCTTGCTGTTTCAGCCCTTCTTCGCCTTGTAGACTTCCGCCTCGGAGGGGAAGGCGCGCGTGGTCACCTCTTGGGCATAGCGCTTGACCCCCTCTTCCATGGCGCCCTTGAGGTCGGCGTAGCGCTTAACGAAGCGCGGGGTCCAGTCGAACAGGCCCATCATGTCCTGGGTGACCAGGATCTGGCCGTCGCACTTGGCCGACGCGCCGATGCCGATAGTGGGCGCGGACACTTTTTCGGTGATCTCGGCGGCGAGATCCTCGGCGACGCCTTCGACCACGATGGCGAAGGCGCCCGCCTCGTCGGCGGCCACGGCCTCGTCGATCACCTTGCGGCGCGAGGCGTCGTCGCGGCCCTTGGCCTTGAACCCGCCCTCGGCGAGCGCGGCCTGGGGGCGCAGGCCCACATGGCCGATCACCGGGATCGCGCGCTCGGCGAGATAGCGGATGGTGTCGGCGATGAACACGCCGCTTTCCACCTTGATCGCCTGACATCCGGTCTCGCGCAGCACGCGCGCCGCATTGTCGAAGGCTTGTTCCTTCGAGCGCTCATAGGTGGAGAACGGCATGTCGACGCAAACCAGCGCCCGGTTCGAGCCGCGCATCACCGCCTGGCCGTGCAGGATCATCATGTCCAGGGTTACGGGTATGGTGTTGGGAAGCCCGTGCACCACCATGCCCACCGAATCGCCCACCAAAAGAAGGTCGCAATGGGGGTCGAGCAGCCGCGCCATCGGCGCGTCGTAGGCGGTCAGACAGACCAGAGGATCGCCGCCCTTGCGCGCGCGGATGTCGGGCGGGGTGAGGCGCTTGACCGGGGTCTGGGCCTGGGCGGACATGGCCATCTCCTTTGGAAGGCTGGCGAAATTTGTCCGCACAGTAGCGCCTTTTCGCAGGCGCACAACGGGTTCGCCGCTAGACCGCGCGCCCGCCTGACAACACGCGGGAGAACGCCAGCGCAAGCCCGGCGAAGAGCAGCGTCACCAATGCTTCCGGCCCGGCGAAATCCGCCGCCGCCCCCAGCCCGGCGCCGGCCTGGCCGCCGGCGAAATCGAGCAGGCCGGGAAGCTGCGAGCCGGCCACCAGCGCGCCGAGCGCGCCCGCAGCGCCCAGCGCTAAAAATCGGTACCGGTCAGTGCGCGCGGTCCGGGCCATGACGCGCTCGGTGAAGGCGGGGTCACGCTCGGAAGGGGCGGCCGCCTCGAACATCGCCGCCAGCTCTGCGTCGAAGGCGGCGTCGATGAACTCCAGCCCGTCTTCGGACTCGTCGACCTGATCTGACCGGCTCATGCGGCGACCTCCTTGCGCTCGAACCAGGCCTTCAGCCTGGCGCGCCCGCGATTAACATGGCTCTTCACCGTGCCCAGGGGAAGCCCCGTGGTCTCGGCGGCTTCCGAATGGCTCATCCCCCCGGCGTAACACAGGATGACGCAGGTCCGCTCCTCCTCGCCGAGCGTGGCCAGCGCGCGGTCGAGATCGACCCGGGCGCCGGCGGGACCGGCGGGAACGTGGTCCGCCTCCGGCTCCGCCTTCAGCCGCTCCAACGTGCGGTCCTGCGCCTTGCGCTTTCGCGCATGCATCAGGAACTCCGTGTAGGCGATGCGGCACAGCCAGCCCTTGAACGAGCCGATCCCGGAATAGCCCGCGATCTTGTCATAAGCCTTGATGAAGGCGTCCTGGGCCAGATCGTCGGCGAGCGCGGAATTGCGGCACAGGCGCATCAGAACGCCGCGCACGGCCTGTTGGTGACGGGAAACCAGCGCGCCGAAGGCCCGCTGGTCGCCCGCCATCACAAGGCTTGCAAGCTCGCTGTCACTAGCGTCCACGCCGGCGCCTCCCCGAGCGTCAGCGCTCGTCCTTGTCCTTGCGCAGGTTGAACAGGCCGAACACGATCAACACCACGCCGATGAAGCCCGGGAAGGCCGCCACGGCCGTCATGATCGGGATCATTTCCGGCGCGTCGATCAGGTCCGACCCTCCAAACGTGCGCCCGAACACCAGAAGGGCCGCTGCAACGGCCAGCAGGATCAGGCCGGCCTTAAGGTCGCCGCCCTTCTTTTTCGGTTCATCGGCGCCCAGCGCCTTGATCGTTTCTGCGTCCAGCGTCTGGCCGGAGCGGATGGCGTCGCGCACCGTCTCCATCACCTGCTTGCGCTTGGCGGCGGAGCCCCAAACGTTGAAGCCCACGATCGCGGCCACCATGGCGAACACGCCGAGCGGGACAAGAATATCTTCCATATCGGTCTCCTCGAACCGCGCCGTTGATCCGGCGCTTCGATCCCTAGATGCCTGGCGCGCCAGGTTCGGATGCAAATCCGATCACCGCGACGCCGAAAAGCTGCATGTGGAAGACCGCCAGAAGCGCCGCGCCGCCAAGCCCGATGACCAAAGCGGCGAGATCAGCGCCCCACTTGCCCGGCCGCTCGAAGGCGCCGCCCACCGCATAGCCCTCGATCATCAACAGCACCGACCAGGCGAAGAAGGCGCCGAACAGAATGAAGGAGGCGATCTCGCCATTGGCCAGAAGATGCGAGCCCGACCACAGCACCACCCCGAGCACCATGGGATGGCGGGTGACGGAGCGGATATGGCTCGGCAGATAGGCGGCGGCGATCAACACCAGCGACAGGGGCACGGCGATCAGCGCAAGGGTGCGCGTCCATTCGGGCGGATTCCACACCGTCTCGGAGGGGTGGGCGAGGATGTGGCCATAGACCACCAGCGACAAACCCACCGCGGAAATCACGGTATAGAAAATCCAGTACAGGGTCTCGCCGATCACCGAGACCAGCGCGCGCTTGATCCCCAGCACGCGCGTCAGGTGCATGCCCAGAAAGATCGCCAATCCGATGATGAGTACCGCCATGAGCCCCGCCTGCGCGTTGGAATATGCGCCCACCTTAGGGCGACTCTGCGCCGCATCGCCAGCGCCTCGACCTGCGCGAATCCCGGCTTAGCTTTGAGGTGTGTGAAAGAGGTCCCATGCCCGCGCTGATCCGCTTCCTCATCCGGCACGCCCTGGCGGGCGGCGCCATCGGAATCGCGTTCACTGCGGTGATCCTCGTCCTCGACATCGGCTCGATTCGCACGATGACCCAGGGCTCTGCGGAAGGCACGGGCATACGCCTGCTGCTGGCGTTCTTCGTCTCAACCACCTTCGCCAGCGCCCAGATGGGCGTGGCGGTGATGTTTCCGCCCAGCCGCAAGGACGATCCCATGGCGCCGCCCGATCACCCGGGCGAGGATGACGACGAGGACGCGCCGCGCTAATCGCCGAAAGCCGGGTCCGGAACCAGGGCCGGCAGGGTCTCGCGCATTCCGTCCGCGCCGCTCATCCCCATGCGCCGGGTCGTCATGACCTGCATGCCCTGCTGACCGGGCAGACGGCGCAGCGACGGGTCAAGCTGTGCGCCGTAAAGCCCGGCGAGCGCGTTGAAGCGCGCCGCGACCCGCCCCTCCACCCGGGCCGCGCCCTCGCCATCTGCAAAGCGGGCGAAATCCAAACCCGTCCCGTCTTGGCAGCCGACCGCGTCTTCGCGGCCGAAAGCCCGCGAGCACGCCAGGCCGCGCAGCGCTGAGGAGCGCGTCGGCAGGCCCGTCGGATCGTCTGCGCCGCCCGGCGCATCGAGCACCGCCTCGCCCGCGGCGAGCCCGGCGGCGGGGGGCTGGGACGACGCTGCGCGCTCGCGGCGGATTTGCTCGGGCGCCGGTTCGGCCGCTGGCTCGGGCGCTGGCTGCGCCGGGGTCTCAATCAAAGCCGGGGCGATGGTCTGTGGGCCGGCCGCATCAACCGGCGGCGGCTCGGCCGGCGGCGCCTCGGCCGGATCCGCCTGCGCTTGGGGCGCGGGCCGCACCAGCTCAACCGAGATCGCGCGCCAGGGCGGCGGCGTAAGCTCGGCCGGGCGCACCAGATTAATCAGCAGCGTGAGGGCGAGCGCGTGTAGCGCCATGGCGAGCATGACCGGGCCCGCGCGCCGCGCCCAATCGGGAAGGCGCGCGCCCGTCCGCAAAAGCGGCGCGCTGAGCTCGCTTACGGCCACAGTCACTCCCGGCGGGCCACAGTTTCGGCGGCCAATCTAGCACGCGCTCAGCCGGCGTTCATGACCGAATGGTTAGTTCACCGTCATCTTGGCGCGCGCTATGACGCGCTCATACCCATAAGCAAAATACGGGGAATACCTTATGCGCAAGCTTTTGCTCGCCGCGGCCGGCGCCGCCGCCCTCACCGGCGGCCTCGCCTCGACCGCGCTCGCCCTGCAACACGCTGACACCGCCCAGACCCAGGCCGAGACCAATCCGCTGCTGGCCGAATGGACCGGCCCCTATGGCGGCGTTCCCGCCTTTGACCAGATGGACCTGCAATACCTGCGTCCCGCGCTGGAAGACGGCATGAATCGCTATCGCGCCGAGATCGAGGCCATCGCCTCGAACCCGGACGCGCCGACGTTTGAGAACACCATCGTGGCGCTGGAGCGCGCCGGCGACGATCTGGACCGGGTCTTCACCTATTACGGCATCTGGTCGTCGAACCTGTCCTCGCCGGAGTTTCGCGAGATCCAGGGCGAGATGGCGCCGCGGATCAGCGCCTTCTACTCCGAGATCAACCAGAACAAGGATTTGTTCGCCCGCGTCCAGGCGGTGCATGAAAGCGACGCCGTCGCCGATCTGCGCCCTGATCAGCAGCGCCTGGTGCAGCTGACCTATGACGGGTTCGCGCGCAACGGCGCCACGCTGGACGGCGAGCCCGCGCAGCGCTACGCCGAAATCCAGTCGCGCCTGGCCGAGCTGCACACGCAGTTTTCCAACAACGTGTTGGCGGATGAGGAAAACTACGTCACCTGGCTGAGCGAGGACCAGCTTTCCGGCCTTCCCGACAGCCTGGTGAACGCCGCCGCGGCCGCCGCCGCCGAGCGCGGCCGGGAAGACGAGTACGCCATCCTGAACACCCGCTCCTCGATGGATCCCTTCCTCACCTATTCCGACGAGCGTGCGCTTCGCAAAGCGGTCTGGGAGACGTATTATTCGCGCGGCGACAACGCCGACGCGTTCGACAACAACGCCATCATCGCGGAAATCCTGAACCTGCGCGACGAGCGCGTGGAGCTTCTGGGCTAT
Source organism: Oceanicaulis sp. (assembly GCA_040217555.1). Classification (GTDB taxonomy): domain Bacteria; phylum Pseudomonadota; class Alphaproteobacteria; order Caulobacterales; family Maricaulaceae; genus Oceanicaulis. The sequence goes on from JAVJPX010000001.1 coordinate 73,675, forward strand.
GACAATTACGCCCAGTGGCGGCTGGAGAACCGCATGGCCGGCACGCCGGAGCGCGCGCTGGAGCTGATGGAGACGGTCTGGCCGGCCGCCATCGCGCGCGTCGAGGAAGAGGTCGACCAGATGACCGCCCTGGCGGCTGAAGAGGGCGACGATATCGACGCCATCAAGCCCTGGGACTATCGCTATTACATGGAGAAGGTCCGCCAGGCCGAGTACGACCTGAACTCCGAAGACGTGAAGCAGTACTTCAACATCGAGAACCTGCGCGAGGCGATGTTCTTCGTCTCCGGCGAGCTTTTCGGCTTCGCCTTCGAGGAAGTCACCGACGGCTCGGTCCCGGTCTTCCACGACGACGTGCGCGTCTGGGACGTGACCGACAAGGACACCGGCGCCCATATCGGGCTTTGGTATCTCGACCCCTATGCGCGGCCCGGCAAGCGCTCGGGCGCGTGGGCGACCAGCTATCGCGGTCATACCAGCTTTGACGGCGAAGAGACGGTGCTGAGCTCTAACAACTCCAACTTCATCAAGGGCGCGCCCGGCGAGCCGGTGCTCATCAGCTTCGCCGACGCCACCACCTTCTTCCACGAGATGGGTCACGCCCTGCACGCGCTGGCCTCCAACGTCGCCTATCCCACGCTCAATGGCGGGGTGCGCGACTATACCGAGTTCCAGAGCCAGCTTCTGGAGCGCTGGGTGCTCACCGATGAGGTGATCGACAATTATCTGCGCCACGCCGAAACCGGCGAGCCCATGCCTGATGAGCTTGTCGAGAAGATCCGCGCCGCGTCCACCTTCAATCAGGGCTTCGCCACCACCGAATATCTGGCGAGCGCGCTGGTGGACATGTACTACCACACCACGGACCCGGAAGGGATCGACCCGGATGAGTTCGAGCGGGAAACGCTGGAGCGCCTGGGCATGCCCGAGGAGCTGCCCATGCGTCACCGCAGCCCCCATTTCGGCCACATCTTCTCCGGTGAAGGCTATTCGGCCGGATACTACGGATACATGTGGGCCGACGTGCTGACCTCGGACGCGGCGGAAGCCTTCGCCGAGGCGCCGGGCGGCTTCTATGACGCCGATCTCGCCCAGCTTATGGTCGACACGCTGTTCGCCCCGCGCAACGCCATCGACCCGGCCGAAGCCTACCGCCAGTTCCGCGGCCGCGACGCCACGGTGGAGCCGCTCATGCGCGACCGCGGCTTCCCGGTCCCCGGTGAGGGCGAAAGCGAAGACGACAACGGCTATGTCGATCCGCAGTAAGCGGCGGCGTCTTCGCTGAAACACCAAGCGGGCGGCGCGAAAGCGCCGCCCGTTTTCGTTTGGGCCCGCCCGCTCGGTTTATCAGCCCTCAGCGCTTCTCCTTCCCCCGTAGAAAAGGGGGACACTGTTCGCCCGCCGCTCGTGTTGGACGCCCCGGAGCGCCATGACACGAGCTGCAACGCCGCCTCCACTTGACCAACCCCCGACACTTGGCCGCATGGTCCCATTCGCCCCGCTCATGCATTGAAAGTCCCATGGCCGTGACCGACGCCCCGACCGACCGCCGCGCCAAGACCGCGCGCCTGGCCCTCGACGTCACCGGCATGACCTGCGGCGGGTGTGCGCGCAGGGTGGAGACGGCGCTTTCGGCTGCGCCGGGGGTGATTGAAGCGAACGTGAACTTCGCCGCGCGCAAGGCGGATCTGGTGATCGCGCCGGGCACGACGCCCGGCCCGGTGATCGAGGCGCTGCAGAAAGCCGGCTATGACGGCGCCCCGGTGAAGGGGTTTGAAGAGCGCGCCCGCGCCGCGTCGGAACGCGGCGGCGGCGAGGCTGGCGAGGTCTCCGGGGGCCAGCTTTTGTTCGCCGCCGCCCTCACCTTGCCGATCTTCCTTATCGAGATGGGCGGGCATGTGATCCCGGCCCTGCACAGCCTCACCATGGAAGGCCCGGGGCGAACAGCTCTGAACTGGATCTTCCTGGTGCTCGCCTCGCTCGTGCAGTTCGGGCCGGGGCGCATCTTCTACAGGCATGGCTGGCCGGCGCTCATGCGCGGCGCGCCGGAGATGAACACGCTGGTGATGCTGGGCACGAGCGCGGCGTGGGGCTACTCGACAATCGCGACACTGGCGCCGAGCGTGTTTCCCGCCGGCCAGGCCCATGTCTATTTCGAAGCCAGCGCCATGGTGGTGACGCTGATCCTGCTGGGCCGCTTCCTCGAAGCGCGCGCACGGGGCCGCACCGGCGACGCCATCCGCAAGCTCCTCTCCCTGCAGGCGAAAACCGCGCGGGTGCGGCTGGAGAGCGGCGAGATCGTCGAGCGCGCGGTGGAGGACGTCGCGGTGGGCGACATCATCGAGGTGCGCCCCGGCGAGCAGATCCCGGTGGACGGCGCGGTGATCGCCGGCGACAGCCATGTGGACGAGGCCATGCTCACCGGCGAGCCCATCCCCGCGGCCAAGCGTGAAGGCGATCGCGTCACCGGCGGCACGGTGAACCAGACCGGCGCGCTGGACCTGCGCGCCACGGCCGTCGGCGCCGACACCGCGCTGGCGCGCATCGTCGCCATGGTGGAGGAGGCCCAAGGCGCCAAGCTGCCCATTCAGCAGCTGGTGGACCGGGTCACCTCGGTCTTCGTGCCCGTGGTGATGGGGCTGGCCGCCCTCACCTTCCTCGCCTGGCTGGTGCTTGGCGGTTCGCTGTCGCTGGCGGTGGTCAACGCGGTCGCCGTGCTGATCATCGCGTGTCCCTGCGCCATGGGGCTCGCCACCCCGGTCTCCATCATGACCGGCACGGGCCGCGCGGCCGAGCTCGGCGTCCTGTTCCGCCGCGGCGACGCGCTGCAGACCTTAAGCCGGGTCGCCACCATCGCTTTTGACAAGACCGGCACGCTGACCCAGGGCAAGCCCACCCTCACCGATCTCACGCCCGCGCCGGGCTTTGACGACAGCGAGGCGCTGACCCTTGCGGCGAGCCTTGAACGCCGGTCCGAACATCCGATCGCGCGCGCCGTGGTGCAGGCGGCCGAGGCGAAAACGCTCGCCCTTCAGCCGGTCGCAGACTTCGACGCCCCCTCCGGCTTCGGCGTCACCGGGACGATCGCCGGGCGCCGCGCCGCCGTCGGCGCAAAACGCTATATGGACCGGCTGGGCGTCGACGTCTCAGCGCTCGAGGACGAGGCCGCACAACTGGAAAGCCAGGGCCGCGCCCCGCTCTATCTCGCCGTGGACGGGACGCTCGCCGCAGTGCTGGCCGTCGCCGATCCGATTAAACCCGGCGCGAAGCAGGCCGTGGCCGCGCTGCACCGTGCGGGGCTTTCCACCGCCATGATCACCGGCGACGCGCCCGCGCCGGCGAACGCCGTGGCCGCCGAACTGAGCATTGACGATGTGCGCGCAGAAACCCTGCCGGGCGACAAGGCCGCGGTGGTGAAGGCGTTGCGCGCCGGCGGCCCCGTCGCGTTCGCCGGCGACGGCATCAACGACGCCCCGGCGCTCGCCGAAGCCGATGTGGGGATCGCCATGGGCGCGGGAACCGACATCGCCATTGAAAGCGCCGACGTGGTGCTCATGGGCGAGGATCTCAACGCCGTGGTGACCGCGCACGCCCTGTCGAAGGCGACCCTCTCCAACATCAAGCAGAACCTCGCCTGGGCGTTCGGCTACAACGTGCTTCTGATCCCGGTGGCCATGGGCGTGCTCGCGCCGTTCGGAGGCCCGCTCCTCTCGCCCGTCCTCGCCGGCGCGGCCATGGCGGCCTCCAGCGTGTGCGTGGTGCTCAATGCGCTGCGGCTGAAGGGGTTTGGGCGAAGATCGTGACGGGTTGGTCAAGCAAGGCTCAACCCAAGACGCACCGTCAGCAAGGCTGAAGTCCTCCTCGCCCCTCAGGGAGGGGAGACGGGGTCATCGAGCGCGGCGCGAGATGATGAGCCGCTCCACCCTGCGGCGCCGGGCCTCGCTGGCGCCGGGGCGGATTCGCGCTAAACAGGCGGCGAGAAGCGACGGAACACATCCCATGACCGAGACCTTGACGATCCGCCGGCCCGATGACTGGCACGTGCACTTGCGCGACGGCGAGATGCTGAACCTCGTCGCGCCCTACACCGCGCGTCAGTTTGCGCGCGCCATCGTCATGCCGAACCTCGTGCCTCCGGTCACCACGGTGAAGCAGGCCTCCGACTATCGCGACCGTATCCGCGCCGCCGTGGGTCCGCAGAGTGATTTCGAGCCGCTGATGACGGCCTATCTCACCGATACGATCGACGCCGAGGAGCTGGCGCGCGGCCATGCCGACGGCGTGTTCACCGCCGCCAAGCTCTATCCGGCCGGCGCCACCACGAACTCCGCGAGCGGCGTGACGGACGTTCGAAACGTCTATCCCGTGTTCGAGCGCATGGCCGAAGTCGGCATGCCGCTCCTGATCCATGGCGAGGTGGTGAGCCCGGAGATCGACATTTTCGACCGAGAGAAAGTCTTCATCGACCAGATCCTGTCGAAGATCGTGGAGACCTTCCCCACGCTCAAGGTCGTGCTGGAGCACATCACCACCGAGGACAGCGTCGAGTTTGTAAAGGCCGCTCCGGCCAATGTCGCGGCGACCATCACCGCCCACCATCTGCGCATCGACCGCAACGACATTCTGGTGGGCGGTATCCGGCCGCACATGTACTGCCTGCCCGTGGCCAAGCGCGCACGGCACAAGCACGCCCTGCGCCAGATCATCACCACCGGATCTGAGAAATTCTTCCTGGGCACCGACACCGCCCCGCACGAGCGACACGCCAAGGAAAGCGCGTGCGGCTGCGCGGGCATCTTCTCCGCCCCCACCGCGCTGGAAAGCTACGCCCAGACCTTTGAAGAGATGGACGCGCTGGACAAGCTGGAGGGCTTTGCAAGCCTTCACGGCCCCCGCTTCTACGGCCTGCCGCTGAACGAGGGGACGGTGACGCTGGAGCGCTCCGGCCTCGACGTGCCGGACAAGATCGATGAAGCCGGCCTCGACGTGACGCCTTTCCACGCCGGCGAACGGCTGGACTGGCGGATGGCCTAACCGATCTCGTAATCGATCGGCGTACAGCTTCCGTTGTTCGACCCGTTCGCCGAGCAGGCCGTGAGGCCGATGATCAGGTCGGCTTCGGCGCGCAGAACCAGCCGGTCGCCGGCCCGGCTCTTGGGCGGACCCACGGTGCACGCGCCGGTGTCTGGATCATAGGCGACGTTCATGAAGACGTTGAAGGCGGTGGGTATCTGGTCAGGCGAGACGCCGTACGGCTCCAGCGCCGCCTCCAGATTGCCCTGGCACCCCGGCAGGATCGGATGGTCGTCGTAAAGCCGTTCAAAGGTCGCCTTTGAACACGGGGTCAGGGTGAAGTCATGCCGGCCCACATCGTCCCGCTCCAGCGTCAGCAAGGCGTTCGAGCGGTTCGAATAAAGCGTGTCGCCGGTGGTGAGGAAGAGCCGCTCGGCGAAGTCGATGGAGCGGCCGGAACTGATGTGCTCGCGCGGATCCGCGGCGTTGTAGGCCACCAGATCGGCCACTTGTTCGCCTTCGGGGTCGATCACGGTGAGGGTCTGGCCGCGCTTCAGTTCGAACGCGGTTCCAGAGCGGGCGGGAATACGGCTCACCGGGATTGATCCTTCATCGCGGCGGCGTGGGGCTTGAACGGCGCGGCCCAGTCGGCGTCCACCTCGCGGCCGGAATACTGCGCCGCCTCACGGCCTTCGCCGAAATCGGCGAGCATGGGATTGACGCCCCCGTGCGCCTCTTCCTCACGCTGGCGGATCGCCTGCTTCATCACCGCGTAGCGCCCGTCCTGGCGCAGCGCTTCAAACTGGCGATGGGCGTTGAAGGCGAGCGCAGGATAAGCAAACCGGCGCGCGGGGCGCGACGCGTTTTCGTGCAAGCCGACCACGAAGAACGGCTCGCCGGCGATGGACATGGAAAACTGCGCGCTCTGCGGATCACTGGAGACATCGCCCGCCCAGGGTTCGCCGGCCGCCACGTCAAGATTGTGCAGCGCCTGAAGCCGGTTCCACAGCGCGGTCTCAAACGCCGGCTCGCTCAGGCCGGAGGGGCCTTCAAACAGGACGATGAGCGACTGAAGCTGAGGACCGTCACGGTTGAGAACCCCGATGAAGTCGCAAAGCGCCTCACGGATTTCGAGATCGTCGTGCGGTGCGTCGAGCCGTCCGGCCTCAAGCACGCGCAGCTGATTCTGGGAGACGGCCGCCTTGGCGCCGACGCACGGAAACTGATCGGAAGCGATAAAGCCCTGAAGCGCCGCGCGCCGGTCCTGAACCATGTGTTCCGCCTGCCTTGCTGAAGATCGCGCATTTAACGCCCAGCGCCGCCAAGGCGTTGCCCGCCTGCGGCAGCTCAAGCGGCGAGCACGCCGTGGGCGAGACGCAGCTCCTCCACAAACCGCGCCTCCTCCTCGGCCTTGCGCACCGGGTCAGGCAGGCGCAACAGGTAGGACGGGTGGACGGTGACGAGGGCCGGGCCGGCGCCCGCCTCGATCACCCGGCCGCGCACATCGGCGATCTTCACCGTTTCCCCCAAAAGCCCGCGCGCAGCGCTGGCGCCCAGCGCCACCGTCAGCTCCGGCTTCACCAGCTCGCGCTCCAGATCCAGCCACCAGCGGCAATGGTCGATCTCTGCGCTCGTCGGGCGCTGATGGATGCGGCGCTTGCCGCGGCGCTCGTATTTAAAGTGCTTCACCGCATTGGTGAGGTAGGTGTGCGTGCGTTCGATCCCGGCCTCTTTCAGCCCCTGGTCGAGCACCTGCCCCGCCGGACCCACGAAGGGCCGGCCGGCCAGGTCTTCGGCGTCGCCCGGTTGTTCGCCGACGATCATCAGGCGCGCATCGCCCGGCCCCTCCCCGAAGACGGTCTGGCTGGCGTTACAGTGGAGCGGGCAGCGTTCGCAGCGTTCGGCCTGGGCGCGGGCCTCGTCCAGCGTCGCAGGGATCTCGGCGTCCGACTTCGCCTGCGCCGCGCGCCGCTCGATCAGGCGCTGCGACAGCCGGCTGGGCTGGGTCGGCGCGGCGGCCTGCATGGCGCGATTGCGGGTTTCGGCGGTGGCGATGAGGTCCGGGATCAGGGACGCTTCGGGCAGGTTTTTCCAGTACTTCTTCGGCATCTCCGCGGTCATGGCCGAGACCTTCAGCCGGGCGGGATTGAAGATGGACTTGAAATAAGTGCGCCATTGCTCCTCCACCGCATCGTCGGCGGGAACATCGCCGCGCGTGCCCGGCGGGCCGAAAGCGAGCGTGGCGCCGCCCCAGGCCGCCGTGCCGTCGGGGGTGACGATCACCCAGTCCATCCCGGCGAACCGGCGCATGAAGAAGGGTGCGGCGAGCTCCAGTATGCGGTGCTCAGGCTCGAACCAGGCGGCGAAGCGCTCGCGCCCGCCAGCGCTTTCGCCCGCTTCTTTAAAGCGCACGAAGGCGTGCATCTTGTGCACGTCGCGCCGGATCGCCTTGTCGCCGGCCCAGAGCCAGGCGGCGTCCGGGTCGGCGGGATCGTCCAGAAGATGCGGCCGCTCCTGCAGCTTCACCAGAAGCGCATAAAGCCGGACGAAGCGTTCGTGATCGCGCAGGCAAGCCGCCTTGCGCGCCAGGTCCACGAAGCGTTTGGGCGCGCGCACCGCCGCCCCCGGCGCCGCAGACGGCTCCGAGTCGCCCCCCAGAAGGCTTGGCGGGTCGCCCGGCGTGCGCCAGCTCACGTCAGCGGGGCTGACGCCGGCCGCACACAGGCGGCGCGCCGCATCCCGCCAGCCCTCAAAATCGGTCTCGCTTGAAAGCGCGATCTCGATCATGCGAACAGCTCGCCCTGCTTGGGCGCCGGGGCGAAGCGGGCGCGCAGGGTCTCGCTGTCGATAAGCCCGCCGGGCGAATAATCAGCCGCGGTGATGAACGGCAGGACCGGCTTCATGGAGCGCACGATGGCCTGCACGCCCTCCAGTCGCAGCCGGCCATGGCGGCGCGCGGCCAGGATGCGGTCCACCGATTTGGGACCCAGCCCCGGCACGCGCAGCAACTCCTCACGGCCGGCCCGGTTCACGTCCAAGGGAAACAGCGCCCGATGGCGCAGCGCCCAGGCGAGCTTGGGGTCCATGTCCAGATCCAGCATGCCGCCCTCGGTGGCTCCGATCACCTCCTCGGCGTCGAACCCGTAAAAGCGCACCATCCAGTCGGCCTGATAGAGCCGGTGTTCGCGCATGAGCGGCGGCCGGATCGGCGGCAGGCCGGCGCTGGCGTCCGGGATCGGGCTATAGGCGGAGAAGTACACCCGCTTCAGCCGGTAGGCGGCGTAGAGATCGGAGCTTTTACGGATGATCCCGGCGTCGTTGGTGGCGTCGGCGCCGACGATCATCTGTGTGGACTGGCCGCCCGGCGCAAAGCGCGGCGGCTTGGCGCGCTTGATCAGCCGGCTTTTCGCCTCGCCCTTGGCGGTGTCGAGCCGGACCTTCACGTCGGCCATGGCCTTGCGGATGGTCGGCTCGGTCTTTTCCGGCGCGTAGGTCTTCAGGCTCTCCTGGCTTGGCAGCTCGATATTCACCGATAGCCGATCCGCGTGCCGGCCCGCCTGCTCGATCAACAGCGGATCGGCTTCGGGGATGGTCTTTAAATGGATGTAGCCGCGAAACAGATGATCCTCGCGAAGCGAGCGCGCCACCTCCACCAGCTGCTCCATGGTGTAGTCCGGCGAGCGGATGATCCCCGACGACAAAAACAACCCTTCGATATAATTGCGCTTGTAAAAATCGAGGGTCAGCTTGACCACTTCGGCCGGCGAAAAGCGCGCTCGCTCCACGTTCGAACTCGCCCGGTTGATGCAATAGCGGCAGTCGTAAATGCAAAAATTGGTCAGCAGGATTTTCAACAGCGAGATGCACCGCCCGTCCGGGGCGTAAGCGTGGCAGATGCCCATGCCTTCGGTGGACCCGATCCCGCCCGTGCCCAGAGAATGGCGTTTGGCCGAGCCCGACGACGCGCACGAGGCGTCGTACTTGGCCGCATCGGCCAGAACCGAGAGCTTTTGGATAAGGGTCTTGGCCATGGTTTCGTCCCACGCTGCGCGTGGAACAAAACTAGTACAAATTGCGCGGCCGTCAAAGCGGGCGACGCATTGTCCGCTCGCGCGCGACGCTGCTAGGCGTCGACTTCTCCATGGCCGGACCAGCGCCGCGCGTCCACGCCGCGCACGAGCAGATACACGGTCAGCAATCCCTCGCCCAGAAGCGCCGGCGCGATGACGACGATCAGGCTGATCATGGGAACGGCCGCGAACAGGTCGGGCAGCAAAAGACCGCCGAACCCGTCTACGAGGTAGCCAAGCCCGGCCAGCGCGATCAGCCCGGCAAGGACCAGGGGCAGACCTCGGGTCTTTACCGCCAGCACGCCCAGCAAGACCAGGTGCACGCCAAAGAACAGCAGCGTGTAGGTGAAGCCGGCATCGTGAGCCTTGATCAGTTCGTAGGCTGCACCGCCCGGGTTCTGGAAAAGCGTCGTGTCTGAGGTGGCCGCCCCAAGCGCGATGATCAGCAAGATCACAAAAGGAATGTGGGAGAGGGTATAGGCTACGCGAAACAGCATGGTCAGCCCGGTGAGCCTGGGCGCCAGCGGGCGAAAGAGCACGAACAGCGCCCAGGAGACGATGAGATCGGCGAACAGAACGACGAACAGCGCGGCGATCGCCGCGCGGAAGGCGGTTTCCTGGGCGCGGATGTTGGCCAGGCTCGCGGCGGCGTCGCCGGGCTCAAGCAGGCCTGAAAGCACGCCGAAATTTGCGCCGATGGCCAGAACGAAGATGGCCAGATAGGCGGCGCCGGCGATCCGGGCGTAAAGAACGGGGTTCATGGCTCTGCGCTCCGGTTCTGTCTGCGTGCGCCGCCCGAACCTCGCATCAGGCTTCCCACGCGGTCCGATATAACCCGAAGCGCACCGATGCGGCGACTTAATTGGACTTCATGGTGCGGCGGCTCTTTCACAGCTGGGACTCTTTCCGCCGAAGCGCCGCCGCCAGGCACCGCCTGGGCGCGATGCGCGTTGGCAAGGTCACGCAAGGAGTCCTTGATGCTGTTTCTCATCGCTTTTGCGCTCGGCTTCGCCAGCGGCCTGCGCACCTTTGCGCCGTTGGCGATCTTCAGCGGGGCGATCCTGCTGGGTTTCCTCGATCTGGGCGCCGCCGGATTCGCATGGCTCGGCTCGCCCTGGGCGTTCGCGGTGCTGGCCGGGCTTGCGGTGCTTGAGCTTCTTGGCGACAAAAGCGGGCGCTCGCCCCCGCGCACCAGCGCCCCGGCGCTTGGCGGGCGGCTGCTTGCGGGCGCGTTGATCGGTGCGGCGGCGGCGTCGACGGCCAATGCAGAGCTTGTGGGCGCTGTGTTTGGCGCGCTCGGCGCCTTCATCGGCGCCCATGCAGGCCAGGCCGCCCGCAGCCGCGCAAGCGCGATGATCGGTGGAAACCGGATCGCGGGCCTGGCGGAAGACGCGCTGACGGTCGCGCTGGCCGCAGGATTGGTCTACGCCCTCACCGTGATCGCCTGACCCCGCTAGTAATGCGGCGGCTTTTCCCCGGGCGCCTGGGGCAGGCCCGCCTCCAGCTCGGCGAGGCGCGCATCAGACGCCATGAGCCGGGCTTTCAACCGCTCGATATCCTTCTGCTGCAACGCCAGCGCCTCGGACAAATCCTCAATCACCCGCGCCTGCTCGGCCACGTGCATTTCAAGACGGTCGATGCGGTCTTCGCTCATACAGATCCCTTTTCAAAGCACTTGAACGATAGCGACCGTTTCCGGCACGGCGGCGTATCTGGCGTCGCGCGTCCACAGCGGCGCGTCAAGAAGCTCCGCCAGCGCGAAATAGGCGGCGTCATAAGCGGTGAGACGCTTGCAAAATGATATCAGAATATATAAAATGATATCAATCTCGCACTTCAGGAGTTCTTGATGGGCGCCGTCACCATTCGCAACCTGCCTGACGAGGTGCGCCGCGCCCTGAAAGTCCGCGCTGCAAAGAACAACCGCAGCGCCGAGGCGGAGATGCGCGCCATACTTGAAGCGGCGGTCAAGCCGGCTGAGCGCGTCCGTATCGGGTCGGCGCTCAGCGCGTTGAGCCGCGAGGCCGGGCTGACCAACAGCGATATCGAATCCCTGGCCCCCGCCCGCGACCCCGGTCCGGCCGAGCCCCTTGCGCTGAAATGATCCTGCTCGACACCAATGTCGTGTCCGAGGCGATGAAGCCTGAGCCCGATGGCGCGGTCGCCGCATGGCTCGACACGCAAGCGGCGGAAACCCTGTTTCTGTCGGCCGTCACCGTGGCGGAGCTGAGTTTCGGCGTGGCGGCGTTGGCGGACGGCCGTCGCAAAGCGGCGCTGTCTAAGGTGTTGACCGGCCTGCTTGCCCTGTTCGAAGGCCGCATCCTCGCCTTCGACCTTAACGCCGCCGAGCGTTACGGCGCCCTCGCCGCCCGCGCCCGCCGCGCCGGTCGGGGCTTTCCAACACCTGACGGCTATATCGCAGCCATCGCCGACGCGAACGGCTTCACCGTGGCGAGCCGGGACGCCAGCGCGTTTGAAGCGGCGGGGCTGGCGGTGATTGATCCGTGGCGTAACGCCTAGAGGTTTGCAAGGGGTCGGCCTTCGCCCCCTACTCCCACTCAATCGTCCCGGGCGGCTTGCTGGTGACGTCGTAGACCACCCGGTTCACGCCGCGCACTTCGTTGATGATGCGCGTGGCGGTGCGTCCGAGAAAGTCGTGGTCGAAGGGGAAATAGTCTGCGGTCATGCCGTCGGTGGAGGTCACGGCGCGCAGCGCGAGCACGTTGTCATAGGTGCGCGCATCGCCCATGACGCCGACGGTCTGCACCGGCAAGAGTACGGCGAAGGCCTGCCAGATGGAGTCGTAAAGGCCGGCCTTTTTGATCTCTTCGATATAAATCCGGTCGGCTTTGCGCAGGATATCGGCCTTGTCCTTGGAGACCTCGCCGGGGATGCGGATCGCAAGGCCCGGCCCGGGGAAGGGGTGGCGGCCCACAAAGGCTTCAGGCAGGCCCAGCTCGCGGCCCAGCGCCCTCACCTCGTCCTTGAAGAGCTCGCGCAAGGGTTCGACGAGCTTCATGTTCATGCGCTCGGGCAGGCCGCCCACATTGTGGTGGGACTTGATGGTGACTGACGGCCCGCCGTCAAAGCTGACGCTCTCGATCACATCGGGATAAAGCGTGCCCTGGGCGAGGAAATCGGCGCCGCCCACTGACTTGGCGTGCTCTTCAAAGACGTCGATGAAGAGCTTTCCGATGGTCTTGCGCTTTTTTTCCGGGTCGCTCTCGCCGGCAAGCGCGGTCATGAAGCGCTCCTCCTCGTCGGCGGCGACGAGCGGGATGTTGTAGTGCTCGCGAAACAGGGTGACGACCTGATCGGCCTCGCCCGCGCGCATCAGCCCGGTGTCCACGAACACGCAGGTGAGCTGATCGCCGATGGCTTCATGGATGAGCACCGCGGCGACCGATGAATCCACCCCGCCCGAGAGCCCGCAGATCACCTTGCCGTCACCCACCTGTTCGCGGATCTTGGCGATGGCTTCCTCCTTGAAGGCCGCCATGGTCCAGTCACCGTGCATGCCGGCGATCTCGTGGGTGAAATTGCGCAGGATCAGCGCGCCGCGCGGCGTATTCACCACTTCGGGGTGGAACTGGACGCCGTAAAAGCGCCGGGCCTCGTCGGCGATGGCGGCGAAGGGGGCGTGGGTGGTGGCCGCGATGGGGTGGAAGCCCTGGGGCAGGGCGTTCACCCGGTCGCCATGGCTCATCCACACCCGTTCCAGATGGCCCACCTCGCCGACGCCCTTAAAGAGCGGCGACACGGCGGTGATCTCGATATCGGCGCGGCCGAACTCGCGCTCCTCGGCGGGCTCCACGCTGCCGCCCAGCTGGGCGCACAGGGTTTGCTCGCCATAGCAAATGCCCAGCACCGGCACGCCCAACTCGAACACCTTCTGCGCCGCGCGCGGCGTGCCCTCGCCGTGAACGCTCGCTGGCCCGCCCGACAAGATCACGGCTTTCGGCGCGAACTTGTCCAGAAAGGCGTCGTCGACCCGGTTGAACGGGTGAACCTCGCAATAGACCCCGCTTTCGCGAAGCCGGCGGGCGATGAGCTGGGTGACCTGACTGCCGAAGTCGATCACCAGCGCTTTTTCGTGATGGGCCTGAATCTCGGTCATGAACGCGCAATAGCGCGGTTTAGGCCCTGCGGGAAGAGGCGCGCGCGGCGCTTAGCGGCCCGCGATCTCCACAAGCGGTTCACCGTCGGCCAAAAGCCTCAGGGCGGGCTCCAGACGCGCCTCGAATATCGTCTTTAGATTGGCCGCGCTCGTATTGCCGAAGGTCAGCCAAAGTACGGCGGGCGGCGCCCCGCGGACCTCCAGAAGCCGAACGAAGTCCGCATCTTTCGTCACCACTATCGCGCCCGCTTTGCGTGCCAGTGCGAACAGTGTTTCGTCCGGTGTCGTGAGATGCCCGAGCCGCTCGAACGAATAGGCTTCAAGGCCGAACCGCTCGTTCAGCCAAGGCGCCAGGGACTACCTCAGGTGCGCATCGAGCCAGACCGGCCTATTCAGCCGCATCAATCACGGGATGGTCCAGCCGGCGCGCCGCATAGGCCACCGCCGCGCGAACATCGTCACGCTCCAGGCTCGGCAATTCCTCAATGATTTCGTCGAACCCCAGCCCGGCTTCGAGCAGATCCAGCACGTCGCGCACACGAATCCGCATGCCCCGGATACACGGGCGCCCTCCGCACAAGGCGGGATCATGGGTGATGCGCGCAGTCAGGTCTTCCATGCCAAAGACCTTACCACGGCGCTCTCCCCCGCGCACGCCTCAAGCCGCGCTCGCCCGCGCGTCCTTCACGTCGTTGACCACCGCCGCCCTGTCTTCGTCGGTGCGGAAGGCCCGGCCCGTGGCGTCGATGACGCGGACGTCGGCGATCGTGACAGCTATTATTTCAGTGCTGGAAACAAGCCCCTCAGAAAAAAGGGCCGCAGCATACGCCGCGGCCCCAGGGGAGAGGTCCTCTCAGAACCTTTCTAGCCGGCGCAGGCGGCGAGCGCCGAGTTCGCCGCGACGGCGTCTTCACCGGCGCCCAGCTCGGCGGCGCGGGCGAAATCTTCCGCCGCCCCGGCCGCGTTCCCGTCCAGCCAAAGCGCGGCGCCGCGATTGGTGTAGGCTTCCCAACGTTCGTCGTTCATGGCCACGGCCATGTCGCAGGCCTCGGCCGTGCGATCGGAGGACTGGTTGGCGAGCGCGGCGCACAGATTGATCTGAGCGGCGGCCTTGTTACGGCTCGACGTGCCCGATTCCAGCGCTTCTGTGGCGAAATGTTCGGCCACCGACCAGTCGCCGCGTTCAATGCGGCTCTCGGACGCGCGCACGTCGGAGTTCGGGGCGGTGACGCCGACGAAGGCCGGAGCGGACGGACACTCCTGCGCCTGAGCCGCGCCGGCGCCCAGAATGAGCGCTGCACTTGCGAAGAGCGGGGAGAGTTTGGCGATCATGGCGATGCTCCTTAATGTCCGGCCGGCCAGCGCCCGCCGCGGGGTTTCGCCACTGAAATAGAGCTCTCACCAAGATTTGAAAAGTGAACGGCGTTAAATTTTCAGATTATTTCACACGATCAAGCGTTTGTGCGGCGCACAAGTCACAGCCGGTCCGCTAGGTTTAACAAGGCTCGATGCGCGCTCAGTCCGCCTGGGCGATCCAGGCGTCCAGGCGCTCAGCCAGATCCACCGCCGTGGTCACGGCGCCGGCGTAGAAGTCGGGATCAATGATCTCGAACTCGTCGCTGGGCTGGTGATAATGCTCGTGATCCTCCACGCCCAGATAGAGGAACGCGATCCCCTGCACATGGAACGGCCCGTGATCGGACAGGAGCGTCCAGTCATTGCGCGGATCGCCGTCGGGGCGGTCATAGCCGGCTTTCAGCGCCAGCGGCGAAACCGCGGCGGCGGCCTCCACCACCGGCAGAAGGGCGGGCGTGTGATAGGTCCCCGCCGCCCAGACATCGCCGTCCGGGCTGTAGCCCAGCATGTCCACGTTGAAGTTCAACGCCACCGGCGCGGCGGCTTCAGGCGGAGCCTCGACGAAGGCGCGCGCGCCGTTCAGGCCGCCTTCCTCGGCGTCGAAGGCGATGATCAGCACGTCGTGTTCGGGCGGATTCGCAGTAAAATGCGCCGCGATCGCCAACAAGGCGCCGACGCCGGAAGCGTTGTCGTCGGCGCCGTTGAAGATCTCATTGTCCTCGCCCGGCCCCACATGGTCGTAATGGGCTGTGACGGCCATGGCTTTCGACCGGTCCGCGCCGGGAACCACGGCGATGAGATTGTACCCGGTGAGGGTCTCGCGCTCGCCGTCAGGGTCGCGAAAGTCCACCGGGCGCTGAAAGTCGAAGGGATGAACAAAGCTCTCGCCCACCGGCTCCAGCCCCAGCGCGGCGTAGCGCTCCACCAGATAATCGCGCGCCAGGGCGTTGCCTTCGGTTCCCACCAGCCGGCCGGCCATGGCGTCATGGCTGAGCACGCACACGTCGCGCAGCGGCGCCGGGTCGATCTCGGCGCACTTCTGAGTGATCGCGCCGGGCAGGACGGCGAGCGGATCGGCGTCGGGCCCCTCGGGGGACGGCCCGCAGGCTGCAAGGCCCGCGAGTGCGGCGGCGGACAGGATCAATCGGCGCATGAAGCTGGCTCCGGTCATGGCGCGCGCGGCGGCGCGTTCCTATACTGTGTTGCGATAGGTAACCGAACCGGGGGAGACCGCCAATGCCCATGCAGGCCGACGCCATCGCCGATCTGATCAAGGAGGGCGTGCCCGGCGCCGAGGTGGAGATCATTGATCTCGCCGGCGACGGGGATCACTACAAGGCTGTCGTCGTCGCCGAAGCCTTCCGCGGCGTGCCCAGGGTGAAACAGCACCAGATGGTCTACGCCGCCCTTAAAGGCCGCATGGGCGGCGAGCTGCACGCCCTGGCGCTGGAGACGCGCGCGCCGGGCTAGCTGCACAGCCGGCCCACTGCTGAATCGGTTCAGCGGGGCGCGCACGGTTGCCTGCGATTCAAGCGATTGGCCACGCGGCAGGAAAGTTGTTATTATCCGGGTCTCTGCGGGAGTCAGCCGACCCTGGAGCGCGCCATGCTGATCGACGACCTGTACGAACAGGTGTTCAACGCCTCGCCCTTTGGCATGGCCATCATCGACCGCAATCACCGTGTGCTGCGCACAAATCCGGCCATGGACCGGATCAACGGGCGCCAGGCCGAGCCGGGCGAGCCTGGAGCGCACGTCACGCCGCACATCGCCGACACTGTTCGCGCCTATGTGGACACGGTGTTTCAAACCAAAATCGCGCCAGAGCCGGTGCGTCTGAAAGGCCGCACCGAAGGCCGCGACGGCGGGGTGTCGGAATGGCATTGCGCCTTCACCCCGATCGCCGGCGAAACCGGCGCGCGCGTGGAGCTGTGCCTTGCGGTGATCACCGATCTGGGCGCCGTGGAGGCCGCCGGCGAACGCGCGCGCGAACTTGAGGCGGACACCGTCGACATCGCCGCGGCCTTCGCCGACAACGTGGTCCCCCACCCGGCCGTCTTGACCAAGGACGAAGCCTAGCCCACCTATGGGCGCATCGAACAACGCAGGAGCGCCCCATGACCGACCAAGCCACGCTGGACGCCATCAAGAAAGCCGTCACCGAGAACGACGTGGTGGTGTTCATGAAGGGAACGCCCACCTTTCCCCAGTGCGGCTTCTCCTCGGTCGTCGCCCGCGTGCTCGATCACATGCAGGTGGAGTACGCCGCGGTGAACGTGCTTGAGGACCATGACGTCCGCGAGGGCATTAAGACTTATTCCGACTGGCCCACCATTCCCCAGCTTTACGTGAAGGGCGAGTTCGTGGGCGGCTGCGACATCGTGAAAGAGATGTTCGAGGCCGGCGAGCTTCAGACGCTGTTCAAGGAAAAGGGTCTGGTGGAGGCGTAATCGCGCGTCCTCGCCTCGCCCGTCCGCACCTCAGTAGAAATCGTGATTGCGCGGATTGACGACGCGCAGATCGGCGCCCTCGGGCAGGCCGAGCTCGTCCTTGGTCCAGTTCAGCTCCACCCCGGTGGGCAGAACCGCGCGGCAATCGTCCTGGTGCACGCGGATCAGCGCCAGATCGAAGGCCCAGCCCGCGTTCGCCGCGCCGGTCACCTCGGGATAGAAGCTGTCCTTGGTCGTACAGCCGTTGGAGGGCACGCGGATGCTGACGCTGTCGCCCTGATCGCGCCAGGACAGGACCGGTGTAAGCTCGGGGCCCGGGTCGAAATAGCCCTCTCCGCCGCCATAGGTCGGCGCGCAACCGGCGAGCAGAACGGCCGCGCCTGCGGCGGTGAGCAAGAGCATGCGCGCCATGGCGGCCTCCTTTGATCCCTCAGGCCCGATCCTAACCCGGCGTGCGCCGAAGCGACAGACGCAAGCGGAGAAATCCGCGGCGCAAAAGCAAAAAGGCCCGCCGGATCGCTCCGGCGGGCCTTTGTCTTCGGCGATCCTCGCGGGACTTACGAGGAGTAGAATTCGACCACCAGGTTCGGCTCCATCTTCACCGGGTAGGGCACCTCGGCGAATTCGGGGACGCGCGTATAGCTGGCTTTCATCGCCTTGGGATCGAGATCGATATAGTCCGGAACGTCGCGCTCCGGGCTGCCCAGGGCTTCCAGGACGAGGGCCATGTTGCGCGACTTCTCGCGCACTTCCACGACGTCGCCCGGCTTGACCATGTAAGAGGCGATGTTGACCTTCTTGCCGTTCACCTTCACGTGGCCGTGATTGACGAACTGGCGCGCGGCGAACACCGTCGGCACGAACTTGGCGCGGTAGACGATCGCGTCCAGGCGGCTTTCCAGAAGACCGATCAGGTTCTCCGCGGTGTTGCCTTTGCGGCGCATGGCCTCGGTGAAGGCGCGCTTGAACTGCTTCTCGGTGATGTTGCCGTAATAGCCCTTAAGCTTCTGCTTGGCGCGCAGCTGAAGGCCGAAGTCCGACATCTTGCCGGCGCGGCGCTGGCCATGCTGGCCGGGGCCGTAGGCGCGATTGTTCACCGGAGACTTGGCGCGGCCCCAGATGTTCTCGCCCATGCGGCGGTCGATCTTGTATTTCTGCGAATGACGCTTCGACATTGTCTTTCCTAATCCGACGCGGCCCGGTGCGGCGCCCTCTTCGCTGCACGATCAAAACGGCGGTTCACGCGTCGCCCGTAAGTGTTGAACGAGCGGTCAGCTCTACGCTGGCCCTGAGGGAAGCGCGGGTTATGGAGAGGCGGGCCGGGAAAGTCAATCGGCGCGCGCCGCCGCTTCAGAGCCCGATCGAGCGCTCGCACTCATCCTGGCTGACTTCGCCCGGCTGGATCGTGACGCGCAGCTCCTGCAAAAGAAGACTGCGGCTCGCCCCGCGGATGTCCGGCCACAGGCCGACGATCTCCATCTCGTTCAGCGGGGCCTCGGGGTCCACGGTGTAGCAGAACCCCACCGTTTCGAACGTCTCGCTCACGCGCACGGTGCGCCAGCCGCTCGCCGCGCCGCCGCCGGTGGAGAAATAGGCGATACGCGCCTCCTCGATGCCGGCCTCCGGGCCTGCGCGCAGGCGCGCCTCAACCTTCACCAGGCGGCCGGGCAAACGCGCCTCGAACTCGGCCGGCATCACCGCGGCGATCCCCGCCGACATCGCGCCGGCCGCCTCAAGGCTCGCCGTGGCGGTCAGGCGCGCCAGCGGCGTCCCTCCCGTGGTGATGAGCTGGAACCCGGTGCCAGGGCCGGGCACGAGCTGGGCCAGCGCCGGGCCGGCCATGACGTACTCGGTCTGCGTCACCACCGGATCTTCACCGGCCGGCTCATAGATCATCGCCACCGCCACCAGACCCGCGAACACCAAAGCGGCGCCGGGCATGAACGCCCAGTCCGGCGGCGAAAAACGGCCGAGCCCGCCGCGCGGGGCGGAGCGTCGAGGCGCGGTGTCGGGCGTTGCGGCCAAGTCGGCCCTCCAGGGCTTGAGCGTCAGTCTTTCGCATGTAGAGGATTTCGCCGCGCGAGAACAGACGCGTGCGCGCATACGCCCGCTGGCGGCCTGGCGCGCGCCCGGCTATTCAATCGCTTAAGCGTTGGAGGGTGTCAGGTGCGCATACTGGTCGTGGGCGGATACGGGCTGGTCGGGCTGGCGATCGTGCGCGCGCTCCTGGCGCGCGGCGCCCAGGTGCGCGGCGCCGGGCGCACTCCGGCGCACGGCGCGCGCGTCGAACCGCGCGCCCAGTGGGCGGCGCTCGACCTCGCCCGCCCGGACAAGCGCTTCGACGCCGCGCTGGAGGGCGTGGACGCTGTAATCAACGCCGCAGGCGCGCTGCAGGACGGCGCCGGCGACGACCTTTCAGCGGTGCACGAGACGGGGCTTGCAGCGCTCCTGGACGCCTGCCGAAGACACGGCGTGACCCGCTTCGTGCAAATTTCCGCCGCCGGCGCCGAGCCGGACGCGGACTCCGCCTTCCTGCGCACCAAGGCGGCCGGGGACGCGCGCGTACGCGAGAGCGGGCTTGATTACGCCATCCTGCGCCCCGGCCTGGTGCTGGGCCCGGAAAGCCATGGCGGATCGACGCTGCTGCGCACGCTCGCCGCCCTGCCGGTGGTCCAGCCCCTCGCCCACGCGCAGGCGCAGGTCCACACCGTCGCCCTTGATGATGTGGCCGGGGAAGCGGCGCGCTTCGCCCTCGGCGAGCGGCCCATGGAGGTCACGCTTGATCTCGCCGCGCCGCGTCCGGTGACGCTGGCGCGCCTCGTCACAAAGCTGCGCGCGCAGCTGGGCTTTGCTCCCGCGCGCATCGTGACCGCGCCGCCGGCCTTCGCCGCGATCGCCGGCGCGTTCGGCGACGCCGCCGCGGCGCTGGGATGGAGAAGCCCGCTGCGCTCCACCGCCATGACCGTCATGGCGCGCGGCGTGATCGCCGATCCCGGCCCGCACACGGCGCTGGGCTATGGTCCGCTCAAAGGGCTCGACGCGACGCTGGACACCTTCGCCGGCGCCAAGCAGGAGCGGCTCTACGCCCGCGCCCTGCCCTTGCGGGTGCTGACCACGCTTACCCTGGCCGCCTTCTGGATCGCCAGCGGGGTGATCGGCCTTGTTCGCCTGGACGAGGCCGCGGGCCTGCTCACCGCGGCGGGCCTCGGCGAGGCGATCGCGCGCGCCTTCGTGCTGGCGGGGTCGGTTACAGACATCGCCCTCGGCCTCGCCGTGCTGGTCCGGCGCACCCACGCCCTGGCGCTGTGGGGCATGATCGCGGTGACGCTGGGCTATCTCGGCGCCGCGAGCCTGGTTGTCCCGGCCCTGTGGCTCGATCCCCTCGAACCCTTGGTGAAAACCATACCGGCCATGACGCTGGCCCTCGCCGCGCTCGCCTTGCGGGAGCCGCGCTGATGCTCGCCGAACTCGTCCTGCGCTGGCTTCATGTGATCGGCGCCGCGGTGCTCTTCGGGACCGGGGCGGGCATCGCCTTCTTCATGGTGATGGCCCGGCGCACGAAAGACCCGGCGCTCATCGCCCATGTCTCCGGCACGGTGGTGATCGCCGATCTGATCTTCACCGCCACCGCCGTCATCGCCCAGCCGATCACCGGCGTGCTGCTCGCGCTCGCCGTCGGCTGGCCCCTCACCGAGCCGTGGATTCTGCTCTCGCTGGCGCTTTACCTGGTGGCGGGCGCGTTCTGGCTGCCGGTGGTGTGGATCCAGGCGCGGCTGAAAACCCTCGCTGAAACCGCCGCGGCGCAAGCTGCGCCGCTTCCCCCGGCCTTCGACCGGCTCTACGCGGTCTGGTTCGCGTTCGGCTTTCCGGCGTTCTTCGCAGTGCTGGCGATCTTTTGGCTGATGATCGCCCGGCCGGCGTTTTAATCCTCCCGCACCACCCGCGCCTTCCCCCGCCCGAGGCTGAGCGCCTTCACCACGCCGCGCAGGGTGCGCACTTCCTGCGTGGTGAGGCGGGCGCGGGCGAAGATGTTGATGAGGTTTTGCATCATCAGCGGGGTCTTTTCCGGCGGGTAGAAGAAGCCCGCGCGGTCCAGCTCGTCATGGAGATGGCCGTAGAGGCCGTCGAGCTCGCTCTGGCTGGCGGGGGCCTCCATGGGCTTCCACCCGTCCGGCACGCCGCCGCCCGCCCGCCATTCATGGGCGAGCACGCCGCAGGCCATGGCGAGGTTGAGGCTGGTGAAGTCCGGATCCACGGGCAGCGAGATCACCGCTCTGGCTTTGGCGATCTCCTCGTTGGAATGGCCGGATTTCTCCGCCCCGAACAGCACCGCGATGCGATGGCCGGCGGCGATGTCGGCGCGCGCCTCGGTCATGGCGCGGCGCCCGGTGACCACCGGTTTGACCATGTGGCGCGGCGTGCCGGTGGTGGCGTAAAGCGCGTGGCAATCGGCTGCGGCGGCCTCCAGCGTGTCGAACACTTGCGCGTGGTTGAGCACCGGGCTTCCCGCCGCCATCGTCTCGGCGGCCGGATTGGGCCAGCCGTCGCGCGGCGCCACGATGCGCAGATCGGGAATGGCGAAATTGCCCATTACGCGCGCGCACGCGCCGATATTTTCGCCCAGCTGGGGGCGGCACAGAATGAAAACCGGAGCCGTGTCCATCTTCGCGTCCTGGAGCGTTGTCCCGCAGCTGGGACGAAAGGCGCACACCCCGCGCCCTTTCTTACCGAGGTTCGCGGTGCTAGACACCCGCGCGACATCCGTCCACCCCGCGCGTCCGTCCCCGGCGGCGTCCCCCGCGCGCGCGAAATTGAATCGAAAGAGTTGCGAACATGGCGAAGATCAAGGTCGACAATCCGGTCGTGGAGCTCGACGGCGACGAGATGACCCGCATCATCTGGGCGCTGATCAAGGAAAAGCTGATCCTGCCCTATCTGGATATCGACCTGAAATATTACGATCTTTCGATCGAAAAGCGCGACGAGACCGACGACCAGATCACCCGCGACGCCGCCGAGGCGATCAAGGAGTACGGCGTCGGCGTGAAGTGCGCGACGATCACCCCGGACGAGGCGCGGGTCGAGGAATTCGGGCTGAAGAAGATGTGGCGCTCGCCCAACGGCACGATCCGTAACATTCTCGGCGGCGTGGTGTTCCGCGAGCCCATCGTGATCACCAACGTGCCGCGCCTGGTGCCGGGCTGGACCAAGCCCATCGTCATCGGCCGCCACGCCTTCGGCGACCAGTACCGCGCCACCGACATGAAGGTGCCGGGGCCGGGCAAGCTGACCATGACCTACACCCCGTCCGACGGCGGCGAGCCGATCACGCACGAGATTTTCGACTTCCCGTCGGCGGGTGTCGCCATGGGGATGTATAACCTGGACGAATCGATCCGCGACTTCGCCCGCGCCTCGCTGCGCTACGGCCTGGATCGCGGCTGGCCGGTCTATCTGTCCACCAAGAACACGATCATGAAGGCCTATGACGGCCGCTTCAAAGACATCTTCCAGGAGGTCTACGACGCCGAGTTCAAGGCCGAGTTCGAGAAAAAGAACATCACCTACGAGCACCGCCTGATCGACGACATGGTGGCCGCGGCGATGAAATGGTCCGGCGGCTTTGTCTGGGCGTGCAAGAACTATGACGGCGACGTGCAGTCGGACACCGTGGCGCAGGGCTTCGGCTCGCTGGGCCTGATGACCTCGGTGCTGATGACGCCGGACGGCAAGACCGTCGAGGCCGAAGCCGCTCACGGCACGGTCACCCGTCACTACCGCCAGCACCAGCGCGGCGAGAAGACATCCACCAACTCCATCGCCTCGATCTTCGCCTGGACGCGCGCCCTGCACCATCGCGGCCGCATGGACGGCAATGAAGACCTGATGGCCTTCGCCAACCGGCTCGAGAGCAGCGTGGTGAAGACCGTTGAGTCCGGCTACATGACCAAGGACCTGGCGCTTCTGGTGGGCGACGAGCAGGGCTGGCTGTCCACCGAAGGCTTCCTGGACACCGTGGGCGAACGCTTCGCCGAAGCGATGAAGGATATCGTGTAGGCGCACCCGCGCCTTTTGCAGATATGAAGGCCGGGCGCGCGCGCCCGGCCTTTTTTCTATCCGTTATCGCCGTCCGCCCGCGCGTATTCGTCGTCGCGTTCCTGGGCGAGGCGGTCGCGCACGGTGCTTTCGGGCAGGCCCAGATGCTCCAGCGCCCGTCCGGCCAGCTGCAGCGCGGCTTCGATGGCTTCGGGCGTCACATGGGTCGCGCCGGCGCGCATCAGCCGCGCGGCGTGCTCGCCGTCGCGCGCGCGCGCCATGATCGGCGCGTCGGCGCGCAGTTCGCGGATCGCCGCGACCATGGAACAGGCTTTCTCCGGATCGTCGGCGGTGACGGCGAACAGCTCGGCCTTCTCCGCCCCGGCGCGCTTGAGGATTTCCGGCATGGAGGCGTCGCCGTAAAAGGCCTGCCAGCCGTCCTCGCGGGCCTTGGCCACGCGCGCGCCGTTGCGGTCCAGGGCGATGATCTCAACGCCCTCGGTCTCCAGCACCCGCGCGATGGCGCGGCCCACCCGGCCCATCCCGGCGATGACCACATGGCCTTCAAGGTCGGAGAAGTCCTCGATGCGCGGCCCGGTCTGGGGCTCCGGCCCGGAGCGCTCGGCCAGGAATTTGCCAAGCTTGGCCAGCGCCGGCGTGAGCAGCATGGACAGGCCCGCAATGGCGGCGACCACGGCGCGGGTCTGAGCGTCCACCAGGTCGCCCGCCGCGGCGGCGGCCAGGATGACGAAGGCGAACTCGCCCGCCGGCGCCAGCAGGAACCCCGCCTCCAGCGACAGGCGATGGTCGCCGGCGAACAGGCGGCAGGCGAGATAGACGATGACGAACTTAACCACCAGCATGGCCGCCAGCCCGCCGAAAACCAGGGTCAGGTTCGCCCACACCGCGCCGAGATCGAGCCCGATCCCCACCGTGGTGAAGAACACGCCCAGAAGCAGCCCCTTGAACGGCTCAAGGTCCACCTCCGCCTGATGCTTGAATTCGGTCTCGCCCAGCAAGAGCCCGGCCAGGAACGCGCCCAGCGCCAGCGACAAGCCGGCTTCGCGGGTGAGCAGCGCGGCCCCCACCAAAGTGAGCAGGGTGATCGCCATCATCAGGTCGCGCCCGCCCACCTTGGCGACCAGGCGGAAAGCGCGCTTGAGCACGTAGCGGCCGATCACGACGATCACAGCGATGGCGGCGAGGCCCTGAAGCAGCGCCTCGACGATCACCGCGGTGACCCCCTGCCCGCCGTCCGCGCCCATGTCGCGGGCCAGGAAGCCCACCGTGATCAGGAAGGGCGCCACGAGGATGTCCTGCATCAACAGGACCGCCAGAGAGGCCCGGCCCACCGGCGTGGTGGCGCGGCGTTCCTCGGCGAGGATCTGCATCACGATGGCCGTGGACGACAGCGCCAGCGCCAGCCCGATGGCCACCGCAGCCGGCGCGGTGAGCCCCAGAAAGAAGCACGCCGCGCCAACCGCGAGCGCGCTCAAACCCGATTGCAGCCCGCCCGCGCCGAACACCGAACGGCGCAGCGCCCATAGCCGCTGGAAGGACAGCTCCAGCCCCAGAAGGAAGAGCAGGAACAACACGCCCAGCTCTGCAAACGGCTCGGCGGCGTGGACGTCGGAGACCGTCACCCATTGAAGCACCGGCCAGCGGTCGGCCAGCGCGCCCAGCGCATAAGGCCCGATCAGCACCCCGGCGATGAGAAAACCGAGCACCGCCGACAGCCGCATACGCTTGAACAGGGGCACGACAAGACCCGCGGCGAGCAGAAACACCGCCGTGTCCTTCAGCCAGACCTCATGTCCGACGCCGTGCTCCATGGCGTGTCCCCCTCGGCGTTGCGCTGGACGGTCAATCTACACGGGGATTCGCCTGTTCCCTAACGCGGCGTGGAGGCCGCTCCGTGACACCGCGACGCTTTGAGGCGGCGATGACGCGGTCCGGCCAGGGCGCGGACCGCCGCACGCCCCTACCCCGCTCCGACCTCGCGCGACAGCGTGACGAAGACTTCAGAGGCGATGCGCCAATCGCCGCCGTCTTGGCGCCATTTGGCGAAATAGGCGCCGGAATAGCGCGCACTCACCCCGTCCGCCGACCAGGCTCCGCGCCAACGTCCGGCTTCGGCGGCGAGCAGCCCGTCCTCGGCCACGTCGATGCGCCGGGGCGTGCGCACGTAAGTGACGTTCGGCGCCTGGGCGAAGATCGACCGCCAGGCGCCAAGCTGGGCGTCGCGCCCGTCCATCAGGTCGGCGTCGTCACCTGGAACAAGCGTGCACCCCTCCGCCAGGACCGCGGCGATCGCCTCGAAATCGCGCTCAGCGAGCGCCTGGTTGAATCGGGCGCGCGCGTCGGCGATCTCGCGGGCGAGCGCGCGATCGCCGGTCATCTGGACGTCGCCGCCGGGTTTCGCCTTGCGCGCCATCAGCCTTTCAACGCCGTGCGGATGGCCTCAAGCGCCGCCTCGGCGTTCGCGCCGTCCGGGCCGCCGGCCTGGGCGAAATCGGGCCGGCCGCCGCCGCCCTTGCCGCCCACTTCGCCCGCGCCGGCCTTTACAAGGTCCACCGCGTTGAAGCGGCCTTTAAGGTCGTCGGTGAGGCCCACCGCCAGCGCGGCCTTGCCGTCATTGACGCCGATGAACGCGGCCACGCCCGAGCCCATGGCCTGACGCGCCTCGTCCACCAGGCCGCGCAGATCCTTGCCCCCGACGCCCTCGACGATGCGGCCGGTGAACTTCACCCCGGCGATGTCTTCAGCCTCGGCGGGTTTCGCGCCGCCGCCCCCGCCCATGGCGAGCTGCTTCTTGGCCTCGGCGAGCTGGCGCTCCAGCGTCTTGCGCTCGGCCTGCAGCGCGGCGATACGCTCGGCCAGATCGCCGGTGGGGACTTTCAGCGTCGCCGCGGCGTCCTTGGCGCGGCGCGCCTCGGTCTCCAGATACTGGCGCGCGGCCTCGCCGGTAAAAGCCTCCACACGGCGCACGCCGGCGCTTACCGCGCCGTCGGACACGATCTTGAACAGGGCGATGTCGCCGGTGCGGGCCACATGGGTGCCGCCGCACAGCTCCACCGAATAGGGCTTGCCCTGGGCCTCAAGCGACTCGCCCATGGTCAGAACACGCACGGTCTCGCCGTATTTCTCGCCGAACAAAGCGAGCGCGCCGGCTTCGATGGCCGCGTCGGGGGTCATCTCCGCGGTCTCGCCCGGCGCGTTCTGGCGGATCACGGCGTTGACCTGGGCTTCGATCTTCGCCTGCTCGGCGTCTGTGAGCGCCTTGGCGTGGGAGAAATCAAAGCGCAGCCGGTCCGGACCCACATAGGAGCCCTTCTGGGTGACATGGGGGCCCAGCACATCGCGCAGGGCGGCGTGCAAGAGGTGGGTGGCGGAGTGGTTGGCCTTGGTCTTACCGCGCTTTGCAGCGTCGATCTTCAACAGCGCGCCCGCGCCCGTCTCCACCGAGCCGCTTTCAAGCGTTCCGATATGGGCGTAGAGCGCGCCGGCGCGCTTCTGAGTGTCGTCGACGATGAAACGGGCGCCGTTTTCAAACTCGATGACCCCGCTATCGCCGATCTGGCCGCCGCCCTCGGCGTAGAACGGGGTGCGGTCGAAGACCAGCGCCGCCGGATCGCCGGCGTTCAGGGTCTTCTGCTCTTCAGCCCCCGCCACGATGGCGCGCAGAACGCCGTTGGCTTCCTCGGCCGCATAGCCGACAAAGCCGGTCTCGGCCAGGCGCGCCTTAAGGTCGAACCAGAGCGCGTCCGGCGCCGCGTCGCCCGAGCCAGACCAGCTGGCGCGCGCGTCGGCCTTCTGCTTGGCCATCGCCTTTGCAAAGCCGTCGGTGTCCACCCCGATCCCCTTGGCGCGCAGGGCGTCCTGGGTGAGGTCGAGGGGGAAGCCATAGGTGTCATAGAGTTTGAACGCGGTCTCGCCGGGCAGCGCCTCGCCTTCGTTCAGGCCTTCGGCGGCTTCCTCCAGCAAGGTGAGGCCGCGGCCAAGCGTGCGCTGGAAGCGTTCCTCTTCCGCGCGCAGGGTCTCTTCGATCACCGGCAGGGCCCGGTTGAGCTCGGGGAAGGCGTCGCCCATCTCCTCCGCCAGGGTCGGGGCGAGCGTGTGCATCACCGGCTCGGACGCGCCCAGCATGTGCGCATGGCGCATGGCCCGGCGCATGATCCGGCGCAGCACATAGCCGCGGCCCTCATTCGACGGCGTCACCCCGTCGGCGATGAGGAAGCTGGACGAGCGCAGATGGTCCGCGATCACCCGGTGGCTCGCCGCCTCCGGCCCGGCGGCCTTGACCTTCAACGCCTCTTCGCTCGCCGCGATCAGCGTCTTGAACAGGTCCACATCGTAATTGTCGTGCTCGCCCTGCAGCACCGCGGCGATGCGCTCCAGCCCCATGCCGGTGTCGATGGAGGGCTTGGGCAAGTCCTTGCGCGAGCCGTCGGCCTGGCTCTCGAACTGCATGAAGACCAGGTTCCAGATCTCGATGAAGCGGTCGCCGTCCTCTTCGGGGGTGCCCGGCGGTCCGCCGGCGATGTCCGGCCCGTGATCGTAGAAGATTTCAGAGCACGGCCCGCATGGGCCGGTGTCGCCCATGGACCAGAAATTATCGCTGGTGGCGATGCGGATGATCTTCTCATCGGGCAGCCCCGCGATCTTCTTCCACAGGGCGTGCGCCTCGTCGTCGTCGTGGAAGATTGTGACCAGCAGCTTGTCGGGATCAAGCCCGAATTCCTTGGTGGTCAGCGTCCAGGCGTGGTGGATCGCCTCCTCCTTGAAATAGTCGCCGAAGGAGAAATTCCCGAGCATTTCAAAGAAGGTATGGTGGCGCGCGGTGTAGCCGACATTATCAAGATCGTTGTGCTTGCCGCCCGCTCGCACGCATTTCTGCGAACTCGTCGCTCGTGTGCGCGCGCGTTTCTCAGCGCCGGTGAAGGCGTTCTTGAACGGCACCATGCCGGCGTTCACGAACAGCAAGGTTGGATCATCCTGCGGCACCAGCGGCGCGGACTGAACAACCTCGTGATCGTGCTTGGCGAAATAGTCGAGGAACTGGCGGCGGATATCGCGCAGGGCGGTCATGCAAGGCTCCGTGCGCCGGCTCGGCGCGTCGTGTCGTCAGGGCGCGGTGTATGTCACACCGCGCGTGAAACTTCGAGCGCACATATACGAACGCGCGCCCGGCTTCGCCAAGCGCGCGTTGTAGATTTCAGCCGAAAGCGGGA
This sequence comes from Oceanicaulis sp., assembly GCA_040217555.1. Taxonomy (GTDB): domain Bacteria; phylum Pseudomonadota; class Alphaproteobacteria; order Caulobacterales; family Maricaulaceae; genus Oceanicaulis. Next base: position 101,948 of record JAVJPX010000001.1, read on the forward strand.
AAGTGCCGCGCCTAGCCGGCGGCTTCTTCCGGGCCTTCGTCGGCGTCCGGCTCCGGCCCGCCGAGCATCTCCTCGGCGATGAGCCCGGCGTTCTTCCTCACCTTGGCTTCGATCTCGGCGGAAATTTTAGTGTGCTCAAGAAGGAATTTCCGCGCATTCTCGCGGCCCTGACCGATGCGCTGGGAATCGTAGGAATACCAGGATCCCGATTTCTCGATGATATTGCCCTTCACGCCCAGATCGAGCAGCTCGCCGGTCTTGGAGATGCCTTCGCCGTAGAGGATGTCGAACTCCACTTCGCGGAAGGGCGGGGCGACCTTGTTCTTGACCACCTTGACCTTGGTCTGGTTGCCGATGACCTCGTCGCGGTCCTTCAGCGCGCCGATCCGGCGAATGTCCAGGCGCACCGAGGAATAGAATTTCAGCGCGTTGCCGCCGGTGGTCGTCTCCGGCGAGCCGAACATGACCCCGATCTTCATGCGGATCTGGTTGATGAAGACAACAAGGCAATTGGACTTGGAGATCGAGGCGGTGAGCTTTCGAAGCGCCTGGCTCATCAGACGCGCCTGCAGGCCGGGCAGGGAATCGCCCATCTCGCCTTCCAGCTCCGCGCGCGGGGTGAGCGCAGCCACCGAATCGATCACCAGGATGTCGATGGCGCCCGAGCGCACCAGCGTATCGGCGATCTCCAGCGCCTGCTCGCCGGCGTCGGGCTGGGAGACCAGAAGCTCGTTCACGTCCACGCCCAGCTTCTTGGCGTAGACCGGATCAAGCGCGTGCTCGGCGTCGACAAAGGCCGCCGTGCCGCCGGCCTTCTGGCATTCGGCGACGGTGTGCAGGGCGAGCGTCGTCTTGCCCGAGCTTTCCGGACCGTAAATCTCGACGATCCGCCCCTTGGGCAGGCCGCCGACGCCCAGCGCGATGTCCAGGCCCAGCGAGCCGGTGGAGATCGCCTCGATGTTCTGGTTGGGCTTGGAGCCCAGCTTCATCACCGAGCCCTTGCCGAAGGCGCGGTCGATCTGGGACAGCGCCGCGTCGAGGGCCTTTGCTTTGTTGTCGCCGGTTTCTTTCACCACTTGGAGCCTCGCCTGAGCCATAACCTTTGTCCCTCTTATTTCACGCATCGCCTGAGTCGGGCAATGAAGCGGCCGCGCCGCGAGTCACCCATAGTCGTACCCACTTTGTTCCGAGAACGCAACAAGAACATTTTGGCGGGACGAGAACGGGCGGGCCGCCGCCCGCCCGCCCGTTGACCAAACCCTTGAAACTGTTAGGTCAGGCGCGCGCCGCGGCGAGCTCCTGCTTCACCCGTTCGGCCAGTTGCTGGATGTCGAACGGTTTCGGCAGGAACGAAATCTCAAGATCCGAGGACAGCGTGTCGGAGAACTCCTCCTCCGCGTAGCCGGAAATGAAGACTACGCGCGCCGCGCCGAGATATTTGCGCCCCTCTTTCAGCAGCGACGGCCCGTCGAGGCCAGGCATCACCACGTCGGAGATCAACAGATCGAAGCTCTCCGGGTTCTCCTCAAGGATCTCAAGCGCTTCCTCGCCGTCGCAGGCCTCCACGACCTCATAGCCGCGGCGCACCAGCGTCTTGGCGGCGATGCCGCGCACCGCGTCCTCGTCCTCGACCAGCAGGATGCGGCCGTGGCCGGCCAGGTCGGCCGGCTTGGGCTCGGCGGCCTTGGCTTCGGCCTCAGCCTCGATCTCCTCGGTCTCCTCCTTCGAGGGCACGTGGCCGGGCAGATAGATGGAAAAGGTCGTTCCCTCGCCGATCTCGGAGGATACGAACAGATAGCCGCCGGACTGCTTGACCACGCCATAGACCGTGGCCAGGCCCAGCCCGGTGCCTTCTCCGGTCGCCTTGGTGGTGAAGAACGGCTCGAAAATCTTCTTGCGGGTCTCCTCGTCCATGCCGTGGCCCGTATCGGCCACGTGCACCGCGGCCCAGCAACCCTCGGCGGGGCTCGGCGCGCCGGCTTTACGCACCGTATCGGCGTCCACCGCCTCGGTGGTGATGGTCAGCGTGCCCCCGCCCTGGCCCTTCATGGCGTCGCGGGCGTTGGTGGCGAGGTTCACCAGGATGTTGTCGATCTGGTTGCGGTCCGCGCGGATCAGCGGCAGGTCGCGGCCGTGACGGATGTCCAGCTTGACCGTCTCCTCCAGGATCTGACCCAGCATCACCGAACAGTCGGAGAGGACGTCGGAGATGTCGAACACCGTCATGCGGAAGGTCTGCTTGCGCGAGAACGCCAGAAGCTTGCGCACCAGGCCCGCCTGGCGAGTGACGGTGGAGTTGATCTGCTGCAGGTCCTGATAGCTGGGATCGCCCACCGGATGGCGATTCAGAAGTTCGCCCACATTCAGCCGGATCGCGGTGAGCATGTTGTTGAAATCGTGCGCCACGCCGCTGGCGAGCTGTCCCACCGCCTGCATCTTGCCGGCCTGGGCGACCTGGGTCTCCAGCGCCTTCCAGGCGGTGATGTCGACGATATAGGCGGCCCGCTTGCCGCCGCGCGCCGGCGCCAGGAACAGGTGCACCGGCTTGCCGCCCTCGCCCGCAAGCCGCGCCTCGCCCGGCTCGCCCGACCCCGACAGGGCGCGCTCGAACGCGCGCTTCAGCCCATCCTCGGCGTCGAACAGATCGGCGAATTTCGCGCCGGGCACGGCCGCGCCGCCGGTGAGTTGAAGCAGGGCGGGGTTGGCGTCCTCCACCATGGCCGAGGCCGGATCGGCCGCGTCCAGGCGCGCCACGCCGAACGGGGCGGCGGCGAACATGTCGTCGAAGGTGCGCCCTGGTTTCGCGCCGCTCTGCTCGGCCAGTTGAGCGAGCCCCGGCGGCGCGCCGGTGGCGGACAGCCCATAGACGACGCCGCGCGCGCGTGCGGGCTTTTCGTCATTCCATTCGACGCTGAGCACCACCGGGCTCTCCACGCCCTCGCGCGCCACCATGCGGGCGTCCAGGCGCGCCGCGCCTTCGTTTCCGCGCGAACGCGCGAAGCCGTCCGCAGCGTCGCCGGCGAGGAAGTCCTTCAGCTTCAGCGCCTGGTCCGGCGTCGCGCCGATCCAGGTGCGAAGCGTCGCATTGGCGGCGAGCACCCGGCCCTCGGCGTCGGCGAGGAACAGCCCCACCGGCGCATGTTCAGCCCAGTCCGGCGCGGCCTTCACAAGGACGCCGTCCTCCTCGCGTGCGATCTGGAGTCGCCACAGCGCGCCGCCCCCGTCCATGGGTCCCACATCGGCGCGATAGACCGCCGCCCCCTCGCCTTCAAGGCTGAGCGGGCCCAGGGTCTCCGACGCGCGCTCTCCGGCCTCGGCGGCGCGGGTCAGGCGATAGACCGGCCCGGACGCCGCCCCGGTGAACAGGCGCTCCGGCGCGGGCGCGGCGACCAGCGGCAAAGCGCCCGCGAGGCCGGAGCGGGCGAGATCGCGATAGGCCTTGTTGGCCCAGACCGGACGGCCGGACTTGCCGGTGACCAGCACCGGATCGCCCAGCGCCTCCAGCGCCGCATGGGCGAAGCCCGGCGCGGCCGCCGGAGCGGTCTCGTCACGGCCCAGCGCCTTGCCCGCGGCCTCTCCGGCGGCCAGCGCGTACATCAGCAACAGCGCGCATGCGGCGATCCCGGAGAGCAGCACCACGCCCTGCCAGCCCGCCCCGGCGCCGGCGACGATCGCCACCGCCGCCGCGATCAACGCCATCAGGCTGGCGGTCCAGAACACCGCGCGGGTGAGCGGCTTGGCGAGACGGCCTTGGCCCGGCGCAGGTCGCGGCGCGGGCGCCGGCGCGATGTCTCTGGCCGCCTCGTCCGCCTCGGTCTCGGGCGCGTCGGGAGCGGTCTTGGCGGGGGCGTCGGTCATGGCGGACTCCCAAGGGTCTTAAGCCGGTGTGTCTGATTCGGCCTTCCAGCATGGCGCCGGGAAGTTAACCATAATTTCGCGCCCGCAAGCGAGCGCTGCGCGTCACCGCCGGCCCTTCAGGCTGAGCACGTAGCCGATGACCTTGGCCACCGCTTCATAGTGTTCGGCCGGGATCGCCTCCTCCAGCTCCACGCTGGCGTGGAGGCCGCGCGCCAAAGGCGGGTCTTCGAGGATGGGAACGCCGTGCTCCTCGGCCAGCTCGCGGATGCGCAGGGCGACCGCGTCCACCCCCTTGGCCACGCAGATCGGCGCAGGCGTGCGGCCCTGCTCGTATTCCAGCGCCACCGCGTAGTGGGTCGGGTTGGTGATCACCACCGCGGCGTCGGGCACGCGCGCCATCATGCGCTTCTGGGCGCGCTCCTGGCGGATCTGGCGCAGCTTGGCGCGCACCATGGGATCGCCCTCGGTCTCCTTGAACTCGTCCTTGATCTCTTTCTGGCTCATCTTGTTGCGGTCGATGAACTGATGGCGCTGGAAGGCGAAATCGGCCGCGGCGATGAGCGCATAGACGATGAGCGCGGCGATCAGCAGCTGGATCGAGGCGGAATAGACTTCCTGGAGCAATCCGATGGGCGCAAGCGCGGGCAGCGCCAGAAGCTCGTCGCGGCGCGGCCACAGGACGATCGTCACCGCCCCGCCCACCAGCGCCATCTTGCCCACGCCCTTGAAGAAGTTCATCCACCCCTCCGGCCCGAACATGCGCTTCAGCCCGTTGACCGGATTGAGCTTGTCGAGCTTGGGCGCGATCTTCTTCGGCGTGAACATCAGCCCGTGCTGGACAAGATTGCCCGCCGCCGCCGCGATCATGATCAGCAGGAAGACAAAGCCCAGCACCACGATCAGACGCAGGCCGGTGGATGCGGCCAGATCCATCGCCGAACCCACATCGAGGCTCATCTCATGGGGGCGCTCGAGGAACACCGAGAGGATGCGGGCCAGATCGCTGGACACGCCCGGCGCCATGAAGGCGAAGACCGCAAGCCCGGCGGCGAGGGTGAACCAGCCCGAGATCTCCTGGGATTTGGGCACGTCGCCCTCGTCGCGGGCCTTTTTCAGGCGCCGCTCGGTGGGCTGTTCTGTCTTTGACGACTTGTCTTCTTCGGCCATGGATCAGCTCATCGTCACGGCGAAGCGCTCGAAGCGTTCAAGCCAGACCAGCGCGATCGCGCCCAGCGTCATGGCCAGGATCGCGAAGCCCACAAGGATGTTGAGCGGCATGGCGATGAAGAAGATCTGCGCCTGCGGCATCAGGCGCGACAGCACGCCGAGCCCGAGATAGAAGATCAGCCCGAACGCCACCAGCGGCGCGGAGATCTGCAGCGCCAGCGCGAAGGCGTCGATGAAGAGCTGCAGCGCCCACATCGCGGCGTCGCCGAGTTCCGGAACCGCGCCGGCGGGCATGATGTCATAGCTCTGCGCCGCGGCGAGCAAGAGGTAATGGTGTAGGTTCGTGGCGAAGATCAGCACCATGAACATGAGGTTCAGAAACTGGGCGGGCAGCGCGCCGGACTGGCCCTGGGTCGGGTCGAAGCTCTGCGCCATCGCCAGGCCGGTCTGGTAACCGATGATCTGGCCGGCCACCGCGCCGGCCATCAGCAAAATGCGCGAGGCCGCCCCGATCATCACCCCGATCAGCGCCTCCAGCGCCACCAGCCCGGCCGCCGCCGACAGGCTTTGCGGCATGGCCGGCAGATTCGGCGCGATCAGCGGGCCCACGGCGAAGGCGAAGGCGAGCGCGAACGCCAGGCGGATGCGGGAGGGGATGCTCGTCTCGCCGATCCCGGGCAGCAGCATCAAGATCGCGCCCAGGCGTGCGAACACCATGGCGGCGGCGAAAACGGTGAGCGAGACGTCGAACCCGGCGACCATGGCGGTCAGCCTGCGACGATTCGGTCGGCGATCGTGGTCATGAAGCCGGACAACAGCGCGCCCATGAGCGGCAGGAAGATCAACAGCGCCAGGAAGATCGCGATGATTTTCGGCACGAAGACCAGGGTCATCTCCTGAACCTGGGTCAGCGCCTGCACCAGCGCGATCACCACGCCCACCGCCAGCCCGATCAGCATCACCGGCGCGGCCATGGCCAGCATGGTCCAGATCGCTTCAGCGCCGATGTCCAGGACTTCGCCGGGGGTCATGGCCGTCTCCGCTCGCGCCGCCCTTTGCGCCGCCTGCTGCGTCGTGCACGGATTCTCCGCGCAAGGCCAAAGGTTAACCAAAGCGGTTAAGGAAGATTGAAGGAGCGTTAACGCATGCAGGCGCGGCGAACACGAAAGGCGCGGATGACGGCCCGGCGCACGGCCCCGTTCACGCGGAAATCGGCCTCAGCCCTTAAATCGGCATGCGCATGATTTCCTGATAGGCGCGGATCACCTGATCGCGCACGGCCACAACCGTTTCCAGCTGCACCTCGGCGGCGGCGACGGCGGTCACGACGTCGACCAGCTCGGCCTGGCCGGTGGCGGCGGCCTGGGTCATGGATTCGGCGTTCTTCACCGTGGCTTCGACCGAGCCCACCGCGTCCTTGACCATGGAGCCGAAATCCGGCGCGCCGGCGCCGGGCGCCGCGGCGGCCTGGGCGGCGTCCTGGGCGGGGTTTGCGCCCTGGATGCGGCCGGCGCTTTGAGCGACGGCCGCGTAGGCGCGGACAGCGGCGAGATCCATTCTGGACCCTCCTTAAAAATCTACCGGCGCAGAAGGTCGAGCGTGCGCTCGAGCATGCGGCGGGTGCCCTCCACCATGGTGAGATTCGCTTCATAGGAGCGCTGCGCGTCGCGCATGTCCATCAGCTCGATCAGGCTGGAGACGTTGGGATATTTCACATAGCCCTCGCCGTCCGCGGCCGGGTGGCCCGGCTCGTATACGCGCTTGAACTCGCTCTGGTCGGGGCGCACGTCGTCCATGCGCACCACCCGGGCGTCCAGCTCGCGGTCCATCACCGCGTCGAAAACCGGGATCTGGCGGCGATAGGGATCGTCCTGCGCCGTGCGGCCGGTGGAGTCGGCGTTGGCGACGTTTTCGGCGATGACGCGCATGCGCGAGGCCTGGGCGCGCAGGCCCGCAGCGGCGATCTGGAGCGTTTCGGACGCCTTATCCATGGTCTAGCTCCCCTATTGGCCCGCAGGCCGGCTGGCCGTGCGGATCATGTTCAGGCTCTTTTGATATAGGCTGAGCGCGGTCTCGAATTTCATCCGGTTTTCGTTGGCGCGCACCATCTGCTCTTCGATCACCACCGAGTTGCCGTTCACCGTGGTTTCGCTGTCCGGCGTGGCTTCGGCGCGATAGGCCGCAGCCGAGCCCGCCGTCGCGCCGCCGGTGAAATGGCGCGGATCGGTGACGCGCAAACCGCCGGGCGCCGCGGAGGCCTGGCCGCTCAGCACGCGTTCGAACTGGCTTTTGGAGATGTCCGACGGGGTGAAACCCGGCGTGTTCACATTGGCCACGTTCTCCGCGATCACGCGCTGGCGGGCGTTGTGATAGCCCAGCGTCTGGCGCAGCGTTGCGAGCACGTTGATGTCGTCGAGGGCCATGATGACGGCTCCCATGGGTTACCCAATGATTCACTCTGCCCTGAGCCGGTTAAGAGCCGCTTAACCGGGCTTAACGCCGCGCGCGACTCCCGTTAGCCCTTTTTAGATGACGCGCCCCATGCGGCGCGCCGGGCGAGGGCTGACCGCTGTGGATCTGATCGATTTCTCCCGCTATTTCGCCGCCTTGCTGGTGGTGCTCGGCCTTCTGGGCGGGGTGGCGGTGATCCTGCGCAAGGGCTGGCTGCCCACAGGGCTCACCGGCTTTCAGGGGCTTGAGCGCCGCGAACGCCGGCTTGGCGTGAAGGAGAGCCTGATTCTCGATCCGCGCCGCCGCGTGGTGATCGTGAAAAGCGACGATGTTGAGCATGTCCTGCTCCTGGGCCCCGAGCGCGAGACCGTGCTGGAGACCCGGCCGGCGAAAGCTGAGCCGGTGTTCGAACCTGAAATGCCCGCGGGCGAACCCGATCATGGCGATCCGGCGCTGAGGGCGGCGGAATGAAGGCGCGCCTTCTAAAGCTCGCTCTGTTCGCGGCCGGATTCGCACTTTTGTTCGCCGCGCCGGCGCTGGCGACGCCTGCGATCAGCGTGGATTTCGGTGAAGGCACGGGGCTGACCGAGCGCGTGCTTCAGCTCGTGGCGCTGTTGACGGTCTTAAGCCTCGCGCCGTCCATCCTGATCATGACGACGAGCTTCGTGCGCATCATCGTGGTCCTGTCGCTGTTGCGCACCGCGATCGGTCTTCAGCAAAGCCCGCCCAATGCGGTGCTGATCTCGCTGGCTTTGTTTCTGACCGCCTTCATCATGGCGCCGGTTTTCACCGAGAGTTATCAGCAGGGCATCGAGCCCTTGCTGGACGGACAGCTCTCCACAGAGGAGGCGTTCGCCGAGACCACCCAGCCGGTCAAGCGCTTCATGCTCGCCCACACGCGCGAAGACGATCTGGCGCTGTTTCTGGGCATTGCGAACATCGAGCCGGAAACGCCGGAAGCCACCCCCGTCCACGTCGTGGCGCCGGCCTTCATGATCTCCGAGCTCAGGCGCGCCTTCGAGATCGGTTTCCTGCTCTTCATCCCCTTCCTGATCATCGATCTGGTGGTGGCCTCCATCCTCATGTCCATGGGCATGATGATGCTGCCGCCCATCGTGATCTCGCTTCCGTTCAAGCTGATCTTCTTCGTCCTGGTGGACGGCTGGCGCCTCGTCGTCGGCTCCCTGGTGGAAAGCTTCAACACCAGCGGACTGCCGCCGCCGGGGTGAGGCGCCGCACATCACTTGGTTCAGGCAATTTTAGGGCGCGTTTCTCTATGGGAAGACTGAACCCAGAGCCGGCGCGCGATCGGTTGATACAGCGACCGCGACGCGGCGCGGCCAATGAAGGCGTAAGCGATGTCTGAGCCCCATTATCTCGAAGCTGAGCTCAATGCGCTCATCCAGTCGGACACCGCGATCTGGGCTTTCATTCAGGAAAGCTCGCTGGACGGCGTCTGGTACTGGGACCTTGAAGCGCCGGAAAACGAGTGGATGAGTCCGCAATTCTGGCGGCTATTCGGTTTCGATCCTGCGACCAAGGCCCACAAGACCTCGGAATGGCAAGACCTCATCTTTCCTGAAGACCTGACGACGGCGGTGGAGAATTTCAATCTCCATCTGGCTGATCCCAACCACCCTTACGATCAGATCGTCCGCTATCGCCACGCCCAGGGTCATACCGTCTGGGTGCGCTGCAGAGGCATGGCGATCCGCAACGAGAAGGGCGAGCCGGTCCGATTCATCGGCGCGCACAACGATCTCACCGCCGTTAAAAAGGCGGAGGAAGAAGCGCGGAACGCCGACCGCCTGAAATCGCAGTTCCTGGCCAATATGAGCCATGAAATTCGCACGCCGCTCAACGGCGTGCTTGGTATGGCGCAACTGCTTGACCGGACCGATCTGGACGCGCGCCAACGTGAATTGCTGCGCGTCCTGCTGCGGTCAGGCACGGCGTTGATGGACATAATTTCCGACGTGCTGGACGTCTCGCGGATCGAAGCCGGGATGGTGGAGCTGATCGTCAAACCCTTCTCGCCCAAGACCCTCTTCACCTCCGCGATTGGCGCGGTTCAAGGCTCGGCCACCGCCAAGGGTCTGGAGCTGGACGTGACGCTGGCGCCCGGCATGCCGGACCAGCTGGTGGGCGACGAGGCGCGCTTGCGTCAAATTCTTCTGAACCTGCTTGGCAATGCGGTGAAGTTCACCGACACCGGAAAAATTAGCTTTAAGGCGCGCTGGAACGACGGGCGTCTGCGTATCGACGTCATCGACACCGGGTGCGGCGTGCCCGCCGAAATGCGCGAAGCGATCTTTGATCGCTTCCGGCAGGCTTCGGAGGGCGAGGCGCGCCGATCAACCGGCGCCGGTCTGGGTCTGTCCATCTGCCGTGATCTGGCCAGGCTCGCCGGCGGATCGGTCGCGCTGGCCGACCCGCAACCGGCCATCGGCGCCCATTTCGTATTGAAAACCCCCCTGCCCCTGGCGGCGAATACACATGAAACACTCAGCCCGTCGCAGGCGGCCGCGCAATGGATCGAAAAGCTCGCCGGGGCTCGGGTGCTGGTGGTGGACGACAATCCGGTGAGCCGAACGGTGCTGGGTGAGTTTCTAAGCACCGCCGGGGCTACGTACTGCGAAGCCGGCGACGGCCAGGCCGCGCTGGCCGCCATCCGATCGGGTGAATGTTTTGACGCCGTGCTCATGGATTTGCACATGCCCGATTTGAGCGGACTCGACGTGCTGCGGGCGCTGCGATCAGAGGAGCGGCCTCCGGTGATCTTCATAACCGCCGACGTGAGCACCCGCACACAGTCCGAACTTGCGGCCAGCGAAGCGTTTTGCACGTTGAAAAAGCCGGTCGATTTCTCCGATCTCACCGAGGCTCTTTTTCGCGCCCTCGACGACGCGCAAGTCCGAGCACAGGGCCGCAAGATCGCCTAGACCACCCGTTCGCGCTTCTTCAGACGGTAATGAATCGCCAGGCGCTCCAGCGCCAGTTTCAGGGCGGGCGCGCCGGTGCGTTCGGGCCAGCCGAGCTCGCGTTCGGCGGTGCTCATCCCGGTTTCGCGGATCAGCACGTTCATGAGCAGGCGATCAAAACCGGGGCCCACCGCGTCCAGCGCGGCGAAGACGCGCTCCTGCGCATCGAGGCGGGACACCGGCGCTTCGGCGCGGTCTTTGGGCGCCGCGCGGGTCTTCGCCCCCGGTTGGCCGGACCAGTCCTGGGTGACCCGGCTGGTCAGCGCAGAGCGTTGATAATCGCGCACCAGCATGGCCGCGGCCGCGCCATGGATCTTGTCCAGCAAGGCCGGCTTGCCGTTCTGCGGCGTCAAATACCGGTCCAGCGGCCCGCCGGTGCGCGCAAAGGCGGTGCGTTCGCCTGTCGGCTCCATGAGGATGCGCCGCTCAATGGGCCCGTGCTGCAGCGCGAACCCGGCCGCGCCCGCGCCTTCGCGCACGGCGCGTTTCGCCCCGTCCCTGGTCAGCGCATACCCGCCGTCCACAGCTTCGACCGCACCGTCGCTGAGCGCGCGCGCCAGCTCCGTCCCGCTCACCACAGCCAGCGGACGCCGCCGCCGGTCGCCGTTTGCAAAGATCCCGTAGCCCGGCCTGGCGCCGGGGAGCGGAGCCAGCACGCGCCCCGGCCGGGCGAGGCGTTCGATCCAGCCCATCACGCCTGCTCCAGGACGCGGGCCGGCGGCGGCGCGGCGCGCAGGCACGCCTCCAGATCATCAAGGAAGGCGTCGAACTCGGCATCGTCGCGCCGGTCCTCGATACGATGGCAGGCATAGGCCGCGGTCGAGCGGTCGCGTCCGAAGGCCTGGGCGCAGCGCTGCAGGCTCATCTCGAACGCCACATGGGTGAGATACATCGCCACCTGGCGCGCCAGCGACGCACGCGCCGCCCCGCGTGTGGGCTGGTCGATCTCGCCGGGCGGCACGCCCAGCGCATAGGCCACCGTCTGCAGCGCCAGGCGCGCTCGAGCCCTGTCTTCAAGATCGCGTTGATACGTCACGTCATCCTCCCGGTCTTCGCTTGTCCGTTCAAACCCCGCGGGTTCGAGAGCATGATAGGAACAAGAGAGGAACGCGAGGATAACTTTCCTATATTCGGTGCATCAGTTTCTAGCGCACGCAGGCGTATCGCGCTTGAGGCGAGCGCCCTACAACGGGGAGAAGTACGCGACGAGCACCACGCCGGCGAGCACCAGGGCCGTCCACAGGGCCATCAGTCCGGAGGGGAAGTCCCGAGACAAGCCGCCGGCCGGGCTGAACAGGTTGAACAGCTTGGCGCCGACCTGCTTCAGCCCGCCGCCGAGCAGGCCTTCGAAGAACTGCACCAGGATCCGGCCCATGGCCGCGCCCCAGCGCGCCAACCCGTCGCCTACGTACCGATACAACCAGTCGGCGTCGAGAATGGTGCGGTCGTCTTTGAGCGGATAGAGCTTCAGCCAGATCAGCACGCCGAACGCGATCGCGCCCGAGGCCAGAATCTGCAGCTGACCCATCACCGAATCAAGCTTGTACGGCGTGTAGTCGATCTCGAACGGCAACAGCCCATAGAGCGCCTGGTAGTTGATTCCCAGGAACAGGCTGAGAAACGCGCACAGCCCCATGGCGACGAGCATCCCCGCAGGCGCCTCGGCGACGCCCCAGTCGCGCTTTTTGCCGAAGAAGGCGAAGTACGGGACTTTCAGCGCGCTCTGCTCCATCACCCCGGCCGAGGCGAAGATCATCAGCACGTAGAGCCAGACGAGCTGCTCGTAATCAACCGCCGACAGGATGAGCGTCTTCGCCACGAAGCCGGAGAACAGCGGCGCGCCGACCACCGCCAGGGCGCCGATGATCGCGAACATGCCCGTGGCCGGCATGGCCGAGAACAGCCCGCCGAGCTCGGTGGCCTTCACCGTGCCGGTGCGCTTGAGCACCGCGCCCATCACCATGAACATGAGCGCCATGTAGATCACGCCGACAAAGGCGTTCGCCGCCGTACCGTTGAGGGCGAGCTCGGTGCCGATCCCCACCCCGACGATCATGAAGCCCAGCTGGTTGATCAGCGCATAGGCGAGCGTGCGCCGCAGATCGTTCTCCACGATGGCGAAGAAGATCGGGAACACCGCCATCACCGCGCCGAGATAGATCAAAAGCTCGGTACCCGGAAAGCCCCGCGCCAGGGCGTAGATCGCCATCTTGGTGGTGAAGGCCGACAGCACCACCGCGCCGAAGGCGGTGGCTTTGGGATAGGCGTCCGGCATCCACATGTGCAGGAGCGGGAAGCACGCCTTTATCCCGAAGCCGATGAGCAGCATCCAGCCGGCAGGGCCGTCAAGATTGAACGCCTCGAACGCCCATGAGCCGGTCTCGCTCGCCCACATCGCGGCGCCGCCGAGCACCAGAACGCCGGAGAGCACCTGGATGGCGAGATAGCGCAGCCCTGCGCGCCGCGCCGCCGGTCCGCCGGCCGCGAAGATCAGCGGCGCCGAGGCGATGGCGGTGATCTCCCAGAAGAAGAACAGGGTCAGCAGGTCTCCGGCGAACACCGCGCCCACCGCCGAGCCGGAATAGATCAGCGACGCCGCATCGGAGATCGGCCCGCGCTCATGGAAGGCGTAAATGCCGTTGATGAACGCAATGAGGACGAAAACCAGCGCCCAGACGCGGCTCAGCGCATCAAAGCGGAAGGTCTCCAGCGTCACCGGCCCCAGGTCCAGAACGCCGTAAACCCCCGGCTCGCGCGTGGCGAACCAGCAGGCGAGCGCGATCAGCGGCGCGGCGATCATCACCGCCTTGCGCAAGCCCTGCTGGGGAATCAGCAGCGCCAGCACCCCGCCCGCGATCAGCGGCCAGGCCGGCGACAGGCCATGGAGAAATCCGAACAGATCAGTCACGGTTCGCGCTCCCGGTCTTGAGCGGACCGTCGGCGGGCGCGCCCACCGTGCCGCCGAGATCGGCCTCGCCGGTCTGCGCGTCGCCGCGCTCATAGAACCCGGCGCTCGCAGACAGCAGGCCGCGCACGACCCAGGCCAGCAGGATCGCCGCCGCCAGCGCCAGCGCGGGCAGAACCTCGTAACCGCCGAGCACTTCGGGGTATTTCGACCAGCCCTCGCCGCCGGTCGCAACAAACTCCACGGCGAAGCTGACGAGCAGCGCGCCGAGCAGCCCGGCGATCACAAACAGGCCGGTGCGCGGACCGGAGAGCTTTTGAAACGGCTTGGCGAGCGGGTGGACCCGGCCGGCGGGGGGCGGTGCGGCCCGGCTCATGGCGTCATCTCCGTGGTGAAGACGGGGGCAAGGTAATCAATCAGCGGGCCCACCGCGAAGAACAGGACGATGGTCCCCGCCGCGGTGATCGCCGGCGCGATAAAGATCAGCGCCGGCGGGCCGTCGCCCTTCATCGGGCTGACCTTCGGCTTGGGTTTCAGGAAGCCGCGGATCACGATGGGCAGCAGATAGCCGATATTGAGCAGCGTCGAGGCGATCAGCATCCAGATCAGCCAGGGCTGCCTCGCGTCGGCGGAGCCCTCCATGAGGAAGATCTTCGGCCAGACCCCGCCGAAGGGCGGCACGCCGATGATCGACAGCGCGCCGATCAGGAAGGCGGTGAAGGTGACCGGCATGTACCAGCCCAGCCCGTCGAGCTGGCTGATCTCGCCCTTCTTGGTCCCGGTATAGATGCCGCCCGCGGTCATGAAGAGGGTGATCTTGCCCCAGGCGTGCATGACGATCTGCAGCGCCCCGCCCAGAAGCGCGGCCGGGCTCGCCAGCATGGCGCCCAGCGTGATGTAGGACAGCTGGCTGACCGTGGAGAAGGCGAGCCGGCTTTTCAGATTGTCCTTGGTGAAGGCGATGACCGAGGCGATGACGATGGAGGCGCCCGCGATCCAGGCCAGCACGTCGGCGGCCGGCAGCGTGTCCATGTACTCGGGCCCGAAGATGTAGATCACCACTTTGAGCATGGTGAACACGCCCGCCTTCACCACCGCCACGGCGTGCAGCAGGGCGGAGACCGGGGTGGGCGCCACCATGGCGTTGGGAAGCCAGGGATGGATCGGCATCAGCGCAGCCTTGCCGATGCCGAAGGCGAACAACACCAGAAGAATGGAGCCCGCCACCGGTCCGGCGGCCTGGGACAGGATCCCGCCGGCGGTGAAGTCGGTGGTCCCGGTCATGAAATACGTGATGAACACCGCCGGCAGAAGGAGGCCGATGGAGGTCGCCAGCAGGATGCCGAGATAGATCGTGGCGCCCTTCTTGGCCTTGGCGTCGCCCTTGTGGGCCACCAGCGGATAGGTGGAGAGGGTCAGCGCTTCGTAGAAGAAGAACAAGGTGATCAGATTACCCGCCAGCGCGATCCCCATGGCCGAGGCGATGGAGATGCAGAAGCAGAAATAGAACCGGGTCTGATCGTGCTCCTTGTTCCCGCGCATATAGGCGATGGAATACAGCGAGTTCACGATCCACAGACCGCTCGCCACCATGGCGAACACCGCGCCCAAAGGCTCCAGCGTGAAGGTGAGCGTCAGGCCGGGCGCGAACTCCACCAGCGTCAGGGTGGGGCTGTCTGCGGCGGCTTCGACCAGATAGGCGACCACGATGGCCAGGGCGACGGCGCTGACCAGCGTCACCGCCTCGCGCCAGTTGGGCGCCTTGCCCAGCGCCGCGACGCCTGCGCCGGCGACTAGCGGGATGATCAGCGCGAGAGCGAGTGCGAGTTCAGGAGTCCAGCTCACCGGCCCACCCCTCCGTTGATCGCGGCCTCAGCCGCCGTACGCGCAAGATCGACGATGGGCGCGGCGTCCAGACCGAACCAGAGATTGGCGATCGCCAGCACCCAGAGCGGACCAAGGATCGCCAGCGGAACCGCGCGCACCTGTCCCTCGGGGCGGTGCTCTGCGCTCGGCGGCGGGCTCACCCACAGCGCCAGGAGCATCCGGTAGCAGTAAAACACCGCCAGAACCGAGCTTGCGAGGATCGCCGCCACGGCCCACCACCAGCCTTTGTCCAGGGCGGCCTGGACGAGGTAGAATTTCGAGATGAAGCCCGCGGTGAACGGCACGCCGATCAGCGACAGCGCGCCGATGGTGAAAGCCGCGCTGGTCGCCGGCATCGCCTGGCCGAGACCTTTCAGGTCATCGATCCGGCGCACGCCGTAGCTGATGGCGAACGCGCCCAGCGCCATGAACAGCGCGCCCTTCATCATGGCGTGGTTTAGAAGGTGGAGAACCCCCGCCGTGACCCCGGCGCCGGTGGCGATCCCCAGCCCCAGCAGCATGTAGCCCACCTGCGCCACCGAAGAGTAAGCGAGCAGGCGCCGGGTATCAGCCTGGAACAGCGCTTGCGCCGACGCCACGAGCATGCCCGCGATAGCCAAGGGCGTGATCACGAAGGTCATGGCGTTCGCCACGAAGCCGCTATCGATGGAGAACACGTCGTAGGAAAAGCGGATGATCACGTAGAAGGCGACCTTGGTGGCCGTCGCCGCGATGAAGGTGGAGACAAAGCTCGGCGCAAACGCGTAGGCGTTCGGCAGCCAGAGATGCAGCGGGAACATCGCCGCCTTCAGCCCCATGCCCACCAGAATGAAGGCGTAGGCGATCAGGACGACCCGGTCGCCGGGCTGGTTCGCGATCTCCACAGCCATGTCGGCCATGTTCAGCGTGCCGGTCGCCATATAGAGGAAGCCGACCCCGATCACGAAGAAGGTCGCCCCGATCGTACCCATGATGAGATAGTTGAACGAGGCGGTCAGCGCGCGCCGGTCGGCGGTATGGCCCATGGCCACCAGCGCGTAGGTGCCGATGGAGCTGATCTCCAGAAAGACGAACAGGTTGAACGCGTCGCCGGTGACCGTCACGCCGGACAGTCCGGAGAAGCAGATCAGGAAGGCGGAATAAAACAGCGAGCGCTTATGCTTGGCGATCTCGTCCTCGACGCTGGGCGCGCCGAAGATCAGCGCCAACATGCCCACCACGGTGAGCAAAAGCGCGATCGCCGCGTTCAACCCGTCGACGCGGAACTCGATGCCGAAGGGCGGCTCCCAGCCGCCGAGCGCATAGCTGACGACCTGATATTCGCCGCGCGTGGCGAACACCAGCTCGATTGCGCACAGAAGCGAAACGAACACGCCGGCCAGGGTGATCGCCCAGGCCGCGCGGCCCGATGGAATGGCGGCGCACACCGCCGACAGGGTCAGCGGCACGGCGACCAGAATCACCGGCGCATGGGCCGCAAGCGCGGCCGGAAGCAGGACAGCGTCGCTCAACGGTCAAACGCCCTTTTCAAGTTCAAGCGAATAATCCGCCTCGGAGATCTCGTCGTCCTCGATCGTCCCGTAGGCTTCGCGGATGCGCACCACCAGCGCCAGCCCCACCGCCAGCGTCGCCACGCCCACCACGATGGCGGTGAGGATCAGCACCTGCGGCAACGGATTGGCGTAGAGTGTCGCGGGATCGAGCGCGTCGGCCTTGAGCTTCTTGTAATCAAGGATCGGGGCGCCGCCGCCGAACACCTTGCCGATGGCGATGAACAACAGGAAGACCGAGGTCTGAAACAGGGTCAGCCCCACCATGCGCTTGACGAGATTGCCCGTCGCCATGAGCGCATACAGCCCCACCATCATCAGGATGATCGCCGCCACGAAGGGCAGGCGCTCGAGAATCATCTCGATCATCTCACCATTCCTCCTCGGTGATTTCCGGGCTGCGGCCGGCGAAGGCGTAGAAGATGGCGATGATCACCGCGGTCACGGTCATCAGCACCCCGATCTCCACCACCACGATGCCGATATACTGGCCGCGGGCGAGCGCCTCGTTCGGGTGGAACGGGGTGTAGTCCAGGAAGTTCGCGCCCATGGCGATGGAGACGAAGCCCACCGCGGCGAAGATGAAGGCGCCCATGGCCATGGCCACGCGCACCGCCCAGGGCGGCACGGCTTTCTTCGCCGCGTCGACGCCGAAGATCAGCGCGTAAAGGATCACCGCGGCGGCCAGAATCACGCCGGCCTGGAAGGCGCCGCCGGGCGCGTACTTGGCGTGGAAGTGCACGTAGAACCCGAACACGAGGATGAGCGGGATCAGCAGCTTGGCCACCACCCGCAGAATCAGATGCGGCGCCATTACTCGTCCTCCTCGCGGCGGCGTCCGCCGGTGAGCGTGAGCAGCAGCGCCACCCCCACCCCGGCGGCGAACACCACGAACACCTCGCCCATGGTGTCGAAGCCCCGGTAGGAGCCCAGCACCGCGGTGACCACGTTGGGGATCTGGATGTCGTCGGCGGTGCGCATCATGTAGTCCATGCCGACCCCGGAATTGGCCGGGCTTTCGACCGCGCCGTATTCGGGCATGTCAGGCAGGGCGTAGAACAGGGCGAGCCCGGCCGCGACCGTCACCACCAGCGCGGCCCAGTGGCGGCCCGGCTTGACCGGCGCGCACTCGCGCGCGGTCAGAAGCATCGCCGCCAGCAGCAGCACGGTGGAGATGCCCGCGCCCACGGCCGCTTCGGTGAAGCCCACGTCCAGCGCGTCCAGCGACACGAACCAGGCCGCCGAGAGCAGCGAGTACACCCCGGTGAGCATCACCACGGCGAACAAATTGCGAAGCCGGATCACGGCGACGCCCACGGCCAGCATCATCAAGAGCAGCGCGTAGTCGAAAATCTGCGTGTAATCGAAGTTCACGACG
Organism: Oceanicaulis sp.; assembly: GCA_040217555.1. GTDB lineage: Bacteria > Pseudomonadota > Alphaproteobacteria > Caulobacterales > Maricaulaceae > Oceanicaulis. The sequence goes on from JAVJPX010000001.1 coordinate 120,104, forward strand.
CGCCTCCCTCGCCGTCGCCGCCGCGCGGGCGGAAGCGGGTGAGCACGGGCTTAAGCCCCGCCTTATAGGCCGCATTCGCGGTGGCGTGGGTGGCGGTGGGGCTGGTGAGGAAGACGAACAGACCCAGAAGCGCCAGCTTGACCGTGTCCAGCGACCAGCCGGTCTGCAGCATCAGGCCGATGACGATCATCTCCGCGCCCAGCGTATCCGTCACCCCGGCCGCGTGCAGGCGGGTGTAGAAGTCGGGAAGGCGCAGCATGCCGATCGCCCCGGCGAGCACGAACCCCGCGCCGGTCAACATCAGCGCGGCCGAGACCACGTCGATCACGATTTCAAGGATCAGAGCGGCCATCAGTCGTCCTCCCGATCCAGCGCGCGGCGCAGCGCCATTTGGGACAGCGCCACTTCAAGCGAGCGATAGCGGAAGAATTTCAGGATCGCGATGGTCGCGATGAAGTTCACCAGCGCGTACAAAAGCGCGATGTCGATGGCGGCGGTCTCGCCCACCATCAGCGCAAAGCACACCAGAAACAGCACCGTCTTGGTGCCGAAGGCGTTCACCGCCAGCACCCGGTCATAGAGGGTCGGGCCCACGAACAGGCGCGCGAGAATCAGCGCCATGCCGGCCAGCAGCATTGCGGCGACAGCGAAATCCACAGCGGCCATGATCATGACGCGCCCTCCCCGTCAGCGGCCCGGCGCGCGCGGCGCTCCATGTCGCGGAAGGCGTCCTGGTCGGCGAAGCTGTGGTCGAGGGCGTGCACCAGGAAACCGCTCTGCTCCACCTCCACCGTCACCGTGCCCGGCGTCAGCGTGATGGAGTTGGCGAAAGTGGCGCGGGCCAGATCGCTGCCGCCGGTGGCGGCCACGCGCGTCATCACCGGCTTGATGTCGAGATTCGGCGCCAGCGCCAGGCGCACCACGGCGATATTGGCCTTGAAGATCTCACCGCCGAGCCAGACCCAGAAGCGGACGAAGGCCGGCAGGCCGCCGAACGGCGCGGCTTCGCCGTCGAGCACGCCCATGCGCACGGTCAGCCAGACCGAGGCGATCACCGACGCCGCGCCGACGCTGAGCAGCAGGATATGCTCCCACTTGCCCGACAGGAGCAGCCAGAGCACCGCCAGCACGACGGTCAGCACGACGATGTAGACGAGCTTGCGGCCCAATGACGTCTCCCCGTTTCAAGAGTCGCCCCGGCGCCCCCGGGTGCGGTGATGTGTGCGGGGTTCTAGGAAACCCGTTCAGGCATTTCCAGCAAAACCGGTCGCGGAACGTCCGGATTTTTCAGCGGGTCTTTGCTGAGCCTCGCTTTCGCGAGGCGGCGCGCGGCGGTCCCGCTCACCCAGCCGAACCGAATCCAACCGGCGCTGGGACGTCGAAGCGGGCGCTTTGTCTTCCCCCTTGATGGGGAGGTGCGCCGCGCGAAGCGCGGGCGAACGGGCCGGCAGGCTCCAAAAGCGCCAAGTTCTGAAGGTCCTTCGAGGCTCGCCTTACAGGCTCGCACCTCAGGATGAGGGTGAAGAAAACCTCCAACATTCCTCATCCTGAGGAGCCTTTTCGCGGAAGCGAAAAGCCTCGAAGGACGCACAGCGAGTCCCCCTAAAACCGGTGCGAGCGCACCACCTCCACATCGTGGGCGTAGATGATGCCGGGATAGCGCTGGAAAAAAGGCTCGGCCTTTTCAAAGACCTTTTCGGCGGTGTCCGGTTTCATGATGGAGATCACGACCTTCATCTCGGCCGCCTCAACCACGTCGCGCTGGGACCAGTCGCCGGAAAGCCCGGAGCCTTCGCGTCCTTCGAGCACGGTGAACCCGGTCACCCCTTGCCCGCGCAGCATCTCGATGAGGCGTTTGAGGTGCGGCGCCTCGACGATGGCGATGACCTTCTTGGCGGTGGAGCGGGCCATGTCAGCCTCCGATGACCATGCGGGCGGCCGCAGTATAGAGCGGAATCCCCACGGTGAGATTGAACGGGAAGGTGATCGCCAGCGACAGCGTCAGATAGACCGACGGATCGGCTTCGGGCAGCGCGATCCGCATGGCCGCGGGCACGGCGATATAGCTCGCCGAGGCGCCGAGAATCATCAGCGCCGCCGCGTCCGCCGCGCTCATCCCGATCGCCAGCGCGCACACCAGAGCGCAGGCCGCGCCGATGGGCGGCATGACGATCCCGAACACCCCGCCCATGACGCCGAGCTTCTTCGCCCCCGACAGGCGGCGCGCGGCCACGAGCCCCATATCCAGAAGAAACAGCGCCAGCACGCCCTGGAAGATGCCGTCCACGAACGGGGAGAGCCGCTCCATGCCCGGCTCGCCGGAAATCCAGCCGATGAAGAACGAGCCCATCAACAGCACCACCGAGCCGTTCAGCGCCACCTCGCGCATGAGGTCGCCGCGCGCCGTGGCGTCTTCGCCCTTGGCGCTGCGCCCGGCCAGCAGGAGCCCGGTGAGGATGGCCGGCGTCTCCATGAGCGCCAGCACCGCGACCATGTGGCCGGAATACACAAGCCCCGACAGGGTCAGGAACTCCGAGCCCGCCACGAAGGTCACCACCGAAATCGAGCCGTAATGGGCCGCGCTCGCCGCCGCCGTGGTCCGATCGAGCTTGGTGAAGACGCGCAGCAGCCCGTAGGCGATGAGCGGCATGGCGAAGCTCAGGACCACGCCGGCGAGCGCGGCGAGCAAGAGGTCCGGGGTGAGCCCCGCCTTGGAGACCTCCACCCCGCCCTTGAACCCGATGGCGAGCATCAGATAGAGCGCCAGCCCCTTGGCCACGGCCTGGGGGACGTTGAGATCGGACCGGGCGACCCCGGCGAGCACGCCGAGCGCAAAGAACAAAACCGGCGGCGAGGTCAGGTTCGCCGCCGCAAGCGCGAAAATATCCATAGCCGCCGTTTAGGCCCCGCACGGATTGGCGGCAAGGGGCGGGGACTCCTTGAAGAAGATGTTCAGCCGCCAAGCAAGGCGCTGCGCCGGACTGTTCTAAACGCAGCGCTGACGTCCCCCTCGCCCCGCTCTGCGGGGAGAGGGTGAGGGAGAGGGGTGGGGGAGAGGGGTGCGGTGCGGGTTTAAGCGCCGCAGCTCATTCGGCTCCGCCCCCCTCTCCTTCCCTCTCCCCCTTAAAGGGGGCGAGGGGGCTTCAACGCGGAAGTTTCAACACTTGAGGCAGGGCGCCAGGCCGCAAGCACGGCCCGCCCCTACGGCGTCAGCACCACCTTGCCCTTCACGCGGCGCTCCATGAGGTCTTCGAACGCCTTTTGCACATCGTCGAGCGGGTAGCTTGCGGAGATTTGCGGCTTGATCTTTCCGGCTTCGAAGAAGTCGAAAATCTCCTTCATGTTCTGGGCGTTGGCCTTGGGCTCGCGGCCCACCCAGGCGCCCCAGAACACCCCCATGATGTTGCGCGAATTGAGCAGCGCGAGGTTCAGCGGGATTTTCGGGATCGGCCCCGACGCGAAGCCCACCACAAGATAGCGCGCGTCCCAGCCCGAGGCGCGCAGGGCCGGCTCGGCGAAATCGCCGCCCACCGGGTCATAGACCACGTCCACGCCCTTGCCGCCGGTGAGCTCCTTCACCTTCGCCTTCAGATCCTCGGTGGAGTAATTCACCGTCTCGTCCGCGCCGTTCTCCTTGGCGAAGGCGAGCTTTTCATCGCTGGAGGCCGCCGCGATCACGTTTGCGCCCATGGCCTTGGCGAGCTGAACGGTGGCGATCCCCACCCCGCCCGCGGCGCCGAGAACCAGCACGGTCTCGCCCTCTTTGAGCTTCGCGCGGTCTTTGAGCGCATGATAGCTGGTCCCGTAGATCGTGGTGAGCGCCGCGCCCTCCTCATAGCTCATGGAGTCCGGCATGGGCACGATCTGGGAAAAGTGTGCGGGCACCTTTTCGGCGAAGGCGCCGAGCATGGTGGCGACGATGACCCGCTGGCCCTCCTCGACGCCCTGCACCTTTTCGCCGAGCTTCGAGACGACGCCGGCCGCCTCCATACCCGGCACGAAGGGCGTGGGCGGCTTCATCTGGTACTTGCCTTCCACCAGAAGGATGTCGGGGAAGTTCACCCCGGCCGCCTTCACGTCGATCATCACCATGCCTTCGCCGAGATCGGGCTCTGGCACGTCCTCGACTTTGAGCTGGTCGTAAGGGGCGAAATCCTTGCAGACGAGGGCGCGCATCAAGCGTCTCCTTCAGGGCGGTGAATGGTGTTCGCCGCGCACGATAGAGGCGCCGCCCCGCTTCGCACAAGAAAACGCCCTGCACGAGGGGGCGTCGTGCAGGGCGCGCCTTGGAACCGGCGTGCTCTTTCTAGAACAGCGAGCCCTGCTCGGGCGGCGGCTTCGCCTTGGCGGACTTGCGTTTCGGCGCCGGTTTCGGCGCCGCGGCGGCCTTGGGCGGGGCGGCCGCGGCGCCGTCCCTGCCGACGACAGCGGCGCGCTCGCCGTCGGCGAGGCGCAGCGTGACGCCCTGACCATCGCTCATGGCGCCCGCCGAGCGCACCAGCGCGCCGCCGGCGTCCAGCACCAGCGCGAAGCCGCGTTTCAGCACCGATTTATGGCTTAGCGACTCCAGGCGCGCGCCGAGGCTCTCCAGAGCGCGCGCGTGCTGGGTCAGGCTGCGTTGATAGACCGGGGCGAGGCGATCGCCGCACTGGTCGAACCGGCGGCGCTTCTCGGCGATGTCGCGCCTCAGCGCATTCGGCCGAAGCCCGGCGGCGACCGCGTCGAACCGGCTCTTGCGGGTGTGCACCAGCGTGCGCCCGGCGCCTTCCAGCCGGCCGGCGGCGTAGTCCACGCGCTGGCGCGCATCCCCGATCAGCGCTTCCGGACGCGGCAAGGCGCGCGCGGCGCTTTTCAGGTCGGCGGCCTTGCGGTCGAGCCCGCGCTGCAGCGCGCCGGCGAGCCTCAGCTGGCCCTGGGCCAGGCGTTCGGCCAGCTCGCGGCGCACCGGCACCGCCATCTCCGCCGCGCCTGTGGGCGTGGGCGCGCGCCGGTCCGAGGCGTAGTCGATGAGGGTCGTGTCGGTCTCGTGGCCCACCGCCGAGATCAGCGGGATGCGCGAGCCGGCGGCGGCGCGCACCACGCTCTCTTCGTTGAAGCACCACAAGTCTTCGATGGAGCCGCCGCCGCGCGCCACGATCAGCACGTCGGGAACCGGGACCGGCCCGCCTTCGGGCAGGGCGTTGAAGCCTTCAATGGCGCGGGTGATCTGCTCGGCGGCCTTGTCGCCCTGGACCAGCACGGGCCAGAGCAGGACATGGACCGGAAAGCGGTCTTCGAGCCGGTGAAGGATGTCGCGGATCACCGCGCCGGTGGGCGAAGTCACCACTCCGATGACCCTTGGCAGGAACGGCAGCGGCCGCTTTCGCTCCTCGGCGAACAGGCCCTCGCTCGCAAGCTGCTTCTTGCGCGCTTCCAGCAGCGCCATCAGCGCGCCTTCGCCGGCCGGCGCCAGCCGGTCGATGATCATCTGGTATTTCGACCGGCCCGGGAACGTGGAGAGCCGGCCTTCGGCGATCACCTCAAGCCCTTCTTCGGGCCGGAAGCTCAGCCCCGAGGCGAGCCCTTTCCACATCACCCCGTCCAGGCTGGCGCGTTCGTCCTTCAGGTCGAGATAGAGATGGCCGGATTTCGCCCGCGTCACCCGGCCCAGCTCGCCGCGCACCCGCACATGGCCGTAGGCGTCCTCCACCGTGCGCTTCAACGCGCCGGACAGCTCGGAGACGGTGTATTCGGGCGTGTTGGAGATCGGCGCATCGGTCATGGGGGTCAACCTAGTCCAGATTCGCCGTCCATGCAGCGGCGCGGCGCGCCGGCCCCGTTGACCTTTCCCCCCTTCCCCGCCATTCAGCGCCCGATACGCAGAAGGAGCGCGCCATGAACATCCTCATCGTCGGCTCGGGCGGGCGCGAGCATGCGCTGGCCTGGAAGATCGCGCAGAGCCCGCTGGTGGACACGGTCTGGTCCGCGCCCGGCTCGGCGGCCATGGACAAGATCGGCCCGTGCTTTGATGTGAAGGCCGACGACGTTGAGGCGCTGGAGAAGCTCGCCCTGCAGTTGGAGCCCGACCTGATCGTCATCGGCCCCGAGGCGCCGCTGGCGCTGGGGCTCGGCGACCGGCTGCGCGCGCGCGGCTTCGACGTGTTCGGCCCCGACCGCGAACCCGCCCAGCTGGAGGCCAGCAAGGGCTTCGCCAAGGATCTGATGACGCAGTTCAACGTGCCCACGGCGCGGTACGGACGCTTCACCGATGCGCACGCCGCCAAAGCCTTTCTCGCCACGCTCCCTGCGCCTTACGTGCTGAAGGCCGACGGCCTGGCGGCCGGCAAGGGCGTGGTGATCACCGAGACGCTCGAGGAGGCCCAGGCCGAAGCCGAAGCCATGCTCGGCGGCAAGTTCGGCGAAGCCGGCGCGGAGCTGGTGATCGAGGAATTCATGCCCGGCGAGGAGGCCAGCGTCTTCGTCCTCACCGACGGGACCAATCGGGTCACCCTGCCCGCGTGCCAGGACCACAAACGCCTGCTGGACGGCGACGAAGGCCCCAACACCGGCGGCATGGGCGCCTACTGCCCCGCCCCGGTGATGAGCGCGGCGCTGATGGCCGAGGTCGACGAAAAGATCGCCAAGCCGATGATCGACGGGCTTCAGGTCGCCGGCCACCCTTACAAGGGCGTGCTCTATATCGGCCTTATGATCACCCCGGACGGGCCGAAGGTGGTGGAGTTCAACGTCCGTTTCGGCGATCCGGAGTGCCAGGTTCTCATGGCCTCGCTTCAAGATGACATCGTCCCCGCCCTGCTGGCCTGCGCCACCGGCGGCATGCCCGAAAGCGATTTTGACAAACTCCTGCCCGGTCTCGCCGACGCGAAGCCGGCCGCCACCGTCGTCATGGCGACCCAAGGCTATCCCGGCGCCTATGACAAAGGCTCGGTGATCAAGGGCGTGAAGGAGGCCGGCGAGGTCGAGGGCGTCACCGTCTTCCACGCCGGCACGGGCGTGAACGCCGACGGATGGTGGACCGCGCAAGGCGGCCGCGTCCTCACCGTCACGGCCGAGGGCGAGGGTTTGCGCCAGGCGATCGCGCGCGCCTATGAGGGCGTCGCCAGGATCGACTGGCCCGAAGGCGTGCACCGCTCCGATATCGGCTGGCGCGCGCTGCAGCGCGACTAGACGGCGGTATCCTTGTCCTTCCCCTTCATGGGGGGAAGTGCCCGCAAAGCGGACCGAGGGGGTGGGGACGAATGACCGCCCTGGCGCGCTTCGAGGTTTGCGAAATGAGCCCGGCGAGGATCGAGGGGGCGGCGGGTCTGGCGCATGCGCCAGGCCCGGTCCCCGGTTTCATCCCCGGACTTGATCCGGGGGGAAGACCGGGGCCCACGCAGCTTGCAGCATCAAACGCAAAGCAAACGGCGCCGCAGGCTTCGCGCTCGATTGTGAAACGCCCATGGATCCCGGTCTCGCCCCCGGCCTGAAGCCGGGGATCGAACCGGGACCCGGAAAGGGGCGGCGCTCGAACCCTCACACGCAGAGCACGCGGCTCCACCCCCTCCGTCCGCTTCGCGGCCACCTCCCCCATCAAGGGGGAGGACAGCACGCCCCTGGCGGCGCAGCCGCCGCAAGTGCGACTGCGCGCCCGCAGCGTGTGCGGCTTGCCCGCGCGCAACGAGGACCCGACCGCCCCCGGCCTTCAGCCGGGGGAAGGACAGAGAAAAACCGCCCGGCGGCGGGAGCGCCGGGCGGTTTCTTAAGCGGCCCCCGCCCCGGCGCTTAGCGGCCGAACAGCGACAGGATGATCTGGGGTTCGGAGTTGGCGATGGAGAGCGCCTGCACGCCAAGCTGCTGCTTGACCTGCAAGGCCTGCAATTTGGCGCTTTCCTTGGCCATGTCGGCGTCGACCAGATTGCCCACCCCTTCGTTGAGGCTGTCCATCAGCTTGCCCACGAAGGTGCGGTGGGCCTCCATCTTCTTCAGGTCCGAGCCCAGATTGGCCAGCGCCTGATTGACGTTGTCCAGCGTCGACTGGATCTGGGAGACGACGTCGCCGGCCAGCGTCGCGGTGCCCAGGCTCGCCCCGGAGGGAATGGTGAAGATCGCGTTCGCGCCCGGCGTGGCGGCCAGCGACATGTCCTGTCCGCCGAGCGTCACCGTGCGGCTGGCGTCGGCGTCGGCGAGGAAGGCGATGCCGTTGGTCAGCGTACCGTTGAGAAGGTTTGCGCCGTCGAACTCGGCGTTGTCGATGATCACCGAGATCTGCTCCATCAACGCCTTGAAGTCGCTGTCGAAGGCCTGGCGCGAGAAGGTGTCGATGGACGGGTCCATCGCCGCGGTGGCTTTCTCGCGCATTTCGATGAGCAGGTCGGAAATGCTCTCGCCGGCCGCGATGGCGACATCCCCGATGGAGACCGCGCGGTCCAGCGAGCTTTCCACTGAAGACAGCGCCCCGATGTCGGAACGCATGCCCTGGGCCACCGCGAAAACCGAAGAATTGTCCTTCGCGCCGGAGACCTTCAGCCCGGTGTTGATCCGCTGCTGCACATCGCTGAGCGAGGTGTTGGTCTTGTTCAGGTTCTGAAGGGCGATCATCGCCGAGGTGTTGGTGTGGACGCTCAGCGTCATTGGACTTCTCCCGCATGGCTTGGCCGGGCCGCATTCGGCGGCGTTCGCTAACGCGAGCAGGAGCAACCTGCGGGCCAAGTCGGCCCTTGGGGTTAATATTATTTGTTTTCAGATAGATAGATACAGTTCACCCCGCTGCGCACAGGCGCGGCGGGGGTGATGCATGGTTAATTCTGCCTGCGAGCCGGTCGTTTTTGCCGGGCGTCAGGCTTGCTCGTTGACCAGTCCGCCCTGCTGATCGCGCAGATAGGCGACGAGCTCCAGATAGCGGTCCGGCGGCCATTGCCGCATCGTCTCCCCGGTCTCGGGGTCAAGTATTTTATAGACGAAGCGGCCCGCCTCGCCTTCGCGCTCGATCATCAGGCGCGAGCGAGAGCTGGCGTTGATCTTGGCGCGCATCGCTTCAATGCGTTCGACCACGGCGCGGGAGTCCTCTTTGCCGGCGGTCTCGCTTTCGGCGGCGGCGTCCGGCTTCGCCGGCGGCGCGGGCTGAAGTTTCCTTATCACGATCTCGTCCTCGGCGGCCACGGCCGTGCGGGCGAGCGCTGTTCCCTGCGTGAGCTTTGCAATGTCCATCTTGCCTTTCGCAAGACGCTTTCGCTGCGTCCGCGCCTCCTTTCTCTACTTCCGGTTTCAGGCGTGAAGATCAGACGGCCGGGGAGGAACCCCACGTAACGCCCCGGCCGTCGTCTCTACCGGTTACCGGAAGTAACCCAGGACCGTGCTCGGCGCGGAGTTCGCGATCGAGAGCGCCTGAATGCCCAGCTGCTGCTTGACCTGCAGCGACTGGAGACGGGCGCTTTCCTTCGCCAGATCCGCGTCGACGAGATTGCCGATGCCTTTTTCAAGGGCGTCCGACAGCTTGCCGACGAAGGTCTTGTGAACTTCGAGCGACTTGGACCCCGTCCCCAGACGCGCGAGCGCCGAGTTCAGATTGTCCAGAGAGGTCTCGATGGTGCCGGCCGCGGTCGAGGCTGCGGCCGCCGTGCCGAACGAGGCTGTCGCCGACAAGGTCACGATGGACCCGCCAAGGCTCATATCCTCGTCGTCGATGTCGAGCGTGTTCGAACCGTCGGCGTTGGCCAGAGCCGAGATGCCGGCGGTGTTCGAGCCGTCGATCAGGTTCATGCCGTTGAACTCGGCGTTCGACACGATGGTGTCGACCTGATCACGCAGCGCCTTGAAGTCTTCGTTCAAGGCCGTGCGCGAAGCGGTGTCCAGCGAGGAGTCCGCGCCCGCGAGCGCTTTTTCCTTCATCTCCACCAGAAGGTCGGAGATGGCTTCGCCGGCCGCCAGCCCCACGTCCACGGTGGACGAGGCCAGATCCAGGGACTGGTTGACGGCCTTGTAGCCGCCCACGTCCGAGCGCATGGACTGGGCGATCGCGTAGACGCCGCCATTGTCCTTGGCCGAGCTGACCGCCAGGCCGGTGTTGATGCGCTGTTGAACCGTCTGCAGTTCCGAATTGGTCTTGTTCAGGTTCTGAAGGGCGATCATCGCGCCCGGGTTGGTGTTGATCGTCGCCATTTCTTGGCTCCTTTGATGATCCGTTTCTACGGTGGTGAGCGTGCGTTTTGCACGCCATCCGCCGGGCGGCCCGTCTTCTACGGCCCGCCCGGCGAATTCTCAGGCTCGATTAGCGGAAGTAACCGAGGATCGTGCTGGGCGCGGAGTTCGCGATCGAGAGCGCCTGAATGCCCAGCTGCTGCTTGACCTGCAGCGACTGGAGACGGGCGCTTTCCTTCGCCAGATCCGCGTCGACGAGATTGCCGATGCCCTTTTCAAGGGCGTCCGACAGCTTGCCGACGAAGGTCTTGTGAACTTCGAGCGACTTGGACCCCGTCCCCAGACGCGCGAGCGCCGAGTTCAGGTTGTCCAGAGAGGTCTCGATGGCCGCGGCCGCGTTCGCGGCGTTGGTCTGGGAGGAAATGTCGGTCCCGGCCGTGATCGTCAGGGTGGTGCCCGTCAAAGACAGGTCTTCAGCCCCGATGGTGATCGAGTTCGAGCCGTCCGCATTCGCCAGGGCGGTGACGTCCGAGGCGCCGTTGGAGATCAGGTTCGTGCCATTGAATTCGGCGTTCGCCACAATGGTGCCGATCTGATCGCGGAGCGCCTTGAAGTCTTCGTCCAGGGCGGTGCGAGACGCGGCGTCGAGCGAAGCGTCGGACGCAGCCAGCGCCTTTTCCTTCATCTCGACGAGCAGGTCGGACACCGCCTCGCCGCCGGCCAGGGCCACGTCCACGGTGGACTGGGCGAGATCAAGAGACTGGGAAACGGCTTTATAGCCGCCGACATCGGCGCGCATCGATTGGGCGATGGCGTAGACGCCGCCATTGTCCTTGGCCGAGCTGATCGCCAGGCCGGTGTTGATGCGCTGTTGAACCTGCTGAAGCTCGGAGTTCGTCTTGTTCAGGTTCTGGAGGGCGATCATCGCCCCCGGATTCGTATTGATGGTCGCCATTTCTTGGCTCCTTCACGTTTCTACGTTTGGGGACGCGCTTTTTGCGCGCCAGGTCTTCTGACCCATACGAGCAACAGCAAGGCCGGGGCCAGTTTCAGGCGGAACCCCAAGAAAATAGCCCAGGGGCTTGTTTTAATTGACCATATGGGAAAACGAGCCATTCACCACCGGCTGGCCGGGCGGCAAGACTTGCCGAGCCAGGCGCGCATAGCGCTGCAGATTTTGCCGGGCGGGCAAATTCTGCCGATGAATGAAGGGTAAAAATCATGCCGGATCACTGATTTGGTTAATGCGCGCTTAATCGGTCGCGCGCGCAAAAAAACGCCGGGGCCGCGCGATGCGGCCCCGGCCCGTCCGGCTAGCCCCTGAAGAAGGACAGGACGCTCTGCGGTGCGGAGTTGGCGATGGACAACGCCTGGATCCCCAGCTGCTGCTTGACCTGCAGCGACTGGAGACGGGCGCTCTCCTTGGCCATGTCCGCGTCCACCAGATTGCCGATCCCCTTTTCCAGGGCGTCGGAAAGTTTGGTGACGAAGGTGGAGTGGACCTCGATCGCCTTGGACTGCGTGCCCAGACGCGCCAGCGCCTCGTTCACATTGTCCAGAGACGTTCCGATCTGCGAGGCGATGGTGTCGGCCTCGGTGGCGGTGGCGAAAGAGGCGGTCGACGTGACCGTCACGATCGAGCCGGAGAGCGACATGTTCTCCGCACTGACCGTGAGCGTGTTCGAACCGTCCTGATTGGCCAGAGCCACAAAAGCCGAGGTCGACCCGTCGATGAGATTGAGGCCGTTGAACTCGGCGTTGCTGACGATCGTCCCGATCTGGTCGCGCAGGGCCGTGAAATCTTCATTCAGGGCCGAACGGCTGGCCGTATCGAGCGACGCGTCCGCAGCGGCGAGCGCTTTTTCCTTCATCTCGATGAGCAGGTCGGAGATCGCCTGACCACCGGCGAGCGCGACGTCGAGCGTCGCGTCGCCGCGATCCAGAGATTGCTGAACGACGCCGTAGCCGGCCACTTGGCTGCGCATGCGCTGGGCGATGGCGAAGATGCCGCCATTGTCCTTCGCGCCTGCGACCTCAAGGCCGGTGTTGATACGGTTCTGCACTTCCTGCAGCTCCATATTCGACTTGTTCAGGTTCTGGAGCGCGATCATCGCTCCGGCATTGGTGTTCACCGAATTCATTGTGGGGTTCCTCCGTTCTGGAAGCGAACGGCCGTTCTCGGCCGGCGGACCTTTTGTCCCGCGCGACGACCCGCAAGCGCCGTGCCGGCCTCAACCCGGCCGGACGCTAAATTCAGTCAATGAAAACAATGCTGTGAAAGCACGCCCGCAATCCAGCATCGGGTGCGGACACCGTTTCACCCGGCAAAATCAACCCATGGGCAGGATGAGGCCGCCCTTTCTCAGCGATCGATCCGCTTTGCCGACCGGCGCTTTTGCGGAGCTTGCCGGCCTGTTCACAGCCTTCAATCGACCCACCGGGTCGATTGATCCGCTCACGCGGACCGGCGCTTTTCCGGGGCCTGCCGGCCCGTTCGCAGCCTTCAATCGACCCACCGGGTCGATTGATCCGCTTCGCGGACCGGCGCTCACCCAGCCGCCGCAGCCTGCGGCGCGAGCCCCTGCATGATGGTGCGGTTGATGTCGATCAGCGTGTCGATGTCGCCGCCGCCGCGCATGGCCGCGCTGGTCTCCTTGGAGATGAAGATCGACAGCGAGATGATCGAGGCGCGAAGGCTCTCGGGCAGCCCGTTGTCCGGGCTGGCGCAGTCGGCGGCGAAAGCGGTCCACACGCGCCGGTTCCAATCCAGCGCCGAGGCGCGCTTGCGGATTTCGTTCGCCGGCGCGTCCTTGGCCTCCATCAGGGCGCGGGTGACCTGACCCATGAGGCGGTATTCGGTGGACCGTGGATCCTCCGTGCGCGCCGAGGCGGTCTGGTAGGCCTGGTAAGACATGTCAGCCCTCGCCGCCGGCTTTCGCCTGATCGCCGCCGCCCAGGCGCTCGGCCTCGTAGGCGATCAGCTTGCGGCAGCGCAAAAGCGCTTTGTAGAACTCGCCGCCCATGACCTCGCGGCTCACCGCCACGCATTCGGCCAGCGCGTCGGGGTTTGAGATCGCGCCCATGAACTCGGTCATGCGCATGACGAATTCGTCGTAGAGCCCGTCCTGGCTTGACGAAGACAGGTACATCATCATCACCGGGAAATAGATGCGCTTGGCCGGGGTGTCGGCCTCGTGCTCCTGCATGATGTCCTTTTCGCGCAGCACGCTGGCCTTGTTCTGCAGGATCAGCGTGGCGCGGCGGTCGCCGTTCTCTACGACCGCGCCGTTCAGAACGAATTTCTCGCCGGGCTTCAGTGACAGCTTGAGCGGCATGCGGGCCCACCTCCAGGCGCCTTCTCGTGCACAGCAGAGTCGCTGCTTTCGGGAGTCTTTTCATCCCAGGGTGAATAAAGCGTTTCGCGGCCGTGCAAGGCGGCGCATCGCGCCGCTGCACCCTGAGCGCTTCGTTAGCAAAACCTTAATCGAAGCGGCGCGCCATGGCGACGACATTGAAATTCCCAATCCACAGGACCCGCCATGACCGCCGGCTTTGATCTCGACGCCGAACTCGCCGCAGGCCGCGAAGACGCCAAGCGCCAGGTGGAGCGCGAGCGCACCGGAGCGGGCAAGGCGATCGCAGCCGCGCTGGAGAGCGGTGCGGCGGGCAAAGCGCCCTCCCCCAAGGCCGTGGGCCTGGTACGGCGCGCGGTGAGGACCATGGACGAGGGGCACGCCGCCGCGGCCAAGGCCGCCAAGCTGTGCCTGAAGGCGATCGACATGGAGCCGGATTTCGCGCTCGCCCACCAGGCCATGGCGCTGTGCCTGGAGCGCCTGGGCCGATTGTCCAGCGCGCTGGGGTTTTACCAGCGCGCATACGACCTCGATCCGCGCAACGCCGATCTCTACCTCAATCTGGGCATGCTCGCCTGGAAGCTGGACATGCTGGACACCGCGGAGACATTCCTGCGCCTGCACACGAAGATGGCGCCGCACTCCATGGCGGGGACATCGAATCTGGCCGGGTTGTTGCGCGACCAGCAGAAATACGCCGACTCCATCGAAATCCTGCGCGCCGCGATCTACGCCAACCCCGATAGCCCGGACCTGTGGAACTCGCTGGGTACGACGCTTCTGGAAAGCGGCGATCTGCACCAGGCGGCGACCTTCTATCAGGAGGCGCTGCGGCTGAACCCCGACTTTGACCGCGCCCACCACAATCTGGCGTACTGCCTGGATCTGATGGGCGATCTAGACGCCGCAGTCAGCCATTTCCGCACCGCGCTGAGCCTTGGTCCGACCCAGGTGGACAAGACCACCATGGAGCACGGCCTGTCGCTCACATTGCTTGCGGCCGGGCGGTTCGAAGACGGCTGGGCGCTTTATGAATCCCGCCTGTCGCCGCACTATAAGCATAGCGTCCATTTCCATGTGGACGCGCCGCGCTGGGACGGGCTCGACCCGGAGGCGCTCAAAGGCAAGCGCGTCCTCGTGGTGGGCGAACAGGGGCTGGGCGACGAGGTGGCCTTCGCCTCGCTTCTACCCGACATCATCAAAGCGGCCGGCCCGGACGGTGAGGTCGCCCTCGCCTGCGAGCGGCGCCTCGCGCCCCTCTTCCAGCGCAGCTTCCCCGGCCTGGAGATCGTCAATCATTCCACTGCTCAGCGCGAGGGGCGGACCTTCCGCGTCACCGCGCCTCTGGCCGGCGGCCCGCCGCAGATCTGGCTGGCTCCGGGCACAGCTCATCGCGCCTTCCGCCAGAGCCGCGGCGACTTTCCCGCTCGGCCGCACCTCGCCGCCGACCCCGAGCGGGTCGCGGCTCTGCGCGAGACCCTCGCCGGCTTCGGCGCCGGTCCGAAGGTCGGGCTGTTGTGGAAATCGCTGAAGATGAACGCCAACCGATCGAAATACTTCGCCAGCTTCGATGCCTGGCGCCCGTTGATCGAGACCGCCGGCGTGACCTTCGTGAACATGCAGTACGGCGATGTCGCCGACGATCTGGCCGAGGTGAAACGGGTCACCGGCGTGGAGATCAAACAGGTCGAAGGCCTGGACCTGAAGGACGATCTTGAAGGTTTGACTGCGCTTGGCGCAGCGCTGGACCTCACCGTGGGCCCGATGAACGCCTCCTCCAGCCTCACCGCCGCCGCCGGCGGTCGAGTGTGGCTTCTGCACGGCTCGCCCGCGCCCTGGACCTTGCTGGGCTCTGACGAGGTGCTCTGGTATCCAGGGTCGCGCTCCTTCACCGCCGACACGTTCGGCGCCTGGGGCCCGCTCTTGCGCACCGTCGCGGACGAACTCGCCGAATTCGCCAGGCGCGCTGCGGCAGCCTAAGGCGCGGTCGTGTAGAGCAGGCCCTTCGCATTCCCGGCGCGGATCACCTCTGCGGCGGCGTCGAACACGGCGCGCGCGTCCGCGACGCGCAACCCCGTCCCCCGCCCTGGTCGGTCGCCGCGCCAGATCCGCTCCGACCAGAGCCGCTCGCCCATGGGATCGACATGGGTGATCACCCCGCGTTCCAGATCGCGCACATAGATCGAAAAGGCGCGCCGCCGCGTCTCGCCGTCAAGTCCGGTCCAGTCGCCCTCGAACGCCTTGTGATAGCGCCACGGCGCGCCAAGGCTTTCCTCCACATGATGATAGAAGGTCATCGATTGCTGGTCGGGCAGATCCAGCACGGCGATCCGGCCGCCGGCCTCGCGCAGGACCGCGAACGGGGAGTCCGCTCCATAGCCGCTCGTGTTCACCAACCCCTCGAACCGGCCCGCCTCGGCGCCGATCGCAGCGAAGGAATACACCGGATGGCCCGTGCGCACCGCGCCGGGGCGGACGCGCGCCGCTTCGGTGAGCGCGCCCATGTGACTCACCGTCTTTCGCATGTCGAAGGGCGCGCCGCGGGTGAAGTCGAAATTGAACAGCGGAAACAACAGCGTTCCGGCCTCGCCGACCGCCGCGGCCAGGCTGTCGAGGACCACGCCCGGCCCGTCAACGTCAGCGCTTTCGTCAAGCCCGGCCAGCGTGCGCCGCAGGCTGGAATGGACAAGGGTCATTCCGCCTGGCGTCAGCCCGCTTCGCCGCCAGCGCTGCGCAAGCCGGGCGACGGCCTCGGCGCGGCTCATGGGTCCGGCGTCGCGGTGATCAGCTCAGCTGCGTGAAGCTGGTCGGCGATCGCCGCGCCTTCGCTCGGGCTCAAACCGGTCGCCGTGCACACGTCAATGAAATCGCGACCGTCGCAATAGGCCAGAAAGTGCATGCGGTTGGCGTGCGAGGTCTCCAGCCGCCCGGTGCTGATCTGACCATAAAGGCCGCGCTTGCCCATTTGTGGTTCGCACGGAAAAACCGGGCGCCAGACCTTGTTGGCCTCCACCGCCGAGACCGCGCGCCGGGCGAGTTCGAACCCGCCTGCGAGCCCGTCAGGGGTGACCACGTTCTCAAGATCGTCCAGCGAGGTGTGATACTCAGGATAAGCGCCGTATTTCGACCGGCTCAGCGACACCACCGGCAGGCCCGCGCCGGGGCTGGCGTACTGGCGCTCGTCGCTGCCGCGATGCAGGTAGGAATACAGCACCGGCGCCTCGCTCAGCGACGCCAGCGCCAGGCGCGCGGCGCGGTCGGCCAGGGTGTCGGCGCGCGCGGTCTGCACCATGGAGTAGGCGCGCTCATCGCCGATGCAGCTTAGTACGAACCCGGCCGCCAAATGGCGTCTCAGATGTTCGAGATGACGGCTGAGATAGACGATCGACCCAATGGTTTCGGGCACGAACACGAAGCGGGCGGTGTGCGTGCGCGGCGCACCGGCCCACCAGCGCGCCAGCGCCGCGGCGACGACCGGCCCGGATAGCTCGTTGTTGGCCATGCTGGGATGGCAGATATAGGTGGAGATGAGGATTTCCCGGCTGGTGCGCCCGGGCAGGACGAGGTCGGCGTAGTCGAGCCGGCCCGGCTGGAGATCGGCGTCGATCACCACCTTGTAGCGGCCCGGCTCCAGGGCCTTGCGCTCGCTATGCTTGAGGCAAAATCCCCAATTGCGCGCGTAATAGGAGGTCACATAGGGGATGGCCTCCGGCAGGTCCGGGCGCGAATAAAGGTGCGCCTGCAGATCGGCCAGATCGAGCTCGGCGTTGACGGCGTGCGAGTACCCCATCAGATGCAGCGGGTCGTCGGCGAAGCGGCAGATCCGCTCACCGCCCGGCGTCTCGATATAGGCCTCGCGCACCGTCCACTCGTCAGGCGCCGTCCAGTCGAACGCCGCGGTCCCGCTGGCGACGGCGTGGCGCTGCAATCCCGGCAGAAGGCCGGCGAGATAATCCAGCGTCGCGCGTACGCCAGGCCCGGTCAGGCTGCGCGGCACAGCGAACAGGTCGCGCGCCCATCCGTGCATGGTCTCGCCGCTGTCGTAGGGCTGCATTCCCCTGTCTCCGAAGGTATGGCCGCAAAGCTAGGACGATTCTGCTCGCGCCGCCATGTACGCCTAGCCTTGCCCGGCACAGCACCCTACTTTATGGCGAAAAGGCATCATTCAGGGATCGAGAAACGGCTCGCCATGCGCTTTGACGGCACCAAGGACTATATCGCCACCGAAGAACTCGCCTCGGCGGTCAACGCCGCGATGATTCTGGAGCGTCCGCTCCTGGTCAAAGGCGAGCCGGGCACCGGCAAGACCGAGCTGGCCCGCCAGGTGGCCGCCGCCACCGGAGCGCCGCTGCTGGAATGGCACATCAAGTCCACCACCAAGGCGCGCCAGGGCCTATACGAGTACGACGCCGTGGCCCGCCTGCGCGACAGCCAGCTGGGCGACGACCGCGTCCACGACGTGAAGAACTATATCCGCGAGGGCAAGCTGTGGGAGGCGTTCACCGCCGATGAGCGCCCGGTCCTTCTGATCGACGAGATCGACAAGGCCGATATCGAGTTTCCCAACGATCTCCTGCAGGAACTCGATAAGATGGAGTTCTTCGTCTACGAGACCGGCGAGACGATCCGCGCCGAGCAGCGGCCGATCGTCATCATCACCTCCAACAACGAAAAAGAGCTGCCCGACGCGTTTTTGCGCCGCTGCTTCTTCCACTTCATCGCCTTTCCCGACGAGGACACGATGGAGAAGATCGTGGAGGTGCACTTCCCCGACCTTAAAGGCCGGCTCTTGTCCGAAGCGCTGAACATGTTCTTCGAGATCCGCTCGGTCCCCGGCCTGAAGAAGAAGCCCTCCACCTCAGAGCTTCTGGACTGGCTGAAGCTCCTCCTCGCCGAAGACATTGACCCGGCCGTCCTGCGCGAGCGCGACCCGCGCAAACTCATCCCGCCCATGCACGGCGCGCTGCTCAAGAACGAACAGGACGTGCAGCTGTTTGAACGCCTCGCCTTCATGAACCGGAGGGATGGGGGTTAGGTGAACGCCCGCCGCAACGCCGCGCTTCTGGGGCGCTTGAAGCCCCACCGCGAGGGCTGGGGGCCGCGCCCGGCCGAGGTGACGCCCGAACCCGCCGGCCCTGGCGAGGAGAGCGTCTGGGACTATCCGCGGCCGCCTCTCGTGCGCGAGGCGCCGGGACGGGTGATCGTGCGCCACGGCGGGCAGACGATCGCCGACACCATTCGCGCGCTGGAGATCTGCGAAACCGCCGGCGCGCCGGTTCCCTACATCCCGCCCGAAGACGTCGCGCTCCACCATCTGCGCCGGGCCTCCGGCGCCAGCCTGTGCGAGTGGAAGGGCGAAGCGGTGTATTTCGACGTGGTGACGCCGGATAAGACCGCGCGCAAGGCGGCCTTCGCCTATCCTGATCCGCTGGACGATCTGGACCGCGGCTTTTCGCGCCTGGCCGGCTGGATCGCCTTTCATCCCGGCCTGGTGGATGAGGCCTGGATTGACGGGCTGCGCGCCCGGCCCCAGCCCGGCGGACTCTACGCCGGCTGGGTCACCGAGCAGATCAAGGGCCCGATCAAGGGCGGCCCCGGAACCGGGCGCTGGTGAGCTGAGTCCGCCAGGAACACCGGCGCGGCCCTTCCCGTTGACTCCGTGAATCCCGCAAATTCGAGGAGCGCCGCGTGACCGATATCTACACCGAGATCAAAGCCGACCATGACAAGGCCCGTGATTTGATGGGCAAGATCATGGACACCTCCAACCAGGCGCACAAACAGCGCGAGGAGCTGTTCGAGCAGTTCAAGCTGGACATGTGGTCGCACAACAAGATCGAGGAGGCCCTGCTCTATCAGCCGCTGCGCGAGGCCAAGGAGACGCGCGGCGAGGCCATGGAGGCGCTCAACGAGCACCATGTGGCCGGCGGGCTGATCGAGGAGCTCGACGCCATGCCGAAGGATTCAGACGCCTGGATCGGCAAGTTCTCCGCCCTCAAGGACATGCTGGAGCACCACATGCAGGAAGAGGAGACCGAGGTCTTCCCCGACGCCAAAAACGTCATCCGGCAAGAGCGCGCCGAAGAGCTCGGCGACAAGTTCCAGAGCCGCAAAAACGTCGTGGTGCCCGCGCTGAAGCCCGAGCACTAGGCGGCGGCATGAATCCGAGACGGAAAAGGGCGACCCCTGGGCCGCCTTTTTTCATGTCGGAAGCCGACAACTCCGGCGCATCTGTCCTCCCCCTTTATGGGGGAGGTGTCCGCGAAGCGGACGGAGGGGGTGGTTGCGCGATCATTCGAAGACATAACGCCCAGCGGCTCCACCCCACCCGACCCGAGGCTTCGCCTCGACCCACCCTCCCCATCCAGGGGAGGGACAAGAAACGCCGCGCCACGCCTTCCGCGAACCGCACCTTCCCCTTTGTCGCGGGCCTTTCCGCGCGCTAGTCTTCCGCCCATGCCCAATCCGCTTTTCCATCGCTTTTTCACCAATCTGCGCGCGGCGAAGATTCCGGTCTCCACGCGCGAATACCTCACCCTGCTCGAAGCGCTGGAGAAGGGCGCGATTGATCAGGACATTGACAGCTTCTACGCGGTCAGCCGCGCCGCCCTGGTCAAGGACGAGCGCAATTTTGACCGGTTCGACAAGGTCTTCGCCCATTTCTTTGAAGGGGTGGAGGCGCTGGGCGATCTGTTCAAGGGCGAGGAGATCCCCGAGGACTGGCTGCGCGCCGAGCTTCAGCGCCACCTCACCGAAGAGGAGATGGCGGAAATCCAGGGTATGGATTTCAACGAGCTCATGGACACGCTCAAGCAACGCCTCGCCGAGCAGCAGGAGCGCCATGAGGGCGGCAATAAATGGATCGGCACGGGCGGGACGAGCCCCTACGGCCATTCGGGCTGGAACCCGGCCGGGGTGCGCATCGGCGGCAAGTCGAAGAACAAGCAGGCGGTGAAGGTCTGGGAGACCCGGCGCTTTCGCGATTACGACCAGGACCGCGAGCTAGGCACGCGCAATCTGAAGGTCGCGCTGCGCCGGCTGCGCAAGTTCGCCCGCGACGGCGCGGAGGAGGAGCTGGACCTCGACGACACGATCTCCGCCACCGCAAGGCGCGGCTATCTTGATGTGAAGATGCGCCCGGAACGGCGCAACGCGGTAAAGGTGCTGGTCTTTTTCGACGTGGGCGGATCCATGGATCCCTATATCGACCTGACCGAGCGCCTGTTCTCCGCGGCCGCCTCGGTGTTCAAGAATCTGGAGTATTTCTATTTCCACAACTGCCCTTATGAGGCGGTGTGGAAATCCAATCGGCGTCGGATGAGCGAGACCACGCCGCTAATGGACGTGCTCCATAAATATCCCAGCGATTACAAGGTGGTGATCGTAGGCGACGCGGCCATGAGCCCCACCGAAATCACCCATCCCGGCGGCTCGGTGGAGCATTGGAACGAAGAGGCGGGCGGCGTCTGGCTGCGCCGGATCAAAGAGACCTACCCCCACTTCATCTGGCTGAACCCCACGCCGGAAAACTGGTGGCCGCACACCTATTCGGTTCAGCTGATCCGAGAGATCGTAGGCCCGGAGCGCATGTTCCCGCTCACCCTGGACGGCGTCGACCGGGCGATGAAGGAACTTGCGAAGCGATAAGCGTTCACCGCGCGGAGTGAACAGACCTCAGGCCTTTGGACGCTCCCGAAAATCCGCCGGTTCCAGCAGCGTCTTGATGATGTCGTCGATGAGCTTGATTTCCGCGTAAATCGCTTCGATGCGCGCGCGCTCGGCGAGCGGTTTGAACAGCGAGCCGGGCTCGAAATTGTTTCCTGTCTCCGCCGCGATGAGCAGCTCGCCGCGCCCGGCCTCGGGCGCAAGGTCCTCGTCGAACACCGCGCGCACATTCTTGCCGGACAGAAGCGTCTCCAGATCCAGCAGCCGCTCCATGAAGGTGGGGGTCAGCAGATAGCGCGCCATCACCTGATCGGTGCCGTAAACCTCGAACAGCTTTTCAAACGTGGGGTCGACCAGGCCGACCCGCTCCAGCTTGCGGCCGGCCTTTCCGAAGGTCTTGTTGGCGAAGCCTTCAAAGGCGTTGAACAGCCCCTTGTCGCGGGTGATCAGCGTGGCGCCCTCCACCGTGCGCGGAAATGCGATGCGGATCAGCACGCCGCGGAACACGGTCACGTAATAGGTGCGGTTCTTCGACCGGCGGCGCTGTTTGAGGTGGGCTTCGTAAAGCTCGAACTCGGCGCCGTGGGCGTCGCCGGAAAAATGGTCTTCGAAGCTGCGCCGGTCTGAATGGGGGATCAGGCCATGGCTGCGAAAGGCGTCGAAGCGCGCGGCGTGGCCCGGCTCGGCGGCGTAGCTCAGCCCGAACGCGGTCGCGAGGCGGGTGTTGAGGCCGGCTTTCAGCTCTTTCGACAGCGTGCGCATCTGCGACGCGCCCAGCGCCATGACGAGGCTGGCGAGGAGCACCGCGCCGACCACCGCCAGCTCCACCGGCCCGCCGAACAGGGTGACTGCGATCGCCCCAGCCACCGCCGCGCCAAGCGCCAGCGGGATCGCCCAATAAAAGCGCGACACGGCGCGCTTGCGCCGCCCCTCCAACCCGTCGAGCCAGGGTTCGACCTCGCTCCACGCGGCGTTCAGCTCCCGCATGCCTGCCCTCCTGAGGATATGAAAACGGGCGCCGGTTCGCCCGGCGCCCGCTTCAGACATTCACCTCGCCGTACCGTCTTAGCGGCGGCGCCGGGCGATGCGTTCGACTTCGGCCTGAACCTTCTCCTCCACGATGGAGGGCAGATTATCGTCCAGCCATTGCTTGAGCATGGGGCGCATCAGCTCGCGCACGATGCCTTCTAGGGTCTGGCCCTGGTCGGAGGAGACGCGCAGGTTCTCCGAAAGGGCCGCGAACATGCCCGCGGCCGCGCTCGCCGGCGCGGCGTCGAGCAGGCTGTCCTCTTCATCCACTTCCGGTTCCGGTTCCGGCGCCGGGGCCGGCTCCGGCTCCTCGGTTTCGCGGTCGAGGATCATCAGATCGTCGGACAGCGCCATCGGGCCGTCGTCGACTTCGGGCTCTTCCTCGACCCGTTCGGTGAGTTCCAGCACGTCATCCTCGTCAGGCTCGCCGGTCGCCTCGGCGTCGAACTGCGGCTGCGGCTCAGGCTCGGGCTCGGGCGCTGGTTCAGGCTCGGGCTCGGGTTCGGGTTCAGGCTCGGCGGCGGCTTCCGGTTCCGGAGCGGGCTCAGGTTCGGAATTTGCGGCCTCGGCGGGCTGCTCGTCTTCGTCTTCGTTGATGATCCGGCGGATGGAGGCGAGAATCTCCTCCATTGTCGGTTCCTGTTCGGCGTTTTCCTGAGCCATGGTGATCCTTCATCCGTCGAGGGGGTAACGGGTTAACCAAGGTTAGGCGCGCACACGAACCGGAGTCCAGCGTTCGCCTCAATAACCCGTGTCTTAATCCCAGGGCGTTAAGTCGAAGTTGAAGCCGCGGCGGTCTTCAAACACGGCTTCGGGATCATAGGCCTCCACCGGCAGCGCCAGCCGCCCGGTGTGCAACAATCCCATGGCCTGCATCAGCGCATAGCTGGCCACGGTCAGATCCCGCTCCGCGCGCACCAGTTCCAGCCGGGAGTTCAGCAATTCCTGCTCGGCGTTGAGCACGTCCAGCGTGGTGCGCAAGCCCACGAAGGCCTCCTGCTCCACCCCGTCGAAGGCGATCTCGTTGGCGCGCACCGCTTCGCGTGATGATTCGATCACCGCCAGCGCGGCGAGATAGTTGTTCCAGGCGTTGGACACGCCCTCGACCACCTCGCGGCGCACGGCGAGGCCTTGCAGGCGCGCCACGTCCGCCCCGGCGCGCGCTTCGCGCACCCGCGACCGGTTCAGCCCGCCGGTGAAGATCGGCACCGTCACCTGGGCGCGCACGCTGGCGGAGCCGCGCGCCTGGCCGGTGAAGTCCGAGGGGCGGTTCTCCCCCGCTGACGCGCTTACGCTCACTTCGGGAAGCAGCGATCCGCGCGCCACGCGCACGCCGAGCTCGGCGGCGCGCTCTGCGTATTGCGAGGAGAGCAGATCAGGATTGTTGTCCAGCGCCACCGCGACCGCGTCGGCGTAGTCCTCCGGAATCACCGGCGCGGTATCAGGATCGGCCGGCTCCACCGGTTCGATGCCCGTGACGCGCTGATAGGCGGCGCGCGATCCCGCCAGCGCCGCCTGAGCCGCGGAAAGCTGGGCGCGGGCGCCGGACAGGCGCGCCTCGGCCTGGGCGACGTCGGTGCGGGTGATTTCGCCCACTTCAAAGCGGTCGCGCGCCGCGCGCAGCTGCTCGGCGAGGACCTCCACATTGTTGGACCGGATCGCCACCACCTGAAGATCGCTCACCACGTCGGCGTGGGCGGCGATGGCGGCGATGAACACCGTCTGCTCGGTGGCGCGCAGCTGTTCGCGCCCGGCCAGGATGCGCGCCAGCGCCGCGTCGATGGAGCCGGAAATGCGCCCGCCGCGATAAATCGCCTGGGACAGGCTCACCCCGTAGCTGGCCGAGCCTTCAGGATCGAGCTGGAATTGCCCCGCCCCGCCCCAATTGTGCTGCTCACTCACCGAGGCGTTCGCGCCAAGGGTGGGAAGGCGCGCGGCGCGGGCCTGGAAATAGCCTTCCTCGGTCTGCTCCAGCCGGGCGCGCTGGGCGGCGAGGGTGGGGTTGGAGGCGTAGGCCGCGCTCAAGGTGTCCTCAAGCGTCTGGGCCGACGCCGAGCCGAGCGCGGTCAGTGCAAGCGCCGCGCCGATCAACAGCCGATAAGTCATGAATGCGTTCTCCCGCCGATACCCATCGCCTTCACGCCGCCCCCAGCCCTGATCCCCGCCGCCCACATATGCACGCGCGTGAGGGAAAAGGAAAGTGAACAGCGTTCACTTCAGCGAGATTTCTCCGGGTGCGGCCCCGCCGCGCCCCTTAAAAAACGAAGCCGCCTTCCGGTTCGAAGCCCGGCAGGAAGGGCGGCGCGGCGTCAAACACGGTGCGCTCGCCCACATGGCCGCCGGACCTGGTGTAGATTTTCGCCCGGCCCACGACGCCGTCGCGTTCGATGACCGCCAGACGGCCGTGCTCGGCGAGGTGTTCCAGCCACGCCGGCGCCGGCTCGCCCACCGCGCCATTGACGATGATTACGTCGAACGGGCCCTGGCCCGGCACGCCTTCGGCGAGCTTGCCCTCGACCACGACCGCATTGTCGGCGCCGACTTTCGACAGCCGCTCGCCGGCCTTGGCCGCGAGCTTGCTCTCGGCGTCCTCCAGCCCGATCACGGTCTCGGCCAGACGCGCGAGCACGGCGCTGGAATAGCCGCGGCCGCACCCCACATCGAGCACGACGTCGGTGGGTTTCACGCGCGCTTCCTGGATCAGCTTGGCGAATTCGCGCGGGCGCAGCATGGCGCGCTCGTCGCTTAAGGCCACCTCGGCGTCGGCATAGGCCTTCGACAGCTGTGATTTCGGCAGGAAGAGCTCACGCGGAATCTCGCCCATGGCGTCCTGGATGCGGTGGTCGGTGACGTCGGAGGGGCGGATCTGGCTGTTCACCATCGCCAGGCGGGCCTTGGCGTAATCGTACATCGCGGGGCGCGGACCTCATGCTTTGGAAGTTCGTGCGGCTTATATCCCCGCGCGCCAAGCCCCGGCAAGGCGCGCGGCGCCGCAGGCCGGCGAATTCCACCCTCAACGCGCTGAATTCAACAGCGCAAAGCCCGTTGCGGGCGGCGCCGGGTTTGGGTAAGCATCATCGCTGGGCTCAGGAGCGGCGCCATGGCGGAGTGGTGACGCAGCGGATTGCAAATCCGTGTACCCCGGTTCGATTCCGGGTGGCGCCTCCAGAGCTTCGGCTTCATCACCACATGGCCGACATGAACACGCCCGGACCGAAAGGCCCGGGCGTTTCGCGTTTCAGCGCAGTTCTTTCTACTCGGCCTACTCGGCGGCGCGCGCGTGCGGGTGGCCGATCACGCCGGCCTTCTCCAGCTCGGGCTTGAGCTGCCCGGTGAAGGCCAGGAAGGTCATGCGGTAGTCGCTGATCAGCGACCAGAGCGGGTGGATGAAGGTCGCCGGCTTGTTCTTTTCAACGAAGGCGTGGCTGACCCAGGCGAAACCGTACCCGGCCAGCGGCCACAGCGCGATCATCCACCAGGTCTGGGTGGCGATCGCGAACGCCAGCAGCACCGTGCCGATCACCGTGCCGGCGTAGTGCAGATAGCGCGTGCGCGGCTCTGCGTGCTCTCGCAGGTAAAACGGCCAGAATTCAGAATAGCTGGCGCTGCGTTCGGCCATGGCGGTCTCCTCCGATCTTGTTTTGACCAGCCTAGCATAGGCCGCGGCCAGGCGCGACGCACCCCGGCGCCCGGCTGCGAGGGCGGGACGATTCAGGTTTGAAAAACTTTTTCCGCAAAAGCCGTTAACGTTAGGCGCTTGTTAACCGGCGACTCAGTATTTGTTTACGTGTCTTCCCTCGAAGACACCCCACCATCCACCCAATGCCTTTTCGGGAGCGCTCGCGCTCCCGATTTTTTTTGTCCGCGCTCAGGCGCGGCTGCATCGGGGGCGAAAAGCGCGCAGCGCGGCGCTTGCGCCGCCAGAAAAGCATTGCTAAAGACCACGCCTCCATCGCGGATGGGGTGTTCCCCGGTAGCTCAGTTGGTAGAGCAAGCGGCTGTTAACCGCTGGGTCGCTGGTTCGAGTCCGGCCCGGGGAGCCATCCACCCGTCCGCGCTGATCCTTCAGCACGATCCGCGCTGATCCTTCAGTACAATCAAAGCCTCACGCCCCTCCGCCGCCCGCAGGGTTGGCGAAGCAACCGCTTGGCTCGCCTGACGTTGCCCTATGCGGAGCGACGTGCGAGCCCGTCTATGAACACACTCACCCCGACCCGCATCCGTGACCGTCTGGCGGGCCTGTCCGTCGAGTTGAAGACGGTGGCCGCCTTCGGCCTGGTGCTCGCCGGCGCGGGCGTTTTCGCCTGGCTGACCGACGAAGTGCTGGAAGGCGACACGCAAGCCTTCGACCGGATGATCTTCCTGGCCCTGCGCAATGCGGGCGACCTGGAAGACCCGGTCGGCCCGGGCTGGCTGGAGTATGCGATCGCCGACATCACCGCGCTCGGCGGCTATGCGGTGCTCACCTTGATGGTGGTGTTCGCTGGTATTTACCTGTTGCTGCTTGGCAAGGCGGGCAAGGTCGCCGTGATGGTGGGCTCCATCGTCACCGGCACGTCTCTGGTCTCGGTGTTCAAGGGCGCCTTCGACCGCGCCCGGCCCGACATCGTCGAGCACCTCACCCACGCCACCTCCTCCAGCTTTCCCAGCGGACACGCGACAGCGGCGGCGCTGACCTATCTCACCCTCGGCCTGATGCTCGCCAGCGCCCAGACCCGGCGGCGCGCCAAGATCTTCATCATCTGGTGCGCGGTGCTGATCGCCGCCCTGGTGGGCGCGAGCCGGGTCTATCTCGGCGTTCACTGGCCCACCGACGTGCTCGCCGGCTGGGCGTTCGGCTCGGCCTGGTCGATCCTGTGGTGGCTGGGGGCGCGGCTGGTTCTGGAGCACAAATCCCCCGCCGGCGCGGTGCGCGAGGACGCGCCCGAGCAATCGTGAGAGCGACCATCGCTGCATGCCGGCCGGGACGGAAGCTGGACCTTGCGCGTTACGCCGAGGCCGGGCCGGGGGCCGCCGCGCTCGCCTTCGCGCCCGTGTCCGGCTAGAACCGCTCCGATTGATCGCCCCGAGGCAAACTCCGCCCATGTTCCTGCCCACGCCGCTGACGCGCGACCTTGTCCTGATCGGCGGCGGCCACGCGCACGCCCTGGTCCTTAAACGCTGGGGCATGAAGCCCCTGCCCGGCGCGCGCCTCACCCTCGTCGACCCCGCCCCGGTGACCGCCTACACCGGAATGCTGCCGGGCTATGTGGCCGGTCACTACGCGCGCGAGGAGCTGGAGATCGACCTGGTGCGCCTGGCCCGGTACGCCGGGGCGCGCCTGATTCTCGACCGCGCCGCCGGGCTGGACGCCGAGGCCGGGCTCGTGCATCTGGAAAACCGGCCGCCGGTGCGCTTCGACGTGGCGAGCCTTGACGTGGGCGTCAAAGGCGCTCTTCCCCACAAGGACGGCGCGGCCGAGCACGCGGTTCCCGCCAAGCCCCTGGACCGGTTCGCCGACCGGTTCGAAGCGTTTCTGATCCGTCTCAAGGCGCGCGAGGCCAAGCCGAAGATCGCGGTGATCGGCGCCGGCGCCGGCGGGGTGGAGCTGGCGCTGGCCTGCGCCCACCGCCTGTCGCAGACCAACCCCAAAGGGTTCGAGATCAGCCTGATCGAGGCGAACGACGACATCCTCGCCGAGTTTCCCGGCACGGCGCGCAAGGCGCTGAAAAGCGCGCTGCACAAGGCCGGGGTGCGCGTGCACGCCGGCGCGCGCCTGCGCAGCATCCAGGCCGATTCGGTGCGCCTGGCCGACGGCGCGGCGATCGAGAGCCATTTCACCATCGCGGCCACCGGCCCCGCGCCCTGGGACTGGCTCGCCGACACGCCTCTGGCGCTTGAAAACGGTTATGTGAAGGTGGGCCGCACCCTGCAATCGATCACCAGCCCCAGCGTTTTCGCCGCAGGCGACTGCGCCCATTTCACCCACGCCCCGCGGCCCAAGGCCGGCGTCTACGCCGTGCGCGCCGCGCCGGTGCTGTACGACAATCTGCGCAGCGCGATGCAAGGCAAGGAGCCAAGCCGCGCCTTCCAGCCTCAGGGCGATTATCTCAAGCTGGTCTCCACCGGTAAAAAGTCGGCCGTTGGGACGAAATTCGGCGTCTGCCTGAAGGGCGGGCCGGTCTGGTCGATGAAGAACCGGATCGACCGGGCGTTCATGGAGAAGCTCACAGACCTCGCGCCCATGGCGGCGCCGACGCTGAAAGGCCCGCGTGCAGCCGGCGTCGACTCTCTCTCTCCCGATCAGCCCTTGTGCGGCGGGTGCGGCGCGAAGACCGCGCGCGGCCCGCTGCTGGAGGGGCTCGCCGAGCTGCCCGCCCCGCAACGCGCCGACGTGGTGGCCGGGCGCGGCGACGACGCGGCGGTGATCGCGCTCGCAGACCGGGTGCAGGTGCTCTCCACCGACCATTTGCGCGCCTTCATCGAGGACCCCTACCTGTTCGCGCGCATCGCCGCGGTGCACGCCCTGGGCGATGTCTGGGCCTGCGGCGCTTCGGCCCAGTCCGGGCTGGTCCAGCTCACCCTGCCGCCCATGCGCGAGGCGATGCAGAGCGCGGCGCTGAAAGACGTTCTCGCCGGCGCCGCCAGCGTGTTCGGCGCTGAAGGCGCGGACATCGTCGGCGGTCACACCGCCACCGGCGCGGAGTTCACCCTGGGCTTCTCCGTCACCGGGCTCGCCGATCGCGCCATTCGCCAGGGCGGCGCGAAGCCTGGCGACGTGCTGATCCTCACCAAGCCGATCGGGACAGGGGTGCTGCTGGCCGGCGAAATGGCGCTGAAGGCCGGCGGCCGCCCGCTTGCGGCCTGCTGGGAGAGCATGGCCCGGCCCCAGGGCGAGGCCGCGCGCCAGCTCGCCGAGGACGCGCGCGCCATGACCGACGTCACCGGCTTCGGCCTGGCCGGTCATTTGCTCAGCCTGCTCGGCGCGGAGTCGTGCGCCAGGCTCGATCTCGGCGCCGTGCCGGTGCTCGACGGCGCCGAACCCCTCGCAGAGGCCGGGGTGCGCTCCAGCCTGTTTGAGGCCAACCGCTTATCGAAGAATGAGCTCAACGCCCCCACCGGCGCGCGCGCGGACCTGCTCATCGATCCCCAGACCGCCGGGGGGCTCCTGGCCGCCGTGCCCGAAGCCGGCGCCGAACGCCGCCTGAAACACCTCCACGACGCCGGCGAGCCGGCCTGGATCATCGGCCGCGTCGAACCCCGCCGCGACGGCCACGCCCGCATCCGCGCGCGCTAGGGCGGGCGGCGGGCCTGCGCCTCGCCCCTCTCCAACCCGTTGAAGCGGCGCAAGAACGCGGCTAGCGTCGCGGTCAACGGGCAGGGCTTCTTCAGGTTGAGGGCGGGGCGTGAGCGAAGACGGCGTTTCAAAGGACCAGATCGCGGCGTTCATCGAACGGTGGAGCGGATCCGGCGGCGGGGAGCTGTCGAACACCCAGTCCTTCCTCAATGAATTGACCGACCTTCTCGGCGTGCCGCGGCCGGATCCGTCCAAAGAGGAAACCGCGCTCAACGATTATGTCTTCGAGCGCCAGGTCACCCGTAATCACCAGGACGGCACGACCTCCACCCGCCGGATTGATCTTTACAAGCGCGGCTGCTTCGTGCTGGAGGCCAAGCAAGGCGCGGACGGCGCCGGCCGGCGCACCGCCGGCGCGGCTGAGGTCAATCTGTTCGGCGAAGAGGCCGGCAAGGGCCGTGCGGGCACGGCCCGGCGCGGCACCGATCGCTGGTACTCCGCCATGCAGAAAGCGCGCGCCCAGGCCGAGCAATACGCCAAGGATTTGCCGACCCGGCACGGCTGGCCGCCCTTCCTGATCGTCGCGGATATCGGCTATTGCTTTGAAATCTACGCCGACTTCTCCGGTCAGGGTAAATCCTACGACCAGTTTCCCGACCGGCGCGGCTTCCGCATCCAGCTTGAAGACCTGCACAAGCCGGAGGTGCGCGCGCGCCTGCGCGCCATCTGGACCGATCCCTACAGCCTTGATCCCACGCGCGAGAACGCCCGCGTCACCAAGGAGATCGCCGCGCGCCTGGCCAGGGTCGCGCGCGAGCTGGAAAGCCGCAAGACGCCGAGCGGCGCGCGCCGACACAGCGCCGAACAAGTGGCCCTGTTCCTCATGCGCTGCCTGTTCACCATGTTCGCCGAGGACGTGAAGCTGCTGCCGGAGGGCAAGTTTACGGCCCTGCTCGACCGCATGAAATCCAAGCCCGAGCACGCCCACCACGCACTTGAAAGTTTGTGGACGGAGATGAATGAGGGCGCGAAATTCTCCGGCTATCTCGAAGCGCCCATCCGGCGCTTCAACGGCGGCCTGTTCAAGGACGCCGCCGCCATCCCGCTCACCGCCGAGATGGTCTCCGAGCTGCACATCGCCGCGAAACAGGACTGGAAACAGGTGGAGCCGGCGATCTTCGGCACGCTGCTGGAACAGGCGCTGGACAAGGACGAACGCCACCGCCTGGGCGCCCACTACACCCCGCGCGCCTATGTGGACCGGCTGATCACCCCCACCCTCATGGAGCCGCTGCGCGAGGACTGGGCGGGGGTGAAGGCCAAGGTCGAAGGGCTGATGCGCCAGAACAAGGAGAAGGACGCGCTCAAGGCCCTGCGCGACTTCCACACCAATCTGTGCGAGGTGCGCGTGCTGGACCCGGCCTGCGGCACCGGAAACTTCCTCTATGTGGCCATGGAGCGGATGAAGCGGCTTGAGGGCGAGGTGGTGGACGCCATCGTCCAGCTGGGCGGGCGCGCCCGGTCCGAATACAAGGACCACGCCATCGATCCGCACCAGTTTCTGGGCATCGAGCTGAATCCTCGCGCCGCGGCCATCGCCGAGCTGGTCTTGTGGATCGGCTATATCCAGTGGCAGGTGAAATCCGGCGGGATCGACTTTGTCTACGACCCCGTGCTGCGCGACTTCCACAATATCGAGAACCGCGACGCGATCCTGGACCGGGGCGAGGCTGTCCTGCGCCGTGACGCGCACGGCAAGCCGGTGACCCGCTGGGACGGCGTGAGCTTCAAGGATCACCCGGTCACCGGAGAGAAAGTGCCGGATGAAAGCGCGCGCACGGAAATCTGGGATTACCCCGACTCCAAACCGGCGCAATGGCCGGAGGCGGAGTTCATCGTGGGCAATCCGCCGTTCATCGGAAACAAGCGGATGATCGCAAATCTCGGCGAAGGATATGTGGAAACGCTCCGCCGCGCGTATCCGGGCCTTCCAGGATCAATTGACCTGGTGATGTATTGGTGGGCCAAGGCGGCGAACATTCTGCTTGGGGATATCACTAAACGCTTCGGCTTTGTGACGACCAATTCAATCACCATGTCATTCAATCGAGTTGTTGTTGAGAAAGCGCTGTCAGGAAAAAAGCCGATCTCTCTTGTGTTTGCGATCGGTGATCACCCTTGGGTGAAAACTTCCGATAGCGCTGCTGTAAGGATCGCAATGACTACGGCTGTCGCCGGCGACCAAAACGGTCGCAGCTACACAGTCAGCAGCGAATGTGATCTTGCATCGGATAACCCTGAAGTGACGCTCGTTGAACAGTCAGGAAAGCTCTCCGGCTCGCTTAAATCTGGAGCAAACACCGCCAGCGCATCACCGCTGAAGGCGAACTCCGGTCTTTCATTCATGGGCGTTATCCCGGTCGGACTTGGATTCGTCGTGCCCCCATCATTCGTTTCCCGCGCAGGGTACGACCTTGAGCGGCTGCCGGCGGTCCTGAAAAAATACCTGAATGGACGTGAGCTGGTCGCAGGATCAGAGCCGCGACTTATCATCGACTTCTGTGGGCTTAAGGAACGGGAAGCCGCAGACAGTCACCCGAAGCTCTTTCAAAAAGTCCTGGAAGACGTGCGGCCGTTCCGGATGGAGGTTCGTCGAGAAGGCCACCGGAAGAATTGGTGGCTTTACGGCGAACAACGCTTTGCTATGCGAAAGGCGCTCGCAGGCGTGAACCGCTTTATCGCGACGCCTGAGACTTCGAAGCACCGCTGGTTCACCTTCCTCTCGAATGAAGTTCTTCCGGATCAGAAAATCCGTGTTGTCGCTCTTAAATACCCGGCGCATCTCGCGGCGCTACACTCTCGCATCCACATCATTTGGGCTCTCTCCACCGGAGCAACACTTGAGGATAGACCCGTCTACAACACCACGAAATGCTTCGACCCCTTCCCCTTCCCCGACCTCTCCGACAAACCGGCGCTGAAAGCGAGGCTCGACGATCTCGGCGAGCGGCTCGACGCCTTCCGCAAGGAACGCCTGGCCGAGCATGACTTTCTGACCATGACCAAGCTCTACAACGTGCTGGAGCGGGTGCGCGCGCTGGAGGCGGCGTCGGCCGGCTTTCCTCCCCCGCCTGCGGGGGAGGTGGACGGCGCGTCAGCGCCGGACGGAGGGGGGATTGCGACAGATGACGCCGCTCCCCCCTCCGCCCCGGGCTCCGCCCGGGACACCTCCCCCGCAAGCGGGGGAGGAAAAGAGACACCGCCCCTCACCGAGACCGAGCGCGACATTTATGAGGCCGGGCTGGTGGGGGTTCTCAAGGACATTCACGACCAGATCGACGCCGCCGTGTTCGAGGCCTATGGCTGGCCGGCGGACCTTTCCGAAGACGCGATCCTGGAGCGGCTGGTGGCGCTGAACCATGAGCGCGCCGAGGAAGAGGCGCGCGGCCATGTGCGCTGGCTGCGTCCCGAATTCCAGAACCCTACCGGCGCCGAGACCGTCAAGGCGAGCCAGAGCGAAATCGTTCTGCCCGAGGCGGCCAAGGCCGCCGCCGACATGGCGCTGCCCAAAGACGACGCCCAGCGCGCGCGCGCCGTGCGCGCCGTGCTGGCCGCCTCGCCCAAACCGCTGGAGGCGGAGGCGGTGTCCGCCGCCTTCAAAGGCAAGGGCAAGAAGAAGGGTGAACAGGTGGAGGCCATGCTCGCCATCCTGGAAGCGGTGGGCCAGGCGGAACGCACCGCTGACGGGCGCTGGTTCGCAGGTGGCTGATCGCCGGTGCGCTTAGCCCATTAAAGGGTCCCCCGGAAAATTTGATCCGCTTCGCGGACCAGCACTCACCCACCGGATCGATTGATCGGCTTCGCCGACCGCGGCTCACCCCCCCGCCATGACGCTTTGATGAAATTGCACCGGGTCGCAGCCGGTTTTGCTTCACCGGGGCTTTGCGGCTTGCTATCGGGGCTCTCAAGGCGCGCTGAAAGCGCGCGAGGGGGTTCGGAGTTCATTGATGACCGATCTTGCGGTGTTCGGCGTGCCGTTGCTGGCGCTTGTTGGGTTCTCGTTCGCGGCCTACGCCATCGTGGCCAACGATGTGATCCAGACGCTGGGCACCTTCCTGGCGTCCAACTCCAAGCGCTCCTGGGTGACCTTGTGGTTCTTCGCCAGCACCATCATCGTGACGGTGATGCTCTATGGCTGGTTCGGCTATGACGGCGACATCGCCTTCGACCGCCTGAACTCCATCCCCTACCCCGAAGCCGGCATTCAATGGTGGCACGTGCTGCCGCCGCTGGTGCTGCTCATTCTCACCCGGTTCGGGATTCCGGTCTCCACCACCTTTCTGGTGCTGACCATCTTCACCCTCACCGGCGGCGCGGCCACGGCCGGGGTGCTGGGCTCCATGCTGGTGAAATCGCTGCTGGGCTATGTGGTGGCGTTCGCCGCGGGCGCGGTGCTGTTCGCGGTGATCTCGCGCAGCTTTGAAAAATGGGTGTTCAAGACCGAGGTCGAGGATCATTCCGGCGCCTGGTGGTCGATTCCCGGCGTCGCGCTTCTGGTGTGCGTGCTGGTCTATCTGCTCACCCAGGGCCCGGTCCTGCCCGATCCCGCCGCCATCGGCCTTCCTGCGATCGGTCTGACCGTTCTGGCCGCCGTCGCGATCGCGGTGCTCACCAACCGGCTCAACACCTGGTACGTGCTGCAATGGCTGTCGACCGGGTTTTTGTGGTCGCAATGGCTGATGCAGGATCTGGCGAACATCTTCGTCTACCTGCCGCGCGAAACCGTGGTGACGCCGGACGGCGACATCCAGGTCACCTTCTCCATCGGATTGTTGATCTTCGCCACGCTTTTGATGCTGACCCTGCACGCCATCATCTTCGCCATTCGCGGCGGCGAGATTCAGAAGATCGTTCTGTCCAAGACCAACACCGTGGACGTGCGCTCGGCGACGATCGTCGATTTCACCTTCGGCATCATCTTGATGTACTTCAAGGAAATCAGCGACATCCCCATGAGCACCACCTGGGTGTTCCTGGGCCTTCTGGCGGGCCGGGAGCTGGCGATCTCGCTGGCGGCGAGCCTGCGCGGCAAGGGCGAGGCGCTGTTCGACGTCGTCTCCGACGCGATCCGTGCGGGCGTCGGCCTGGTGATCTCGGTGGCCATGGCGCTGTCTCTGCCGTTCCTGGCCACCGGCGAATGGCCCGATATCGGCCAGGCCCTGTTCGGCGGCGGCGAGGCCGAAGAGGAGGCGCTGGAAGAGACCCCGGTGGAGGACCCGGCCGAAGTGCCCGTGGGCGACAGCCTGCCGGAGGAGACGGACGGCTAAGCTCTCAGGCCTTCAAAGCCTGGTGTAACGCCGCAGGCCGCCCGCAGCGTCAACGTCCCCCTCGCCCCATGACCAGGGGGAGAGCGACTGTGTTGGTCGTCAAGCTGGATGATACGGTTTTTGGTCTCTGACGATGGCGTTCAGGGTGACGAGGATTTTTCGCGCCAGGGCGATGAGGGCGAGCTTTTTCGCCTTGCCGCGCGCCACCATGGCGTCG
>JAVJPX010000002.1:0-119735 GCA_040217555.1 Oceanicaulis sp.
CGCATGATCGCCCTGATGATCCAAAACCAGCCGCACAGCCCGCTCGCGGACCTCCGCCGGATATCGTGTCGTGTGTCGTTCCATAGTGGCTCTCCCTTCTCACAGGTCAGAGCCTCCAGGAAACCCGGGGCGGTTCATGGAACCGTGTCGCCCCGCCTTTGATCAAACGGCTTCGAAAGGAACCTGAAAACCTTCAGTCGCTTGAGAAGCTCCTAAAGATCATCAACGGGTCGTCAGTCAGCTCCGACGACATCGCTCGGCTCGCCGCGCGCAAGGCCCGGACACTGGCGCGTATCGACAATCTCGCGTGTTGGTTCGCGGCCTGGGCAGGCGTCGCGCCGGAGGAGGCCGTTGCAGCGCTGGAGGATCGACTGCCGAAACTCGCCGACGAAGATGGCTTGCAGCTCGCAATGGGATTCATCACACGGCTTGTAGGAAGTCACCACAGTTCTGGAATCAATGCCCGCGACGCGTTTCGGACGCCTCTGCACCTCAAGCGCTTGATCGACCTGGTCCACACCATCGTGCGGATAGAGGATGATATCCAGCGGGCAGGCGCGGGCATCTACACGCCAAATCTTCGTGATAGCGCCCAGGACGCAAGAGACCGCCTCACATCGCTTCTTGAAGAGATACCCGGGAAAGCCGCGTTCTCTGCCCTCGAAGCCCTGTCACGCGAGCATCCTCACGTTTCTGCGCGCTCTTGGTATCACCTCAAGGCCCGAAGAAGGGCCCAGGCGGATGCGGAGGGACAGGAGTGGTCGCCGAAGCAGGTTCTAGATTTTCATCGCGAACAAGAACGGACGCCGAAAAATCACCAAGAGCTTTTTGATCTGGCGGTCCATAGGTTTTCCGACCTGAAAGCCGATCTTGAAGACGGAGACAACAGCGTCGCAGCCACACTGTTGAAAGTCCAACAGGAGGTCGAGATGCGGAAGTATCTCGGCGGAGAACTTCGTCGGCTTGCCAATGGTCGCTACAGCATTGCCAATGAGGACGAGCTTGCCGACGCGAAGCGCATCGACCTTCGTTTTTTGGGGGCCGGCTTCGATGGCCCAGTTCCGGTTGAGCTGAAGCTCGCAGGCAAGTGGCGTGGGTCCCAATTTTTCGAGCGTTTACAGAACCAGCTCTGCGGCGATTATCTGCGGGATCGTCGTTCTTCGATGGGGCTATTTGTATTAGTTAACCAGGGCCAGCGCGACACATGGCACCTGCTCGATGGTAAGTCAGTCGACTTTGCAGAACTGGTTCAGAGTCTCCAAGCTCGTGGAAGAAACCTCGCACGGGATTTGTCGGGCGTTGACCGGGTAGAGGTCATTGGAATCGACCTTACTGCGCGTAGAGGCTCTTCAAGCTGCGGCTGAATAAGTGCCCTACCGGTCAGACGTTCGAAGGACTCTAAACTCGAGATGCCGATCCAAGCTTCTTGGATTTTGTCCAACGTTCTGTGACGTCCAACAAAAACTGGCGCGCCTCGAAGGAGAAACTTCGAACGCGCTGTTTGAAACGCTGGAGGACTGGGAAAGCCAGTTAAAACAGGTGGATCAGGAGCTTCGGACCCTGAAGCGTGATCCTCGGGGGCCGTCCCTATGAGCGGCCTCGATCACAAGAAGGCGGCTTGGGCGAAGACAAGCTTCAACGCGGTTGGTGGCAAGGCCGCCAAGCCAAAGCCATTCTCGCTGCGCCTGACGTTCGAAGAGCGTGCCAAACTGGATGCGATGGCGGGTGATCGTCCTTTGGGAAGCTTCATCCGCAACAAGCTTCTTGGTGATGAGGCGGACAAAAGAGCTTTCCGCTCTCGAAGTCCGGCGGCGGATAAGCAGGCGCTTGCGCGTGCTTTGAGCCTGCTCGGCCAATCCCGGCTTTCGTCGAACATGAACCAGATCGCCAAGGCCGTGCATCTCGGCACGCTGCCGGTCGGTCCTGATCTGGAAGCTGAGCTTGCGGCGGCCTGTGCCGATATCCGTGAGATGCGCGATGCGTTGATTGCAGCCCTTGCGCCGGAGCCTCCTTCCTCTGGAGGTTTGCGATGATCCTCAACGGCAATCAGCGCGGCGGAGCAAAGGACCTGGCCGTCCATCTGCTCAAGCCGGAGAATGATCATGTTCAGGTGCATGAACTTCGCGGCTTCGTCTCCGATGATCTGCTCGGCGCATTCACAGAGAGCTATGCGATCAGCCGGGGAACGCGCTGTAAGCAGTTCCTCTATTCCTTGAGCCTTAACCCGCCTGAAGGCGCGAGGGTCACGACACAGGCCTTCGAGAAGGCCGCTGATAAGGTCGAAAAGCGCCTCGGGCTGGACGGTCAGCCGCGCGCCATTGTCTTCCATGAAAAAAGCGGACGGCGGCATGCCCATGTCGTATGGAGCCGGATCGATCCGCAGGAGATGAAAGCGGTCCAGCTTTCCCATTCGAAGCGCAAACTGCGCGAGATCTCGCGCGAGTTGTTCCGCGAACATGGCTGGGAGATGCCCAAGGGGCTGATCGACCGCGAAGCTCGTGATCCGAAGAACTTCTCTTTGGCCGAATGGCAACAGGCCAGGCGCGTCGGCAAAGACCCGCGCCAGATCAAAGCATCAATACAGGACGCCTGGGCGATATCGGACACCAGAGGCGCACTGGAAGCGGCTCTCGATGAACGAGGGCTTGTCCTCGCTCGTGGGGATCGGCGCGGCTTTGTCGTGCTCGACCGCGATGGCGAGATTTACAGCCTGCCGAAATGGGCGGGTCTGAAAACCAAAGACGTGCGCTCCAGGCTTGGCCCGGAGAAGGCCCTTCCAACTGTAGCTGTTGCACGCGGCAGGATCGCAAAAGCCATGACGCCAGCTGTCCAGCGTATTGAGGCTGAGCGTCGGCGCATGGCGAAGCTCCAGAACCGTCAGCTCGAACACGAACGCCAGCGGCTCATCAAAGCGCAGCAAGACGAACGCAAACGGTTTGACCTAGCGCTGCAGGCGCGTGCGTTCCGGGAAGCGAAACAGCGGCAGGACCGATACCGGAAAGGCTTCGCTGGTCTCTGGGATATCTTACGCGGTGAAAGCGCTCGCATCCGAAAGCAAAACGAGCTGGAAGCCTGGCAGGACATCAAGCGCGATCAGCCTCAGAGAGACAGACTGGTTTTCAAACATATTGAAACCCGTCGTGCGTTGATGGAGCGTCAGCGCTCAATGCATACCGAAAACCGCGACCTCAAACAGGAGCTTCGCAAAGCCGCGATGGGCTATGGCGCGATGTCGGATGAAGCACGGCAGGCTCAGCGCGAAGCCATGCTCGAACGCCTCCGGCGGCAGGCGAAAGGGCGCAATCACTTACGCGATAGCCTTGATCTGTGACGTGGCAAGCGAGACCTAAACCTCGTATCCACTGCCGAAATTTCGGAGAAAGATGTTCATTTTCTCTAAGTCGTTAGCGCTAGTCAGGTGGTGTAGAAAGGCGATGTTGGCTTCGTGCGAGGCATCAATCAAATCCCTCAGTAGCTCCACGTTTTTCAACTCAACGCCTTGAAGTGTTGCGCGCTCGCTCGCAACTTCATAGCTTGGATTTTGTGCAAGCCATGTGTGCATTTTACCAATCAGTCCGACAACTATATCTGAAATCTGAATGCCAGGCTCGGCTTTAGAGTCTGCGAACCTGTAATTATTTAAGCGCTCCCCGTTGGATGAGAGACCCATAGCCTCAATTTCGTCCTGAACACTGTCTTCGTTATCCAGGATGTGTTTGGCATTTTTGAAAACTGCAATGCGGTTCACATAGAACATCGCGAAGCTCTTGATCAGCTCTTGCGCGGTAAAGCCCTCAATGAACTCCAGGTTCGAAAGATGGCGTCCAGCTTGAAGCATCCCTTTCAACATCATGGCGTTGAATTCCGGCAGCAGCTCATCGCTACGTTCCAGAATAGCCAGCAAGTCGTTCAGGAAGGGCTTTCTATTCTCAGGCACGAGGTCGGGGTAATCGTAGCGGTGAAATATCCTTGCAGTCGCCTCTAAGTCGGCTCGCAGCAATGTCGTCAGATCAGCTTTGAGATTGACGTGTAGGGCATACAAACGCGGCTCACTCAGACCGTGGATGATGGAGTCAATGATATCGACTGTGGCCCAATGTATCGGATCAAGCGCGTGATAATGAACGTTAAAATCGTTTTCGGATATCCATCGCAAAAAGGTGGTGAGCCTTTTTGAACTCAAAACCTCAAGGAAGTCGCCTTTAGCAACGTGCTTGAATTTTATTTCGTTTGCGCTCTTCTGGATATGAAGCGCATCACGAAGCGCTTGAATGTCGAGTGTACGTTGCGGACCGGAGTAGACAATGCCCCCCAGCACGAAGACGGATGGATTGGCAACGTTGAATCGCCCTCCCTCTAAGCGGAGCTTCTTAATGTTGTTGGTCTCATCATGATAAAAAATATAATCTAAATCCACGCCCGACAGGCCATGTATTTTAATTTGAGTCCGCCTTATCTGATCAATATCAATCAATCAAAATCTACCTATTTATAAATACTCTGCTTTATTTTCAGGATATTTAAATTTGCACCTCAATTTCTTGGCCAACGGACACGCTGATCGGTGTGTGGAGATCGATTTCCTGGCCACATGAGTCGATGGTAACTACCAATGCATAGCGGGCGGTTCGCTCGCACACTTCGATGTTTGATCGCTGCTTCCACCATCCAGAAACCGGCTTGACGCAAAGAACACTGCGCTTGGCCAGCTGAGCACCTGTCCCTGTCCACACATCGCAGTGCAAAGAACCCGCTGAGATGCTGTTCGAGCCGAACAACCATTGCCCAGTTTCATCGGCGTTGGGAGCGCGTTCTTCACCGTCCCTCTCGGCTTTGTTTATGCGGTGCTTGAATTGGGACGTTGTTTCGGTTGATCGCTTCAGATCGAAGCGTAGGCCGTGGGATTGATAGTTCGATGGATCAATCGCGGCCGATTTTCCCGGATTTGGCTCTACGAAGTAAGAAAGCGTGATCTTCAGCGAGAACTGTTTATCATAGTATTCTTCGCTCTCAAGAAGCCGTACCGGCCAGGGCAGATCAAAATAATGGCATTCCTTCATGCGAACGCCATTCTCGTATTCTTCGAACGGTTGGATTTCTCGCTCTGCAATGAGGGCGAGGCTGTTTGCGGCTGATGCTCGGGCACGTTCGAAAGATGGGACTCCATAGCCAAATTTTCGAAGAAGCGCTTTGCGGTCCGAAAGTCTGTTTGAGCCATCAAGCGCTCCCCGCATTGTAGGCGTCCATTCGGCGCTATGGATCATCAATGCTCGAATGGTCTCAGGCCATAAATCCGGATGTTCCGCTCTCAGCCGCGCCGCGAACCTTGCCGCCTGCGCGGTCGCCGCGCTTGTGGCGGCAAAGGTATCCAATGGCAGCCGGTCAACGTCAGCACCGGTCGTTAGCAGCTCCAACGAGTCACAATCGATAATCTCGCGACGATTGGCGGAGATTGCGCGATTCCCCGCCTCAAAAACGATTTCCGGCTTAATCGCCGTTTTGCTTGAATTCCAACCTTGTGAGTTTCGAGAAAACGGGCTCACTTGGCCAACATCGGCGTACGGCGCATGGTCTACGAAATATGGCTCATCTGGATCGATATAGGACTTCGCGGTATAGCCGCCGACGGTCAAGGCGTTCCAAGCCTGTGCCGGGTCTTCAATCGGGAAATCAGCTGGATTTTCCAGATCCGTCGGGTTCATCGTCCGAACGTTTCCAGCTGATACGAAAATCAACCGTCGCAGCCGGTCTTCTTCATCGCCGGCAAGGGCACCCGAAGCCGCCCGGTCCAGGCACGCGCTCCAAGTACTATTCCGATCACCTGAGCGATCCTCATTCGTGATGGCGAGTGAAAACACCCGGTCGTGATCAGGGTTCGCGACCTCGGCTGTCGCAATCCCACTGAGAGTGATCGAGCCGTACCGACTAGCCTCGTTAGGCGGGTGGCCGCCATCAGGAATGATGCGGACGCTTTCCAGGCGATGGCTGAGCTCAATTTGTCGCTGGTCCTGCAACGCCGGGAATAAATCGCCATACAGTGCAAGGCCGGCCATACCCGTGCCGTGCGGTGGTGAGACGCCGTTATCCGTCGGGTTCCACTCAGGCTTTACCGCAAAAAATGAGCCTGCATCCAATGCGGGCTCCAAGAGCGGATGCGCCCTGTTTACGCCTGTATCGAGGAGGCAAACACGAGGAACATCTCGACCTGGCCAGATCACGCGCTCCGCCAGATCGTCGACCCAAGCGCGCTGGTTTTCTCGCTCCTCTTCAACGAAAAATGCCGGCGTATCAGACCCTCGACGAAGCTCTTGAATACCGGGATCGATGATTGTCGCCAGCTCCATGTCGACGCGGCGAGCAAAGACAGGAATGACGGTTGTCTCGGGAAACTGGAGCCACTGATCGTTTTGGCTTACTCGGCAGTTTAGCCGATCGAAAATCTGAGCCGTATTCCCGGCCTGCGTCGGGTCAACCCAGACCTCCCACCAGAGTTGGGCGGTGCCGTCCTGCGGCAGAGCTTCGGGGTCATCTGTCCAAAAATCGTCAAGCCGAGCGAGACGAATTTGATCAATCGGGGCGGCGAAGTCCTCTTTGGGAGCCTTCTGACCTTTGCCCGTCAATTCTCCAGACGCGTAATCCTCGAATATCTGCTCAACAGCTTCGATCCGATCATGCGGGATAAAGACGATCACCTTGATCGCGTTGTTGTCCCCTTCGAACCGAACGGCACCAAGGCGCATTTTCATCCGCTTGCGCTCTACCTTGGTAGGGTTGCTCCCTGGTCGAAGCGTGATCTCATAATAGGCACCGGGAGTCGGCTGGTCTTCGCCATTCACCTCAATGGTTCGAGGCGCTTCACGAAAAGCCGAGCGCATCTGCTGCTTAAGGAATCTGCCATGCTCCTCGCGAGCCCGCGGAGTGGCTCCACCGTCCATGCGCAGCCCAGGTCGAGTATAAGAACCGACTGAAACTCGTTCGGAAACGTCAATGTGGGGGCGATTGAAATCTTGAGGCATAAAAAAAACCTTACCTCGATTCTTGGTGGCCGAATGCCTCCTGCATTGCACGCCGCTCAATCAGGCGACGCAGAAGCTGGTCAGTCGAAATGGTGTTTCGCTCGTCCAGTATCGCAGCCTTCACCGCGTCCTCTGCGGCCTTGGTCAATTCAGCCTGGCTAAGCCCCTTTCCGGCATCGAGAAGCTTTTTCCATGCTATACGGCCATGCTTCATGGGGCGAAGCGCATTGGAAATCACGCGCTTCATTTCTTCGTCGGAGGGAAGTTCGAACGGCAAAACGGTATCAAACCGCCGGATCAACGCCCGATCCAGAAGTTCGGGATAATTAGTGGCTCCAACAATCAAGCTGTCTGTTGCGCTATCCTCTTCCATATATTGAAGGAAAGAGTTCAGTACACGGCGCATTTCAGCGACATCGTTGGTGGCGTTGCGTTTGCCACCTACGGCATCAAATTCATCAAAAAGAAATACGCCACGGCGCTTCTCGATCTCATCGAAAATCAAGCGCAGCTTAGCAGCCGTTTCGCCCATAAAGCGCGTGATGAGCGCTTCAAGGCGTATCACGAACAGCGGTAGCTTAAGCTGTCCGGCGAGCGCCTCAGCGGTCATCGTTTTACCAGAACCCGGCGGCCCTAAAAACAACACACGCCGCGCCGGTCGCTTGCCGTGCTCTCGGAGCCAATCGCGCTTGGCCTGCTCTCTTACTACGTCGTTCAAGCGAGCGCGAAGCTGCTCATCCAAGACGACATCTTTGAGCACATAGCGCGGCTCTTTAAGCTCGATGAGGCCTTCTAGGTCTCCACGAGGCTTAGAAAATTGGATTGGGACGCTTTCCCCGCGATGCGACCGTGCGGCCTCGACCGCCTTACGAAGTGCGTCGGCGCTAGTTCTGCGCCCCTGACGAGCCTCAGCAGCGGCGATTTGAAGAGCAATTGAATAAAATTGCTCATCATCACCTTCTGCCTTGCTATTCAGCATGGCCAATATATGTTTTGTATTTGTCATATTATTGAACCATTTTGTTTATCTTATTTTATATTCCGCATATCTATATTGCGTTAACAAAATCATAACATCCAGAAACAGATTTATCCACTCTTTTCGTGGGCTCGTGCGGCTATCGTACTGACAAAATGACAGAAAACAGTGTTAAGCTATGGACGAGGCTGCCAGCGTTACGCAAACACTTGGTACACCTAGGCGACTGCGGCATATGCCATCCCAATGCGCATTCGAAGCGAGCGGCCCATTTCAAAATTTATAGGAGCAATATGTGAAAGTATTTTGGTCATGGCAGAACGACTACAGCCCTAATTCAAACCGACATTTTATTAGAGACGCTCTGAAGCAGGCGGTTGATGGTGTCAGTGAAGAGTTGGGTCTAGAAGATGCAGATCGCGCTGAGCTGGATCATGATACTAAAAATGAAGCTGGCATGGCAGATATCGTCGCCACGATTTTCCGCAAGATATCTGAAGCTGCAGTGTTTGTAGCGGATGTAACGCCAATCGGTGTCTCAAACAGTTCTGGCGATGGCGAAGATAAAAATCTGAAGCCGCTGCCAAATCCGAATGTGATGATTGAATTAGGGTGGGCCTTGAGTGCCACAGGGTACGAAAGGCTCATACCAATCTTCAACTTGGCTTCAGGATTTAAGCCAGACGATCTGCCATTCGACATCCGCCATCGGCGTGTTCTGACTTACACGCTCGCCGACGATGCTAGCTCTAAGG
The DNA here is from genome assembly GCA_040217555.1 of Oceanicaulis sp. Taxonomy (GTDB): domain Bacteria; phylum Pseudomonadota; class Alphaproteobacteria; order Caulobacterales; family Maricaulaceae; genus Oceanicaulis. Next base: position 8,751 of record JAVJPX010000002.1, read on the forward strand.
ATCGCGCATCAGCAAAACGGGACCTTATCAGAACTCTCACGGCAGCGCTGAAAAGTAACCTCGGTCAAGCACTTGAAGAAATACCGAGCGATACGATAATTGCAAAAATTCCTTCCGCACCAGACAACCCTTCCATATGGGCTGATTGCAAAGGAGGACTAGTTTTCCAGGGGGGCCTCGCAGGTAATGATGAAGAAATAGAAATTTCAGATCGACCGCGAGCTTATTTACGTTATGTACCTCGTAGCTGGAAGAGTGGCCCACCCCCAGTCGCTCACCATCAATCTCTCCCAAGGCAACAAGACGTATGGCCAGCGAGCGATAGTGGGATGTCTGGTAGCTTCGGGTTTTGTGAAGAGGGCTTTGTCCGCGTTTGGTATGCAGGAAAAAGCGCCGAAAACAAAAATATAGTGAATAATTTATCTATGTGGTTTGATGAGAACGGTGAATACTGGATTTTACATGGAGAAGCATTAGTTCAACAGCATGGTCAAACTTATTTTCGTCTGAATTCGGTTTTGCAGAATTGGCGCTCCCAAATTCAAACAATGACGAGGTTTTTTGATGCGTTTGGAGCAGAAAACGTCCGTGAGCTAGAACTTGGCGTGGTTGGCCTAAGGGGAGCCCTCTTGGCAAGCAATAGTCTAAGGCTCGGCCCGAGGGCGCGCAAACCAACTATAGTTTACAAAGCTATAAGTAAAGCATGGACCGACGACGATATCGATGAGATATTGTTTGGTTTTTTTAATATTGCAAGAGATGCATTCGGTCTAGCGCATGCTGAAAAATCTGAGTTTACTTCTGCTATGCAGTAGACACCTAAAGTAAGTAAAATAATATCCTGAATTCGCATTGTATGGATTGTGATACCAACGGCTGCAGGGAGAGCGACATCTCCTTGCGAGTGGGGCTTCAAGGGCGGCGATACGGCCCTGATCCATGGTTCGGGTGCAGCGGTGGAGAGGGATGATCTCCAAGGCCCTGCTCGTGTTCAATCGGCGAAACGGTTGCCATGGGGGTATCGGGGGAGCCTGGAAGCTCCCCTGATCTGTGCTCGAACGGCTGCACGTTCGGACATGGGGAGGTGTCGGAGGGGAGATGTCATTCTCCGCCTCTGATGAGGGATCAATCAGCGATACGATTGCCATGGGGTTCTTAGGGGAGCTTGGAGGCTCCCTTAAGCGCGGATCAAACGGGCGAAGGTTTGGATGGTGCGGAGAGGGTTCGATACCGGCTCAGCGCCACAGCGGGGGTATCCAACAGGGGGCGCAGCGCCCCTTTGGCAAGGTCGGCGTTGTAGTACAACGCACACCTTGCATCGAAGTGCTAAGTCTCCAGACGCTGCCAAACCCTATGCCCTGGAGGACCCTGGGGAATCGACATTACAGGACTCTATTAAACCGCGCGGCCCGGTGGCTGGCCAGATAAAATGGGTGGCTCTGTAGCAGCTCATGGAGCCCGGCCATGTCGGATTGGGAGCAAGGTCACGCCAAGAATAAGGGCAAGGCCACCCGGGCCTTTGCTCGGCCCGAACAGCAAGCCGAACGAAAAGCCGATCGCGCGACGAATATCCTGATGGGGAAAGCCCGCGCCGATCGTGAGGCGCAAAGGGAAGTGTCCGCGCATGAGCGAAAACGGACGGTGCCGAAGCCGCAACTCACGCCAACCGGTACAGTCCGCCGTGACGGCGATGCCGTAGGCCGTGCCGCGCTCAAATCGAGCGCTCAGGAAAAACAGGAACAAGCTGAAAAGATGAAAGTCGTTCTTCGAGAACAACAACAAACGAAAGAGTTAGGCCGGTCGCGCTGATCAACGAGCCACCAGCACTTGATAAGCATAGCTGCCCCAAGCACCGCTTTGCTCAGAACAAAAAGTCCTTTGGCCTGAAAACTCGGATGCGTCGTCTCCAAGAACTCCATCGGGATTTGGATAGGGATTAACATCCCCTGCATGCTCCGCAAACGTGCCATGCGAATCCGTCAGTGCAGGCCCATTCCAGGTGGTGAGCCCCATTCGCACATTGATGGCTCTACAAATATCCAGTTTCACGCCGCCGTACAACACAACAAGATCGGCCAATGATGTCCCAACATTCTCGACACCAACATTCATGAAATAGAGCACGCTCTCACCGTGTGCCGTAACACCATTCCAATTGGTTGCGGTCAAATCTGTGTATTGAGTGTTTAATCGACGCGGTGATACGCCACCGCCATCTGGATGAAACAACCTACATCTGCTTGTGGAGCAATTGGAGTTTGCTGCTTGATTCGAGTAGCCCGAGGCTGAAACGTCTAAGTGTTCCAGCTTTACGCTACCCGTTAGCCGCATGCGTTGGATCGTATTTTCCAAGAGCGTGAAGTATTGAATGATCTCAGCCGCACCGAGTTCCGCTTTCTCTCGAGAAATATCTTTCCCACCGGAACGGCCTGCCTGCGTCACGGCATAGCTGAGCGCAGCGAATAGCGCGACGGCAAGCAAAATTAAAAACAGTACGTTTCCTGAACTCCAAATCCTCATTAATTAATTATAATATAAATATAATTTCTCATAAAGGAAAAACTTCGAACCAGCCTTTATATAAATAATCGACATTGCAGGATACGATTAAACCGCGATCTCTGCTTTTCCTGTCGCTAGCCTTCTGCGCCGGGGGCGATCGGCTCGCGCATATGCGCGGGGCGCAATCCAAGCGGAGAAGCAAGATGGATGAGTTTATCGAAGCGATGTTTGAAGAGCTGCGCGACTGGCTGAGGCAGGCCGGGCGGCATGTCCTGGCCTGGATGGGCTTTGGTGACGAGCCGGAGCCGATTGAGCGCAAGGCCGTCCGAAGCGTGCCGGTCAAGCCGGACAAGCCCGATAAGGGTGGCGGTCGGATCGCAAAAGCCGTCCCCTGGCTGTGCGGCGGGGCGGCGATCCTGATCCTCGCCGTTGTGCTGATGCCTTCGGGCGGCGGCAGCGGCGGCGGAAGTGATAACCCGTATGCGGCATATGGTGTGCCCGATAGCGCTGCCGCAGGCGGGATCGGCGGCATCTTTAAGGGCCTGACGCTGATTGCTCTGATCTCAGGCTTTGTGATTGGTGCGGCGCTGGTCGGCATCATCGCCCTTTGGACCTATATCGAGAAGAACCATGGCTGGACGGTGCTGGCGCTGTTTGCCGCTCTGCTCGTCCTCATCGGCGATACCTCCAACAATATCGGCGTTTCCAGCTCGGCGAGCTTCCTCGCCTTCTTCCTCGGCTTTGCCGTCGGGGTGGCGGTGATCTCAAAGCTGTTCATCACGGTGGAGCCAAAGACCCAGCTCTCGGACATCTTTGGCTCCTCCCGCTGGGCGACGCTGGCTGACCTGAAAAGCTGGGGCCTGCTCGGCAAGCTGGATGCGGGCGACGGTTTGTTCCTCGGCGAAGAGATCGAGACCGGGACGCCGATCGTCTATGACGGTGATATGCATGCGCTGACAGTTGCTCCTACCCGGACGGGTAAAGGTGCAACGGCGATCATCCCGAACCTGTTGCGCTCGAAGGGGTCGATCCTTGTGATCGATCCCAAGGGCGAGAATGCGCGACGGACGGCGGCACGGCGTAAGGCCGGCGGGCAAGACGTGCATATCGTTGATCCATGGCGTGCCTCAATTGAGGCTGATCGCTATGGCGCGGGCGCGGATGCGGCAATGCTGGCGCGGTTCAATCCGCTGGATGCGCTTGATCCGGATGATCCTGATCTGGCCACCGATGCGATGATGCTGGCCGATGCGCTGGTGGTCTCATCGGAGCGTGAGCCGTTCTGGACCGATGAAGCCAAGGCGATGATCTATGGCTTTATCCTGTATGTGGTCACCGACCCGCATGAGGACGGCCAGCGTACGCTTGGACGTGTACGCGAGATTTTGTGCCTGCCGCCTGCGACCGAGTTTGATGATGAGGGGCTGGCTGGCACCATGGATGAGATCGCCATGCGGATGGGCATGTCTGATCACCCATTGGTGCGCGCCAGTGCGTATCGCCTTGCGCAAAAGGATATCAAGGAACGCTCCAACGTCACCTCGACGGCGCAATCCAATACCCACTTCCTGGATAGCCCCGTCATCCGCGACAGCCTGAGCCGCTCGGACTTCTCCTTTGGCGATCTGAAGCGCAAAAGCGCGACGGTGTATCTCGTGCTGCCGCTGGACCGGTTGCCGAGCTTCAATCGCTGGCTCCGGCTGTTGATCACGGCTGCCATGATCGACCTGACGCGTACGCCTGCAAAGCCGGACCGTGAACCCGTGCGCGTGATTTTGGACGAGTTTGCAGCACTGGAGAAGCTCAAGAGTGTCGAGACGGCCTTTGGCACAATGGCCGGGCTTGGCGTCCAGCTCTGGGTGATCACGCAGGACTTCTCCCAGCTCATGCGCCTTTATGGCGATAAGGGTTGGCAGACCTTTGTGAGCAATTCGGGCGTCTTCCAGTACTTCGGAAGCCGCGATTATGAGACGGCCAAATACGCAGAGAACCTCACTGGCCTGACCACGCTCAAGAAGCGCTCGGTCAGCATGGGCTGGTCAAAAAGCAGCGGGGCTGGCGGGTCCAGCTTCAGCTCCAATGACGGCATCTCCATCGATGATGTCCAGCGGCCTCTCGCCTATGCGGATGAGATGATGACGCTGCACCGCGACCTTCAGGTGCTGTTTGTTGAAAACCGCTATCCGATCGTAGCCAGAAAGCATTGGTGGTTCCGGCAAGCCCGCTGGAAGGCGCTCCTGGAACAGGTGAAGCCGTCTCTGCCGAAGCCGCGAATGTGAGGTCACCACGTGACATGTCGCCTCTCCCTGTCTTGGTCGCGGCAAGCCTTGGGCGTTTTGCAAGTCTGATCAGGTAAGCGAGAGCGTCCGCTCATGGATGCAACGGCCCTGGGTCTTAGACCCGGGGCCGTTCTTCTCTGGACGTTGCGATCTGGGGACAGATGCATCCGAGGCGGACGTCTCGCTCAAACCCTTCCAAACAAACGCCCGGCCAGCCGCCGGGCCAGACTACGGAGGGTGCCATGCCTAAACATTTTGATGACCACACACTCAGCCGCCTGACGGCCAGCCAGCTTCAATTCCTGCTCCAAACGCTTCAGCGTGAAATCGCTGCACTGCCGGAAGGCTCAAGCTCACGCGCTGCGGCTTTCACAAACGCGCAGCGGGTGCGCCAGGCATTGATCAGGAAATCATCGCCTTCACCAAGTCTATGGTGAAAATCACTATTCAAAATTATTTTCACTATGCTACAATGAAAGTATGTATCGCAGTGGAAATGTTTTATTTTTGATCTTATTAGCCGTCGCATTATTCGCAGCGCTTTCCTATGCGGTCACGCAAAGCTCGCGGTCGGGTGGTAAGGACATTTCTGAAGAGGATGCAAGATTGGCTGCTAGCCAGATCATTCAGTATGCAACGCTTATAGAGCAAACGGTTACCCGGCTACGCCTGAGCAACGGCTGTCGCGATACCCAGATCAGTTTCGCCGCCGATTCGGATGGAGATGGAAATTGGTTTGATGCTGATGATGACTATCACAACCCAAACGCGCCGAGCGATTTTTCCTGCCACGTATTTCATACAAATGGAGGCGCTGTTCCTAGAATTCAGCCTAGCGAGTCGAAGTTGGACACGGCTCAATCGACCGGCGAAGGATTCGGAGATGTCTTTTTCGGACCTATGAGGGTCCGCTACATCGGAACATTCGAAGCGAATGGCTATTGTGGCTCAGCAGATTGTGTGGACCTTGCCTACTTTTTTCCATACCTGAAGCAGGAGGTATGTATTCAAATAAACGATATGCTTGGCGTTTCTGGCGACCCGAGCACCCAGCCGAATGAAGATTCCGGCCCTAATACTTTCCAAGAATCTCAGCGTTTCGTAGGTACTTACTTCCTTCCGCACTCAGATATTGACGGTAACGGCGGGAACGGTGTGACTTTTGCCCAGCCTACGCATTCAGCCTGCACCGAGGCCAGCGACCCAGCGAGTCGTCCTTGGCCAGGTGTAGGAACATACCACTACTTCCATATTTTAATCCCGCGCTGATCGCCCAGCCTATAGCTGGACGACCCACTGACGACCGTTGGTCTCGATATCAGTGACGTGTCGACTGACTCGCCGCTAGCTCCGCTTCTTTGCGCGCAGCTCGCTATTGAGGCGCACCCGCATGGTGAGAACCGTCCCGTAAAAAAGCGCCGTGAGGCCGACCAGACATCCAAAGCCGACCGGAAGGTGCTCGGCTGCGTCGAGAGCGCTATCAGTGATCGCAAGCCGGCGATGGTTTTTCAGACGCTGCTGGGTCCGCTTTGCGGATACGTTGCTCGTGGCGAGGTCCTTGTATATCTGGAATTCCGATACGATGTGATCGTCAATGCCGCTGTCGCGCCTGAAATCAACGACCGAATTAATCATCGGAAGCGCGTCATGAAACTCACCACAGGCGCGGTTCATAAACTGCCTGAACCGCTCGATATCATCCGGGTTGCCGGATTCCAGACCAGCCGAACGACGGGACACAAAATCCCCGAAGTCGCTCAAATACCGTTCGATCCGGCTGAAATGGGTTTGGACGGCGCTGGATGGCGGATCGTAGCGAATGTCTAATATGCCGCCCTTGAAGTTCTTCTCCGGGACCGGCTCGATATAGGCGAGCATCACCGCGCCAAGCCCGCGCTCCTTGTGGTATTCACAAAGCTGGCCCCGGATTTCGCGAACCACTTCGTCGACGGCTTGTCCGTTTGTATCCGGTCCGGTATCCGGCTGACCGCCAAAGGGGCCTGAATCGCTTGGCTCATCCCATGGCGAAGGATCACGTGGAATGTACGGCGAGTCAGTCCATGGCATGGGCTCGTATGGATTGGGTCCCAACGGGTTGGGGTCCATCCCGTCATCCCAGGGAACTGCTGCGGGTGGAATCTCGACATCACCCCCGCTTGCGACGGCCCCGATGATGCCGGCGGCAATCCCTACGACCATATTAAAGTCTTGCTGGCTGGGAATGCCGGTCTTTGACTGGATGATCTCATCCTGCAGCCCGTCAGCGACGCGTCGCAATTCCGCGACAAGCTCGTTGGTGTCACCATATGACGTCTTAAGGGCCAGACTGCGCCGAATAGGGCCGTCGGCGACCTGATAACGAAGGTCTGCCTTGACCCGCTTTTGTGAACGCCGCTTCTGCAAGGCAAAGCCTATCGCAGCAAGCGCACTGACACCTGCGGCGGCCCCGGCAATATGCGGTGCGAACTCGGATAAAAGCTGCATCTGTACCCCCCCCCTCTTGGTCCTGACAGGCGAAGCGTGGCACAGCCTTAAGAAAATGTTAATGCGGTTTCGAGCGACAGGTTCGTGACGTCGCCCAGCCTATAGCTGGACGACCCACTGGCGACCGTTGATCTCGATATCGGTCACGTCACCGCCGATCCGCAGATCGCGGGCGAAGGCGTCGATGTCGATGTAAAAGCGAAGGCTCTCAGGAACCTCGGCCAGAAGGCCGGTGCTTTCGATGTAGTCCTCGGCGTATTCTCGCACAGTGCCCTCGAAGAGGATCACGTCATCGAGGCGATCGAGGATATCCTCGGCAGGCAGGCACTCATAACCGGCGAGATAGATGGCGCGGACGGCCTCTTCGTCATCCATATCTTCGAAATGGTCGAACCACAGTTCGAGGTTGGCCTGATTGATACCGATCGCCTGGAAGAGTTCGCAGTTGTCGCCGTCTATGAACTGGATTTCGAATTCTTCGACCGGCTGGCCGTGCGCGTTGCGATGGCTGGCGACCCTTTCGCGATACTCGTCGATTGAGCTGAAATAAAAGCCCGTGGCTGAGATGTCGTAGGGCGTGGCGTGGTAGATGTTCGTCATATTGACCTCCATTGCTTTGAACGCATGAAGGTCGGGCGGCTGGAATGAGGCCGGGGTACAAGTCACTTCTCGGTGCTGGTGCGGCAAGTGACTTGTAGCCTGGCCGCCAGCCGCCATGAATGCGGATCAGTCAAAGCAGGAGGGTCATTGATCGACAGAGTTCTGCGAAACCCACAGATGCTCAGGCCTTGGCCGTAAAGACGGTGAACGGCGGTTTCTCGCGCTCATCGACAAAGCCTGCCGCGTCATGCGGCTTCGGATCGAAAGAGGTCAGAGAGGTCCAGCCGGCTTCTTCGAAGGCGTCTTCGTAGTGCGCCTTAGGCCAAAAGGTGTCCGTAACCTCGATCAAACCACCTGCGGTCTTGATAAAGCAGGTTGCGGTGTCGCCAGCACCAAGCGGCTGTGCGTTTGGGACCCGCCGATAGGTCTTGTAGACCGCGTCGTAAGCAAACTCCGAGGCGACTGTGAATATCCCCGGGGCATGAGGGGCGAGCGCTGTTCGAATGCGGCTGAGCGTCTCGACCAGCCCATCGAAGGTCGCGATTTCCATCAAAACGGAAATGCAGGCCACCGCGTCGAAGCGTGCGGGACCGAGCGCACCTTCATCTGCGATGTGCGCATAGGAAACTCCGTCAAGAGGCTCCCGCTTCGCCTGGGCAATCATGGCATGGCTGATATCGACGCCTGTCACGCGGTTAGCACCGGACAGTCTGAGGAACCGTGTGCTTCGCCCCGTGCCACAGCCAAAATCTAGCCAATGCCCACCGCAATGGGCGCGCACAAACTCTTCTACCGCCCAATAAGCGATTTCGTAGGTCGTGCCCTCAATACCGAGCTGGCTATAAGCCTCGGCGGCTTCACCGCTATACATTTTCAGACCAGCCGAAAGGCATCGAAATCTGCGACAACTGCGCCCGCCGCGCCAAGCAAGCCGATCGATGCGAGAGCAGCTAGTCGAAGGGCAAACCGACAGCGCCGACGCCTCCCGCTTGCGATATCGGCGATGCGCAGAACGACTTGTTGGTCACGTTCGTCTTGCTCGAATTTTTCAAGGCCCTGCATGATGCGCCTATGACCCGGGCCGATTAGATTGAGGCAGCTAAGAAGAATGAGCGCTGCGAGGATGGCCGCCCCGAGAGCGACCATAAAGGTGAGGCTGGCGAAGGCGTTCGACGACAGATTCTGCGCCGCAAATTCAAGCAGGAAAACAAAGCCGACGATCAACGTGCCGAGATAGCCGAGGATAGCGCTCGACTTCGTGTCGATAACATCAAGCGAGTGGTAAAGGCCGGTCACGATCGGATTTTGCTCCCGATACGCTTTCACCAGCTCTGCATATCGCAGCTCGTCATCTGCTCGGCTCATTCGTCCCTCCCGATCTCTCAGCGAAGGCTCGCACAGTGCCTTGGTGATGTTAATCGCCTTTGATCCGCCGAAACGGCAAGCGACTTGCGGGCTGGCCGCCAGCCGCCATGAATGCGGATCAGTCAAAGCGGAGGTCGTTGGCGAACGCCCCGGTCGCACGCGCATTGTTCAGCTTGTGGCAGCGGACCGTTGAGGTGCAGTGCTCCAGACAATGATTGATCTCAGCACCATTTGAGCCCGCGCTGCACGTGCTGTGCGCCACTTCAAAAAGGATGACCGGTGATTGTATTTTGAAGAAGGAATAATTTCCTTAAATAAAATCAATAACCTTACCTTTTGCAATCACCTTTAAATGGTATCAATTCGTTGTTGATATTTTTTCGATCCATGTAACCCTAATGGATACGCAAGTGACGTCGGGGGGAATTTCCGGTATCCGTGGGAGGATGCCTGATATCCGTGAAGTAATTCACGGATATTAAGAAAACTTTTACCAATTTTTATTTACAATTAAAGTATAGTCATTCATTGTATTACAGATGACGTCCTTTGCGTGCGTGACGAGTAACACGACAAAGGGTACGACGATGGAAGATTTTATTCTCCCCCCAAAGCCGGAATGTCTTGATGACTTCCGGAAGGCCGCTCCGAAGCTTGGCTTCGATCCGGCCCGATACGCTCATCACCTGGCAGAGTATGATCTGACCGAAGCACAGCAGCTGATGCTGATGCGTGTGGTCTGGGACTTCATGGTGATGGTGGCTGATGCCGGCTTCGAAATCGATGCCGTCAGCCTGGCCGCAGATGAGGCCGAAACGCCTGAAGGCGAGAACACACAACAAAAAGACCATGAGCCGAAGGAGGGCCGATCACCATGACAGAACGACAATACGCACAGGAAGGATCGGTCGCGGTGATCTACTGCCGGGTGTCCAGTGTGAAGCAAACCACGCGCGGTGATGGCTTGCGCTCTCAGGAGACCCGCTGCCGGGAATATGCCAGCCATCGCGGCTATAAGGTCGCAAAGGTCTTCACCGACGATATGAGCGGTGGCGTCACACAGCGGCCCGGCATGAAGCAGATGCTGAGCTGGCTGGATCAGAACCGCGATCAAAATCCGGTCGTCATCATTGATGATGTTTCGCGGCTGGCGCGGGGGCTGGATGCGCATATTGCGCTGCGCACCTCAATCGGTGGCGCTGGCGGCAAGCTCGAAAGCCCGTCTATCGAGTTCGGCGAAGATTCTGATTCGATGCTCGTTGAAAACCTGATGGCGTCGGTGTCCCAACACCAGCGCCAGAAGAATGCAGAGCAAACCCGCAACCGCATGCGGTCCCGTGTGCTAAACGGCTACTGGCCGTTCAAAGCGCCAAAGGGCTATCGCTATGAAAAAAGCGGCAGCGGCAAGATGCTCGTACGCGATGAGCCTTTGGCCTCAATCATTCAGGAAGCACTGGAGGGATTTGCCACCGGGCGCTTTGGCTCTCAGGCGGAAGTGAAGCGCTTCCTCGAAGCGCATCCTAACTACCCGAAAGACCTCGATGGCTACTGGATACGCGCTCAGCGGATCACAGAGCTTCTCTCACAGCCGCTTTATGCGGGTCTGGTCTCCAAGCCGGAATGGGGCATCACAGAGCGCCCTGGCCAGCATGAGGGGCTGATCTCGATCAGCACCCATGAACGCATCAAGGAACGGCTTAAAAAGCCCGCCAAGCACAAAGTGCGCTCTGATATCAGCGAAGATTTTTCAGTGCGCGGTGCGGTCCACTGCGGCGACTGCTCCAAACCGCTCTCGGCCTGCTGGTCGAAAAGCCGGACCGGCAAGAAGCATCCTTACTATTTTTGCTACAACCGGTATTGCGACAGCTACCGCAAATCCATCCGCCGCGACGACATCGAATCAGCGGTAGATCAAACCCTACAAGAGGTCACACCGGCCAAGCCGGTCATCGCGCTTGCACGGGCCATGCTCAAGGACATCTGGGATGGCCGCATGGCTGGTGCTTTAGAAGCCGCAAAGGAGGCTGAGACGCGTTTGAAAGAGCTGGATAATCAGGTTGCATCGCTTCTGGACCGTATCGTCGGCACGAGCAATGCCCGCGTCATTCAGGCCTATGAGCAAAAGATCGACGCCATTGAACGCGAGAAGCGGATGATCGGTGAGAAGACGCTCAAACAGGCCGAACCGAAGCATAGTTTCGAGGAGTTGTTCGAACTCGCCAGCCAGATTCTCGCAAACCCGCATGAAATATGGCGAAACGGGTCTCTCAAGCTGCGCAGAATGGTCCTGAAAATGGTGTTTCCGGGTGGCCTTCAATACGACCGGAAAACTGGTGTTCGAACCACCGATTTATCATTGCCTTTCAAGGTGTTAGAGGCGATGAAATCGGGAAAATGTGAGATGGCGCACCCGATAGGATTCGAACCTATGACCTCTGCCTTCGGAGGGCAGCGCTCTATCCAGCTGAGCTACGGGTGCGTCGAGCTGGTGTCTTAGCCCGGACCGCGCGCCGGTTCAACGACGCCTTTCCGTCGCGCTCACCTAATGAAAGCCGCCGCACGCCTGGTGAAAGCCGCCGCCGATAGGGCTGCCTGGCGGGACCGGGGCGCGCGGCGGGCTGAGGCTTTCGCCGCGGTCGATCCGGGCAAGGCCCGCCTCAATCATGCGCGCCAGCCAGGCGCGGTGGCCGGCGTCCCCGCCGTCGCCGAAGCGCAGACCGCCGCTCTCGCGCGACAGCGCCTCCAGACGCGCCCGCGCCGGGCCGGCGACGCGCGGGCTTGCATGCTCCACCAGATGAAGCAGCTGAGCGGCGTATTCGGTCTGCACCCCGGCGCGGATCGGCGCCAGGCGCGCCGGCTCGCCGCGCGGCGCCTCGAACACGGCCCGGTCAAAGCGGTCCAGCACCGCGGAGAGCGAAAGCTGGCCGCGGTCGGCGGCGTGCTGATCGGCGACCCTGGCGAGCTTCTGCGCGGCGAGCGTGGCCTGAAGGGTGATGCGCGCCGCGGCGCGCGCGGCGTCAACGCGGGAGAACGCCGGATCGGCGCTGGAGACGAACAGCTCGCGGCGCACCGCGCCGTCCCAGGCGGTGAAGGGATCGGGCGCCAGCAGCGCCGCGGTGTGATCGCTGATGTCCAGTACCGCCGGGTCGAGCGTTGCGGCGACGGCGTCAAGCGCGGCGCGCTGCTCCTCGCCGGGAATAAGGCCTACCCCCTGCGCGCGCCCGTCATTGATCTCATAAGCGAACCTGCGCCCGCCGATCGCCTTGGCGGCGGCCTCCACCTGATAGCGATGGTAAAGATAGATCGGCACGAACGTAGCGCGCAGCTCGCTTAATGGGCGCCCGGCGGCCAGCGATTGCGGCCCGAACCGCTCCAGCGCGGCCTGGCGCACCGCCATCACCTCGCCCAGATGGGCGACCGGGTCCGCCCCTTGTCCCAAAGGCTGGCTTCAGGATAAGCGGCCCCCTCCCCCCTGGCGTGAGCGTCGGAGATGTAGAGAAGCCCTTGCTCGCGGGTGTCTTCAAGGATCGCCTCAAGACCTGCAGGCTCGTCACCAGGCTCGGCGAACTCGGAATACAGCCAGCGGATGGCGGCGACATCCCACTCGCCGATACCGGTGTCATAGGCGTCGGATAGATCCACGGAGCCGTCCTCGGCGAGCCGCGCCAGCGGGGCGGGATAATCCATCACAGAGGCGCGATCTTGCGTGCTGGCGATGAAGTTGTGCGCCAGCCCCAGAGTATGGCCCACCTCATGGGCCGACAGCTGACGCACGCGGGCGAGCGCGATCTGCACTGGATCGCCGGCGGCGCCCGAGCCCGAGCCGGCCGCGCCGATCAGGCCATCGAAGATCATCCGGTCCTGGCGCACGCGCTGGCTGCCGAGGATCACCGCGCCCTTCAGAATTTCGCCGGTGCGCGGATCGACCACGCTGGATCCGTAGGACCAGCCCCGCGTCTCGCGGTGCACCCACTGGATCGTGTTGTAGCGCACGTCCAGCGGATGGGCGCCTTCAGGCAGGAGTTCAACGCGGTAGGCGTCTTCAAAGCCGGCCGCTTCGAACGCCTCGCCCCACCAGGACGCGCCTTCGATCAGCGCCTGGCGCACCGGTTCGGGCGCGCCACGGTCGACATAAAACACGATGGGTACGGCGACCGGTCCGCTTCGCGCGGCCGGATCGACCCGCTTCAGCCGGTGGCGCACCGCCCAGCCGCTGCGCACCGGCTCGGTGAGGCGAGCGGCGGTGTTTTGGAAGGTCAGCTCGAACCCGCCTGAGCGGATGTCCGCGCGCCGCGGGCGATAGCCTGTTTCAGGCAGGGCGACGAAGGAGTGGTGCTGAACCAGCGTGACCGCGCGCGGCTCCGGCGTGACCGAGCGCACTTCTAAGCCCGGACGCGATCCGGCGAGGGTGACGCGCGCGTCGATCTCCACATTGCGCGGAAAGGCCAGCGCCTGATCCAGAAGGGGCGCCGAGCGCGCCGGATCGATCGCAAAATCGCCCTCCTCCGCCTCGCGCAGGCGGCCGGCGAGGTTCATGGGGTCGGAGACGAGAAAGCCCGACAAGTCCACCAGAAGCCGGCCGTCTTCGGCGACGGCCGCGACATCGCCGGCCCAGATCACGGACTCGGCGAAAGACTGGCGCGTGGCGAGATCTTCGTCCGGCCCGGCGCCGAGGGCGCGAAACCCATGGTTCTCGACGATGAACATGACCCGCCGGCCCGCGCGCTCGACGCGCAAAATGCGCCCGCCGATCCCGAAGCCGCGGTCAAGACCCACCGGGTTGGACCCCAGCCCGCCAGTCAGCCGCGCAGAGTGGATATAACGCCCGTAATGACCCTCGCCTCCCGGCGCGAACGCGGCGTAGACCACGCCGTCGTCCGCATCCACGTACAGATCGAACACGCCGGGGCGATGCTCGGCGGCCTCGGTCATCTCGGCGAAACCGGGCGCGTCCTCCTGCGCAAAGGCCGGCGCGGCCAGGGCCGTTGCGATCAGGACCAGAAGGCCGGCTATGGCGCGCATGGCGTATCTCCCCGCAAGCAAAGGCGTTTGAACCGTCAGCCGCCTGCAGCCTAGCAACCGGGCCCGGCGGTGTCACCGCGCGCGCTTGGGGCATCGCCACGGGCGCGGCGCACGTTAAGCTGCCGCCATGGACAATACTGCGCTCATCCTTCTGGCCGCCTCGGGGCTGGTTCTGATGGCGGTCGCCGGCGCGGCGGCCACCAGCCGGGCCGGCGCGCCCTTGCTTCTGGTGTTCCTCAGCCTGGGCATGCTGGCGGGCGTGGAGGGGCCCGGCGGGATCGATTTTCACGCCATGGACGCGGCCTATCTGTTCGGCTCGCTCGCCCTGGCGCTGATTTTGTTCGACGGCGGTCTCGGCACTCGGCTGCGCAGCCTGAAGCTGGTCCTGCGCCCGGCGCTGACGCTGGCCACGCTCGGCGTGCTGGGCACCACGGCGATCACGGCGGTGGCGGCGCGCTACCTGTTTGATCTCAGCTGGGTGGAGGCGGGGCTTATGGGCGCCATCGTCTCCTCCACCGACGCCGCCGCGGTGCTGGCGCTTCTGGGCGGGCGCGAGCTGAAGGCGCGGCCCCGGGTGGTCACCACGCTGGAGGCGGAATCCGGCTTCAATGATCCCGTCGCGGTGATCCTGGTGACGGCCTTTGTGGAGATTCTGGCCGGCGGCGGCGGGCTCGATCCGCTCAGCCTGTCCGGCTCGGTCCTGTGGGCGCTCGCAGCAGGCGGGGTGATCGGCTGGTATGGCGGGCGCCTGCTGGCGGTGGTGAAGAACCGGGTCGCCCTGCCGGAAAGCCTTGCGCCCATCTTCGCGGTCGCGGGCGCGGTGTTCCTGTTCGCGCTAGCCCAGGCGCTGGAAGCTTCCGGCTTTCTGGCCGCCTATCTCGCCGGCGTCGCGGTCCGGGCCCAGAGCCGCAACCCGGAGCGCGCGGCCACCGAGCGCTTTTCCGACGGGCTCGCCTGGCTGTCCCAGATCGGCCTGTTCTTGATGCTGGGCCTGCTGGTGGTGCCGAGCCAGGCGCTGGCGCTGGCGATTCCGGCGCTGAGCCTGTCGCTGGTGCTGATCTTCGTCGCCCGCCCGCTCGCCGTCTTCGCCTGCCTGCTGCCCGAACGCCTGACGGTGAAGGAGACCGGCTTCATCGCCTGGATGGGCCTTCGCGGCGCGGTGCCGATCTTCCTTGGAAGCTTTCCTGTCATCGCCGGGGTGGAGAACGCCAATACGTTCTTCTCCGCCGCCTTCGCCGTGGTGCTCGCCAGCCTCATCCTGCAGGGGTGGACGGCCGGGCCGATGACGCGCCTGTTCGGCGTCGCACCGCCGCGCAGCGGCAAGTCCCGCCGCCAGGCGCTCGCCGGCGCGGCCATCGCCGCAGGCGGGTTCGCGGCGCTCACCGCGGCGATTTATATCGGCGCAGGCCTTCTCGATCGCCAGGAGACCGAGCTGCGCCCGGCGAGCGTGGCGGAGCTGCGCCGCGTCCTGTCGCGCGCCGAAGGCGGGGTCCCGCTCGCCGCCTTGCCGCAGGATTTCACCAGCCTGCCCGCGGCCGACCGGCGCGATCTGTTCGTTGAGGCCGTCACCGCGCTGGCCGAGGCGCAGAACGCCGATATCCGCGAAGACCGCGCCGCGATCCGCCGGTTCATGCAGGCCGAGGCGCAAGGGCGGACCCTGTCGCTGTCCGAACAGGCCCTGCGCGAGGCGCTCGCGCGGGTCTATGGCGGGCGCTACGCCGATCTTGAGGACCTGCTGACGCGCGCGGACGTGATCCCGCCGCGCCTGGCCGCGGCGCAGGCCGCGCTCGCCACCGGCTATGGTTCAGGCTCGGCCCTGATTGAGCGCCACGCCTTGTTCGGCGGGCCGGGGCACGAGAATCTGCGCGTGGCCATGGACGCCTATACCCGGCTTCTCAACACCCATCCCGATTTCGAAGCCTTCCGCACGCGCCGCGCCGCCTTGCGCGACGCCGGCGAAGCGCTGGACGCGGGCCGTCTTGCAGGCGCGCTCGGCCCTTACGCGTCGGGTGAGGATTATGTGGACCGGCTTCGCGCGGTCCTGGCGGGCCTGCCGCAGGATTAGGCGGCGTTGCTCTGAACGCCGCTCGCCAGAATCGCCGAAATCGCGTCGGCGTCCGGCGCGGCGCGCAGGGCGCGGCGGATCTCCTCGCGGCGGAACAGGCGCGAGACCTGGGCGAGCGCCTTCAGGTGCTCGGCGCCGGCTTCCTCCGGCGCCAGCAACAAGAACAGCAAATCCGCCGGGCGCCCGTCCACGGAGTCAAAGTCCACCGGATGCTTCAGCCGCACGAACACGCCGCACACCCGATCCACCAGATCGGTGCGGGCGTGCGGGATGGCCACGCCGTCGCCCACGCCCGTGGAGCCCAGGCGCTCACGCTCGGTGACCGCGTCGAGCACCGGGCGGGCCGGCACGGTCAAGGTCCGCTGGGCGAGCTCGGACAGCGCGTGCAGCGCCTGTTTCCGGCTGGTGGCGGAAATATCCGCCGCCACGCCGCCCTGCGGGATCAGATCGGTCAGAGCCATGTATCGCCCAGGCTGCTCAAGACGGTCCGAGCGCACCGATGGTCAGCGCGCCCGCTTTCTCGCACACAGTGCGCCTTCACGGCCCGGCCGCTTACTCCGCCGCCGCGCCGGCGCTTCCTTTAGCGCCTCGGGACGGATCAATCCAGCCCACATGACCGTCGGGACGGCGGTAAACGACGTTCATCTCGCCGGTGCGGGCGTTTTTGAACATCAGGAAAGGCGCGTCGGCGAGATCCATTTCGAGAACCGCCATGGATACGGTCAGGGTGCGCAGCTCAGCCACCTGCTCGGCGATGATCACCGGCTCGTCGCCGCCTTCAGCGCCGCCGTCATCCTCCTCGGCCTCGTCGAGATCGTCCCGGCGCTCGGACCTGAGCGTGATGATCGAGCCCATCTCTTCGGCGGGAAGGTCGGGCTTGTTGTCGGCGTGGTGATCCTTCAGCTTGCGTTTGTAGCGGCGCAGGCGTTTCTCCAGATGCGTCGAGGCGTCCTCCACCGCGCCGTAGGCGTCTCCGCCCTGGCCTTTGGCCTGCAAAAACGCGCCCGAGGGCAGGTGCACCGAGATGTCCACCTTAAAGCCGTGCCCCTCCTTGGACGCCGTCACGAAAGCTTCCGCGGGACGGTTGAAGTATTTCGACGACGCATCGGAAATGCGCTTGTCGATGCGCTCTCGAAGCGCGGGGGAGACGTCGATGCCCTTGGAGACGAACTGGATTTGCATGGAGGCTCCCTTTTTCATAGGGGGCGGCGCTCCAGGCGCATCGGGCGAGAACCGTCTCGGCCCGCCGCGCCGGACGCGCGGCCCGTCGGTCACGGTGGGATAACGCTACGCCGCGCGAAAAGGCGCCGTCAATCGCGCGCGTAACTGTGCAGCCGCAGCAATCGGGCCGCCGGACCCTAGCCGCGCCGCCGGGAGAGCCGCTCTTTCGCGCCGTCATGGATGGTGCGCAGCTCTTTCAAGGTTTCGTCGATCTGGGCGCGCTTGGCCTCCAGCGCGGCGATCTCGCGCGCGGTCTTGTCGATGACGAACTCCAGCTGGCGGACCCGGCCCTCGCCCTCCTGGCCGTACAGCTCAAGGAAGGTCTTGATGTCGGACAGCGAGGATCCGATCGCCTTGGCGCGCAAAATGAGCTTGAGCCGCGTGGAATCCGCTTCGGTGAAGACGCGCTGACCGCCTGCACGCTGAGGCTTGAGCAGGCCCTTGGATTCATAAAAGCGGATGGTGCGCGGCGTCACGCCGTGGGCCTCGGCGAGCTCGGCGATGCCATAGAGCGCGCCGGCGGGTTCGGTCTGTGCGGTGTCGGCCATGTCGAAAATCCCTATCGGCCGTGACCATAAGCCGAACCACCTGCCGCGAACAAGAGGAGCTTGACGTATACGTTAGCGTGGGGGAAGCTCTCTGCGTGACAAGAGCCCCGGCGAACCGGGCCGGTCAGGGAGGAGACGGGCGAGAGATGAGCGAAACCGCCGCAAACGCCCGATATGACAGCGTGTTCCGGCCCGGCCTCTTTGAGGGCCGGGTCGTTTGCGTCACCGGCGGCGGGTCCGGCATCGGCCGCTGCATCGCCCATGAGCTGGCAAGCCTTGGCGCCCATGTGGTGCTGATCGGGCGTAAGCAGGAAAAGCTGGACACCGTCGCCGCCGAGATCGCCGAAGACGGCGGATCGGCTGAAACCCACGCCTTCGACATTCGCGATGAAGAGGCGGTCAACGCCAATATCGCCGACATCGCCGCCGAGCACGGCCGAATCGACGCGCTGGTGAACAACGCCGGCGGGCAGTTTCCTGCTGAAGTCGCCGACATCTCGAAAAAGGGCTGGGACGCGGTCATCGCCACCAACCTCACCGGCGGCTGGCTGATGATGCGCGCGGCGTTCAACGCGTCCATGAAGGACCATGGCGGCGCCGTCGTGAACATCACCGCCGACATGCACGAAGGCATGCCCGGCATGGCCCATTCCGGCGCGGCGCGGGCGGGGATGGAGAACCTCACCAAGACCGCGGCGCTTGAATGGGGCAAGTACGGCGTGCGGGTGAACGCTGTGGCGCCGGGCTGGATCGCCAGCTCGGGCATGGTCACCTATGGCGGCGCCATGCGCGCCATGATCCCGCTTTTAAAACAGCACCTGCCCGCTCAGCGCCTGGGCAGCGAGGCCGAGGTGAGCGCGGCGGTGGTGTTTCTCCTCTCGCCCGGCGCCAGTTTCATCACCGGTCATCAGATCCAGGTGGACGGCGGCGCGCCGCTGGGCGGCCGGCACTGGCCGCTGGAGGATCATAACAAAAGCGAGGTCTTCAACGGCTTCCACCGCGCCGTGGCGCCCGAGGTTCTGCGCGGGGGGGAGGGCTGATGCCCAAGCTCGCCTCGCGCCTCAATACCGGCTCCGACGACTATAAGCGCGCCGCCGAGGCCATGGGCGAAAAGCTCTGCGAAGTGCGCGCGCTGGAGGACAAGGTCCGCGCCAATTCCGCGGCCAAAAAACAGCGCTTTGAAGAGCGCGGGCAGATCCTTCCCCGCGAGCGTGTGGCCCGCCTTGTGGACCGCGACCAGCCGTTTCTGGAGATCGCGCCGCTGGCCGGGCTGAAAATGCACGACGATGACGGCGAGCGCGGCGCGTCGGGCGGCGGCATGGTTGTGGGGATCGGCGTGGTCGCCGGCAAGCGCTGCGTGGTCAGCGCGTCCGACAGCGCCATCAAGGGCGGCACCATCGCGCCCATGGGGCTGAAGAAGTCGCTGCGCGCCCAGGAGATCGCCTTCACCAACAAGCTGCCGATGATTCATCTGGTGGAATCGGGCGGCGCGAACCTCTTGTACCAGGCCGAGATCTTCGTGGACGGCGGGCGCAGCTTCGCCAATCAGGCGCGCATGAGCGCGGCCGGCATCCCGCAGATCGCGGTGGTGCACGGCAGTTCCACCGCCGGCGGCGCCTATCTTCCCGGCCTCTCAGACTATGTCGTTCTGGTGCGTGAGAAGTCGAAAATCTTCCTCGCCGGTCCGCCGCTTGTGAAAGCCGCCATCGGTGAGGACGCCGATGATGAGAGCCTTGGCGGCGCGGATCTGCACGGCGAGGTGACCGGGCTTGGCGAATATGTCGCCGACGATGACAAGCAGGCCCTCGCCTATGCCCGCGAGATCATGGACAAGCTTAACTGGGACACGGCGACCAGCCCGTTCGACGGGCCCGGCCCCGCCTATCCGCCCGAAGAGCTGATGGGCGTCGTGCCGGCCGACGACAAGACGCCGTTCGACGTGCGCGAGGTGATCGCGCGCATCACCGACGCGTCCGACTTTCTGGAGTTCAAGGCGCGCTATGCGTCCGAAACCGTGTGCGGTCACGCCCGGATCGCCGGGCGCCTGGTGGGCCTGATCGGCAATAACGGCCCAATCCAGCCGGAGGGCTCCACCAAAGCCGGCCAGTTCATCCAGCTGTGCGACCAGTCGAACACGCCGCTCATCTTTCTCCAGAACACCACCGGCTATATGGTGGGCACCAAGGCTGAACGCGACGGCGCCATCAAGCATGGCTCCAAGATGATCCAGGCCGTCGCCAACGCCCGCGTCGCGAAAATCACCATCGTGCTGGGCGGAAGCTACGGCGCGGGCAATTACGGCATGTGCGGACGCGGCTTCGACCCGCGCTTCATCTTCGCCTGGCCCACCGCGCGCACCGCGGTGATGGGCGGCGCCCAGGCCGCCAAGGTGATGGAGATCGTCACCCGCCAGAAAAACGCGCGCGCCGGGATCGAGACCGACGAAGACAGCCTGGCCCAGATGGGCAAGATGATCGAGGACGGCCTCACCGAGCAGTCCCACGCCCTGTTCGCCTCGGCCCGGCTTTGGGATGACGGCGTCATCGACCCGCGCGATACGCGCGCCGTGCTCATCGAAGCCTTGAATATCTGCGCCGAGGGCGATGCGCGGACCCTGAACGCCAACACGTTCGGGGCGGCGCGGCTGTGATGAAAGCGGTTCGACGCGCAACGACCCTAGTCCTCCCCCTTCACGGGGGAGGTGTCCCGAAGCTCTGCTTCGGGACGGAGGGGGTGTTTGCGCCGAGTTTGGCGAAGCTCACACCTTCGGCTCACCCCCACCCGACCGCGCCTTGCGGCGCGCCCACCCTCCCCGCAAGGGGGAGGGACTTAACGGCGGCGCTACCGTTCATCTCCGCTAAAAGGAGCCTGACCCATGCACTTCACCCCTGAGCACGAAGCCCTGCGCGACACGGTCGCGAAGTTCGTCGCCAATGAGATCAACCCCCATGTGGATGAATGGGAAGCGGCCGGCGAGTTTCCCTCCCACGAGATCTTCAAGAAGATGGGCGATCTGGGGCTTCTGGGCCTGCGCTGGCCGGAGAAGTACGGCGGCGCCGGGCTCGACATGTCCTACTCGCTGGTCTTCGCCGAAGAGCTGGGCCTGATTGATTGCGGCGGCGTGCCCATGGCCATCGGCGTGCATACCGACATGTGCACGCCCGCGCTGGCGCGCTTCGGCTCCGAAGCGCTGTGCCAGGAGTTCCTGGCGCCGGCGATCGCGGGCGACATGGTGGGCTGCCTCGGGGTGTCCGAGCCGGGCGGCGGATCGGACGTGGCGGCGGTGAAGACCTTCGCCAAGTCCGACGGCGACGACTATGTCATCTCCGGCTCGAAAATGTGGATCACCAACGGGTTGAAAGCCGACTGGTGCTGCCTTCTGGCCAACACGTCGGAAGGCAAGCCGCACGAGAACAAGTCGCTTATCATGGTGCCCATGGATACGCCGGGCATCGAGAAGCAGAAGATCCACAAGATCGGCATGCACTCCTCCGACACCGCCCAGCTCTTCTTGGATGAGGTGCGCGTGCCCAAGCGCAATCTGATCGGCGAAGAAGGCGCGGGCTTCATCTACCAGATGCTGCAATTCCAGGAGGAGCGCATCTACGGCGCGGCCTCCAGCCTGAAAGCTTTCGACAAGCAGATCGACCTGACCATCGAATACACCAAGGAGCGCAAGGCTTTCGGCGCCCCCTTGCTGGACAATCAGGTGATCCATTTTCGCCTGGCCGAGCTTCGCACCGAAGTGGAGCTGTTGCGCTCGCTGGTCTATCGCTGCGTGGATGATTTCAACCAAGGCAAGGACGTCACCAAGCTCGCCTCCATGGCCAAGCTGAAGACCGGCCGGCTCTCGCGCGAGATCGCGGACTCCTGCCTGCAATACTGGGGCGGCATGGGCTATACGGCCGACAACCCGATCAGCCGGGCCTTCCGCGACGGGCGCCTGGTCTCCATCGGCGGCGGCGCGGACGAGATCATGCTGGGCATCATCGCCAAGTATGAAGGCACCCTGCCGAAGAAGAAAAAGCCGGCCGACGGCAATGCCTGAGGTCGTCCACGTCAGCCGCGAGGCCGGGGTGCGTCACCTGACGCTAAACCGGCCGGAGCTCCGCAACGCCATGTCGCTGGAGATGGTGGAGGCGCTGCTCGCCCAGCTGAGCCAGGCCGAGACCGAGGGCGACCGCATGATCGTGCTGCGCGGCGCGGGCGGGCATTTTTGTTCCGGCGGCGACATCAAGGATATGGGCGCGGCGCAAGCCCAGCCCGCCACCGACACCGATCCGGTCGCCGAGGTGAACGCGCGCTTCGGGGCGCTGTGCGCGGCCTACGCCGAGACCGGCCTGCCGGTGGTGTGCGTGGTGGAAGGCGCGGTGATGGGCGGCGGGTTCGGCCTGGCCTGCGTGGCCGACGTGGTGATCGCGTCAGCCAGCGCGGTGTTCCGCCTGCCCGAAACCGGGCTAGGGCTCGTCCCGGCTCAAATCGCACCGTTTCTTGTGCAGCGTTTGGGGTATTCGCAGGCGCGCCGCCTGGCCGTGACCGGCGGCAAGCTGGACGTGGAGGCCGCGCTACGCCTCGGGCTCGTCCATGAGGTGGTGAGCGGCGAAGAGGCGCTGCAAACCGCCCTCTCCGCCACGGTGGCGCAGATCAAAAAAGGCGCGCCGCACGCCATCGCCGAGACGAAAAAACTGGTGCGCCGCGCCCGCCTGGAAGACCCGGCGTCTCTCGTCGCGGACGCCGCGGCCGTGTTCGCCCGCGCCGCACGCGGACCGGAAGGCGCGGAAGGGATGACGGCGTTTCTGGAAAAGCGCAAGCCGGGCTGGGCGGTGTGATGATCAGCCCGCCGCACCCCCTCCGCCCCGCGCTGCGCGCGGCGCACCTCCCCCGTAAAGGGGGAGGAGTAGAAACGCCGGCGCATACTCCCTCCCCCTTGCGGGGAGGGTGGGCCGGACCGTCAGGTCCGGGTCGGGTGGGGGTGGGCCGCAGGCGCCGCCCCTTGCAAAGCCCCCGCCGCCACCCCCTCCGTCCGGCTTCGCCGGACACCTCCCCCATCAAGGGGGAGGACAGGAGCGCCCCATGACCCCCTTCTCCTCCATCCTCATCGCCAATCGCGGCGAGATCGCGGTGCGGGTGCTGAACGAGGCGCGCGCCTCAGGGCGCCGGGCGATCGCGGTTTATTCCGACGCCGACGCGCACGCCCTACATGTGCGCGAGGCCGACGAGGCGGTGCGTATCGGCCCGGCGCCGGCGGCGCAGAGCTATCTGAACATCGAAGCCATCTTACACGCCGCGCAGAGCACCGGCGCGGAGGCGATCCATCCCGGCTACGGCTTCCTGTCGGAGAACGCCGATTTCGCCCGCGCGGTGATCGAGGCGGGGCTCGTGTGGATCGGCCCGCCGCCGGACGCCATAGAGGCCATGGGCGACAAGGCGCGGGCCAAGCACCTGATGATTGAGGCCGGGGTTCCCACCGTGCCGGGCTGGCAGGGTGACGCGCAGGACGCCGCGGCGCTGAAAGCCGAGGCGGACATGATCGGCTATCCCTTGCTGATCAAGGCGGTCGCCGGCGGCGGCGGGCGCGGCATGCGGGTGGTGCGCTCCAGCGCCGAGTTCGAGGAAGCCCTGGCGTCCGCCCGGCGCGAGGCGCAATCGAGCTTCGGCGACGCCGCCGTGCTGCTGGAGAAATTCGTCGAGCGCGGCCGCCATGTGGAGATTCAGGTCTTCGCCGACGCACACGGAAACACGATCCATCTGGGCGAGCGCGATTGCTCGGCCCAGCGCCGGCGCCAGAAAGTGATCGAGGAAGCCCCCTCCCCGGCGGTCGACGACGCCTTGCGACACCGCATGGGCGCGGACGCGGTCGCGGCGGCGCAGGCCGTGGGCTATGTCGGCGCGGGCACCGTCGAGTTCCTGCTCGACGATGACGCGGCGTACTATTTTCTTGAGATGAACACCCGGCTGCAGGTGGAGCATCCGGTGACCGAAGAGGTCACGGGGCTTAACCTCGTTCAGCTTCAGTTCGATATCGCCGCCGGCGCCCCCCTGCCGCTCGCCCAGGATGATGTTTCGCTATGCGGCCATGCGGTGGAGCTGCGGCTTTACGCCGAAGACCCGCTGGACGGCTTCGCGCCGCAATCTGGAACCATCGCCTGGTTCGAGCCGGAGGAGGCTTCGGTGCGCGTCGACAGCGGCGTTAAGACCGGCGACCGGATCGGCTCTGATTACGACGCCATGGTCGCCAAGCTGATCGGGACCGGCGAAACGCGCGACGAGGCGCTGGACGCGCTGCGCGCCCATCTGCAGGCCGAACCGCTGCTGGGCGTCACCACCAACCGCGATTTCCTCCTGCGCCTCATCGATGATGCGCGCTTTAGATTCGGCGAAATCCGCACCGGCGATCTGGATCAGTGGGCGGAGGACCAATCGGGCCCGTTCACGCCGGCGGATCCCCCGTTCGAGGCCTACGCCGTGGCCGCCGCGCTCATCGCTGACACCGGCGGCCCGGTGCTGCGCTCGGGCTCAGTGACGCGGTTCGAGCTCGATCTTGAAGCCAGCGGCGAAACCGCCACCGTCCAGCTGGAGCAGAAACCTGGCGGCGGGGTCACCATCACGCGCGGCGATGCGCGCAGCGAGGTTCGCGTCCTTGAGGTCTTCGACGGCGCGGTGCGGCTCGTCCTGGACGGCGTGACCCGCATCCTGCCCGCCGCCGGCGCCGAAGATGGCGCGCTGCATCTGGGTCTTCCCGGTCAGATGGTGCGCATCGCCGAACCTTCGCCGGTCAATCGCGACCCGGCCGCCGATCCCTCCAAGATCACCGCCCCGGTCTCCGGCGCGGTGGCGGCGATCCATGTAAAGCCCGGCGACGCGGTGAAGGCCGGTGACGTGCTGGCGGTGATGGAGGCCATGAAGATGGAGATGCGCCTCTCCGCAGCCGCCGACGGGGTGGTGAAAAGCGTGAATTCACAGCCCGGCGCGCAAGCGGCGAGCGGATTCGTCTTGATCGAACTCGATTTGCAAGCCCAGGATTAGACCCATGACCAAGGCCGTCCTCACCTGCGCGCTGAACGGCGTGCTGACGAACCCGAAGACCCATCCCGTCCCGGTGACCCCGGAGCAGATGGCGAAAAGCGCGCGCGAGGCTTTCGACGCCGGCGCCAGCGTCATGCATGTCCATTACCGCATGCAGGACGAGGATCACGGCCATTTCCCCAGCTGGGATCCGGACGTGGCCGCCGAGATCGTCGAGGCGATCCGCGACGCCTGCCCCGGCGTGATCATCAACTCCACCACCGGCGTCGTCGGCCCGGACGTCTCCGGCCCCGTGGCGGTCGTGAAGCGGGTGAAGCCGGAGATCGCCGCCTGCAACGCCGGCTCGCTGAATTATCTGAAACTTCGCAGCAATGGCGACTGGGCCTGGCCGCCCATGATGTTCGACAATCCCGTCGAGAAGGTTCAGGCGATGATCGACGCCATGAACGCTGTGGGCGCGCATCCCGAGTTCGAATGCTTCGACGTCGGCATCGTACGCTGCGTCAACATGTATATCGAGAACGGCATGGCGCCGGCGGCGCACTATAATTTCGTCATGGGCGTGGCGTCGGGCATGCCGGTGGACGCTGACCTGCTGGAGCTGTTGCTACGCTACAAGCGCGAGGGCGATCCCTGGCAGACCACGCTGATCGGGCGTGAGGAGATCTGGCCGGTCCACCAGCGCACCGCCGAGCTCGGCGGCATGCTGCGCACGGGCCTTGAGGACACGTTCTATCTGCCCAGCGGCGAACGGGCGACGGGCAACGGCCCCCTCATCGAGGAACTGGCGAACTGCGCGCACCGCGCGGGCCGCGAGATCGCGTCTCCGGAGGAGGCGCGCAAAATCATGAAACTGCGGGAGGATGCACATGGAGGCGCGGGCGAGCGAACTGCCTAGGATCGGCGAGGACAAGCTGTTTCCGTCGACCCCGGCGAGGCTCTTTGAACAGGCCCGCGTCCGCCCGGACGCGCCGGCCTACAAAACCCATGACGGAACGGGCTGGAAGGCGGCGAGCTGGAAAGCGTACGCCGACACCACGCGCCGCGCCGCGCGCGCCCTCGTGGCGCTGGGCGTGCAGCCCGACGATTGCGTGGCGATCCTCGGCTATAACCGCCCCGAATGGACGACGATGGCGATCGCGGCGATGGCGGCCCGCGCCCGGCCTGCAGGCGTGTACTGGACCAGCGCCCCGCCAGAAATCGCCTACATCCTGCAGCATTCCGAGGCGCCGGTCTTTCTGGTGGAGACCGCAGACCACGTCGAGCAGGCCCTGCAGCTCAAAGCCGAATGCCCCCATCTTGAGACCATCGTCGTGATGGAAGGCCCCGCCGGGGAACATCCCGACGTCCTGTCCTGGGGTCAGTTCCTGGCGCTGGGCAAACCCGATTTCGAGGACGAGGTCTCCAAACGCCTGGCCGCCATCGAGGAGGAAACGGTGGGGGTGCTCATCTACACCTCCGGCACAACCGGCCCGCCCAAGGCGGTGATGCTCACCCACGGCAATCTGTCCTGGTCCTCGGCCATGCTGGTGGAGATGTTCGGCAGCCAGGTCGGCGACAAGACCCTGTCCTACCTGCCCATCGCCCATGTCGCCGAGCAGCAGTCCAGCGTCCACAATCACGTGGTCTCCGGCGCGACCTTGCACTTTGCGCGCTCCATGGAGCAGTTCGCCGAAGACCTGCAGAGCGTGAAGCCCACCGTCTTCTTCGGCGTGCCGCGCGTGTGGGAGAAGATGCACGAAACCCTGCGCGCGCGCCTGGCCGAGGCTGAAGGCACGAAAGCCAAGCTCGCCGGCTGGGCCATGAAGACGGCGCGGCGCTATCACAAAAAGAAGCTCGCCGGTCAGAACCCGGGTCCGGTGCTGACCTTGCAGAAGACTCTGGCGAATTCGCTGGTGCTGAAGAAAATCAAGGCCGCGCTCGGGCTGGACGAGGCGCGCATGCTGATCTCCGGCGCGGCGCCGATCTCGCCGGAAGTGCTGTGGTTCTTCGCCGGGCTCGACCTCATCCTTTACGAGGGTTACGGCCAGTCGGAGACCAGCGCGCCCACCGCCTTCTCCCGGCCCGGCGCGGTGCGTTTCGGCTCTGTCGGCAAGATGATCCCGCACATGGAAAGCCGGCTGTCGGAAGAAGGCGAGCTGCAGGTGCGCGGTCCCAACGTCTTCGCCGGCTATATGAAGAACAACGAGGCCACCGAGAACACCTTCACCCGTGACGGCTGGATGCGCACCGGCGACATCGTGAAAATCGACGAGGACGGCTTTGTCTACATCACAGGCCGCATCAAGGACATCATCATCACCTCGGGCGGCAAGAACATCACGCCGGCCAATCTGGAAACCGATCTGATGAACGCGCCGCTCGTCGAGCATGCTGTGGTGGTGGGCGATGCGCGGCCCTATCTGACCGCGCTTTTGACGCTGTCGCCGGATGCGCTGGCCGATTGGGCGAAAAAGCGCGGCGTGAGCGCGGACGAGGCCCGCACGTCTCCCGGTCTGATCGAGGAGCTTCAAAAGGCCGTCGACGAGGTCAACACCCACCATGCCCGGGTGGAGAACATCCGCAAATTCAGGGTCCTTGACCACTCCTTAAGCGTGGAGAACGGAGAATTGACCCCGACCCTGAAAGTGCGCCGCAACGTGGTGATCGACCGCAACAAGGCGCTGGTGGACGAGATGTATGCCAAGGACGACGCCTGAGGCCGAACCGACCTTCGGCAAACGCCGCACCACCCTGCCGGACGAGGTGTCCGCCGTTGTAATCGGCGCGGGCTTCGCCGGGATCGCAGCCGGTCACAGGCTCAAGCAGGAGGGCGTTGAGGATTTCATCATCCTCGACCGGGCCGAGGGCGTGGGCGGGGTGTGGCGGGCCAACACCTATCCCGGCGCGGCCTGCGACGTACCGAGCCATCTCTACTCGTTCAGCTTCTTCCTCAATCCCGACTGGAGCCGGAAGTTCTCGCCGCAGGCTGAGATTCTCGCCTATCTCGAGCGCGCCGCCGACGCACTCGGTCTGCGCCCGCACCTGCGCTTTGAGCGCACCGTCACGGCCATGAGCTTTAGCCCCGAGGCGGGACGCTGGACGCTGACCTTCTCCGACGGGTCAACGCTGACGGCGCGCGGGGTGATCAGCGCGGTGGGTCAGCTGGCCGAGCCGAACTGGCCGCAGATCAAGGACCAGGAGCGCTTTGAAGGCCCCATGGTGCACACGGCGGCCTGGGACCCCGGGGTGGATTTCACCGGCAAGCGGGTGAGCGTCATCGGCAATGCGGCGAGCGCGGTCCAGCTCCTGCCTGAGATCGCGAAAACCGCCCGATCGGTCACGGTGTTTCAGCGCACGCCCAACTGGGTGATCGAAAAGCCCGACCGCGCCTTCACCGCTGCGGAAAAGTGGCTGTTCAGCAAAGCGCCCTGGTGGCGCCGGCTCTACCGGCGCATGAGCTATCTCATTCACGAGGCGCGCTTTCCCGCCTTCCTGGCGAAGTCCATCGCCAGCGGCCACACGCGCCGCCAGCTAACCTCGCAGATGAAAAAACGCGTCCCCGACAAGGGCCTGCGCGAGATGCTCACCCCGGACTATGCGCCGGGGTGCAAACGCATCCTTTTGTCCAACGACTATCTGGAGACGCTGCAGAAACCCAATGTGCGCCTGATCGCCCGGCGCGCCGCCCGGCTTGAGCCCGACGCCATCCTCACCCCGGACGGCCAGCGCGTGCCCGCCGACGCCATCATCTTCGCCACCGGATTCAGGGCGGTGGATTTTCTGGCGAGCCTTGAAGTGCGCGGGCTTTCCGGCGAGACCCTGAAAGAGCACTGGGCGGGAACCCCGCGCGCCTATCGCGGGACGGCGGTCTCGGGCTTTCCCAACCTGTTCATGCTCTATGGCCCGAACACCAATCTGGGGCACAACTCCATCATCTTCATGCTGGAGCGCCAGGCCGAATACGCCGCAAAGCGGGTCGCCGCCCTGATTTCCGGCCGGATCAAGGTGATGGACGTCACACCCGAGGCCGAAGCCGCGTTCAATAAAAAGCTCCAGAGAAAGCTCGCCAAGACCGTCTGGGCCGGCGACTGCCCCAGCTGGTACAAGACCGAGGACGGGGTGATCACCAACAACTGGGCGGGGCTCGCCACCGGTTTTGCGCTGACCTTGAAGACGGACGACGCGGAAAGCTGGCGCCTGGTGCGCTGAGCGCCCGCGCTTGCCCTTCAAGCGGTTTGCCGCCAAACACCCGCCCATGCCCCGCTACAAGCTCACGATTGAATATGACGGCGGCCCGTTCGTCGGCTGGCAGCGCCAGACCAACGGGCCCAGCGTGCAGGCCGCACTGGAGCGGGCGGCGACGAAGCTCGATCCGGCCGCGAGCGAGGTCTACGGCGCCGGGCGCACCGATTCAGGCGTGCACGCCCTGGGACAGGTCGCCCATCTCGATCTTGAAAAGGATCTGCCCGCCGACAAGGTCCGCGACGCGATCAATTATCATCTCAAACCCGACCCGGTGGCCGTGCTCGACGCCGAAGCGGTGGGCGAGGATTTCCACGCGCGCTTCGGCGCGACGCGGCGCGGCTATGTTTATCGCATCATCGCGCGGCGCAGCCCGCTGGCGCTGGAGCGCGGCAAGGCCTGGCGCATCGCGCGGCCGCTGGACGCCGAGGCGATGCACGCCGCGGCGCAGCACCTCCTCGGAACGCACGACTTCACCACCTTCCGCGACGCCCAGTGCCAGGCCGACAGCCCGGTGAAATCCATGGAGAAGGCGGTGGTGGCCACCCTGCCCGGAGGCGAGGTCCAGATCACCGTGGAGGCGATCAGCTTCCTGCACCGCCAGGTGCGCTCCATCACCGGTTCGCTGGTGGAGGTGGGGCTTGGAAAATGGAGCCCGGCCGACTTCAAGTCCGCGCTCGCTGCCGCCGACCGCACGCGCTGCGGCCCGGTCGCGCCGCCGGACGGGTTGTATCTGGATTTCGTGCGATATTAACGCCCCGCCGTTTCCTCGACGGGACGGAGCACTATCCGCCGAAGCGGTAACCCAGGCGGACGCCGACTTCATCAAGGGCCTGATTGCGGCCTTCGGCGAGAATCTGGCCGTGGGAGAAGTGCTCGTAATACACCCCGACCGCCCAGCGGTCGTTCAGCGCGTAATCGGTTCCGAGCCGGGAGTGGAACAGCCAATCGGACCCCAAAAGCGCGCGGGTCTCGGCGATGCGGATGCGGTCGGGATCGCCCGGCGGCAGATCGACAATATCATCCACGCCGTCGTTATAGCTCAGCCCGAACGCGCCTTCGAGGCTCCACCGTGCGGTGGGCCGCAGCGTCCAGTTCAGCCCGCCGGCGACCAGATTGGTGTAGCCCTGGGTGCTGATCGAAGCGTAGGCGTAGGGGCGCGGCGAGCCGATGGCGGAGAGAAAACCAGGGCTCTTGAACAGCGCCTCAAGTCCGATCTGCGGCCCGTCTTCGGCGTGATCGACCACGTCGTGGGCGACAACGGCGACGCGGACTTCCTCCACCAGCTGGGCGTGGACCGGCGCGGCGGCGAGCGCGAGCAGCGCTCCGGCGGCGAGAACGACTTTCATGGATGACCCCTCATAAAAGATACGCAGCGCACCTTACGCCGGAGCGCAGCGGGTGCAAAGCGGCTAGACGCCTTCGGTCTCCAGCGCTTCGGCGTAGGCCCAGTCGAGCCAGGGACCCAGCGCGGCCACGTCGTCGGCGTCCACGGTGGGACCGCACCAGATGCGCAGGCCGGCCGGCGCCTTGGGGTGGGGCGCCACGTCATAGGCCGCGCCTTCCCGGTCCAGCAGAGCGGCCATGCGCCGGCTCACCGCCCAGCGCTCTTCTTCGGATTTACCCTCAAGCTCGGGCCCGCAGAATTTCAGGGTCACCGAGGTCGTGGAGCGCGTCGCCGGATCCACGGTGAGGTAGTCGATCCAGGAACATCCCTCCACCCAATCGGCGAGCGCGGCGAAATTGGCTTCGGTGCGCGCGATGAGCGCTTTGAGACCGCCCTCTTTGGCCGCCCATTTCAGCGCGTCGAGATAGTCTTCGGTCGCCAGAAGCGAGGGCGTGTTGATAGTGGAGCCTTCCCACAGCTTGGCGTCTTCCTCTCCGGCCTCGAACAGCTGGAGGATGCGCGGCACGGGCCAGCTCGGACGGAAGGTGCGCAAACGCTCCCGCGCGCGGGGAGAGAAGACCGCAATCCCATGCTGAGCCTCGCCGCCCATGCATTTCTGCCAGCTGAACGTGGTCACATCCAACTTCTCCCAGGGCAGCTCCATGGCGAAGGCGGCGCTGGTGGCGTCACAGATCGTCACGCCCTTGCGATCGGCCGGGATCCAGTCCGCGTCCGGCATGCGCACGCCGGACGACGTGGCGTTCCAGGTGAAGACCAGATCGTTATTGGCCGCGTCGGCCTTGGAATAATCCGGCGCGACGCCGAACGGCGCCTCATAGCAGGACAGGCCCTCGGGCTTGAGCTCATCGCGCAGGTCCACCGTCCAGCGCCGGCCGAATTCGTCGCAGGAGAACACGTCCACGCCGCGCGCGCCGATCATCGACCACAGCGCGCCCTCCATCGCCCCGGTGTCGGAGGCGGGCAGGATCGCCACCTTGTAATCGGCAGGAACTTCCAGAACCGCGGCCGTGCGCTCGATCGCCTCGGCGAGGCGCGCTTTCGGCGTCCCGCCTCTGTGCGTCCGCCCCAGCGGCGCGTGGGCGAGCGCGGACAACTCCCAGCCCGGCCGCTTCTTGGTCGGGCCGGAGGAAAAACGCGGGTCGGCGGGGCGGGCGGGCGGTTTGGTGCGGCTCATCGGGTCGGTCCTGCATCGGCGCTGATCGGTGCGCCTAGCGGTAGGCCCTTCGTGCGCGGCGGTCAAACCGGCTTACGCCGACAAGCGCGAGACCGGAAACGCCATGAAGAAATTCATACCGGTCTCCCCGCGCTCAAGGCTGAGGGAGCCGCCAAGCTTGGCCGAGGCGATGGATTGGACGAGTTCGGCCCCGAATCCGCCAACCCTGCCCGAGGGCCGCAGGCCGTCGGGCCGGTGCTCGCGCCAGTCGATTCGGCAGGTCTCGGCTTCGCACACGAGCGTGATCTCCAGCCGGCCGCCCTCCGCCGCCAACGCGCCGTATTTCGCGGCGTTGGTGGCGAGCTCGTGAAGAATGAGCGCCAGGTCCGCCGCCGCCTTCGGGCCGATCGCCGCGCCTTTCCCACTCACCTCAACGCTGACGCCGGCGCGCCGATGGGGTTTCAGCACGGTTTCAAGCAGAGCGGAGACAGACGCGTCCGAGCCCTTCGCCGTGCCCGACACCGCCGGCTGGATCAGGTCATGGGCTTCGGCCAGCGCCCGGATGCGGCCGTCGAGCTCGTCGGCGAACGCCTTGACGTCGCTATGGCCGCGCGCGCCCATGCGGATCATGCCGGATGTAAGCAGAAAGAGATTGCGCACCCGGTGATCAAGCTCGCGCGTCAGCGCCTCGCGCGCCTGCTGGGCGGCGCGTTCTTCAGTGACGTCCTTGAAAAAGACCGACAGACCTTCCGGCGTGGGCTGGGCCCAGGCCTCATACACCGCGTTCAAAGGCTCGTAGCGATCCTCCACCCGGCGCGGTTCGCCGCTCTCCATGGCTTCGCGATAGGCTTTGAAGAACGCGGTGTCCTCAGCGCCGGGAAACGCCTCCCACAAATTCTCGCCCACCAAATCGCGCCCAAGCGCGATCAGGTCGCAGGCGCGCGTGTTCATGAACGTGATGGTCCAGCCCTGATCGACGAGGAACACGCCGTCATTGGTCGCTTCAAGAACCTCGGCGAGCCGGGCTTCGGTCTTGCGGCGCTTGCGGTCGATCTCACGCACGGCCGTGACGTCTTCGAACACCGTGAGCCCGTAGACCACTTCGCCGGTCTGGTCGCGCACAGGGGTGGCGGAGACCTTCAGTTCGATCATGGCGCCGCCGGGGCGCACCAGCTTCATGTATTCGCCGTCCACCCGTTCGCCGTCGCGTGAAGCGCGCACCACGGGAAACCGATCGGCGGAGTAGGTACGGCCGTCTGCGTCGAAGGCCTGGATCGCACCGTAGTCCTCGTAGCTGTTCACCGCCGTGGGCGCGCGCGAGAGAATACGCTCGGCCTCAGCGTTGTGATAAATCCAGGTGCCGTTGACCGCCCGGTTGATGGCGACGCCCACGGGCAACTGGTCCAGTATGGCGCGCGGCAGCAGGTCCCCGCCCGCAAGCGCAGATCCGCCCTCAAGCAGGCGGTCGATGGTGTCGCGCATGGGGGGTCCAGTTCACATGGCGTCAAGCGCCGGACCCGCGCGTACGGCCCCGGAACCTGGAATAATATGCATTCCTTCATACCTGATCCGGGGGCCGCTCAGAAGGCGTCCGCACAGCTTGACCGCAGCAGCCGCGCCCCGTACCGCTCCGCATTATGATACTGGACGACCAGCGCGCCGCCTTCGATCTGCCGCCCGGCGAGGCATATTTCAACGCCGCCCAGATCGGCCCGCTGCCCCGCCTTGCGGCCGAGGCCGGCGCCGCCGCCTTTGCGGCCAAAATGCAGCCCTGGCGCTCCACGACGCAGGCCGACTTTTTCGACCAGCCCGAAGCGCTGCGCGCGGCCGCGGCGCGGCTGCTCAACGCCGCCGCCGGCGATGTCGCCCTCGTGCCGGCCGCCAGTTATGGGCTGGCGGTCGCCGCGGCGAACATTTCATTGACGCCCGGCCAGGAGATCCTTGTTCTCGACGGCCAGTTTCCCTCCAACGTGTACACCTGGCGCCGCCTGGCCGCAGAGGCCGAGGCGAACGTACGCACCATCTCGCGCCGCGCCGGCGAAACCTGGACCGAGGCGCTGCTTGGCGCGATCGGTCCGCAGACCGGGCTCGTCGCCTGCGGAGCGGTGCACTGGATCGATGGCGGACGCGTCGATCTTGAAGCGGTCTCAAAGGCTGCGAAGGCGCATGGCGCGACGCTGGCGCTCGACCTCACCCAGTCGCTGGGAGTGATGGCGTTCGACGCGCAAGCGGTCGATCCCGATTTCGCCGTTGCTGCGGCCTATAAATGGCTGCTGGGCCCCTACGCCGTCGGTTTCCTCTACGCCGCGCCGCGCCGCCAGCAGGGCCGCCCGCTGGAGGAAAACTGGATCAACCGGGAAAACAGCGAGGACTTCTCCCGCCTCATCGACTATCGCGACGCCTACGCCTCCGGCGCGCGGCGCTATGACATGGGCGAGCGGTCGAACCATCAGCTGGTCCCCGCCGCCCTCGCCTCACTGAAATATCTGCACCGGCTGGGGGTCGACGCGGTCTCGGCTCATATCGCGGCGCTGAACGCGCAGATCGCCGAGCGCCTAGCGCGGTTTGGCTTCAAGGACGACGCGCCGGACCGGGCCGGCCACTATCTTTGCCTCGCCCTGCCCGATGATGCGCCCAAATATCTCGCCGCGCAGCTGGGCCAGGCTCAGGTGCACGTCTCCCAGCGCGGGCCTCGCTTGCGCATCAGCCCGCACGTCTATAACGGGCTCAAGGATGTGGACCGGCTTGAAGCGGCGGTGCGGGCTATCCTGTCATGAGCCCGCAAAAACCCGGACTTTACGGGTGGGGCGGGCTCGGCGTGCTGGCGCTGACCTGGGGCTCGGCTTTCGCCTTCATCGCGGTGGCGGTGGAGACGCTGGCGCCGAGCCTGGTTGCGTTCGGGCGTCTGGCGATCGGCGCGGTCCTCCTGACCGCCTTCACCTTGCATCGGCGCCGCACGCTTCCTCCGCTCAGCGATACCCGCTGGTTATGGTTCGCGGCCCTGGGCTTCTTCGGCAACACCCTGCCCTTCACCCTGATCGCCATCGGCCAGCAAAGCGTCCCGTCCGGCGTGGCCGGCATCCTCATGGGGATGACGCCGCTGGCCATCATCGCAGCCGCCCATTTCGTCCTGCCTGGAGAGCGGCTTTCGCCGGCCAAGGCGCTCGGCTTTCTCACCGGCTTTTCCGGCATCGTCATTCTAATGGGGCCGAGCGCGCTCGAAGGCATGCTGTCGGCGAGCTTCATCGGGCAAGCGCTGATCTTCATCGCGACGCTCGCCTACGCCACCAACGCCATCCTTTACCAGGCCGGGCCGGAGACGAGCCCCAGCGTGGTCGCGGCCGGCAGCCTGATCTGCGCAGCCGTGCTCGCCTTGCCGCTGGCGATCTGGGATGTCGTCGCTGGAGGGCAGGCCGCCGCGCCCAGCTTGCAGGCCCTCGCCGCCGTGCTGGCTCTGGGACTGCTGCCCACGGCGCTGGCGGCCATGGTCTACATGGCGATCGCCAGACAAGTGGGCGCGGCGTTCATCGCGCTGGTGAACTACGCCGTGCCGGTCGTCGCCGCCCTGATTGGATTTTTCTTGGGCGAGGTCATGGGCGCGCGCGCCTGGATCGCGCTGGCGGTGATCCTCGCCGGGATCTTCATCGCGCGGCGCGGCGACCGGGCGCTGCGCGGGAAAACCGCTGGTCGCACGCCCAACCGGTGAGCGTACTTGACGCAGAGCTGTCCACAGCTTGTCTCAGCGCGCGCGGGCGCGCCTTAAGCGCCGCGAAACGAATATGCGTTTGCGCCCGTTTTCATTAACTTACTGATTCGACGCCATTAACTTTGTCGAATCGGGTGCACGGACTCGATTCCACCTGCCGAGTCAAACCGGCGTTAACTTCTCCTAAGGGATTCTCGCCTCTCATAGCGAATAAGGTTAACGGTTGATGCGTCGGGCGAGAGATCTTGATTCGTCCGCGGCCTTGGGAGGGGGACCGATGCGGGTTCTGCTGATCGAAGACGACCGCGCCACGGCGCAGGGGATCGAGCTGATGTTGAAGTCGGAGGGCTTCAACACGTATGTGACCGACTATGGTGAAGAGGGCGTCGATCTCGGCAAGCTCTACGATTACGACCTGATCCTGCTGGATCTCAATCTGCCGGACATGCCGGGCTTCGATGTTCTGAAGACCCTGCGCGTGGCCAAGGTCGACACGCCGATCCTGATCCTTTCGGGCAACGCCGACATCGACAACAAGGTGCGCGGTCTCGGCTCGGGCGCCGACGACTACATGACCAAGCCCTTCCACAAAGAAGAGCTGATCGCGCGCATCCACGCCGTGGTGCGCCGCTCCAAAGGTCACAGCCAGTCGATCATCAAGACCGGCGACATCGCGGTGAATCTGGACGCCAAGACGGTGGAGGTCGCCAATCAACGCGTCCACCTGACCGGCAAGGAGTACCAGATGCTCGAGCTGCTCTCCCTGCGCAAGGGCACCACGCTCACCAAGGAGATGTTCCTCAACCATCTCTATGGCGGCATGGACGAGCCGGAGCTGAAGATCATCGACGTCTTCATCTGCAAGCTCCGCAAAAAGCTCTCCGCGGCCACCGGCGGCGACAATCATATCGAGACCGTGTGGGGCCGCGGCTATGTGCTGCGCGATCCGGTCGAGGAGCAGAAGGCGGCGAGCGCGTAACATCCGCGCCTCAACGCTGACGAAAAGAACCCCGGCGGAAACGCCGGGGTTCTTTTGCATCAGTCGCTCTTTGACGTTCGCCTAGAAATGCCAGCGGCCGTCGTCTTCAAGCCGCGCGTCCAGAACCCGGGGGTCGGAGTCGCACGTCCACTCCCAGCGATCGGTCCAATTGTAGATGTCCAGATTACGCGAGATTTGCGCGTAGGGCCGCAATTCGAACCGGCTACGCGACCCGTTCTCGAAATATAGATGCCCGACGCAGTACTCAGCGGTCTGGTTCTTGACCTCATAGCTCCCGGAACCGCGGTAAATCTCTGTGCACACAAGGATATCGTCGCTCCGCCCCGTGCAGTCGCGCTGGTCGTGATATTCGATCTGATAGCCCGAACTCATCGCCATGGCGTCGCCCAAAGCCCGCAAGGAGCCGTCGTGACACGCCGCCGCGCCGAGCCCGATCAGCGCCACGCTGAATACTTTAAGAGTCTTCATTATTCAGCCCCTTCTCCACGCGGCGTCGATTTAGACTAGGCGAAACCACGCTGTCAAACGCCGCCAGGCTGCGCTTGGCGCCGGGAATCTCCCCTCAGCAAACAGCGTCCGGCGTCCGCTTTTCTTCGCCCAGCCCGAAACGCCGAGCTCCGTAGGAATCCGCGAACCTTCGCCGCTAAATTCAACAAAAACAGAATGTTCTTTCGCGTCCGCAGCATGCGCGTGCGTCCGGCGCGGCGCTTGCCAAAGCCGCGCGGGGGGGCTAGGTCGCGCCCGCAACCGCCTTGCGGGGCTTAGAAATCGTACGGACAAATCATGGCTGACGCTGATCCGCGCATTCACGTGCCCAACCCGCCTTACCGGCCCGGGGACGAGCCGGACTTCAAACACCTGAAGCTCCAGAAAGCCGGCGAGGCGAAGAAGCCGAAAGTCGACGTCGCCGCCGCCGACACCCTGGCGCTGGCCACGGGACTGGTGGGCGTGCTGGACCATAATCACCAGGCCGTGGGCGAGTGGGATCCAAAGCTCAGCCCTGAAGTCCTGCGCGAGGGCCTGTCGCACATGGTGCTCACGCGCATCTATGACGAGCGCATGCTGAAGCTCCAGCGTCAGGGCAAGATGAGCTTCTACATGAAGTCCACCGGCGAGGAGGCCGTGGCGGTGGCCGCCGCCATGGCGCTGGACAAGGCCGACATGATCTTCCCCAGCTATCGCCAGCAAGGGATGCTGTTTGCACGCGGGCGCAACATCGTGGACATGATGTGCCACTGCATCTCCAACAGCCGGGATAATCTCAAGGGCCGCCAGCTGCCGGTGCATTACACCTGGGCGGAGGGCAATTTCTTCACCATCTCCGGCAATCTGGGCACTCAGTTTCCCCAGGCGGTGGGCTACGCCATGGCCTGCGCCTATAAGGGCGATGAGGCCATCGCGGCGAGCTGGATCGGCGACGGCACCACGGCGGAGGGCGATTTTCACGGCGCGCTGACCCTGGCCTCCACCTATCGCGCGCCGGTGATTCTCAATGTCGTGAACAATCAGTGGGCCATCTCCAGCCACCAGTCGATCGCCCTGGGCGACGCGCCGACCTTCGCCTCCAAAGGCCTCGGCTACGGCCTCGCGTCCTTGCGCGTGGACGGCAACGACTTCCTGGCCGTCTACGCCGCGACCCAATGGGCGCGCGAGCGGGCGCGGGCCGGCAAGGGCGCGACGCTCATCGAGCTGTTCACCTATCGCGGCGATGCGCACTCCACCTCCGACGATCCCGGCAAGTACCGGCCGAAGAGCGAGTACACGGCCTGGCCTTTGGGCGACCCCATCGAACGCCTGAAACAGCACCTGATCGGGCGGGGCGAATGGGACGAGAAGCGCCACGGCAAGCTGGAGGAGGAGATGACCAAGCTCGTGGTCAAATCCTACAAGGAGGCCGAGAGCTACGGCACGCTCCATGACGGCCCGCTCTCGCCAACCGAATCCATCTTCGAGGACGTCTACAAAGAACAAGACTGGCGTTTAAAGCGCCAGCGCCGCGATCTGGGGGTCTGACGCCATGGCCGTGAAGAACATGATCCAGGCGCTCAACGACGCCATGGACGTCCTGTTGACCAACGATCGCGACGTCATCGTGTTCGGCGAGGACGCGGGCTATTTCGGCGGCGTGTTCAAGACCACCGACAAGCTGGCCGAGAAGCACGGGTCCGACCGGGTGTTCGACACACCCATCAACGAGGCCGCCATCGCCGCCATGGCGATCGGCATGGCCGCGCGGGGCCTGAAACCCATCGCGGAGATTCAGTTCGCCGACTACATTTTTCCGGCGTTCGATCAGATCGTCTCTGAGATGAGCCGCATCCGCTATCGTTCTGCGGGTCAGTTCACCTCGGGCTGCGTGGTGCGCACGCCCTGGGGCGGCGGCATTCGCGGCGGGCAGACCCACTCCATGAGTCCGGAAGCCTTCTTCACCCATGTGCCGGGCGTGAAGGTGGTGGTGCCCTCCAATCCTTATGACGCCAAGGGATTGCTGATCGCCTCGCTGGAAAGCGGCGATCCGGTGATCTTCTTTGAACCGAAACGGATCTATAACGGCCCCTATGACGGCGTGCCCGACAAGCCGCTGATGAGCTGGGCCAAGCACGCCAAGGGCGAAGTGCCCGACGGCCGTTACACCGTCGAGCTGGGCAAGGCCGACATCGTGCGCGAAGGCGAACAGGTGACCGTGGTGACCTACGGCACGCTGGTGCATGTGGCCGAAGCGGCCGTGGAAGCCTCCGGCATCGATGCGGAGATCATCGATCTTCGAACCCTTGCGCCCTACGACATCGAGACCATCGCCAAATCGGTGAACAAGACCGGCCGGGTGGTCGTCGCCCACGAAGCGCCGCGCACGTCCGGATTCGGCGCGGAACTCGCCGCCCAAATCCAGGAAGAGTGCTTCTATGCGCTAGAAGCCCCGATCTTCCGCCTGACGGGATGGGACACCCCCTACCCCCACGCCCATGAATGGGCCTACTTCCCCACCCGCGACCGTTTCGTGCGCGCGCTGAAGACCGTGACGGAGGCCTGAGCCATGAGCGAATACAAGTACAAGCTCCCCGATGTCGGCGAAGGCGTGGTCGAGGCCGAGATCGTCGAATGGCACGTGAAGGAAGGCGACACGGTCACCGAAGACCAGCACATCCTGGACGTGATGACCGACAAGGCCACCGTCGAGATCCCCTGCGCGGTCAACGGCGTGGTGAAAAAGCTCGTGGGCGAACCCGGCGACGTCCTCGCCGTGGGCACCGAGATTCTCTTCATCGAGGTCGAGGGCACGGTCCCCGACGACGTGGAAGAGACCAAGGAGCCGGAGACCGAGGATACGGCGGTGGCGGAAGAGCCGGGTAAAGATGAAGCTCCGGTGTCCTCCCCCGCGAGCGGGGGAGGTGCTTCCGAAGGAAGCGGAGGGGGCGGCGCGGCCCCCGAAAAGCCCTCCAAAACCGAAGAAGCGAAACCGGCGGCGCCCGCCCCCTCCCCGCCCTCCGGCGCGTTCGACGCTACTCGCGTCTCACCCCCCGCAAGCGGGGGAGGACAGCGAGCCTCCGGCGAACGTCCCCTCGCCAGCCCCGCCGTCAGAAAGCGCGCCCTGGAGGCCGATATCGAGCTTTCGGCCATCCCCGGCACCGGGCCGGCCGGGCGCATCACGCACGAAGACCTTGACGACTTCATCGCGTCCGGCGGCCGTCTCGCCTCAAAGGCGGGCGACGCCTCAGCCGGCAGGCAGGCGCGCACCGGCGTGTCTGAAGAAAAGGTCGTCGGGCTGCGCCGCAAAATCGCGGAGAACATGGCGCTGTCCAAGCGCACCATCCCGCACATCACCTATGTGGACGAGATCGACCTCACGGCGCTGGAAGACTTGCGCGCCCATATGAACGCGACGCGCAAGGATGATCAGGCCAAGCTCACCATCATCCCCTTCCTGGTGATGGCGCTGACGAAAACCCTGCCGGGCTTTCCTCAGGCCAACGCCCATTTCGACACCGAGAACAGCCTCCTCACCAAGCATGAGGGCGTGCATTGCGGCATCGCGGCGGCGACGCCCAAGGGCCTGATGGTGCCGGTGATCCGCCATGCGGAAAGCCTGGATATCTGGGAGATCGCGGCTGAGGTGAAGCGCCTCGCGGATGCGGCCAGAGACGGCAAGGCGAGCCGGGAGGAGCTTTCCGGGTCCACCATCACCATCACCTCGCTGGGCGCCATCGGCGGCATCGTCACCACCCCGGTTATCAACCATCCCGAGACCGCCATCATCGGGGTGAACAAGATGCAGACCCTGCCGCGCTACGACGCCGAAGGCCGGCTTGTCCCGAAGAAGATCATGAACCTCTCCTCCAGCTTCGATCACCGCATCGTCGACGGCTACGAAGCCGCAAGGCTGATCCAGGCCATGAAGGCGCTGCTGGAGAATCCAGCGACGCTGTTCATGTGAGGCGAGACCGTCGCCGCCGGGCGCTGCCGGCGCGTGTGGGGCGGTGACGCGCCTTATGCTGCGGGTCCTTCCAAGACCGAGGTGGGGCCGTCTGGACTGAAAAATCGCCCACGGCGCGGAGGTCTTGGATTCGGGCCTCCAAAAACAAAAAAATCGGCCTTGGATCCTCCCGCGCCAGACCCGGTCCCCGGTTTCATCCCCGGACTTGATCCGGGGGGAAGACCGGGGCCCACGCAGCTTGCAGCATCAAACGCAAAGCAAACGGCGCCGCAGGCTTCGCGCTCAATCGTGAAACGTCCATGGATCCCGGTCTCGCCCCCGGGCCTGAAGCCGGGGATCGAACCGGGACCCGGAGAGGAGCGGCGCCTGACCCCATCGAACGCATGGAAAGCGGCCCCACTCCCTCCGTCCCGAAGCCAAAGCTTCGGGACACCTCCCACATCAAGGGGGAGGACAGCGTCGGCGCCCCGGCGGCGAAGCCGCCGCAAGCGCGACTGCGCGCCCGCAGCGAGCGCGGCTCGCCCGCGCGCAGCGAGGACCGACCGACCCCGGCCCTGAGCCGGGGGAAGGAGGACAGAAAAAACCGCGACCGCCCTCCTAAAGCCCCTGCTCCTCCTCCGGCGGCGCGCCGGTGTGCTGGCCTTTCAGCCGGACGATCCCGACGGCGAGGGCCAGCTGCGCGGCGTAATAGGTGACCCATACAAGCGCGCCGTCGATGTCGATGAACCAGGCGATGTCCAGCCCCCTGAACCAGCCCGCGGCGAGGAGGGAGTCCGACACCACGAACAAGAGCGCGCCCAGCGTGATCAGGCGCGGCCCGTTCACCAGCGCGGCCACGGCCGCCATGATCAGGATGAGCCCGAGATATGCGCTCGCCATGAGCTTTAGATCGCCCATGCCCGCATTGAGCCAGAGCCACATGGCGCCGCCATAGGCCGCCAGCGCGATCGCGAGAATGAACCCGTCCTTGCGCACGCCGTGGCGGGCGAGCGCCATGGCGAACATTCCAATATAGATCAAATGGGCGCCGGCGAAGAAGCCGATCCCGGCTTCGGTGCGCTGGGGAACCATGGCCAGCGCATAATCCCCGCACGCCGACAGAAGCAGGGCGACGGCGAGGGCGGGCGCGCGCGAAAACACCGCGTAGAGCGCCAGCATGCCCACGCCCAGCGCCTTGGTGAGGGCCAGGCCCGGCATGGTGACGACGAACATGTCCAGGCCGAGATACACCACCGCCGCAAGCACCGAGACCGCCAGATACATGGGGGCGGCCCAGCCGGGAAACAGCGGCTCGGTGTCGGCGTAGCGGTCATAGGGTTCGCTCATGGCGGTCTCCGCGGTATATGGCCCATTCCACGGGGGCTCGGCCCCGCTTTTCGTCCCTTGCATGCGACGCCGCGCGGGAAAAATCAAATGCGCCTGATCCTCATCCTCCTCGCCCTAACGCTTTGCGGCGCGCCTGCGTTCGCGCAAGCCCCAATCGCCGAAGCTGAGGGCCAGCCGCTTCCTGACGCGCTGAACCAGCTTTTAGCCGCGGCCCATGCAAGCTCTGAGGACGACTTTGAGGACGCCGTGCGTCTAATCACGCTCACCGAAGATCCGGCCGCCGTGGCGAGCGCCGCAGCCCGCATTGACGCCATGAGCGGGGCGCGGGCGCGCGCCTTGCTCGGCCTGCCTGACGGCGGGCCCCTGGCGGGTCTGGCTGAAGACGGCGCGCTCGCCAGCGCGAGCGAGGACACCGGTCTGGCCGAACCGGCCGAGCCGGTGGCTCCCGGCTTTCTCGCGCGCGCCGCGGCGCCGCTGGCGGCGAGCCGGGCGCTGGTGTCGGGCGACAGCGATGTTTGGGAGGGACGCGCGGAGCTGGGCCTGCGCTTTGATAGCGGCAATTCGGACCGGCAGGACTACAAGATCGCGCTGGCCGTCGAGCGCGCCCTGGCGGTCTGGGGCTTTGAAGCGGCGCTGGGTTACGCATATTCGGAAGTGGACGGCGCGGTGGGCCGCGACGAATTCGACGCCCAGGCCAGGCTTGAGCGCGAAGCGGGCGAGCGCTGGACGCTCTTTCTTCACGGCGAGTACGAACAGGACGCCCTTTCGGGCTTTGACTACACCGCCTTCCTGGCGGCCGGCGCCGGCTATCGGGTCTATGACCGGCCCGAGCTCGCCTGGGTGCTGCGCGCCGCGCCGGGTGCGCGCCTGATCCAGGACGCGGCCGGGTCGACCACCACCGATCCGGCGCTGGAGCTATCATCGGACTTCGAATGGCAGGTCTCAGAGCCGGTGCGCTTCACCTCCGACACCAGCGCGCTGGTCTCGGACAATTCCCGTGCTGAACAGGTGTTCAAGCTGGAAACGGCGCTGGGCGCACTGTGGTCGCTGTCACTAGGCTACCAATACACCTACGAATTCGAGCCCGAACCGGGCTTTGAAAACGGTGAAAGCCGCACTGACATCACCATCGTGCGTCTGTTCTAGGGCGTTTTGACCGGGCCTGAGGCGGGCTTGGAGGGCCCTTTGACGGACGTAGCGCGCGCACCGATCTCGCCGGCCGCAAAGGCGGGCAGCGCGCCGATCCAACCCCCTGCACGCGCGGCGATATAGACGAACGGCCCGTCCGGGTTGGAGCGAAAATTGGAGTCGGTGGCCACGACCGCCGGACCGGCCGCAGTCTCCACGATAAAGGGCGATCCGGAATCGCCGCGGGTGGTGTCGCAGTCATGGGCGAGCGTGTTGTCGGAGAACAACTCCACCACCTGGCATTCCAGATTGCCGGACAGGTGCGCGCCGGTGTCCCAGGAATAGCCCGCCTGGCGCAGGGTCATGTCCACGGAGGGCGCATTCGCTCCGGGCGCGTAGACGCCCAGATGCCCCAGCGCGTCGCCCAGCGGGCGGTCGATGCGCAACAGCGCCCAGTCGGTCCCGTCGATCGCGTCGCCGGCGTCGAACTCGGCTTCGTTCCAGCGCGGGTCGATGTAATAGTCCACGATCCGCGCCCGGCGCGCCCCGCCGGGCAGGCCCGCCCCGGTGACGAATTCGCCGGAGGCGTCCAGCCGCCCCTCCTCGGAGATGCAATGGGCCGCCGTGATCAACACGTCCGGCGCCACCAGGCTTGCCGTGCACGTGCCCCCGATCTCGAAGTTCGCCGTCCCGATCACGCGCCAGGGATAAGCCGCCGTGTCCATGAGCACGCGGTCGTCGCGGCCGAAGAAATGGTCGTTGATCGTCAAGGGCCGCGCCCGGCCCGTGCAGTCGGTGCGATCGGTGCGCGCTTCGCAGCGGCCCGTGCCTTCGCCGGGCTCGTCGCATACCCCGTCATAGGCGGTGAGGCAGGAATCGTCGCGAAAGCGCAAATGGGCGACATCGCCGCAATCACTCCGGTCGGTCCCCTGGGTGCAAGCGCCGGTGCCGAATCCAGGCTCGTCGCACTCACCGTCATTGGCGAACTGACAGCTGTCGTCCTCCTGGCCCGTCGCGATCCGCCAGCAGTCGGAATGGTCCGCGCCCGCACGGCAGGCGCCGGTGCCCAGCCCCGGCTCGTCGCACTCGCCGTCATTGGCGTACTGGCAGGTGTCGTTTCCCGGTGGCGCGCCGGGTTTCTTGATCGCCTGGAGAAGCCGCGCGTAATCCTGGGAGCCGGGCTTGGACTCAAACCCCGCCGGCAGGGCCAGCTGAGCGTGCGCCATGCCCTGAAACGCGAAAACGGCGACCGCCGCCATGATCATGCGCAAACCCATCTCGCCCTCGTCCTTGCCCAGTCTGACGTTAAAGTCTCCGCCGCGGGCCAAGCGGTCAAGGCGTCAAGACGACTCCCGGCTTAAGGC
Source organism: Oceanicaulis sp. (assembly GCA_040217555.1). Classification (GTDB taxonomy): domain Bacteria; phylum Pseudomonadota; class Alphaproteobacteria; order Caulobacterales; family Maricaulaceae; genus Oceanicaulis. The sequence continues at coordinate 53,604 of JAVJPX010000002.1, forward strand.
CGACGCGAAGATATCCACAGGCGCGGCGCCCGGTCGCGGTTGTTACCCACAGCGACTCTGTGCATATTGATATTACGCAGTCGGATGTTCCCCTCAAACGAAGACTGCGGATCGCGCCTCGCCGTTACCGGCACGCATCCTCACCTCAAGAGGCGCTGTGAACGCCGCCGGCTCCCCTCGCCGGCGGCGTTTCCTATTCCCGGTCATGTCGCATTCTCATTCATTTAGCTGAACCGCAGCTGAACCTGCAGCCCACAGAGCGTTCAGGCGCGTTCCATCACCTTGGCGGGCATAGGGCGCGGACGGTCCGCGCCGCTTGTTTCGGAGGACGCCATGTCCCTGCTTGCAAAGCTCGCTGCGGCGGCCGGCCTGGCCGCCCTGACGCTCACCGCGCTGCCCGACACCGCCGAGGCCCAGCACCGCCACGGCCAGTACGGCGGGCACCACGACTGGTACGATTATGGCCGGGGCCATGGCCGCTGGAATGGTCCGGAAGGCTATTTCGTGGTCCGCGCGCGCGCCTGCCCGGACCTGCGCGAGGATCGCCGGGACCGGCGCTTTAACGAGGGCCGCCGCGACCTGCGCGAAGACCGGCGCGACCGCCGCGTACTGGAATGCCCGCCGCGCGCCTGGGATTACGTGCCGAGCCGGCGTGAAGCGCGCGCCGGCCGCCATGGTGACCGGCTGCGCCCCCATGTCGCCTATTGGGATCACCGCTCGGGCCGGTATTTCGTCGAGACCCGCTGGGGTCCGGTGCCGGTGCACGTTCAGTACGGCCGGGGCCGTCACCATGACCGCTATGATCGTCACCGCGGCTATCAACGCTCCGGCGTGCATTTCGAATTCCGCTTCTAGAGCCTAATCAGGCGCGGTGGGACTCCGGTCTACGGGCCTCTCCCGCAATCGCGAACCAGACAGGCCTATTCCCCGATCCGCGCGCCGGCGAACGCCGCCTCCGGATCGGGGACGGCTGCTGCGGCCGTGGCCCAGTAGCGCGTGCCCTCCGGGCTGAAGTGCACGTAGGAGACCACCGCCACGACGGCCCAGCCGTCCGCACGGCGCACCAGAAGCGGCGAGCCGGAATCGCCCGGCGCGATCCGGCAGGAATGCTCGATCAGTCCTGAGGGCCTGAAGCGCAGGATGCGGCAGGGCGGGCCGCCGATGAGCTGCGCGCCGCCACTGGGACCATAGCCGGCCTGACGCACCGGGACATCGCGCCAGTCCGGCGCCAGCAGCGCGCGCACCGCCAGCGCCGCGAGCAGGACGAGCCCCAATACCGACAGCCCTGCAAGCACCGTTCGCGTGCGTCCATGGGTGGCGGCGGCGGCGAGGGCGGCGACCACCACCATGGCCAGGGCGCCGATCAGGTCCGGACGGCGCGGCCGGTTGTCCACGGCGGCCTCCACGTCCAGCACCCCGAAGCGATCGCCCAGCGGCTGGTCCAGGCGCACCAGCGCCCAGTCGCCATTTCGCAACAGCGCTGCTCCGGACACGCCGCCGCGATCCAGGCCGGGCAGAACGCTCACGGCTTCAAATCCGGCGCGCTCCGGTTCGCCGGCGCCGCCGATCCCGGCCACGAAGCGCCCGTCCAGGGAAAGCCCGTCCTCGCGCACCAGACAATGGGCCGCGGTGAGCACCACGTCCGGGCCGATCAAGGCGCCCGTGCATATCCCGTCCTCAAACTGCAGAAGGCCGATCGCGCTGTAGGGCGGCTCTGCGCTCGTTACGGGATGGCGCGGCGCGCCCTGCGTGCTCGCCGAAGCGAGCCCTGCGAAGACCACGAACGCGCCCAGGAGGGCCGCCAGCGCAAGCTTCACCCTCAAAGCCGGATCACGCCGTCAAGGAAGCGCTTGGCCGCGCCCACCAGCGTAACCCGGCCGCCCGGCTCGTCGCGCATCACAAGCGCGCCGGGGCGCGGGCCGATCTGACGGGCCGTCAGCTCGGTCCGGCCCAGCCGCCCGGCCCAGAACGGCGCCAGCGTGCAGTGGGCAGACCCGGTCACCGGATCCTCGTCAATGCCGGCGTCTGGGCAGAAAAAGCGCGAGACCACGTCCGCGCTTTGACCCTTCGCGGTCGCGAGCACGTTCACGCCGATGCGTTTCAAGGCGGAGAAATCCGGCGTAAGGCCAGCCACCGCAGCCTCGCCGTCGAACACGGCCATTTGATAGCGCGCGCCGTGAATGGGATCGATCTCAAGCACCTCTGTCGGCGCCAACCCCAGCGCCTCCACGACGCCCGCCGCGGCCTCGCCTGCGCGCGGCCGGACAGCAGGGAAGTTGACCGCATAGCGGCCCGCGCCCTCGCGGCGCACTTCAAGGCGCCCCGAGCGCGTGTCGAAGCGCGCGGTATCGCCGCTCACCCGCCCGTCCTCGAACAGATAGGCGCCGGAGGCCAAAGTGGCGTGGCCGCACAAATCCACCTCGCAGCCCGGTGTGAACCAGCGCAGCTTCCACGTATCGGCTTCAGCGCCAGCGACCAGATAGGCGGTCTCCGACAGATTGTTCGACTGCGCAATCCCCAGAAGATCGGCGTCGGGCAGAAACGCGTCCATGGGGCAGACCCCGGCCGGATTGCCCGAATGGGGCCGGTCGCCGTCAGGGAAGGCGTGCAGTTCGCTATAGGCGAGCGTGGTCATCGCGCCGCTCCCTTCACCGACACCGTATCTGCGGGGTCGGGCTCGGCGCGCGACAGCGCGTCCAGCGCGATCGCCAGATCACTGGGCTTTTTCGAGCGCGCGGTGCGCCAGGCGTACATCTCACCGCGCCCCACAGCCCGCCCGTCCGCAGTGAAGACCAGGACCGCCGGCGCGCCGCGCAGCGGGCTCGCGCCCAGCCGCTCGACGCTGTCGAGATTGCGGTCATAGCGCCCAACGGAGACTTTCACCGTCTCGAAGCACTCCTCGATCACGGGCGCAGCGGCTGGAGCGGTCATCATGGCGTCCAGCACGACGCAGTCCGGACACCACGCCCCGCCCATGACCACGAGGACCCGCTTGCCGCTGCGTGAGGCGCGCTCGAACGCGCCGTCCAGCGCGGCGGCGACATCCAGGTCTTCGTCATAGGGCGAGGCGGTCTCAGCGGTCATGGCGGGCTCCAAAGCGTTGCGCGCACAGCTATCGCGGCCAATCCACCGCGTCCAGCTCCGCGCCTTTTCCAGCCGCAAAACCGGTTTACCGTTTCGCTTAAAACGGCGCCTAGCTCTGCTCCCAATGCGCCTTCAGCATCGCCGCCGTCGCTTCCGCGCGCTCATAGGGCCACCAATGGCCGCAGTCTTCGAACATGTGAAAGCGCGCCCCGGTCCGCGCCGCCAGGCGCTGGCCGAAAGCAGGCCCCGCGTAAGGGTCGTGCTCGCCCCACAGAACCAGGCCGGGTCCCGCTTCGTTCAGTCCGGCAAGCGCGGGCGCCCATTGATCGCCTATGGTCACCGCCGAGCGATAAAGCGTCAGGATCGCCGCGCGCATGGCCTCATCACCGTGGCGGGCCATCTCGGCGGCCTTGTCCTGCGGCACGCGCGCGGCGGTGAGCGCTTCAGCGAAGGCGGCCTCGTCCATGGCCTCCATCAGCGCCTCGCCCTCGCCCGGCGTCTGCCAGATCTGCGCGATGTCGTGCCATTCATAGGCCTCGTCGATCGCCACGCCGCCGGCCGCCCAGCTCTTCACCAGATCCGGGCGCAGACCGCCCACGCGCTGCACCAGAAGCCCGCCCCAGTCATGGCCGACCAGATGCACGGGACCTTCAGCGGCGGCGTCCTCCAGCTCGGCCTCCAGCCAGGCTGCGTAGGCGTCCATGGTGAAGCTGAAGCCCTGCGGCGCGCCCCTTCCGAACCCGGGAAGGTCCGGGCAGGAATAGTCACCATCCGGCAGATGATCGAGCACCGGCGCCCACAGCCGATGCGTGTCGGGCACGCCGTGTATGAAAAGCACTGTCATCAGATCAGACTGGCCCGCCGGCGCCGGTTTGGAAAGAGGTGCGGGGTATGGACGCGCGGTGCTAGAGCGCCTTTCCAAGCACCCAGTCGTGATAGGTCACGCCGCCCACGTCGAAATCGCGCTCGCCCAGGGTTTCAAAACCCATGCGCCCGTAAAAGCCGAGCGCGCGCCTATTGCCCTTATACACCCCTAAAACAAGCGTGCCCGCGCCCGCGCCGCGCGCATGGGCTTCGGCGCAGGACAGGAGATTGCGGCCGAGCCCGGTCCCGTGCAGGCGCGACAGAACGTAGATACGCTTGATCTCCAGGTCGCCGGGCCGCGTCGCCACCGGCAGGTCGGGGGGCGCCAGGTGCAGATAGCCTACCGGCGCGCGGTCGAGCTCGGCGAGCCAGAGCCGCTGCGCCGGATCGGCGATCGCCTGAGCGTAGACGGCTTCGGTCTGCTTGCTCGCGCAATGGCGCACCAGCGCCGCCCCGTCGATCACCCCGGCATAGCTCTCCAGAAACGTCGCCGCCCCCACCAGGGCGATGGCGGCGGCGTCTCCGGGTTGCGCGAGTCGAACAGTTTCGGACATGATTTTCGCAGCAAGCCTGATCGAACCCTCCCCGGCAAGTCCGTGTTTCCACCATGAGCGCTTATCGAACGGGGCGATGTCATGTCACATCGCTTCACCGCCGGTTCACTGCGATGTGAGAGGCTTTAAAGGGCTTTTTCGAGTACCTACATAACGCGACCGCCGCAGGGCTTCGCCTTTGGCGGCCGGCGCGTTTGACAGGGGAGTACGCACGCCATGGCCAACACACCGATGCCCATGATCACGCCGGAAGGCGGTTTGTCGCGCTATCTCGCCGAAATCCGCAAATTTCCCATGCTGGAGAAGGACGAGGAGTTCATGCTCGCCAAGCGCTGGCAGGAGCATGAGGACACCGAAGCCGCCCACAAGATGGTCACCTCCCATTTGCGGTTGGTGGCCAAGATCGCCATGGGATACCGCGGCTACGGTCTGCCGGTCGCCGAGGTGATCAGCGAGGGCAATGTGGGCCTGATGCAGGCGGTGAAGAAGTTCGATCCCGACAAGGGATTTCGCCTGGCCACCTACGCCATGTGGTGGATCCGCGCCTCGATCCAGGAATACATTCTGCGCTCCTGGTCGCTGGTGAAAATGGGCACCACCGCGGCGCAGAAAAAACTGTTCTTCAATCTTCGCCGCATGAAGAGCCAGATGCGCGCGCTGGAAGAAGGCGACCTGCACCCCGATCAGGTCGAACAGATCGCCACCAAGCTGGGCGTCACCGACGACGATGTGATCTCCATGAACCGGCGCCTGTCCGGCCCGGACGCCTCGCTGAACGCGCCGCTGCGCAGCGAAAGCGAGAGCGAGTGGCAGGACTGGCTCAGCGACGACGCGGCGACCACGGCCGAGGACGAGCTGGCCACAAGCGACGAGTTCGACACCCGCATGAGCCTGCTGCAGGAAGCGATGGCCGGCCTGAACGAGCGCGAACAGCACATCATTCAGGAACGCCGCCTCAACGAGGAGCCGAAGACGCTGGAGGACCTCGCCCAAGTCTATGGCGTATCGCGCGAGCGTATCCGCCAGATCGAGGTGCGCGCCTTCGACAAGCTGCAAAAAGCGATGACCACTCTGGCCGCCGAGCGCGGCCTGATGCCGGCCGACGAAGACGCTTAGCGCCGGACGCTTCCGGCGGAAGCGATCCGCGCCAAGCCGTATTTTGGGGCGCGTGATCGAAGCGGTGAACCGGTCTCCACTTCACCTGATCACGCTTAAGGCGCGCCTTGCTCGACCCGCTCCAGCGTGAACCGCTCGGTGACGACCTCGCCGCCCCGGCGCATGTCCAGGAGAATGATCAGCCGGTCGTTCAGGTCGAGCTGGAATTCAAGGCCGCGAAACGCGATCCGCCGCTCGCCCGCCTCCACAAGCGGCCAGTCCAGAAACTCGTCGCGAGCCTCCCAGCCGGTGAGATCGGGATTGAAGTGCTTCAGCCGAAGCGCCACGCCATCCTCGAAATGGGCGATGGTGAGGATTTCGCTGAAGCGCTGGGACCCGTCCGCGTTCAACAGCTGGAACATGCCGGTCATGCGGCCGTCCGGCGCGCTCATCCAGCATTCGGTGACCTGTGCGCCCAGCCCCTCGCCCTCCCAGCAGCCTTCCAGCCAGCGTGCGTCCGGCATGGCGGCGGTTTGCAGCGCGGCGGCGGCGAAAAGCGATATCAGCATGGCGGCGTCTCCTGTCAGGATTGATCCTGATCCTTTGACGCACGCCGCGCCAGCATTTCGACACCCGCGCCGGATTGCGGACTAAACGCGCCTCACCGGCTCAGCCGCAGCTGGTTAAGTTCGGCGGCGATGGCGGAAAAGGCCGCGGCGATCTCCAGGCTCTCCACGTCATAATACTTCGCCGAGGAGCTGGCGCAGTTCTCCATGTCGCGCTTGTTGCGCCCGCCGCCCACCTGGAAGGCGATGGAGTAGACCACGACGCCGTTGTCCTTGGCGTAGTCGCACATGTCCATGAACACATCGCGCGCGGTGTTCTTGGAATAGAGGTCCTGGGTGCCGCGCGTGCCCACATGAGGATTGTCGCTCTGGACGTTGAAGTCGCTCTCGGGGCGGCGTTGCTGGGTGATGCCCCCGTCGGTCATCACCACCATGACCTTCATGGTCTCTTCATCGTCATAGGCCGCGGGGCGGTCGGAGAAGTCGGCATGGCCGCCAAGCGCCCCGCGCCAGGCCGGATCCAGGGCGCGCACGCCCCAGCCGGTGGCGATGTCGGTGCCGGTGCCGTCCGACAGCACGGGATTGTCGAACGTGTTCAGCGTGGCGCGCAGATCGTCGCGGTCGTTTGTCAGGAAGATCGCCTCGGTTCCCTCCACCGGCGGGCACCAGTCGTTTCCGCGGTTCCACACGGTGAATTCGGGCAGGACGCTGTGCTCGCCATCGTCAAGCGTGATGGAGCGCGCCTGCGCCTCCGTCATTTCCAGACAGCCGTTCCACTCCGAAACCGAATTGGGCAGGCGTACGCGATAGCCGAGGGCGTCCAGCGTGTGCCAGGGCGGGCCGCGGCGCGGAATAACGTAGCGATAAAACCGGTCGGGCAGGCGCACCGTGCCGCCATAAGGGATGACCGAGATCGAGGTCATGTCGCGATTGTCGGCGGCGAGCACGGTGTCGACGAAATCCAGCGACGCCTCGCGCAGATTGTCGATGCGCCGCCCGCCCATGGACGAGGAGATGTCCAGCACCAGCGCGATCTCGATCTTGCGCGCGCGCTCCAGCGCGCCGGCGTCGCGGCGCACGGTGAGATGGTTCACCCCCGCCATGCCCAGAAGCGTGGTGGGCACGCGCACGGCGGCCTCGGCGCCCACCTGGCGGGAGTTGAGGTCCACCTCGCTGGTGACGGTGAGGGTCAGCGTTTCGATCAGGCCGGGATGGTCGCCGATCGCCGCCTCCACATAGGCGCGCACCACCGCTTCGGGATCACCGTCCTGGGACAGCGAGGCCGCCGCCAGCACGCCGGAATCCAGCGCCGCCTGCAGCTCGGTCCCGATCGAGGCCGAGCGCGAATAGTCGAGCCCTCCGCCCATCGCCGCGGCGAGCGCGGACAGGCTCAAGGCGAACACCATGGCGATGTTGGCGCGGGTGTCGCGGGCGAAACGGGTCAGAAGCGCGGTCATGCAAGCAGTCCTTCACGGCGCGCCCCAAATTGGGGCGAGACGCCTGAAGCCTTGCACGCGGCATGCCAAAAAGCCGTTAAAACAAAGGTTTACGCCGCGTTAACCGATTAACGCGAGAGCCGCAGCCGGTTCATGTCCGCCGCGATCGAGGAGAACGCGCCGGCGATGTCGAGATTTTCGACCCGATAATAGAGCTCCGGCGCGCTGGCGCAGTCCTTCAGCCGGTCGCGGTTCGAGCCGCCGGAGACCTGGAAGGCGATGGAGTAGACGGTCACCCCGTTCTGCTTGGCGTAGTCGCACCAATGGGTGAAATCGTCAAAGGCTTCCGAGCGTGAGACGAACACCTCCCGGTCGTCGCGATCCAGATAGTAAGGCGGCCACCCGTCCTCCCGGTCGTAGTCTTCGGGAAAACCGCCAGGCGGGCGGAATTGGGGCGTCACCGCGCCGTCGGTCATCACGATGAGCACTTTCAGCGTGCCTTCTTCGTCGAAGTCCACCGGCCGGTCGGGGAAGTCGCCCGGCAGCCGCCCGCGCCAGGCCGGATCGAGCGCGCGCACCGCCCAGCCCACCGCGATGCCTGTGCCGGTGCCGTCCACCAGCGAGGGGTCGTCGAAGGTGAGCACCTGCGCTTTCAGCGCGTCCTTGTCGCCGGAGATCCATTGCACCTCGGTGTCGTCGGCGCCGGGGCACCAGAATTCGATGCGGTGGGTATGATAGGTGTGGAAATGGGGCACCGGCTCGTAGGCGCCGCTTGCAAGGTCGACCCTGGTGATGTCGTCCTCGGGCAGTTCGACGCAGCCGTTCCACGCGTCCGCGTCCACGCCGGCGGCCGGATCAATCAGGCTGAACAGCGGATCGCCCACCCGGGTCTGACCGCCATAAGGCACGATCGTAAAGCTCGTCAGATCGGCCACGTCGGCGGCGAAGACAGTGTCGACGAACTCCGCCGAAGCCGCGCGCAGGGCGTCGATCTTGTCGCCCTTCATGGAGCCGGAAATGTCCAGCAGGAGCGAGACCTCGATATTCTGCACCTGCTCAGTGGCTTCGGCCTCGCGGCGCATGGAGAGCTTTTCGATGCCGGCCACACCCAAAAGGGTAGTGGGCACGCTCACCTCCGCCCAGGCGTGCACTTCGCGCGCGTTCAGCGCCACGTTCGGCGTCACGGTGACCACAAGGCTCTCGATCACCCCGCGGTGCTCGGCGATCGCAGCCTCCAGATAGGCGCGCACCACCGCTTCGGGGTCGCCGGTCTGGGTCAGCGAGGAGGCGGCGAGCACGCCGGTGTCGAGCGCGCCCTGGATCTCCGCGCTGATGGTGAAGGTGCGGGTGTAATCCAGCGCCCCGCCCACCCCGGCCGACACCGGCGCGAGAGCGAGACCGAACATCATCGCCACGTTGGCGCTGCGGTCGAGCAGAAAGGATTTCAGACGCGAGAGCATGGTGAAGCCTCCTCGGCACGCGTCCAATTTCACGCGGCGGGCGTTAAGACCCCGGTAAGAAACGCGGTGAGCGTCCCGTTAACCCTCGCGCCGCTTCGCCGCGGCCCGACCCGTCGACGCCGCGGCGCTCCAGCGCTATGTAGGAGAGCATGACCGATACCGATCCCGCCTTTGAGCCTCGCAAGAAAACCCGCGCCGAACTTCGCCGCGACGCGCTTCTGGAGGCGATGCTGCCCGAAGCGGCCTTTGACGGCTGGAACGAGGCAAGCCTTGCGCGCGCCGCTGAAGCGGCGGGCGTCAGCGAAGGCGAGGTGGAGCTGTATTGCCCCGGCGGGGTGCTGGACCTGATCGAGACCTGGTCGCGCACCGCCGACGACGCCGCGCGCGCCGAGATCGAAGCCGCCGGCGCCAACCGCATCCGCGACAAGGTCACACAAGCGGTGATGATCCGCCTGTCTCAATATGAGGGCGAGGAGGACGCCGCCGAGCGCGCGCGCGCGCGTCTCTTGCTGCCCGACGCGCTCGACCGCGGCGCGCGTCTTCTCTGGTCGACGTCGGACATGATCTGGAAGGCGATCGGCGACAAAAGCACCGACGCCAACTTCTATTCCAAGCGCGCCATCCTGTCCGGCGTCTACGCGTCGACGCTGGCGGTCTGGATCGGCGACGACGACCCGGACAAAGCCAGGACCCGCACCTTCCTGGACCGCCGCATCGACAATGTGATGCAGATCGAAAAAGCCAAGGCGAACTGGCGCAAAGTCAGCGCGAACCTACCGGACGTGACCGGGCTGGCGTCCTCGCTGCGCTACGGGTTTTCGCGGCGGCGTTAGAGATAACGGCTGAACCCCGCCCCCGCTCCTATCGTCTGAGAGGGCAGAGGAGGCGTCGATGTGGCGCCCCGACTTGAAGCCTTACGCCTGGTTCTGAAGAAAAACGGCGACGTGGATGCCCCCCTCGCCCCGCTCAGCGGGGAGAGGGGGCTTGGACGCTGCGCTATTCCCGAAGCTAGGGCGCGGCGTTAGTCACCGCCCGCCTCTTTCGCCCAGCTGATCGCGCCCTTCGAAAGCGGTTTCGCGTCGTCGAAATAGTCTTTCCACGGGTCGGACTTCATTGAGGACAGCCGGCGCGGCAGGCTTTCGACGTCGTAGTCGGCGCCCGATTTCGCCTTGGACAGCTCATCCCAACGGATCGGCGTCGCCACCGGGGCGCCCTTTCTGGCTCTGACCGAATAGGGCGCGACGCTGGTCTGGCCGCGCTGATTGCGAAGCCAGTCGATGAAAATGCGGCCCTTGCGCTTGGCCTTGCTCATTTGGGCGGTGTAGCGCGCGGGCTGATTATCGGCGAGGGCGGTAGCGAGCCCGCGGCAGAACGCCTTCACCCCGTCCCAGCCGGCCTTGGGTTCAAGCGGCGCGATCACATGCACCCCCTTGCCTCCGGTGAGCATGGGATAGGGGGAAAGCCCGGCGCTCTCGAGCAGATCCTTGATGTCTCTCGCGGCGTCCTTCACGTCGGAGAAGTCCAGCCCCTCGTCGGGATCAAGGTCGAAGATGATGCGCTCGGGCCGCTCGATATCGTCGATGGTCGAGCCCCAGGGGTGCAGCTCCAGCGCGCCGAACTGGGCGCAGGATTTCAGCCCCTCGATGTCGTCGATAAAGACATAGGGTTCCTTGCCCCCGTCCTTCTCCTTGATCTTCACCGGCTTGAAGCCGTCCGGCATGCCCTTGGCGTGATGCTTCTGGAAAAAGCATTGCTTCTCCACACCGCCCGGACAGCGCACCAGAGATAGCGGGCGGCGCGCCACATGGGGCAGCATGGCTTCGCACACCTGGCTGAGATAGTCGGCGTAGTCCTGCTTGGTGATGCCGGCGCCGGGGAAATAGACCCGCCCCGGGCTGGACAACTCGGTCATGATTTCACCGGCTCTGCGCTGACCTCGTGCGGCTCCTTGTCCTCGCGCAGACCCACGAAGGCGGGATGGCGAAAGGCGCCGTCCTTGGTGCGCTCGGTATAGTGGATTTCAGCGATCAGCTTCGGCGTCGCCCAGTGCGCGTCCTTGCTGACAGACGACGGCACGTCCTTCAGCGGCGGCGTTTTGCGCTCGATCTTGGAAAGCGCCTTGTGAATGGCGGCGCGATCGTCCGCGTCGAAGCCGGTGCCGACCCGGCCGCGATAGACCCAGTCTCCGCCCTCGCAGGTGGCCAGGATCAGCGAAGCGAATTCGCGGTCTTTCTTGTCGGAGGGGGACCAGCCGACGATCACCGCCTCTTCGCGCAGCTCGCACTTGATCTTGCGCCAGCGCCCGTCGCGTCCGGCCTTGTAGGTGGAGTTCGCCTTCTTGGAGACGATCCCTTCGGCGCCCGCCTCGCAGGCGCGTTCATGGACGGTGTCGCCGTCCTGGCTCACATGGTCGGCGTAGCGCAGCACGCCGGACTGGCCGTTGAGCAGCTGGGCGAGCGTCTTCTTGCGCTCGATAAGGGGTTCGCCGCGCAAATCCTCGCCGTTGAGCTTGAGAAGATCGAAGGCGAAATAGGCGATCTCCACCTCCTCCTCGCCAGTAAAGGCGTTCTGCAGGGCGGAGAAATCGGTCAGCCCGTCTTCGTCGAGCACCGCCGCCTCGCCGTCGATCAGCGCGCTTTCGCAGTCGAGGTCCTTCAGCGCGTCGGCGATGGCGGAAAATTTCTGCGTCCAGTCCTTCTCATTGCGGGTGTAGAGCTTCGCCTCGCCGCCGCCGACGGCGGCCAGAAGCCGGTAGCCGTCATATTTCATCTCGTGGATCCAGGCCTCGCCCTCGGGGACCTCGTCGACGAGCTTGCACAGGACCGGCTGTTCGAATTTTGGCGGCCGCCCGCCGGATTTCGACTTCGTCTTGGGAGATTTGTTCTCGGCGATCTGGGTCATGGTCCGGCCTGTCTTCACGCTCTTGGTATAGGTCTGTGTCGGCTCGCCGCCGTCTTCGGCCGCGTCGTCGCGCTTCTTGATGAGCAGCCAGTTTTCCCGCTTGCCTTCGGTGTTCATTTTCACCAGCGCCCAGCGGCCGGTCAGCCGCTCGCCGTGAAGCGCGAAGGTGAGCTCGCCCGCCTTCAGCGCTTTTTGCGGATCATCCTTTTCCGGCGCCCAGCGGCCGTGGTCCCACAGCATCACCGTCCCGCCGCCATATTCGTCCTCCGGGATCGTGCCCTCAAAATCGCCGTAGGAGACAGGGTGGTCCTCGGTGCGCACCGCCAGGCGCTTCTCGCCGGGATCAAAGCTCGGCCCCTTGGTGACCGCCCAGCTTTTCAACACGCCGTCCATCTCGATGCGGAAATCAAAGTGCAGCCGGGTGGCTTCGTGCTTCTGCACGCAAAAGCGCCGCCCGCCGTCGATCAGCGGTTCATCCCCGGCCGGTTCAGGCGTGGTGTTGAAGTCGCGCTTCTCGCGATAGGTCTTCAGGGCGTCGGCCATGGAAGAAGGTACGAGCAGGCGGGAGGGGTGGTTCCGTTACGTTCCGTCCTGATGGTCCTTCGAGGCTCGCCTTTCAGGCTCGCTCCTCAGGATGAGGAAGCATTCAAACCCCCAACGTCCTCATCCTGAGGAGTCTTTTTCGAAGAAAAAGCCTCGAAGGACGCACGGGGCTTGGATCAACCCTTTAGAAATTATCCTTCCGCCGCCTGACCTCGGCGAACACCTCCCAGTCCTCGGCCTGGTCAAGGCCGAGGCGCGCACGCAGCGCCGGGTCGTCCCACCGCAGGAACGGGTTGGCGTCGAGCTCGGCGGCCATGGTGGTGGGCACCGTCGGCTCGTTCTTGGCGCGCGCCGCGGCGACCTTTTCCGAATAGGCCTGCAGCGCCGGGTTCTCCGGATCGACGCTGAGCGCAAAGCGCGCATTGGCGGCGGTGTATTCATGAGCGCAATAGATCACCGTCTCGCCTGGCAACGCCTTTAAGCGGGACAGCGAGGCGTGCATCTGCTGCGGCGTGCCTTCGAACAGGCGCCCGCAGCCCAGCGCGAACAGGGCGTCGCCGACGAACGCCACGCCCGCCTCCTTGAACCAGTAGGCCACATGGCCGAGCGTGTGCCCGCCCACATCGATCACCTCGGCTTCCTGGTTTCCCAACCGCACCGTATCGCCGTGGGACAGCGGCCGGTCCACATGACCGATCGTCCCGGCTTCGGCGGCCGGGGCGGTGACCTTGGCGCCGGTCTCCTTGCGGATCGTCTCGTTGCCGCCGGCATGGTCCCAGTGATGGTGGGTGTTCCAGATCTCGCCCACCTCCCAGCCCATGGCGCGCGCCTCTTCAAGAATGCGCTGCGCATCGGGCGTGTCGATCGCCGCGCAGGCCCCGGTCTCGCTGCAGCGGATCAGATAGCCGTAATTGTCCTGCAAGCAGGCGAACTGGCGCACGTCGAGAGCCATGACGATCCTTTCATCCGGTGAGTGAGCCGCACCCTTACCCGAAGGCGGTGAGAACCCTATCATCTACAACGCACGAGGCGAGGCTGAAGACCTGATGCGAACCGACGCGCTTGAAATTGATCGTTTCCACCGTTCGGTGCGCGGACAGGCCGCGCGCGAGATGGTGCGCCGACGCCTCGCCGCGCTGTGGCCGGAGACCGGCGGGCTCGATATTCTGGGCTACGGATTCGCCGCCCCCTGGCTGGACGATTTTCCCGATGCGCGCCGTGCGGTGGCCTACATGCCCGCAAGCCAGGGCGCGGTCGCCTGGCCGGCGCGCCGGCCGTGCCGCACCGCGCTCGGCGAGGAGGCGCGCCTGCCCTTTTCTGAAGCCCTGTTCGACCGGGTGATCCTCGCCCATGCGCTTGAAGAGGCCGGCGACCTCAGAAAGCTGCTGCGCGAGCTGTGGCGCGTCATGGCGCCGGAGGGGCGCATGGTGATCGTCGCGCCGAACCGGGCCGGGCTGTGGTCGCGCGCGGACTCCACCCCGTTCGGTCATGGCCGGCCGTTTTCGCGCCACCAGCTCACCCGCATCCTCACCGACGCGCTGTTTGAACCGGTCGCCTGGTCGCGGGCGCTCTACGCTCCGCCCTGGCGCTGGGCCTGCCATCCAAAGCCGGCGGAGTGGTTCGAAACCGCAGGCGAAACCGGCTTCTCCGCCTTTGGCGGGCTGATCCTGGTGGAGGCGGTCAAGCATGTGGGCGCGGTGCGCCCGGGCGGCACGCCGGCGCGCGCGCGGGTCAAACCGCTTGAAGGAGCGGCGAAGCCCGCGCTATCTCCCCATCGCAAATCGCGAACAGATCAGAAAGACGCGCCATGACGCTGCAGCCCCGCCCCGGCCTTCTCGACATCAAGCCCTACGTCCCCGGCGCCGCGGCGCCTGAAGGCGCGGTGAAGCTGTCGTCGAACGAGAACGCCCTGGGCTGCAGCCCGAAGGCGGCCGAAGCCTTCAAGGCCGCCGCCGACAAGCTGCACATCTATCCCGACGGCGGCGCGACGAAGCTCCGCGACGCGATCGCGCAGGAAGAAAAGCTCGACGCGGCGCGCATCGTCTGCGGGGCGGGCTCGGACGAGCTGCTGCAGCTGATCGGCAAAGCCTATCTCGATCCCGGCGACACGGTGGTTCAGACCCAGTACGGCTTCCTGGTCTACCGCCTGGTGGCGCTGCAGTCGGGCGCACAAATCGTGTCTGCGCCGGAGACCCGCTACACCGCCGACGTGGACGCGATCCTCGCCTCGGTCAAAGAGCACGGCGCGAAGATCGTCTTCCTGGCCAATCCCAACAATCCCACCGGCACCTGGATCAAGGGCGCCGAAGTGCGCCGCCTGCGCGAGAGCCTGCCCGAAGACACCCTGCTGGTGCTTGACGGCGCCTATGAGGAGTTCGTCGACGCGCCGAGGTACGAGGATCCGATGGGCCTGGTGGACGAATACGAAAACGTGGTGGTCACGCGCACCTTTTCGAAAATCCACGGCCTCGCCGGGCTTCGCCTGGGCTGGATGTACGGGCCGAAGGAGATCGTCGACGTCATTCACCGCGTGCGCGGGCCGTTCAATGTGAACCTGCCGGCTATCGAGGCGGGCGTGGCGGCCATCAAGGACCGCGATTTCCTGATGAAATCGAAAGAGCACAATGATCGCTGGGTGGCCTACCTCACCCAGCAGATCGGCGGGCTGGGCCTTGAGGTGACGCCCTCGGTCTGTAATTTCGTGCTGGTTCACTTCCCCGCCGGCTCGGGCAAGAGCGCCGACGACGCGGCGGCCTTCCTGGCGCAGAAGGGCCTCATCGTGCGCCCGCTCCAGCCCTACGGCCTGCCCGATGCGCTGCGCATCTCTGTCGGCCTGGAGGACGACAACCGCCGCGTGGTCGAGGCGCTCAAGGAATTCGTGGAGGGGTAGGCGCTCCAGGGGCGCTCTGGCCTTCGGCCGCGCATCCAGCCGCCTAAATTCAGCGGACGGTCCTCAAAGCCGCCGCGAGCGGCTCTATGCGCTGTGACCGACCCGGCCCGCCGTCCGGCGCCTGAAGACCGCACCCAAACGAAGGGCTGCGCGGAAAAACGCGCACCCGGTGTAAGAAACCGCTCCCAAGCGGCGTCTAATGTCATGAATTGGGAGCACGTTTTGGGCGATCAGCGGTTTCAGGCGTGGGTTAGCGAGCATGGGGGCGTCCTGCACCGCATCGCGCGCGCCTTTGCGGTCGGAGAGGACCGCCACGACCTGCTGCAGGAGTTGCTTCTGGCGCTCTGGCGGGCCGCACCGGCCTATCGCGGCGAGAGTGCGGAAGCCACCTTCATCTTCAAGATCGCCCACAATCGCGCCCTCACCTGGCGCCGAAGCGAGGCGCGCCGCCGCCATCGCCAGAGCGAGTACGAACGCCTCCAGATTGAGCAGGAGGCGGGCGAGGACCCGCAAATCGAACGGCTCTACACGGCGATCCGGAGGCTCAAAAGCGTCGATCGCTCGCTGGTCCTGCTCTCGCTCGAGGGCCAGTCCTACGCCGATATCGCGGCGATCCACGGCCTGAGCGAAACCAATGTCGGAGCCCGCCTCACGCGGGCGCGCAAGACGCTCGCGCACATGATGGAGGATGACGATGAACTATGAGCTTTTAAGACAGGTCTGGGCGTCCAGCGCCAATAATCCCGATGAAGCGGCGAGCACGTATCTCGCCGTCGAAGCGCAGCAGATCCTCGCCCGCCGGCGCGCTCATCTGCGCCGCCTCATGGCGTTCGCCGGCGTCATGCTGACCATTCCGCTCGCCCTGATGGTGCTGGACATCGTCACAGACCAGGCCGACGCGATCGATCTCACGCGCGAGTGGGGGCTGATTCCGTTTGCGCTGATCCCCTTCGCCGCCCTCATCCTGATCGCCCTGCGCGCAGCGCCGAAGGGAACGCCCACCGGCGCGCTTCTGGAGACGTTTCGCGCCCTTCGCGCCGAGAACGGCGCAGCGCAGCTGCGCGTCTTCATCATCAGCGGAGCGATGCTGGTGTTCGCGCCGCTTCTTCTCGTGCTGCTTCAGCAGCTGGTGGAGACCGGCAAGATGGCGCCGCACGAGATGCGCTCGGCCGCGCTCGTGCTTTTCTCCGGCCTAGGCGGCGGCGCGCTCTGGATGGCGGGCAAGCTGGTCTTCAAGCTCCTGCCCGAGCGGCGTCATCTGAACGCGCTGATCGCGCAGTATGAAGAGGCGTAGCGCCTAAAGCCCGCCCTCCGGCGGGCGGGCCATGGGCGGGGGCGGCGGCGCGGTGTCCTCGACCTTCTTCAAGGGGAAGCGGCTTTTCAGCTGGCGCGAGACCAGGGTCTGGTCGAAGCGGAAATCATCCACCTGGGCGCGCAGCTCGGCCGGGGCGCGGCCGTCCTTGCTGGCTTCGATGGCGCGGTAAAGCGAGAACAGGCGCAGATAGCCCTTCTCGTCGCGCGACAGGCTGGTGTCGTCGAGCCCGGCGCAGACATCCACCAGCCGGGACATGCCGGCGCGGCGCTTGCCCAGCGCCAGATCCGTGAGCGCCATGGCGAGCGCGGGCTTCCAGCCGCCGTCGGCGAAGGCGGTCTTCTTGGGCACCGCCTCCAGCTCTTTCTTCGCGCGCTTGGGGTCGTCCTCGGCGAGCGCGTCCAGCGCGTGGTCGGCGGCCGCATCGGCCAGACGCATGGCTTCGCGGCGCTTTTCCACCGCCTTGTCCCCACCAAACATGGCGGCGAC
The DNA here is from genome assembly GCA_040217555.1 of Oceanicaulis sp. GTDB lineage: Bacteria > Pseudomonadota > Alphaproteobacteria > Caulobacterales > Maricaulaceae > Oceanicaulis. The sequence goes on from JAVJPX010000002.1 coordinate 70,798, forward strand.
CCTCCTGAAAACGCTTAAGGGCGGCGCAAGCCCACCCGGTTGGTTCGCACCCTATCGGGCGCAGCGCCGCGCGTCACATGTTTTGGTAAGTGATCGCCGCGGGGCCCATGATCACGAGAAACAGGACAGGTAGGAAAAACAGGATCATCGGCACGGTGAGCTTGGCGGGCAGCGCGGCGGCTTTTTTCTCCGCCGCACTCATGCGCATGTCGCGGTTTTCCTTGGCCATGACCCGCAGCGCCTGACCCAGCGGCGTGCCGTAGCGTTCCGCCTGGGTCAGCGCGGTGGCCACCGACTTCACCCCGGCGTGGTTGGTGCGCAGGGCCAGGTTTTCATAGGCCTGGCGGCGATCCTGCAGGAAGGACAGCTCCGCCGTGGTCAGCGACAGCTCCTCGGCGAGCTCCAGCGAGCTGGAGCCCACCTCCGCAGCGACCTTCTGGAACGCCGCCTCGATGCTCATCCCGGCCTCCACGCAAATCAGCAGCAGATCAAGCGCGTCGGGGAAGGCGAGCATGATGGAGTCGCGCCGCTTGGCCGCCTTGTTCGACAGATAAATGCCCGGCGCGTAATAGCCCAGCAGCGCCAGCCCCATCATCACCGACAGGCGCTGGAAGAGCTCCAATCCAAAATCATTGATGAAGGTGAGATAGAAGAAGCCCGCCCCGAACAGGATGAACGGCATGGCGAAGCGGAAGAAATAGAAGGTGTAGACCGGCTGCTGGCCGCGCAGGCCCGCCTGGGTCAGCTTGTTCTTCAGGTTCGGGTCTTCAAGCAGCTTCACAAGGTTCAGCCGCTCCACCACCTTGCGGTACAAGCTGCGCGTATCGGTCCCGCGCAGGCTCGCCGCGCCCTTTTCCTTCTCGATCGCCTCGCGCGCCTTGCGGCGCAGCTCGTCGCGGCGCTCGGCGACCTGTTTGAGGCGCTTGCTGGTCTGGTCCTTGTTCATCGCCGGCGCGGACAGCGTCCACACCGTTGCGAACACCAGAAGCGCGGCGATGACCGCAAACAGGTTCTGCGGCTGGGTGATCCAGTCGGCGAAGGCGAGAATGTCCATGAGCCCCGCCCCTACATCTTGAAGTTAATCATGCCGCGCATCACCAGAATGCCCATGAGCATCCACAGCCCGCCGCCGATCAGCAGCATCTGGCCCAGCGAGGTGGTGAACATCGGCGTCATGTAGTCGGGCGAGATCACCGACACCATCACCCCCACACCCGGCGGCAGCGAGCCGATGATGAACGCCGAGGCCTTGGCTTCCGACGACAGCGCGCCGACCTTTTCGCGCATCATCTTGCGCGCACGCAGCACGGCGGAAAGGTTGCCCAGCGCCTCGGCGAGATTGCCGCCGGTCTTGCTCTGGATCGCCAGAACGGTGGAGAAGAAGGCCAGCTCCGACAGCGGCACCCGGCGCAGCATCCGGCGCAGCCCCTCGTCTGCCTCGACGCCCACCGCGATGCCTTCAATAAGGATTTGAAACTCCTGCTTCACCGGCGCCTCGCCCTCACGCGCGATGATCTTCAGGCATTCGTTCAGGGGCAGGCCGGACTTGATGCCGCGCACGATCACGTCCAGCGCGTCGGCGAAGTTGGCGGTGAATTTCTTCAAGCGCCGGGCTTTCATCATGCCCAGGAGCCAGCGCGGCAGGCCAAGCCCGGCCACCACGCCCGCGGCGGCGACGAGCAACAGGTTCAAACCGCCGATCAGCGCCGCGACGGCGGCCACCCCGCCGACGATCGCGGAAATGATCCAGAACTTCGCCGGGCTCCAGTCGAGCCCCGCCTGCTCGATGCGCGCGCGCAGCGTGATCGATTTCTTGCGCTCGGCCTTCTGGCGATCCTCGATCTCCTTCAGGGAGTCCTGAATGTGCTTGCGTTTCGAGGCCTGGGCGTCCTGCGCGCCGGTGCTGCGTCGGGGCTGAGCTTTCGCCGGCGCGCCCACGGCGGCCTGAAGCCGGCTTTTCTTGGTCTTCGGCTCGCTGGACCCGGTGAAGGCGAAGCCCACCCCGGCCACTGCGATGAACGCGCAGGCGGCCGCGGCGATGAAAGCGATATCCGGCGACATGGCCTGTTACGCCTCCGCCGCTTCGAGCGCGTCGGCGAGCTGGCCTTCCAGGCCGAAATAGCGCGCACGATCCCAGAAGGCCGGCCGCGCAATGCCGGTGGAGACGTGCTTGCCGGCGATATTGCCCTCGGCGTCCTCGCCGTTCATCTCATAGAGGAACAGGTCCTGAGTGATGATCACGTCGCCCTCCATCCCCAGCACCTCGGTGATGTGGGTGATCTTGCGCGAGCCGTCGCGCAGGCGCGCGGCCTGGATGATCACGTCGATGGAGCCGGAAATCATCTCCCGGATGGTCTTGGTGGGCAGATTGTAGCCGCCCATGGTGATCATGGATTCGATCCGGCTCAGCGCCTCGCGGGGCGAGTTGGCGTGCAGTGTGCCCATGGAGCCGTCATGGCCGGTGTTCATGGCCTGGAGAAGGTCGAAGGCTTCCGGGCCGCGCACCTCGCCCACGATGATGCGTTCGGGACGCATGCGCAGGCAGTTCTTCACCAGGTCGCGCATGGTGACCTGACCGGAGCCTTCAAGGTTCGGCGGCCGGGTTTCCAGACGCACCACGTGGGGCTGCTGGAGCTGCAGCTCGGCGGCGTCCTCACACGTGATGATGCGCTCGTCGGCCCCGATGAAGCCTGTGAGGCAGTTTAGAAGCGTGGTCTTGCCCGAGCCGGTGCCGCCGGAGATCAGCACGTTGCATCGGCTCGCGCCGATGATCTCCAGGATCCGCGCCCCCTCCGGCGAGATCGACCCGAAGTCCACAAGATTGGAAAGCTTGAGTTTGTCCTTCTTGAATTTCCGGATCGTCAGGGTCGGGCCGTCCAGCGCCAGCGGCGGCGCGATCACGTTGACCCGGCTGCCGTCGGCCAGGCGCGCGTCGCAGATCGGCGAGCTTTCATCCACGCGCCGGCCCACCTGGGAGACGATGCGCTGACAGATATTCATCAGCTGGCCGTTGTCGCGGAACTTGATGTTGGTCTTCTTCACCCGGCCGGCGACTTCGATGAACACGTCGCCGGCGCCGTTGACCATGATGTCGGCGATGTCGTCGCGCGCCAGCAACGGCTCCAGCGGGCCGTAGCCCAGAACGTCGTTACAGATGTCCTGCAGGAGCTGTTCCTGCTCGGCGATGGACATGGCCACGTTCTTGATCGAGATGATCTCGGTGACGATGTCGCGGATTTCGTCGCGCGCGGTGTCGTTGTCCAGGCGCGCCAGCTGCGACAGGTCGATGGTGTCGATCAGCGCGTTGAAGATCGTCGTCTTGATCGCATAGTACTCGGCCGAGCGCTCCGCGCCGACCGTTTCGGTGGCCGCCGCGGCTTTGCGCGGCTTGGCGGCGGCCAAGGGCTTCTTCGCCGGCGCCGCGGACGCGGCCGGCTCGGCCGGTTTCGACGCCCCGGTCGCGCCAGAGCGCACAGTCGCCGCTTCGACCGTACGGGTCTTGGTCGTCACGCCCGCATCACCCGGCGCCGGGCGCGCGGCGGCCGGTTTCGCCGCCGGCTTGGGCGCGCCCGCCGGCTGGCCGAAGCTCTTCGGCGCGTCGGAGGCGGATGCGGGGCGTTTGCCGAACATGGCGGAGCCTTATCCTTTGCGGAACAGCGAGGCGAACAGGCCCTTGGGCTTCGGCGCGGCGGCGGCGCGACCGGTCAGCAGCCCTGCGAGATGCGCGAACCCTTCGGCCGCCTTCGACTTGGCGTCGACCTCGGCGATCATCTGACCGTTATTGGCCGCCTTGCCGAACAGGGCCGGTTCAAACGGCAGCACCAGAACCGGCGCCGCGCCCAGGGCGTCGGAGAAGTCCTTCAGCGGAATGTCCGGCTTTTTCGGACAGCCGGCCATGTTCACCACGATCTTCGGCGGCTCGTCATTGGGCCGCTGCTGGCGCACCAGGTCGAACAGGTTCTTTGCGTTGCGCAGGCAGGCCAGATCCGGCGTGACGGTCACCACCACCTGGTCTGACGACAGGATCGTCTTTCGCACCCAGGGGCTCCAGGCATGGGGCAGGTCAAGCGCCACGAACGGCGCCTGGCGGCGCACCATGTCCAGAACATGCTCGAAATGCTCAGGCTGGAAATCCCAGTCGCTCTCCAGGCTGGACGGCGCGGAGAACAGGCTCAGCCGCTCGGTGCACCGCACCAGCAGCCGGTCCAGCAGCGCCTGGTCCAGGCGGTCGGGCTGGGCCAGCGCCTCGGCGATGGTCTGGGGCGGGTCCTGATTGAAGTCGAGCCCGGCGGTGCCGAAGGAGAGGTCGAGATCGACCAGAACCGCGTCAGAGCGCAAGCTCTCCGTCAGATGCCAGGAGACGTTATGGGCGATGGTGGAGCTGCCCACCCCGCCCTTGGCGCCGACGAAGCACAGCGACTTGCCGGCAAACGGCTGTTCGGGATCGAGGAACAGGCCGGAGATCGTCTTGATCACGTGCAGCGGCGTCATGGGCGGCACGAGATACTCGCTCACCCCGCGGCGCATCAGCTCGCGATAAAGCGCGATGTCGTTGGCCGCGCCGACGATGATCACCTTGGTGTCGGCGTCGCAGACCGAAGCCAGCTCGTCGAGCTGGTGGAACAGCTCGCGGCCGCGCATGCCGGTCTCCACGATCAGCAGCTCGGGCGTGCTTTCGTCGTGGAAGCGCTCGATCGCGGCGGCGAGGCCGCCGAGTTCGACGGTGACGTGGGCCTTCTGAAGCCGGCGGTCGGTCCCGGCGCGATGGATCAGCTGGCCGGTGTCCGGAGACTCGCAAAACGCATGAATGGCGATGCGCGGCACCGGCTGGGTGAGCAGGGAGTCGTCGCCCTCGTCCACCAGCTCGACTTCGCCGTACTCGCCCCCGCCCGCGGCCGGTTCGAACGCGGCGGGCTCTGCGGTGCGCGTCGCCGGCGCGTACTCGGCGTCGCCGAAGGGATCATCGACGGCTAAAGCCCCGGCATCGCCGAAATCCTCAGCCTCGGACGCGTTCGCCTCCGCCAGGCGCGCGCCGAACGGGCGGTGAGCATCGTCGGCGGCCTCGGCTGCCCGCGCCTGCGGCGGGTCTTCGCCCAGAAGGCGGCGTTCGATCGATTCCGCATCCAGGAACGGATCCTCGGGCGAATCCTCGCGGGCGTCGAGAAAATCGTCCTCGGCGTCGAAGTCTTCGAAGGCGTCTGCGGTTTGACGGTTCATTGGATTACGCCTCTCAGTTATCGACCGCGTCGCTGACCGTCCCGCTTTCGCCCTGGCCGCGCTGGGTGGCGGTGGGCTGGCCGGTGCGGTAGCGATCAATGACGGTCTGGCGGCGCGCCGTATCGGGATCGGCGAAGGTGCGCGGCGTGGTCAGGTCGCGCGGATCGGCCACCATGGCGGCGAGGTTCGCGGCGGTGGCGCAGCCGAAGCGCTCGTCGCTTAGGCCCATGCGATCATTGCGCATGTCGTCCCAGCCCGCCGGGCAATCGGGCGCCACGGCGCGGTAGCGGGTAAACGAGAAGATCACCGGCGCGCTCATCCGGCCCGCGGCGTTGTAGGCGCCGCCGGAGATCTGCCGCCAGGACAGGCCGGCGTCGTAAAACCGGGTGCGCGCTGCGGCGATCGCTTCGATGGCGGCTTCGGAATTGCCGGCGTCGCGGGGATAAGAGATCACCAGCGGTCCATGCCCGCGCGCCTTGTACTCGCCGGCGAGCGCGGAGATCAGCTCGATCTGGTCCCAGGTCAGCCCGTTGTCGCGCCCGTCCACCGGCATCTCCACGCGCACGGTTTCCGGCACGGCGGTGGCTTGGGGCAGGCTGCGCGGCGACTGACTGGCGCAGGCGGCCAGGACCAGGGCGGCAAGCGCCGCAGGAAGCAGTCGGATCAAGGTCATGGCGATCACTCCAGCACGAAGCCGACGGGGCCGAGCCAGCCGCGTCCTTCCACCTGCGCCCCGGGCGCGGCGTAGACGCGGTTGATCCGGCCGAGGAACAAATTGGCGGCGGTCGAGGCGGCGGCGAGGCCTTCGCCCGGCTCGCTCAGCGCGTCGGGGTCGGCGGGGTCGACCAGGTATGGCGTCACGACCACCACCAGCTCGGTTTCGTTGTTGGCGAAGTCGCGCGAGCGAAACAGCGAGCCGAGGACCGGCAGGCGCTCCACGCCCGGCACGCCGTCGAGCGCCTGGCGCGTCTCTTCCTTGATCAGGCCCGCGATCACCAGCGAGCCGCCGGACGGCATCTCCACGGTGGTCTCCGCCCGGTTCACGGTGAGCGCGGGGATGGAGAGCGAGGGCTCGGTGCCGACGATCTCGCCCTGGTCGTTGAAGATCGGGCTCGATCCCAGCGAAATCGCGCCTTCATTGGAAAGCTCGGACACCTCGGTGGAGATGCGCAGCGAGATGCGGCCTTCGGAGAGGACCACCGGGGTGAAGCCCAGGCCCACACCGAACGGTTTGAACTCGATGGCCAGCGCGCCGTCATCGTCGCGCCCCACCGGTACGGGGAACTCGCCACCCGCCAGGAACTGGGCGGATTCGCCGGAGATCGCGGTGATGTTCGGCTCGGCCAGCGTGCGCACCAGACCCACGCGCTCCAGCGCGTTCAGCGTGGCCGCGACCGAGCTTTGCAGCACGCTGCCGACGAAATTGGTGGTGCTCACCGTGCCCGACAGACCGCCGAGCGCCGTGCCGGCGACGCCGAACGCGTTCTGGGTGGAGAAGCCTGAGCCGTTCTGGAAGCGGCCGGGCTGGAACACCTCATAGATCGGCGCGCCGAATTCATCGAACAGGGGCGCGCCCAGATCGTTGGTGGCCTGGACCCGGCGGGCCGGCGTCAGATCGCCGAAATTCTGCTGGCCGGACAGGTTCACGCCCAGCTGGCGCACGATGTTGCGCTCCATCTCCACGATGCGCACGCGCAAGGTTACCTGGTCGCGGCCTTCCACGGTGAGGAAGCTGACCACCTGGCTGGGGTCCTCCACCCAGCGCCGGGCCACCTGCAGCGCCTGATCGGCGGCGCTGGCCGACGGCACCGCGCCGGACAGGACGATGTTGGCGTTCATGCTTTCAGCCTGAATGCGGCTGTCGGGCACGAAGCGGGCGAGCGCATCGTTGAGCGCGGCCATGTCGCGTTCGACCCGCACGTCGAGATCCAGGATCAGCTCGCCGTCGGGATCGAAGAAGAAAATGTTGGTGCGGCCCACCTGCTGACCCAGCAGAAGCGCCCGGCGCGGGGTTCGCACCACGGCGTCGGCCACCGCGTCGCTGGCCACCATCACCTCGCCGGCGTCCACCGGCAGGTGCACGATGGCGGCCTGACCGAGCGGCAGGTCGATGCTGCGCGAAACCGGCCCGTCGCCGGGCTCGCGGATGACGATCTGGAGCGTGTTGTTGCGCTCGCGATCGTCGCCGATCAGCTGGGCGCCGGCCGGCGCGGCGTTCAGCGCCGCCGCCAGCGCCAGGGACCACAGGGCGAGCATGCGCATCATCGTCCGCCTCCCAGCGCCACGCGCTGTTCGCGCCCGTAGCGGAAGACGCGCACTTCACGCACCGTCTCGCGGTCGGGGTCGGGGTCTACGGTTTCGCCCGGCAGGCGCGGCCCGCCGGCGGTGTCGGCGACCGAGCGCAGGGCCAGCGAGATGTCGCCCGCGGCGACCGCCAGAGCCACCGCGCGCGCCTGACCCGGCGTCAGCTCCACCGTGGCGGTCGAGCCCACCTTGGCCCCGTCGCCGTCGTCGCTGGAGGTCTGGTCGATCGCAAGGACACGCACGTTCTCCACGACCATGTCGGTGCGCAAGCCGCCGGAGTCGTCCACAGAGACGAGGATGTCGACACGGTCATTGGGCAGGATGAACCCGCCCGCGCCCGAGCGCGCCGAGATGGGAACGGCCACGGCGCGCATGCCGGGGCTCAGAATCGCGGCCATGAACCCGGCTTCTCCAGCCATGACAAGGCGCGAGGCGTTGAGCGGCTCGCCCGAAGACAGCGCAGTGCGCGCGATGGCGCCGGTGAGGCGCTCCACCGCCTCGGCGTCGGCGTCGCGCACGATATGAAAGCCCAGCACCGCCTCGTCCGGCCAGGCCACCCAGCGCATGTCGCCCGCCGCGAGACGGTCGCCGGGGGTGATGTCGCGCGCGGCGGCGAGGATGCGGGTGGTCACAGGCTCGGGCGCTGCGGCCTCCGCCTGTTGCGGTGCGGGCGCGGGCTGCATGGCGCCGCGCACGAAGACGGCGGCGACCACGGCGGCGAGGCCGGCGACGATGAGAACGATGATCCGGACGACGTTCATTTTGGGATTGCCCCTGGCCCGCAGATTGCTTTGCGTCCCGAATCTGGCCGGTAAAACCTCAAAGGCGCGTTAATTATCGAGGTTAAGCAAACTTGCGTGCGCCGATTCCCCGGCGCGTCAAGGCCTTGCACCTTCAGGGCTGGAAGGCCGCAAACATCGCGCTTTGGGGCAAGACAAGAAGCGCGCCGGCGGCGATGGCGACCGCGTAGGGCGCGGGCGCGCCCTGGGCGAGCGGGGTCTTGCTGACCAGCTCCGGGCTCAACGGAAGCGCCGGGCTGAAATGGCGCAGCACTAAAAGCACCAGCGCCAGACCGCCGCCGCACACCATCGCGAACAGAACGAACATCAGCGTGTCGGGCCAGCCGAACCACAGCGCGCCGGCGGCGATCAGCTTCACGTCGCCGCCCCCCAGCCAGCCCGGCGCCCAGAGCAGCATGCCGGCGGCCAAAACGATCGCAAACGTGAGCAGCGCCATGCCCGCCTGCCCCCACCCGGTCAGAGCAAAGGGCGCGGCGACAAGCCAGAGCGCCAAAATCGCCGCCGGAATCCAGTTTGGGATCGTGTACCGGCGCACGTCCGACCAGGCCGCCCACGCCATTAGGCAGGCGAAGGCCAGGATCGCGGTGTTCACAAGCAGGGTCTGAACCATGGCGGCGCTCCGATCTTTAGCGGCGACCATCGCGCGCCAGGCTTAACGCCGGGTTCACGCGGGTTCAGGCGATCTCAAACGCAAGAAGGCCGCCCGGTCGCCCGGACGGCCTTCTGAAAGTCGGCGTTGATCTGTGGTCAGATCTTATTCGGCCGCCGTACCAACCGTGCCGCCCACGTTACCTGACAGGTTCGTGAACGTCGTACCGAGGTTGGTGCCGAGCGTGGTGACGCCACCGATGATGACGACCGCGATCAGAGCGGCGATCAGACCATATTCGATGGCCGTGGCGCCGGACTCGTCCTTGAGGAACTTCGAAACCAGGTTTTTCATCCCATCCACTCCTTTTGTGCTTCTAAGCTCAGGGGCCGAGTCCGTCCCGACCCGTCCTGAACGATGAGGAGTAGACCGCAAGACGATTTAGACCGCGTAAAAATCCATGCTTTATTTTCGGTAAACGCGAATTCGTGCGCCTATGGTGAACAAATTACAAATAAAGAGCGCCTGGCCAGACACTATATTATGTACCGGTCGTTCACCGCCTGCGTTTAGAACTTTTTCACCGGCTTCAAGCGACAACGCTCTGGTTCGTTTTAGCATCAGGAGCCTCGCCATGGTCATCCGCGCCCTCGCCGCCGCCGCGCTTTCGGCCCTGATCGCCTCGCCGGCGCTCGCCGACGCCCACACCGTGCGCGTGCCCTCCAACCATGCCGGACTGGTCCGCCTGCCCGGCGACGCCGCCACGGTGATCGTGGGCAATCCCGCCATCGCCGACGCCATGCTGTATGATCAACGCACCCTGGTTGTCTCCGGCCGGGCGTTCGGTCAGACCAACGTCATCGCCATGGACCAGACCGGCGATGTGATCTACGCCGCCGATCTTTCGGTGACCGAGAGCAATCGCGACCATGTGCGCGTCTATCGCAACAATGTGCAGTACTCCTTCATCTGCGACCCCGAATGCCAGAGCGCGCCCACCGTGGGCGATCAGCCCGACTGGTTCGACACGCTGAGCAACCAGCGCGCCACCCAGGCCGGGCAGGCTGAAGGCGCGGTGGAGGACGACGGCTAACCCCGTCCGAGCACTCTGATGAACCGGCTCCGCACCCTTCTTTATCGCTACGCCCCGCGCACCGCGCGCCGGTTCCTGCGCGATCGCGAAGGCGCGGCGGCGGTGGAGTTCGCGCTGGTGGCGACGCCGTTCTTCCTGTTGCTGTTCGGCATCCTGGAAGTCGCGCTGATCTTCTTCGCCACAGCGATCATCGAGGACGCGGTCTCCGAAGCCGCGCGCGACATCCGCACCGGCGTGCTGCAGACCGCAGGACAGACCGAAGCCGATTTTCGCGCCACGATCTGCGCGCGGATCGACACCATCGCCGATTGCGGTCGGCTGCGCCTGGACGTTCGCACGTTCGACGGCTTCACCGGCGCGAACATGGGCGCGCCCATGAACGGGGACGGCGATCTGGACGACGGCGACTTCACGTTCGAACCGGGCGAAGCGGGCGACGTGGTGGTCGTGCGCGTGTTCTATGACTGGCAGCTTCTGGGCCCGGGATTCTTAAACGGGCTGTCGAACATGTCCGGCAACCGCCGCCTGATCACCGCGGCGACCGCGTTCCGCAACGAACCGTTCGGAGCCTGAGCCATGCGCCTCACCCTCGCCTGCCTGAACCGCTTCGCCCGCGACCGGCGCGGCGTCTCCGCACTGGAGTTCGCGCTGATCGCGCCGGTGATGGTGCTGATGTATCTGGGCTCGGCTGAGCTGACCCAGGCGCTGACGGTGGACCGCAAGGTCACCGGCGCGGCGAACGCCGTGGCCGACCTTGTGGCGCAGGATGATTTCGTCACCGACGCCGAGCTGGGCGATATTCGCGCCGCGGCCGCGGCGATCATCTCGCCCCAGCCCGCCGATCTTCTGTCGCTGCGCATCACCTCGGTGCGTATGGACGCGGACGGCGAGATCTATGTGGACTGGAGCGAGAGCGAGAGCTTGCCCCCGCTCACCGACGACACCTTGCCGCCGCTGCCGGCGGGGCTATTGAGCCCCATGGGCTCCATCGTGATGGCCGAGGCGATCTTTCCCTATCAAAGCCCGTTCCAGAAAACCCTGGAAGGCGCGGTTACGCTGACCGACACCGCCTATCTGCGCCCGCGCCGCTCGCCCTGGGTTCGCCGGCCGAGCTAATCGGCGCCGGCTTCGGTCTCCACCGCCAGGCGCACCGCCGCGTGCTCAAGATCAAGGCCGCGGCCATCGAGCGTTCGCACCGGAACCGCGCCCATCACCGCATTGGTCACGAACGCCGCCTCAGCCCGGGCGAGATCGGACATGGACACCGTGCGCTCGGCGATCGGCGCGCCGCGCGCCGCCATCGCCTCAAGCAGCGCCGCGCGCGCCGTTCCAGGCAGCGCGCCGCACGAGACGGGCGGCGTCGCCACCGCACCGTCGATCACCACGAACAGATTGGCGCAGTCCGCGCACACGGCAGACCCGTCGAGCGCCGACACCATGAGCCCCATGTCCGCCCCGGCCGCGCGCGCCGCGCGGCGCGCGGCGAGCGGTTCGGCGTAGTTTGAAAGTTTGAAGCGCTCGCTGACGAGGCCTGCGCGGCGTGTATGGGCCGCGGTTACAAGGGAGACGCTCAGTCGCTTGGGCGGCGGCGCCTTCGCGGTGAGCAGCACCGTTCCGCGCGCGCCGGACGGCCCGTCGAGCCCGCCCCCCAGCGCGCCGCGGCTGACGGTGAGGCGGAGCACGGCCTCCTCCAGATTCAGGCGCGCGGCGAGCTCGGCGCCGGCGGCTTCGAGCGCGTCGAAGTCCGGCCTCGCGATCTCCAACCAGTCCAGCGCCCCGGCCAGGCGCGCGCGGTGGCGCGCCCATCGCCGGACCGCGCCGTCGTGAACCCGCATCGTCTCGAACGCGCCGTCGCCAAGCAGAAAACCGCGATCGGCCGCGGAGACACGCGCGTCCGCTTCAAGAATGTATTCACCGTCCAGCCAGGCCCGGGTCATGCCAGCGTCTCGATCGCATGGGCGAGCGCGCCGGCCTTGGCGCGCGTTTCTTCCAGTTCAGCGAGCGGGTCGGACTCGATCGTGATCGCGCCGCCGGACCGCACCTCGCAGGTCCAGCTATCCCCGTTACGCACCATCGCCGCAGTGCGGATCATCACGTTGAAGTCCGCCGCCCCGTCCGGCCCGATCCAGCCCAGCGCGCCGCAATAGGGGCCGCGGCTTTCACCCTCCAGCTCGGCGATGATCTCCATGGCCCGCGGCTTGGGCGCGCCGGTGATGGACCCCGGCGGAAAGCTTGCGGCCAGAAGATCAAAGACGTCGCGGCCTTCAGCAAGACGCCCGGTCACCGTGGAGACCAGGTGGTGAACGTTGGCGTAGCTCTCCACCGCGTAGAGATCGGGTACCCTCACGCTGCCCGGCGCGCAGACCCGCGCCAGATCGTTGCGCATGAGATCCACGATCATCAAATTTTCCGCCCGGTCCTTCAACGAGCGCGCCAGCGCCGCTTTCGCCGCGGCGTCCTCGCCCGGATCCGCCCGGCGGGCGGCGGTGCCCTTGATGGGCCGGGTCTCCACCGCGCCGGCCTCGTCAACGCGCACGAAGCGCTCCGGGCTGTTGGTGACCACGGCCCGGTCCGCGTCCAGGCGCAGATAGGCCGAGAACGCCGCCGGGCTGGAGCCGGCGAGCGCGTGCGCCAGCGCGGCCGGGGCGTCAGCCCCCGCGACAGAACCGCGGAACGGATGGGAGAGATTGACCTGAAACACGTCGCCGGCGCGCACATACGCGATGGCGCGCCGCGCCGCGTCGAGATAACGCGCATCGTCCCAGACCTGGGCGAGCGCGCCGGGTCCGGCCTTCAGCGGGCGCGCCGGACCGCCGACGGCGTCGGCCAGGCGCGCCGCCGCGCCGGCTTCGCCGCGTACGGCGAGGGTGCGCGCTTCATGGTCGAACACCAGCGCCGCGCCGTACCAGTTCATCGCCACGGCCGGCCACCGGGCGATCCCGCCGTCCAGGCGCGACAGGCGCTCGAAGGCGCGGCCCAGATCATAGCTTAGCAGCCCGGCGTACCCGCCCGAAAAACCAGGGCCGACCGGTGTCGCGGACGGGCGGTGTTCCCGGCGAAGGCGGTTGAAGCCGGCGGCTGGATCGTCCTCGACGACGGAAAACTCGGGAAACGCCGTGAGATAGCTGAACCGGCCCGCGCTGGACGCCGAGCCGCCCTGCATCAACAGCGCGCCCGGCGCGTCATGCAGGCGTGTGAGCGCGTCCTGCGGAGCCGTCCAGTCCAGCGTGATCTCGACGCCGGGCGTGCGCGCCAGGCTGGCCATGGCTCAGCCCGTCAAGAGCCGGTCGCGCAAGGCGTCAAGCTCGGCCTCGCTCAGGCCCAGCGCTTCACGAAGATAGCGGCGAGGGTCGCCCATGGCCTCGATCGCGGCGTCAAGATAATCCCCGTCCACGCCCAGGAACGCCTTCAGCTCGGCGTCGCCGAACTCGCGCCCGTACTTCGCCGACAGGCGCTCGCGCATGACGGTGGCGATGCGCTCGAAGTCCACGGCGCGGTTGGTCATCAGATAATCGTCCACGACCGTGTCGTGATCGACCCCGAGCTCCCAAAGCACCAGGGCGCAGAATATGCCCGTGCGGTCCTTGCCGGCGGCGCAGTGAACGATGAAGGCCTCGTCCTCGCCGCCGTTCGCCAGCGCCCGGATGCCTTCACGGAAGACATGGGCGTTGCCTTCATCGAAGGGTAGACGGCGATAGGTCTCGGTCATGAAGGTGCGGATGGAGTCAAAGGTCAGCGCCTCTTCGCGCAAAAAGCGCAGATGGGGCGCTTCGGCCGGGCCGGCGTGGTCGCTTTCGATCACCCGCACCCCCTGCACGTTCGGCCAGTGGGACGGCTCCATCTGGCGCTCCGACGGCCGGCGCAGGTCCGCGACCGTCGTCACGTTCAGGCCGGCGAGCGTTTCGCGGTCCTCTTCGGTGGCGCGGGAGAACTGGCCGGAGCGGTAAAGCCGGTCGGCCACGGTGCGCCCGTCGGAGGCCTCATAGGCGCCGAAGCGGCGAAAATTGTGCACGCCGGAAAGCGGAAAAACGCGGGATTGGGTCATGGCGTCGAGGTAGCCGGGCGCGCCCGCCGCGGCAAGTCAAAAGGCCTGACGCTTTTCTTGTTCGCGGACTCACGGTTTGTTCAAGCGAACCAGAAGGGGAGCCCGCCATGGCCGCCACGATCCTTACGCCCGTCCTCGTCCTCGCCAGCTGGACGCTGGTGATGTGGCTGTGGATGTACGCCACCCGCATCCCGGCGATGAACAAGGCCGGCATCAACCCGGCAAAGCTTAAAGAGAAATCCGAGCTGGACGTCCTGCCGCGCGGCGTGCGCCAGGTGGCGGACAACTATAATCACCTGCACGAGCAGCCGGTGGTGTTCTACGCCCTGGCGGTCTACAGCCACCTCGTCGGCGTGGAGACCAGCGTGACCATCGGCGCGGCCTGGGTCTATGTGATCGTGCGCATCGCCCATTCGCTCTGGCAGGCGACGGTGAACTTCATTCCGGTGCGCTTTGCGCTGTTCGCGCTCGGCTCCATCGCCCTGATCGTGATCGCGGGGGTGAATGTGCTGGCTCTGGCTAGCTGAAATAGGTTCGCGCCTGCGAGACGCTGATTTGCTTCCAGATATTGTCGCGCACGATATGGAGAACCGAGGAATTTCCCGCGACGAGTTCAGCGTCTTCGATTTCCAGCGAGGCTAACGACCCGATCAGGCGAGCCTGGCCTTGCTCCAGCTTTAAGAGCGCCAGCCTGTCGGCGTTGTCTCCATAGCCGCCTGCAAGCAAAACGAATCCATCATCGACCGCCAGCGCCTTGACCCCGGATAGGCTGTTCCTCCAAAGAGAAATGTCTCTTCCGGTCACGCGCACGATCGGAAAACCCGAATAGAAGCATGACCAGACCTCATCGCCGTCCAGCGTGAGGGCGTAACAATCGTCAACGAATGATCGCGCACTCAGGTTTGCATGGTTGTAAGACCAAAGCGGCTGGCCATGAGCGTCAAAGCGAACGATTCCCCCAGCGCCTACCGGGTCACCGAAGACGCCCTCATCAAAATAGCCGACCCAAATCGTGCCGTCCTGAGCGCAGCGGACATGCTCTATTCCATCGCCAAGTGGAAACGACCTTACCTCATGACCACGCTGGTCGAGGATTGAAGCGTTGCTCTCTTCGGCCGAGGCGCGCGCCGAAGCGACAAGCCAGCGACCGTCGGGAAACCGATCGATTTCGGGATAAGGGCATAGCGCAACGGCGAGCGGGTCACTGGCCCCGTTTGCGGTCACCCGAACAAGCTGCGCGGTCCCGCTCCAAAAGTTCCGCCCTTTGACGGGAAAGCTTGCATCTGGAGCTCCATGCCGCCCCATCCGGAGTTCGGCGTCGATATCCCGGTCCGTCCACAGTAGCCCCAACGCTCCGTCCGACAAAAGGAAGTAGCGGTAAGAAAACCAACCGGCCGGAGGACTTGGAAGCGGCGAAGAGCTCAGCGTGATCATCGGTTGAAAGGTGCACTGACACACGACAGCCGGCAACGCCTGCTTCGATATCCGAAAAGACGGCGAAGCCGCATGCGGGCTTCCCAATCAGCCTTGCTTCCGGCACAGGACCAACCGCGCAATCCGGATTGAATGAGATACCGGGCGTGAAAAACCGCGAAAGGACACCAGGTGGCGATGATCGAACTCTACGGCCTGAAAAACTGCGACACCTGCAAGAAGGCGATGAAAGCGCTTGGCGCCGCCGGCCACACGGTGACCTTCGTGGATATCCGCGCTGAAGCGGATCTGGACGCCAAGCTGCCGGTCTGGCTCGCCGCGGTGGGGCCGCAGACGCTCGTCAACACCCGCTCCACCACCTGGCGCGGCCTGGACGAGGCCGAACGCGCCATGGCCGAAACCGACCCGCAGAGCCTTCTGGAAGCCCATCCCGCGCTCATCAAGCGGCCGGTGATCGAGCACGGCGATCAGGTCAGCGTCGGCTGGACCAGGGACGTACAGGCGCACCTGCTCTAGCCGAGCGACGGCGGCGAACGGGCGGGAACGCAGGGCCGTCATGCGGCATTTGAGGATTGGCGCGCGGTCGCGCCGGCCTTAAGACATATCCTCATGAAACTTGCATCGATTTGCGTTTACTGCGGCTCCAGCACCGGGGCCTCGGATGAATATCGCGCGGCTGCGGTCGCCATGGGCGAAACCCTGGCTAGCCGGGGTGTGCGCCTTGTGTACGGCGGGGGTCAGGTGGGCCTGATGGGCGTGCTCGCCGACGCCTGCATCGACGCCGGCGGCGCGGTCACCGGGGTGATCCCCGACTTCCTGCATCACAAGGAGATCGCGCATCCGCGCGTCTCCGACATGCGCATCGTCTCCACCATGCATGAGCGCAAGCACATCATGGCCGACGCGGCCGACGCCTTCATCGCCCTGCCCGGCGGGCTCGGCACGCTGGAGGAGCTGTTCGAGGTGTGGACCTGGTCCCAGCTGGGCCGCCACAAAAAGCCCGTCGGCGTGCTTAATGTAGGCGGCTATTACGATCAGCTGCTCGGCTTTCTCGACCATATGCGCGGGGAAGGCTTCGTGGAGGACAAGCATCGCGCCATGCTGAAATGCGGCGAGACCCCCGATCAGGTGGTCGATGCGCTGGAAGCCTATGAATTTCCCGGCATGATCGCGAGCCTGGAGCGGGCCGGCGGCTAGGCGCCTTGCTTTGCGACGCCTTGCGCACGGAACGATCGCCGTCCACGCGGTTTCCTGCAGTCGTTAACCTGCAAAGGAGACCGCAATGACCTTCGGACTTATTCTCTGGCTCTGGATCCTCATCGCTCCGGCCGTGGGCGTTCTGTTTATCGGCGGGAAGTAGGCGGGTCGAGAGCACGCCGGCTCAGCCGGCGTGCTCGTCCAGAAGCGCGGTCAGCTCTCGGTCCAGCTCATCGAGAAGACCGTCGCCGACCAGCCCATAAAGCACGTCGAGTGAAACCTCGCCATACGCGTGGGCGAGCACGTTTCGGGTCGCAATGATGCGCCTCCAAGGTACGTTTGGCGCCTTGGCGCGCAGCTCCTCCGGCAGGCGGTTGGCGGCTTCACCAATGATTTCTATACACCGCGTTACGGCGTGGACGGTTTTCAGGTCCGCCTCGAACTCGGCGCGCGAATAACCCTGCGCGTGATCGCGGGCGTGGCGGGCGTAGGTGACCATGTCATAGACATAAACCCGCCAGTCTTTTTCAGGCTTCAACCGCTGTTCTCTCGATTTTGTCTTTCAACAGAGGATGCAGGCTGTCGGGCGTGAACAGATCGACTGCGACGCCCAGCGTATCGCCTAGTTCCAGGCCCAGTCCGACGAAGCTCCACATATCCGGCGTGCGCCCCGGCTCGAACTCGACGATCAAATCCAGATCACTGTCCGGTCCCGCCTCGTCCCTGGCGTGCGAGCCGAAGACGCGCACCCGGGTCACGCCTTTCGCTTTGAAGAAAGGCTGCAGCTCTCGAAGGCGCCGGATCGTTTCGTCTCGTCTCATGGTTCAAGCTTGCCATAGTCTCGGCGAATGCTGAAGCGCGCCACAGCCCCTCCCCCTTCCCAAATCGGCGCTTGGCGCGTAACTCATCGCCCATGAGCATTCAGAACGCGAAGCTGGATCAGGTCATCGACCGGTTTGATCAGGTCGAAGCCCGGCTGGGGTCGGCGGCCGACCCCGACGAGATCGTCAAGCTTTCCAAAGAACACGCCGAGCTGAAGACCGTCGCGGAGAAGGCGCGCGAGCTGAAAACCGCGCGCACCGACCTGGCTGAGGCCGACTCCATCATCGAAGCCGGCGAGGACAAAGACATGGTCGCCCTCGCCGAGGAAGAGCGTCAGGAGCTGAAAAAGCGCGTCCCGGCGCTGGAGCGCGAGCTTCAGCTCATGCTGATCCCCAAGGACAAGGACGACGAAGCCTCCATCATGCTGGAGATCCGCGCCGGAACGGGGGGCGACGAGGCCGCGCTGTTCGCCGGCGATCTCTTCCGCATGTACGAGCGCTACGCCTCGAACCGCGGCTGGAAGGTCGAAATGGTGGAGGCCAGCGAGGCCGAAGTCGGCGGATACAAGGAAATCATCGCCAGCGTTTCGGGCTCCGGCGTGTTCGGCAAGCTGAAATGGGAATCCGGCGTGCACCGGGTTCAGCGCGTGCCGGTGACCGAGAGCGGCGGGCGCATTCACACCTCCGCGGCCACCGTGGCGGTGCTGCCCGCGCCGGAAGACGTGGACATCGTCATCAAGGACGAGGATCTGCGCATCGACACCATGCGCGCCTCCGGCGCCGGCGGTCAGCACGTCAACAAGACCGAGAGCGCGGTGCGCATGACCCACATCCCCTCCGGCATCGTGGTGGTGAGCTCTGAAAAATCCCAGCACCAGAACCGCGCCATCGCCATGGAGGTGCTCAAGGCCCGCCTCTATGAGAAGGAGCGCAGCGAGAAAGACGCCGCCCGCGCCGCCGAGCGCAAGGGTCAGGTGGGCTCCGGCGACCGCTCCGAACGCATCCGCACATACAACTACCCCCAGGGCCGGGTGAGCGATCACCGCATCAATCTCACCCTCTACAAGCTTGACGAGATCATTTCCGGCGAAAGCCTTGATGAAGTGATCGACGCGCTGATCGCCGAGGATCAGGCCGCCAAGTTGGCGGCGTTGGAAGAGGCGTAGGGCGCCCCATGACCCGAGGCGAGGCCGCGCGCACCGCCGCCGCCCGGCTCGCCGCGGCGGGAATCGAGGAGGCGGGCGAGGACGCCCGGCGTCTGCTGGAGCACGCCAGCCCTTTGTCGCGCGCGGGCCTCATCGCGGCCATGGGCGAGACCATGCCCGATGACGAGCAGGCCCGGTTCCAGGCCGCCCTGGCGCGGCGCGAGGCCCGCGAGCCGATGTCGCACATCCTCGGCTCGGTCGGCTTCTGGACGCTCGATCTGAAGGTGACCGCCGACGTGCTCACCCCGCGCGCCGACACCGAAACGATCGTCGAGGCGGCCCTTGCATCCGTGACCGAGCGCGAAGCGCCTCTGCGAATCCTCGACATCGCCACCGGCTCGGGCGCGATCGCGCTGGCGCTGTTAAGCGAGCTGCCAAACGCGGCGGCCGTCGCCACCGACCTCTCGCCGGCGGCGCTGGCGGTGGCGCGGGAAAACGCAGCCTTGAACCGGCTCGCAGGGCGGATCGACTTCATCGAGACACGCTGGGCGGACGGTGTGCACGGCCCGTTCGATCTTCTGGTCTGCAACCCGCCCTATATCGCCAGCGCGGTGATCGAGACGCTGGACCCGGAAGTGCGCGCGTTCGAACCGCGCCTGGCCTTGGACGGCGGCGCGGACGGGCTTGATCCCTACCCCCATCTCTTCGCCGAAGCCAGGCGCCTGCTCGCACCGGGCGGAACGGCCGTGTTCGAGATCGGCTACGACCAGGGAGAGGCGGCGCTCGGGCTGGCGCTCGAGGCCGGGTATGTTGGCGGTTCGCTGAAGCGTGATCTGGGCGGACGCGACCGGGCGCTCGTATTCGCGCGTTGACTCGGCGAACCCCCAAGGGCATCTGAAAAATCGCTTGGAATCACAAGCCGGATGCGTCTAGTGTGCGCTCATTCGGTAAGCGCCATGGATCGGGACAGGGGTTGACCCGGTATTTTACGGCGGATCCAGGCGACCGGTAACAGGCCCACACGAGATCGACTGACGTGGACAGCCGCAGGGCTTGAAGCGGAAACGATACAGGCGCGCAGAACAAGCGGGCCGCGCGTGTGGAAACCGGACAGGCGATCGAAAGCGATCAACGGACCACTCACCGCCAGATCAGGTTTAGCACGACATGAAGCGTCAACGCGGACGCGGGCGGAAGCCCGGAAATAACAATAACCGCAATTTCGAGAGCAACGGGCCGGACATCAAGGTCCGCGGCAACGCCTCGACGATTTACGAGAAATACATGCAGCTGGCGCGCGACGCGACCTCGTCGGGCGACCGGGTGATGGCGGAAAACTATTTCCAGCACGCCGAGCACTATCTGCGCATCGTCCAGGCCAACCAGCCCAAGCGCGACGATAACCAGCAAAGCGACCAGCAAAACGACGGCGGCGATCAGCGTGACCGCTCCGACAATCGCGGCGACCAGCGCGACACCCGCCGCGACCGCGACGACCGGCGCTCCGACAATCGCGATAACCGCGACACCCGCGACCGGGACGAGCGCCGCTCGGACCCGCGCGGCGACCGGAACGAACGCCGCGACGAGCGCTCGGAGGAGCAGGGCGGTCAGGAGGAGCATTCAGGCTCCAATGACGGCGAGGACAAGGAGCGCAACCGCGCGCGCCGGGGCCGCCGCCGCCGCGACGAGGATCAGCCGGCTGAGGCCGCAAGCTCCAGCGATCCGCTGCAGGTCGTCGACCCCGAGGCCGACGCCGAAGCCGCTCAGGCCCAGCCCGAAAAGCCCAAGCGCGCGCCGCGCCGCAAGAAAGTCGACTCAAGCGCCGGCGAAGCCGAAGGCGAGCCGAAAAAACGCACCCGCCGCCGCGCCGCCGACCCGGCGGCCGAAGAGGCGCTGAAAGCCGCCGAGTCCAAATCCGACACCGGCTCGGATTCCGGCGACGCCGCGGCCTAAGGCGCGAACCTGACGTGAGTGTTTCAAAGGCGCGCCGCCCGGCGCGCCTTTTTTTTTCAAGGCCCCGCCACGATGGGCGCGTAGACGTGCCAGGGGAAGGCTTCCACCAGCCGGCGGGAGAACTCCACCCCGCGTTCGGGATTGCCCTGGGGCCCCAGGCGCGGGGCGTAGAGGGCGAAGCCGCACACGCCCGGCACGACGATCATCAACGCGCCGGAAACGCCGGATTTAGCCGGAAGCCCGACGGTGAAGGCGTACTCGCCTGAAAAGTCGTACATGCCGCATGACAGCATGAGCGAGAGCACCGCCTTCACGCTTTCGCGGCTGACCACCTGGCGCTCGGTGACCGGGCACACCCCGCCATTGGCGAGCGTCGCCGCCACCGCGGACAGCCGGCGCACGTCGGTGGTGATCGAGCAGCAGCGAAAGTATAGCTCCAGCGCCTCGTGCATGTCGGCTTCTTCGGGAAAGCAGCCGTGCTCGCGCATGAAAAAGGCGAGCGCGAAATTGCGGTCGGCGTGCTTGCGCTCGCTGTCGAACACCTCCGCATCAAAGCCCGGCGCATCACCGCCGGCCGCCGCGCGCCAGAGCCGGGTGATGAGGTCGAAGCGCTCGGCCACGGTGCAGCTCGGACGGATCAGGGCGCTGGTCAGGATCGCGCCTGCATTGATCATGGGATTGTGCGGCCGGCCGCGCTTGTCGAGCGTGATCTCGTTGAAGCCCTGGCCTGACGGTTCGCGCCCCACAAAGGCGTGCACCGTCGGCTGGCCCATCAGCTCCAGCGCCAGGGCGTAGTTCAGCGGCTTCATCGCCGACTGAACGCAGAAGCTGAGCGCCGCGTCGCCTTCATTGAGGCCCAGCTGAAAGCGCTGGCCGTCAATGGTGCAGCAGCCCAGAGCGAAGGCGCCGGGATCCACCTTGGCAAGCTCTGGGATATAGCGCGCCACGTCGCCGGAGGTCTCGCCCGCGGCGTGATGAAACAGGTTTTCGATGCGCCCGCGAAAGCCGTCAAAATCGCCCGCCACCAGCCGGCCGGTGAGCGCGGCGCGCACAAGGCGGGCCTCATCGGCGGGCAGAGCCTCGGCCAGGGCTTCCGGGTCCAGCGCGCCCTTCCCCTCGAACGCCGTGCGCGTGCCCGACAGGCGCGGATCGCCCGGCTCCAGCCCCGCCGCCTCCAGCGCCTCGCACAGCGCCCGGCCGGTGGGCGCGCCGAAGCGCGCCAGCGCGTCGATCGCCTCGCGCGCGGCGCGCTCGCGCACGGCGCGCTCGGCCATGGGGCGTTCGAACTGGGCCGGGCGGGTGCGGAACGCGCCGGGCGCGAGCGCCGGCGCGGTGTTGGGTTCGGGTTTGCTGGGGCGATCAGCCAAGGGCGGGACTCTCAACGCGGCGAGGCCCGAGCCAAGCATGGGCGCTTGCATCCAGCAAGCGTGCGGCCTCAGCGGGCCGGGTCGAAATCGCCGCTTTCATCGCGGCTGCACGCGCCCTAGATTGCCGCACTGCACAATGAAGGAGCGCCCGCCATGTCCAAGCCCGTCAAGAAGATCGTTCTCGCCTATTCCGGCGGGCTGGACACCAGCGTCATCGTAAAATGGCTGCAGGACGCCTATGACGCAGAGGTCGTCACCTTCACCGCGGATCTGGGTCAGGGCGAGGAGATCGAACCGGCGCGCGCCAAGGCCGAGAAGGCGGGCATTAAGGAAATCTATATTGAGGACCTGCGCGAAGAATTCGTGCGCGACTATTGCTTCCCCATGGTGCGCGCCAACGCCGTCTATGAGGGCCAGTACCTTCTGGGCACCTCCATCGCGCGTCCGCTGATCTCCAAGCGCCTGGTTGAAATCGCTCATGAAACCGGCGCTGACGCGGTCGCTCACGGGGCCACCGGCAAGGGCAACGACCAGGTGCGCTTCGAGCTGGCGGTGGCCGCCCTCGATCCGGCGCTGAGGGTGATCGCGCCCTGGCGGGAATGGGACCTTAATTCGCGCACCAAGCTGATCGCCTACGCCGAGGAGCACGGCATTTCCGTGCCCAGCGACAAGCGCGGCGAGGCGCCCTTCTCCATCGACGCCAATCTCTGGCACACCAGCTCGGAGGGCAAGCTGCTCGAAGACCCCTCCGAGGAGGCGTTCAACGAGGTGTGTCTGCGCACCCGTCACCCCGAAGAGGCCCCCGACGCGCCCGAATACGTGACCATCGGCTTTGAACGCGGCGACGCGGTGAGCGTCAACGGCGAGCCCCTGTCCCCGGCCGCGCTTCTGGCCAAGCTCAACGCGTTGGGCGCAGGCCACGGCGTGGGGCGGCTCGACCTGGTGGAGAACCGGTTCGTCGGCATGAAGTCGC
Organism: Oceanicaulis sp.; assembly: GCA_040217555.1. Lineage (GTDB taxonomy): Bacteria > Pseudomonadota > Alphaproteobacteria > Caulobacterales > Maricaulaceae > Oceanicaulis. The sequence continues at coordinate 93,739 of JAVJPX010000002.1, forward strand.
GCGGCATCTACGAGACGCCCGGCGGCACGATTTTGATGATGGCCCATCGCGGCATTGAGCAGCTCACCCTGGATCGCGGCGCCATGCACCTGAAAGACGAGCTGATGCCGAAATACGCCAAGCTCGTCTATGAAGGCTTCTGGTTCAGCCCCGAGCGCGAAATGCTGCAGGCAGCCATCGACCACTCCCAGCGCCACGTCTCCGGCGAGGTGCGCCTGAAGCTCTATAAGGGCAACGTGCTGGTGGTGGGACGTTCCTCGCCCAACTCGCTCTACTCGCTCGCCCACGTCACCTTCGAAGAAGACGACGTGTACGACCAGAAGGACGCCGAAGGCTTCATCACCCTGAACGCCCTGCGCCTGCGCCTTCTGGCCGATCGCAAGAAGCGCCTCGGCGAGAACGACTGAGGCCCCGGCCGACGGTAAAACGCCGGCCTGGGCTCGGCCCGGTCACGCCGCGGCGGGGTCCAGCAGGGTGTCGGCCTGGATGATCTGCGTGGCCGCGGCGAAGTTCACGCGGTTCATGCGCTCGGCCCATTCCCTCAAAGCCGCTTCGCCGCCGGAGGACCAGGCGTCCTTGTCGCAGGCCGCCACAACCGTGCTCCAGTCGCCCACCAGACCGCTGAGCGCGGTCAGCGTGGCCGATTGAAGCTTCACCACATTGTCGAGCTTTTCGAAGACCATCATCATCTGCGCGTAGGCGGCGGTCTCCTTGTCGAGTTCGGCCCATACTTTCGTGAGTTCGGCGAGGGTCTGGTGCGCCTCGGTGGACAGGGCGATCTCGGAGATCACGTCCTTGCCCACCTGGGTGACGCCCTTGACCAGCGGCGCGATGGGATCCTCGTCGATCGCGGTCTGTACGCCCACGTCGATGACGGTGGCGACGATGTCCCCGGTGATCTTGAACGCGCCGTCGGTGATTTTCTGCTCATCGTCGTCGAACTGCTTGTTGAGCCGGTCGGCGGTGGCGGTGAGCTCCTTGATCTTTTCCTTGTCGACGTCGGCGATGGATTTGGCGGCTTGTTCCAGCGTGCCGACCAAGGGCTGGCCCCGGCTGATTTCACCAGCCACCTCGTCGCAGGTCGACACCACGGTGGGGGTGACGTCTCCGTCGCCGTAGAACACCTTATGGATGATCCTGCGCTCTGCGATCCCCTTTTTGAAATACTCGTCGATCTCCCGGGCCTGGGCGAGGATCTGGGCGTCGATCAGGCCCATGTAATAGCTCTCCCACACATCCTCCTGCCAGTTGGAGAAGTCCTGCGCGGTGGCCGCATAGGCCGGGTCGTCCCGGATCAGCGGCGGGATGCGCGCCGAGGTGGCGGCCATGATGTAGTTGTTCACAGTGATCAGCGTGTTGAGCACGTCGAGAACCGGCAAGGGTTGCGTCATGGTACAAATCTCCTTCGCGGTCTCGCCGATCACGCCGGCAGGGCGGGCAGCTGGGTCCAGGACAGGCCCGTGCTCTCGCCATACTGCGCCCGGAACACCTCGCCATTCTTGTCGGCGTAGTAGATCTGGTCGGTGTCGCCGGTGTACACGCCCACCGCATCCGGTCTCATGTCGGTGACCGAGGGCGGGGAGTCTTCATTGTCGGCGAAGGCCAGCTCCAGGCTGTCGGACTTGATGAAGAACTGGTTCCTGTTCTGGGTCTGCGCCGCCGCGATGACGGAATCGGCGACCTCGGTCGTGGTCCCGTCGGTGTCCACCAGATGCAGCTTCATATCGCTGGTTATGACGGCCAGCCGGTCGTTGTTGGCCTGGATCGACGCGACCCTTGCGTCCATCACCTTGCTCCACTCCACGCCGTTATAGCTGTAAAGCGTTTGGGAGTTGTTGGTCACGGCGTAAACATAGTCGCTGACCGCTGCGATCTGGCTCGCGGCGTCGGGGCCGGGAAGATCGGCGAGCTTGGTCCAGCCCGTGCCCGAGCCGTTGTATTTGTAGACTTGGCGATCGTCGGTCTGCTGCTTGATGGCGTAAATCTCGCCCCCGGCCACTGAGATCGCCGCCGCGGCGAAATCCGAGATCGTGGTCCAGCGGTTCGTGTCGGCGCTGTAAGTCTTCACCTTGTAGGACGCGGGCACCGGATCAGGCGTGATTGCCGACCCGTCCAGCGGCGCGCCGTCGATGGCGGCGACGATCTGTCCGGACGCCACGATGCTCAGCGCATGATCAGGCAGCTCGGTCCAGGTGTTGGCGCCCTTGGTGTATTTGTAGGGCTTGCCGGCGTTGTCGATCGCGTAGACCTCGTCGCCCGTGGCCGAGAAATCGGTGGGGTTGGGCAGCCGGACCGAGGACGGCCAGATATAGGCGGTGAGCTGGGCCAGCGGGGCGGCGGCGGCCATCACCTCGCTCCACTCCTGCTCGGCCTTATCGAGATCGCCCGCGTCGAGGTCGGAAATGGCCGTGTTGATGTCGTCGGCGAGGCTTTGATAGAGCTGTTCCAGCGTGGTGAGTTCTTTCTGGGCCGCATCGTTGAGCGAGCCGAACCCCTGGACCTGGTTGGAGAACGTGGCGACCGTCGCGGCGGCTTGGCTGTCGTCCTCACGCCAGAGCGTCGAGTTTTGAATTTTCGCCTTGAGCGAGGCGATCTCGCCCTTCAGCGTCAAGATCTCCGAAATCGCGAAATACGCGCCGACGGCCCCACCGGCGATCATGATCCAGCCGAACGGATTCCAGAAGTTCGCAAGGCCCAGAAGGCCGACCCCGATAGCCGCCGCGGACGCGAAGCCCAGGCCGACGATCTTGGCGTTGTCGGAATCGATCTGTTGCTGGCAGTGCTTGATGCAGTCGGTGAGGGACTGAATCTCGGCGGCGTAGGCGTCCTGGAGCTGCTTGAGCACGCCGGTGGTGGCCGCCTCCTCCAGGGACACCGCGGCGTCTTGCAGGGTGGTCCCCAGATTCTCCATCGCCGTTTTCAGCGTATTGATGTCGGGCAGCTCGGCGCCGATCAGCGCCTTGAGATCCCGCATCGCGGAGTCATAGCCGGACGAGCCGGGCGGGAGGGTGCGCAGGATCGTGAACTTGCCTTCCACCGCGCCGGCGATCTGTCCGAAGGTGCGCGGAACCGACACCAGCTGGCTGAAAATACTGGCCCCGCCTGAGGACGGATCGGTGTTCACCCAGGCGCCGGCATGGGCCTGGAAGCTCGAATATTGCTGGCGGAAGTCGTTATAGGCCTCCTGCAGCTCCGCATTATTGATCCCCGGCCCCGGAGGGTCGCCGCGGAAGGTGACCGACGGGGCGCTTGTCTCTGTGATCGCGTACACATAGCCGGTGATCGCCGAGACGCTCAAAAGCGAGATGGAGGTCTGCGCCACGAGGTTGAGCGCCAGCCGTCCGGTGGCCGTCTGCGGCTCCATCGCCATCAAGCGCCGAGCGGCGTGCGACAGCATGACATGGCTGTGCACGCCCAGACGCAAACGGCGGTCGGCCAGGGCGTCGAGCGGGGCGTGCGCATTCGGCGGCGACATATCGTTGGGCATGGTTCATCTCCCTTTGCGGAGCCGTGTTGCGGCGTCCACAGTTTATGATTGTATACGGGGCCGCAACGAACCGGCGCGCGGCTTGAATTGCATGCGCAGAAAGCCCGGCGTGGGACACGCGCAGGGCGACCGCAACGCCGCCTGTCCCCGCAGCGCCTTGACCGGAGTGCATCGTACCAAATGCAGCCCTTGGTTAAAAGTATAGAATATACATCTTTTGATTATTTTGGCTGAGCCCGTCGCGCCCGCCGCAGCATGGCCTTGAAATCGCCCGGACATCGCGCTTGCCGCCCGGTGCGCGGGCAGGCAAAGTCGCCGGTATGATCATGATCGCGCTTTTCGCAGCCCTTGCGGCCGCACAACCCGCCGAGCCGGTTTCCGTGCTCGATCTCTCCCGCGACTTGCGCTCGGCGGCGCGCGAGGCGGCGATGGAGGAGGACTGGGAAGCCGCGCGACGGCACACCGAAGCGGCGCGGGCGCTTCAGCCCGGCCATCCCGGCCTTATCAACAACGCTTTGATTATTGCGCGCTTTTCTGAAGACACCGAGGCGGGGTTCGCGGCGCTGGAGGCCGCCGCAGCGCACGGGCTCACCTGGAATCTCAGCGCGGTGGGCCAGATCGACGCCCTGCGCCGCGCCGATCCTGAGCGCCTGACGGCGATCGAAGCCTTGCTCGACGCCAACGCCGCGCCTTCTGGGACCGCCGAGCGGGTGGCCGAGCCGCCGCTGGCGGACGCGCTGATCGAGGCGCTGGCTGTGGATAACGAAACCGAGCGGCTCTATCTCGGCTCCGTAGCGGACCGGCGCATTTATCGCGTCGAGCCGTTTGATCCTGAAACTGCTGAGGTTTTCGCCGGCGAGGACGCGCCCATCGGCTCGATATTCGCCCTGGCGGTGGACCGGCGCCACGGCCTTCTGTACGCCGCCGAGGGACGGGTTCCTCAGACCCCGCTCAGCGAAGGCGAGCGCCTCGGCACGGCGCTTCTGGCGCTGGACCTTGATTCCGGCGCCGTGGTGGCGCGCCACACGATCGAGGGCGCCCGGCGCATTGGCGACGTGGTGGTGCGCGACGGGATCGTCTACGCCAGCGACGCCGAGGCGGGCCGAGTGTACCGGCTGGACGGGCCGCGCGCGCAGCTGGAGGTCTTCGCCGAGGATCCGCGCATGGCCTCGCCGCAAGGTCTCGCGCCGACCCGCGGCTCGGTCTATCTTGCTGATTATTCGGTTGGGATTTGGCGCATTGACGCTGCAAGCCGCACCGCGCGGCTGCTACCCGCGCCGCCCGGCGCGAGCCTGATCGGGCTTGACGGCCTCGCCACCGATCGCATGGGCCGCATCTTCGTGATCCGCAACACCGTCGCGCCTGTCGGCCTGTTCGAGCTGGAGCTGGACATGGACGGGACCCCCACCGCGCTCATCCCCGTGCTCACAGGCGATTCGCGGCTTGGCGAGCCGGTCACGGTGCGAATCGCCGACGGACGCGCCTTCGTGCTCGCCGATGCGCAATGGGACCTGTTTCCCGAAGACGGCGGCGCGCCGGAGACCCCGCGCAGCGACCCTCAGATCCTGTCGCTGCCCCTGCCCTGATGCAGCCGCGGCTGAAGCTCGACATCGCCTGGCGGCGCGTGCTGGGCGCGGCCCTGCGCCCTGAGCGCCCGGCGCCGCCGGTGAGCGCCTATCGCGGCGTGTTTAAGGAGGGCGCGCTGGTTCCCGCCCTGTCGGTGCGCACCCTGTTCGACGCAGCGCTCACCGCGCTGAGCGCGCAGCCGGGCGAGGCCATCGTGATGAGTGCGGTGACCATTGAAAACATGGCCGAAATCGCCCGCGGCCACGGGCTGGTCATCCACGCCGTCGATATCGATCCCGACACGCTTCAGCCGCCGCCGGGCGCGCTGGCGCAGGCGCAGGCCCGGTCCGGGGCGCGCATCGCGGTCGTCTCGCGGCTGTTCGGAGACGGCGCCCCGATCGCCGACGCGGCCCGGCTGGCGGCGTCCGGATGCGCTCTAATCGAGGATTGCGCCCAGGGTTTTCCCCCGGATTCTCCGTCGCAAGAGGCCGGCTTGGGGGTGAAGCTGTTCAGCTTCGGCCCCATCAAGCGAGCCACGGCGCTGGGCGGCGCCCTGGCGGTTTCGCCAGATATTTCAACGGCGAAGGCGCTTGAGGCGGTCCTGGAGGGCTATCCCGCGCTCAGTGGGGCGTGGTACCGCAATCGTGCGCTCAAATATCTCGCCTTGAAGGCGCTGAGCCTGCCGCCGGTCTACGCCGCGCTCATTCAGGGGTTGCAGATTTCGGGGCGCGACCCGGACGCGGTGATCGGCGGGGCGGCGCGCGGCTTTGCGGGCGCCGACCTGATGACCGCCATACGCCGCCGGCCGCCTGGCGCGCTTCTGGACGTCATGGCCCGCCAGATCGCCGACTGCCCGCCCGCCGCGCCGCGCCGCGCGCTGGCGCAAGCCTTCGCCCAGCGCCTGCCCGAGGGCTTGCACGCGCCGGCGGCGGGGCTGGAGGCGCACGCCTGGTGGCTGTTTCCTGTGATCACGCAAGAGCCGGACGCGCTTGTCGCAGCCTTGCGCAAGGCCGGGTTCGACGCCACGCGCGGCGCGACGAGCCTGCGCGTCATTGATCATGAGGCCGCGCCGCGGGCGGCGGCGCTGTTGGCGAACATCGTCTACCTGCCCCACCCCGCCGAGATGGGCGCGCGCCCCCGAGAGCGGCTGCTCGCCGCGCTCTACGCGGCAGCCGAGGCGCCGCGCGGGCGCAGGAACACCAGGGTCGTTTGACCCCCGAACGGGGTTTCGAAGCGCCCGCCATAGCCCAGCTTTTCCGCCACGTTGACGGAGGCGGCGTTGTCTGGATGGATCAGGCAGAAGCTGCGCGCGCCCTCGGGCCGGCCGTCAAGCCAGGCGAGCGCGGCGCCCATGGCCTCGGTGGCGTAGCCCTTGCCGTGAAAGTTGGAACCGAACACCCAGCCCGCTTCGGGAAGCCCGGCCACCCCGGCGTCGAGCTCGCGCATGAAATCTGCAAAGCCCGCCAGGCCCGCCAGCCGTCCGGTCGCCGCCTCCTCCACCGCCCAGTAGCCATAGCCCAAAAGCGGCCAGCTTCCCGCCAGCCGCAATAGCCGGGCCCAGGAGTCGCGGGCTGGCGACGGCGCGCCGGTGATGTGGCGCACCACGTTCATGTCGGCCCAGATCGCGGCGAAGGCGTCAAAGTCGGCCGCGGTGAAGCCGCGCAGGATCAGCCGCTCGGTCTCAAGGACCGGAACCGGCTCACTCATCGCCGGCCGGGGCGGGAAGTGCGGGGACGAGCACCACGTTGAAGTCGCCCCATTCATTGTCGATGCGCAGATCGGCGAGCGCGCGGTATTCAGGATCGTTCCAGAAGGCGCGCGCGCTCTCGGCGTCCGGCCAGCGGCTCATGACCACGCTTTCAAACGGGGTGTCGCCCTCCAGCGTCTCCACGTCTCCGGTGACGGCCACATAGGCGCCGCCATGGCGCTCATAGAGCGGGGCGAGCTGGCTGGCGTATTGCGACATGAAGGCTTGGCGATCGTACACATTGCCAAGGACGATCATATAGGCGCCGGTCTGCGGCGCGCCGGCGTGGTCGTCGGCGGCCGCCTGACCGGGCGAGACCCCGCCCGCCATGATCAGGCCCAGCGCGACGCCGGCGATGCCGGCGCCCACGGCGATGGTGAGGGAACGAGAAAGCGTCATTGTGCAGTCTCCAGATGTGGATCGCGCGCCGGCGCCTTGGCGTCCTGACGCAGGGTGAACACGATGAGAAGCGGGGCGAGCCAGGGCGCGATCCGCTCGAACGGATCGCCGGGGATCGCCGCAAGCGAGGCCAGCAGGGCCGCCGGGCCGTCAAGGCCCGCCGCGTCCATCTGGCCGAAAACGTAGAACACGACGGTCACCGCGAAGCCCAGCACGATGGCGGCCAGGATGGCGAAGCCCTTCGGCTCCACCCCGGCGACGCGCGCCACGATCACCGGACCGAACGCCGCGCCCAGCGCCGACCAGGAAAACAGCACGCGATCGAAGATCGTGGCGGGCAGGCTTAAGGTGAGGACGACCGCCAGCGCGCAGATCGCCGCCATCACGGTGCGGCTGACAAGCACTTCGCGGCCCTTGAAGACCTTTACGAGCTTCAGATCGTGCGCTCCCGCCGCAGAGGCGGCGATCAGAAGCGAGTCCACCGTGCTCATGACCGCAGAGAGGATCGCGGCGATGACGATGCCGGCCAGCACGGCCGGCAGGAGCAGGGCGGCGAGCTCGTAGAACAGCGCCTCGCCGTCGGCCAGGTCGGGGGTGAGCGCGCGCCCCGCCAGCGCCATGGCGGCCATGCCGATATAGACGATCACCCCCCAGCCCATGGCGACGATGAAGCCGCGCTTTCTTGCGCGCTCGTCCTTCACCGCCATGAGGCGCGAGAGCAGGTGCGGCTGGCCGTAGGTGCCAAGGCCGATGGAGGCGATACCCACGGCGAAGCCCAGGAACGCGAAGCCGGCCCGGCCGCCGAAGGCGTCGAGATAGGCGGGGTCCTGGGTTTGCGACAGCGTTTCGGCGATCCCGGCCGGCCCGCCCGCGGCGATCACGGCGAGCACGGGAAGGATCACCGCGATCACGGCCATGATCGCGCCCTGCAGCGTGTCGGTGAGCGAGACCGCCCAGAACCCGCCCAGAAGGCCATAAATGAGGATCACCACCGCGCCGATGACGACGCTTTCCCAGCGCGCCAGGGCGAACTGGCTCTCAAAGGCGATGGCGGCCGCGCCAAACTGGGCGGCGATGTAAAACACGAAGGTGAACAGGACCAGGAAGCCCGCAAGCGCGCTGATCGCCGGAGCCCACGCGCCCGCCTTGGCCGCCATGAAGTCGGACGGCGTGACATGGCCCTTTGCAGCGGTCTCCGCCCTTAAACGCGGACCGAACCACAGCCAGACCAGCACATATCCAAGCCAGATGCCCGGCACCATCCAAAGCGCCGAGACGCCCACCGCATAGACGAAACCGGAAAAGCCTAAAAGCACCCAGGCCGAGCTGGTGGACGCGGCGTAGGACAGGCCGGCGACCCAGGCGCCGAGCCCGCGCCCGCCGAGAAAGAAATCGGACTCGTTCTTGTTCAGGCGCGAGGCCCACACCCCGATGCCGATAAGCACGATCTTGTACACGACGAGCGTGGCTAAAACGACGCCCGCAGCCGGTTCGGCCGATGCCATGGCTTCGCGCTTCCCTCTTCGTCCCCGTCTTTCCCCGGCGCGCATTCAGACATGAAAGCGTCACCGAAGGAAGGCTCGAACCGCAAATGATATATCTTTTCCGTTTCCTCTCGCGCTCGCGGCGTTATTCTGTCTGCGTCGGCGGCGCACCGGGAAGACCCGGGCGGCGCCCTTGCGAAGGGGAGAGACGATGCGTGCACTCATCTTTAGCGCGGGCCTTGGCGCCGCTGTCACCGGTCTTGCGGGCGCCCAGGCGCCGCAGATCGCCGAGCCGATCACCGCGGAGGTGTTCGCCGACTGGATCGAGGCCCGCTCAGGCGCCGGCGAGCCGGTCTGGTGGTACTCCATCGGCACGGTGCGCGATTATCCTTCAGGCGAGGTGCGCTACATCATGGAGGGCTGGGACACCTCCACCGCCCACTGGCCCGAGGGCGAGGACGGCGGCGTGGCGCACCAGTACAATCGCAAGATCTATATCTTCCGCGATCCGGAGACCGGCGAGGTCGTGCCGGACAGCGTTCCGGTGGCCTATCCCTATCAGTTCATCACCTATGAGATGGACGGCGAGGGCGGGCTGAACACCCGCGTCGAGCAGGGCTCGGGCGAGCGCATCCTGGCGCTGGAGGACGACTCGCTGAGCTATCGCCGGCTGGGCGACACCCAGGTCTTCACCGCGCCGGTGTTCATCGATTTCCCCATCCCAGGCAGCGAGGCGCGCATCCAGGCCTGGGAGAATTACGACTTCTTCATTCACCCCGAAGGCACGGTGGAGGAGCCCCATCAGCTCAGCTGGGCGCGGACGGGCCGGCTGGCGCCCTGGGCCGGCGGCGGCGAGGCGGTCTTCCACCTCATCACCTGGCGGGTGGAGGCCTATGACGACCTGCCCCAGACCATGCGATCCTATGTGGAGGCCGAAGCCCCGCTCTGGATGAACCCGCCCGCCGATCTGGCCGAAATCCGCGCGCTGCAGCAGGGAGACTGACCATGAGCCAGGGCATTGATCGGCGCCGCCTGTTTGAAGCGGCCATGGGGATGAGCGTCGTGGCCGGACTTGGCGCGGCCGGGAGCGCGCATGCGCAGACGCCGCAAGGGCCAAGACCCCTTCCCGACCGCGGGCTGGATCCCAACACGCCCTATGACGGCGATTACGCCAAAATGGCGCTTGCAAGCCCCGTGGTTCGCCTGGGCGTGATCCAGAGCCGGGTGCGCGGGGTGGACGTGAGCTCCGCGCGCACGCTGGCGCGCACCCGCCAGGCCAATGTCGATCACATGAAATCGCTGATCGACGCGGCCCAGGGCTGGGGCGGGCGTAAGGACATCTTGTTCTTCCACGAGTTTCCGATCACCGGCTATCAAAGCTTCTGGGGCCGGCCCGAAGTGCTGCGCGCCGCCATCGAGATCCCCGGCGAGGAGACCGAGCAGATCGCCGCCAAAGCGCGCGAGCACGGCTGCTATATCGTCTTCGGCTCCTACGCCCGCGACGACGACTGGCCCAACCACACCCTGTCGATCACCACGATTCTGGGTCCCGACGGCGAAATCGTCGACACCCACTGGAAGGCGCGCAACATCAAGGGCGTGTTCGGGCCGGGCTTTGAGTTGTTCACCACCACGATTTACGACGTGCTCGACCGCTATATCGAGATGTACGGGCTGGACCATGTCATGCCGGTCACCCGCACCCCGGTGGGCAATATCGTCACCAGCGCGGTGCAGCGCGAGCCGGAGCTGTTCCGCGCCTTCGCCATGAAGGGCGGGGAGATCTTTTTGCGCACCGCCACGGGCGGGTTCACCCCGCTCGATATCCAGGCCACCAGCCTGTACAACGGGGTCTACACCGCCATCGTCAACAATGCGGTGAGCCCCGGCAATCCGAACTTCCTGGAGGACAATGGCGGGGCGGGCGGCTCGGCGATCTACGGTCCGGACGGGGCGACGATCGACGAAGCCAATTCCGAACACGAGACCATCGTGACGGCGACCCTGCCCATGGCCAGCTTCCGCCAGCGCCATGTGCCGCCCTATGTGCACATGGACCTCTACCGGCCGATCTTCGACGCCTATCGCAACCGCTTCCCGCCGAACCTGTTTGAGGATTATCAGCCCACCGATACGCGCGACGCGGCGCGCTATCTGGCCGACAAGGGCGTCTGGGCGGTGGATCGATGATCGCGCTCCTCGCCTTGCTCGCCAGCCATCCCAACGGCGCCGATCCGCAGCCTCTGGCCGATGCGCTGGCCGGGCGCTGGGACAACGCCGCCCAGGTGGAGGCCGAGGGCGATCCGGCCCGGCCCCGCCTGCATGTGCGCCACGCCCCGTTTGAAGCCGAGGCCCTGCCCGGCGTGCTGGTCTATTCCGAACTCACCGTGGGCGGACCTGAGGGCGAGATTTATCGTCAGCGCGTCTACGCCTTCAAAGGGGGCGAGACGGAGGGCGAGATCGCCATGGCGGTCTATGAACTCGCCGAGCCGGAGGCGCTCGCCGGCGCGGGCGCGGACCGGCTCTCCGGCCTGACCGCCGGCGACCTTGTGCGCTTTGATCCGGGGTGCGATTTTTCCTGGTATGACGACGGCGCGGCCTGGCGCGGGGCGATCGAGGACGGCGCGTGCCGGATCGTGTCCTCGCGCAGCGGCGTGGAGATGATCATCGGCGGAGAATTCACCGTGTCCGGCGACGTGTTCACCCATTCAGAAGACGGCCGAAACGCGCAGACCGGCGAGGCCGTGTTCGCCCCGCCCGGAGGCGTTGCGAACCTCTATGACCGGGTGAGGGAGTGAGGCGCGCTGTCCTCGAGATGTCTCCCCCCGCCTGCGGGGGGAGTGGGCCCCGGCTTCAAGCCGGGGGCCGAGGGGGGCTGCGCCGACCTTGACCGCAGCCGCCGCCCCCTCCGACTGACGCTTCGCGTCAGCCACCTCCCCCGCAAGCAGGGGAGGACATCGGCGCTCCGCGCCGCACATCGCAACACCAAGGACTTCCAATGACCGACACCCCCAAGCTCGACCCCACCATGATCCGCTCCGACAAGACGGCGCGGGAGATTTTCGAAAATGTGCGCGCCAATCCCAACCGGGCGCGGTTCGGGTTCGGGAAGAAGCTCGCCATCGTCAATGTGGACCCGCAAAAGGCCTATACCCGGCCCGATCTTTTCCCGAAGACCGGCTATGTCACCGATCCAGACCAGCTGCACCACATTAACGAGATTTCAAAAGCGGCGCGCGCGCGCGGCCTTCCCGTCGTGTGGACCCATGTGGCCTATATGGCGAACGCCGCCGACGCCGGGGTGTGGGGCACGCGCACCGACACGCCGGACTCCCTTCAAAACATCAAGTACGGCTCAGAGCGCCACGCCTTCGACGACCGGGTGGAGATCGATGAGGCCGTGGACGCGGTCTACACCAAGCGCATGCCCTCGGCGTTTTTCGAGACGCCGCTGGCGAGCTATCTGACCTGGCACAAGGTGGACACGCTGGTGATCACCGGCGGCTCCACCAGCGGGTGCATCCGCGCCACGGCGGTGGATTCCTTAAGCCACGGCTACCGCACCATCGTTCCCATGGAATGCGTCGCCGACAAGCATGAAAGCTATCATTTCGCCAACCTCACCGACCTGCAGCTGAAATACGCCGACGTGGTGGAGGTGCAGGAGGTTTATGACTGGCTGAACGGGTATCGCGCGGCGGCGTAGCGCTTTGACGTCGCGCGCCCCCCTCTCCCTCTCCCCCGGTTCAGGGGGCGACGGAGAGGGAGAGGGGAGCGGCGCCGAGCCTCCACGAGACGAGAGAGTCATGACCCACCCGAACTTATACGATTACAACCCGTACCAGGCCCGCCCGAAGATCGAGTGGCCGGGGGGCAAGAAGCTCGCCTTCTGGGTGGCGCCCAATATCGAGTTTTACGAATTCGATCCGCCGAGGAATCCCAAGCGACCCGGCTGGCCGCGCCCGGCGCCGGATGTGACCGGGTATTCCCAGCGCGATTACGGCAACCGGGTGGGCCATCAGCGGCTGATGGAGCTGATGGACAAATATTCCATCAAGGGCTCGGTGAGCCTGAACGTGGCCATGTGCGACCACCACCCCGAAATCATTGAGGACTGCGCCGCGCGCGGCTGGGAGTTTTTCAGCCACGGGATCTACAACACGCGCTTTTCCTATGAAATGGACGAGGCTCAAGAGCGCGCCGTTCTGGAGGATTCCATCGCCACCGTGGAAGCCGCGACAGGCCAGCGCATTCGCGGCTATCTGGCGCCGGCCCTGACCCACACCCCGCGCACGCTGGACCTGATCGCCGAGCACGACTTCTGGTATACGTGCGACCTCTTTCAGGACGACCAGCCCCAGCCGGTGAAGACGAAAACCGGCAAGCTGTGCTCCATGCCCTACTCGCTGGAGGTCAACGACGTCATCACCTACGGTGCCCTGGCCATGGATCCCTGGCGCTACGCCGACGTGCTCAAGCGCCAGTTCGATCAGCTGCTGGAGGAAGGCGAGGAGAGCGGCACGGTGATGTGCATCCCGCTGCACGCCTATCTGGTCGCCCAGCCCCATCGCATGCGCGCCTTTGAAGCGGCGTTTAAGCATGTTGAGGCGCATTCAGACGATGTCTGGATCACGCGCGCCGTTGATATCGCGGAGCACTGGCGCGCGACCTACTGGGACACGGTGCAGACCGATCTGGACGAAAAGGGCCTGAAGACCGGCGGGACGGCGTTCGACGGGGGCGAGGCGGCGTGATATCATCATCTGATATCATTTTCGCTTCTGGAGCGAAGCCATGTCGGCGATCACCATCCGCAACATCCCCGACCACGTCCACGACGCCCTGCGCCGCCGCGCCAGGGAGGAAGGCAAGTCTGTCGAAGCCCTGGCGCGCGAGGCGCTGGAGCGGATGGCGGGCGTCCCGTCCGGCCCCGGCGATCTGTTTGAAGAAGCTGAACACGCCAGAAAGCATCTGGGGGTGGAGGATCAAGACTGGCCGGAATGGACCGACGCGTTCGATGATCCCGCCCTTGGCCGGGCCGTGCTCGGTCTTGACGCGCCCGGTAAGGACAAGGCGCCCGGCCGGTGAGGCTGTTGCTGGACACCCATTATGTCTACGCGGTGGCCGGCGCACCAATTCGCACCTCCGCAAAGGAGCGCGCCTTCCTCAATTGGCGTCGCGCCGATTTGAGCGCGAGCGTGCTGTCATTATGGGAGATCCGGCTGAAGTGGAATGCGCGCCATCGCTCCGGGGCGCGCAAAGGCCCTGCGGAGCCCGACGCGGTGCGCGCAGTGCTCGAGAGCCTTGGCGTACCGATCCTGGCTTTGCGTCCCGAACCGATCTGCGCGCCCCTCGACCCACCCCTCCCCCATGGCGACCCGTTCGACGAGATGCTGCTTCTGCAGGCCGAGGCGGAGGGGGCGCGGCTTTTGACGCGCGACAAGACCCTCGCCGACCATCGCCTGGTGCTCACCGTATAAGCCTGGAGATCGCGCCATGAGCCTCGATGCAACCTATCTCGACTACCCCAAACGCAAGCATGGCCAGGACATGGACCGCCATGACTGGCGGCGCTCGATCGAGCGGCCCCGCGTCGACCTGGCCGGGGCGGCACAGCTCGCCGTCATGCCGGTGGTGGTGTGCGAGCACCACCCGATCGACCCGGCGAAGAAACCCTTCGGCCACCCGCACGGCATGGTCACGCCCTATCCCGACCTTCGCCACTATACGACGCGCGATTACGGCAATCGCGTGGGCGTGTTCCGCATTCTCAAGGCGCTGCGCGCACGCGAGCTGACGGCGACCTTCGCGCTGTCCGCCGACCTTCTGGACATCGCGCCGCCGCTGGTGGACGCGATTCTCAATGACGGCCACGAGATCGCCGCGGCGGGCCTCAACGGCGACGCCATCCACCATTCCGGCTTGAGCGCGGACGAGGAGCGGGCCCTGGTGGACCGGGTGCGCGAGCGGTTTCAGCGCGCGGGGCTGGAGCTGCTGACCTGGCTCTCCCCGGCGCGTCAGGAGAGCTTCAACACGCCCGACATCCTGGCCGGAGCAGGCTTTAAACACGTGCTCGACTGGGAGACCGATCAGGTCCCCGTCTTCATGCGCACCGAGTACGGCCCGCTCGCCGCCCTGCCCGTCCATAACGAGCTGGACGATTTCAAGCTGATGGTGGAGCGCAAGCAGGCCGAAGACGTCTGGGCGCGCCAGATCCTGGAGGCGAAGGATTACCTCAAGGCCGAGCATGACCGCTTCGGCGCCCAGGTTCTGGGCTTCACCCTCACACCCTTCGTCTCCGGCCAGCCCTTCCGCATTTCAGCGCTTGAAGCGCTGCTGGACGGGCTTTGCGAACCGCAGGTGTGGTGCGCGGGCGCAAGCGAAGTGGCGGGCGCGTTCGAAGGGGTGCAGTAGCGCTGGTCCGATCCGGGACGGAGAGGGTAGCGGCGCAAGCTTTTGAGAACTGCGCACGCGGCTCCCCCCCGTCCCGACGCGCCTTCGGCGCGCCACCCTCCCCATCAAGGGGAAGGACATGGGCGCCCCCCTACGGCGCCGACACCGCCGGCGCTTCGGCGAACGGCCGGATCCCGAACTCGGGATAGATTTCTGCGGGGAAGTAGATCACGCCGTTGGCGGCCACCATGGAGATCGACTTGATCGCCTTGAAGTCTTCGGTGGGGTCGCCGGGAACCAGGAAGAAGTCGGCGTATTTGCCCGGCGTGATGGAGCCGAGCTCCTCGCCCGCGCCCAGATAATCGGCCATGCCCTGGCCGCCCCAGGCGAGGATTTCAGCCGGCGTCATGCCGATGGACTGGTAAAGCTCCAGCTCGCGCAGCTGGATGAGGCCGCCGCCCATATCGGTGCCGGGGACCATGACGATCCCGCGCTGGCGCAAACGGCGCAGCGCCTCGGTGATCTGCTCGAACGCGCCGCGATAGGCCGCGTCGTCCTCAGGGCTCTCGATCGCCGCCCAGGCGCTGCGCGCGGAACGCTGGCTGGAGGCCGGCAGATGATCGATGATGTCGGCGAAGCCGGGGCTGATCTCGCCGTTGCGCGACAACAGCAGCGCTTCATGAATCGCGAAGGTGGGGTCGATGGCGATGCCGCGCGCCTCCATCTCGTCGAGCGTGGCCTGCACTTCGGCGCTGTCGAGATCGAGCTCGGGCAGGCGTTTCAGCGCGGTCAGGCGCAGAAGCGTGCGGGTGTCCTCGCCCTCTTCCAGCACCCAGCCCAGCATGAGCTGGTTGATGTGGGTGAGCTCGTCATAGCCCGCCGCGATCATGGAGTCGGCGTCGGTGAAGGCGGGGATGTGGCCGGTGACGCGAAGGCCGAGGCGATGGGCCTCCTCGATCAGGGCCGGCGCCCATTCCGGCTTGGTGGAGTTGTAGATCTTGATCTGGTGCATGTCGCCGCGCGCGGCGTAGGTGCGCACCGCCTCCACGGCCTCTTCTTCATTCGAAACGAGGATGCCGTTATTGGAGTTGAAGGGGCTGCGCCCCTCGATGAAGCCGGAGCGGAAGACGCGCGGACCGGCGACGCGGCCGGCCTCGATGTCGGCGACCAGCCCGTCGAGCACCGCGTTGTTATTGCCCATGTCGCGCACGCTGGTGATCCCTGCGGCGATGTTCAGCGCCGCCGAGCTTTCACCCAGATGGGCGTGCATGTCGAACAGGCCGGGAATGAGCGAGCCGCCCGCCCCGTCGATGATCACCTCGCCGGGATTGGAGATGTCGGGCGCCTCCACCGCGGTGATGCGCTCGCCCTCGATGAGCACCGAAACCGGCTCGGTGAGCGCTTCGGTCTCCGGATCGAAAACGCGCACGTCGGCGATGCGCACCGGGGCGTCCCAGGTGCGGGCCGTGCGCGCCTGGATGTCGGCGAAGCGCGCCGCGCCGTATTCGGCGGCCTTGGCGCGCAGGGCCTCGTCATACCCGCCCAGCCCTTCGGCGAGCACGGTGAAGCCCGGGCTCATCGCGCCGGCGAAAGCCGCGCCGTCCATGACGAAATAGCTGGGGTTCTGGCTGACGCCCGACAGGGCGTAGCTTGTCAGCTCCACCGCAGCCTCGCCCTCGCCCAGGGTGAAGCGCTCCAGCTCGGTAAGTCGCATCTCGCCGCCGGGCAGCGCCGCGATCGCGCCGTCCTCGTCTACCATCAGGGCGCGGGCGAAAATCGCCATCTGATAGGGCGAAGCGTTCTGGGGAATATAAAGCGCCGCGCCGTCGAACGGCGCTTCGCCGGACCCGGTGGAATCGGTCCAGCGCGCGGTCCCGTCCACAACTTCGAAGCGTTCGTCCACGGCGTTGCCGAACGTCTCCGCGCCCTGGCTTGTCCAGGCAACCGGATACCCCGCCTCGTCCAGGGTGATCTGTTCGGCCAGAGTCGGCCCGCGCCCGTTATTACGAAACTCGTAATCAATGGCGAAGCCGTCTTGAAGCCGGGTGAGCTGCGCCGCGCCGATGTCGGTCCCGCCCACGCGCACCACGAACCGGTCAGCCTCATGGGCCGGCGCCGGCATCGCCCCGGCGCGCGCCGGGGCGGGCGCGTCGCCGTCCGCTGCGGCGCAGGCGGCCGCGAGTACAGCCGCAAGGCCCGCAGCCAGCGGGCGGTGGAAGTGAGCCATGATGATCTCCCCGGACGTCCTGCGCGTTTCGCGCACGTTTCTCCATGACTTAGCATGCGGTGTCAGCCGGCGCGAGGCGCACGGCGACGCCGGGGGGTTCCCGGCGGGTCGAGCCGGCGCCCGGCGTCGCGACTCGCCCTCCCGGAGCTGAACGCGCTCAAGCGTTAACTTAAAGTTTCCTTAGTCATCTGTGCGCACGCTCTCGCGCCATGGCGCTTGCAACCCTTCCCCTTGGCGATCTGACCTTCGTCTCCGACGACCCGTTCTGCGGGCTGGAGCCTGCGGGCGCAAACCCCGCCGTGCGCAGTTTCAGCCTGGCCGAGCAACGGCTCTACTGCTCGAAAATGTTCCGCACGCTGGGCCCGCGCGAAAGCGAGGCGGCCGCGCTGCGCGTCGGCGCCTGGCTCGCCGAGGGCGAGTATGGCGGGCTGATCATGGATTACCGCGGCGCGGTGATCGAAGCCGATTCCGCCGCCTCGGCGGCGCTGGCGGACGCGGCGGCGGCGGCGTTTCCGCGCGGGATCCTGGTGGGGTTTATCGGCGACGGAGAAAGCGCGCCCTATACGCGGCTGATGACGACGCTATTGCGCGACCGGGGCGTGAAGGCGGCCCGGGCGGCGGACTTTGACTCGCTTTACGCCGCTCTGGTGCGCCGGCTCAATAGCCCGGCGGGATGAACGGACCGCCGGTGAGGATTTCGAACTGGGCGGCGGCTTTCATCGCCTGCTGATCGCGCCCGGCCGGGGCCATGAACTGGATCGAGACCGGGCGCCCGGATTTGGACCGGCCCATGGGAACCGCGGTGGCCGCGCAGCCCGCCATGTCGGCGAAGGCGGTGAGGTCGGCCTGACCGGCCGGCGTGTCCTCCCCGAAGGCGAAGGCCGGCTCCAGCGCGGTGGGCGCGGCCACGAGATCACAGGTGGAGAACCAGGTTTCAGCGTCGTCCTCCACGGCCCGGATCTCGCCATAGGCCGCCTGCGCCTTCTCCGCGGGTTGGCCGGCGCCCCAGTCCAGAAGCCGGCGGAAATGATCGGAAAAGCCTTTGGGATCCTCTCTCAGCGCGTCCGCATGGGCCTGGTGGCCTTCAAGCTCGCTGATCAACAGGCCGCGCCGGCGCGTGCGCCCGTACTGGTAGGCGTGCGGCCTGACCTCCACGATCTCGGCGCCGGCGTTGTCCAGGCGCTCCAGCGCGGCGGTCCAGGCGCTCTCCACGTCGGGGTGGAGCGCAAGCGCGTCTTCAAACCGCCAGCGCCCGATGGTCAGGCCGGTCAGGCCTTTCTGCGGACGCTGGGCCTGTCCCGACAAGGCGGCGACGAAGGCGGGCAGATCGCGCGCCGACCGGGTCAGCGGACCCACATGATCCAGGGTATGGGACAGCGCGATCACCCCGCCGGTGGGGATGAGGCCGCGGGCGGGCTTATGACCGGCCACCCCGCAATAGGCGGCCGGGATGCGCACGCTGCCCATGGTGTCGGTGCCCAGCGCCATGACGCACAAGCCCGCCGCCACGGCCGCGCCGGAGCCGCCGGACGAGCCGCCGGGCGTGATGTCCTCGCCCTCCCCGCCCCAGGGATTGAGCGTGCGCCCGTACCAGGGATTGTCGGTGACGGCGCCCAGCGCGCCCTCCTCCATGTTCAAGGTGCCCGCGATCACCGCGCCGGCGCGTTTGAGATTGGCGACGCAGGCCGCGTCCTCGCGCGCGATGCGGCGCTCATAGGCCTTGATCCCGGCGTGCCAGGGCAGGCCCTCCACCGCGATATTGGCTTTGACCAGCACGACCGCGCCGTCGACTTCAGACAGCGGCGCGCCGCGCGCCCAGCGGTCGGCGCTGTCGGCGGCCTCGGCGCGGGCGGACTGCAGACGCGTGTCGAGCACCGCGTTGAGCCGCGGATTGAGCTTGGCGATCCGCTTGGCGTAGGCGTCAAACACCTCCAGCGGGCTCCACTTGCCCAGCGCAAAGGCGGCCGCCTGGGCCTGCCAGGTGCGTTGCGCGGCGCTTAAGGGCAGGTCGGCGGCGCTGGTGTTCATTTAAAACCGTTCGTCGATGAGCCGGATCGGCTTCTGGCGGACTTCCGTCTGGGTAAGAGCGGCCAGTTCGCCAGGGCGCGCCAGCAAAACGCCAACGTCGATGCCCAGCGCCTTCTTCAGATGGCCGGCGAACGCTTCGCGCACGGCCTCGCTCTGCTCTGTCGCCTCGGCCATGACGGTGAACTCGTCGCGGCCGGTTTCATCGCGCACCGCCTTGCAGATGAAGTCCCCGGCGAAGGCGGGATGTTCTTCCAGAAGCGGGCCCATGGCCTGGGGGAAGATGTTGATGCCGCGAATCTTCACCATGTTGTCGGAGCGGCCCAGAAAGCCCTCGATGCGCTTGAACCGCACGCCCAGCGGGCTCTTGTCCGTCTTCACCCTGGTGACGTCATGGGTGTTGAAGCGGATGATGGGATAGACGTCGTCCTTGTAAAGACAGGTGCAGATCATGTCGCCCTGCTCGCCGTCTTCGACCGGCTTTCCGGTCTCGATGTCGGCGACTTCGAGATACTGGGCGTCCTCCTGCACGTAGAGCCCGGACCGGTCGGGGCCTTCGCCGGCGATGATCCCGGTGTCGCCCACCCCGTACCAGTCAAAGCACTCCGCCCCGCCCCAGGCCTTGGACAGCGCGTCGCGGTCTTCGCGGCCCAGATGGCCGGAGATCATGCGGATATTGAGGTCCTTCACAGGGTCGATGCCCTGCTCCTGCGCGACGCGGGCGAGCTTTTTGATGTAGTCGGCGAAGCCCACGATCACGGTGGCGCCAAAGTCGCGCATCAGCTCCACCTGGCGCGCCGAGCGGGTCTCCACCCCGGTGCCCGCGCTCATGAAAATGGCGCTGGTCCAGTGGATCACGGCTTCGCGCACGTAATGGCCGCCATTGATCATGCCGTGGCCGTAAACCGAATGGACCACGTCGTCCGGTTTTAAACCCTGGAAGCGGTACATGCGCGCCAGAAGAAGGTTCTGCACCTCCCGGCTCTTGGCGCCGAACAAGAGGACCTGCGGCGTGCCGGTGGTGCCCGACGTGGTGTGCATCACCACGTTCGGCTTGCCTTCGGGATGGCTGTCGCGCCCGCCGAAATCGCCGAACGGCGGATTGCGGGCGATGGAGTCCATGATGTCGGACTTATCAAAGCTCGGCAGATCGCTGAGCTGTTCCAGGCTGGTGATGTCGCCCTGACTGATCCCCGCCTCGCCCCAGAGCTTCTGGTAGAACGGCGTCTTCCAGGCGCGCGCCACGCTTTTAAGGAACAGCTGGTTCTGCCGGGCGAACAGCTCGTCTCGGCTGATTGAGGTGGCGAAGTCCACGAAAGCCTGGCCGATGGGATGGTCGCGTTGCACCGCGCTCCAGTCGGCGGCGTCGAAATAGCTGCGGTGTCCGTCGTGTGAGGCGCTCAAGGCTCGCCCTCCCCCTGGTCTTCGCGCGGCGCGTCGCCGCCGTCGGTCTCGTTGGTGGTGAATGTCTTCAAGGCGTCCGCATCCCCGGCCGCCAGCCGCGCGAGCGCGCCCGCATCCTCAAGCGAGGGCGCGGTCCACACCGCCCGGCACAGGGCGCGGTCCAGATCCGGACGCGGCTCGCCGAATCCAAATTCAAGGCATTCGGCGCGCTTGGCCGCCACATCCTCGGGCGTCATGGGGTCGGCCGGCGAGCCGTAAAGCGCGTCGATGGTCGCAGTGACGGTCTTACCGTTCGCAAGCTTGGCGCGCGCGGTCTGGGGCGCGAACTTCGCCGGGTCGGTGATGTCCTCGTCGACCTCCACGGCGATCGTCTCGGCCAGGCGCAGCGCGGCGCGCTCTTCCAGCGCGTCTTCGGTGAAGTCGCAAAGCCCCACAGCGCCGCGCATGAGCGCCACCGCTCCGATGTAAGGAAAGCACAGCCGGGCGTAGTTGATCTGCATCTCGTCCTTCACCGGTCGGCCCACCAGGCGATGGATCAGCGGCGGCGCGGTGAGGGTGACGCGCTCGACCTCTTCGGGGCGCACGCCCTCCTCGCGCAAGCGCTTCATCAGGACGATCCCGCCCTGCGCGGCGCGGCCGGTGGGGAAGGGCTTGTAGCTGACCTCTTCGATGCGGAAGGTCTCGCCCAGGCTCGCCAGCACCGGCTCGATTTCAAAGCGCTCTTCAAAAAGGTTGAGATAGCCGTACGGGCCTTCAAACACATGATGGGGGCCGGGAAGGCCGGCGAAGGCCAGATCGTTCGCTGCGATCGCCGCGCGGGCCGCGCCGGCGATCTGCACCGGCAGGGCGGGCTTGCCCTCCACATGGGCCTGCATGGTGCCCGCAGCCTGAGCCAGGGCGTAGCCGAGCGCGTCCAGCGCCTGGGCTTTCGTGGCGCCGCGCAGGCGGGCGACGCCCAGCGTCGCGCCGAACAGGCCCGCAGTGGCCGGGCGGAAAAAGCGGATCGGGCTTTGCACCGCGACGCCGAGCCCGGCGGCCACGTCCACAGCGCCCACCATGGCCGCGAGGAACTCCGCGCCGGAAACCCGCGTGACTTCGGCCTCGGCGGTGAGCGCGGCACAGATCACCGCCATGGGATGGACCACGGCGGGTTCGTGCACGCAGTCGTATTCCTGGCAGTGGATCTGGAAGCCGTTCATATAGGCCGCCGCCGAAACCGGCAGACGCCCGCCGCCGGCGAAGACATGGGCGGCCTCGTCCTCCTCGCCCGCCTTGCCCCAGCCCTTCACCGCATAGAGCAGGGAATCGGCTAGCCAGGCTTTGCGCCCGGCGATCCCCACCGCCAGGGTGTCGAGCAGGAAATGCTTCATGTCGGCCTGGGCCGAGGCGGGGATGCTTGCCCACTCAAGACCGAGCACATGCTCGGTGAAGCGCTCGGCGGCGTTGGCCGGTTCGCTCATGACCGCGCCTCCACCGGCGCCGCGAGGCTTGCGGCGAAGCGATCCACCGGCGCGCCTTCGCTCAGCGCCAGCGCATGGCGCACCAGGGCGCCCGCCTCCTCCGCCGAAAGCCCGGCGTGGGCGGCGAGCTTGCGCGCCTTGGCGGTCAGCTGGTCCAGCGCCAGCGGGTTTTCCGGATCGCCCAGCGCGTCGGGCGCATCAAAGGTGCGGGGGGCTTCACCGCGCGCCGACACCTCCAGCCCGGCGCCGTATCGGGCGGGATAGCGCCCGGCATAGGGCTCGCCTTCGCGCACCTCGATGCGGGCGGCCAGCGCACGCACATCCTCACGCTCATAACAGCCGGGCTCGAAATGGGAGAGTTCGGGCTCGCCGAAGATCAGCGCTGCGGCGACAGAATGCTGCAGCGAAAACTTCGCCTCTATGACGCTGTCAGGCTTCGGCCGGTCGCAGAATGTCAGCGCGTCGGCATAGGTGGTCACACGCGCCGTCTCCACCGCGTCCGGTGTCACGCCGCTGGCGCGCGCGGCCAGCGCGGCGTCGATGGCGGCGTGGGCGTGGCGGCAGGCCGGCCAGGGCTTGAAGCTCACATCCTCGATGAGCCAGCCCGCGCGGCCGCCGGCGAGCACGTCCTGCGGATCCGCGCCCGGACAGGTGGCGGCGAAGAAGCCCTGGGGGCCTTCCAGGATCTGCAAGGGCCCGGTCATCCCCGCGCTCGCCAGCATCGCCGCGGAAAGCCCGGCATGGGCTGCGCGGGCGGTGTGCAGCTGCTTGGCCATGGAGGCCGGCTCGTGGCGGGTCTGCCAGAAGCCTGAAGCCTGGGTTCCGGCGAGCCCGAGCGCATGGGCGGTCGCGTCTTCATCCAGCTTGAACGCGCTCGCCGCCGCCGCCGCGGCGCCGAACGGCCCGCACGTGCCGGTGTTGTGCCAGAAGGCGTAATGGCCGGGCCCCACCGCGCGCCCCAGCGCGATCACCGCCTCATACCCGCGCACCACCGCGCTCAAGAACGCCTCCGGCGACAGCTGCGCGGTCTGTGCCGCGGCGAGGGCTGCGGGAATCACCGTGGGGCCGGGATGCAGGATGGCGCGCTTGTCCACATCGTCCATCTCAAGAACGTTGCCCGCCGCGCCGTTGACCATCGCCGCGGTGAGCGGGCCCGTCCCGCGCACCGATCCGGCCACGGCGCACCGGCCCGGCGCTTCAGCCGTCAGCCCCGCCGCCATGGCGCGCCCGGCCGGGCTCGCCGCGCCGGCCAGCGCGCACCCCGCCCAATCGAGCACGTGCAGGGCCGCGCGCGCCTGAAGCGTCGGCGACACCGGCCGGGACAGATGCGCGGCGAGGCGCTGGGTGATGGAAAGACTTTGTCCGGACATAAGAGTCTCGTAGCATGAGCGGCGCGCGGGCGGAAAGCCCGCAAAAACCGTTTTGCAGAAAGGCTTGAACGCGCCGCCATGGCGACCGCTCCCGTTTCGCTTTCACCAGAGCAGCTCGCCGAGCGCCTGCGCGCGGCGCTGCCGGCGCGCGCGCGGGTGTATGTCCCCGGCGTCGCGGCCGAGCCCTATGGCCTGGCCGGAGCGTTCGGCGACCAGCCGGGCCTCGCCGACGGGCTCACCTTTTTCGGGGTGTGGATCCCCGGCGTGAACCGCACCGACTGGAGCGCGCTGTCCGACACCAGCCGGTTTGAGACCCTGTTCCTGGCGCCGGAGCTGCGCGCCGGGTTTGAGGCGGGCCGGATCGCATTTCTGCCCATCACCTACACAAGGGCCTGGCGCTGGCTGGAGACCGCGCCGGTGGACGGGGCGATCCTGCAGGTCGCCCCGCCGGACGAACACGGGAATTGCTCGCTCTCGCTCGCCAGCGATTTCACCCCGGCGATCTGGGAGCGGGCGACGGTCCGCGTGGCCCAGATCAACCCGGCCCTGCCGGTGATGCCCGGCGCGCCGTCCATCCCGCTGTCGGCGTTCGATGCGGTCTGCGAGCTGGAAACCGAGCCGCGCGGCTATGACGCCGGGTCGCTGCCGCCGGTGTTCCAACAGATCGCGGAGACCATCGCCGCGCTGGTGGACGACGGCGCGTCGGTGCAGTTCGGGCTCGGCAAGGTGCAGCTCGCCGTGCTTCCGGCGCTCAAACATCACCGCGGTCTGACGATCCATTCGGGCATGGTGTCCGATCCGCTTTTGCAGATCCTGGACGGCGATACGGTTGCGGCGATCCGCACCGGCGCGGTGCTGGGTTCGCGCGCGCTGGCGGACGCGCTGCAGGACGATCCGCGCCTGCAGATGACGCCGGTGAACCGCACCCACGCGATGTCCGTCCTCTCCGGACTTGCAAAATTCACCGCCATCAACTCGGTGATCGAAGTGGATCTCTTCGGTCAGGCCAACGCCGAGTTCGTGGGCGGACGCCAGGTTTCCGGCGGCGGCGGCCTTGTCGATTTCGCCCGCGGAGCGCAGGGCTCGCCGGGCGGCAAGGCGATCTTCGCGCTGGCCTCGACGGCCAAGGGCGGCTCGATCTCGCGCATCGTCCCGCGCCTGGCGCCCGACGCCACGACGCTCACGCGCGCCGACGTGGAGATCGTCGTCACCGAGCACGGCGCGGCGGACCTGCGAGGGCTTTCGCTCGACGCGCGCGCGCAAGCTCTGATAGACATCGCACACCCCGAACACCGGGCGGGCCTTGAAAAGGCCTGGGCCGACATGCGGAGAAGCCTTTGAGCGAACCGGAAACGAGAGCCGACTCCACCGCGCCGCGCTATATGGCGCTCGCCGAGGCCCTGCGCGCGCGCATTGCGGAAGGCGAGCCGGATATCGGCCAGCTTCTGCCCACCGAGCACGCGCTTTGCGATACCTATAACGTCTCGCGCCACACCGTGCGCGAGGCGCTGCGCCTGCTCGCTGAATCCGGGCTGATCGCCCGGCGGCGCGGCGCCGGCACCGTCGTGGTGGCCCGCGAGACCACCCAGCGCTTCGCCCAGCGCCTTGGGGGCGTGGACGATCTGATGCAGTACGCGCGCGATGCGCGCCTGACGCCCACCCGCACCAAGACCGGCCCGATCGAGCCGGCGGTGGCGCGCGCGCTGGGCGTCAATCCGGGCGGCGATTTTTTGCATGTGCACGGGCTTCGCGGCGAGGCCGGCGAGCCGGCGATCGCGCTCACCGACGTGTGGATCCGCTCTGATCTCGCCCCGCCCGTGGAGACCTATGTGGAGCTGGGCGGCGCGGTGACCGAATGGATCGCCCGCGAACGCCAGGTGCCCACCGCCCGGATCGAGCAATCCATCTGCGCCGGCGCCCTCACCGAGCGCGAAGCCGAAGCCCTGGAAGCCAACGCCGGCGAAGCCGCCCTGCGCACAAGGCGGCGCTATTACGACAAGGGCGGACGCATCATCGCCCTGTCCGACAGCGTCCACCCCGCCGACCGCTTCACCTATGAAATGGTGCTCCAGCGCGAGGCGGAGGGGTAGGGGTTACGGTTTAAGCGTACCGGCCTTGGCCAGTCGAATTCACCAAAATTCCGCGCCATGTCTTGAACCGCACCCCTCTCCCTCCCCCTCTCCCCTCCAGGAGGGGCGAGGGGGACGTCATGCGTTGGTGGGATTCGGCCAGGCCAGGCGGCTTGCTTGAAGGATCGTATCGCCACGTCGGAGTCCCCCTCGCCCCACGGATGTGGGGAGAGCGACTGTGTTGGTCGTCAAGCTGGATGATACGGTTTTTGGTCTCTGACGATGGCGTTCAGGGTGACGAGGATTTTTCGCGCCAGGGCGATGAGGGCGAGCTTTTTCGCCTTGCCGCGCGCCACCATGGCGTCG
>JAVJPX010000015.1:0-7997 GCA_040217555.1 Oceanicaulis sp.
CGCGCTTCAATCGATCCCCCGGATCGATTGATCGGCTTCGCCGACCGGCGCTCCTCCGGGGCCTGCCGGCCCGTTCGCGCGCTTCAATCGATCCCCCGGATCGATTGATCGGCTTCGCCGACCGGCGCTCACCCCCTCACAACCATCCAGGCGCCGATGATTAGGAGGACTACGCCGGCGACACGCACCAGGGTGGCGGGTTTGGCGTCCAGGCCCACCAGTCCGAAATGATCGATGACCAGGGCTGCGGCGAGCTGGGCGGCGATAAGGGTGGCGAAGAAGGCGCCCGCCCCGATCTTCGGCGTCGCCCACGCGGCGGTGGAGACGAACAGCGCGCCCAGCACGCCGCCGGCCACCCACAGATGCGGCGGCGTGGCGGCGACCTTGTCCCAGCTGGGCAGGCCCGCGCGCACCGTCAGCAGGCCGACCACCACCGACAAGGTGAGCACGCCGGCCGAAAAACTCACCAGCGCGGCGCGGAAGGGCGAGCCCAGATGGTCGGCGAGCTGGCCGTTGAAGGCCGGCTGCAGGCTCACCGCCGCGCCCGCGATCACCGTGGCGATGAAGGGCAGGGCGAGAGAGGCGTTCATGGGCGAGGCTCCGAAACGGCGGGTCGCGCTGAAACTAGCCGGGTCCGCTCCGGTTCCAAGGCTTTGCGGTCAGGTCCGCTTTCTCGGCGGTCCCCAGACATGGGGTTTTTGCTCATGCGGGCCGCCCGGGCGCACCGGGCGCTGCGCGAAGCCGCCAAGGCACAGCGTGCGGTCATAAAGCGTGATGGCGGCGGCGACCGACAGGTTGAGGCAGAACCGGGTGGGGATCTTCACCACATGGGCGCAGCGCTCCAGCATCTCCGGCGACAGATCGCCGCGTTCACGCCCCAGCACATAGGCCGCCGCGCGCGGGTGGCGGAAGCTGGGAAGGCCCACTGCGTCCTCGGTGAGCTCCACGCCGATCAGCTGGCAGGCGCGCGGCAGCGCCATCTCCTCGATCGAGGCCCAGTCGTAATAGGGCACGTTGATCGCGGTCTTCGCGGTGTCGGTCTGGTACATCTCGCGCGCGGTGTTCGCCGCGCCCACGGTGAACACGAAGCTGGCGCCGAAGGCGTGGCCCGTGCGCATGACCGCGCCCAGATTGCGCGCCTTGGACACGCCCTCCACACCAATTGCAAAATAACCCTTCATGGCCACGTGCTTACGGCGCTGCGCCGCGACCGGCAAGGCGGACATGAAAAGGCCCGCCGCGCGGGGACATGCGCGGCGGGCCTCTCATTCGTCCACCGGGGGGAGGGGCCGGACGAATGATCTCTAGTGCACGCTCACCGGCTGAGCGCCGTGAGAGCGCGCGGCCGCAAAGGCGGCGTGACGCTCGGAGAACACCGCCATGCGGGTGCCGTCTTCAAGGTGCACGGCGTAAAGCGTGGCGTCTTCGGAGACCTCGATCTCGCTTTGCGCGATCTGATCCATGATCTCCGCCGCAGCCACCGGGCGCACATAGACCAGCGGGCTGGTCTGTTGTTCGGTCGTCTGTTCATTGACTTGGGACATCTGTTTTCGCCCCTTCTTGCAACTGGCGTTGATCCTCATGTGGGCGCGGCGCCCCGCCGGATCAAGAGCTTGGCGATTGACCGCTGCAGGCGCTCCCCATAGCCTTCGCCGCGACTTTGGGATGCGAGGGTCGGAGCCCGCCAATGCTTAAAAGCCTGTTCGCCGCCGCCGTTTTGTCCATGCAGCCGGCCGCGACCGAGGACGCGGATCCCGTCGCGCGCATGGAGGCGCTGTTGAGCGCGCAGACGCGCGACGCGGCGGCCTTCACCGCAGCCGCGGGCGATCTGCGCGCCGCCGCCGAGGCGGGCGACGCCGACGCGATGAATCTTCACGGCCTGCTCGTTCGCTACGAGATGGTGGAGGGTGGCGACCCCAGCGCCTGGTACCGGCGCGCCATGGAGGTGGGCGACGCCGAGGCCGCGGCGCTGGCGCGCTTGCGCCTGGCCGAGGAGCTGTACCTCGCCGACGCGCCGCAGGAGGCGCGCGCACTCCTGGAAACCGAGACCGCCCTGCCCGAAGGCTTTGAGGCGGGCCGGCTCGCGCTTCTGGGCCGCGACCTTCTCTTCGGATTGAGCGGGCAGGCCGATCCCGACCACGGCCAGGCCCTGATCAACAGCGCGATGGCGCGCGGCTTTGAGGGCGCGGCCCTGATTGAAGCCGCCGGACACTATTGGAGCGAGCCGGGCGAAAACGGTGAAATGCGCAATCGCGACCGCGCGCTGCGCCTGTTGTCGGAGGCGACGCGCTTCGGCTCGGCGTCGGCGGCGTGGTCTTACGCCATGGTCGTGCTGAACGAAGGCGGCGACCCGGCCGAGGCCTGGCGCTATGTCGCCTGGTCGGCCGAGCAGGGCTATCTCGACGCCCTGGTGTCCCGCGCCGTGATGCTGGCGACGGGGGAAGGTGTGGAGCAGGATGCGGGCGAGGCGCGCCAGTGGTACGCCCGCGCCGCCGCACGGGGCAGCGCCCACGCCGCGCGCGGGCTCGGCGCGATGCTGATCACCGGCGAGGGCGGCCCCGTCGACGCCGCGCGCGGCTATGCCCTAGTCGACCTCGCAGCGGCGGGCGGAGACGCCTACGCCAGGCATGTCCTCGCAGAAGGCCTGGACGGCGCCGCCCCGCGGCCCGGCGAAGCGGCGGTGACAACGGCGCGTGAGGCGTTTCTCGCGCAGGCCGGGCTGACCGCGCAGGATTTCCAGTAAGCCCCATGGAAACGGCCGGCGCGGGTCTCAGCGCGGTGTTTCCCTCCCCCGCCCTGGCGCTCGGCTATAGCGGGGTGGTGGCTCTGCTTCTGCTGGGAACGCTGGCCGCGGCCCTTCTGCCGCGGCTTGACCCAGCCCGCTTTGCTGATTTGCCCGCCCGGGTGCGCACCTGGTGGATCCTGTTCGCCGTGGCGGGCGGGGCGTTGCTTGCGGGCTGGGCGGTGTTCACCCTGGTGCTGGCCGCGATCAGCTATATCGCCGTGCGCGAGTTCGTCTCGCTGGCGCCGACCCGCAAGGAGGATCGCGGCGCGGTCCTGTTCGTCTACGCCTCGGTGGCGATCAGCTACGGCGCGGTGTTCGCCGACAGCTACGCCGCGTTTCTGGTGATCGCGCCGATCTATATCTTTGTCGGCGCCGCGGTGCTGCTGAGCCTCGCCGGCCGGCCCGAAGGGTTTCTGACCACCGCCGGGGTGCTGCAGTTCGGGGTGATCGTCTGCGTTTATTTCACCGGCCATCTCGCCCTGCTCATGCGCGTCCCCGCCGAGGAGCTGGGCCCGTCCGGACCTGCGGGGCTCGTCTTTCTGGTGCTGCTGGCCACCCAGGCCGGCGGCGTCGCCGACTATGTCGTTCAAACCCTCGCCGCGCCGGACGCCGCGCCGGGAACCAGCTTAAGGGGCCGGCTCGCCCATGGCGTGGTGTCCGCCGGCGCTTTCATCGCGCTCGCCCCGGTGTTCAGCCCGCTTCAGACCTGGCAGGCGGTGGTTGTGGGGATCGGCCTTCCGGTCTGGGCGCTGTGCGGGGACCAGGTGGTGCGCGCAATGCGCCGCGAGCTGGGCGTGCAGTCCACCAGCTTGCTGCTGCCCGGCCATGGCGGCGCGCTCGACCGGCTGGCCGGGCTCGCCTTCGCCGCGCCCTGGTGTTTTCACATGATCGCGTTTTTCGCTTTGGAGCGGTATTGATGGCGGGGTTCGCGCTCATGCTGCGCCGGCTTTTGCTGGTGCTGATCCTGCGCCCGTTCGCCTGGCTGGTGATCGGCGTGGACGTGCGCGGACGGCGCAACCTGCCTGCGAGCGGACCCGCGATCGTGGCGGCGAACCATAACAGCCATATCGACACCCTGCTTTTGATCTGCCTTTTCCCGTCCCGCCTGCTGCGTCAGGTGCGCCCGGTGGCGGCGGCGGATCATTTTTTCAAGACGCCCTTGTCCAGCTGGTTCGCCCGCCATGTGCTCGGTGCGCTGCCGGTGGAGCGTGCGAACGCCCGCCGCGACATGCTGGCCGGGTGCGAGGCGGCGCTGAAGCGCGGCGAAATCCTGCTGATCTTCCCTGAAGGCACGCGCGGCGAGGCCGAGGAGCTCGGCGATTTCAAAACCGGGATCGCGCGGCTGGCAGAGCGCGCGCCGGACGCGGCGATCACGCCGGTCTATCTGCAGGGCGCCGGCCGGGTCCTGCCGCGCGGCTCGCGCCTGTTCACCCCGTTCAACTGCGCGGTGATCGTGGGCGAGCCCTTTACCTGGTGCGGCGACCGCAAAGCCTTCATGACCCGCCTGCGCGCCGCCATCGAAGCCCTCAAAAGCGACGCCCCGCCGCTGAGATGGTTATAGGCGCCGCCTGGTGAACGCGGCCGCGGCGCATCCGATCAAGCCCGCAAAGGCTTGACTATCAGCGAAGAGGTCGGAGTCGAACGAAACACCGCCGAGCCCATCCGGGTTCGCAAGCGCGACCGCGCGCCGGCCCGTTATAGGCCGCCGACTGAGCGGACGCGAAGGAGGACAGGAACAATGGTGGAGCTTTGCGAAACAAGTTCGAACCGAAGGCGCGCTCAGACGCAACCTGTCCAGCGCCGGTTGGAGTCGGTTCGGCCTGGTGAGCGGGCCTGCGGCGCGCCCGAAAGCCCGGATGGGCTTGAGGATCAGAAAAAAATGGTGGAGCTGGAGAGGCAATCTCGAACCCGCAGGGTTCGCAAGCGCGACCGCGCGCCGGCCCGTTATGGGCCGCCGACTGAGCGGACGCGAAGGAGGACAGAAAAAAATGGTGGAGCCAGGCGGAATCGAACCGCCGACCTCTTGAATGCCATTCAAGCGCTCTCCCAACTGAGCTATGGCCCCGAACCGTTTCGTCGAGGGCGGGATTGGGGGCCCGCCCGGTCGAGAGCGCGGAACATAGTCCCGGCTCTTGACGCGATCAAGCGCCCTTTCGCGGCGTTTTGCAGCGCCGCGAAACCGGGCGTCTAATCGTCGTCTTCGTCGCCGCCGACGCTGATATCGTCATCAAGATCGTCGTCATCGTCGTCCAGCAGCACGCCGGTGTCGTCGTCGTCCTCGTCCAGGTCGGCTTCTTCGTCGGAGAAGCCCTCCAGGTCTTCGTCGGGCGCGGCGGCCTTGCGCTTGGGCTTGGGCGTATCGTCGTCGGCCTCCTCGTCATCGCCGAGATCGATCGGTTCTTCGTCCAGCTCAGGCGCGTCGTCATCCTCTTCGTCGTCGGTTTCGACCGCCTCATCCTCGGTCTTGGCTTCGACCTCGTCCTCGGCCTCGGGCTTGGAGGGCTTCTTGGAGGTCTTTGCGACGACCTCTTCGAAATAGGAGAGCGGGTACTCCTTGCCGGTGAACGGGGAGACGATCGGGTCCTTGTTCAGGTCGTAGAATTTCTTGCCGGTTTCGGGGCAGGTGCGCTTTACGCCAAGGTCGGGTTTGGGCACGGCTCTAGGGTCCTCGCGCTCGACGGGCCAATCGGGAAACGGCGCGCCAGTTGCCACGTTCTCCGCGCGCTGTCAAAACCCTATTCGCTGCTCGAAATCCTCCCGCCCCGGACCGTTCCCATGACTGCTGTGAAAACCGACCGATCCGACGCGCCGCGCGGACCGAGAACCGCCCGCCGGGCCAAGGCCTTGGGCGGGATCCTCGCCGCTGCGCCGGACAAGTCCGCCAGCCATCGCGCGGTGATATTTTCCGCCATGGCGCAAGGAACCAGCCGGGTGTCGGGACTGCTGGAGAGCGCCGACGTGCTGGCGACGCTGGGCGCGGTGACCGCGCTGGGCGCCGGGGCGGCGCGCGGCGAAGACGGGGCGTGGGCGATCACCGGGCGCGACTGGACGAGCCCGGCCGGCCCGCTGGACCTGGGCAATTCCGGCACCGGGGTCCGGTTGCTCATGGGCGCCGCGGCGCGGTTCGACCTTGAAGCGGTGTTCACCGGCGATGAAAGCCTGTCACGCCGGCCCATGGCGCGGGTGCTCGATCCGCTCGCCTTGATGGGCGTGAAAAGCGCGCCGGCTGAGGGCGGTCGCCTGCCGGCGCGAGTGACTGGATCGTCGGCGCTCAAATCCGTCACCTATACCCCGCCGGTGGCCTCGGCCCAGGTGAAGAGCGCGGTGCTGCTCGCCGGGCTGGGGGCTGAGGGCGAGACCGTGGTGATCGAGCCGCGCGCCACCCGCGCCCAGACCGAAGTCATGGCTCCGCTGTTCGGCGCCGACATGGCGATGGAGCGCGACGGAGCGGGCCTTGTGGCGCGGGTGCGCGGCGGGCGAACCCTCACCGCGTGCGATCTGACCATTCCCGGCGATCCCTCCAGCGCCGCCTTCCTCATCGCGGCGGCCCTGATCACCGAAGGCTCCGACATCACCGTGACCGGCGTGATGACCAATGAGGCCCGTTTCGGGCTTTATGAAACGCTGAAGGAGATGGGCGCCGACCTCACCCTCACCCCGGCCGGAACCCGCTGCGGCGAGGCGCTGGCCGACATTCGCGCCCGGTTCTCCCATCTTAAAGGCGTCACCGTGCCGGCCGAGCGCGCGCCGTCCATGATCGACGAATACCCGATCCTGTCGGTGGTCGCGGCGTTTGCAGAGGGCGAAACCCGCATGCTCGGCCTTGAGGAGCTGCGCGCCAAGGAAAGCGATCGCCTCGCCGCCTCCGCCGCGATGCTGCAAGCCAACGGCGTTAGGCTGGCGCTGGGCGCCGACAGCCTCACTGTCACCGGCTGCGGCCCCGGCGGCGCGCCGGGCGGAGGCGAGGTCGCCACCGATCACGATCATCGCCTGGCCATGTCCGGCCTGGTTTTCGGCCTGGCGGCGAAACAGCCGGTGCGCGTGGACGACGTGGCGATGATCGCCACCAGCTATCCAGGCTTCTTCGACGACATGGCGGCTGTGGGGGCCGGGATCGGCTAACCGCCTTGCGCGGACTCCCTTAAAGCGCCCGCCCGGCTTGCTCCAGGCCGGTGTTTGGAGTAGGTACGCGCGCGGTTTCGCGACCGGTCCGGGCCTCGCCCGGCGATCGCGGTCCGCAGTCGCCGGACGGGCTTTGAGCGTCGCCGGCGCGCCGATGATCCGTTTTTGTCCGGTTTGTTTGCGCGCCCGACGCTCCGTCTCGTCCATGTATGTGCTTGATCTTTCCGGCCGCTCGCGGCTTTGCATAGGAATGCGTCCGCCGCCGCGCGCGGCAAGACCGCCGGAGACAACCGGCCGGCCGGAAACCAACAAGACTATCCTCTGGAGCAACACCAACCCATGTCAGACACCCAAACCTCGGCGCCGAGCCAGGACGATTTTGCGCAAATGCTGGAAGCGAGCCTTTCCGGCCGCGACATGATGGAAGGCTCGGTCCTGAAAGGCCGCGTCACCGCCGTTGAGAACGACGTGGTCGTCATCGATGTCGGCCTGAAGACCGAGGGCCGCGTGGCCCTGCGCGAATTCACCGGTCCCGGCTCTGAAGCGCCGAAGGCCGGCGACGACGTCGAAGTCTATCTTGAGCGCATCGAGAACGCGATGGGCGAAGCGGTCCTCTCGCGCGATAAAGCCCGCCGCGAAGAAGCCTGGGACCGCCTTGAACAGCAGTTCGAAGGCAAGGAGCCGGTCACCGGCGCCATTGTCGGCCGCGTCAAGGGCGGCTTCACCGTGGATCTCGGCGGCGCCAGCGCCTTCCTGCCGGGCAGCCAGGTGGACATCCGTCCGGTGCGCGACGTGACCCCGCTGATGAACAAGGAACAGCCGTTCGCGATCCTGAAGATGGACCGTCCGCGCGGCAATATCGTGGTGTCGCGCCGCGCTGTTCTGGAAGAATCCCGCGCCGAACAGCGCGCCGAGCTCGTCGGTCAGCTGGCCGAGGGCGAAGTGCGCGAGGGCGTGGTCAAGAACATCACCGATTACGGCGCGTTCGTGGATCTGGGCGGCATTGACGGCCTGTTGCACGTCACCGACATGAGCTGGAGCCGCGTCGGCCATCCCAGCGAAGTCGTGGAGGTGGGCCAGACGGTCAATG
>JAVJPX010000019.1:0-58752 GCA_040217555.1 Oceanicaulis sp.
CGATCCGGGGGATCGATTGAAGCGCGCGAACGGGCCGGCAGGCCCCGGAGGAGCGCCGGTCGGCGAAGCCGATCAATCGATCCGGGGGATCGATTGAAGCGCGCGAACGGGCCGGCAGGCCCCGGAGGAGCGCCGGTCGGCGAAGCCGATCAATCGATCCGGGGGATCGATTGAAGCGCGCGAACGGGCCGGCAGGCCCCATGAGCGCGGGCTCTTGAACCCTCCGCGCCACCATCCCCTCCGTCCGCTTCGCGGACACCTCCCCCATCAAGGGGGAGGACTAGACACCCCGGCGGCGCAGCCGCCGCAAGCGCGACCGCGCGCCCGCAGCGTAAGCGAGGACGGACCCTCTAATAAGGCGCGAAATCCTTGCCCTGGGTCCTCAGTGCGGGAACCGCCGGGGCGGCCGCTCCGCGGCGCGCGCGCCAGTCCTCCAGCGCCCAGCGCACCGAAGGAAAGGCGAGCTCGTCAAAGGGAATATCCTCCCACGCATAAAGCGCCACCGCTTCGCTTTCCGGCCCGGCGGAGACTTCGGGCGTGGTGAGCTGGGCCCGGAAAAAGATCTGCACCTGCGAGATGCGCGGTATGGAATACAGCGCCAGCATGTCGACGATCTCCAGCCTGGCGCGCGCCTCCTCGAAGGCCTCGCGCGCCGCGCCCTCGGCGACGCTTTCGCCTTCCTCCATATAGCCGGCGGGCAGGGTCCAGAACCCGGCGCGCGGCTCGATGGCCCGCTTGCACATCAAGATGCGGCCCTCGCCGTCCTCGGCCACCACCCCGGCGACGATTTTCGGGTTCACATAATCGATAAAGCCGCAGGTTCCGCACACCCGGCGGTCGCGATCATCGCCGTCGGGCGTCCGGATCTGAAATTCGGGCGATTTGTCGCTCATGGCCGATAATCCTTGCGTCGCGCTGCGGTATATTCGAAAAATCCGTATCAGGACGGTGGTGACATTGAACCGTCGCCGAAAGCGGCTAGGCTCGCGTCACGTTCGATCGCCCTATGGGGGGAATTATGGCTGACGAACCGGATTTCGATCTCGCGCTGTCGCCGGGGCATCTTCTGCACCGCGCCCAGCAATTCGCCGCCGACCGGTTTTCCGAAACCACCGGAGGGGTGGAGGTCACCCAGCGCCAGTTCGCGGTGCTGTGCGCGGTGAACGCGCAGGAGGGGCTGACCCAGACCCAGCTGGTCGCCGCCACGGGTATCGACCGCTCCACCCTGGCCGAGCTGGTCAGCCGCATGGCGTCCAAGGGCTTGCTGGTGCGCGAGAAAGCGCCCGGCGACGCGCGCGCCAACGCGGTGCGCTTCACCGACGAGGGCCGCAAGCTCTACAAGACCGCCATCGAAGGCGCCAAGGCGGCCGACGAAGCGATCCTGGGCGCCCTGCCGAAGAACAAGCGCGCCAGTTTCGTGGAGGCCCTGACCCGCATCAGCCGCGCCAGCGAGCTGGGCGCCGAAGCGGCCAAGGACGAGGCGAAAAAGGCCAAGCAGGCGCTCAAAGCCCAGCAGAAGGCCGAGGACAAGGCCGCCGAGAAGGCCGCGAAGAAAAAGAAGAAAAAGAAGAAATAGGGTCGTCGAGGCCCTGCGTGCTTCGAGCCCCGGATCAAGTCCGGGATGATCCGGGGGCGAGCCTCGAAGGGCCCTCGCGATGAAGCGCCCTACCGCACCTGCGGCAGGACGCCTGCGTCCACTGGCGTTCCACCCGCCGCGTCCCAGGCCGGGGCGAGGCTGCGCCGCCAGGTGAGATCGTCGATCGCGCCGCGCCAGCGCGCGCGGATCACGCCCTCGGCGTCGATGACGAACGTTTCCGGCGCGCCGGTCAGCCCCAGCTCGATGGCCGCGCGCCCTTCCGGATCGGCGGCGAGGCCGGCGAACGGATCGCCCAGCTGATTAAGGAAGGCGGTGGCGTTGGCGGGATCGTCCTTGTACGCCACGCCGTAGATCGGAACGCCCTGCTCTGCGAGCTCCATCAGGAGCGGATGCTCGATCCGGCACGGCGCGCACCAGCTCGCCCAGACATTCAGAAGATAGGGGCCCTCAACCTGCGTCGGCGCATAGTCGGCCGTGGGGCCTGGAAAGTCCGCCAGCGGCAGATCGGGCAGGGCGCGCCCGATCATCGGGTCCTCGCCGCCGTCCTGGGGCTGAAACAGCACCACGCCCATGGCGAGGATCAGCGCCAGTATGACGCCCAGCGGAATCCACAGGATCATCCGGTTCACGCCGCACGCTCCCGGGCTTCGGCGCCGGTCGCCGCGTCCTCCAGCGCCTGCAGCCGGGCGAGACGCGCCGCGGCGGCCCGGCGCGCGCGCACCGTCCACAGAACAAGCCCGCCGACGCCCAGCAGGGTCAGGGCGTAGGCCGGCCAGACGAAGGCGGCGTAGCCGTCCATGGCGAAAAACGCGCTCACAGCCCGGCCTCCGCTTCCAGACGCCGTTCGCGCCGGCGTTCCAGCTGATCGGCTTTGCGCGCCAGGATCATGGCGCGCATCTGGGTGAGGACCAGAGCGGTGAGCAGCACGGTGAAGGCCAGCGCCATCACCGAAAGCGGCCAGAGCTTGGAGGCGTGGATGGTCGGCCCGTCGAAGCGGATCACGCTCGCGGGCTGGTGCAGGGTGTTCCACCAGTCCACGGAGAATTTGATGATCGGCAGGTTGATGACGCCCGCCATGGCCAGGATCGAAGCCGCGCGCGCGGCGAGCTTTTCATCCTCGATGGCCGCGCGCAGCGCCATATAGCCAAGATAGAGAAGGAACAGCACCAGCATGGAGGTGAGCCGCGCGTCCCACACCCACCAGGCGCCCCACATGGGCCGGCCCCATAGCGCCCCGGTCGCCAGGCACAAAAAGGCGAACACCGCCCCGGCCGGCGCCAGGGCGCGCGCGGCGAGATCGGCCAGGTTATGGCGCCAGATGAAATAGACGAAGCTGGATGTGGCAAGCCCGGCATAGGCCGCCATGGCCAGCCAGGCGGCGGGCACATGGACATACATGATGCGCACCGTCTCCGACTGCTGATAGTCGGGCGGCGAAATCACCAGCGCCCAGGGCAGGCCCACGGCGAACAAAAGCGCGGCGATCCCCCAGGTCCAGGGAATGGCGGCGCGCGCCAGCCTGTCGAAGCGTTCAGGGTTTGCGAAATAGCTCCACATGCCGTGTGAGGTAGCCAGCCTTTGCGGCGTTAGCAAGAGACGGCGCCCTTGTGTCGCGCCTATTCCAGCCGCGCGCGCAGCGCCGCCGCCGCGCCGAGCGGGGCCAGCGCCAGGGCGGCGAGGGAATAGGCCGCCGTCATCATCAGATTGGGCGCCACAAGATCCGGCTGCTCCACCGCCGAGCGCGCGGCCCCGGCCGCGAAGATCAGCAAGGGGACCTGCAAAGGCGCGGCGATGAGCGCAATCAAAAGCCCCGCCCGCTTCAAACCCGCCGCCAGCGCGCCGGCGAAGCTCGCCACCAGGGCGAGGCCCGGCGCGGCGAGCGCAAGCGCAAGCCCGGTGATCAGCGCCGGCCCGGCCTCAAGCCCGTAGGCGAGCGCGCCGAAAAACGCCAGCAATGGCAGCGGCCAGAACACCGCCGCGGTGAAGGCCAGCGCCTTCACAAGGCAGGTGAGCGCCAGGCTTCGCCCCGACAGGGCGTAAAGCTCCAGCGTGCCGTCGCTCGCATCCTCGCCGAACAGCCGCTCAGCCGGCTGCAGGGTCGCGAGAAGGGCTGCAAAACAGATGATCCCCGGCCCGGCGGCCGCCAGAACGCCGGCGTCCGGTCCGATGGCGAGCGGCGCAAGCGACAGGGCGGCCAGATTAAACGCCGCCGGCCCCGCCGGCCCGCCGCCGCCGGAAAACGCCAGACGCACCTCGCGAGAAAACAGGGCGCACGCCGCGCTCATGGCCGGACCGCCTCAGGCTGGAGATCCACGGCCCGCACGTCATCCCAGCCTAGATCCAGGTGCGTGGAGGCGATCACCAGACCGCCGTCCGCCCGGTGGCGCGCCACCAGCTCGGCGAGCCGCGCCTTGCTGCCGGTGTCCAGCGGCGCGGCCGGCTCGTCCAGAAGCCAGATGGGCCGGTTTGACAAAAGCGTGCGCGCCAGCGCCGCGCGGCGCTTCTGCCCGGCGGAAAGCCTGCCGCATTCGCGCCGCGCCAGATGGGCCACGGCGAGCTCGCGCATCACCGCGTCGAGGCGCTCTGGGCTCGCCTCCTCGCCATGCAGCGTCGTCCAGCTTTGCAGCATTTCGTCGACGGTCTCGCTGGATTTCAGCCCGTCGGCGTGGCCCAGAAAGGCGATTCCGCCCTCCCTCGGTTCACGGACGATCGTCCCGGCCGCCGGCCGGACTAGGCCGGCCAGGGCGCGTAACAGCGTCGTCTTGCCCGACCCGTTGGGCCCGGTCAGCACCACCGCCTCGCCGGCGCTGACCTCCAACGAAAAGCCGCGCACCAGCACGCGCCCGCCGCGGTCGAGCGTGAGATCGGTGCAGGAGAGGGCCGCGGGCTGGGTCATGGGCGTTGGAATAGAGCGCGCCGCAGGCCATGTCCAAGGTCAGCATCGCCGCAATCTGCAAGCGCCCGCAAAAACTGATTCGTTTCAAAGGCTTATCAAGCATCTGAGTTTATTGACAAAATCATGCCTGCTGACTAATATAGGCCCAAGTGGATCGGAGATATTTCGATCGGCGAAGGGCTCGGGCGTTCAGGCGCCTGGGCCCTTTTGCTATGGAAATATCTTCAATCCCCACCCCAGGATCTCTCCGGTCGCGGATCTGCGAATGCGGGGCTCAACGGCGTCCCAATCAGGGCGCTGTACGTCCGGCGCCTCAACATGCTTTGCGATCGGATAGGCGGCGAGATCAGCCACCTGAAGGCCGACCATATTCGTGAACTTTGGCGCAAAGTGCAGTCGAAAAGGAAGCTTTCGGCCCCATTTGTTATGGCCTTCGCAGGCGCGAGCAAACCAAGACCGAACCTGCTTATCCTCTTCGTCGCCGCGACTTTCAAAGATGAAGTCGGTGATCCGGTTCGCGCCGCCATGCCCTTGAACCGCTCCAAAAACGCGCTCAAGAACAAATCGTACCGTCAGCGCGTAGGGATTTTCCGGCTCGGCATAAGCTGCTCGATGACGTGGCCTATACACTGCGGCGCAAACGATTGCGCACTTGGAGTCGCCGAAAAACTGGGCGATGCGCGAATATAGCAAATCCCGCTTTTGAGGGTCTTTACAAGCCTGAAACGGCTTCACCTTCCGGCGAATGCTGCGGTTATGCAGCACCACGGCGTCATGCCCCCATAGATCGAATTTTAAGCGCGTGAGCGAGGGCAGATCGCCTTCAAGATATTCCGATGTCTTGTAAAGCACGGCGCACAAAGCGAACACCGGGGCGGTCGGGTTAATCTTTTCCATCCCGTGGTCGCCAGTTTCGTCCACATAGACGATGAAATCACTTCGCTTCATCAGCCGCTCGTCGGTT
Organism: Oceanicaulis sp.; assembly: GCA_040217555.1. GTDB lineage: Bacteria > Pseudomonadota > Alphaproteobacteria > Caulobacterales > Maricaulaceae > Oceanicaulis. The sequence goes on from JAVJPX010000019.1 coordinate 5,458, forward strand.
CAACCGCGTGTAACGGCCTAGCAGATTCTCCCGAAAGGTGCGAGGCGGGCCGTGGGGAGCCTGTTCGCAGTCCAGCTGCAACCCATTCTCACTTACTGACATGGGACCTGCGCCGCATTGCAGCATGGGCGAAGCGGGTCTAAAACGCGCGGCGACAGTTATACGGCGGCGCGCCCCCTCGGTCCAAAGCGCCGCACCGACCGCCGCCGGGCTTCCCGGCGCCAGATATGAGGACGACCCATGGCTTCTCTGGACAGCTTCAAGTGCCGCCGCGACATGACCGCCGGCGGAAAGACCTACGCCTATTTCGACCTGAAAGAGGCGGAAAAGAACGGCCTCGAGGGCGTTTCGAAGCTGCCCTACACGCTGAAAGTCCTTCTGGAGAACCTGTTGCGCTTTGAAGACGGGCGCACGGTCACCAAGGAGGACATCGAGGCGATCGCGGCCTGGACGAAGTCGGGCAAATCCTCCCACGAGATCGCCTATCGTCCGGCCCGCGTGCTGATGCAGGACTTCACCGGCGTTCCGGCCGTGGTGGACCTGGCGGCCATGCGCGACGCCACGAAAAATCTTGGCGGCGACCCGAAGAGCGTGAACCCGCTGGTGCCGGTGGATCTGGTCATCGACCACTCTGTCATGGTGGATTATTTCGGCGGCGCGGACAGCTTTGCGAAAAACGTGGAGCGCGAATACGAGCGCAACGGCGAGCGCTACAAATTCCTGAAATGGGGCGCGAGCGCGTTTGACAATTTCCGCGTCGTGCCGCCGGGCACCGGCATCTGCCACCAGGTGAACCTTGAAAACCTCGCCCAGACGGTCTGGACCAAGGATGAGGACGGGGTCACCTACGCCTATCCCGACACGCTTGTGGGCACCGACAGCCACACCACCATGATCAACGGCCTGGCCGTGCTTGGCTGGGGCGTGGGCGGCATCGAAGCCGAAGCGGCGATGCTGGGCCAGCCGGTCTCCATGCTGATCCCGGAAGTCATCGGCTTTAAACTGGACGGCAAGCTGCCCGAAGGCGCCACGGCCACCGACCTGGTGCTCACCGTCGTGGAGATGCTGCGCAAGAAGGGCGTGGTCGGCAAGTTCGTGGAGTTTTACGGCGCCGGCCTCGACACCTTGTCGCTGGAAGACGCGGCGACCATCGCCAACATGGCCCCGGAATACGGCGCCACCTGCGGCTTCTTCCCCGTCGACAACGAGACGCTTGACTATCTGCGCGCCACCGGCCGCGAAGAAAGCCGCGTCGAGCTGGTGGAGACCTACGCCAAGGCGCAAGGCATGTTCCGCCCTGAGCGGAGCGAGGAGCCGGTCTACACCGACACGCTCCACCTGGACCTCTCCACCGTGGTGCCCTCGCTCGCCGGGCCGAAGCGCCCCCAGGACCGCGTGGCGCTGACCGAGGCCGCCGACGAATTCGCCAAGGTGCTCCACAGCGAGTTCGGCAAGGGCGATGACGGCGCCAAGCGCCAGAAGGTCGAGGGCGAGGACTACTCGATCGGTCACGGGGATGTGGTGATCGCCGCGATCACTTCGTGCACCAACACCTCCAACCCTTCGGTGATGCTGGGCGCCGGCCTGGTGGCGCGCAACGCGCTGAAGAAAGGCCTGAAGGTCCAGCCCTGGGTGAAGACCTCGCTGGCGCCGGGCAGCCAGGTGGTCACCGACTATCTGGAAAAGGCCGGGCTGCAGGACGATCTGGACGCGCTCGGGTTTAACCTGGTGGGCTATGGCTGCACCACCTGCATCGGCAATTCCGGCCCGCTTCCCGAAAAGATCTCCAAGGCGGTCAAGGACGGCGATCTGGTTGCGACGTCTGTGCTGTCGGGCAACCGCAACTTTGAAGGCCGCGTCAGCCCGGACGTGCGTGCGAACTATCTCGCCAGCCCGCCTTTGGTGGTCGCCTACGCTATCGCCGGCACGATGAACATCAACGTGGCCGAAGACCCCATCGGCTATGACGACCAGAACGAGCCGGTCTATCTCAAAGACATCTGGCCGTCCTCGCAGGAAATCGCCGACGCGGTGCGCACCGCGGTGACGCCGGACATGTTCGCCAAGCGCTACGCCGACGTCTTCAAGGGCGACGAGATGTGGCAGGGGATCGAGACCTCCGGCGGCCTGACCTATGACTGGCCGGAGTCCACCTATGTGGCCAACCCGCCCTTCTTCGAAGGCATGTCCACCGACGTGACCCCGCCCAAGGACATTGAGGGCGCCCGCATTCTGGGCCTGTTCGCGGACTCCATCACCACCGACCACATCTCCCCGGCCGGCTCGATCAAGGCCGACAGCCCGGCTGGCTCCTACCTGCAGGAGCACGGCGTGGCGCCGCGCGAGTTCAACTCCTACGGCGCGCGCCGGGGCAATCACGATGTGATGATGCGCGGCACCTTCGCCAATATCCGCATCAAGAACCAGATGGTGCCCGGCGTTGAAGGCGGCGTGACCAAGCTCCAGCCCTCCGGCGAGGAAATGCCGATCTATGACGCGGCGATGAAGTATCAGGAAGCGGGCACCCCGCTCGTGGTCTTCGGCGGCAAGGAATACGGCACCGGCTCCTCGCGCGACTGGGCGGCCAAGGGCACGCGTCTTCTGGGCGTCAAAGCCGTGATCTGCGAGAGCTTTGAGCGCATCCACCGCTCCAACCTGATCGGTATGGGCGTGCTGCCGCTGCAGTTCAAGAACGGCGAGAGCTGGGAGAGCCTGGGGATCACCGGCAAGGAAACGGTCGCGCTCACCGGGGTCGAAGCCATCACGCCGCGCGGCGACGTCACGCTGACGGTGACGTTCGAGGACGGGTCCACGAAAGAGACCCAGCTCTTGGCCCGCATCGACACCGATAACGAGCTCGACTACGTCAAAAACGGCGGCATCCTGCACTACGTCCTGCGCCAGCGCGCCGCGGCGTAAGCGGAAGCGTCATTGCAAACGTTTGCAAAAAGGCCCCGGCGCAAGCGTGCGCCGGGGTTTTTTGTGACTCGTGACGGGCGAGAAGCAACATTGCTAGCTTTTTCGGGACGCCAAGCAACGTTCTGAGTGAGCCGAATCGAGCCTTTGTTGCCTATGGGGGCATTAGAAGCTACATAAGATCCGTAGTGTTCGCATCAAGCGACATTCAGGAGGCGTGGCGATGGAGCCCTGCATCCCGGAAGACCTGCCGCTTGCGGCACGCCGTACAAACGCCGAAGCGCTCCTCGTTCCCGTCAGCAAGGCGAGCCGCGCCCTTGCGCGCTATGACGGCGCGCTCATGCATCTGCAAAATCCTGACCTTCTGATGAGCCCGCTCCTGAACAACGAGGCGGTGCTGTCTTCGCGTATTGAAGGCACGCAGGCCACATTGGGGGACGTGTTCGGGGCGGACGCCGACGCGGAGCCGGAGCCGGAAAAGCGCGATGATATTGTTGAAGTCCGGAACTATCGCGCTGCGATTCGGATCGGCGTGGATGCGGTGCGCAATCGCGGACTGAGCCTCAGCTTGTTGCGGGAACTGCACCAAAGGCTGATGGTGGGCGCACGCGGCGCGGACAAGCGCCCCGGCGCGTTTCGCGCGGACCAGAACTGGATCGGGGCGCCTGGATGCTCCATCGACGAGGCCCGGTTCGTGCCGCCAAACCCTGTTGTGATGATGGACGCGCTGCGCAACTGGGAGGGTTATGTGGCCAATGGCTGGGGTGACCCGATCATCGGGGCGGCCGTCGCCCATGCCCAGTTCGAGATCATCCACCCGTTCAATTACGGCAACGGGCGTGTGGGCCGCATGGTCATCCCGCTCATGCTGGCGCAGACCGGGGTTATCAGTGCACCGAACTTCTTCGTCTCCGCCTACTTCGAAAGTCACCGCGACACTTATTATGATCGCCTCTTGAGCGTCTCCACAGACGGCGACTGGACGGCATGGATCATATTCTTCTGCGAGGCGATCACGGAGCAGTCGGCCGAAAACCTCGCGAGGGTGACCGCGCTGCAAAGCCTGTGGGCGCAGATGAGCGAAGCGTTCGTGGAGGCGACCCATTCCCAGCATGCGCTCGGCGCGCTCAAGGCCTTCTTCGCCCAGCCGATCATCACCGGCCCGCAATTTCAAAAAGCGGCGGGAATCGAGCATCGCCCAAACGCTTTGAAGATTCTGACCCAGCTTGAAAGCGCGGGACTAATCCAGCTGGTCAGCCGGGGTGCGGGCCGGCGGCCCAGCCGGTACGCAATGGCCCAGGTCATCGCAACAGCTGAAGGCCGCAGCCCCTAAGCCGCACCCGCCCCCGCCTCGCCGGCCGCCTTCGGCCTCAACCCCGCCATCAGCGCCTGAATGGCCTTCAGCTTGGCGGTGTTGGCCGGGTCGGCGCTTTCGGCGCGGCCCATCTCGCCGGCGAGGAGGCGCATGGCGCGGGCCTGGGCGTCCTGGCTGCAGCGCCCGGATGTGAGCACGCCCTGGGCGGCGAGTTTCAGCAGCGCGGCGGCGCGGTCGAGCACCGGCTGCTCGCTGTTTGCGAGCTTTGAAAGGATCTTGGTTTCATCCAGGCACGCCATGGCGAGCTGGTCGAACGCGTCGGCGAGTTCGGTCTTGTCCTTGGCGGGAAACCCGCCCTTGAGCGCGCGGCTCTGGAAGGCGGCCAGGCGCGCCAGGCGTTCGAACGGCTTGCCGGGTCCGCGCACGAAATGGCTTTCGGTGGGTTTCGCCTTCAGGCGGGCGCGCAGGTATGCGGCGAGCTTGGCCTTATTGGCTTCGCCCACCAGATTGTCTTCGAACTTGAACAGGCGCTCGATCTGCTCGGCCGGATCCTTGGCGTTGGCCAGCGCCTCCTCCACCGCTTCGGGCGCCAGAAGCTTGGCCGAGCGGTGCGTGAAGGCGTCCACCAGGCTGTCAGGATGCAGGTTCGGACCCGACGCCGCGATCAGGCGCATGGCCAGCTTTCGCGCCAGCTCGATCTCCTTCATCACGCTGTCGGGGCGGAAGCGCTTGGGCGCGCGCAGCGCGCCGAGAATGCGCTTGGCGATCTCGATATGGGTGGCCGGCAGCTGCTTGCGCTGGAATTTCTCCGCCAGGCGCCGCGCGGCGTCCGGCGCATCCAGAAGGTCGGCGCTGCCCGGCGCGCCCTCATACACGCCGGTCAGCCGCATCACCTCTTCGCCCAGATCTCCGGTCTCGCCGAGCACCGCGCGCAGCGCCGGCTCGAAGCTGAGCATTTCTGCAATGAAGGCGTCGGTCTGGCTGGCGGCGAAGGCGCGCGCGTCCGGGTCGGCGGGCAGATCGTCGTGGAAGTCCAGCAGCATTTCGGTCTTCGCGCCGAAATCGCTCGCCTCGGACAAGCGCTCGGCGATGGCGCGGCGCAGGCGCTTCTCCGGGCCGCCCTCGGCGAGGATCTTCTCGGTCAGCTCGGCGAAGCCCTTGGCCTTGGGCGCTTTCTTTGCGGCCTTCGCTTCGCGGCGCGCCTGGGTCACGCTTTTTTCCACCAGATCGTTGAGCAGGCGCACATAGGCGTGCACCGAGGCGTCGGAGTTTTGCGCGCGCGCCACCGCGACCTTCTGGACCGCGCCCTGAAGATCGGTGTCGGATCCGTCCAGCGCCTCGATCAGGTCAGGCCTGTGCAACAGTTCCAGCGGAGACACCTGCCGGCGCACGAACCAGCCTTCAAGCACGCGGCGGATCGTCTCGCGCGCGGCCGATCCGGCCAGATCGTCCGGCGTGACGCACGGCAGGCTCGCCTCGCCGGTCTTGGCCTTGGGATCGGTGAAACGTTCAGGACCCGCCTCGAAGATCACGCCGCCGCGGAACGTGTTCTCCTCGGCGATCCATTCCTCGCGCTGGACCCGAACCGAGCCCTTGGGATGGCGTTTTTTCAGGGTCTGGCCCAGATCAAGCGCTTCCTGGCGGTCCTTGACCACCTCGACCAGGGTCCAATCGGCTTTCTTGTGCTTCTTGACGAAGACTTCGAAGTGAACGTCCCGGCGCGCCATGAGTTTTCGTCCCCCATCTTGGCGTCAGTTTCGCGCGGATAGGCTTAATCGCGCGTAACCATGACCCCAATTCGCCGCTTTGCCATACGAAGCGGGCGCTTATAAGCTGCGCGCGAACACGGGGGGCGGCCCGCCGCCTTTGAAGATCATAAAGGACCGGCTCATGGCCACGATCGTTCTGGTCGACGACGACGAAAACATCCTCACCTCCGTCTCCATGCTGTTGGAGAACGAGGGGTATGACGTGAAGACCTTCACCGACGGCTCCGTCGCCCTGCCCCAGCTGACCGACAATCCGCCGGACCTGGCCATTTTCGACATCAAGATGCCGCGCATGGACGGTCTGGAGCTTCTGCGCCGGGTGCGACAGAGTTCGAACATGCCGGTGATCTTCCTGACTTCGAAAGACGCCGAGTTCGACGAGGCGCTGGGCCTTGATCTGGGCGCGGACGATTACATCGCCAAGCCGTTCTCCCACCAGTTGCTGGTGCGCCGCATCAAGGCGGTCTTGCGCCGGTCCCAGTCTGATCCGATCACCGGAGACGGAGAGGGCGATCAAAAGGCCATCCAGCGCGGCAAGCTGACCATGGACCCCAACCGCCACGCCTGCCTGTGGGACGGCCGGCCGGTGCGCCTGACGGTGACGGAGTTCCTGATCCTGCACGCGCTCGCCAACCGGCCGGGCTTTGTAAAGAGCCGCGACAATCTGATGGACGCGGCCTATGACGATCAGGTCTATGTGGACGACCGCACGATCGACAGCCACATCAAGCGCATCCGCAAGAAGTTCAAGGACGTCGACCAGGCGTTCGACGGGATCGAAACCCTTTATGGCGTCGGATACCGTTACAAGGAGGCTTAGGGCCGCCGGCCTCAAGGCCGGGCAGGTCCTGCGGTCCTGGCGGCGGGTGATCCTGTCGCGCCTGGGCGTGGCGATCATCGGCGTGAACTTCGCCGCGTTCGCCTTGCTCATGCTGGGCATGATCGCGATCACGGAGAACCGCCGCGGTCTGTTGGAGGCCAAGGAGCTGTCCCTCGCCGCCCAGGCGGAGATCCTCGCCAACGTGATCAGCGAAACCGCCGTGAGCGGCGACGCGCCCGGACCGCGCATGGACGCCATCGCAGCGCGCGAGGTGCTGCGCCGGCTCTCCCCGCTCTACGTGCCTGAGGAGACGCGTGCGCTTCTGCACGCGCCGGGTCCGGTGCAGGTCGCCGATTCCGACCGTATCGCGGGGGAGGTGGAGCAGAGCGATCTGCCGCCTCTCGGCGGCGAGGAGGGGGTGGGCGGCGCCGCACAGAGCGCCTGGAGCCGGTTCGAGCAATGGATCGGCGAGCTTGGACTGACAGCGGAAGAGCGCGCCTGGACCAACCGCACGCTGGAAGAAGAGGTGGAGGCCGCCTTCCGAACCGGCGAGCCCCAGGGCGGGGTGCGCCGCGGGCCGGACGGCGCGCGCATCGTCTCGGTGACGATCCCGATCCAGCTGATTCAGGCGGTGGTGGGCGCCGTCACCTACGAGTCCTATGATTTCGAGGCGCTGATCGAAGCCGAACGCCAGGCGATCCTGCCCTATGCCGGCGCGGCCCTGTTCGCCACCATGGTCGTCGCGATCTGGCTCACCATCTCCATCGCCCGGCCGGTGCGCGAGCTGTCCGACGCCGCGCGCCGGGTGCGCCTGGCCGGAGGACGGCGGGTGGATCTGCCCGACATGGGCGGGCGCAAGGACGAGATCGGCCAGTTGGGGCAAGCCTTTTCGGCGATGACTTACGCGCTCTACGACCGGCTCGACGCCATCGAAAGCTTCGCCGCCGACGTCAGCCACGAGATCAAGAACCCGCTCACCTCGATCCGTTCAGCGGCCGAGATCCTGCCGCTGGCCAAGGACGACGAACGCCGGGCCAAGCTGATCGCAGTGATCCAGCACGACGTGAAGCGCCTGGACCGGCTGATCACCGACATCTCGAACGCCTCGCGCCTGGACGCTGAGCTGGCGCGTGAGGACCTGGCGCGGGTGAACATGGCCCGGCTCATCGGCGACATCGCCAGCATCCATCAGCGCGACCAGGACGAAACCGAACCCAAGCCGGTGGACGTGCGCGTGGAGAGCCGGGGCGACCTCACCGTGCGCGGCCATGAGGGGCCGCTAAGCCGGGTGTTCATCAATCTCATCGAAAACGCGGTGACCTTTTCGCCCGAAGGCGGGGTGGTGCGCGTGGAGGCGCGGCGCGCCCCGGGCCCGCACGGACGCATCATCATCACGGTGGACGACGAAGGTCCGGGCGTTCCCGAGGAGAATCTCGACACCATTTTCGAGCGATTTTACACGCAGCGGCCCGACGGCGCGGCCTTCGGCGCCCATTCCGGGCTGGGCCTGGCCATTGCGCGCCAGATCGTGCAGGCCCATGGCGGTCGCATACGTGCGCAGAACCGGCAGGGGCCGGACGGCGATCTTCTCGGCGCGCGCTTCACGGTGGATCTGCCCGCCGCAGCCCGCGCCGAGGGGTGAGCGCGGGCATTCGCGTCTGCGCACAGCGCCGTTTTGCAGCGCGGCGGGGCTTTTCGCAGACGCAAAAGCGCGCTTACATGCGGTCTTGGGATTTGCGCAGCGCTTCAAAGGATCTCACCCCGGCCATGATCGGCATCGTCGTCGTCACCCACGGACGCCTGTCCGACGAACTCGTCGCCGCCACCGAACATGTGGTCGGACCCCTGGACGCGTGCGCCTCGGTGTCCATCGGCCCGGACGACGACATGGAGAAGCGCCGCGACGATATCCGCGACGCGGTGAAGGACGTGGACCAGGGCGAGGGCGTGATCATCCTCACCGACATGTTCGGCGGGACGCCCTCCAATCTCTCCATCGCGCTTTTGGAGAAGGACCGGATCGAGGTCATCGCCGGCGCCAATCTGCCCATGCTGATCAAGCTCGCCGAGGCGCGCTCGCGGCTGTCGGTCAGCGAGCTGGCCGATAGCGCCAGCGAGGCGGGCAAGCGCTATATCGCGGTGGCCTCGCGCATTCTCGACAGCGCCTCGTGACCAAGTCGAAGACCGTCACGATCTGCAATCAGCGCGGCCTGCACGCACGCGCCTCGGCCAAATTCGTCGCCGAGGCCGGCAAGTTCGACGCCCGCATCACCCTGTCCAAGGACGGCGAGGAGGTGCAGGCGGACTCCATCATGGAGCTGTTGATGCTGGCCGCCGGGCCGGGCGCCCAGATCACCATCCACGCCGACGGGGCGGAGGCGGACTCGGCGATTGAGGCGCTCTGCGGCCTTGTGGAATGTGGGTTCGACGAGAACGACTGACGCCCCAAAGGCGGAACAAAAAAAGGCGCCGCCCCGGCCGGGACGGCGCTTTCGTTTTTTGGCGTCAGGCTTCGCCGCGTCAGTCTTTGTCAGGCGGCGGCGCGGCGAAGATCGGCACCACGTTGTCCGGCAACGGCTTGCCCGGATTGAGCGTGCGCGCAGCGGTCTGAGCCGGGGCGGGCGCGCCCGCGGTCTCCAGCTCCCGCGGCGCATTCGCGTCAGGCGCACCGGGCGCACCGGGCGTTTCAGGCGCCTCGGTCTCGGCCGCATTCCGGCTCGGCGCCGGCATGGGCGGCGGCGGCGGCAGGATGATGGCGCGCGAGGCGTAGCGCGGGTCGGTGCGCAGGCGCTCGGCCTCATCCGCCTCAAGGCCCGCAGGCGCCGGCGTGTCGGGCCGTGCGGCCTCGCCGACCTCGTCCGCCTCACTGAGATCGACGGGATCGGCGGGTTGCGCGGCGGTGTCGCCGTCCGCCGAGACGCGGTCCGTATCGCCGTCAGGCTGAGGTATCTCGGCGTCCGCGGCTTTCGGCGCGTCCGGCTCGCCGGCCGTCGGTTCTGCCTCGGCCGCGTCTTCTGAGACGCCGAGGACCTCCGCCATGCTTGCTTCCGGCGCCCCGTCTTCGCCCGGGTCTGCTTGATCGGACGCGCCGGCCTCGGTGCTTTGCTCCGCCGTGTCTTCGGCTTGCGCCTCCTCTGAGCTATCGCCGTCCAGAGAGCGCAGGCTGGCGGCCACGGCCACGGCGGTGCGCTCGTCCACCAGCGCGTCGGGCGCGCCGGCGGTTTCGGCTTCAGACTCGGGCTCAGCGTGCGTCTCGGTCTCGGCTTCTTCGCCGGATCCGGTCACGGTCTCTTCCGGCGCGTTGGACAGCAGGTGGTCAGCCAAAAGCGCGATGCGCGCTTCAAGGCGCGCCGCATCGCCGATCCGGTTCCACAAGCCGCCGAGCACAAAGACCAGCGCGGCGACGCCCAGCCCGGCCAGCGCCGGGGCGAGCGCGGCCGAGGCCCCGCCAAAGCCCAGCGCGCCGGCGCCCAAGGCGGCCACGAACAGCGGCGCCCAGAGCAACCGCCAGGAGCGGGCGGCGAAGACCATCACGGCGCCGGCGAAGGCCGCCGCGCCATAGCCCAGCGCCGGGGCGAGGCCGGCCAGGTCCGGACGGATCTGAGCGAGAAGCCCGGCGAGGGGCGCGGTGGTTTCGGCGATGGACCACCCCGCAAGGCCCGGCGACGCCGCCGCGGCCAGCGCGAACACGTCATAAGCCGGCACGCCCGCGAAGGCGGCCGGCGCGATCTCGGCGAGGAAGGTGATGAGATAGGGCCACACGCACGCCAGCGCCGCCAGAGCGAACAGGCCCATGGTCAGCGCCCAGTTCACATTGCGGGCGATCCCGGCGCGCGAGACCAGCGCGCTGGCGCCGGGATGGGTGCGCGTCCAGCCGCCGCGGGTGTGATTGACCACCGCGACGGGCCGTGAGCGCCGGGCCGGGCCCGGCTGCAGGCGTAAAACGCTCGCCTGATCTCCGGGCTCCAGGTCGAACTTCGCCTCCATCAGGCGCACGGTGTGGCGCGCGCCGTCCATGTCCTGAAGGCGGCGCTCGTCGGCGCGGGCGCGCGGATCGGCTCCGATCACCTCTCCGGATGCGGCGTAGAAATCAAGCGCCTTGGCGCCGAAACGCTGGCTGGCATAGGCCGTCGGCAGGTTCGCCATCGCGATGTCTTCCCCTCGATACGCGCGCTCCGCCCCCTGGAAACGCGCGGGACAACCCCTCCGGCCCGCGCCTCCCCTGTCCCGGCGCGGGACCGTTAACAATCCGTTTATACAAGATCGAGGCCGGTTTGCGAATGACGGATTGATAAATCCGCCAGGATGCGGTTTGCCCTTGACCGTTCGCGGCGTTATACCCCGCAGCGTCTCAACCGGGATCGGCGTCCGGCCGATCCGTCACCCGTTAGCAAAAAAGGCGAACCGTCTATGAGTCTGCTGCACGCCGAAGCCGGCGAGAACGACCACTATGTGAAGGATCTCAGCCTGGCCAAATGGGGCCGGATCGAGATCGAGATGGCCGAGATCGAAATGCCGGGCCTTATGGCGCTGCGCGAAGAGTACAAGGGCAAAAAGCCCCTGGCGGGCGCGCGCATCGCCGGTTCGCTGCACATGACGATCCAGACCGCCGTGCTCATCGAGACGCTGGTGGAGCTGGGCGCGGACGTGCGCTGGGCCTCATGCAACATCTTCTCCACCCAGGACCAGGCCGCCGCGGCGATCGCCGAGCGCAAGATCCCGGTCTTCGCCTATAAGGGCGAGACGCTGCGCGAGTACTGGGAGTTCGCCGACGCCATCTTCCACTGGCCGAACGGCGAAACCGCAAACATGATCCTGGACGACGGCGGCGACGCCACCATGTACCTGCAGCTCGGCGAGCGCGCCGAGGCCGACCCGTCCACCCTCGGCGAGCCGAAGTCGGAAGAGGAGAAATTCCTCTTCGAAACGATCAAGCGCCGCATCGAGGAAAGCCCCGGCTGGTTCAAGAAGGCCAAGGCGGCCATCAAGGGCGTCTCGGAAGAGACCACCACCGGCGTCATGCGTCTCTATCAGCTGGCCAAGAAGGGCGAGCTCGCCTTCCCGGCGATCAACGTCAACGACTCCGTGACCAAGTCGAAATTCGACAACCGTTACGGCTGCCGCGAAAGCCTGGTGGACGCCATCCGCCGCGGCACCGACGTGATGATGTCGGGCAAAACGGCCGTGGTGTGCGGCTATGGCGACGTGGGCAAGGGTTCCGCGGAATCGCTCGCCCAGGCCGGCTGCCGCGTCAGCGTGACCGAGATCGACCCGATCTGCGCGCTTCAGGCCTGCATGGACGGCTTCGCCGTGGTGCGCCTTGAAGACGTGATCAAGGACGTCGACATCGTCGTGACCGCGACGGGCAACAAGGACGTCGTCACCGTCGATCACATGCGCGAAATGAAGAACATGGCGATCGTCTGCAATATCGGCCATTTCGACAACGAGATTCAGGTCGAAGCGCTGAAGAACTTCCAGTGGACGAACGTGAAGCCGCAGGTGGACCTCGTCGAGTTCCCGACGGGCAACAAGATCATCCTTCTCTCCGAAGGCCGTCTTGTGAACCTGGGCAACGCCAACGGTCACCCCAGCTTCGTGATGAGCTCCTCTTTCACCAACCAGGTGCTGGCCCAGATCGAGCTGTGGACCCGCGGCGATCAGTACGAGAACCAGGTCTACATCCTGCCCAAGCACCTCGACGAGAAGGTCGCGGCGCTGCACCTGGACAAGCTCGGCGCCAAGCTCACCGAGATGTCGCCGGAGCAGGCCGACTATATCGGCGTGGAAGTCAAAGGCCCGTTCAAGGCCGAGCACTACCGTTACTAGGCGCAGAACGAGGTCCTGACCTCGCCGCACCGTCGCAGGACGACACAGCCCCCGCCGGAGCGATCCGGCGGGGGTTTGTTTTGCGCCGCCCCGCCTTGCGCGCGCCTCGCCGCTCGCGTTTAGTCGCGTCATGCGTCGTCTTCTCGCCCTGCCTCTCGCTCTCGCCGCCTGCACCCCCATGGACGGGCTCAACCCGGTCATGGATCCCCGCGACCGGCCCTTCATCGCCACGTCCGACATGCCGGTCCCACCCAATGTGGAGCGGGCCGCCAGCTCCGAGCAGTGCGCCGGCGAGCCGCTGCGGGCGGTGTCCGCCTCGCTGCCGGATTATCCCGCCCGCGGCTGGAGCCGCGGCTTGCAGGGCTGGTCCATCGTGCAGTTCGACGTGGCCGAGGACGGGGCGGTGAGCAATGTGGAGATCGCCCGGGGCGTGCCCGGCGGCAGCTTCGACGCCGAGGCCCGCCGCGCGGTCGAGGACTGGCGCTTCCGTCCCGTGTCCCGCCCGCTATCGGGCTGCGTGGTGCTGTTTCAGTTCACGCAGGGCGAGGTGCGGATCGGGTAGGCGACTTGTTGGCGAGGTCGGCCCGTCGTATTGGTTGAAAGTTGGTTTTAATAGGGCTCGGTCCGATGCTGCTCGCCGCCTTAGCTCAAGGTCTTTTTGCTTACGCAGCCCCGGCGGAGGGCGATATCGCCACGCGGCTGAGCGCCTATGACGCCCAGCTGTTCGCGGAATGTCCGCATGAAGATCGCACCGTATCGGCGGTAGGGGAGCGCGCCCCCGCCTCCGCCGCGATGCGCGCCATGCGCGGCGTTCAATTTCCGCCCATGACCTTCATGTACATCCAAACGTACGAGGTCTCCGGCTGCGGTCGCCCCGCGCGGCGCTATGCGGCGGAAAGCGTGGATGTGGGCTTCATGCCGATCTTGACGAGCTTCGGCCCGCCGGGAGACACCCATATTGAGCCCGCCCACCTTCTGGATCTGCGCGGACCGCTGACGGTCGGGATTCTGCAGCTCGCCGAGCGCGACGGCTGCACGCGACGCGATGACCCATTGGTGCTGCAGACTCGTTTCGCCGGCGACGCCGAGATCGCCGAAGCTGAGCGGCACGCCGCCGGTAAAATCCCAGTTGGGATATCCATCGAGCAGGCATGGCGCGAGGTTTGGACCGTGTCCCATTGTCCCGGGGAGACGGGTGAGCTTGATTTTCTCGCCATGCGGTCGGGAACCGGCCTCGGAGCGGCGGTGACTGCGCGTCCACGGCCTCATTGACGGTCGCAAGCGGATTCACCTTCCGGTAAGATGTGATTCGTCAGCGCCCGTCCGATCCTTGGGGGCTCGCGCCAGCGGGGACATGTCATGCAGGCAGGAGAGCCGATCCAGCTCGCCACCCTGATCGTTACGACGGGGGCGGTCGCCTTCGCCGTTTCCGCAGCGGTTTGGGCCTATCGCCTGACGGCGGGGGCGCGCAAGGCGCGCCGCGCCTGGCGCGACAAGCTCGCCGATATGGAAGACCGCCGCGCGCGCGCCGACAGCGTCTTCGCCGCGCACCCGGGGCTGGTGCTGGTCTGGGAGACCCCGCCCGAAGCGGACGCCGACGACTGGTCCTCTCCGGTGATCCACAGCAGCCCGGCTGCGCTGGCGGCCATGGTGCAGTTCGCCGAACTCGGCCAGGGCGCGGCGAGAAGCGGCGATGCGGGGCGTGAGATCCTGGACGGGCTCGCCGATTTCGAAGCGCGCGCCGCGGGCGGCGAGAGCACCACGCTGCGCCAGCGCATGCAGGCGCTGATGGGCGAGGGCAAGGCCTTCTCCCTGACGATCTCCGGGCCCTCTGGGCGGGTGATCGAGGCCGACGGCCGTCCGGCGGGCCGCCAGCTGGTTCTGTGGCTCACCGACAACGCGGTGCGCGGACTGGAGGATGCGGGCGCGCGCGGTCATGTGGATCAGGCCCGCGCCGCGGCCGGCGAGGATCCGCTGGCCTATCTCGACATGCTCGCCCGCCATCCCGCGCCGGCCTGGCGCATGAATGCGGCCGGCCGGCTGATCTGGGTGAACGCGGCCTATGTCGCCGCGGTGGAGGCTGAAGACGCAGGCGAGGTTCTGGACCGTCAGCTGATGATCGAGCCGGGCGTCGCCGATCAGGCCCGCGAGGCGCTGAAATCGGGCCAGCCCGCGGACGCGGTGCGCGGCGCGGTGATCGGCGGGGCGCGCCGGCTCATGCGGTTTGTGAGCTATCCCATCAACGGCGGCGCGGCGGCCATGGCCGTGGACGTCACCGAGGGCGAGGAGGCGAAAGCGGCGCTGAAACGCTTCCGTCAGGCCCATGACGAGACGCTCAATCATATGGCCGAATCGGTGGCGATCTTCGACCGCGCCAAACGCCTGGTGTTCTATAACCGCGCCTTCGCCGAGTTGTTCGGGCTTGAGGAGGCCTTCCTCAACGACCGGCCCGCCCACGGCGTTCTGCTGGACCGCCTGCGCGAGCGCCGTCGCCTGCCCGAACAGCTCGACTATTCCAAATGGCGCCAGGACGAGCTCGCCCATTACGAGGCCGCGCCCGGCGCCGAAACGCCGGACGAGCTCTGGCCGCTGGCCGACGGCCGGACCCTGCGCGTCGCCCGCCAGCGCCACCCGCTGGGCGGGCTTTTGCTGATTTTCGAGGACATGACCGACCAGCTCGCCCTGCAGGCGCGCTACAACACCCTCATCAAGGTGCAGCGCGCCACGCTGGACAAGCTGCACGAGGCGGTCGCCGTGTTCGGCTCCGACGGCCGGTTGAAGCTGCACAACGCCGCGTTCGAGACGCTGTGGAAACTCGATCCGGAGACGCTGGAGGCCGCGCTCTTCGACGAGGTGGCCGGGGCGTGCCTTGCGCTGCATCCCGACAAGGCCGGCTGGGACGCGCTGAAGGCGCGCATCACCGATCCCAGCCCGGAAAGCCGCAAGCCGGTCACAGGCGAGATCAAGCGCAAGGACGGCTCGGTGCTCACCTTCCTGACCCGGCCGCTGCCCGACGGCGCGACGCTGATCGCCTGGGACGACATCACCGACAGCCGGCGCATCGAAGCCGCGCTGCGCGACCGGGCCGAGGCGCTGGAGGCGTCCGAACGCATCAAGACCGAATTCGTCGAGCATGTGAGCTATCAGCTGCGCACCCCGCTCACCACGATCCACGGCTACGCTGATCTTCTGGCGGGCGGGTTCGCCGGCGAGCTCTCCGAGCGCCAGGCCGAGCATATGGGCGCGATCCAGTCCGCCTCCGGGCAGCTGGGCAAGCTGATCGACGACATCCTCGACATCGCCGCCATCGACGCCGGTCAGCTGGAGCTGGAGCTGGGCGACGTGGTGCTGAAAACCCTGTGCGAGGAAAGCGCCGCCCTGATCGCCACGCGCGCAGAGCATGGCGGGGTGAAGCTCACCGTGACCGCCGCCGAGGACCTGCCTCTGGCGCGCGCCGACGCCAAGCGCTTGAAACAGGTGCTCTATAATCTCCTCACCAACGCCATGGACCATGTGGAGCCCGGCGGCGCGGTGGAGATCGGCGGGGAGGCCGACGGCGAGGAGGCGGTGCTCTGGGTCGCCGATGACGGCGCAGGTATCGCGCCGGATCGCCAGGCGACGATCTTCGAGCGCTTCGAGCGCGGCGAGCAGGGCGGGGCGGGCCTGGGCCTGGCTTTGGTCAACGACATCGTGCGCCTGCACGGCGGCTGGGTGGCGCTGGAAAGCGCGCCGGGCGAAGGCACGCGGGTGACCTGTCATCTGCCGCTTCAGGCCGCCTCGGAGCACGCCGCGCCGGAGCTGACCCTGCCGGTTCGCGGAGGCGCTTAGACGGCTGTTTGCGAGCCACGCGGCGACAAGCCGATCATCAAAGCGCCATTGGCGCATGCGTCCGGTGCGCTCTACTCGCATCTGCTGTCATAGGAGACACTGGGTGTTCAGCTTCTCTTCCGGGATAGACGAGACCGTTAGCGACGCGCTGTATAAGCGCTCCCGCCTTGGTGCGGCCGTGATCAACCGCGACCACCAGGTCGTCGCGACCAATGACGAAATGGACCGGATCAACGGGTTCAAGCACGACGGGCGGCCCGTCACCGCCGCCGAGCGCATGCCGGAAGTGGTCGATGACATCCGCGACCATGTGGACGCCGTGTTTCTGGTCGGCGAGCCGGTTTTCAATGTCCGCGTGAAGGGGCCGGGCGAGGGCGCGGCGCGCGAATCCTATCTCTGCGACTATCTCCCCGCGCCTGAGACGCCCGACGTTGAGTATGTCGTCGCCGTGGTGCGGCCCGCCCGCCTGGCGCCCAAAGGCCGCAAGCCCATGGCCGAAGGCGACGGCGCGCCAACCAGCCAGGCCTGATAGAACATCGCCCGCGCGGCGCCGAAGACCGCCGCCCCCAACCACAACAATTGTTGTTGTGAGCTTGGGTTTCGCCGCCCAAATAGGCGGACCAGCAAACTCCGGGGCGGCCGACATGGTGTCTGACGACGAAACCTGCAACGATCCAGAGCCGCATTCCGCCGAGGCGAAAGCGCCTGATGACATGCCGCCCATCGTCGCCATCGGCGCGTCGGCGGGCGGGCTGGAGGCGTTGCAGGAGTTCGTCGAGGCGATCCCGGACGATAGCGGCGTGTGCTATGTCGTGATCCAGCACCTCGCCCCGGACCACGACTCGATCATGGACGAGCTTCTGGCGTCTCATACCCCGGTCGAGGTAAAAAAGATCGAAGACGGCGCCCGGCCGCAGCCAAACACGGTTCTGGTCAACCCGCCGGGCCCCGTGGTTGTGCTTGACGGCGGTGCGCTTCGGCTGCGGGAGCGCGAAGCCCAAAAAGGGCTGCGCACGCCCATTGATCAATTCTTCCGCTCCGTCGCCGCCAGCTGCGGACGCGATGCGATCTGCGTGGTGCTCTCGGGCACGGGCTCTGACGGCACCGAGGGGCTGCGCGCGGTGAAATCATCGGGCGGCATGGCGATCGTGCAGAAAAGCGACTCAGCGCGCTTTCCCGGCATGCCTGACAGCGCCGCAGCGACCGGGCTGGTGGATTTCGTCCTGAAGCCGAAGGACATGGCCGTTTGCATCGCCGAGATCATCGAGCATCGCGACGAGCTCGACGGCGAACGCGACGCGAAGTCGCGCTACACCGAGATCGAGGAGCACCTCGACGACATCCTCGACGAGATCGCCGGCGAAGACGGGCCGGATTTCGGCAAGTACAAGCCCGGCACGCTGGTGCGGCGGATCGATCGGCGCATGTTGCTGCGCCGCCAGCGCACGGCGAAGGGCTATCTCAAGGCGCTTAAACGCGAGCCGGACGAGCGCAACCTTCTGCTGCAGGATTTCCTCATCGGCGTCACGCGCTTCTTCCGCGACGTGGACAGTTTCGCCGAACTGGTCAAGACCGCGATCAAGCCGCTGGTGGACTCCGATCAGGACAGCTTCCGGATCTGGACGCCGGGCTGCTCCACCGGCGAGGAGGCTTACACCCTCGCCATCATTATGATCGAGGCCATGCAAGAAGCCGGCGATCGCCGCCCGGTGAAGATTTTCGGCACCGATATCGATCTGGCGGCCCTGCGCCATGCCCGCGCCGGGCATTATAATGTGGGCGCGGTGGCCGATTTGAGCGAGGAGCGCCGCGATCGCTTCTTCCGCAAGGACAATGGGCGCTATCGCGTCACGCAGGAGCTGCGTGACTGCGTGGTGTTCGCGCCGCACAACCTGGTGGAGGACCCGCCGTTCTCCCGGCTGGACCTGATCACCTGCCGTAACCTGCTGATCTATCTGAACAATCGAAGCCAGGCGAACGTCATTCCGCGCTTCCACTATGCGCTTAATCCGGGCGGCTATCTCATGCTTGGGTCCTCGGAGAGCCTGGGCGAAAAGACTGAGTATTTCAAAACGCTGGACCGCACCCACCGCATCTTTCAGCGAAACGACTCCGCGCGGCCGGGGTATTCCGCGCTGCATTCCGATCGCGATCGCCGGCGCGTTCGGGCGACACCGGGCGGCGCCGGGCCGACGCTTGTCGGCGCGGAGGCGGTCCGGGACAGCCAAGAGCGCAAAAATGCGGCGAGCTTCGCCGAGGAGGTCGAGCGCAAATTCCAAGCTCGGTTCGCGCCCGCCTATCTTGTCGCCGACCGCCAGGACGAGGTGCTCTACCTCTCCGACGGCATGACCTGTTACGTGCGTCCGCGAAGAGGCGCGCCGTCGACCACGGTGGACGCTTATCTCAGCGAAGAGCTGCGCCTGCCCGTGCAGACCGCGCTGACCCGCGCGCGCCGCGCAAAGGCCGAGGCATATAGCGAGAACGTGGTGGTTCAGCTGGACGGCGCGCCGCGGCTCGTGGACGTGGTCGCCGCGCCCATGGACGAGGAGGGCGGACGCTATTTCGTCATTCTGCGCCCGGTGCGCGTGCAGGACGCACACGCGCTTGAAACCATCGCCGACGCGCGCAAGGCCGACGACAAGGACCTGCTGGAGCACGAAATCTCCCGGCTGAAACAGCAGCTGTCGACAACGCTCGTCGAATACGAGGGCATGGAGCAGGAGCTTCGCACCACGAACGAGGAGCTCCTGTCGATGAACGAGGAGCTGCAAAGCTCCAACGAGGAGCTGGAGACCAGCCGCGAAGAGCTGCAATCCATCAATGAAGAGCTTGAGACCATCAACGCGGAGCTCACCGAGAACAACCGCCAGCTCGGCACCGCCAACTCCGATCTCCAAAACCTGTTTGAATCCACCGATGTGGCGACCCTGTTCCTGAACTCGCAGATGTGCGTGCGCCTGTTCACGCCCAAGCTCACCGAACTGTTCGGCGTGCGCGACCGCGATATCGGCCGCCCGATCACCGATCTGGCGAGCAAGGTTCACTATGAGGAGCTGGAGGAGGACGCCCGCGAGGTGACGCGCACCCTGCAGCCGCTGGAACGCGAGGTGGAGACCGAGCCCACCGGCGAGGTCTTTATCGTGCGCGTGCGCCCGTACCGCACGGTGAACGACAAGATCGACGGCTGCGTGGTCACATTCTTCGACATCACCCAGCGCAAGCGCAGTGAGCGGCAACTTGAGAAAAACGCCGAGGTTCTGGCGCGCCAGTACGCCGAGCTTGAGTCGCTCTACGACACCACGCCGGTGGGGCTGAACCTGCTCGACAGGGATTTGCGCTATCTGCGAATTAATTCCGAACTCGCCGCCATCAACGGCTTCCCGGCCGAGGAGCATATCGGCAAGACCCAGGACGAGATGCTGCCCGAGATTGATCAAAAGGTGCGCGAGACCCAGCTTGAGGTTCTGCGCACCGGCGAGCCGGTCATGGGCGTCGAAGTCAGCGGGCGAACCCCGGCGTCCGACGAAGAGCGCCACTGGATTGTCGACTATTATCCGGTGAAGACCCGCTCCGGCGAGGTGTTCGCGATCGGCAGCGCCGTGCGTGAGGTCACCGCGGAAGTGCGTCTGCGCGCCGCGCTTCAGGAGAGCGAAGCGCGCCTTCGCCGCCTGTTTGATTCAGCGCCCGCCTTCATCGCGCTGCACGAGGGCTCAGAGCATAAATATATCTATTTCAATCCGGCGCTTCACCAGATTCTGGGCGAGCGGGAGCTATTGAACCGATCCATTGCGGACGCGGTGCCTGAGCTGAAGGGTCAGGGCGTGATCGAGCGCTATGATAGTGTCTGCGACACCGGCGAACCCGAGTTCACCGAAGAATTTCGCGCAACGATCCTGATCGACGGCAAGGAGCAGACCGGCTGGTACCGACAGGTCCTTCAACCCTGGTATGACGCAAAGGGCGCCGTGGGCGGCGTCATGAGTTTCGCGTTCGACATCTCCGATATCGTGGCCGCCCGCAAGCACGCCGAGAACAGCGAAGAGCGCAAGGACATCCTGCTCAACGAGCTGCAGCACCGGGTGAAGAACACCCTGGCCACCACGCTGTCTGTAATGCGCTTCACCGCGCGCGCCGCCGCCGACATCGCCGACATGACCGCCAAGCTTGAAGAGCGGATCACCGCGATCTCGCGCACGCACGACACGCTCACGCAGTCCAGCTGGGCCGGCGATCATCTTCTGGCGCT
Source organism: Oceanicaulis sp. (assembly GCA_040217555.1). Classification (GTDB taxonomy): domain Bacteria; phylum Pseudomonadota; class Alphaproteobacteria; order Caulobacterales; family Maricaulaceae; genus Oceanicaulis. The sequence continues at coordinate 26,181 of JAVJPX010000019.1, forward strand.
GTGCGACCGGCAAATCTCGCCCTACGCCGATCTGGACGGCGCGCGCGTCGCCTATGAAGGCGATGACCCGTTCCTCGATCCCAAGCAGGCCCTGGCCCTGGGGCTGGCGTTGCACGAGCTGACCACCAACGCGGTCAAGCACGGCGCTCTGAAGACCGGCGAGGGCAAGGTGGTCATCAGCGTCGCCCAGAGCGAGGGCGAGGTGCGCCTGCGCTGGATCGAGAGCGGCGTCGGCGCCGTCGCCGCGCCGGACGCAACGAAGTCCGGCTTCGGTTCGTTTTTGCTCAACAGGGTTCTGAAGTCGGAACTGGGCGGGAATACAAAGGTCGAGTTCGGCCCGGATGGTCTGGTCTATGACATCCGCTTTCCCGCCGCCCGGCGCGCCGATACGGAGACAAGCGAGTGAGCGCACAAACTGAGGCTGTTCTCGTCGTCGAAGACGAGATCATCGTGGGCATGGATCTGGCGGTGAGTCTGGAAGACGCCGGCTTCGCCGTGGTCGGGCCCTACGCCTCCTGCGGCGACGCGCTTGATGCGCTCGACGACGGCGCCACGCCGGTGCGCGCCGGCGTGCTCGACATCAATCTTGGCGACGGCGAGACCAGCGCGCCCATCGCGGCGAAGCTGACGGAGAAGGGCGTGCCCTTTGTTTTCCTGTCCGGCTACACCGCCGGGCGCAACGCCATTTTCGAGCAGTTTCCCGACGCGCCACGCATCTCCAAGCCGTGCCTGCCGGAGACGCTGCTTCACCACATCCGCCAGCTGACCGCCTCGGCGTAAGCGCTATTCCGCGCTCACCGGCGGTTCGATCACCGGCGCGCCGGCGCGCCGCGCCGCGTCCGGCGCGTCGCCTTCAAGTCCCAGATCCGCGAACAGGGCGTTATCCGCGCCCAGCTCCGGGTTCGGTGTGGTGAGCAATTCTTCGCCCACGAAGATCGAGCCGGCGCCGGCCAGGAAGCACAGCGCCTGCAGCTCCTTGCTCATGGTCTCGCGCCCCGCCGACAGGCGCACCACGCTTTGCGGCATGATCAGGCGCGCCGTGGCGATGGCGCGCACGAACTCCAGCCCGTCCAGCGGCGCCGAGCCCGACAGCGGCGTGTTCGCCACGTCCACCAGATGGTTAATCGGCACGCTTTCAGGATGGGGGGCGAGGCCCGCCAGCTCGGCGAGCAGGCCGATCCGGTCCTCGCGGTCCTCGCCCATGCCGATAATGCCGCCACAGCACACCTGAATGCCCGCATTGCGCACCCGCGCCAACGTCTGGATGCGGTCGTCCCAGGTGCGCGTGGTGATGATCTGACGATAATATTCCGGCGAGGTGTCCAGGTTGTGATTGTAAAAATCCAGCCCCGCCTCGGCCAGACGCTCGGCCTGGCCGTCGGCGAGCATGCCCAGCGTCATGCAGGTCTCCATGCCCAGCGCTTTGACGCGCTGGATCATGTCGACGATTTTCGGCTCGTCGCGCTCTTTCAGCTCGCGCCAGGCCGCGCCCATGCAGAACCGGGTCGCGCCGCCGTCCCTGGCTTCGCGCGCCTTTTGCTCCACCTCGGCCGGATCCATGAGCTTGGAGGCTTTCAGCCCGGTGTCGAAATGGGCCGACTGATTGCAATACCCGCAATCCTCCGCGCAGCCGCCCGTCTTGATCGACAGAAGCCGCGATTTCTGCACCTTGTTGGGCCTGTGGACGCGCCGGTGCAGGCTCTGGGCTGCGAACAGCAGATCGTTGAACGGCGCGTCGTGGATCGCCCGGACCGCCTCGCGCGTCCAGTCGAAACGGGGTTCGGCCAGAGCGTCGATATCAGCTAGAAGGTCGGTCATGACGGGCGAGTCCTCTTCAAAAACAGGCGCGCACCCTAAAAAGCCGGACCCGGCGGGGCAAGGCGTCCGGCGCCCGTCCCTGCTCACCGTGCGCGAGGCGCGGGCCGGCGCGCTGATCGTCGCCGGCGTGATCGCCGTCATCGCACTTATCCCCGGCCATGCCGGGCCGCCCACCCTGATCGGCTGGGACAAGCTGGACCACGCCTCGGCCTTCGCCGCGCTCACGGTTCTGGCGCGCTGCGGCTGGCCCGGGCGCGCGCGCCTTGGTCCCGCCCTGGTCCTGTTCGGCTACGGGATTGCGATCGAACTGGCGCAAGGCACGACCGCCGTGGGGCGGGTGGCGTCGGTCTCCGACATCGCGGCGAATGCGGTGGGGATCGCGCTGGGCCTGGCCGTCAGCTGGGGGCTGGCGCGGCTGGGCGCGGCTGCGCCGTGGCTCGACCGGCGCCGGTGAGGCGCCCGCCCCATGCGCCGTTCCGCGCCGGCGCGCCGGGCTTCACCCCGGCGTTGCGGCCCATCGCGCCTGAAGCCTGGCTGACGCCGGACACCGAAGCGCACGTGCTGGACTGGAAGCGCGCGCTGCTGACGACGCCGGAGCGGGTCTTTCGCCAGGCGCCCGGCGGCAAGGCCGCGGCGTTCGACGCCGCGCGCGCCGTTGAAACCGCGCTCGGCGCTCCGGTGACCGGCGATCTTGTGCGCGCCTCGTGTCGGGTCAGCGACGATCTGGTGGTGATGCGGCGTGGGGCCGAAGGCTGGGTCTGCGACGCGCTCACACTGACCGCGCCGACCTTCTTTTCCATCGATGCCGCCTTCGGACGCGATCTGACCGCTCTGCACGGCGCAGTGCCGCAGGGCGCGCGTCTGGCTGACCGGATCCAACGCGTGTTCGACAATCTGCGTCCGGGCCTGGTGCTGAAGCGGTTCAACTGGACGCTCCAGCCCGGCGATGCGCGCCACACGCCTGACGCCGAACCCCTGCGCGCCCTGGCGCGATCGGCGGCCCTGCAGGACGCGCCGGATTTGCTGCATCTGCGCGTGGAGCGGCAGACCATCACGCGCCTGCCGGAAACCGGCGCGGTGCTGTTCACCATCCGGGTGTGCCTTGATCCCGTCGCCGCGCTCAGCGCAGGCGACCGGCCCGCGCTGGCCGAAGCCTGGCGCACGCTCGGCCCGCAGGGGCGCGCCTACAAGGGCTGGGAGGCGCTGGAGCCGCTGGTGAGCGCGGTGTTTGCGCGCTGGGGCGTTTAAGCCACCCCGATGCGCGGCGGTCCGCCCTTGGACGCCTCGCTGGGGCCGAAGGCGCGGTCCAGCGTGGCGGTGGAGTCCTGAGCCAGCTTGATCGCCTCGGTGAGGTGGTGAAGCACCTGCATGTTGTTGTTCATCACATGCTGGGCCTCCGGGCGCAGATCGCCGGAGATCTTGGTGCATCGGTGAATGACTTCCGCGCGCAGGCCCAGCAGCACCTCTTCCAGCTTGCGGCCGGCGGGATTGTCGTCGGAGACCAGAAAACGGGTCATGCCGCCTCCTTTCATCCATTGGTCTTCAGGGCGCACAGCTTGGCGCCGCCGCGATAATTTTGCGTGAACGACGGGGGCCGGCTTGAACCGGCGCTGGGCAAGGTCCAGTTTCGCGCGCACACGCCAGATAAAGGAGCCCCCTATGACGGACGTGATCGGCGCCGACGCGCTGTGCAGCCAGGCGAGCGGCTGGAGCAAGGCCGAAGGCGAGCGCGACGCGGTGCGCAAAGTCTTCAAGTTCTCCGACTTCAAGACCGCGTTCGGGTTCATGACCACCGTCGCGCTCAAGGCCGAGCAGATGGATCACCATCCTGAATGGTTCAACGTCTACAACACGGTGGACGTGACGCTCTCCACCCATGACGCGGGCGGGGTGACGGGCAAGGATCTTGAGCTCGCCAAGTTCATGGACGCCGCCGCGGGCTGACTCAGCCGGCGTGGATCAGCACGGTGTCCAGCAGCACCTCGGCTTCGCCGGCGCCGAGCAGGCGGTCGGTGTCTTCCTGTAAGAGCCGGGCGAGCAGATCGAGGTCAGGCACGTCGCCCCAGCGATACATGCGCCCGGCATAGATCAGCAGAGTCTCCGAATAGGCCGCGCGCAGCCAGAGCCGGCGCTGCTCGATCGCCTGGCGCGTTGCGCGCTGGGGCGCGTTGAGCGAGAAGGTGACGTCCAGCGTGGCGCGCGCGCCGCTGCGTCGATCGGTGACGATGGCGCTGCGCACCGAGTCCATGCGCACATAGCTGTCCACCTCCTCGCCCACCAGCACGCGGCCCATGGGTCCGTCCGGCCGGCCTGCGGAGTCGGGCGCGGCGGCGGGCGCGCCCAGAGCCGGCGCGGCCAGGGCGGCGGCCAGGATCGCCGCGGCGGCGGGATGTGACATCAAGGTCCACATGGGCTGAAGTTTCGCACACAGGCGTAAAAAAACCGTTCGGCCAGCTTGTCCGGCCCGCCGCGGTCTTTAAGTTCGTATCGCATATTCAATATTGGAGTTCGCCCATGATCCGCCTCGCCGCCGCTTTCGCCGCCGCGTGCCTGTCCGCGCCCGGCGCCGTCGCCCAGGCCGCGGCCCAGGGTGCCGAGCCGCCCGTGCTCACCCAATTCGTCTCCGGCGGCGCGGCCTTTCTGCCTGATTACGCCGGCTCGGACGATTATCGCGTGATCCCGTTCGGCGCGCTGCGCGTGGAATGGGGCGATGTCGTCATCCGCACCGACGGGCCGGGCCTTGCCGCCGAGCTTTACCAGTCCGGTCCGCTGACGCTGGGCGTCTACGGGCGCTGGTCGGGCGGGCGCGACGAGGTGGACGATCCGGTGGTCTCGCTTCTGGAGGAGGTGGACAACTCCATCTTCACCGGCGGCTTCGCCGATCTGGAACTTGCTCAAGGCCTGCTTAGCCCCGTGGATTCCCTGACGCTGGGCGCCAAGGCCGGCGTCGACGCGCTGGGCACGGTGGACGGCCTGGCCTGGAGCGGCTCGCTCACTTATGGCGGCGCGCTGTCGCGCAAGAGCTTCTACGCGATCTCGGCCTCGGTTTCTGGGTTCTCCGACGACTATGCGGACACGCTGTTCTCCGTCGACGCCGCCGGCGCCACGGCCTCGGGCCTGCCGGTCTACACCGCCGGCGGCGGGATTCAGGATGTCGGCGTCACCGGGATCTACACCTACGGCTTCACCGAGCGCTGGTCGCTGACCACCGTGCTGGGCTGGTCGCGGCTCGTGGGCGACTACGCCGACAGCCCCCTGGTTACCGAACGCGGCGACAAAAACCAGTCCTTCCTCGGCCTCGCGCTGGGGCGGCGGTTTTAGGCGGGCGGAGCACACATATGCACGGCGCCTCCGCGTCCTTAGCCTTGGCCGGCCTGAGACACGCGGCCCTCTGATCCGGAACCGCGCGCCCGCACGCCAAAGACACCCCCGCAGGCGGACTCCTTCGAACCCGCGGGGTTTGACGGCGCGCTCCGACGCAACCTGTCCAGCGCCGGTTGGAGTCGGTTCGCCCTGGTGAGCGGGCCGGCGGCGCGCCCGAAAGCCCGGATGGGCTTGAGGATCAGAAAAAAAGATGGAGCTGGAGACGCAATTTCGAACCCGCAGGGTTCGCAAGCGCGACCGCGCGCCGGCCCGTTATGGGCCGCCGACTGAGCGGACGCGAAGGAGGACAGGAAAAATGGTGGAGCCGAGGGGAATCGAACCCCTGACCTCGTCATTGCGAACGACGCGCTCTCCCAACTGAGCTACGGCCCCGATCTTTGGGAAGCGTGGAGGTACGCGCGCGCATCGGCGCTGTCAAGTTGGCGCGCTGCGTGCGGGCGCGGCGCATTGCGCTTGCCTGCGCGCGCCGGGGCGGCGCACTATTGCGGCCATGGCGGGGACCCTTTCCATGCACGGATTCATGCCGCACGGCATGTGCTATCTCTGGCGCCCGGACGTGCTGTGGCTGCACGTGGGCTCGGACGCGGTGATCGCGCTGAGCTATTTTTCGATTCCCGTAGCGATGGCGGTCTTCGCTGCGCGCCGGCCCGATCTCGCCTACCGGCCCGTGGTCTGGCTGTTCACCGCCTTCATCATTTTGTGCGGGCTCACCCATTCGGTCTCCATCTGGACGGTCTGGACGCCGCACTACGTCTTCGAGGGCGTGTTGAAGGCGGCCACCGCCATCGCCTCGCTGGCCACCGCGATCGCGCTGTGGCCGTTGCTGCCGCGCGCGCTGGCCTTGCCGTCGAGCGAGGACTTAAGGGCGAAAAATCTGGCGCTTCAGGGCGAGATCGCCCGGCGCGCCGCGGCGGAAGCCGAGCTTAAGGCGCTGGCCGCCGATCTGGAGCGCCGGGTGGATCAGCGCACCGGCGAGTTGAAGCGCGCCAACGCCGCCCTGGACCAGTTCGCGACGACCGCGAGCCATGACCTGCAGGCGCCGCTGCGCCATATCGGGCTGTTCGCCGAGCTGCTCGCCCGCGACGAAGACGGTCTGAGCGAGGCGGGCCGCGATCAGCTGGCGCGCATCTCCGGCTCGGCGGGCCGGCTACAGACGCTGATCAACGCGCTCCTGACCTACGCCCGGCTGGTCAACACCCCGCCCGAGCTGAAGACCGCAGACCTGACCGCGGTCGCCGAAGCCGCCGTGGAGGCGCGCCGGCCCGAGATTGACGCGGCTGGCGCGCGCGTCACCGTGCATCCCCTGCCCGAAGCGCTCGCAGACCCGGTGCTGATTGAGCGCGTGTTCGATAACTTACTCGCCAACGCGCTGAAGTATCACGACAAACCTGAACCGCCCGCAGTGACGATCACCGCAGCGCAAGACGGCGGCCAGGTCGTCGTTTCAGTCACCGACACCGGCCCGGGCGTGCCGGCGGACTATGCAGAACGCGTGTTCGCCATGCTCAGCCGTTTGCACAGCGACAAGGCCGACGGGGCCGGGGTGGGGCTCGCCTTTTGCCGCACCATTGTTGAGAGCCATGGCGGGACCATCCGGCTCGACCCCGATTACGAGGGCGGGGCGCGCTTCATCTTCACGCTTCCTGCGGCCTGAACCGCCGGGCGCGCCTTGCCAGTCTTGGCCGGTCGCCTATAGACAGGGACGGACCTGACCGACGGAGCCGCGATGACCTTCCCCCAGCTGATTTTGACCTTCTTCGCAGATTACATCCTCGGATTTTTGATCCTTGTGGTGTTCATCGGCGTGATCTTGAGCTGGCTTATCGGCTTCAACGTGGTGAACCCGCGCAATCAGTTCGTGGCCATGCTTTGGCGGTTCACCAATGCGCTCACCGAGCCGCTGCTGCGCCCGATCCGCAGCGTGCTGCCCAATCTGGGCGGAATCGATCTGTCGCCGCTGGTGCTGCTTCTGGCGATCTATTTTCTCCAGGCGCTGATCCGCACCCAGCTGTGCCCCATGGTGGGGCCGGCGATCTATTGCTACTGAGCTGAGCCCGGCGCGCCGGGCGGCTTGACCGCGCCTGCGCGCTGGGGCACGACCCGCGCCCATGAGCGACATTCTCAAGCGACATGACGCCGGCGCCGTCCTGATCGACGGCAAGGCCGGCGCAGCGGCCGTGGACGCGGCGGCGAAGGCGGGCGCGGCGCAGCTCGCTCCGACGCTGGGCCGGGCGCCTTGCCTGGCGGTGGTTCTTGTGGGCGAGGACCCGGCGAGCCAGGTCTATGTGCGCAACAAGGTGCGGCGCACAAAAGCCGCCGGCATGGTTTCGGTGGAGCACCGCCTGCCCGCCGACACCGCCGAAGCCGACATCCTGGCGCTGGTTGAGGCTCTCAACGCGGACGACGGTGTGGACGGGATCCTCGTCCAGCTGCCCCTGCCGGACGCTGTGGACGCTACACGGGTGGTGGAGGCCATCGACCCGGCCAAGGATGTGGACGGGCTCACCGCCGCCAGCGCCGGCGCCCTGGTGCAGGGCGCGCCGGGACTTCGCCCATGCACGCCGTCGGGCTGCGTCTGGCTGGCGAAACAGGCGTTGGGCGACCTCACCGGCAAATCGGTCGTCGTCATCGGCCGCTCGATTCTGGTGGGCAAGCCGGCCGCGCTGTTGTTCCTGGAACAGAACTGTACGGTCACCCTGGCCCATTCGCGTACCCGCGATCTCGCCGCGGTGTGCGCACAGGCTGATATTCTGGTGCCTGCGGTGGGCCGGCCTGAAATGGTCAAGGCCGACTGGGTCAAGCCGGGAGCCGTGGTGATTGATGTCGGAATCAACCGCATCGAGGGCCCCGACGGCAAGGCGCGCCTGGTCGGTGATGCGGACTTCGCCGCGCTCGTGGCCAAGGCCGGCCATATCACGCCTGTTCCAGGCGGCGTGGGTCCCATGACCATCGCCATGCTTCTGGTGAACACGGTCATCGCCGCGGCGCGGCGCGCCGGCCTGCCCGTCCCTGCGGCGCTTGCGGAGACGGCGGGGCTTTAACCTCGCCGTAACACCCGAGGTTTACCCAAACAGGTGTTGCACCGAGGCGCCGATCAATGACCCGCGACATCAACGTCCTGCATGTGGAAGACGATTTCGCCGACGCGATGCTGTTTCAGCATGCGCTGCAGGACGCCGGCGCTCTGCATGTGGACATGGAGGTGGCGCGCACGCTTCGCGACGCCCGGCTGAAGCTCGGCCGCAAGCGCTTCGATCTGATCATCGCTGATCTGCGCCTGCCGGATTCGCGCGACCCCAACGACACGGTGACCCATCTCGAGCGCCACGCGAACGACACGCCCATTCTTGTGCTCACCGGGTCGGCGGGCGTGGACGCGGAGCGGTTGAAGCCGCGAATCACGGTTCTGGACAAGAACGCCTTCTTCCACAATCGCGATGATCGCAAGAGCCGCGCCCTGTTCTCAAAGGTGCTCGAAGCCGCCAAGCCGGAGCCATCGGCCGCGCCGCCGGCGTCGATTCGCCACGAGGACGGCGAGGAAGACGGCGACGATACGCTGATGCTTTAAAGCCGTGTCGGCGCATGGGGTCCCGGGCTTGCGGGCCGCAAGGGCGCCGGATTCAACTGACCCCTGCGCTGGCGCGCGCCGTTGGCCGGTCTAGATCCCCGGCCATGACGGTCTCGCTCGCATCTCTTCCATCCGGGTACCGCGCTCTGGTGTTCGGCGCCACGGGCGGGATCGGGTCGGCGCTGTGCCGGGCGATCGCCGCCGACCCGCGCTGCGGCGCGTTGTATGCGGCCTCGCGCAGCGGCGTGGACATCGCCTCAGCGCACGGGCTGGCGTTCAGCCTCGACGATCCCGCCACGATCGAGGCCGCCGCAGGCGAGGCGGCCGGCGCGGGCGGGCTTCACCTTATCATCGCCGCCACCGGCGCCCTGCATTCGCAGGCCGGGCTCGATCCTGAAAAATCCTGGCGCCATCTGGATGCGGAGCGCCTCGCCGAGGCCTTCCGCGTCAACACCATCCTGCCCGCCCTGATCGCGCGCTACACGCTCGACCAGCTGGCGCGGGGGCGTCAGGGCGCGCCGGAGAAGGCGGTGTTCGCAGCCCTCTCGGCCCGCGTGGGATCGATATCTGATAATCGCCTGGGGGGCTGGCACGGCTATCGCGCCTCCAAGGCGGCTCTGAACCAGATCCTGCGCACCGTATCGATCGAGCTGGCGCGCAAGCGCCCGCATGCGATCTGCGCCGGCCTGCACCCGGGCACCGTGGACACCGGGCTGTCGGAGCCGTTTCAGCGCAACGTGCCTGAGGGAAAGCTCTTCAGTCCGGACTTCGCCGCCGAGCGGCTTTTGAGCGTTGTTGACGGGCTCACGCCGGGCGAAAGCGGACGATGCTTTGATTGGGCGGGACAGGAGATCGCGCCGTGAAGCCTGACCTCACCGATCCGCCGCGCGCCGTGCTGGATATTCTCAGCCGGGCCGCGAACGAGAAAAAATCGCCCTGGCGCTGGCCTGTCCTGGTGACGCGCGGCGAGGCCTATCCCGGCGCGCGCATGCTGGTGGTGCGCGCCTTCGACCGGGCCGGACCGTCCCTTGAGCTGCACACCGATGCCCGCTCGGCAAAGACCGGTGAACTCGCGCGCGATCCGGCCTGCGCGCTCTTGTTCTTCGACAAGGGCTCCATGGTGCAGTTGCGTGTGGATGGGCGGGCTGGGGTGCTCACAGGCGAGGCTGCGAGGGAGGCGTTCGATCGCGCGCCGGAGGGATCGCTCACGGACTATCAAGGCCTTGCGCCCGGCGACGATCCGGACGCGCCTGAAAGCCGCGACAGCGCCGACGCCCGTGCGAATTTCGCGGCGCTCCATATCCGGATCGAGCGCGCCGACCTTCTGGTGATCGGGCGTGAGGGCCATGAGCGACGTTTCGTGGATTTCACCGCCGATCCCGCCGCCTGGCGGCGCGCCGCGCCCTGACGCGCGCCCGGTTATCTTTCATGCCCTTGCCAAGGCGCGCCCGGCGCGCTGTGTTCGGCGTGCAGGCTTCAACGGAGATCGCCGATGGCTGGACATGTGGACCCGACCCGTGAGCAATTCGACGCCTTCAAGGCGCTGCCGCGCGAGGAGCCGGTGGAGATGCTCAATCTCCTGCGGCTGCGCGACCGGGCGGTCTACGCCGATGGGCGTGAGGCCAGCGGGTTTGAAGCCTATCGCGCTTACGGGGCGGCTTCGGCGCCGATCTTTCAGCGTGTGGGCGGAAAGATCATCTGGCGCGGCCAGCCGCGCAGCGTGCTGATCGGACCAGGCGACGAGGCGTGGGATCTCGCCTTCATCGCCGCCTACCCCAGCGCTGCGGCCTTCCTTGAGATGGTCACCGACGAGACCTATCAGACGAAGGCGGTGCCCCACCGCGTCGCTGCGGTGGCCGACAGCCGGCTGATCCGGCACAAACCCCAGGACGCCGGCGAGGCGTTCGGCTAGGCGGTGCGCGCGGTGACGGCGCGCCCGGCCCCCGGCGCGAGCAGCTCCGCGCAGCTTGCGATCAGTATGTCGCGGTCGACCGGCTTGGCGACATAGCCGTCCATGCCCGCCGCCTTGTAGCGCTCGGCGTCGCCGCTGAGCGCGTCGGCGGTGAGCGCGATCACCGGCGCGTCGCCGCCGGGCAGGGTGCGCAGCCGCGCCAGCGTCTCCAGCCCGCCGAGGCCCGGCATGTGCACATCCAGCAGAACGAGATCGAACCGACCCGCTTCGAAGACCTTAAGCGCCGCCGCGCCGCTGTCGGCTTCCTCAATCACCGCCCCGGCCGGTTCGAGGAAGCATCGCGCCACGAACCGATTGATTTCATTGTCGTCCACCAGAAGCACGCGCGCGCCTTTCAGCGCCGGCGCATCGCCCTGCTCGCTGACGCGATCGGCGCCCCCATCAACCCCTTGAGCCGTCACGCGCACGGTGAAACAGGTTCCCTCGCCGAGCTCGGATTCCAGCGCGATGTCCCCGCCCATGGCGCGGGCGAGTTCTCGCGCAATCACCAGGCCCAGCCCGGCGCCGCCATGCTTGCGCGACAGCGAGGTGTCGGCCTGGCTGAAACGCTGGAACAGGTGCGCCTGATCGGCGGGAGCGATTCCGCAGCCGGTGTCGGTCACGGCGATTTCTAGGCGCCAGTCGCCGTCAAGCTCCAGCGCCCGTGCTTCGATTCGAACCGAGCCCGCGTCGGTGAACTTCACGGCATTGGCGACAAGATTGCTCAGGATTTGCCGTAACCGGACCGGATCGGTGCAAATTTGCGCTGGAAGACCGGCCGTATCGCAGCTTAGCGCCAGCCCCTTCTCGGTGGCGGCGACCCTGAACAAGGCGCAGATATCGGCGATCAGGCCGGCGATATCGGTCGGTTCAGGGCTCAGCCGCAGCCTGCCCGCCTCGATCCGTGACAGGTCGAGCACGTCGTTGAGCACGCCGAGCAGATGGCGGCCCGAGCGCGCGATGATGTCGGCTTTCTCCACCTGCTCGGGCGCCAGATCGTCAGCGGCCAGGGCCTCGGCCATGCCCACCACCCCGTTCAACGGCGTCCTCAGTTCATGGCTCATATTGGCGAGGAAGGCCGATTTCGCTTCGCTGGAGGACTCGGCGGCCTTCAGGGCCTGCTGCAGCTCGCCCGCCAGCGTTTCGGCGTCGCCGGCGAGGTCGGCCACGGCGATGTACTGCGCAACGGCGCTGATCAGCGAGATCTCCTCCGGAGTCCAGCGGCGCGGCCCGCCCACATGCTCGCAGCAAACCACGCCGTGCACCCGCGGGCCGGCGAGAATCGGCGCGTCGAGCAGAGCGCCGACGCCGGTGGGCGCCAGATATGTTTCCATGAACGCGGCGGTGGCAGGATCGGACGCCGCGTCCTCGACATTGACGACGCGGCCCGCTTCGATCGCGTCGAAATAGGCCGGATTGGACGCGCGTGCGATCCGCATGCCCGATGTGTGCGCGCCGGTGCGCGTATCGAATAAGGTCTCGCACGTGAGCGCCGCTCCGTCCGGCTCCATGCGCCAGATGCTCATGCGCGCCGCGCCGGCGAGCTGGGCGACCCGCCGCACCGCCTCTTCTGTCAGGACCGAGCGCTCCCAGCCCTCCTCGATATGACCCCGCGCCAGATGTTCAAGCTCGGCGTTGAAGCGACGCGAGCGCTCCAGCGCGGCCTGAAGCTCGGCTTCAGCGCGCTGGGCGCGGGCGGCGGTTTCATCGAGGCGTCGAAGAAGGGGCAGCCAACGCAAAAGGCCCGCGCCGATGATCAGGAAGGCTGTGGCGTAAAACGCGTAGGCTGCGGGGTCTGCGGTTGAGACGGCCGCGCCGGGCAGGTGCTCAACGCAATCCAGCAGCGCCGCAAGGGTCAAAACGCAAAGTCCGGCGACGACCAGACGCGCCCCGCGCCGCGCCCGACCGAGCCGGCGCGTCACGCAAAAGAGCAGGACCGTCATCGCCGCCGAAACGGTCAGCACGGTGAGGTCGCCAAGCATGTTCATCATCCGCCCCAATCCACTCAGGGCGAGCATAGGCGCGGCGCGGTAAAGATTATGTCAGCGGGCTTAAGCCCGGTTCCTATTTCCCACCCCGGACTTGATCCGGGGGAGGACAGGCTGAACAGACGTGAGGAAGGACAGGAAAAATGGTGCCGCTTGCGTGACTCGAACACGCGACCTACGCATTACGAATGCGTTGCTCTACCAGCTGAGCTAAAGCGGCGCTGTGGGTGCTTAGCCCTCACAGGGCGCGGAACCTAGCTTCGAAAGATCGCGTGGGCAAGCGGGATGTGAAGCCGCCGTGGCCCCGGTTTCAGCGCTTGCCGGCGCTCTCTTTGAACCGCTCGATCACGCCGGCCACAGGCTCGGCCAACGCGGTGAAAAACGCGTTCAGATGATCGGCGGGGCGCGCCGCGGCGGCGTCGTTGCGGATGACCAGGTGGGCGTGCTCGCGCCCCGGCGCGGTCCATTCATGGTGCATCGGCCGCACAGTGCGCAGATACTGGCTCACCACCGAATGGGCGGTGCGGCCGCGCTCGTTGACGTCGCGCAGCACCCGGCGGGCCAGGCGGATATCGTCGGGGGCGTCGACGAAGACGCGCAGATCGAACAGCTCGCGCACGCCGGCGTCACAGAATAGATGGATGCCTTCCACCACGATCACGTCGGCCGCTTCGATGCGGCGGGTGTCGGTGCGCCGGCGGTGAATGGTGAAATCGTAGATCGGGGCGTCCACGCCGCGCCCGGCCTTCAGCGCGTCCAGATGGTCGGCCAGAAGCGCGTGATCGCGCGAGCCTGGATGGTCGAAATTGAAACCAGCCGGGTCGAAATCCGGCTTCGCGCCGTGATCGCCGTAATAATCGTCTTCAGCCATCACCAGGGCGGTGAGCGGATCAGCCGCGCGCGCCGCGGCGCGGGCGATCTCCGTCTTGCCCGACGCGGAGCCGCCGGTCACGCCGATGATCAGGCGCTGGCGCGCAGATGAGTCAGCCATGGGCCGGGCCTTACTTGCGGTCGTCGTCCACAACGCCGGGATCGTCCGGCGCGCGGCCCGTTTCATAAAAGCTCGGCCCGGCGCTGTCGCCCGTCGCGGGCGCCTCGGGCTGCGGTGCGGCGGCGGCGGCCGTGGCCGGCTTGGCGCGCGGCGGTTCCAGCAGGGCGCTTTCCGGCGCGGCGGCGGCGGGAATTTCAAAGCGCTCATGGCGCGGGTGGATCAGCTGGTGATCCCGGCCCCAGGCGTGAACCATGCGCCGCCAGTCGGCGTCGGTGAAGTTGAACGCCGCGCCGGCCTCGTCGATGTCGGACCAGTCGGCTTCGCCCGGCGCATGGGCGGCCCGGGCCATCCAGCGCCGCGCGCCCGGCTCGTCGCCTTCCAGCTGATCCAGGCGCGCAGCCAGCACGCACACCCGCGCCGAGACCGGCGGCTGGGCCAGAAGCGGCGCCAGGGCGGCGCGCGCGCCTTCGGCGTTGGCCAGATCAATGGCGGTCTCGGCTTTGAGAAGCCGGCTTTCGCGGTGATCGGCGTTCATGCCCGCCAGCTCGCGCAGGCGTTCGGCGCGCTTGGCCTTGGTGTCGGATTTTCGAAGCTCGCCATAGGCGCGCGCCAGCGCCGGGTGGGGGTGGCGCTTCCAAGCGTCCTCCAAAAGCTCGGCCGCCTTGCGATGGCGGCGCGCGCGCGCCAGGAGCCGTCCGGCCAGTTCGGCGGCGGGCGCGAAGCCGGGAGAGGCGTCGGCGGCGCGCTCGGCGAGTTTGGCGGCGGTTTCAGGATCTTCGGCCTCGATCCGGCGGGCTTCGGCGGTGAGCAGGACCGCGCGCATGCGCTTGGCGGCGGCGCTTTCCACATGACCGCGGCGTTCGCCCTCGGTGAGGGTGGTTTCCGCGGCCGCCCAGCGGCTGTCGGCGATCTGGTTGGCGAAAAGCGCGTCGAACGCCCAGCGCGCCCCGCCGGCGCGCTCAAAGGCTTCGGACGCGTACGGTATGGCCCGCGCGGGCTCGCCGCGCGCTTCAGCGATGTTCGTCAGGCCGCGCTGGGCGACGAGGCGGGTCTTCTGGTCTTCCAGCATCGCCTCGTAATGGGTCTCCGCGCTTTCAAGGTCGCCTGCGGCTTCGGCCGCGCGCGCCGCCAGAAGGCGCGACAGGGCGGGCCGGTCGAGGAGCGCCTCGGCGCGCGAGGCCTGGCGCACTGCGAGCGAGCCCTGACCGGCGGCGGACGCGATAAGCGCGCGCTCCAGCGCATCGAACCCCTGCTCGCGCCGGCGCGAGCGGCGGAACTTGCGGAAGGCGTCGGGCGCGCCCCACAGCTTGGCCACCAGCCACCAGGCGAAGACCAGAAGGAAGGTCGACAGGATCAGCACCCCGGCGGCGAGCGCGAACGGCGCCTCGGCGTTCACGCCCAGGAACTGAACCGACACAAGCCCCGGATTAAGGGTCAGGAACACGGCGATCACCGCAGTGACCACGCATAGAACGACGGTGAGGACGAGGCGGATCATTCGCGGTCTCCGGCGGCCGCCAGGGCGGCGGATTGAGCTGTCAGCGCCTCGCGCACGCGCAGCCGCGCGGCGAGTCCGGCGCGCCAGTCGCCCAGCGCCTCGCGCCCGGCGCCGTCCAGCTCGCCGACAATGCGCGCCGCTTCGGCGAGATCGTCTTCGGAAAGGGCGGCGGCGATCGCTGCGGCGGGGCCGGCGTCGTCGTCGCGCGCCACGCGCAATACGCCGAAATAGGTTCGGGTTTCACCGGTGGCCTCGCGCAGCGCATCGGCGGGGAAGGTGTCTTCCAGACGGTCCGCGGTGGGCGCGCCCTCGCGCGCCACGCTGCGCAGGGCGTCCAGGCCCGGCGCGCCGGGCCAGACGCGGGCCAGCGCTTCAAGCTCCACCGCGAAGGGCTGATCGCCCGACGCCGCCTCGCTCAAGGCGGCGAAGGCGAGCGCGCGCGCGGCGAGCCCGGCCGGTTCGCGCGCCGGCGCTCCGGCCCTGGCGCCGGCCTGATCAGAAAGCGCAGCGACGTCCTGGGCCAGCCTGTTCACGCGTCTTTGAATTTGCTGAAGCGCGGCTTGCGAGGCTGCGTCGTCGGCAGAGCCCGTCGCCTCGATCCGGGACGCCAGCGCATCGACGCGTGACGCCAGCCCTTCGAGCGGCCGGATTCGGCCGCGCAGCTCGGACAGCGCGGAGTCGAGCGCATCGATTCGGCCCGAAAGCGCTGCGATCCGGGCATCCGACGGCGCGCCGTCCTCGCCCGACCCGGCGCTGATCTCGCTGAGCGCGGCGTTGGCCTGCTGCGCAGCCGAGCGCGCGGCGTCGGCGTCGGCGCGAGCCGTCTCGACGCTGTCCTCCAGCGCTTCAAGCCGCTCGCGGACGCCGGTGAACGCCGTGTCCAGCCGTGTCCGAAGGGCGTCGAGCGCCGCGGGGTCGCCGCTTGCACCGCCGCCCGCCGCGCCGGCGGCCGCTTCCAGATCGGCCACCGCGGAGGCAAGCGCATCCACGCGCCCCGGCAAGGGCTCGCGCGCCTGCACCACGCTTTCAATGCGCGACACGCGCTCCTCCAGCCCGCTTGTGTCGGGCCCGGCCTCGGATTCCAGGGCGGCGAGGCGCTGCTCAAGCCCGGACAACTCGCCGCCGGGCACGGCTTCGGGCGGCAAGTAGCGCGACAGGGCGAAGCCCGCCGCCCCGCCGATCGCAGCAGAGATGACGACGAAAAGGGCGAGCTTCAGCCCGCCGGCGCCGCCGGACGGCCTGGAGTCCGCCTCCCCGGGCGCCTCGGCGCCGTCGGGGGCGGGTTCAAACTCGGCGTCCACCGGTTCGGCGTCCTGGGGCTTGTCGCTGTCGCTCATACCATCCTCGTTTGCGCGCGCACTCTAAGCTGCGTCGGGCGGGGTGGAAACCGGCGCCGCGGCCCGGCCTTCAGCGGGGAGTGCGGGCCAGAATCTGATCCAGCACGGTGAAAAGCGCCTCTTCGTCAGGGGTTTCAGCGCTTATAAAGCTGCGCAGCGGCCCCTGGGCCAGCGGCGCGGCGGCTTTCGCCGAGATCGCCGCGACATCGCAGCCCGCCAGCGCCGGCCTCAGGCCCGCCTCGTCGATCCGGCCGGCGAACCGGCGCGCGCCCAGCGGCGAGTGGATGAGGATGACGGCGCCGGCCTGCAGCGCCGCGGCGGTCTGCGCGCTCAACGGACCGGTTTCCACCGCTTCGTAAAGCGTCAGCGTGTCGGCGGTGACGCCGCGCGCGCCCAAGGCCTCGGCCAGAGCGTAGCCCTGATCGGCTCCGGTGACATGCAGCACCGGCCCGTCCGGCGGCGCCGAGGCGATCAGCCGGCCGAGCGCGGCGCCGTCGCCGTCCGCGCTGGTGACGTTGGAAAAGCCGGCGGCGCGCGCCGCGGACGCCGTGACGGCGCCCACGGCCATCACGGGAAGATCGCGCCGGTCGCTGTTTTGAACAAAGGCGCCCACCGCGTTGGGGCTGGTGAACGCCAGAAGCGCGACGCCGGCGAGGTCGATCGCGCGGGTTCGGTATTCGATCGCCGCCGTGGCGGCGTTCACGGCCTCGACGCCGCGCGCGCTCAGCCGCTCCACCGTGCGGCTGGCGCCGGGTTCGGCCCGGGTGACGAGGACCGGCCTCAACCGCCTTCGGCCACGGCGCGAAGGAGCGCTTCGCCGCCCGCCTCTCTCACCGCCAGGCCCAGGGTGCGGCCGAGCTGCGCGGCTTCGACCGGATCCGTGCTCTGCATGTGGTCGCGGGTCTCGCGCGCCCAGCGTTGCTCGCCGTCAGGGCTCAGCGCTTCGCCGCGCAGGTGCAGGGTGTCGCCCTCCAGCACCGCATAGGCGGCGATGGGCGTGCGGCAGGAGCCGTCGAGCGCGGCGAGAAAGCCCCGTTCGGCGGCGGCGCACACATGGCTTGCGGCGTGATCGAGCGCTTTCAAGGCCTGGCGCGCCTCCTCGTCGTCGGTGCGAATCTCCACGCCGACGCAGCCTTGCGCCGGAGCCGGAAGAACGCTTTCCGGCTCGAGCGGTTCGCGTTCGGCCTCATCCCGGCCCAGCCGGCGCAGCCCGGCGCGGGCGAGAAACGTCGCATCCACTTCGCCCGAGCGCAGCTTTTCCAGCCGCGTGTCCACATTGCCGCGCAGCAGCACCACCTTCAGGTCCGGTCTCAACGCCAAGGCCTGGGCCTGACGGCGGATCGAAGCGGTGCCAAGGACCGCGTTTTCAGGCAGGTCCTCTATGCGGCTTGTCCCGTCGCGGGTCAGCAGCACGTCGCGCGGATCCTCACGCTTGAGGATGGCGGCGATCTCCAGCCCCTCGGGAAGCTTGGTGGGCACGTCCTTCATGGAATGCACCGCAAAGCGCGCCTCTCCGGACAGCAGCGCGGTCTCCAGCTCTTTCGTGAACAGGCCCTTGCCGCCGGCCTCCAGAAGCGCGCGGTCGGTAATTTTATCGCCTGTGGTCTTCATGCCCATGATCGGGAAGGCGTCCGTGTCCACGCCCGCCGCAGCGGCGAGGCGGGCCTGAACGTCCAGCGACTGGGCCATGGCGAGCGGAGAGGTGCGCGTGGCGATCGCCATCGGGGCCTGGGGCTTGAACACGGGGCGACTCCTGACTTCAAAGCATGATTGTCAGCGCGCCGGGCGGGCGCTAACGACAGACCATGGCGTTATCCCATGCTCACCAAAAGCCGCAACCCGTCTCGACGCCGCAGGCGCTCACCGTGCTCGGTCTTGAATCAAGCTGCGACGACACCGCGGCCGCCGTTCTGCGGCGCGCGCCGGACGGGACGGTGGAGATTCTCGCCGAGACGGTGCTGGGCCAGACCGACTCCCACGCGCCCTATGGCGGGGTGGTGCCCGAGATCGCCGCACGCGCCCACGCCGAGCGAATCGACCAGCTCGCCCGCCATGTTCTCGGCGAGGCCGGCCTGGCCCCCGTCGATCTGGACGGGGTCGCCGCCACCGCCGGGCCGGGGCTGATCGGCGGGGTGATGGCGGCCCTGATGACCGCCAAGGGGATCGCCCTGGGCGCCGGCAAGCCTTTGATCGCGGTCAACCATCTTGAAGGCCACGCCCTTTCCCCGCGGCTCACCCGGCCGCTCGACTTTCCCTATTTGCTGCTTCTGGTCTCCGGCGGACACACACAGCTGGTGCTGGTGGAGGGCGTCGGCGAGATGACGCGGCTGGGCTCCACAATCGACGACGCGGCGGGCGAGGCCTTTGACAAATCCGCCAAGGTGATGGGGCTCGGCTTTCCCGGCGGCCCGGCGGTGGAGCGCTTCGCGGCGCTTAGCGCGGCGCCGGACCGGTTCGCTTTGCCGCGCATGCTGGCGCGCGATAAAAGCTGTAACTTCTCCTTCGCAGGGTTGAAGACCGCGGCGCGGCGCGCCTGGGACGAGATTGATCAGCCCGGCGACGAAGATCGCGCCGACCTCTCCGCGGCGGTGCAGGCGGCGATCGCCCGGCACCTGGCCGAGCGGGCGGGGCGGGCCATGGATCAGGCCGCCGGCCGGCTCGGCGAACGCAAGGTTCTGGTGATCGCCGGCGGGGTGGCGGCCAACGGCGCGGTGCGCGAAGCGCTGCGCGAGGCGGCCGAGCAGCGCGGTTTCGAACGGGTTGCGCCGCCGATGAAATACTGCACCGATAACGCCGCCATGATCGCGCTCGCCGGGGCCGAACGCCTGGCGCTGGGGCGCGTTGACGGGCTGGACGCGCCCGCGCGCGCCCGGTGGCCGCTGGACGAAGGCGCAGCGCGGGCCGATCCGGCGAGCGGCGCCGGGCGCAAGGGGCCCAAGGCATGAGAAAGGATCCATCCATGCAGTCCATCGCCGTGATCGGCGCCGGCGCCTGGGGCACGGCGCTGGCCCAGACCGCCGCCTCGGCGGGCCGCGAGGTCACCTTGTGGGCGCGCGAGGGCGAAGTCGCCGACGCGATCAATGACGCGCATGAGAACACGGTCTTCCTGAAGGGCGCGCGCCTGCATGAGCGCATCCGCGCGACGCAGGACCTTGCACAGGCCGCCGCGTGCGACGCCGCGCTTCTGGTCACCCCGGCCCAGCACGCCCGCGCCACGCTGGAGCGCCTCGCCGGCGATCTTCCCGACGGGTTTCCCGTGGTCCTGTGCGCCAAGGGATTTGAGCGCGACACCCTTGCCCTGATGACCGACGTGCTGCGCGAGACGGTTCCACAGGCGCGCGCCGCGGTGCTGTCCGGTCCCAGCTTCGCGATCGACGTGGCCAAGGGCCTGCCCACTGCGGTGACGCTGGCCTGCGAGGACGAGGCGCTCGGCGAACAGCTTATGGCCGCGATCGGCTCGCCGGGTTTCCGGCCGTATCTGAGCGACGATCTGATCGGCGCCGAAGCGGGCGGGGCGGTGAAGAACGTGCTCGCCATCGCCGCGGGGATCGTGGAGGGCAAGGGGCTGGGCAAATCCGCCCACGCCGCCCTCATCGCGCGCGGCTTTGCGGAGATGACCCGTCTGGGCGAGGCTCTGGGCGCGCGGCGCGAGACGCTGGCGGGGCTTTGCGGGCTCGGCGACCTGGTGCTCACCTGTTCTTCGCCGCAGTCGCGCAACATGTCCTGCGGGCTCGCCCTGGGCCGCGGGGAGGCGCTCGCCGACATCATGGCCGCACGCAACGCCGTGACCGAGGGCGTCGCCACGGCGCCCGCGGTGGTGGCGCTGGCTGAGCGCGAGGGCGTGGACATGCCGCTGTGCCAGGCGGTGGCCGACGTGCTTTCGGGGGCGCTGTCGGTGGACGGCGCCATCGAGGCGCTGCTCGCCCGCCCGTTCAAACCCGAAACCGTCTAGCCCCGCCGCCCTTACAATATCGCGCAAGAAGGACCCGCCATGCTGTTCGCCGTCACCTGCACCGACCGCCAGGGCGCGCTGCAGACCCGCCTCGACAATCGCGACGCCCATCTCGCCTGGGCGGGCGCGGACACCTCGCCGGTGAAGATGGGCGGGCCGCTGCTGGATCGGGAAGGAAATCCCGCCGGCTCGCTGCTCATCGTGGAGGCCGAGGACGAGGCGGCGCTGCGCGCCGTCCTGGCCGAGGACCCTTACACGAAGGCCGATCTCTTCGCCGACGTGTTCTGGATGCCGTTCAAATGGACGCTGAAAGCGCCGGAGGGGCTGGCGTGAGCGCGAACACCACCTTGCCTGAGCCGGGCGCCGTGCTGGCGGCGCTGGACGACATTCCCGACCCCGGCGCGAAACCGTCTGACCATGCCGGCCTTCCGATCCTCGTGGTGCGCTCCGGCGAGACGGTGCGCGCCTATGTGAACGTGTGCCCCCATCAGGGCCGGCCGCTGTCGCTGCCCTCGGGCAAGACGCTGGTGAGCGAGGGCAAGTACGTCGTCTGCCCGTTTCATGGCGCGAGCTTCGAGATCGCCTCGGGCGCGTGTGCGGGCGGCCCGGCCGGGAAGGCCGGGCTCAAACCCGTGCCGGTGGCGGTGAAAGACGGCGCGGTGGTCGCGCTCTGACGCCTATTCGCCGGCCTGGTCGGGCAGGGCGTTCACCGCTTCGATCAGCGCGTCCACCGCCTCGGCTTCGGTCTGCACGATGCAGAACCGGCCGTCCCGGCCGCGAAACGCGCCGGTGCGCCCGGTGCGGTCGTCGGCGGCGGCCATGTTCCGGCGCAGGAAATCGGCCACCGCGCCGTCGAAGGCGGTGCGCGTCTGGCGTTCAAGGCCCGGCGCATAGACGATGCGCTCAATGGCGTCGCCGCCACGCTTCCAGCCCACATGCACGCGCGCATCCGGCCCGCGCGAGGCGAAAGCCGCGCCGTCGGGCAGGGTATCGGCGAACCCGTCATCTCCCGCCTCGCACGCGGTCCGTGCGGCCTGATCGAGCGTGGACGGTCCTTCAGGCTCGTCCGGCGTTTCGCCGTCTTCGGCGCCCGCCTCGCCGGCGTTGACCTGGGCGGCGTCGGAATCGCCTGCGGCGTAGGGCGAGGCGTCATTGGTCCCGGTTTCCCCGCACGCGGCGAGAAAAAGCGCGAGCGCGCCGAGCGTGGTGAAGCGTAAAGCCATGGGTCGAACCCCTTCCCGGTTGATGCCGGGGCGCTGTTTACCGCCGCGCCGCGGAGGAGGAAAGTGCTTGCCCGCGCGTGTCATGGAACGGTCATGCTGGCCGACGGCTCATGCGGCGAAAAACGCCTCCACCTCTTTGATCAGCGCCGCGCGCGCGGCTGCGGCGATGCGTTCGCCCTTCTCCGCGCTCGCCTGGCTGGGGTCTGAGCCGATGCGCCCGTCGGCGAAGCGTTTTTTGTAGTCGGCGGCGTCGGTGAACGCGCCCTCCGGCGCGATTTTCGGCGTCATCTCGACGTCCTTGGCGGCCTCAGGATAAGCGTAATACGTCAGCGACACCTCGCTGGCGGTGGCGTGGGACCCGTCGCCGGAGGGAAAGATGGAGCGGCACACGTCCATGACGCCGGGAAGCTCCCACCAGTTCGCCTGGGTCAGCCGATAGGGGCAGGCCTCCCCGTCCAGCGACCAGGCCGCGTAGCTCTCCGCGAACGCCGCGCCGATCGTGGCGATGTTTCCGCCGTGGCCGTTGAGGAAATAGATCCGGTTGAAGCCATGGCGCACCAGGGAGTCGATCCAGTCGCCCAGCGCCGCGATCATGGTGGACGGGCGCAGCGTCATGGAGCCTGGAAAGCCCAAATGATGCTGCGCGACGCCCACATTGAAGGTGGGGCCCACCAGAAAGCCCGCCTCCTCGCCCGCCTCGCGCGCGATGACTTCAGGGCAGATGGCGTCGGTGCCGATCAGCCCGTTGGGGCCGTGCTGCTCGGTGGAGCCGATGGGGATGACGATCCCCTTGGACCGCTTCAAATAGGCTTCGACCTCGGGCCAGGACGCCTGGTGCAGCTGCATCGTGCGCGCTCCTTCAACAAACGACGCGGCGGAGAGGACACCAGAGCGGGCACGCACGCAAGCACCCGATGCGTAGACGCCGGTCCAGGCGAGACCGCACTTGCGCGCGCCGCGCTCAAGGGGTTTACTCGCCTTATGAGGGAATTTGGGGGGTTTTTTCTCGGTCTTGCGGCGTCGGCTGTCGCCGCGTGCGGGGTCGTTCCGCCGGGGAGCGGCGGGACGCACGGGCTGAGCGAAGCCGGTGCGCGGCTGGTGGAGCGTCACCAGCAGGCCTTCCACCAGCTTGGGTGCGGGCATTTTGAGGCCGGCGTCGAGGCTGCGGTCATGGCCGGCGACCTCGCGGCGGCGCAAAGGCTCGCCGCAATGCATGGACGCCACCCGTGCATCACCGGCTACGCCGAGGCGCCGATGTGGGATCTGGCGCGCTTCCTGCTCACCGGCCACAGCACCGCCGCCCCGTTTCCCGATCCGGATTTCTATCCCTCTCTGTGCCCGGCCGGCGCGCCGCCGCGCCCGGCGCCTGCGGTGATCGACCTGTATCTGGAGTTTGGGTCAAGCGCGGCCCGCGCGGCGGCGCCGCGCGCCGGACCGTGCCGGGACGCGCTGAGGGCGAAGGCCGAGGCGGGCGGCGGGCTGGAAGCACTTTACGCGCTTTCCCGCCTTGTCCCTCTGGACGCGCTGAGCGCGCGGTTCGCACGCGCCGGCGCCGTCTGTGCGGCGGGTCATCGCCAGTGTGAGGACGCCGCCGGATCAGCCGTCCTCGCCGCCTCGCTCGCCGCTTACGAGGGCGATTACGACGGCGTGCGTTTGGTGATCGAGCACGCGGACCACCTCGCGATCGCGGATCCCCATGGGTATGAGCGCGACGAGGCCCGGCGCATCCAGGCGGCGGTGGGCGCCGCCTACGGTCACCCTGCGCCGCCGGACGCGCCGCGTGCGCGGGCGTACGCCGCGACCGCCTGGCTCGACACCGAACACGTGCGTGAGGGGCGCGCGCCCCGCGGGGTTCTGGCTGCGGCCGAGGCCTGCCGCGGCGTGGAGGTCCTCTCGTTCGCGTCGCCGCCGACCGGGCTCGACGATCCACAGACGCTTCGCTGCTGGGCGGCGCTGGCCGAGCTTGACCCGCACCGCGTGTTCGGCCGCGAGGAGACCCTGCTCATCGCCTTGCATCAGGCGCGGCGCGACGGCGCCATAACCGAGCCTGGGGACATCTCGCCGTTCCTTGCGGGCGCGGACCGCGACGTCCTGGCGGACGTGCTATACACGTTCGATTTCGAGGCGATGCAGCGTGACGCCTTCAACTGCTCGACGCCCTCGCACGCCTATCGCGCCGTTTGGGAAAGCCTGCCTCACGGGCCGGACAGCGCCGTCTGCGCGCGCCTGTCCGGTTCGGGAGCGGCGGTTGACGACTTCGCCGCCCAGGCGGCCCTGTTCGAATGGACCGGGTGTCCGGTGGAGGACTTGCTCAACGCCTCCTGGCGCGCCGGCCGCGTTCTGAAGATCCGCACCCGCGCGGGAGAGGCGCGCGCCTTCCAATGCGTCTACGCCGTCGCGCAGGCCGCCGCTGAGCGCGGCGCCGCGGGGCTGTCCAGCGAGCCTCAGATTCTTGTCGGCGGGGTCCGGCTCGGCCACCTTCCCGAGGCTGCGCTCGATCTCGCCCGCCAAAGCGTGCTTTTCGACTTCGCCGCCGAGGCCGCGGCGGATGCCTATGGCCATCTACCCGGCTGGCGCGACGGGCCGGCGGTTGATGGGCCGCCACCGGCCGGCGAACAGATTGGAAAACCCGGCCAGGACGGCGCCGAAGGCCGCCCTTAAAGCCCGCGCAAGGCCCGCTCGGCGGCGTTGCGCGCAAAGCGCAAGGTCAAAGATTTGCGCCGCGCCGGTGCGAGCGTCTGCACCGGGCTGGGGCGCAGGATCGCCCCGCCGAACCCGTCGGCGATGATCAGCCCGGTTTCATCGGGCAGCATCTCGCGGGGAAACCGCTCGGACACCGCGAAATAGAACCGGTCGCACCAGGCGAAGTATTCGGGCCATTTCTCGTCGGCGCGAAAGTCCGCCACCCCCGATTTCACCTCAACGATCACCACCTCGCCCTTGCGGCCAAGACCGGCGAGATCGGCGCGGCGACCGCACGGCAGGGTGAATTCAGGGATCGGCGATACGCCGAGATCGAGCAATAGCCGCGCCGCGCCGCGCATCAGGGCGCGCGCATCATCGATGGCGGGATTGTCGGCCCGGGCCGGGTATGAGGGGGCGGAGAGCGCCATAACGGGCACTGTGTTCGAATTTTGTTCCGGTTTCAAGACTCCAGTTTCAGCCCTCGTCAGCGCGCGCGCGGCTTGCTAGGAAGCGCCCATGAGCCTTGATGCGAAAACCTGGGCCGGCGCGGCCCCGCCGTCTGAAGACGATTTCCACCTCCTCGCCGAACAGGCCTGGGCCGATCTGCCCGAGCCGTTCCGCAAGATGTGCGGCAGTGTGGTGATCCAGGTCACCGACTTCGCCCCGCGCGAGGTGCTCGACCATTTCGAGATGGAGAGCGAGTACGAGCTCACCGGGCTCTATCACGGGGTTGATCTCACCGATAAATCCATCGCCGATCCCAGCCCGGAGCCCGATTACGTCTTCCTCTACCGCCTGCCCATCCTGCTGGAATGGTGCGAGCGCGGGAACGTCACCCTGGGCGAGCTGATCACCCACGTTCTGGTGCACGAGATCGGCCACCATTTCGGGCTGTCCGACGACGACATGCACGCGATCGAGGACGCGGCGGGTTAGGATGTCCTCCCCCGTTTACGGGGGAGGTGGCCGCGAAGCGGGCGGAGGGGGCGGCGCCGGCTTTTCAAATTCCTAGCCAGGTCAGATGGAGGCGCAGCCCCCCTCGGCCCCCGGCTTGAGGCCGGGGCCCACTCCCCCCGCATGCGGGGGGAGACACCGGCGACGGCGCTGCAACGTCCCTCACCCCAGCTTCTTGCGCACCCAGTCCGGCGTCACTTCGCTCGCCGGGCCGTACACGCGCTCATCGAACAGCGCACTCACCTCGCCGGGTTCAAGCGTGAGCTCCACCGTCCAGGCGCCGGCGGCCTTGGCCTCCTGGACGAAGCCGGCGGCCGGGTAGACCGTGCCTGAGGTGCCGATGGCGACAAAGAGATCGATATCTTCCAGCGCGGCGTAGATCTGATCGAGGCCCAGCGGCATTTCGCCGAACCAGACCACGTGGGGGCGAAGCCCGCCTGGCTTGCCGCAGCCGGGACAGGCGCGCTCCACCGTGATGTCGCCGGTGTCCGCGGCGAGCCAGCCGCATGTCTGGCAGCGGGTTTTGAGAAGTTCGCCGTGCATGTGTAGCAGGTTGGCGGACCCCGCCTGCTCGTGCAGATCGTCGATATTCTGGGTGACCAGAAGGAAGTCGCCGCGTCCGGCCATGAGCCAGGCCTGCTCGGCCTCGGCCAGGGCTAGATGGGCGGCGTTGGGCTTCGCCTCCACCAGGTTTTTGCGCCGTGCATTGTAGAAGTCGAGCGCGGCGGCGGGGTCTTCCGCGAAGCCTTCGGGGGTGGCGAGCTTTTGCGGGTCGAATTTCGCCCATAGCCCGCCCTTGTCGCGGAAGGTGCCGAGGCCGGACTCCGCGCTGATCCCCGCTCCGGTGAGGATGACGATGTTTTCCGGCCCCGAACTCACGGCTTATTCGGCGGCCTCGTGACGCACGGCCAGGCCGGTGAGATCCGGCCCGCCTTCAGCCATGAAGCGCGCGGCGGAGACCGGCGCGTCGGGATCAAACTCGATCACCAGCGAACCGCCCTGGCCGATGAAATTGGTCAGCGCGCCGGACAGCTGGGTCGTCAGTTCAGGCGGGACAGACCCGCCCAGCATGCCTGCGCCCATGGCGACGAACAGGCCGGCCTGGCTGCGCAGCTGGGCGGGAGTGACGCCCTGCTGTTCGGCGATCATGGAGAGCGCGCGGTCAAGAAGCGAGCGATCCTCCAGCCGGATCACGGCGGAATGGATCATCAGCGGCTCCAATACGGACGGGGGCAGGGCGGGCTCCATGCCGTCGCCGGCCGCCGCGTCGGCTTCGTCGAGCCAGGCGTTCATGGCGTTGGTGTAGGCCTGAACGCCGGAGAGGTCTTGCTCGAAGCTCATGATGAACCCGTCGTCCATAGCGATATAGTTCTCGCCTGTGGTGGTGACGCGGTCGGCCTCGGGGTCGTACTCGGTCTCGCTCGCAAGCGATAAGGACAGCGTTTCATAGCCGAGCCTGTCCAGCGACTGTGCGAACTGGGCGCCCATGGGGCTGTCTTCATTGGCTTCCAGCGTGAGCGCCGGCATGGCGGCGGTGGAGACGAGCACGCCGCCGCCGGCCTCCTCGATCTCGCCGATGAATTCCGGCATCAGGATGAGGGCGCCGCCCGAAACCACGCGCAGCCCGCTCACCGCGATGCGGTCATACTGGTCGTAGCTTCCCGCGATCGAGCCCAGCAGCGGGTTGGAGCCGGCCATCTCGCCTTCGGCGCCGGATTCCAGCAGGGCGAGATTGACGCCGGCCGCCGCGATCTCGGAAATGTCCACCGCGATCTGGCCGCCCTCGGCGTCCGACGCGTCATAGGCGATGTCTGAAATCGTCAGGCGGTCCAGCGTCTCGCCGTCGAAAGCGCCCGCCTCGGCGCGGGCGATGACAAGCTCGCCAGGCCCGGCCTGATCGTTCGCCGCGGTGGTGACGCGCAGCGTGTCCAGGGTCAGGCCGGAGAAGGTCTGGCGGTCCAGCGGAATGTCGTCGAGCCCGCCTTCGCCGCGGATCAGATTGGCCAGCGCCTGGCCCACCCCCGGTCCGGCGTCCGCGACGGAGAAGCTTGAAAAGCTCGCCAGCCCGTCGTCATAGGTGAACTCGCCGGTATTGACCGAAAGGCGCTCGAACACCGGCCCGTTCTCCGACAGGCGCGGATCGTCCAGCACCAGCGTCTCGGCGCTGAGCTGGCCCTCTTCGCCGGCGAGGGTGAAATCGGTGAAGGTGAAGGTGTCGCCGTCCTGGACCCGGTCAGCCCAGCTTGCGCGGCCTTGCTCGGCCAGGCCCAGCGCGGCCAGCGCGTCATTGGCGCTGTCCGGCGCGCCCTGGCTCGCCGGATCGGAAGTCGCATCGGTCTCGTCGCCTCCGCAGGCGGCGAGGCTGAGCGCGGCGGCGAGGACGGCGAAGGAGGCGGAATGGCGAAGAGACACGGCGGGCGGACCTTTCAATTGCTCGCGGCGCGCGTTCGCGCCGGTTCGTCAACGCGGAGACTAACCGCCGCGATCCGCTTCGCCCACCCGGGGAGGGCCGCATGACGAATTATTCACTCGCCGCCGCCGATCCGGCCCAGAAGATCGGCGATGGGATCGTCTTCGGGGGCGGGCGCGTCACGTCCCGCGGCCGGCGGCGCGGCTTCGGGCTCGGTTGCGCCGGAGCGCCCCGACAGAAGCGCCGCGATTGGGTCGTCGTCGCGCGCCGGTGCGGCCTCGCGCGCCAGCACCGCGTCGAGGCCGGCGGGAAACACAGGCGCGGCTTCGATGAAGCGGGCGAACACGCGCGCGGGCCCGGCGCCGCCGACGGCGTTTTCTGTCGGGGTGAAGTCGTCATTGCCCATCCACACGACCGCGGCCAGCCCGCCCTCCCAGCCGGCGAACCAGGCGTCGCGATTCTCGTTGGTGGTGCCGGTCTTGCCGCGCACCTGGCGCCCCGCCACCGCCGCGCCGCGCGCGGTGCCGTAGGCGACCGAGGCGGCGAACAGCCGGTCGAGCCGGGCGAGCACGCGGTCAGCGATGATCTTATCCCCGGTTTCCGGCGTCCGTTGAAAGAGGATTTCTCCGTTCGAACTCTCGATTTTCGTCACGGAATAGGGCCGCGCGGTGGTCCCGCCGTTCATAAAGGGCAGGTAGGCGCCGGCGAGCTCGATGGGCGTGACTTCATAGGCGCCCAGCGCCAGCGCCCTTGTGTTTTCAAGCGGGCTCTCGACGCCCAGCCGGCGCGCCGTGCGCAGCACCCAGCCGCGCCCCGTGGCCTCGGCGACCTGGACCGCGATGGCGTTGGAGGAGCGGGCGAAGGCGCGCTCAAGGGTCATCTCGCCCTCATAGCGATCGCCATAGTTTTCAGGCGCCCAGTCGCCATAGGCCACCGGCTCGTCCACGAAGACGTCGTCCGGCTCAAGCCCGCCCTCGAACGCGGCGGTGTAGACGAAGGGTTTGAACGCCGAGCCCGGCTGGCGGCGCGCGGAGACGGCGCGGTTGAAGGGCGAGCGGGCATAGTCGCGCCCGCCGGCCATGGCCACGACCCCGCCAGACGCGTCCAGCGCCACCAGCGCGCCCTCTTGCGCCCCGCGCGCCCAGTCGGGCGTGGACAGGCCGATGGCGAGCGCGGCCTCGGCCGCGCGCTGGGCGTTCACGTCCAGCGTGGTGGTGACGACCAGATCGCCCTCATGCGCGCCGGCCAGGTCACGCACCTGGGGCAGCACCCAGTCGGCGAACCAGCCCGCCCCGGGGCTGGAGGCGCCGCGCGAGACCCGGATCGGCGTCTCGGCGGCGGCGATGCGCTCGGCTTCGGTGATCTTGCCGGTGGCGTACATGATGTCGAGCACGACGGTGGCGCGCACGCTCGCCCGGCGCACGTCGGAGGTGGGCGCATAGCGCGAGGGCGCCTTCAAGAGCCCGGCCAGCAGCGCGGCCTCGCCAATGGAAAGCTCGCCCGCCGGCTTGCCGAAATAGCGCCGCGCCGCGGCCTCCGCGCCCCAGGCGCCGGCGCCGAAATAGACCCGGTTCAGGTACAGGGCGAGGATCTCGTCCTTGGTGAACTCGCGCTCCAGCCACAGCGCCAGCAGCATCTCCTGGGCCTTGCGCTTATAGGTGCGCTCCGGGCTTAAAAAGAGGTTCTTGGCCAGCTGCTGGGTGATGGTGGAGCCGCCCTGCACCACCCGCCCCGCGCGCAGGTTCGCAAGCAGCGCCCGCCCGGACCCCATCACGTCGACGCCGAAATGGGCGTAGAAGCGCCGGTCCTCCACCGCGAGCACCGCGTCCACCAGCTGCTCGGGCAGGGCGTCGGCGCTTATCGCCTCCGCGCTCACCTCGCCCCGGCGCGCGATGGTGCGGCCATGGCGATCCAGCAGCACGACCTCGCCGGCGCGCGGCGCGGGCTCCACCCCGTCAAGATCAGGCAGGGTGCTGACCAGCCACGCGGTGGCGAGCCCGCCGGCGACCAACAGAACCGTCCCCGCCAGCACCAGCGCGCGCATGAACAGCGCCAGGCGCGGACGCGGCGTTTTTGGGCGGCGGGAGGATGAGCGGCGGGGCTGCGCCATAAACGCCTCAGCGGGCGGGAAAGGAGAGGAACCGGTATGGCGGACTTACGGTTAAGCCCGCGTGAACACGCTTTGCGCCTTGCCCAGGCGGACCGGCTGGGCGAGCATCGCCGTAACGGGCCGGACGCGGCCGAACGAGGGGGGCTTGAATGTCCAGAACCACCGCCATCCGCAACGCCGCACTGAGCCTGGCGAGCCTTGCCGGCCTCGCCGCCCTGTCGGCCTGCGCCATGGATCCGGGCGAGGACGCCATCTGCACCGACCCTGGACCGAACAATCCCGGCTGGCCCTATTGCAGCCCCGCCGATCCCGGCGGCCACCAGCCCGGCGACGATCCCATCGATCCCACGGGCCGCGGCGCGCCGTACTGAGACGCGCGCTGCGGTTCTGTCCCCCCCCTTGCATGGGAGGCTGGGCCAAAGCGCAGCCTCGGGTCGAGAGGGGTGCTCGACGCCGAATTTCGATGCCTCTTCGGCCCCTCGGCCTGCTTTGCTCGACATCTCGATCGCTCTGCGACCGCGGCCTCACCCCCTCCGTCCGGCTTCGCCGGACACCTCCCCCATCAAGGGGGAGGACAGGGGCGCATCGCCGCTCGGGGGGTGCGCCCGGTCAGCCCTCCCCATCGATCCATGCTGGAAGGTCCCGCAAGGCGATCGAAGGCTGTCAAGGACGGCCCGACGGGCCGCCGCGGCGCGGCGACCGGGCGAAGCCCGGTCGTCCTTGACAGCCTTCGACGCTTGCGAAAATCGCTTAGCAAGGATCGACGGGGCGGTAAGGTCGAAACGAAGTCAAGGCGATGGGCGACGAACCTGAGTGAGTCCTCACTTGCTTTTTCCCGGTGCGCGGACGCGCGCGGCGTCGACCGAGGCGGGCTCGCCGCGCCCCTAGCCATGCAGAGTCGGTTCAGGAGCCCCGCCCCATGACCGTCGAATTCACCATTTTCGCCATCCTCGCCGGACCCTGGCTCGTCACGCTCGCGCTTGTGCGCGCGCCCGCCGATCCGCGCGTGATCGCGGCCGGGCGCTACGGCCTGGCTGCGGCCTTCGCGTTTTTCGCCGTGGCGCATTTCACCGTCACCGAGACCATGGCGACGATGTTTCCGCCCTGGGTTCCGGCGCCGGAGCGCATCGTGCAGGTGACCGGCGTGATCGAAGGCCTGATCGCGCTGGGGCTCGTCATTCCGCGCACAAGGCGCTGGGCCGGGATCGCCGCGATCTGCGTCTTCATCTTTTTCTTCCCCGCCAATGTCTACGCCGCCTTCACCCGCGCCGACGTCATCGGCCATTCCTGGGGCCCGGCGTACTTGCTGATCCGCACCCCGTTCCAGGCGCTGCTGATCTTCTGGGCCTGGTGGTTCGTGGTGCGGCGGGGGTGAGGCGGGCCGCCTTGCATCCCTTCGCGCGCTTCTGTAAACCGGCGCGTCCGCATGGGGAGGAAGACGGTTCGAGCCCGGCCCGCCCGCCGCGACGTGAAAGGTTTACCCATGAAAGCCCAGTCCCAACGCCAGTTGCGCGCCGGCGAGCTTGTGCGCCGCGCGGTGTCCGACATTCTGCGCGAGGGGCATTTGCGCGATCCGGCGCTGTCCGGCGTGCCGATCACGGTCAGCGAGGCGCGCGTCAGCCCGGATCTGAAGAACGCCACGGTGTTCGTCTCCGCCATGAACATGGAGGATCCCGGCCGTGTCGCGGCGGCGCTGAACAAGGCGTCCGGCTTCGTTCAAAAGGAGCTGGGGCGCCAGATCGACATGAAATTCACCCCCAAGCTGCGCTTTGAGGCAGACGACCGCTTCGACGAGGCGCTGCACGTAGACGAGGTGCTGGACCGGCCGAGCGTCAAGCGCGATCTCGACGGCGATGGCGACGGCGACGGCGATACCGGGGAGAGACGCTGATGGGCCGCCGGCGCAAGAAGGGCGCGCCCATTCATGGCTGGCTGATCCTGGACAAGCCGCTGGAGATGACCTCGACCCAGGCCGTGGGCAAGACGCGCTGGCTGTTCAATGCGCAAAAGGCCGGCCACGCCGGCACGCTGGATCCGCTGGCCACCGGGGTGCTGCCCATCGCGCTGGGCGAGGCGACGAAGACCGTGCCCTTCGCCCAGGAAGGCGAGAAGGCGTACCTGTTCACCATTCGCTGGGGCGTCTCGACCACGACGCAAGACGCCGAGGGCGAGACCACGGCCGAAAGCGATGTGCGCCCGGGACGGGGTGAGATCGAAGCCGCCTTGGCGCAGTTTATCGGCGAGATCGAGCAGGTCCCGCCGAAATACTCCGCCATCAAGGTTGATGGAGAGCGCGCCTATGATCTGGCGCGCTCCGGCGAAGAGGTGGAGCTGGACAGCCGCCCGGTGCGCATCGACGCGGTGACCCTGGTCGATCAGCCGAGCGCCGATCTCGCCGTGCTTGAGATGACCTGCGGCAAGGGCGCCTATGTGCGCTCGCTGGCGCGCGATCTCGCCGCGGCGCTGGGCGCGGAGGGCCATGTGGCGGCGCTGCGCCGCACCCGGGTGGGATCGTTCAGCCTGGAAGACGCGGTGACGCTGGACGAACTTGAGGATTTGGTTCATAAGAGCGCCGCGCTGGACGCCCTTCTCCCGGTCGAGACCGCGCTGGACGACATCCCGGCCCTGGCCGTGACCGACGGAGAAGCGTTTCAGTTGAGGCAAGGACGGCCGATCGTTCTGCCTCCCCGGCGAGCTTCAGAG
>JAVJPX010000004.1:0-69652 GCA_040217555.1 Oceanicaulis sp.
CTGAAAGCATCTAAGCGGGAAGCCCCCCTCAAAACCAGGTATCCCTTGAGAGCCGTGGAAGACCACCACGTTGATAGGCTGGAAGTGGAAGCGCAGCAATGTGTGGAGCGGACCAGTACTAATTGCTCGATCGGCTTGATCTTTCGATGCTCATGGACGGCGATCGCTTCGCCCCCATGTGTTGAAGCCCAACAAGTCAGAATGTCTCTACGTTTTTGTGTCGCACGCGCCGAGCGGGTGGTTATAGCGAGGGTTCCGCACCCGTTCCCATCCCGAACACGGCCGTTAAGCCCCTCTGCGCCGATGGTACTATGTCTTAAGGCATGGGAGAGTAGGTCGCCGCCCGCTCCGCACGTTCGAAGCCTTGATCCTCCGTTCGCTTTTGTTGGCTTGGCCAGCCCCCGGCTTCGGCCGGGGGTTTGTCGTTTCTAGCCGACTGATCCGCCAGGATCGTCACATAGAGCTGATGCGGGGTGGAGCAGCCCGGTAGCTCGTCAGGCTCATAACCTGAAGGTCGTAGGTTCAAATCCTACCCCCGCACCCAAAAAGAAAACCCCCGCGCCGCAAGGCCGGGGGTTTTTTCTTTTCCGCTCACAGAACGCCTGCCTCCCACTTTCGCCGCATGCGACGCCCTGACGCCTCCCGGTATGTCCTGACCATGTGTAAGGGTAAATGGACATAATCAATGTAAGGGTATTTAGACCCTTCAAGGGAGGCGGCCCGATGCGGATCCTGCTCATTCACCCGAACTATCACTCCGGCGGGGCGGAAATCGCCGGTAGCTGGCCGCCGGCCTGGGTGGCGTATCTCTCCGGGCCGCTCAAAAAAGCCGGCTTTACCGACATTCACTTTCTCGACGCCATGACGCACCACCTCACCGAGGCGGATCTGCGTGCGAAGATGGAGGAGCTTCAGCCTGACGTGGTGGGGACGACGGCGATCACGCCGGCGATCTACACAGCCGAACGCGTGCTGGAGATCGCCAAAGAGACCGTGCCGGACGCGGTGCGCGTGCTCGGGGGCATCCATGGCACGTTCATGTTCAAGCAGGTGCTCACCGAGGCGCCCTGGATCGACGTCATCGTACGTGGGGAGGGCGAGGAGATCTTCCTCAACCTTATCCGCGCGATCGATGAGAACGTTCTGCAGTCCGCCCGCTGGGACCTCAAGGGGCTAGCCTTCCGCGATGGCGACAAGATCGTCTCTACCGAAGCGGCTCCGACGATCAAGGATCTCGACAGCCTGGAACCGGACTGGTCGATGCTGGAATGGGATCACTACATCTATGTGCCGCTGGGCGTGAAGGTGGCGATCCCCAACATGGCGCGCGGCTGCCCGTTCACCTGCAGCTTCTGCAGCCAGTGGAAGTTCTGGCGCGACTATCGCGTGCGCGATCCGAAAAAGGTGGTCGACGAGATCGAGACGCTGGTCAATGAACACGGCGTCGGCTTCTTCATCCTGGCCGATGAAGAGCCCACGATTAACCGCAAGAAATTCATCCAGTTCTGCCAGGAGCTGATTGATCGCGGCCTGCCGGACAAGATCCAGTGGGGCATCAACACGCGCGTCACCGACATCATGCGCGACAAGGAGCTGCTCGCCTTCTACCGCAAGGCCGGGTTGGTCCATGTCTCGCTGGGCACCGAGGCGGCCGCGCAGCTGAAACTCGACCAGTTCAACAAGGAGACCAAGGTCGAGGAGAACAAGGAGGCGATCCGCCTGCTTCGCGAGGCCGACATCTTCGTGGAGGCCCAGTTCATCGTCGGGCTCGACAATGAGACCGAGGAGACGCTGGAGGAAACCTACAAGATGGCCTGGGACTGGCAGCCGGACCTCGCCAACTGGGCCATGTATACGCCCTGGCCGTTCACGCCGCTGTTTCAGGCGCTCGGCGACAAGGTGGAGATCTTCGATTTCGAAAAATACAATTTCGTCACCCCGATCATGAAGCCCCAGGCCATGGAGCGCGGCGAGCTCTTGAACGGCGTGATGAAGAATTACCGCCGCTTCTACATGCAAAAGGCGCTGTTCCATTATCCCTGGCGGGGCACGGGCTATCGCCGGCGGTATCTGCTTGGCTGCCTGAAGGCCTTTTTGAAAGCCGGGTTCAAGCGCCAGTTCTACGATCTGGGCAAGGCAAATTATTGGGGGCCGCAGTCGAAGAAGACGGTCAATTTCAATTTCGACCGCACCCGCACCATCGCGCCGGCCCAGCTCGACGACTGGCAGGCCACCGCCGACAAGGCGGCCATCAAGCGCGCCCGGCGCCTGTCGGAAAATCCCGAGCCGGTCATGGCCTGCGGGGGAGGCGACCAGCAGATGGCGCCGCCTGAAACGCGGGGCGCGACGACCTTGATCGAGCGCCGCTAGGCCGATGAGCGCCGCGCCCGTCCTCGCCGCCAGGCCGGCTTCGGCCGAGCCTGTCGCCGGGCTCATCGGCCCGAACACGGTCCTGCAAACCGAAGCCGCGCTGATCGCGGAGGGCGGGCCGGAGCTGGCGCGCCGGGTGTTCGAGCGGGCGGGGCTGGCCGCGCTCCTGCGCAACCGGCCCGAAGCGATGATCGACCAGGCGCTGGCGCGCGCCCTGTTCGATGCGCTGTTTGCTGAGCTTCCCGAACCACGCGCGCGCACGCTCGCCGCCGAGGCAGGCCGGCTCACCGGCGCCTATATCCTCGCGCACCGCATCCCGAAAGCGGCCCAGGCGATCCTGAAGCTTCTGCCGGCGCGGCTCGCCGGGCCCATGCTGCTAAAGAGCATCGCCCGCCACGCCTGGACGTTCGCGGGCTCCGGCGTGTGCGCGGTGGACGCTGGTCCGCCGGTTCAACTCACCATCACCGGCAATCCCATCGCCATCCCCGGCTGCGTCTGGCACGCTGGCGTGCTGGAGGTGCTGTTTCAAACCCTGGTGAGCGCAAAGGCGCAGGTTCGCCATACCCGGTGTGAGCATGCGGGGGCGCGGGCGTGTACATTTGAAGTGGCCCTCTAAGGCTTGAAATCCTCCGGCCCGTGGCGTTCGCGCATCTGGTCGGCTTCCTCGCCCCAGACCTTGTTGACGCGCCGGCCGCGCTTCACCGCCGGGCGCTCGGCGATTTTTTGCGACCAGGCGCGCACGTTTTCGTACTCGTGCACGGACAGAAACTCCCCAGCCTCATAGATCTTGCCCATGGCCAGCGCGCCGTACCACGGCCAGATCGCCATGTCGGCGATGCTATAGGCGTCTCCGGCGATATAGGGACGGTCGGCCAGCGTGGTCTCCAGCACGTGCAGCTGGCGTTTCACCTCCATGGCGAACCGGTTGATCGGGTATTCGAACTTCTCCGGGGCGTAGGCGTAGAAATGCCCGAAGCCGCCGCCGAGATAGGGCGCGGAGCCCATCTGCCACATGAGCCAGTTCATCACCTCGGTGCGCGCCGGCCCCGTTTCGGGAAGAAAGGCGCCGAATTTCTCCGCCAGATGGATAAGGATCGAGCCGGATTCAAACACCCGCACCGGCGCCGGACCGGAGCGATCGAGCAGGGCGGGGATTTTGGAGTTCGGATTGATCTCGACAAAGCCTGAGGAGAACTGCTCGCCCTCGCCGATATTGATCAGCCAGGCGTCGTACTCGGCGTCGTGGCCGGCTTCGAGCAGCTCTTCAAGCATCACCGTGGCCTTCACCCCGTTGGGGGTGGCCAGCGAATAAAGCTGAAAGGTGTGCTCGCCCTCGGGCAGGGGCTTTTCGTGGGTGGCGCCGGAGACCGGGCGGTTTATGCTGGCGAACTTGCCGCCGCTTTCGCGGTCCCAGGTCCAGACTGTCGGCGGGGTATAGGCGGTCATGGCGGCTCTCCTCAGCGCTTGGCTTCGCCGCCAAGGTGGGACGTAAGGCCGCCGTTTCAAAGCGCGCAGCTGTTCGCGATTATGTGATCAGGCCGCTTTTTTGATCGCGGCGGCGTCGCCATCCAGATCGGCGCGCACAAGCGCCGCCACGGCGGAGACGAAGCGATCACCGGTCATGTCCTTCAGCGCTTGGGCGTCGTGTGGGAGATCAAGATCCTTCGCCGCCGACTTCGCCTTGTTGTCCATAAACGGGGCCATCTCCTCCCACGCGCTCTGGGCTTCGCGGCGGAAAATGTCCGCGCCGGACGGGCCGATGCCTTTCAGGTCGGTCAAGGCGTCGCTCTCCGCGCCGACCTGGCGTCCGGCGTCGTCGCGCAGCGAGCGCAGGTCGCCGTCATACCGCTCCAGCACCTGCCGGGCCATGTCGCCTAGGATCGCCGAATAGCGCTCGTCCATGCGCGCATAGCCGGCGCCGTTCAGAAGCTTCACCCGCCGCTCCCAGCCGGCGTCGCACAGCTTGCTTGCGGTTGTCAGCCCTGCGTCGAAGAGCGCTTTCGCCCCAGCGGTGGCGAGCTTGGCGCCGATGCGGGTGGAGTAGAGATTGCTGGCGACCAGCCATTGAAACAGGGCGGCGGGCTGGCCGGAGCCGATGTCGATCGAGAGCTCATCGCAGAAGGTCCGGCCGTGGCGATCAAGCAGGGCCTCCAGGCGGTCTGATTGAGATGACATGGTGCGGTTCCCGGGCGGTTGTTGGCGGGCGAACGCAGGGCCGCCCGCGGCCGTTCCTCGGCTGGAGCGTCTCGCCGTGCGCCGGGACGCGGTGCGTGCGCGGATGGAGTCGTGTGCCGACGCGTAACGTCTATGGAGGCTGACGGCGACCACCATGGCGCCGCTCGCCTTGCGGTGTCTTCCGCAAAGAACTGATGGGGCGGGCTGGTCGCCGGGCGGCCGACCTGCTTCAGTTCACCGCTAAGACGGCCCGCGAACCGCCTTTCACATCGGCGGCCTCGGCTCAAGGCCGCCGGGAATGGGAAGCCGCCGCGCCCGCTCGCACGGGTCACGCTGCAGGCGTTGCAGGATGCGGTGGTGGGCGGCTGTTTCATCGAGGAAATCAGATGCGCCGGCGGCCCGCAGCACGCCGCAGGCGGCGGCGACCTGCCGGCTGGGTGAGGCCGCGAGAACAGGATCGAGCCGCAAGGTGACGATTTCATCATCGTTCGTGACCTGGACCGTGTCCGACCCTTGCGGACCGAATGCGACCTGATCGAAGCGCCCCGGATCAAGGCTGAAGGTTTGTAGCGGGACCGGTTCGCCGAAGCGCCATATCTTCACCGACTGCGCGTCAAGGCTCGCAAAGCGCGTGCTGTCCGGAGACACCGCTACGTCCCAGTTCCCGATGCTGTAAAGTGGTTCGCCGGCCGATAGGCGCTGCTCGGCGCGAGGTTCGCCGACACGCCACACTTCCGCGAACCCGCTTCGATCCAGGGTCACGACCCGGCTTCCATCCGGCGTAAACACCAGTTCGGCGAGCCGATCCCGGGAGGAGATCGCAGGCGCGAGGACCGCGCCCGCCTCCAGATCGTAAAGCGTCGCGCCTTGTTGATCGTCGCGCCAGGAGACTGCGACGCCATGCGAAGAGAGCGCGACGCCGCTGATCCCGCCAGGGGGAAAGGCGACTTCCGCGATTTCAGCTCCTTCGATGAAATCCCACCGGTGAATCTCCGCAGGGTTTTCGGCGGTCCAGCCCGCTTGTGCGATCCACACCGTGTCGCCGTCGGCGTCAAAAGCAATCGTTTGAGGCTGCACGTCGCCAAGCGCGGCTGAGGCCTGCGGCGCCTGCGCATCGGCGTCCACGCGCCACACTTCGATCGTGTCGGGCCGGAACAGGGCGATAGAGCTCCCGTCCAGTGAGAACGCGGCGCGGTCGCCAGGATAGACGAAGCGCGAGCCGGTCTCCGGCACGGTCAGCACGCGTTCGCCGGTTTGCGTGTCATATATCTCGCCGAGCACGTCCGAAGCGTCGAAGGGCTTGCTTTGGAACACGAAGCGCCCATCCGGAGAGACCACGGGCGGCATAGCCCCGCCAACCTCGATCCGTTGAACTTCGGCCGGCGGATCGGTCAGGCGCCAGAGCCGTGCGCGCCCGTCGAGATGGGTGGAGGCCAAAGTGTCTCCATCTGCGTCGAACGCCAGGGCGAGCACCGCGCCGGCCCCGGTTTCGAGCCGGGTTGGGAGCTGATCCGCGACCTGCAGGGGTTCGCCCGCGGGCGGCAGCTCGAATATCCCG
Source organism: Oceanicaulis sp. (assembly GCA_040217555.1). Lineage (GTDB taxonomy): Bacteria > Pseudomonadota > Alphaproteobacteria > Caulobacterales > Maricaulaceae > Oceanicaulis. Next base: position 6,104 of record JAVJPX010000004.1, read on the forward strand.
ATCAAGCCTGCCGGATCGCCTGTGGCCAAGCGGTCGCCTTCAGGAGACAGAGCGATGGATTGAGCAAGGTTGGAGCTAAAGGTGTGGACGAGCCGCCCCTCAAGCGGAGCGAGGAGGTCGATCCGTCCATCGAGATAACTCGCGGCTAAAACATGTCCGGACGCGTCGAAGGACAGATCGGACGCCTCACTCGCCACCTCGAATGCTGTTGTGCGGGCGCCGTCGGACAGGCGGTGAATGAAGATGCCGGGCCCGGGAAAGGTTTCGCCGCGCGCCGCGACGCCCAGCGCGACATGCTCGCCGTCCGGAGACGCCTCCACGAGGTAGATTGATGAGAACACCGACGGCAGGTCGATCTGGAACGTGGCGCGCGGCGCGTCGGCGCCGATATCGAACACGTCCAGCGCTTCGTGACGCGCGGCGATCAGTCCTGTCCCATCAGGGGTGAAGGAGACGGCGGTGAAGATCTCGCCTTCATCCGCGGTGATTTCGGCCAGCGGTTCGGCCTCGCCTGCGCGCCAGACGAAGACTTGCGAATCACGGATCACCCAGGACGTCGCCGCGAGCGTGGTCCCGTCCGGGGTCAGCGCCATGCTGCTGATCCCGGTTCCCGGCAGCTGAAATTCGTCAATCAGGACGGCGCCCAGGTGGGTGCGTTCGAACAAGCGCAAACGCCCGTCCGAGCCACCGCCCGTAGCAAAACGGCGCCCGTCCGCGCTGAAGGCGACCTGCTGCGCGCGCCCGTCATGGGGCGGGGTGAGCGCGGATAATTGATTATGGGTCAGCGCTGCGGCGAGCGCGTGCCGGGCCGGCCCACGGTCATCGCGCCAGAAGAACAAGCGTGACCAGATCGAGCCGGCGGCGGCGGGATCGCCGAGGAGCGCGGCGCGCATGGCTTCGAGGTGCTGGCCTTCGTCGAACAAATCCGCCGCCGTGTCGGCGAATTGCTGGCTGCGCAGCGCCTCGGCGTCCGCGCCCTGCTGACCGGCGAGCCCCAAGGCGGCGAGGGCGAGAAGCAACAGCGCCGCCGCGCCGACGACGATCCGCCGGGCCTGACGCTTGGCGGCGTTCTCGCGCAGCGCCTCGGCGTCGGCCGAGGCGGCGAGGAAGTGCAGAACGCTGTCATGGACAAAGACGTCGCCCGGCGCCTGGCTGCGCCAGCGCTGCGCATCCGCAAGCGCCGCGCCGCGCAAAAGCTGATCGTCGCGCCGATCCCGCGCGATCCAGCCGGCGGCCTGTTCGATCAGCCGGGTGTGCTCGCGGGTCCAGGACAGATCGGTCTTCAGCGCCTCGACAAGGCGTGACAGCCCGGCGCCGAAGCCCGAACCGGGCATGCCGTCATGGGGGTAGAAGAAGATATAGTTCAGCGACGCCAGCTGTTCGGGGGCGTCGCCCGTGAACGCAGCGGGCAGGACCGGAATGCAGCGCTTTCCAAGGCGGGCGGCTTCGGCGACCTCCCACCGGCAGATGTCCGACGCCGCGGAAGTTTGCGTGAGGATGAACACCACGCTGTCGCTGGAGCGGATCAACGCGCCCAGGCGCTCGCGCCAGTCTTCGCCCGCATCAATGCTTTCAAGATCAAGAAAGGCCTGGATATCGGCCACCGCCAGCGCGTCGACGAGCTGGCGCGCGAACTCCACGTCGGCCCGCGAATAGGAAATGAAGACCCTGGAGCGCTCCGCGCCCGTTGTCCCCGTCATGACGTCCCCCTCGCGCCGTAATGAGCGTATTCAACACCCTTAATGCGCGCCGGGCAATGCGCGGCGCGCCTTGCTTTCGCCGCAGAAAGCGTCCACATGGAAGGCACGCAAGCGGTTCGGCGCGTGGAGGGGGCGGTTTCGCCCATCCGCCGGATCGCGATCGGATCGGCCGGAGCCCGTGGCTCCAGGAACACCAGTCCGGGCGTTGGGTGCAGGATGCGCCCGTCGACGGCGGCTGATCTGCGCAGTTGTCCCCATTGATTGTTTATGCGCCGCGCTCACGGTGATCCGGAGCGCGCGAGAAAGTTCGATATGACCAAATTCACCGACCTTAATCTGGCCGAGCCTGTTCTGCGCGCGGTTCTGGATGAAGGCTATGAGACCCCCACCCCGATCCAGGCGCGCGCCATCACCCCGGTTTTGAACGGCCGCGACGTGGTGGGGCTTGCCCAGACCGGCACCGGCAAGACGGCGGCCTTCGTGCTTCCGCTCATCACGCGGCTTCTGGAACAGAACAAGCAGGCGCCCGGCCGCACCTGCCGCGCATTGATCCTCGCTCCCACGCGCGAGCTGGCCGCCCAGATCGGCGCCAGCGTGGAGACCTACGGCAAGCACGCCGGGCTCACCCATGCGGTGGTGTTCGGCGGCGTGAAGCCGGGCCCGCAGATCAAGAAGCTGGCGACCGGCCTGGACATCCTCGTCGCGACGCCGGGCCGGCTTCTCGATCACATGTCCACCGGCAAGGCGCGTCTGGACCACACCAATATCGTCATTCTGGACGAGGCCGATCAGATGCTTGATCTCGGCTTCATGCCGGCGATCCGCAAGCTTCTCTCCCAGGCCGCAAAGCCGCGCCAGACGGTGATGTTCTCGGCCACCATGCCTCCGGCGATCCGTCAGCTTGCTGATGATTTCCTGAAAGACCCAGTGACCGTGGCGGTGACGCCGCCGTCGAAACCGGTGGAGCGCATCGACCAGAAAGTCTTTTACGTGAACGCCGGCGACAAGCCGGACGCGCTGATCGAGCTGATGGCGCCGGACGCGGGCAAGAAGGCGATCGTTTTCACCCGCACCAAGCGCGGCGCCGACCGGGTCGCCAAGCGCCTTGTGAGCTTCGGGCACAAGGCCAACGCCATTCACGGCAACAAAAGCCAGGGCCAGCGCGAGCGCGCGCTCGACGCGTTCCGGTCAGGCAAGGCGCCTGTGCTGGTGGCCACCGACATCGCCGCGCGCGGGCTCGACATCGATGACGTGGCCGTGGTTGTGAACTATGAGCTGCCCAATGTGTCTGAAAGCTATGTCCACCGCATCGGCCGCACCGCGCGCGCCGGCGCGGAAGGCCGGGCCGTCTCGCTGGTGGCGCCGGATGAGCGGATCTTGCTTAAAGACATCGAAAAGCTCATGGGCAAGGAAATCCCCGGCATGAACGACGCCCCGCCCATGCCGAAGGGCGACGCGGCAAAGCCCAAGCATAATCGTGGCGGCGGCGGCGGCCGGGGCCGCTCCGGCGGCGGACGCCCGCAAGGAAAGGGCGGTCAGCGTCAGGGCGGCGGCCGTCCTCAAGGCCAGGGCGGTGGACAGGGCGGCGGCAAGCCGCGCCAGCGCAACCGCGGCGGCAGACCGAACGCGGCCGCGCAAGGCTGAGACGGGTGACGGCGCGCTGAGCGAAAACGCTCAGCGCGCGACGACCCCGAAATACAGCCAGGCCAGCACCGCGAATCCGGAGACGATCCCGATCGCGACCGCGCCGACAAATTTGAATTCGTTCCGGCTCATGTCGGCTTCTTGCACTTAGTCCGTTGCGTGCGCGAAACGGCGGCCATCAAGCAGGCATAGCCGATCGTCAGGCAGACCCCGCCGATCGCCCAGTTGAGCGCCGCGCCGGCGTCGCCGGCGGCGTATTCCTTATAGGCGTTGAAGGCGTAAAGCCCCGCGGCCACGAGCCCGATCAGTACGGGGGTGAATTTCGCTTTCATTGTGATCTCCTTCCTGCGGCGTTGAACCCGCCGTCTGAAGGGATAGTCGCGGCGCAGCGGGATTTGTTACGGGGCGCCCTCGAATTCGGGCCGCCGCGCCTTCAAGGCTGCGATGTCTTCCGCGCGCCGGCGCGCCATAACGACGCCGCCTGTCACCGCCAGGGCGACCCCGGCGAGCACTCCGGCGAAGAGCAGCCAGCCCGACGGCCCATCCGGTAAGGCGAGCCCGCCGCCTGCGGCTGCGCCGCCGAGATAGCCTGCGGCGACCCCCGCGGGCAGCCCGAGATAAAGGCTTCGCGCCAATGTAAGGCCGGCGCGGCTGCGACCGATGGCGAACGCGAGCATGGCGCGCGGCTCGACCGAAAAGGCGCGCTGGAGGCGCTTCTTGGACCACCGATAATGAAGCCAGCTCGCAATCAGACCCGCCGCAACAAGGATCGGGGCGGCGAACGCGGTGTCGATCCGGCCCGCGACCTCGGCGGCGAGGATCGCCGCCGCGGCCAGCCAGCCAAGCGCGAAACTCGCCTGGTTGAGCCGCCTATGCAGGCGGTTGGTGGCGTCGAGACGCGCGCGCACCTCGCCGGCGTCGATTGTGGGCGTGTCGCGCCAGAGGGCCTTAAGCGCGTCGTCGTCGGCGCTCATGTCATCATCTCCTTCAGCTTTGCGCGAGCGCGGGTCAGCCGGACGCCAGCGTTGGTCGCCGTCAGGCCCAGCGCTTCGCCGATCTCGGCTTGGGTCAGGCCCTCAAGGTGAAGCACCAGCGGCTCGCGCAAGGGCTCAGGCAGGGCGCGCACCGCCTCCAGCAGGCGTTCGCGCTGCAGCGCGGCGTCGGTGAGCGCTTCCGGGCCGGCGGACCCGTCGGGCGTTCGCTCATCGAGCGGCGTGGATTTGAACCGGCTCGCCCGGCGGACATGGCTGATCGCGACATTGTGGGCGATGCGCGCCACGAAGGCCTTCTCCGATCCCTCGCCGCGAAACCCCGGCCAGGCGCGCCAGACGGCCAGAAGGATCTCTTGCATCAGGTCGTCAATGAGCGCGGAATCGCGCTCCCGGCTCGACGCGATGCGCCGGACCATGGCTCCGTGCTCCTTGATGATGCGGTCGAACGCGTCCAATCCCCAGCCTCCTCGGCTTTAGATAGTCGCAAGGCCGCGCCGATTGTTACAGTCTCTCCGGCGCAAATCCGCACACGAACGCCACCACTTTCGCCGCCGGCATCTCACACGGCTTAAGCTTTGGCCCTGAGCCAGTGGTGTAGAGGTTGAAGCTGACATGGTCGCCGCCGGCCAGGCGCTCGCCATAAAGCTTGCGTACGCCGTCGCGGGGCACGCCGGTCACGCTCACGCCCCAGCGCTCGCCGCGGTAAACGCCGGTCTGATAGCCGGGCGCGAGTTGATCGAGCGCGGCGAGGAAGCTTTGATCCATGACGCGATCAATAGCAAAAACCCCGGCGCGCCGCGCCGGGGTTTTTTCTTCAGCGATGCGGCGACGCCTATTCGGCGGCGCGCGCCGCCTCCGGCTTGGGTGCGGCCGCGCGCACATAAGGCGCCACGTGCTCTTCGAAGCGTTCGAAGTTCGCCACGAACATGTCGGCGAGCTTGCGCGCCTGGGCGTCATAGGCGGCCGGATCGGCCCAGGTGTCGCGCGGGTTGAGGATTTTCGGATCCACGCCCTCCACCTTCGTCGGCACGGCGAAGCCGAACACCGGGTCGATGCGGAAATCCGCCCCGGCCAGAGAGCCGTCCAGCGCGGCGTTCAGCAGGGCGCGCGTGGCTTTGATCGGCATGCGCTCGCCCTCGCCATAGGGCCCGCCGGTCCAGCCGGTGTTCACCAGCCAGCAATCGGCGCCGTGCTCGGCGATCAGGTCGCGCAGAAGCGCGCCGTACTCGCTGGGATGGCGCGGCATGAACGGGGCGCCGAAGCAGGTGGAGAAGGTGGCGCTGGGTTCGGTGACGCCCTTCTCGGTCCCGGCGACCTTGGCGGTGTAGCCGGACAGGAAGTGGTACATCGCCTGGGCCGGGGTCAGCTTGGCGATGGGCGGCATCACGCCGAACGCGTCGCAGGTGAGCATCACCACATTATTGGGATGCCCGCACACGTTTTTCGAGCACGAGTTCGGGATGTAGTGCAGCGGATAGGCGCCGCGCGAGTTTTCCGCCAGCGAGGCATCGTCGAGATCAAGCTCGCGGGTGGCCGGGTCCATCACCACGTTTTCAAGCACCGTGCCCCACATCTTGGTGGTGGCGAAGATCGCCGGCTCGGCCTTGGGATCAAGCCGGATCATCTTGGCGTAGCAGCCGCCTTCGAAATTGAAGAGCCCGTCCGGCGACCAGCCGTGCTCGTCGTCGCCGATGAGCACGCGTTTCGGATCGGCCGACAGGGTCGTCTTGCCGGTGCCCGACAGCCCGAAGAAGATCGCGCTGTCGCCGTCCTCGCCTTTGTTGACCGAGCAGTGCATCGGCATGATGCGGCTTTCCGGCAGCAGATAATTGAGGATGGTGAAGACCGATTTCTTGGTCTCCCCGGCGTAGGAGGTGCCGCCGATCAGCACCAGGCGCTTGGCGAAATTGACTGCGATGACGGTCTCGCTGCGCGTGCCGTGGCGCTCAGGGTCCGCCTTGAAGCTCGGCAGGTTCACGATGGTGAACTGCGCCGCGAAGTCTTCAAGCTCGCTCCGGTCCGGCCGGCGCAGAAGATGGCGGATGAACAGCGAATGCCAGGCCAGCTCGGTGACCACGCGCACGGGAAGGCGATGGGCGGGATCGGCGCCGCCGAACAGCTCCTGGACGAACAATTCCGAGCCGGCCATGTGCGCCTTGAAATCATCCCACAGCGCATCGAAATGATCCGGCGTCATGGAGGCGTTGTTGTCCCACCACACCGTGTTTTCGGTGGCGTTGTCGCGCACGGTGAACTTGTCGCGCGCCGAGCGGCCGGTGTGCTGGCCGGTCTCCACCACGAGCGGGCCGCCCTTGCCCACGCGGCCCTCGCCGCGGCGCACGGCCTCCTCGTAAAGCGCTTCCTCGCTCCAGTTCACGTTTAGTTTCGACGCGTTCTCAACGCCCAGATCGCTTAGATCGCGCGGCGTGACCATACCGTCGGCCATAGGGTGTCCCCCCGTTCGGATTGCCTGCTCAATTAACGCGGCCGCGGTCTTGTTCGCCGCTGGTCCGCCTCATCGGGCGACAGTTCTAGCGCCGGGGGGCCGGCAAATCACCCCGAAATCCATGCTGCGGTGCGTCATTGCGCAGGCGGGCTAGCTTGTCGGCTCGGCCTTTGTGCGCGGCGGCGGGCCGGGGTCCGGATCGCCGGGCAGGGGGATGTGTTCGGTTTCGCCGGGCGGCAGGGCGTAGACCGCGCCGGAGAAACCCGCCGCCGCGCTGGCGCGCCAGCGCGGCCTTGGCTTGTTCGATGCGGTCCTTTCGCGAGGAGACGAAGTTCCACTCCATATGACGCTCGCCGATATCGGCGCCGCCCAGGATCATCACCCGGCTGTCCTCGCGCGCCCGGAGCACCGGCGCTTCGCCGGCCGCGAACACGGCCATGCATCCCGCAGCCACCGGCTCGCCGCCGGTTTCGATCTTGCCGGACACCACATGGGTGGCGAGTTCGCCCTGTCCCGACGGCAATTGAAAGGCGGATCCGGCCGGGCATTCGGCGTGGATGTACAAGGTGGGCGTATACACCGTGACCGGAGAGCGCTCGCCATAGGCCTCGCCCATGATCAAGCGCAGCCTGGCGCCGCCTTGCTCAAATTCGGGAATGTCGGCGGCGGCGGCATGCTGGAAGTCCGGCGCACGCTCCTCCTCGTCCTGCGGAAGGGCGATCCAGACCTGGATCCCGTGCAGGGCGTGACCGGCGGCGCGCGCGCTTGGCCCGGTGCGCTCGGAATGGACGATGCCGCGCCCGGCGGTCATCAGGTTCACCGCCCCGGGCGTGATGGTCTTGTGAACGCCCAGCGTGTCGGCATGGTCCATCTCGCCTTGGAACAGATAGGTGACGGTGGACAGGCCGATATGGGGGTGGGGGCGAACATCGATGCCCTTGCCCGGCTCGAAGCGCGCCGGGCCCATCTCGTCATAAAAGACGAACGGTCCAACGCGGCGCTTTTTTGCAAACGGCAGCACCCGCGACACCGAAAAGCCGCCAAGGTCCTTGGCCCGGCCGCGGATGATTCGATCAACACTCATAATTGCGCGGCCCCCATGCCCGTTCGCGGTCCGACTCAGCTGGGCGGGCGTTGCGCCCGGCTGGAGAGTCAGCGGCTTAGAATAACGTTCATTCGTGTCGTGTGTTGAACTTTATAGCCCTTCGATTGGGCGAGCGCGGCCGCGTCCGGAGCGTCCCGCCCGTCGAGATCGGCGCGCTCGAGCACCAAAAGCTCCGGCCAGGCGTCGTGCGAGGTTTGTTTGAAGAAGGCTGCAAGAATGGTGAATTCCCCGCCCTCGACGTCGATCTTCATGGCGTCGATGCGCTTGACGTTCAACTCGGACATGAGCGTCGCCAGCGTGGTCACGCGCACTGCTTCGCCTCCGGCCGAGCCGGGTCCGGTGAGGGCGGTGCGGCCCAGATTGCCCGCCACCATCCGCATGACGTCCTCGCCTTCATAGTCGGCGAGCGCCACGCCGGTGACCTCCACATTCTCCAGCCCGTTCTGGCGGGCGTTGAACAGCATGCGCCGTCGCATCTCCGCCTGCGGCTCCACGGCGACCACACGGCTGGAGCGGCCGCCCGCCCTGGCCGCGACCAGCGCATAGGCGCCCGCGTTCGCGCCGATGTCGAAAAAGGTTTTGCCCGGCCCCATCACCTGGCGGACCGCATCCAGCTCGTCCGGGTCGAAGCATTGCGGGGTGAGAAAGATGCGTTTTTCAGACAGGTTGTCGCGCGGATGGAGCCGTAGTTTCAGCCCCAGCGCCTCGACGTCGCACCGGCCTTCTTTCAACCCGGCGAGCGCAAGCGGGCGTGCTGCGCCGGCGAGCCTTAATCCGGTGCGGCCGCTGGGCAGGCGCCGTCCGATCGCCAGGCCCACGCGCGCCACTGCGCCGGGCGCGAACGCGCCGTGGCCGGGCGCGGCGTCGGGTCCGGAGACCGCGCGCCGGTCCGGGGGCGCGTCGGCGTCCATGAGTTCCACCGATGTGTGTGTGTCGTCGTTCCGGGTCGTCATGGCGGCGTTATAGCCGCTTGCGTTCGCGGCGAACACCGCTTCTCACCGACGATGCGCCCTGCGGCTTTCGCGGGCGCCGGGGGGCGGCTAGATTGGCGCCCGACACCGTATTGAGGGGAGACCGCCATGCTCAAGATCGCCCGCCTCGCCGCCGTTTCGGCCCTGGCGCTGGGGTTCGCCGCGCCGGCCCAGGCCCAGGACGCCGTGCACCGGCTGGACCCGGAGGCCGCAGCGGCCGCAAGAGCGCTTGCGGAGCAGGCGCTGGACAGCGATCTCGCCTATGAGATCACCCGCGACCTCACCACCGAGATCGGCCCGCGCCTCGCCGGCACGCCGCACGAGGCGCGCGCCCGCGACTGGGCGGTGGCGATGATGACCGAGCTGGGCTTTGAAAACGTGCGGGTTGAGGAATTCCCGCTCGATCTTTGGACCCGTGGCCGGTCGATCTATGAAGAGGTGGCGATCACCGCGCCTTATCCCCAGGAGGTCTACGCCACCTCGCTTGGCGGCGCGGCGGCGACGCCGGAAGGCGGGCTGGAAGCCGAGATCGTGTTCTTCGACAGCTATGACGCCTTCATCGCCACCGACGCAGAAGACACCGCGCTTGAGGGCAAGCTGGTCTTCATCAACGACCGCATGGTCGCCTCGCGCACCGGGGAGGGCTATGGCTGGGCCAATCGCAAGCGCACCCAGGCTTGGCATCAAGCCGAGGATCGCGGCGCGGCGGGCGTGCTGATCCGCTCGGTCGGCACCAGCTCGAACCGGTTCGCGCACACCGGCATGATGAGCTTTCCCGACGACCGCCGCCCGGAAATCCCGGCGCTGGCGGTCTCCGCGCCCGACGCTGACCAGATCGAGCGCATCCATGAAGCCGGCGAGACGATCACCATGCGCCTTCAAACCTATGCCGGCTGGCGCGACGAGGTGGTCAGCGGAAACGTGATCGGCGAAATCCCCGGCTCCGAAGCGCCCGACGAAATCATCGTCATCGGCGCCCATCTCGACAGCTGGGACACCGCCACCGGGGCGCTCGACGACGGGGCGGGCGTCGGGATCGTCACCGCCGCGGCCAAGCTGATCGGTGATTTGCCCGAGCATCCGCGCCGGACCATCCGCGTGGTGCTGTTCGGCGCCGAAGAGGTGGGGCTTGTGGGCGCGCGCGCCTACGCCAATGCGCGCCGGCGCGACGGCACGCTGGCCGATCACAAGATCGGCTCGGAAAGCGATTTCGGCGCCCGCGAAGTCTGGCGGTTCAGTTCAAACGTCAGTGAAGAGGCGCTGCCCTATTTTGACGCCGTCGGCCGCGAGCTCGCCTTTCTGGGGATCATTCGAGGCGGCAACGAGTCCGGCGGCGGTCCCGACATGATCCCGCTGCAGTTCATGGGCGTGCCCATGGCGCGGCTGGAGCAAAACGGCGAGGACTATTTCGAATTCCACCACACCCCGAACGACACGTTCGACAAGATCGTCCCCGAAGAGATGGCCCAGAACGTCGCGGCGTGGACGATCTTCACCTACCTCGTCGCCGACACCGACCTGGAGTTCCGGCCCGAAGCCGAAGCCATCGCGAGTGAGTAGGTGCATTGCATGGCATCAATATTGATACTATTGTAACTGATGGCGCGCCTCGAAAAGGTCCTGCGTGAAATGAAGGCCGCGCCTCAGAACGTGCGGTTTTCAGATCTGGCTACGATCTGCGACCACTATTTCGGCGCCCCGCGCCAGCGCGGAACCAGCCACAAGGTCTATCGAACGCCCTGGACGGGCGATCCGCGGGTGAACATACAGGAAGGCAAAGCTGGAAAAGCCAAGCCCTATCAGGTCAGGCAGGTGCTCGCAGCGATCGCAAAGCTCAAGGAGTCAGGTGGTGGTTGACCCGAAAAAGTACGCCTATCGTGTCGTCTGGTCGCAGGAAGATGGAGAGTTCGTCGGCCTTTGCGCCGAGTTTCCAAGCCTGTCCTGGCTCGCCGCAACCCAGGCCGAAGCCTTGGAAGGTGTCGTCCATCTTGTCAGCGAGATCGTTGCGGAGATGGCTGCGAGCGCCGAACCGCTTCCGGAGCCCCTTTCAGTCAAGTCCTTCAGCGGCAAGTTTCAGGTGCGCCTGCCTCCCGAGCAGCACCGCCGGCTGGCGATCAGGGCGGCCGAAGACGGCGTCAGCCTCAACCGTCTCGTATCGTCCATGCTGAGCGCGTAGGGGCGCAGAGGCTAAAAAACGGCTGTGTTCGCCGCTTTATCGGCGAGGGGCGCTCGCGCCGCGTCTTGAGCATTCAGCGCCGCCGCCCCTCTCGACCGGAGGCTCCGCCTTGGCCCAGCTTCATCAAGCGGAGGGACAACCCTGCGCCGCCTATAACCGCTCCAGCACCGCGCGCATGGCGTCCACCTGCGACGCGCCCATGTGCAGGCAGCGCGCCGGGGACCAGCCTTCGGCTTCGTCCGGGGTGATGGCGGAGTCCTTGAACGGCATCTCCAGGGTCATGGCCAGGCATTTGAACGCCGGCGCCATGTAATTGGTCGCCACAGACGGATTGGCCGTGCCCGGCGGGCTCACCGGATAGCCGTGTTCTGTCTGAAAGTCCGGATTGAAGCGTTTCAGCTCGCTCTTGTAGCGGTCCAGACGGGCTTGGGCGGCGTCGTCCCAGCCCTGCGTGCCTTCGGCGCCGGCGATGAAGTTGTAGGGCAGGGCTTCATCGCCGTGCATATCAAGGAAGAGGTCGACCCCGGTCTCGCGCATGGCTTCCAGCACGCAGAAGACCTCCGGGGAGTTTTCAAGGCTCGCCTTGTCCCATTCGCGGTTCAGGTTCACGCCCTTGGCGTTGGTGCGCAGATGGCCGCGGAAAGAGCCGTCCGGGTTCATGTTCGGCACCACGTGAACCACCGCCTTGTCCAGAAGGTCCCGGCTGACCGGGTCGGCGTCGTCCAGAAGGCGCTGCAGGAAGCCTTCTGCGGCCCATTCGGCCATGGTCTCGCCGGGATGCTGGCGGGCGATCACCCAGATCGTCTTCTTGCCGTCGCCAGGGTCGCCGATCGTCAGGCGGTCCATGTCACGCCCGTCCAGCGTCGAGCCGAGCACGTCCAGCTTGACCCTCGGGTGCTGCTGGCAGGCCGCGATCAGCTCGTCATGGCGGGTCATGGAGTAGGGCGCGAAATAGGCGATCCACACCGCGTCGGCTTCAGGCGTCGCCGTGATGATCAACTCGCCGTTTTCATAGGCCGTCTCGGCCCGCTCCCAGGTCTCGCGATCGGACGAGATGCAGGCCTTGTAGCCCGGCCATCCTTGTTCATAGGCCGCCTTGCCGGCGTTCTCGATCACGAAGCGGCAGGCCTCGCCCTTCGCGCCGGAGACCTTGAAATAGAACCATTGGTAAAAATCGCTTTGATGGTCCTTGCGGATCTCCAGCCGGACATCGCCGGCGTCATCGGCCGACTTCACGATGATGTTGCCGGCGTCGAACGTGCTTGAGACATGCATTTCGATGGGCTCCTTTAAGGGCTCGCGCCCGTCGCTTAGACAATCGGCCGTGCGGCGCCAAGGCCTGCTTAAGAGGCGCGTTCAGCCGCCGCCTTGAAGGCCGCGCCGCGCTCCACATAGCTCTCAAACGCCTTCGCGCGCGGCGCTGCGGGGCTTAAGAGCACCACCCCGCCCTCGGGCAGGGCGTCGCGCGCCTTGGCCACCGCGTCCTCGACGCCGGGGACGAACTGCGTGACCGCGCCGAGCCGGCCGCCGGAGAACGCCTCCACCACCCGCTCGCCGTTGTCCGCCAGGGCGAAGACCGCCCGGACATGGCCGGCGCCCTCAAGCTGCGCGGCGAGCCAGGCGTAATCCTGCTCGCGATCTTCGCCCCCCAGGAGCAGGACGAGGGCCTGATCCTTGAAGGCCTCAACGGCGAAAGCGGCCGCTTCCGGCGTGGTGGCGAGCCCGTCGTCCACATAGCGGATCCCGTCCGCCTCGTGCACGGTCTGCAGCCGGTGGGGCAGGCCGGTGAAGCTTTCCAGCGTGTCGAACGCCGCGCGCGCGTCATGGCCCAGCGCCTCGACCAGGGCGAGCGCGGCGCAGGCGTTCAGCGCGTTGTGGTCGCCGGGAAGCGCGCCGATCCGGCCCCAGCACTCATCGCCGCGCCAGATCGCGCCGTCTCGCGCGTGAAACCCGTCCTCGCATCCGAACCAGACCCGGTTCGGCTGATGGCCGAAGGCGTCGGTCAGGCGCTGATCGGCCGCGTTCATGACGCCAAGCGCGTTGGGATCAAGCCGGGCCAGGCGCGCCTTGTCGGCGCGGTAGCGTTCCGCCCCGCGGTGCCAGGGGACGTGGTCGGTTAAAAGATTGAGGAAGATGAAGGCGTCGGGCGCATGGACGAGGTCTGCAATCTGATAGCTGGAGATCTCCAAAATCACGATCTCCGCGTCGCGCGGCGCCAGGATCGCCGGATCGCCGATATTGCCGGCCAGCGCGGCTTTCACGCCGATCCCTTCCAGCATGTGATGGGCAAGCGCGCTGGTGGTGCTCTTGCCCTTGGTGCCGGTGATCGCGGCGACGCGTTGCCCGGCCGGTTTCAGCTCGAAGAAGAGATTGGTCTGACTGGTGAGTGTCGCGCCGGCCTTGAGTGCAGCGTCCAGGCGCGCATCGTAGAGGGAGACGCCGGGGCTTTTCACGAGCAGCGGCGTGTCGGCCTCGCGGCACAGCGGTTCGAGCTGGTCCTCGCCCGCCCAGGTCACGCCGATGGGCAGGTCGCCCGGGTCCTTTGCATCGACGACGACGATTGCGAGATCGGGCGCGTCCTTGCGCACACGCTCCAGAACGGCCCGGCCCTCGCGGCCATAGCCCCAGATCAAAACGGCGTCGTGCTTTGTGAAATCGGTCATGGAGGGGCTAACGCGTCAAACCCGGGCTGCGGCTGCGCGCAGCTTGTGATCGGCGAGAACCAGGGCGGCCATGGCTTCGGCCACGGGCACGGCGCGGATGCCCACGCAGGGGTCATGGCGCCCCTTGGTGGAGACTTTGGTCTCGCGCAGATCCTTGGTCAGGGTCTCGCGCTCGATGCGGATGGAGCTGGTGGGCTTGATCGCCACGCGGATCACCAAATCCTGGCCGGTGCTGATCCCGCCCAGCACGCCGCCGTTATGGTTGGATCGAAAGGCCGGCGCGCCGTCCTGCAGGTACATTTCGTCAGCGGCGTCTTCGCCGCGCAACATGGCGGCTTCCAGCCCCGCGCCGATCTCCACGGCCTTGGCCGCGTTGATGCTCATCATCGCCGAGGCGAGGTCGGCGTCGAGCTTGCCATAGACCGGCGTGCCCCATCCGGCGGGAACGCCGGAGACGACGCATTCCACAAGCGCGCCCACCGAGCTGCCCGCCTTGCGGATCGCATCCATGTCCTCGGCCCAGTGTTCAGCCGTTTCGGCGTCGGGGCAGAAGAAGTCGTTGCGGTCCACCTGATCCCAATCCCAGCGCGCCCGCTCGATCTTTCGCGGACCCACCTGCACCAGGGCGGCGCGAATGGTGATCGCCTCGCCCAGCACCTTGCGCGCGATGGCGCCCGCAGCGACGCGCGCGGCGGTTTCGCGCGCGCTGGACCGGCCCCCGCCGCGATAGTCGCGCACGCCGTACTTGGCGTCATAGGTGTAATCCGCATGGCCCGGCCGCCAGGTGTCGCGAATGTCGGAATAGTCCTTCGAGCGCTGATCGGTGTTCTCGATCATCAGCGAGATCGGGGCGCCGGTGGTCACCTGGCCGCCCGTGCGTTCGTCCTCGAACACGCCCGACAGGATGCGCACTTCATCGGCTTCGCGGCGCTGGGTGACGTGACGCGACTGGCCGGGCTTGCGCTTGTCCATGAAGGGCTGGATGTCGGCCTCGGTCAGCGCGATTCCCGCCGGACACCCGTCCACCACGCAGCCCAGCGCGGGACCATGGCTTTCGCCCCAGGTCGTAAAGCGGAACAAATGACCGAAGGTGTTGTGGGACATGGGATTAATCCAGAGCCGAATCGGGAACGCGAAAGACGCCCAGTATGCAGTCTGTGTTGCGGACCGCGATCTGGATGTGAGTATGGTCCTTGAAGCCTGCGCCCGGATAGGCGGGATCGCCCTCTTCGAAGATGCCGCGAATGGTGTCGAACGGTGGTGAGCCCTGTTGCGCGCGCATCCGATGGAGCATGTTGAATACGGCGCAGTCCAGGTCGCGACGAAGCAAATCTGCAGAATTGACCGGCATTGAGGCCCCGTCATGGCTATTGAACAGGTCCAAAAGCGCCTGATAGGCCTCAGAGGTGAACGTTGCAGCGTTGCGTACGGTCAGGTCGAGGCAGCGCCCGAGGGTGAGTACCGCCCCTATCACCGCCGGCTTTTGTATATGGCGGCCTCTCAGCGGGTGCGCGGCGAGCATATGCGCGAATTCAAGGCCTCGGCGAGGGTCGCGTTCCCAAAAATAGATACCGTGGCCGAGCCAGTCGTAGGCGTTTTCACTCTTCTTAAAGTCGCCGCCAGACAGCAGAGCCTCCGCCACGGCCACGTCGCACCCATGGTAGGCGAGCACGAGGCCGTGATGCAGGTCATGCATCGAGGAGTTATCCGCCGTAGACTTTTCTCAGATTGCCTTTCGGCGTGACGATCCCGAGCGCGACCAGTTCCTTGCGCGCAGCTTCACGAGAGCGCGTATGCCGTTTGCGGTAGGCTTCGGCGGCCTTGCGGAAGTCGGCGACGTCCTTCTCGGATATCTGATCGTGAATCATGTTGAGACTTTAATTTGCAGACTGCCGATTAGCAAATGTTTGCTCCGGCGGTTCACCCGCTACGCCGCCCCTCTGCGCGCCCAGCTCACCAGCCTCGCCGCGGGGCTTTTCTTCACGAAGGTCTCGTAGAAGCCGCGCAGCACGCCGGCGGTGTCTTCGGCCTCTTCGCGGGCGCGCTGTTCGGCGAACTCGGCGGCGCGCGCCTCGCGGGCGCGGCGCTCGCTTTCGCCGGCGGACAGATCGGCGTCCACCATCTTGTCTTTCACATGAATGTAGACCCGCCACATGGGATCGCCGATCGGGGTGAGCGTGGCGCCGGTCTTCACCGCCACCGGGACGCGCACCATGGCGTCGCGGTCATCGATCTTGATGGTGCGAAGCCCGCCCTTGCGGGCCTCTTCCGGCGTAATCTCAAGATCATAGCGGCGCGGCGCATAGAGCTTGAGCACTTCGTAGGCTTTCAACAGGCGCTGCAGCTTGCCCAGAAGCTTGGGATCATCGCCGGCGGTGTCGGGATGCACTTGCTTGACGAGCGCACGAAAGCGCGCGCGGACTTCGGTGAAATCCTCGTCGCCCTGCAGTCCGAAGGCCTTGTAGGCGGCCAGAATGGCTTGCGGGTTTGCGGTCATGCGCGGACTCTAGACGCGATGAGGTTTGCGAAAGGTTGATCGCAGGCGTGATGCGCCTAGTTTCCGCGCACACCCGCCGATTGGAGGCAAGATTTTGAGCGGCAAGGACATTATTCCGCCCAGCCCGGACGCGGCGGATTATGCGACATCCGCCGAGGCCGAGCCGGAGGACATCTTCGCGCGCGAGGATCCGTTCGCCCTGTTCGCCGACTGGATGGCGGCTGCGAAGACGTCCGAGCCCAACGACCCCAACGCCATGGCGCTGTCCACCGCGGATGGGGCGGGCTTTCCCGATGTGCGCATGGTGCTCTTGAAAGATGTCGATGCGCGCGGCTTCGTCTTCTACACCAACACCGAAAGCGCCAAGGGCGTGCAGCTGGAGGAAAACGCCCGCGCCGCGCTGTGCTTCCACTGGAAATCGCTACGCCGGCAAGTGCGGGTGAGGGGGCATGTGAGCCGGGTGGGTGATGAGGAGGCCGACGCCTATTACGCCAGCCGGGCGCGTGACAGCCGCATCGGCGCCTGGGCGAGCCGCCAGAGCCGGCCGCTGGAAAGCCGCTTCGCGCTGGAGAAGGCTGTGGCCGGCTACGCCGCGAAATTTAATTTCGGCGAGATACCTCGGCCGGAATACTGGACGGGTTTCCGCATCGCCCCGGTTCATATCGAGTTCTGGCGCGACCGCGCCTTCCGCCTGCACGACCGCATGGCGTTCGACCGCAAAGACCTGCAGAGCCGATGGACGGTCTCGCGTCTGTATCCTTGAGCGGGAATGGTATAAATTCATTCCCAGACTGATCGGCGAACCGGGGGGAGCACGCCATGCAGACCATTTTCAGAACCATCCGCCATCTGGTGGTGGGCCTCGCCGCGGCGGCGGCGATCGGCTTGCCGCTCTGGTTCGTGGTGACCGCGTTCGGCGGCAAGTTCGGGCTTTGGACCCCGCTTGAAGCCTTTATTCACGTGCGCAGTTTCGCCGGCGTGTTCCTGCCCGCGACAGCCGGGCTCGGCGTCGCGGCGCTCATCGTGGCGGTTCTGTTCCGCCTGGTGTTCGGCGCCAAGAACGCGCCCGGGCCGGGCGGCTATATCGCCGGCGTCGCGGCGATCGTGGTGGGGGCGGGCGGGATCCTCTACGCCCAGTCGGTGCGAGACCTCGCAGGGAGCGTCCCGCCGATCCACGACATAACGACCGATACCCAGAACCCGCCCCAGTTCACCCAGGCGCTGATCGACCGGCGTACCCAGGACGGGGCGCGCAACTCGGTGGACTACGCCTCGAAGACCAACCCCGCCGACGACCGTCCGCTGCCCCAGGTGCAGGCCCAGCATTATCCCGAGATCACCCCGATCGAACTTCCGGTCTCGGCCGACCTCGCCTATCAGGCTGCGCTGAGCACCGCGCGGGACAGAGGCTGGACCGTGTCCACCGCGTCCGAAGCCGCAGGCATGTTTGAAGCCACCGCGACCACCTTCTGGTTCGGTTTCAAGGACGACGTGGTGGTGCGCGTCACCGACACCGGGCTGGAAAGCGCGCGTGTGGACGTGCGCTCGGTGAGCCGGGTGGGGATGAGCGATCTCGGCGCCAACGCCGCACGCATCTCGGCCTTCTCGGAAGACTTACGCGACAGCGTCGGGGAGTAGCGCGGGCCTTACCGGATTTCGCATGACTTTATGCGCAATCCGCTGCGCTTGGTTTGAAAGCCGTACTTTTATTATGGAATTATGAAGCTATGTGAAGGCGACCGTGGAAGGAAGGGGCGTCTCGGTGGATTACTCTGAATTGATTCAGCGTTTTAGGGTGAGGTCAAACCTGAAGCAGGACGCCATGGCCGAGCTGCTGGGCGTCAGCCAGTCGACGATATCACGTATCGAAAGCGGAAGTCTGACGCCCAAGGCCGAGCTGCGCGCCAAGCTGGACCGATTTCTCGCAGAGCCGGTGAACCAGCCCCTGTTTTCGCGCTGCCGCGCAGTGGTGCAGGCCTCGCCGGTGGTCAGCTTTCTACTTGGCGTGCGGGGCGGGGAGGTCGTGCTCGACGCTGCGAGCGCTCCCGCTCTCGCCCTGTCGAGGCCTTGGTCGGAGCAGACTGTCGGTGAGCCGTTGCAGGGCGCTCTAGGCGATGAAGCGATGGACCATCTGCATCGGCTCGTCACGCTTGGCGCATTTCGCGGCGCGGTGAACTGCATCGAGACTCTATGGACCACGGACTCTCAGGAAGACGCGTCCACTTGGCGCATCGTGTTCGTACCGGTGCGCGATGATCTCGGAGACTGGTTCCTGCATGCGACTGCGGTGTCATTGACCTCAGCCGAGGCTTCGGCGCTTGAGGCGCGCTGGGGTGCCCGTCATCACGTGGTTTATCCGGAAGCCCTTGCCCGCACGGGTTGATTGTCGCGCATGGAATTATCCCATGCGCCTGATGAAAAGCCGCGGAAAGACCGCATTAACCGTGCGGCGCGCCAATCGGTCGCAGCAAACAAAGCCGGAGCGCGGGAAATGAAAGCACAACACCTTGGTACTGAAACTCCGTCAGCCTCGCGGGAGGCTTGGGCTGACCGCCTGGCTTTCGTCGGGGCTGACGACCGGGTGGCGGACGCCGTCATCGCGGTCGCGCCAGCACTAAAGGCGGCCATGCCGGATGCGCTCGACGCGCTTTACGGCGATCTCGAGCAGATCCACGAGACTGCGAGCCTCTTTGAAACACCTGACAGCGTGCGCCGGGCGCGCGCGGCCATGGAGCGTCACTGGACGGGGCTGCTCGCCGCGCCGCTGGACTCCGGGCGCGCGGCCCAAGCCAAGCGCATCGGGGACGGCCATGCACGTCTCGGCCTGGAACCGCGCTGGTATATGGGCGCCTACGCTCGGGTGGCGGCGACGTTGGCGTCGGCGGCCGTTCGCTCCGCTCTTGGCGGCCTTGCCGCGCCAGGCCGGGTTCGCCGCGCCGAAGCCGCCGTTGACGGACTGGTTCGCATCCTCGTGCTCGATATGGAGATGGCGATCACCGCATATCTGGAGGAGCGTGACCAGCGGGCTGCTGAGGCCAGACGGGAGACCGCCGAAGCGATCCAGACGAGCGTCGGCGAGACGGCCTCAGAGTTGGCCGAGGCGGCCGACGCGCTGGAGGCGGCCTCAGGCGCAGTGAACGCCGCGGTGGGCCGGACCCGCGAAGCGGCGTCCAGCGCCGCGGCGGGCTCCGAGGAGGCGGCGGCCAGCGTGCGGTCGGTGGCTGCGGCGACGGTTCAGCTCGGCTCGGGCGGACAGGAGATCTCGAGCCGCGTCAACGCCCAGACCGCCGGGCTGGAGGAGGCGGCGAACCAGGCCGGGCGGGCCTGCGAGTCAATCGGCGAGTTGTCGACAGCCTCCGAAGAAATCGGCGCGGTGGTCGCGCTCATCGAGCAGGTGGCCGAACAAACCAACCTGCTTGCTCTGAACGCGACAATCGAGGCTGCGCGAGCGGGTGAGGCGGGCAAGGGCTTCGCGGTCGTCGCCAGCGAGGTCAAGGCGCTGGCCGAACAAACGGCCAAGGCGACCGAGCAGATCGCCGAGCGCGTCGGCGCCATGCAGAAAGCGTCCGGCGGAGCGGTGGCTACGGTGGAGGACATACGCGGCACTGTGGAAACCGTGGCCGAAGCGGCGGCCGCCATCGCCGCGGCGGTGGAGGAGCAAACCGCCTCCATCAACGAGATCAGCCGGTCGGCCGAAGATGCGGCTACTGGAAACCAGTCCGCTGCAGAAGCGGCCGCTCGCTTGGACGGCGATTGTCAAGCGAGCGCCGACGCCGCGGTTTCTGTAGAGGAAGCCGCAAAGTCCGTGCGAAATGGCGCTGACCAGCTGACCCAACGCCTGGGACGCCTGCTCGACCAGATTCGAGCAGCGTAATGTTCCTGACACGATTTATTTATCGAAGCCGGCCCCGATTCACTGTGGCGCCGCCTTGCCTGGACGGCGATCTTGCAGCCATCGCGAGGGCCGGCCTCGACCATAATCCCCGTAATCAAATCACCGGGGTTTTGGCCATCGACAGCGACAACTTCGTCCAGGCGCTGGAGGGATCGCGGCCGGCGGTTTCACAGACGGTGATGCGCATCGCGCATGACACGCGCCATACGGACTTCGAGCTGATTTCCATGGAGGAAATCAACGAGCGCGCCTTTCCAGACTGGTCGGTGGCGTTCCTAGACCGCAAAAGTCTTCCGCTGTCCGAGCCGCGCTTCGCCTCGTTCGAGGCGTTCACCGCTGAAGCGCTCCTGCAGCGCCTGCTTCGAGTGCGGCGCACCGGGGTCATCGCCTGCCGCACGCTGGCGGCGGCATGAGGCGCGACGCATCGCCGCTGTTGCAAATCAGTCGCAGAAGGGAGCCGTGCGCCGCTGCGGCGCAGTGGCGCGATTGCAAATCAGTTTCACCATGGTACGTCCGCCGTCGCATTGATTGACGGAGGCCTTTCTTGATGACCCGGACCCTGGCGCTTTTGGCGACCACCCTTCTTTCCACCGGCGCGTTCGCCGCGAGCGCCGCCGCGGACGCGGCCGAGACCGGCCAGCCGATCCAGGACACGATCACGGTGACTGGCCGCTATCTGTCGCTGGACGAGCTCAGCGCGGTGAAGACGCCCACCCCGATCATCGACGTGCCCCAGAGCCTGTCCATCGTGACGGAAGCGACGATCGAAGACCAGGCGTTCACCAATCTCGGCGACATCGTGCGCTACACCCCGGGCCTGGCCGTCAGCCAGGGCGAGGGCCATCGCGACGCCATCATCATTCGCGGCAACCAGACCACGTCCGACTTCTTTCTGAACGGCGTGCGCGACGACGTGCAGTATTTCCGCCCGCTCTATAACCTTGAGAAGGTCGAGATCCTGCGCGGCGCCAATGCGCTGCTGTTCGGGCGCGGCGGCGGCGGGGGCGTGGTCAACCGCGTCACCAAGAGCCCGCTCATCGGCGAGGCGTTCACCGAAGTGTCCGCAGGGCTCGACACGTTCGGCGCCTACACCCTGACCGGTGACGTGAACCTGGCGACGTCGCAGACCACGGCGCTGCGCGTGAACGCCTTCGCCGAGCACCTGGACAATCACCGCGACGTGTTCGACGGCGACCGGTTTGCGGTCAATCCGGTTTTCGAGATCGCACCCGACGACGAAACCAGCCTCGAGTTCAGTTACGAATATGTGGACGATGACCGGGTGGTGGACCGCGGCGTGCCGTCGGTTCCCGTCGCAAACGGTCCGGACCGTCCGCTGGAAGGGCTGGAGCGCACCTTCTTCGGCTCGCCCGACGGCAACGAAACCACGCTGCAGGCCCATATCCTGCGCGCACGCGCCGACCGGGTGTTCTCCGACACGCTGCGCGGCAACATCACCGTCCAATACGCCGATTACGACAAGGCCTACGCCAATATCTACCCGGCCGGTTTCGACCCGACGGTCGGCCCCGCTCAGCTGACCCTGGACGGCTACGCCGACAACACCACGCGGGAAAACTTCATCGCCCAGGCCAACCTCATCGGCGAGGCGATGACCGGATCAATCAAGCACACCCTGCTGATCGGCGTGGAGTATGGCGACCAGTCCACCACCAACGAGCGCATCGACAACACCTTCGCAGACAGCCAGGACGACCAGATCACGATCGACTTCATCGACCGTGTGACCGTGCCGGCGTTCAGCTTCAACGACGTGATCCGCGACCGAGAGTCCGAGGTCCAGTTCACCTCGCTCTACCTGCAGGACCAGATCGATCTCACCGATCAGCTCAAGCTGGTGGCGGGGCTTCGGTATGACCGGTTCGACGTGGAAGTGCTCGACCTGCAGGCGGTCTCGCCCACCGATGACGGCCGCCGGGCCCGTGTGGATGAAGAAATCTCTCCGCGCTTGGGTCTGATCTACAAGCCGGCGGAGACCATCTCCGCCTACGCCAGCTATTCGGAAACCTTCCTGCCCAGCGCGGGCGATCAGTTCCTGGTGCTCACGCCCACCACCGAAACGGTGGCGCCGCAGCGCTTTGAAAACACCGAAGTCGGGTTGAAATGGGATATCAACGAGGCGCTGAGCCTCACCACCGCCCTGTTCCGGGTGGAGCGCGGCCTTTTCACCTCGGTCGATCCCAACAACGTCTCCCAGATCATCACCATCCCGGGCAGCGTCACCGACGGGTTTGAAGCCCAGCTTTCCGGGCGCCTGACCCAGCAATGGACCGTCAACGCCGGCTACAGCTATCTGGACTCCACCGTCGACGGCGGTCAGTTCGACGGCAACCGTACGCTCCAGACGCCCGAGCACATGGTGTCTTTGTGGAACGAGTATCAGGCCACGGCGGCGCTCGCCCTGGCGCTGGGCGTGACCTATCAGGACGATTTCTTCGTGCGTGAGGACAATGCGGTGCGCGTGCCCGGCTACACCCGCGTGGACGCGGCTGCGTATTATGACGTGTCCGACCGCACGCGCCTGCAGCTGAACATCGAGAACCTGTTCGACGAGGACTATTTCCCCGACGCGCACAGCAACGACAACATCACCGTGGGCCGCCCGCTGAACGCGCGCGTCACGGTGCGCCATCGCTTCTAGGCGGCGCGCAAACCAGGCAAGCGGCGGTCCTTTGGGCCGCCGTTTGTTTTTCAGGCGTACGCTCTGAGGCGCAGACCGCTCTCCCGCCTCGCCGCCGCGCGTGCTAAGGCGCGGCCATGACGCTTGCATTCGACGCCTTCTGGAAGCGCCGCGCCGAGTTCGACACGGTCATCGACGTGCGCTCGCCGTCTGAGTTCGCGGAGGACCATCTGCCGGGTGCGGTGAACATGCCGGTGCTGAGCGACTCTGAGCGCGCGCGCGTGGGCACGATCTACAAGCAGGACGACCCGTTCAGGGCGCGCAAGATCGGCGCGGCGCTGGTGGCGAAGAACACCGCGCACTGGCTGGAGACCGCCCTCGCCGGCATGGAGGGCGGCTGGCGCCCGCTGGTTTATTGCTGGCGCGGCGGGCAGCGTTCGGGCTCGTTCGCCACCATTCTCTCGGCCGTCGGCTGGCGGGTCTCGGTGCTGGACGGCGGATACAAGAGCTTCCGCCGCCGGGTGGTGGCCGACCTTTATGACGGCGCGCTTGATCACGCCCTCGTGCTGCTCGACGGCGACACGGGCACGGCGAAGACCGACACGCTCGACCGGCTCGCGGCGCGGGGCGTCCAGACGTTGGACCTGGAAGGCGCGGCCAACCATCGCGGCTCCTTGTTCGGCTGGCGCGCCGGCGGGCAGCCCAGCCAAAAGGCGTTCGAAACGCGGCTCTGGGACGGGCTCTCCCGGCTCGATCCCGCCCGGCCGGTGGTGGTGGAGGCTGAAAGCGCGAAGATCGGCAAGCTGCAGGTCCCGCCCTCCCTGTGGGCGGCGATGGAGGCCGCGCCGCGCATCGTGGTGAGCGCGCCCCTGGAGGCGCGCGCCCGCTTCCTCGCGCGCGCCTATCGCGACATCACCGACGACAAAGCGCGCCTCATGGACCGGATCGAGGCGCTGAAACCGTTTCAGGGCGGCGCGCGCATCGCGCAATGGCGCGCGCTCGCCGAAGACGGCGCCATGGAGGCGCTGGCCGCAGACCTCATGGCGCACCATTACGACCCCGCCTACGCCCGCGAACGCGGCCGCCACGACCGCCCGATCCTGGCGCGCTTCAGCACCGGGACGCTTGAGCCGGAGGGCGTCGACGTGCTGGCCGACGAGATTGCGCGGGCGGTGAGCTGAGCTAAGCGCTGACGTCGCTCAGACGCCGCGGTCCGATCCTGTGAGCGGGAGGGCTTACGGGCTGTCGAACGCGGGCGGGATATGAACACCGTCGTGAGACATTGCAGGCGCTGCGTCTCATGGCGGTCTTCCCCAGCCGGTTTTCAGTATCCCAAAATCTGGGAAAGCAAGGGCGATAGGATCGTGTTTATCCCCTCGCCGTCTCCCGCCGCGTCAGCCAGCGCACCGCGGGCGCCGGCAGAATCTTCATCAGCGCCAGCGCCCGGCGCATGGCCGCGCCGGTGAGCACGAAGCGCTTGTTTTGATCGAGGCCCTTCATGATGTCGCCGGCCACCTCCTCGGCGGTGGTGGCGGTGAAGCTTTCGAACGTGCGCACCCCGTCCATCCCGGCGCGCGCCTTGAAGGGCGTGTCCTTGATGGCGCTGGGGCAGACCGTCATCACCCGCACCGGGCTGTTCGCCGCTTCAAGCTCCTGCGTCAGCGCTTCGGAATAGTGTTTCACGAAGGCCTTGGTGGCGGCATAGACCGCAAGATTGGGGGCGGGCGTGTAGGCGGAGTTCGAGGCGATGTTGACGATCGTACCGCCGCCCGCCTCCTGCATCGGTTTCAGGAAGGCGCGCGTGAGGGCGTGGAGGGCGCCGGCGTTCACCGCGATCATCTTCGCTTCGGCCTCTACCGTAAGGTCCGCGCTGGGGCCGTAGACGCCGAAGCCGGCGTTGTTGACCAGAAGCTCGACCCCGCCATGGCCCTGCGCCCATTGCAGCACGCGCGCTGCGGCGTCCGGGGCGGAAAGATCGAGCGCCAGCGTCTCGATCTCGGCGTCCGGCGTCTGCGCGCGCAGCGCATCGCCGGCGGCGGTGAGTTCGGCCTCATCCAGGCTCACCCAGAACAGCCGGAAGCCACGCCTGGCGAGGCGTTGCGAGACCGCCAGCCCGATGCCGCTGGAGCCGCCGGTGACGAGCGCTGTAGGGCCGTCGGCCATCTAGCGGCCGCCGCCTTCGATCTCCGCCCGCGGCTCGCCGGAGGTGATGTCACCCTCCAGGGTCAACGCTCGCGCGTCCTCTGGCGGCGCCGCGGCGAGGAGCTCGACCGGAACCGAATAGGCGTCCACGCCGTCGCGCTCCAGCCCGGCGACATAGACTGCGCCGCTCCAGGGCGTGGCGGTCGTGATCCCCGAACCGCGGTCATCGGGCCCGTAAAGCGCGTAGGCCGGCTCGCCGTCGGTGGTGACCGCCAGCGCCATGGCCGGCGTCGGGGGCAAAGGCGGCAGGCCGGCGATCTGGATCCAGCGCCAGGCCAGGCGCTTCACAAACGGCGTGGGGTGCAGGGAGTCGAGCTCTTCAGAGCGCGGCGAGGGGAGCGCGATCCAGATCAACCCGGTCTCTGGATCGAATTCCAGATTGTCGGGATAGCCGGGCAGGCCGTCGATGAGGACGCTCATCTCTTCGGTGTTCGGATCGAGCATCCAGACTCGTCCGGCCCAGGTCTCGTTGATGTAGACCAGCCCGGTCTCAGGGTCGTGGTCGACGCCGTTGATGAAGGCGAGGCCGTCAGCGAGCGCTTCGTATTCACCCGGCGCTGTGACGCGGTAGACGACGCCGGTCTGCTCGCCCTCGAAAAAGCTGTCCATGTGCGCGCCATAGCCGTAGCGCTTGGACGCATCGGTGAGGATCACCGTGCCGTCCGCAAGCACGGTGAGATCATCGGTGAAGACCAGCGGCCCGCCGTCGGACTCATCGGCGAGCCAGACCTCGAAATCGCCGCCGGCGCCCAGACGCAGCAGTCCTTTAAGCGCATCTGCGATGAACAGCGATCCGTCCGGCGCGAAGGAAAGCCCCAGCGGGCGTCCGCCGGTGTTCGCCACCTCGCTCCAGCCGCCCATTTCCGCCAGCGCCATGATCCGGCCGTCGGCCAGAGACCCGTAGAGCCGTCCGTCCGGGCCGGGTTCCAGGTCCTCCGCGCCGTGCAGCTCCTCGGCCATGCGCACGGCGGGCTGGGTGGGCGCGTCGAACATCGCCTCCAGCGCCGGATCGGGCTCCGACGGCTCGAATTTCTGCGCCGTCAGCGAGCCGGGGCCGTAGGCGGCGAGCACCAGCAACAGGACCAAAGTGGCGAGGGCGGCGACGATCCATTTCATGGCTCAGCCCGTCTGCAGCTTCTTGAAGAACTCAAACACCTTGCCGTAGGGGGGCGCGACCAGACGCGAAGGGTGCCAGACCGGCGCCTCGAACACGCCGCGCTCATGGGTGAAGGTCAAAAAGCCGTACTCGCCGTGATAGGCGCCCTGGCCTGACGCGCCCACGCCTCCAAAGGGCAGGTCTTCGACCGAGATGTGCAGCATGGGGATGTTCACGCCCGCCCCGCCGGAGATGGTCTTGGACAAAAAGCGCCGGGCGGTCTGCTTGTTCTTTGAGTAGACGTAGAGCGCCAGCGGCCGGTCGCCCGTGTTGATGAATTTCGCCGCGTCCGACAGCCCGTCATGGCCGATCACCGGCAGGACCGGACCGAAGATCTCCTCGGTCATGAGCTTGGAGTCCCGCGGCGGATCGATCACCACGGTGGGCGGGAAGATGCGGGTGTTGCCCGCCTTCGCTTTATCAAAATCGCCCTGCAGCACCATTGCGCCGGCGCTTCGCACCTCCTCGACCATCTCCGTCAGGCGTTCGTGGTGGCGTTCGCTGACGATGGCGGTGTAGTCGGCGTTCTCCGCGGTGTCCGGCCACATCCGGTTCGCCTCGGCCATCACCGCTTCGCCGAAGGCTTTTTCCGAACCGCGCGGCGCCATGGCGTAGTCCGGCGCGATACAGGTCTGGCCGGCGTTGAAGAACTTGCCCCAGGCGATGGATTTCGCCGCTTCGGACAGGTCGAAATCCGGCGCGATCACGGTGGGCGACTTGCCGCCCAGCTCCAGCGTCACCGGGGTCAGATTCTTCGCCGCGGCCTGGGCCACCATGCGGCCCACATGGGTGGAGCCGGTATAGAGCAGGTGGTCGAACGGTATGTCGCAGAAGGTCTTCGCGATGTCCGGCCCGCCCTCGATCACCGCCACATGGTCTTCGGCGAACAGCTCGGCGAGCGTCTCTTTCAACAGGCGCGAGGTGGCCGGGGTGAATTCGCTGGGCTTGATCATCACCCGGCATCCCGCCGCCAGCGCCGCGACCAGGGGGGCGAGGGCCAGCTGCATGGGGTAGTTCCACGGCGCGACGATCCCCACCACGCCTTTGGGCTCGCGGCGCACATAGGCCGTGCCCGGCGCCAGCGTCATCGGGGTGGGCTTTTTCTTCGCCGCCATCCAGCGGGTCAGATGCTGGCGCGCATGTTTGGCGGTGGCGATGGTGAAGCCGGCCTCGCCCACGGCCGTTTCCGCCATGGAGCGCCGGCCGAAATCGGAATCGATGGCGCGCGCAAAATCCTCGCCGCGGGCTTTGACCATGGCCTCGATCTTTTTCAGATCCGTCTTGCGGTCTTCCAGCGTGCGATGGCGCTCGGCCTCGAAAGCCTCTTTCTGCGCTTTGAAGACGGTGTGCATGCGCGCCTCCTCGCCGGAGGTCTCGGCATTATTGGGATTGAGCGTTTCGGCGGTCATGGCGACCTCCCTGAAGCGTTGGGCCGGCGGGTTACGCCGACAAAATCATGTCGGCCGCGCGCGTGGCGACCATGATGGTGGGTGCGTTGGTGTTGCCGCCCACAACCCGCGGCATGACCGAGGCGTCCACCACGCGAAGCCCCTCGACCCCGTGCACCCGGCACTGACCGTCGGTGACGGCCAGCTCGCCGGTCCCCATCGCGCAGGTGGAGGTTGGATGGTAGAGCGTCTCGGCGCGCTTGCGCACCTCGTCCTCGAGGACGGCCCGCGACGCGCCCGGATCGGCGGGCAGTTGAAGCGCCTTGAACTCGCCCTTGAAGGCGTCGGACAGAAGGATGTCGCGGCTGATCTCCAGACAATCGGTCATCACAGCCACATCTTCCTCGTGATCGAGATAATTGGGGTCGATAACGATCGGCGCGCGCGGATCAGCGCTGGCGAGCGTCAGGCGGCCCCGGCTTTTCGGATAAAGATGGCAGGCGTGCAGGCTGATCCCGTGGCCGGTGAGCGTCTCCATGCCGTGCGGGCTGGCGAGCGCGGGTATGAAGACCAGCTGGATGTCGGGCAGGTCCTTCGCCCGGCTCGATTTCACAAAGCCGCAGCCCTGGACCGGATTGACCGTGAAGCCCCCGGTTCCGGTCAGCGCCCATTGCATCACGTCGCGCGCCGTCGCCGGGAATTTGCGCATCGAATAGCCCACTGAGGTGGGCTTCGAGGTCGCCGCGCGCGCCATGATGTCGAGATGGTCCTGCAGGTTCTCGCCGACGCCGGGCAGGTCGTGCTCCACGCTGATCGCGTGCTCGCGCAGATGATCGGCCGGGCCGATTCCCGACAGCATCAGCACATGGGGCGAGTTCAGCGCGCCGCCCGACAGGATGACCTCCTTGCGGGCGATCACCTGCTGCACCTCGCCGTCGCACTCGATCTCCACGCCGCTGGCGCGGCCGTTTTCGATGAGGACTTTCAGCACCAGCGCGCCGGTCACCACGGTCAGGTTCGGGCGCTGCATGGCGGGTTTGAGAAACGCGTCGGCCGCCGAGCAGCGCTTGCCGCCCTTTTGCGTGACCTGATAGACGCCGAAGCCCTCCTGGCTCGCCCCGTTATGGTCGGGGTTCTCCGGAATCTGGCGCTCGCGGCAGGCGTCGAAATACATCTCCGTAAGGGGGTTGAGCGGGCTTATGTCCTTGACGTTCAACGGCCCGTCCTTGCCGTGCCAGGGCTCGCCGTGATTTTCATTATGCTCCACGCGCTTGAAGGCCTCCAGCGCGGCCTCGCCCGACCAGCCTTCCGCGCCGTAGACCTCGCCCCACTCGTCGTAATTCTCCAGCGCGCCGCGCATATAGTGCATGGCGTTGATCGAGGAGGATCCGCCGAGCGTCTTGCCGCGCGGCCAGAACAGCTTGCGGTCGTTCAGGTTCTTCTGCGGCTCGGTCCAGTAGTTCCAGTTGATCTTTTCGTCGGTGATCGTGAACTGGAGCAGCATGGGCGTGCGGATATTGACCTTGTCGTCCTTGCCGCCGGCTTCCAGCACGCAGACCTCGTGCTCGCCGCTTTCAGACAGACGATCCGCGAGCACGCAGCCGGCCGACCCCGCCCCGACGATCACATAGTCGAAAACATCGCTCATCGCCCGCCCTCCGGGTCGCTCTCCTGACCGTCCGGCGGGGCGTCGGCGATGCGGCCGGTCTCGCGCGCCAGAATCGCGTCGCGCAGCTCGGCCGCGACCTCCTGCAAGCGCATCTCGGCGGGGGAGACATGTTCGGCGATGGCGCGGAAGACCGCATAGGATTCGCGCGTCATCGCGTCCCAGTCCGGATTGCCGGCGTTCTGGGCGATCACGACGCCGCGAAGCGTGTCCACCCAGACATATTGGCCGAAAACCCCGGCGGCGAAGAACTCGCCGTTATAGTCCTCAGGAACCCAGAAATGCATGGCGTAGCCGCGCGCGTCATAAGGCGTCTCGCCCGGCTCCTGCCAGGGCTCGCCGGGGATGGTGGCCGCTTCAGCCCAGCCTTCGGGCAGCAGGCGCTCGCCGTTCCACACCCCGTCCAGGCGGTAGAGTTCGCCAAACCGTGCAAAATCGGCGGTGGTCGCCTGCAGGCAGCAATAGCCGATGGCCTGGCCGTCCTCGCCGGGGCGGTTCTGCAGCCAGCTTGCATCATGAGTCATGCCCAGCGGAGCCCAGAGCTCGGCCTCGACAACGTCGGCGAGCTTGGCGGCGTAGACGCCGCGCGCCACGGCGGCGAGCACGTGGGAGTTGGGGCTGGTGTAGTGCTGGTCCTCGCCGGGCGTGCGGTCGCGGAAAATCTCGGCGACCATGGCGTCGGGTTCACGCCCCATGATGAACGTGTTGAAAAACAGCGGCCGCACATCGCTTTCGCGTTCGGGGGTGTAGACCTCCTGAAAGTCCATCCCCGCGCTCATCATCAAGAGATGGCGCAGGCTGGTGTCGCCGTAATCGGTTCCGGCGAACTGGAGCGCGTATTTCGAGGCGGGATCGTCCAGGCTGTCGATAAGGCCCTCATGGAGCGCCTTGCCGATCAGCGTCGCCACGAAGCTCTTGGCCACCGACCAGCTTGTATGGGTTGTGTCCGGCCCGGCGCCGTGGAAATAGGCGTCATGCACGCGGACCCCGTCTTTGAGAACGGTGAGCCCCGTCACCCGCGCCCGGGCGAAATAGTCCTCCAGATCGCGGGTCTCGCCATTGAAGGTATAGGTCTGTGGAAGCCGGGTATCGCCCAACGCCAGCGGCATGGGGGCGGTCGCCGTGATCGGAACGGCGGGCAGGATTTCGCCCATGCGCTGGAAGGTCTGCGGATACTGCTCGGGATCGTCGAGCGCTGTGATGCGCGCGGGCGAATAGGGCGACCAGGGCCGGAAATACCAGGCCGCCGCGGCCAGAACCACGATGAGCGCCAGGGCGCCCGCCCCGGCTGCAATGCGCTTGATCAACCGCGCCTCCCCATATTGGCCCGCCATCGAGTCGCGGCGGTGCTCTGAGACGATAGTGAACACCTTTCACCGAACGGAGGGAAGGCGCCTTTCCCCGGCGCGCGCACGCCCGCCCCATTCCCGGCGCCGGACGCTCACCTCCTCGCCACGAGCGCTTGTCATCATAACACCGATGCCCCCGCCGGCTTTAGACGCATCTTGCGCACCCGGCGGCGTATATGCTGCAATGCAAAAAAGTCCGGACAAAAGATATACCAGCCGCCCGGGCCGGCGAGCCGACGGTGAGGAGACCGCCTGTGCTCAAATTCATCAATGTCGATCAGCGCTATCCCGACAAGCGGTCGCCGGACGAACGCAAGACCGATTTCGACGAGATCTACGCCCCGTTCAGCCAAGCGCGCGGCGCCGAGCAGGCCGAGCGCTGCTCCCAGTGCGGCGTGCCGTTCTGTCAGACCGGTTGCCCGCTCCAGAACGACATTCCCGACTGGCTGATGCTGGCGGCCGAAGGGCGCATGGAGGAGGCGTATGAGCGCTCCAGCGCCACCTCGACCATGCCGGAGGTGTGCGGGCGCATCTGTCCGCAGGACCGTTTGTGCGAAGGCGCGTGCGTGATCGAGCAATCGGGCCACGGCGCGGTGACCATCGGCACGGTGGAAAGCCATATCACCGAGACCGCCTGGAAGGAGGGCTGGGTCAAACCGATCCGTCCCAGCGCCGACACCGGCTTCTCCGTCGGCGTCATCGGCGCCGGACCGGCGGGCCTGTCCGCCGCCGAGCGCCTTCGCGAGAAGGGGCACGCCGTCACCGTCTACGACCGCCACGACCGGGCGGGCGGCTTGCTTGTCTACGGCATCCCGAATTTCAAGCTCGACAAGCACGTGGTGACACGGCGCGTGGAGCGTCTGGCCGAAGGCGGCGTCGACTTCGTGCTGAACTTCGAGGTGGGCAAGGACGCCACCCTGGAAGAGCTGCAGTTCAAGCACGACGCGGTCTATATCGCCGCCGGCGCCTATGCGGCGCGAGCTTTGACCTGTCCCGGCGGGGGCGGGCGCGGCCTGGTTCCGGCGCTGGAGTACCTCACCGCGTCCAACCGGCGCGGCTTCGGCGAGGAGATCGCCGACAACAATCGGCTGGACGCGAACGGCAAGCGCGTCGTGGTGATCGGCGGCGGCGACACGGCCATGGACTGCGTGCGCACCGCGATCCGCCAGGGCGCAAGGGACGTCGCCTGCCTTTATCGCCGCGACCGGGAGAATATGCCGGGCTCAGCGCGCGAGGTGGTGCACGCCGAGGAAGAGGGCGTGGTGTTCAACTGGCTCTCCGCTCCGGCCGCGATCCTGGGCGACGCGGAAGACGCCACCGGTGTGAAGGTGCAGAAAATGACGCTGGGCGCGCCCGACGCCTCCGGACGCCGCAGCCCGGTGCCGCAGCCCGGCGAAGAAAGCGATTTTCCCGCCGACATGGTGATCGCGGCGCTGGGTTTTGAGCCGGAGGATTTCCCGAAAGCCTGGGCGGCCGCCGCGCTGGAGCTGAACCGGCGCGGCGCGGTGCGCGTCACCGGCGGTTGCCGCACCAATCTGCCCGGCGTCTACGCCGGCGGCGACGCGGTGCGCGGCGCCTCGCTGGTGGTCTGGGCGATCAAGGACGGCCAGGACGCGGCGAACGCCATTCATGAAGACCTGATGGCGAAAGCCGTCGAAGAGCGCGAAGCCGCGCTCGCGGAGCCCGCCGAATGAGCGATTACGTCACCAAGTACGAAACCGAACGCCAGCGTCTGATCGACAGCGGCGCGTATAACCCAGAGTCCGAGCGCGACGCGTGCGGCGTCGGCCTTGTGGCCGACACCTCCGGCACGGCGCGCCGGGAGACCGTGCAGCTCGCCATCGACGCGCTGAAAGCCGTCTGGCACCGCGGCGCGGTGGACGCCGACGGGCGCACCGGCGACGGGGCGGGCCTGCGCGTCGGCATCCCGCAGGACTTCTTCAAGGCCCAGGTGGAACGCACCGGCCATACGCCGGGCGAGCAGGCCATCGGGGTGGGCATGGTGTTCCTGCCGCGCACCGATTTCGCCGCCCAGGAGCGCGGCCGCACCATCGTGGAGACCGAGGTGCTGCGCGCCGGCTTGCGGCTTTACGGCTGGCGCCAGGCGCCCATCGACCCGTCCTGTCTGGGCGACAAGGCCGCCGCGACGCGGCCGGCCATTGAACAAATCCTGTTCTGCGACCCGAAGAACCGCTCAGCCACCGAGCTTGAGCGCACGCTCTACCTCACCCGCCGGCGCATCGAGGCGCTGGCGCGCGCCGACGCGCTGCCTGGGTTTTACGTCTGCTCGCTCTCGGCGCGCGACGTCGTGTACAAGGGCATGTTCCTGGCCGAGGCCATCGACCAGTTCTACCCCGATCTGAAGGACGAGCGCTTCGTCTCGCCTTTCGCGATGTTCCACCAGCGCTATTCCACCAATACCTTCCCGGAATGGAAGCTCGCCCAGCCCTTCCGCATGCTCGCCCATAACGGCGAGATCAATACGCTCAAGGGCAACCGCAACTGGATGAAGAGCCATGAGATTCTCATGGCGTCGAAGGCGTTCAAGGACGCCCAGGATGTGGTCAAGCCGGTGATCAGCCCCGGCGCGTCCGACAGCGCCGCGCTGGACGAGGTGTTCGAGATCCTGGTGCGGGCGGGCCGCTCGGCGCCGATGGCGAAGACCTTGCTGATCCCTGAAGCCTGGTCGAAGCGCGCCGATCTGATGCCGGGCTCCTGGCGCGGGCTTTACGAGTACTGCAACTCGGTCATGGAGCCCTGGGACGGGCCGGCGGCGGTGGTCGCGTGCGACGGGCGCTGGGCGATCGCGGGGCTGGACCGCAACGGCCTGCGCCCGCTGCGCTGGAGCCTCTCCGACGACGGCCTGCTGGCGGTGGGCTCGGAGACCGGCATGGCCGAAATCCCGGTGGAGCGCGTCATCGAACGCGGCGCGGTGACGCCCGGCCGGATGATCGCGGTGGACCTGCAGGACGGCGGGTTCAAGCGCGAGACCGAGATGCTCGACCTGCTGAGCAAGAAACATCCGTATGAAGCCTGGCTGAAAAATGTGCGCGAGATCGAGCCCGATATCGGGCCGGGCCCCGAAGAGGCGCTGTTCAGCGACGATGAGCGCGCGCGCCGGCAGGCGGCCGCCGGACTGACGCTGGAAGAGATCGAGCTCATTCTCTCGCCCATGGCCGAAACCGGCAAGGAGGCCGTGGGCTCCATGGGCGACGACAGCCCGCTGGCGGTTTTGTCCAACCGCTACAGGCCTGTGAGCCATTATTTCCGGCAGAACTTCTCCC
The DNA here is from genome assembly GCA_040217555.1 of Oceanicaulis sp. GTDB lineage: Bacteria > Pseudomonadota > Alphaproteobacteria > Caulobacterales > Maricaulaceae > Oceanicaulis. Next base: position 39,879 of record JAVJPX010000004.1, read on the forward strand.
AGGTCACCAACCCGCCCATCGACCCGCTGCGCGAAGGCCGGGTGATGAGCCTGAAGACCCGGTTTAAAAATCTCGGCAACATCCTGGCTGAGGACGAGACCCAGACGAATGTCTACGTGCTCGACAGCCCGTGCCTGACCAACGGCGTGTACGACCGGCTGCTGGGCATGCTGGGCGAGCGGGTGACGGTGATCGACGCCACCTTCCCCGCCGCAGAGGCGACGGGTACCGGCGGCGGCTTGATGGCTGCGCTCGACCGGTTGCGCGAAGAAGCCGCCGCGGCGGTGAAGGACGGGGCCGAACACCTCATCCTCACCGACGAGGCGCAAGGGCCCGAGCGCTGCCCGGTGCCCATGGCGCTCGCGGTCGGGGCGGTGCACACCCACCTCACCCGGAAGGGGCTGCGCACCTACACCTCGCTCAATGCGCGCGCCAGCGACGTCACCGACGCCCATGGGCTCGCGGTGCTGATCGGGCTCGGCGCGACGACGGTGAACCCGTATATCGCGTTCGAGACCGTCACCACGCGCACCCAGCGCGGGTTGAAGGCCATGAGCCCCGAGGCCAAGGCCGACAACATGCAGAAGGCTTTCGACGCGGGCCTTTTAAAAATCATGTCGAAAATGGGCATCTCGGTGGTGAGCTCCTATCGCGGCGGGTGCAATTTCGAAGTGCTCGGCCTCAGCCGCGCGGTGGCGAGCGAGTATCTGGGCGGCGTGACCAGCCGGATCTCGGGCATCGGGCTCGCCGGGCTTGAGCAGAAGCTCGCCGAGCTGCACCGGTGGGCCTGGGCCCATGAAGACGCGGTGCGCCTGCCCATCGGCGGCTTCTACCGTCAGCGCTCCTCCGGCGAGATCCATGCGGTGGAGGCGAAATCCGTCTCTGCTCTGCAGAAGGCGGTGCGCGAGGAAGACTATGAGTCCTTCCGCGACTACGTGGCCTTGCAGGAGCGCGACCAGCAGCCCGTCCAGCTGCGCGACCTTCTGGAGCCGCGCGGGGTCGGCCCGTCCATCGACGTCTCCAAATGCGAGAGCGTGAACGAGATCCGCCAGCGCTTCGTGACGCCGGGCATGAGCCTCGGCGCCTTGTCTCCTGAAGCCCATGGCGCGCTCAACGTCGCCATGAACCGGATCGGCGCCAAATCGGTGTCGGGCGAGGGCGGCGAGGACCGCTCGCGCTACACCCCCATGGCGTCGGGCGACAACATGAACTCGGCGGTCAAGCAGGTGGCGTCGGGGCGCTTCGGCGTGACGGCGGAGTATCTCAACCAGTGCCGCGAGATCGAGATCAAGGTGGCCCAGGGCGCCAAGCCCGGCGAGGGCGGACAGCTGCCGGGTTTCAAGGTGACCGAGTTCATCGCCAAGATGCGCCACGCCACCCCCGGCACGACGCTGATCAGCCCGCCGCCGCACCACGACATCTACTCGATCGAGGATCTCGCCCAGCTCATCTATGACCTGAAGCAGATCAATCCCGACGCCCGGGTGTGCGTGAAGCTCGTCAGCGCCGACGGGGTGGGCGCGGTGGCCGCCGGGGTCGCCAAGGCCCATGCCGACGTGATCCTCATCTCCGGCAATGTGGGCGGTACGGGCGCGAGCCCGCAAACCTCGATCAAGTTCGCCGGCGCGCCTTTAGAGCTGGGCCTGTCTGAAGCCCACCAGGTGCTCTCGCTCAACGGTCTGCGCGAGCGCGTCACCCTGCGCGCCGACGGCGGAATCCGCACCGGGCGCGACGTGGTGATCGCTGCGATGCTGGGCGCGGAGGAGTTCGGCATCGGCACCACCAGCCTCATCGCGCTGGGCTGCCTGATGGTGCGCCAGTGCCATTCCAACACCTGTCCGGTGGGCGTGTGCACGCAGGACGATGACCTCAGGAAGCGCTTCACCGGGCTCGCCGACCATGTGGTCAATCTGATGACCTTCATCGCGCGCGACACCCGCGAAATCCTGGCCAGGCTGGGCGTGTCGCGCCTGGAGGACATTATCGGCCGGTCCGACCTGCTTGATCAGGTGAGCCGCGGCTCGGACCATCTGGACGATCTGGATCTCAACCCGCTTTTGGTGCGCGTGGATCCCCAGGCGCGGCCGCCGCGCTCGAGCAGGAAGCAAATCAATGCGGTCGCGCCGAGCCTTGATGAGCAGATCCTCAAGGACGCCGCTCCGGTGTTCACCCGCCGCGAGAAGATGCAGCTGGTCTATGACGTGCGCAATGTCGACCGGGCCGTGGGCACGCGGGTGAGTTCTCATATCGTGCGCGAATTCGGCGCCGACGGGCTGGACGACGGTCAGCTGACATTGCGCCTGCGCGGCTCGGCGGGGCAGTCGCTGGGCGCGTTCGCCGCCAAGGGGCTGCGCATCGAGCTTGAGGGCGACGCCAACGATTATGTGGGCAAGGGGCTATCGGGCGCGACCCTCGCCATCCGGCCCTTTGGCGGCTCGAAAAGCCATGAAGCCGGCTACGCCATCATCGGCAACACCGTGCTTTACGGCGCCACGTCGGGCCGGCTGTTCGCGGCCGGCGGCGCCGGCCAGCGCTTTGCGGTCAGAAATTCCGGCGCCGAGGTCGTGGTGGAGGGCTGCGGCGCGAACGGGTGCGAATACATGACCGGCGGCGCCGCCGTGATCCTGGGCAAGGTGGGCGATAATTTCGCCGCCGGCATGACCGGGGGCGAAGCCTTCGTGCTGGACGAGGAGGAGCGCCTTGAACCGCGCCTCAACCCCGACAGCGTCTTCATCACCGAGCTGAAAGGCGAGGGCGAGGCGCGCTGCCGGGCGCTGATCGAGGCCCATTACGCGGCTACGGGAAGCCTTCACGCCGCGGCGATCCTCAATGACTGGGACCGGCGCAAGGCCCATATCCGCCACGTCATTCCGTTTGAAGTCCACAAGATCGAGGCGGGCGGCGAGAAGCGGGCTTAGGCGGCGGCGCATCAATGAGCGGGGCCCTTGTCCTCCCCCTTGATGGGGGTGGTCGCTTTATTGTTCGAACTGCGGCGTCCGCGGCTCCACCCCTCCCGTCCCGGCGCTTTGCGCCGGGCCACCCTCCCCATCAAGGGGAGGGACTTGAGACCGAACCGCTCAACACTCAGGCGAAAAAAGAGCGGCCCTCGTCGGGCCGCCCTTTCTCGTTCAGGCGAAGAAACCGCCTAGCGCGCGGCGACTTCGATGGCGCCGGCGCGGGCCACGGCGGTGCGCAGCTGGGCGTCGGCGCGGGCTTCGGCGTCGGCGATGCAGGTGCGCGCCAGACGGCGTTCGGCGAGGGTGCGCGCATTGCGCAAATCGCACACGTCCCGCGCGGCGCGGCGGATGTCTTCGCGCAGGGCTTCGACGCGGGCCGGCTCGACCAGGTCGCGCTCGGTGAAGCGGATTTCCACGGTTTGAACGTCGGCGGCGAAAACGGCGGAGGCGAGGAGGGCGGTGAACATGGGGAGCATCCTTTGGATCTTGGCCTGACCTGACGCCGCCGGGTTTTCCCGTGCGGCGCGATCCTTCTGGCCTGCTCCGATGACGGGCGTGCGACAAAATCGCCTGTAATCGGGCATGCCCGCCCCGGCGAAATCGCATGGCGAATTTCGCATTCCTGTCATGGACTCGAGCGTTACTGCGGGCTTCGCAAAAAGACCACGTGTCGATGTCCTCCCCCTTGACGGGGGAGGTGTCCCGGGCTGCTCACCGGAGCGCAGCGAAGGGATGGAGGGGGTGGGGCCGCATCCGCAATGTTAGAGGCGGTTGGCGCAGCCCCTCGTCAGTCCGTCACACTCCCCCTGAAAGCGGGGGAGACACCGTCACCGCTTTATCCCGCCTTCACGCCCACGCCGATGGGGCAGGCGACGCCTGTACCGCCGACGCCGCAATAGCCGCCGGGATTCTTCGCCAGGTATTGCTGGTGATACCCTTCGGCGAAATAGAACGGTCCGGCCTCGCGGATTTCGGTGGTCACCCCGCCCTTGCCGGCGGCCTTGAGCGCGTGCTCGTAGGCCTTCGCGCTGTCCTCGGCGGCGGCTTTTTGCTGCGGCGTCGTCCAGTAGATCGCCGAGCGGTACTGGGTGCCGACATCATTGCCCTGGCGCATGCCCTGGGTGGGGTCGTGACCTTCCCAGAACACCTTCAAAAGCGCATCAAAGCTCACCTTGGCCGGATCATAGACCACGCGCACCACTTCGGTGTGGCCGGTGCGGCCCGAGCAGACTTCTTCGTAGGTGGGGTTCGGCGTTATCCCGCCGGCATAGCCCGCCGCGGTGTTGAGAACGCCCGGCGTCTGCCAGAACATCCGCTCCACGCCCCAGAAGCAGCCCATGGCGAAGACGGCGACTTCGGCCCCGGCGGGGAGATCCTCCTTCAGCGGCCGGCCCAGAACGTGGTGCTCGGAGGCGGTGGGCACGGCCTGGATGCGGCCGGGAAGCGCCTTGTCGGCGGGCACCAGGCTGGTCTTGTACTCGGCGTCGGAACGAAGGCGCATGGCGGCCGGTCTCCACTTTTCGCGGGGCGCGCACCGCGCCCGAAACTCATTTGCAGTCTAACATAGGAACGCCGGTCCGCCGCGTCATCGTCAAGGCGCACTGCGCAAGGATCACGACGCGGTGACCGCCCCCCTTGTGAGGTGGCGCGCGCAGAGCCAATTGCGAGCGGTCGGCTTAAGGAGTGTCCCATGAGCGGTCTGTTCATTCTCGCCGGGCTTGTGCTTCTGGTCGCCGGCGGCGACGCGCTGGTGCGCGGGGCGACCGGGCTTGCAAAGACGCTCGGCGTCTCGCCGCTCCTCATCGGCCTTGTCGTGGTGGGGTTCGGCACGTCCATGCCGGAGCTGACCACCTCGGTGGCCGCAAGCCTGTCGGACTCCCCGGAAGTGGCGGTGGGAAACGTCATCGGCTCGAACATCGCCAACATCCTCTTGATTCTTGCGGTCACCGCGCTCCTGGCGCCGGTCGCGGTTCAGCCGCGCGCGTTTCGACGCGACGGCGCGGCGCTGGCGATCGCCAGCCTCATCGCAGCCGGCGCGGTGGCCTTCCTGCCGTTCGCGCGCCTCACCGGCCTCATCCTGTTCGCCGCGCTCATCGCCTATGTGGTTTTCAGCTATATCGCCGACACAAGGACGAAGGACGCAGCGGCTGAGCTGCACGCGGGCGAGGCCGGGACGGTGAAGCCTGCAGGCGGGCCGCTGGTCTCCTCGTTGCTTCTGCTGGCCGGGCTCGCCGGCGTGGTGGGCGGCGCTGCGCTTCTGGTGGACGGGGCGACGACGCTCGCGGGCGCCGCCGGAGTGTCGGAAGCGGTGATCGGCCTGACCATCGTGGCGATCGGCACTTCGTTGCCGGAGCTGGCCGCCTCGATCGCCGCCGCCCGCAAAGGGCAGGGCGACCTCGCCTTCGGCAATGTGATCGGCTCCAACATCTTCAACGCGCTGGGCATTCTCGGTTTGGCGGCGGTGGCGAAGCCGTTCGACCTGGCGCCCGGCGCGTTCGGGATGGACCTGCTGGTGATGCTCGGCGCCGCGGCCGCGCTCATTGCTTTCGCGGTGACCGGCTGGCGGATTGACCGGCGCGAAGGCGCGATCCTGCTTCTGGCGTATGCGGCGTACATGGCCTGGCTGGCGGTGGGGGCGGTTTAGCGGCTTGCGGCTCCACCCCCTCCGTCCGCTTCGCGGACACCTCCCCCATCAAGGGGGAGGACAGAGCGCCACCGTCTGTCCCTCCCCTTTAGGCGAGCCAAAAGTGTCAACGATGTCTCCGAACACCTGTCTAGGATGTCCCCGGTCTGTACACCCGCAAGGGGGAGGGTGGGCCGGGGCGAAGCCCCGGGTCGGGAGGGGTGGGGCCGTACGTGCGACAAAGCGAGAAAATCCGCTCACCCCAAATTGACGTTGACGTGAACGTAAACTTCGCTACCGTGCCCCGCGATGATCTCCACGCCGACGCAGACCCAGGCGGAGTACACGATCCGCGAGCTCGCCGACCGTTTCGACGTCACGGCGCGAACCTTGCGATTCTACGAGCAAAAAGGGCTTTTGAGCCCGAAGCGCCGCGGCGCCGCGCGCATTTACAGCGCCGCCGACGCCGCGCGCCTCGATCTGATCCTGCGCGGGCGCCGGGTCGGTTTTTCGCTCGAAGAGATCAAGGAGATGCAGGATCTCGAGCGCCTCGACGAAGGCTCGCGCCTGCATCTGGAAGCCGCGCTGGACCGGTTCAGGGACCGCATCGCCACCCTGCAGCGCCAGCGCGCCGACATCGACAATGCGCTCAAAGAACTCACCGCCGGCTGCCGCTGGATGGAGGAGCGCCTCGCTGACCGCGAGCCGCCCGAAGACATCAAGCGCCGCGCCCGCGCCTTTGAGGCGCTGGCCGCCGCACGCCTTGAAGAATGGACCTCGGGGAGCGCGGAATGATGACGATTTCGCGAACCCTCACCGCTTCGACTCGACCTTTCCAGAGCCCGATGGCTCGATAGCACGCCCCGTCCACGGAGACCCCTCATGCCTCAGTACCGCGCCCCGCTCCGCGATCAGCAGTTCGTCCTCAACGACCTTCTGAACGTTCAGCAGTATTCCGATCTTCCCGGCTTCTCAGACGCCAGCGAAGACATCGTTTCGGCCGTCCTGGAGGAAGGCGCGAAGTTCTGCGAAAACGTGCTGCATCCGCTCAATCATGTGGGCGACCAGGAAGGCTGCCGCCTGTCGAACGGCGAAGTGACCACGCCCACCGGCTTTTCCGACGCCTACACGCAGATGACCGAGGGCGGCTGGACCGCCCTGTCGGCCGATCCGCAATACGGCGGCCAGGGTCTGCCGCACTATCTCAACCTCGCCTTCAACGAGATGGTCACCAGCGCCAACATGGCCTTCGGCATGTATCCGGGCCTCACCGGCGGCGCGGCGCATGCGCTCACCATCGGCGGCTCCGACGAGCAGAAGCAGCTCTACCTGCCCAAGATGATCTCCGGGGAATGGTCGGGCACCATGAACCTGACCGAGCCCCATTGCGGCACCGATCTTGGCATGCTGCGCACCAAGGCGGTTCCCAACGGCGACGGCTCCTACGCGATCACCGGCCAGAAGATCTGGATCAGCGCCGGCGAGCACGACATGTCCGGCAACATCATCCACCTGGTGCTCGCCCGCATCGAGGGCGCGCCGGAAGGGGTGAAGGGCATCTCGCTCTTTGTGGTGCCGAAATTCATTCCCGACGAGAACGGGACTCCGGGCGAGCGCAACGATCTGATCTGCGGCGGCCTGGAAGAGAAGATGGGCATCCACGGCAACGCCACCTGCGTCATGAACTATGACGGCGCCAAGGGCTGGCTCGTGGGCGAGGAGAACAAGGGTCTCAAGACCATGTTCATCATGATGAACGAGGCCCGGCTGGGCGTCGGCCTGCAGGGTCTCGGCCTTGCCGAGACCGCCTATCAATACTCCCTCGCCTTCGCCAAGGACCGCATCCAGGGCCGCTCGCTCACGGGGCCGAAAAACCCCGACGCCCAGGCCGATCCCATCATCGTGCACCCCGACGTGCGCCGGATGCTGATGAACCAGAAGGTCTTCGTGGAGGGCGCGCGCGCCCTGGCGCTGTGGACTTCGCTGCAGGGCGATCTGGAGCAGAAGGCCACCGACGACTCCGTGCGCGAGAAGGCCGGCGACTACATGGCGCTCTTAACGCCCGTCATCAAAGGCTATCTCACCGACAAGGGCTATGACTGCGTCTCCGAAGGCCTGCAGGTCCACGGCGGTTCGGGCTTCACCCGCGAATGGGGGATCGAGCAGCTCCTGCGCGATGCGCGGATCACCCTGATCTATGAGGGCACGAACGGCATCCAGGCCCTGGACCTGGTGGGCCGCAAGCTGGCCATGGCCGGCATGCGCCCGATCAACACCTTCTTCGGAGAGCTGGATCAGTTCATCGCCGAGAATGAAGGCGACGCGGATCTGAAGGTCTATGTGGACGGCCTGAAGTCGGTGAAGGCCAAGCTCCAGAAAGCCACCAACTGGCTGGTGGAGAAGGGGCTTGAGAACTTCGACAACGCCGGCGCGGCGTCCACCGACTACATGCACCTCTTCGGCCTGACCTGCTTCGCCTATATGTGGGCGAAAATGGCCAAGGTCGCCGACGCCAAGGTCAAGGCCGGCGAGAGCGACCCGATCTACAAGGGCAAGCTCGTGACCGCGAAATACTTCGTGGAGCGCTGGCTGCCGCTCGCCGACGCCCACCTCGCGCGCGTTGAAGCGGGCGCGGAGACGCTAATGGCGCTGGACGCCGAGGCGTTTTAAGGGCGCTGATTGGGAGCGGTCCCGATGCGGATGCATCAGGTTACCCTGGCGGTCCACGACATGGACGCGGCCACGGCCTTTTACCAGAGGCTGGGCCTCGTCCTCATCGTGGACGCCGCGCCGCGCTACCGCCGCTTCGAAACGCCGGGCGGAGAGACCGTCTCGCTGCATGAGGAGGCGGGCTTCGCCGGGGCGGACTGGCCGCTGGTGTATTTCGAATACGAGCGCAACGCGCTCGACACGCTTTGCGCCGAGCTCGGCCTGACGCCGCAGGACCAGCGCTATGGCTGGCGCGAGGCCGATATCCGGGACCCGTCGGGCAATCGGATCCGCCTGTTTCACGCCGGAGACAATCGCCGCTTCCCGCCCTGGCGCGTGGACGGCGCAATCAAAACGACCCAGGAGGAGACCCCATGACCGCTCAGGTTCTCAGCACCCCCAAGCCGGAATGGCTGGACCAGGAAGACGTGAACATCTTCGAAGGCGCGGTGCGCGGCTTTGTCGAGAAGGAATGCCTGCCCCATACCGAGCGCTGGGAAAAAGAAGGTGTCGTGGACCGCGACGTCTGGACCAAGGCGGGAGACGCCGGCCTGCTGTGCCCGGCCTGCCCGGAGGAATACGGCGGCGCGGGCGGCGACTGGCGCCATGACTATGTGTTCCACATGGCCACCTCGGAAATGGGCGTGGAAGGCTGGGGCGCCAGCCTGCACAATTCCATCGTCGGTCCCTATGTCTGGCACTACGGCACCGAGGAGCAGAAGAAGAAGCTCCTGCCCAAGCTGGTCTCCGGCGAATATGTCGGCGCCATCGCCATGTCCGAACCGGCCGCCGGCTCCGACCTGCAGGGGGTGAAGACGACGGCGGTCAAGGACGGCAACGGCTACCGCATCAACGGCTCGAAGACCTTCATCACCAATGGCGGCACGGCGAACTTCATCATCGTCGTGGCCAAGACCGACCCGAAAGCCGGCGCCAAGGGCACCACCTTGTTCATGGTCGAGACCGACGAGGTGGAAGGCTTCCGCCGCGGCCGGAACCTCGACAAGGTCGGCATGAAGTCCCAGGACACCGCCGAATTGTTCTTTGAAGACATGTGGGTTCCCGCCGAGGCGCGCCTGGGTCAGGAAGAGGGCCAGGGCTTCATCCAGCTCATGGAGCAACTGCCCCAGGAACGCCTGCAGATTGCGGTTCAGGGCGTGGGCATGATGAAGCGCGCGCTTCACGAGACGATCAACTACGTGAAAGAGCGCAAGGCCTTCGGCAAGGCGGTGATCGATTTTCAGAACACCCAGTTCAAGCTGGCTGAGCTGAAAACCAAGGCCACCATCGCCGAGGTGTTCACCCAGCACTGCTCTGACCTTCTGATCAAGGGCCAGCTGGATGCGGCCACCGCCTCCATGGCGAAATACTGGGTCACCGACATCCAGTGCGAGCTGATCGACGAATGCGTCCAGTTCCATGGCGGCTATGGCTACATGAACGAATACCCCATCGCCCGCATGTTCCGCGACGCCCGCGTCCAGCGCATCTATGGCGGCACGAACGAGATCATGAAGCTGCTTATTGCGCGGACGCTGTAGGTATGAACGCCGGCGCTATCCCCCCCTCGACCCGGACCAGGGTCCGGGCCACTCCCCCCGCAGGCGGGGGGAGAAAGGGCGTTGGCGCCTGCAACAAGGGCGCTGTCGCTTTTCCTCCCCCGTTTACGGGGGAGGTGGCCGGCGCGCAGCGCCGGACGGAGGGGGGAGTGCGGCGCGTGAACGGAGGCGGCGATGCGTGAGCGCGAAACCCGCTCACGCTCGCTCGCGCGTGCATTGCGGCGCCGGATGACCGACGCCGAAACCATTCTCTGGTCGCGCCTGCGCCGCGGACAGCTCGGCGGCTGGAAATTCAGACGCCAACATCCGGTCGGACCTTACATAGCCGACTTCGCCTGTCTCGACGGCGGATTGATCGTTGAAGTGGACGGCGCCACCCACTCGACCCCTCGTGAAATCGCGCGCGACGCACGGCGCACCGCGTTTCTTCAGGCCAAGGGCTTCGAGGTCTATCGCGCCTGGAATATCGACATCTACGAAAACCTTGAGGGGGTTCTCGATGGCGTGATCGCCGCGCTTCCCCCCTCCGATCCGGACTTTCGTCCGGACCACCTCCCCCGTAAACGGGGGAGGAAAGAAGATACGCCGGCGCTCGAACCGGCGCTTTCAGCTCCAAACCCCGGGAGGACCCCTCAATGACCGACGCTTATATCTACGACGCCGTGCGCACGCCGCGCGGCAAGGGCAAGAAGAACGGCACGCTGCACGAGATCACCGCGCTGCAGCTGGCCACCCAGCAGCTTGAAGCGCTGCGCGAGCGCAATGATCTGGACACGTCCGTCATCGACGACGTGATCCTGGGCTGCGTTTCGCCGGTGGGCGAGCAGGGCGCGAACATTGCGCGCGCCGCGGCGATCAATTCCGGCTACGCCGAAACCGTGTCCGGCTTTCAGGTGAACCGGTTCTGCGCCTCCGGGCTTGAAGCGACCAATCTGGCGGCCGCCAAAGTGATGTCCGGCGAGGCCGACATGGCCATCGGCGGCGGCGTCGAGGCCATGAGCCGCGTGCCCATGGGCTCTGACGGCGGCGCCATGGTCGTCGACCCGGAAATGGCCTTCGACCATTACTTCGTGCCCCAGGGCATCTCCGCCGACCTCATCGCTTCAAAGTACGGCTATAGCCGCGACGACGTGGACGCCTATGCGGTGGAATCCCAGAACCGCGCCGAGGCCGCCTGGAAGGACGGCCGGTTCAAGAAATCCGTCGTGCCGGTGAAGAACCAGCTGGGCCTCACCCAGCTTGACCATGACGAGCACATGCGGCCCGGCACCGACATGCAGTCGCTGGCCAGCCTAAAGCCGAGCTTCAAGGATCTGGCGGCGTTCGTCGGCCTTGATAAGGTCGCCATCCAGAAATACCCGGAAGTGGAGCGCATCGAATTCGTCCACCACGCCGGCAACTCGTCGGGCATTGTGGACGGCGCCTCGGCGATCCTCATCGGCACCAAGGAGATGGGCGAGCGTCTGGGCCTGAAGCCCCGCGCGCGCATCCGCTCCATGGCCTCCATCGGGTCTGAACCCACCATCATGCTCACCGGCCCGGCCCCCTCTGCGCGCAAGGCGCTGAAGAAGGCCGGCATGGAGGCCGGCGATGTCGACCTGTTTGAAATGAACGAGGCCTTCGCCGCGGTGGTGCTGCGCTTCATGGAGGATCTCGGCGTCGATCACGACAAGACCAACGTGAACGGCGGCGCCATCGCCATGGGCCACCCGCTGGGCGCCACCGGCGCGATGATTTTGGGCACGATCCTGGACGAGCTGGAACGCACCGGCAAAGGCGTCGGCCTCGCCACGCTCTGCGTCGGCGGCGGCATGGGCACGGCCACCATCATCGAGCGCGTTTAGGAAAAATTGCACCGCCCTTCGAGGCCCGCTGCGCGGGCGCCTCAGGGTGAGGAAAAATAAAACCTCATCCTGAGGAGTCTTTCGCGAAGCGAAAGCCTCGAAGGATCGGCGAAAGGGACACTGAAATGACCTACACCCACTTCAAATTCGACGTCGACGGCGATGGCGTCGCTCTGATCACCTTCGACTCCCCGAACGTCTCCATGAACGTGCTGTCCAACGCCGTCATGGGCGAGATCGACGACATTGTCGGCAAGATCGCGTCCGACGACGCCATCAAGGGCGCGGTGATCACCAGCGGAAAGAAAGCCTTCTGCGCCGGCGCGGACCTGTCCGAGCTGGGCGGCGGCATGGCCGAGCTGGACGGCCTGTCCGAAGAAGACGCCAAAGCGAAGCTGTTCGAGACCGCCTACCGTCTGAACCAGACGCTGCGCAATCTTGAGACCTGCGGCAAGCCGATCGCCGCGGCCATCAACGGCCTGGCGCTCGGCGGCGGGTTCGAGGTGACGCTGGCCTGCCATTACCGCGTCATGGCCGACGACACCGGCGCCAAGCTGGGCCTTCCGGAAAGCCTGGTGGGCGTGCTGCCCGGCGGCGGCGGGACGCAGCGCCTGCCGCGCCTTATCGGCGTCATGAACGCCGCCCCGATCATGCTGCAGGGCAAGCAGTTCGACGCCGAGAAAGCCAAGCAGCAAGGCGTGGTGCACGAAACCGCCCCGGCCGGCGAGATCGTCGCCAAGGCCAAGGAACTGGTCAAAGCCGACCCCATGGGCGCCAAGCAGCCCTGGGACCAGGACAAGTTCAAAATCCCCGGCGGCGGTCCCTACCACCCCGCCGGCATGCAGGTGTTCGGCGGCGCCTCGCCGATGCTCTTAAAAGAGACCTACGGTAACTATCCGGCCCAGCGCTACATCCTGTCCTGCGTCTATGAAGGCCTGCAGGTCCCCATGGACGCCGCGCTGCGCATCGAAAGCCGCTACTTCACCAAGCTTTTGATGCGCCCGGAAAGCCGGAACATGATCCGCTCGCTCTTCCTCTCCAAACAGGCCCTGGAAAAAGGCGCGCGCCGCCCGGCCGGTCAGGAGAAGAAAGAGCTGAAGAAGATCGCCGTCATCGGCGCGGGCTTCATGGGCGCCGGTGTCGCCACGGTCTCGGCTCAGGCCGGGCTCGAAGTCGTGCTGATCGATGTCGACCAGGACGGCGCCGACAAGGGCAAGCAGCATGTCGCCGACCATTTCGCCAAGGGCGTGAAGCGCGGCAAGCTCACCGAGGACGCCGCCAAAGCCAAGACCGATCTCGTCACCGCGACGACGGACTATTCCATGCTGAAAGACGTGGATCTCGTCGTCGAAGCCGTGTTCGAGAACTCCGAGCTGAAGCACAAGATCACCAAGGCCGCTGAAGAGCACCTGCCCGAAACGGCCGTGTTCGGCTCGAACACCTCCACCATCCCGATCACCTCGCTGGCTGAAGCCTCGAGCCGTCCGGAGAACTATATCGGCATCCACTTCTTCTCTCCGGTGGAGAAGATGATGCTGGTGGAGCTCATTGTCGGCGAGAAGACCGGCGATGCGGCGATCTCGCTCGCGCTGGATTTCGTGGGCAAGATCAAGAAAACCCCGATCGTGGTCGCCGACACGCGCGGCTTCTACGCCAATCGCTGCGTCATGCGCTATATCGAGCAGGGCATGTACATGCTCACCGAGGGCGTGAAACCCGCCCTCATCGAGAACGGCGCGAAAATGGCCGGCATGCCGGTGGGCCCGCTTTCGCTGCAGGACGAAGTGGCCATCGATCTTGGCTACAAGGTGCTTCAGCAGACCAAGAAGGATCTGGGCGACCAGTTCGAGGACACCCCGAACGCGGAAGTCATCGAAAAGATGTACGAGCTTGGCCGCTATGGGCGGAAGAACAAGAAGGGCTTCTATGTCTACGGCGACGAGGGCAAGCGGCTCTGGGACGAGCTCGATCAGTTCGCCCCGAACGGCAAGCTGGCTGAAGACCAGCCGAGCGTGGACCTGATCAAGGACCGCATCCTTTACGCCCAGGCCATCGAGGCCGCGCGCACCATGGAGGAGAATATCGTCGCCGATCCGCGCGAAGCCGATGTCGGCTCGATCCTCGCCTGGGGCTTCGCGCCCTATACCGGCGGGGTTCTGAGCTTCATCGACACCGTGGGCGCGGCGAAGTTCGTCGAGCGCGCCGATGAGCTGAAATCCAGCTACGGCAAGCCCTTCGAAGTCCCGCAGCTCCTGCGCGACATGGCGAGCAAGGGCGAAACCTTCTATGGCCGCTTCAAGCCGAAGAAAGCGGCGTAGGGTTTAAACTCTATCGCTGACATGAAGAGCCCCGGCGCGCGATCAGCGCTCCGGGGTTTTTCATGCTTGATCAAACGTCGCTTCCCGGTTCATCCCCCGGCGAAGGCCGGGGGTGAGACCGGGATCTTGCAGCGGTTCAAAAATTGAACGCGAAGCAAACCGTGCCGCCGCCCCGGCGCTTGATCCCGATACGCTTCAAGACCCCGGTTCCGCACCCGGCTTTCGCCGGGAGACGGACCGGGGAACGGGTAAGGGGAATTCGTTTCCCGGTTCATTCCCCCGGCCCCTGCGTAAAGCCGAGATGATCCGGGGGTGAGACCGGGATCCTGCAGCGGTTCAACAATTGAACGCGAAGCAAACCGCGCCGCCGCTCAAGCGCTTGATCCCGATACGGTGCAAGGCCCCGGTTCCGCACCCGGCCTTCGCCGGGAGACGGACCGGGGAGCGGGCGGGGGCGGGCGTTGAAAGCCCTGCCTAAAGCCCGTCCTTGAACCAGTCCGCCAGGTGGTCGACGAACAGGCGCACGCGGTGGGCGAGGTAGCGGTTGGAGGGGAAGACCGCCCAGAGATCGCGGTGGTCGGCGTCCCATTGGGTGAGAATGTCCTTGCAGCGCCCCGCCTCAACGGCCTCTTTCGCCGCCCAGGCGGGCGAGCAGGCGATCCCGGCGCCGGTGCAGGCGGCGGCCACCGCGGCGCGCGCCCCGTTCAGGCTGAGCCGGCCGGACACCTTCACCTCCTCGTGCTGCGCGCCCCTGGAGAAGCGCCACAGATTGGGGGTGGGCTTGTTGCGGTCGATGATGCAGGCATGGCGCGACAGATCGCCCGGCTTGGCCGGTTCGCCGTGTTGCTGAAGATAGGCGGGGCTGGCGATCACGCTCATGGGCGCGTCGGCGAGCCGCTTGGCGATCAGGCTTGAATCGGTGAGCTGGCCGATCCGCACGGCGAGGTCGTAGCCCTCGTCCACAAGGTCCACCATGCGGTCGGCGAGCTCCAGGCGCACCTCCACCTGCGGCCAGCGCTCCATGAAGGCGGCGACCGGCTCCACCAGGCGGTTGGCGCCGAAATCCACCGCGGCGGAAATGCGCAACACGCCCGCCGCCGCGGCCTGCTCGGCCACGAGCCCGTTCTCGATCGCCTCGTACTCCGAGATCCAGGGGCGCACCCGGTCCAAAAGCGCGCGTCCCGCGTCGGTCAGGCGCACCGACCGGGTCGTGCGCTCCAGAAGCCGGGCCTGCATGCGCTCTTCCAGCGCCGCGATCTGTTTCGACGCCGCGCCCGGGGTGAGCCCCAGCCGGTCGGCGGCGCGGGTGAAGCTTTCCAGCTCCGCCACGGCGGTGAACAGGCGAAACGCGTCGATGCGGTCCATGGCTCGGGCTCGGGTTGAATCGGGCGAAGCCATGTTACCTAGCCGCGATCTTGCGCCGCGTCACGGGCTTTCCCGGACGGCCGCCGGCCGGTGACCCTGTCACGCCGGGCGCAGATTTGACATGGCCCGGCTTGCGCGCCCCCAGCTCGAACGTTAGAGAGTAACGCCGTAGCCGCAATATTATAACATTACGGAGCCTCGGGTCATGACCATCCGCACCGCCTTTTCCCGCGCGCGTCTGTTGAGCGCCGCCGCTCTGGCCGCCGCGCTGTCCGCGCCGGCTTTCGCCGAAGCCCATCCCGACGTGGTGGTGGTGCAGTCCAGCCCGCTCGGCGTGGACAACCGCTCCAGCGTCGGCGCTGTGACGGTGATCGACGAAGACGCGCTGGTGCGCAATCTGGAAGGCAATATCGCCGACACGCTGGAGCGCGTGCCGGGCGTGACCTCGTCCTATTTCGGCCCGGCCTCGGGCCGGCCGATCATCCGCGGTCTCGGCGCGGAGCGGGTGCGCTTCCTGATCAACGGGCTCGGCGGGCTCGACGCCTCGTCCTCCAGCCCCGATCACGCCGTCACCGCTGAAGTGCTGGGCGCGCAAGGCGTTGAAGTGCTGCGCGGCCCGGCGGCGATCGCCTTCGGCGGCGGCGCGATCGGCGGCGTGGTCAACGTGCTTGACGGCCGGGTCCCCACCGAGCGCACCGACGGGCCGTTCGACGGCTTCGCCTACGCCGGGACCACCAGTGTGGACGACGGCTTCCAGCTCGCCGGGCGTCTGGGAGCGACGATCGGTGCGGTGGTGATCCAGGGCGACTATGTGCGCCGCGACGCCGGCGGGTTCGAAATCCCCGGCTACGCCGAAACCGAAGCCGAGCGCGAAGAGCACCACGGGGACCATGACCACGCCGACGATCACCATGACGATCACGCTGACGATCATGATGATGACGATGAACACGATCACGACGAGGAGGCGCCGCCCTACGGCTCGGTGGAGGGCGCGTTCTACACCTTCGAAAGCGCCTCGCTCGGCGCCTCCATCGTGGAGGATTGGGGCTATTTCGGCCTGTCGGTGAAAGAGACCGACGCCGAGTACGGCCTGCCCGGCCACGCCCACGCCCATGGCCATGAAGACGAGCACGACGACGACCATGACCACGGCCACGATGACCACGATCACGATGACCACGATCACGATCACGATCACGATCACGGCGAGGAGGGCGTGCCGGTTCTGGTGATGGACCAGACCCGCATCGACCTGCGCGGCCAGATCAATCTGGACGGTTTCTTCAACCGCATGCGCTTTGCGGTGGGCCATTCCGACTACACCCACGCGGAGCTGGAAGGCGACGAGATCGGCACCCTGTTCGACGTGGAGGCCGGCGAAGCCCGGTTTGAAATTTCCCACGACCATGGCGGCGTGCGCCAGGGCGCCTGGGGCGTGACCGCCTTCGCGCGCGACTTCGAAGCCTCCGGCGAGGAAGCTTATATCGAGCCGGTGACGACGCAGGATTACGGCCTGTTCGCCACCGAGCGCTGGGACTATGACAGCTGGGGCTTTGAAGGCGGCGTCCGCTATGACGGCCGCACGCTGGACGGGGTGCGCGCAGAGCGCGACTTCAACACGGTCTCCGCCTCCGGGTCGGTGTTCGCCCGCCCGTCCGAGCCCTGGTTCCTAGCCGCGACCGTCTCTCGCACCGAGCGCGCGCCGAGCGATGTGGAGGTGTTCTCCTTCGGCCCCCACGCCGCCACGCGCAGCTTCGAGATCGGCGATCTGACGCTGGACACCGAGACCGCCTGGTCCATCGAGGGCCGCGCGCGCTACGAGATCGCGAACCTGTTCGCCGAGCTCGACGTGTTCGTCGCCGATTATGACGGCTTCATCGGCCTGTTTCCCACCGGCGCGGAAGAAGACGGCTTCGACGTGTTCGAATACCGCCAGGAGGACGCCCGGCTGTGGGGCTTTGAGCTCTACGGCGAATCCGAGATCGGATCGGTCGCCGGCTTTGACCTGATCGCGGAGGCCGGGATCGACTATGTGCGCGCCGAGACCGATGACGCCGGTAATCTGCCGCGCATCCCGCCATTGTCGGCGAACCTGGCGCTCACAGCCGAGCGCGGGATCTGGTCTGCGCGCGGCGAGGCCCGCCTGGTGGCCGAGCAGGACGACACCGCCGCGTTCGAACGCCCGACCGAGGGCTACGCCCTATTCAACGCAGACCTGGTGGTCACCCCGGTTGAAGGCCGCGATTTGCAGCTGATCGCAGGCGTGCGCAACATCACCGACGAAGAGGCGCGCATCCATTCCAGCTTCCTGAAGGAACAGGTGCCGCTGGCCGGCCGCAGCGTCCGCTTCGCGATCCGATCGGCGTTCTAGGCACTTGGAACGATCGAAGCAGGGGCGGGTGCGTTCGGCGCACCCGCCCCCTCGCCATGGGGCGCCCCCGCCGCTAGGTTCTGTCGCAATACCAACAAGAGCCAGACGGGGAGGACATCCATGGCCGAAAAAGATCTCTCGCTTGAGGGCAAGGTGGCGCTGGTCGCCGGCGCGAGCCGGGGCATCGGGGAGGCCGCCGCCAAGCGCCTCGCGCGCAACGGCGCGACCGTCATCTGCTCAAGCCGCAAGATCGCCGATTGCGACCGCGTGGCCAAGGAGATCGAGGCCGAAGGCGGCAAGGCGCGCGCCATGGTGCTGCACCTGGGCGAAGCCGAACACCGCGAAGCGGCCATCGCCGACATCAAGGCCACCGAAGGCCGGCTCGACATTCTGGTCAATAACGGCGCGACCTCGCCGCATTTCGGCGAGGCGATCGACTGCCCGGACAGCGCCTGGGACAAGACCTTCGACGTCAATGTGAAGGGGCCGTTCTACCTGTCCTCGCTGGCGATCAAGGAGTTCATGAAGCCGCAAATGTCCGGCGCCGTCGTCAATGTCGCCTCCATCAACGGCATGCGTCCGGGCTTCTTCCAGGGCGTGTATTCCATCACCAAGGCGTCGGTGATCTCCATGACCCAGGTGCTGGCTCAGGAATGCGGCGGGTTCGGCGTGCGCGTGAACGCGCTGTGCCCGGGCCTGACCGAGACCAAGCTGGCGTCTGCACTCACCTCCAACCCGGAGCTTGAGGACATGATGAAGCGCAACTTCTCCCTGCAGCGCGTGGGCCAGCCCGAAGACATGGCCGCGGCGATCCATTTCCTGGCCAGCGACGCGTCCAGCTACATGACCGGCCAGTGCCATATCGTGGACGGCGGGATCACCGCGCGCGGACCGCTTTGATCGTTTGCCCGGCCTGATCGACATCTCTCCGGCGATCTCGCCGCAGACGCCGGTCTGGCCGGGCGATACGCCCGTGGGCTTTGAACGCACATGGGACATGGGCGAGGGCTCGCCGGTGAACGTCTCGCGCACCGTGATGAGCACCCATACCGGCGCGCACGCCGATGCGCCGCTGCACTATCGCAAAGACGGCGCCGACATCGCGTCGGTGAGCCTTGAGGCCTATATCGGGCCGGCGACCGTGATCCACGCCATTGGGGCGGGCCCGGTTGTGAGCCTGTCTCAGCTGCATGAGGGCCTCTCCGACGCCGGGGTGACCGCGCCCGAACCCCGGCTTCTGATCCGCACCTACGCCAAGGCGCCGCAGAGTGATTGGGACGCCGGCTTCGCCGCCGTCTCGCCGGAGTTGATCGACTGGTTCGCCGATCAAGGCGGGGTTCTGATCGGCATCGATACGCCCTCGCTCGACCCTCAGAACTTAAAGACCATGGACGCGCACAACCGCGTCGCCGCCCATGACCTGCGCATCCTGGAGGGCCTGGTGCTCGACGCGGTCGCGCCGGGCCGATACGAGCTCATCGCGCCGCCGTTAAGGCTCGCCGGCCTCGACGCCGCGCCGGTGCGCGCGGTGCTAAGGGAGATCTGACATGGTCCTCGACATCGCCGGCGTCACATCGCGCGCCGACGCCGAGGCGCTCGACCGCGCCGATCCGCTGGCCGGCGCGCGCCAGGCCTTCGACATCCCCGACGGCGTGATCTATCTCGACGGCAATTCGCTGGGCCCGCTGCCTCGCGCGGCGCGGGACGCCCTGCATCACGCCGTCGAGACCGAATGGCGCACGGATCTCATCAAAAGCTGGAACAGCGCCGACTGGATCAATCTTCCCCTGCGCGCCGGAGACCGGATCGCGGCGCTGATCGGCGCGCCCGCCGGCTCTGTGCTCGCCGCCGACAGCGTCTCGGTGAACCTATTCAAACTCGCCGCCGCCCTGGTGACGAAGGGCGCAGGCCTCGTCGCGGTGGAGCGCGGCGATTTTCCCACCGACGGCTATATTCTGGAGGGCCTCGCCAGGCTCTCCGGCGCGGGGTTTTCCCTGATCGAGCCGGGGGCGGGCGTCGCCGGTCTTCCCGAAGAGGGCGGCGTTCTGGTGCGCAGCGCGGTGCACTACAAGACCGCCGAGATCGTCGACATCGAAGCCGAAGAGCGCGCCGCGCGGGAGCATGGCGCCGCGATCATCTGGGACCTCTCCCACGCGGTGGGCCTGGTGGACACCCAGCTGGAGGCGTGCGGCGCAACATACGCCGTGGGGTGCGGGTATAAATATCTCAACGGCGGGCCGGGCGCGCCGGGCTTCGTCTATGTCCACCCCTCGGTGAGCGGCGATCTCGCCCAGCCGCTTTCAGGCTGGATGGGCCACGCCGCCCCGTTCGAGTTCACCGACGGTTACCGGGCGGCCGAGGGGATCAAACGCTTCGCCGCCGGCACGCCCCCCATCCTGTCCATGACGGCGCTCCACGCTGCGCTCTCGATCTATGACGGGCTCGATCTGGCCGCGCTTCAAGCCAAGGCGCGGGCGCTGGGCGATCTGTTCCTGGCGCGCATCGCGCCGCTGGAGCTTGCGTGCATGTCGCCGGGGATCGGGGAGGCCCGGGGCGGCCATGTCAGCGTGCGTCATGAAGACGGCTACCCGATCGTTCAGGCGCTGATCGAGCAAGGGATCATCGGCGATTTCCGCGCCCCCGACCTTATGCGCTTCGGCTTCTCCCCGCTCATCCTGTCCTACGCCGACGTCTTCGACGCCGCCGAGGCGCTGGTGGAGACGGTGCGGTCGGGACGCTATCGCGAGGCGCGATTTTCGAGGAAGGGTGCGGTGACCTAGCCGCTAATGGGCCGCCATTGCTCACCTTGCCTCCCGCTTCATAGGAGGGGGGGCTTTGACGCCGCTCTTCGGTCTGAAGCCGCGCGCTTGGCCTGACGGGGTGCGGCCAAATCCTCTCAGCGAGCGAGTCCCGGTCCTACACCCAAACCAGGTCCGCGTTCGGCGTCACCGCGTCGAACGCCGGCTTGGAGAAATAATAGCCCTGGAACAGATAGATGCCGAGGTCTCGCAAGGTGCGCGCCTCGGCCTCTTCCTCGATGCCTTCAGCGATGACCCCGATATCGAATTTCGAGCACAGCTCAACGATGTTCTCCACGACCACTTTCTGGACCCGGCTCTTGTGAACGCCGCTGATCAGCTTGGCGTCCAGCTTCACGATGTCGGGCAGGACCGAGGCGAACAGGGTGAGGCCTGAACTGCCTGCGCCGAAATCGTCGATCGCGGTGACGAATCCCATCTCCTTGTAGGAGGCGACGATCTTTGTGAAATGGTCGAGATCCTCGATCGCCTCGTGCTCGGTCATCTCGAACATGATGCGCTCAATGGGAAAGTTCGCCGCCTTCGCCGCGGCGATCGTGGTGCGCAGGCATGTCTCGGGATCATAGACCGAGTTCGGCATGGTGTTCAGCGACACCAGCTCCGGCCGGTCGGCCAGAAGCCGGGCCGAGGCCTTCACCGCGCCGATGCGGCAGGCCCGGTCAAAGGCGTGGATGTTCGCCTGATCGATCGCGCCCAGCACCGAGCCCGCGCCTTCCCCGTTGGGGCCGCGCACCAGCGCTTCCTGGGCGAACACCGTGCGGTCGCGCACATCGACAATGGGCTGGAAGGCGAATTTGAATTCGGCCGGAACAGGCTGCGCGCAGGCGCATGCGGCGGTTCCTTCGCCCGCGGGCGGGCATGCGGGAGCGGTGGCGGTCATGGCGCATATCCTGAAGGCTTCTTGCGTTGCTATAACGCTGTGAGCGTTGCTGCTGGGTTAAGCGCAATACGCGTGGAGGCGTGAAACATTCGCGCAAGGCGCCCGGCCCGCTGTTCATGCCCCGCAGCCCTGATAAGCTCGCCGCGCATCACGCCGGGGAGGGGTTTATGCTTCGATGGTTCGCGCGGGCGGGCTTTGCGCTGGCCGCACTGATGGCGGTGGCCGCAATCGTGTTCGCCGCCTTTGTCGTACAGCGCTTTTACGCCTCCAAGCCGGTGGAGCGTGGCGAGATCGCGGTCTCCGGCTTTGACGGATCGGCGACCGTGGTGCGCGATGAACACGGCGTCGCCCATGTCTTCGGAGAGACCGACGCGGATGTTTACTTCGCGCTGGGCTTCACCCACGCCTCGGAGCGCTTCTTCCAGATGGATCTGATGCGCCGCTATATGCGCGGCCGGCTCGCGGCGCTGTTCGGCGCAGACTATGTGCGCGCAGACGCGCGCACCCACACGCTGGGCTACCCGATCCTCGCCGAGCGGCTGGTGGAGACCATGGCGCCGGAAACGCGTACGGTGATGGACGCCTATGTCGCCGGCGTGAATGCGCGCCTTGCGAAAGGCGCCGTTGCGCCGGAATACCTCATCGTGCGCGCCAGCCCCGAGCCCTGGACCGTCGAGGACACCGCTGCGGTGATGCTGTCCTTCGCCGACGATCTCGCCGCGGGCCAGGGTGAGGACATCGATCGCGCTCGGCTTGAAGACGTGCTCTCGCCCGATCGTCTGGACTCCTTTCTCGCCGGCTTCCCGGACTGGGCGCCCACCACGTTGAAGGATCGCGACGTGCGCGCGGCGCAGGACGGGGTGAGCGTGTCCGACCTCGCCCCGCCGCCGGGCGCCGAACCCCTCGCCGATCCGGCCCCGCAAACCGGCCCTCAGCCCGGCGCCCAGCCTGACAACCTGCCCGGCTCCAACGCCTGGATCATCGCCGGGCGGCGTTCCGCGACGGGGCGGCCGATCCTGGCTAACGATCCGCATCTGGGCCTGTCGACGCCGGCGATCTGGTATTTCGTGCGCCTCAATCTCTCCACCGGGCCGGTGATCGGCGCCAGCGCGCCCGGTGCGCCGTTCGTACTTCTGGGCCGCAACGCCCACGGCGCCTGGGGCTTCACCAACACCGGGTTCGACGTCATCGACTATGTGGAACGCGATCCGGCTGACGTCCAAACACGCGAGCGCACCGTGGAGATCGCCGTGCGCGGCCGGCGCGAGCCGCAGCGCGTCGTCATCACCGAAACCGATGAGGGCCCGGTCCTGAGCCGGGACTGGTTCGACCTCTCCGCCTTCGATCTCGACGCATTGGTCGTGCGGCGCTCCACCCTGGACGATCCCGGCAATCGCGGCGCGGACGCCGCCCACGCCATCATGCTGTCGACCGGCTGGGACGATTTTGTTGAGGCCGGGCGCGGCTTCACCGCCCCCATGCAGAACATGCACTATGCCGGGGTGGACGGGACGATCGGCTACACCACCGCCGGCCTGTTGCCGATCCGGGACCCGGAGACCGGCGACTGGACCGGCTTCGTGCCCTTCGAGCAATTGCCGCGCGTGGCCAACCCGGCCGGCGGATACATCGCCTCGGGCAACAATCTGGTGGCCGGCGAGGCCTATCCCTATCCGCTGCCGGGCAGCTACGGGGTTTACCGTGCGCCGCGCATCGAAGCGCTGCTGGAGGAGACCGAGCGTCACGATCTCGACAGCGTCGCGGCGCTTCAGATGGACGTGATGAGCGAGCATGTGCGCCGGATCATGCCGGCGCTTCTGGGCGCGGAGCCGGAAACCCAGCTGGGCGCCGAGGCCTTGGCCATGCTGGAGGTCTGGGACGGGGCGCTGGACGCGGACGGGCCGGAAGGCCTCATCGTGTCAGCTTGGCTGCGCGTCCTCTCCGGTGCGATCTGGAATGATGAGCTTGGCGCGCAGGCGCGCCATTTCAACCAGCCCCGCCGCGCTTTCCTGGAAGCCGTGCTCATGGGCGAGGAGGCGGGTTGGTGCGATGACGTGCGCACCGACGGGGTGGAGACCTGCGCGGTCACGGCCGGCCTGGCGCTCGACGCGGCGATCAGCGAGACCGTCAACCGGTTCGGCCGCGATCTGTCCGCCTGGCGCTGGGGCGAGGCGCACCAGGCTGATTTCGATCATCCGCTGGGCGGCGTGCCGGTGCTGGGGCGCATGTTCGAGAACCGGGTGGCGCTGCCCGGCGACGGCTCCACGGTGAACGTGGCTCATTTTCGCTACGCCTCGGGCAATTACGACGTGTTTCACGCCGCAAGCCTGCGTGCGATCTACGATCTCTCGGATCTCAACGCGTCGCGCTTCATGTTCGCCCCGGGCCAGAGCGGGCACCCGCTCTCGCCCCATCACGGCGATCTGGTGAAACCATGGGCGGCGGGCGACTATTTCGAGATTCGCGATGACTGGACGCCTGAGGCTGCTCCCGAGGGCGCGCGAACGCTGACGCTGACGGGCGGTTAGGGGCGCCGGGCGCGCGCCGGACCCTCTTGGCCGGCGCGCGCGATCCTCTATGTTCGCCTCGCGCCCAGATTTCACAGGAGCCCCCATGGCCTTCGACACCACGCTTCAAGCCGTCATCGACAAAGCCTTCGACGATCGCGACGCCGTCGGACCGGACACCAGCGGCGAGGTGCGCGACGCCGTGGAGGCTGCGCTCACCGCGCTGGATCGCGGCGAAGCGCGCATCGCCTCCAAGGAAGATGACGGGGGCTGGGTGGTCCATGAATGGCTGAAAAAGGCGGTGCTTTTGTCCTTCCGCCTCAACCCCAACCGCCTGGTCTCCGGCGGCGTGGACGGCGGGCCGTGGTGGGACAAGGTCCCTTCCAAGTTTGACGGCTGGGGCGAAGACGACTTCAAGGCGGCCGGTTTCCGCGCCGTGCCGCCGGCGGCGGTGCGCCGCGGCGCCTTCATCGCAAAGGGCGCGGTGTTGATGCCCTCCTACGTCAATATCGGCGCCTATGTGGACGAGGGGACCATGGTGGACACCTGGGCCACGGTGGGCAGCTGCGCGCAGATCGGCAAGAACGTGCACATCTCCGGCGGCGCGGGCATCGGCGGCGTGCTGGAGCCTTTGCAGGCCAACCCCGTGATCATTGAAGATGATTGCTTCATCGGCGCCCGCGCTGAGGTCGCCGAGGGCGTGATCGTGCGCGAGGGCGCGGTTTTGTCCATGGGCGTTTATCTGGGCGCCTCCACCAAGATCGTGAACCGGGAGACCGGCGAAGTGCTGCGCGGCGAGGTGCCGAGCTATTCGGTGGTCGTGCCCGGCTCGCTGCCCAGCGAAAAGGGCGGGCCGAATCTCTACTGCGCGGTGATCGTCAAACGGGTGGACGCCCAGACGCGCGCGAAGACCAGCATCAACGCACTGTTGCGCGACTGAGCGCGACGCTACTCTGCGACCTTGGCTTTCGCCGCCGCGAAGCGTGCATCGTAGAGTCTGAACGCGCCCGCGAGGCCCAGCCCGGCGAACAGATGCCAGATCGACCACAGCCCGACAATGGCGGCCGCCCCGCCGAGTCCGTCAAACTGGCTTAGAAGGATGACCAGGCCGAGCCCGGCGTTCTGGATCCCCACCTCGAAGGTGAGGGCGCGCCGGCGCGGGCCGTTGAAGCCCAGAAGCCGCCCCGCCGCCGCCCCGGTGAGGAAGGCGAGCGCGTTGTGCAGCACCGTAATCGCCAGCACGACGCTCGCCGCTGCGGTGAACAGCGCCCAGTTCGCGGCCAATCCGCCAAATACCAGAAAGAGCACCGCACACAGCGCCACGATCATAAGGGGCGGCCGGATCCGTGCTGCAAGGCGAGGAAATTTGAACGCGAACGCCATGCCGAGAGCCAGCGGGACGGCGAGCATGAGCGTTGTTTGAACCACGAACGGAACGGGGCTGACATTGATCGCGTCCACCAGCATGGCGGTGGGCGCATAAAGCCCGGTCCAGAAGACGATGGAGAGCGGGGTGAGCAGCGCCGCGGCCAGGCTGGAGGTGCCGGTCAGCGCCACCGACAGCGCGGTGTCGCCGCGTGCCAGCTGGGTGAAGAAGTTCGAGACGTTCCCGCCCGGACAGCACGCCACCACGATCATGCCCAACGCGATCGAGGGCAGGGGGTCGATAAGATGGATGAGCGCCAGCGTCATCAGCGGTAGAGCGAGGATCTGCGCGGCGGCCGCGCCGCTGAAGCGGCCCGGATGCTGCTTTAAAAAGGCGAAATCGCCCGGCCGCAGGCTCAGCGCGACGGAAAACATGATCACGGCGAGGATGGCGGGCAGGATCACCGACCCGCCGGGCGCAAGCTCGATCCGCGCGGCGTCGAGGGCCGCTGCGTCCATGATGTCCTCCCGCTGGCGCGCCGGGTCGGCCCGGTCTGGTGAACGCCTTCTCTTCCGACGTAGCATGGCGCGGCCCGGACCAGCTTGTCGAGGCCCGAAGCAAAGCTTCGGGATACTCCTCCATAAAGGGTGAGGACAGGCGCTGGTGTAAACTCCCTCCCCTTTGATGCGCCGCGGGCGGAGTCGTCCATTCAAACTTCAGCGCTTCCGCCCGCACTTGTCCGGACATATGATCGGATTTGCATCAAGGGGAGAGCACCATGACCACACGCCGCGATCTGATCACCGGGGCCGGGGCTATCGCCGCCGCCGCTGCGCTGCCGGGCGCCGTGCGCGCCCAGGGCGATCCACGCTATTCGGCCTGCGCGCTGCAGGTGGTTTGCGATGCGGTGAACCAGGATTCCACCGTAGAGTCGGCGCGCGCGCGCATGATGGCGTCGATCGCGCGCATCGGACGCCAGGTGGCGACCACGAAGGCGTTCCTGCGCACCTTCAACGGCACCGAGCTGAAGCTGGTCTGCCTGCCGGAATACTTCCTGACCGGTTTTCCCCTGCGAGAAAGCCGCGAGGAATGGAAGGCCAAGGCCAGCATCGACATGGACGGGCCGGAGTATGAGGCGTTGGCGGGCGTCGCTCAGCGCTTCGGCGTGTTCCTGGGCGGCAATCTCTACGAAAACGATCCAAATTTTCCCGAGCTGTATTTCCAGGCCAATTTCCTGATCGCGCCGTCCGGCGAGACGGTGCTGCGCTATCGCCGCATGATCTCACTTTACACCCCGACGCCCTATGACGTCTGGGACGCCTATCTCGACCTCTACGGATACGACGCCGTCTTTCCCGTGGTGGAGACCGAGATCGGAAAGATCGGCTCCATCGCCAGCGAGGAGATTCTCTATCCCGAAATCGCGCGCATGCATGCGCTGAAAGGCGCGGAAATCCTGCTTCACCCCACCAGCGAGGTGGGCAGCCCCAGGCTCACCGTAAAGGACGTGGCCAAGCGCGCGCGGGCGATCGAAAGCATGGCCTATGTGGTGTCGGCCAACTCCGCGGAGATCGTCGGCACGCCGGTGCCGGCCGCCTCCACCGACGCCATGAGCAAGATCGTGGACTGGAACGGCGCGGTGCTCGCCGAAGCCGAAAGCGGGGAAAGCCTGAACGCCAACGCCGTTATCGACCTGCCCGAGCTGCGCGCCACGCGCAGGCGCACCGGTATGGCCAATCTCCAAAGTCGGTTGCCGCTGGCCGCCTTCGCGCCCGCCTACGCGGAAACCGAGCGGGCGCGCGCGAACGCCATGGCCGGGCGCGGCATGCTCAGCCAGGATGAGTCGCTGGCCCGCCAGCGCGCCGTGATCGAGCGCATGCGCGCCGACGGCGTGCTGGAGTAGCGCCATGACCCACCCGGCAAAGCCTGAGATCGACGCCGTCTTCGCGAAGTACGCCGAGGCCTGGAAAACCAGCGCGCCGGAGGCGCTGAAACCCTTCTGGGACGAGACCGCCGAGCCGCTCTATCTCGCCGAGGAGATCGAGGAGACGCTCGCTGACTGGACCGCGCTTGAACGATACTGGGCCATGAACGCCGGCCAGCACGCGGACGTGGCGCTGAAATTTTCAGACGGCGTGGTGCGCGATCTCGCCGACGGCCTCGTCATCGCCGCCTATCGCATGGAGTGGCGCATCGCCTTTACCGGCAAGCCGGCCATGGCCGGCGACAACCGCGTCGCGGCCGTGCTGCGGCGCACCGGCGCGGGCTGGCGCTTCACAGCCTGGATCGAGGCGCCGCTCGCCGCCATCACCTACATGCGCAAGCTTTATGAAGCGCGGGCATAGCCCCGCCCGCTGACGGCTCCCCCGGTTGATAAAATCCGGACCCGGATTAAACGCGTTGCGTGACGCGCTGCAAAAATATATCCGGGTCCGGAACAAAAACTTGCCCCCGCGCGTCTTATGTGACACTCTTGCGACATCCCCGAATAAGCAGAACAGAAAGGGGTTTATTGATGTCACGTTTTCTTATTCCCGCCGCGCTGATCGCCGCCTGGCTGGTATTCGCCTTCATCGCGCCGCGCACGTTCAGCGGTGACACGACCACGCTTCTCACGCTCGCCGGCATGGCGGCCACCGTGGTGATCCTGGCCGTCTCCGGCCATGTCTCCCGGCCCGACCCGCTATCGCTGAACCTCACCGGCCGCCGCCCCTGGTGGGAGACGCGCTAGGGGTCAGGCGCGGCGGGTGACCGTCCCGCGCCGCCTCACCGATCGCGCGGCTGATCCCAGATCACGCCGCCGATCCATTGGCCGGCCGCAGGCACGAAGCGGCGATACTCCATCTGCGCGTAAAGCCCGCCCGCGACATAAGGATCGCGCGCCATGAAGGCGCGCGCCTCCGCCTCGTTTTCCGCGTAAATCAGGAACAAGGAGCGGGTCATGGCGCCGGTCTCGTCCAGCAGCGGGCCGGCGATCGCATAGCGCTCTACGTGCGCCGCCACATGGGCGAGGTGGGCGTCCAGCGCCGTTTCGCGGATCTGCGTCATCGCCGGATCGTCTTCGCACAGCACCGCAAACACCGTGCGCGAGCGCTCCACCGTCTCAGGCTGGGCGGGCGCACCGGCGGCGCTTGCGGCGATCAGGGCCAGGGCGGTCAGGATCATGCGCATGGATCAGCCCCCCGCCGCGAGATGGCGCACCGCCTCGGCGCTCTCCCAGGTCTTGCCGCCCAGATAATCGCCGATGGCGAGCGTCTGGGCGTAGATCTCCACCCGGCCGTAAAGCCCGCAGGTGAAATAGGGATCGCCCTCCATCAGCGCGCGGGCGCCGGCTTCGTCGCTCGCCAGCACCAGAAAGCTTGAGCCGATGATGCGCGGCGCGCCAGGCTTGCGGATCGGCCCTGCGGTCACATAGCGCCGCCAGTGCGCCTCCACATGCTCAAGGTGACCGTCCAGATGCTCGGCGCGCAGGCGTGCGGCGCGCTCACCATCCTCAATGTCGTGCGCGAGGATGAGGAAGCAGGGCGTCTTGGGGCGGGCGACGGTGGGGCAGGTCATGGACGCTCCCTTCTGCAGCTCCTTCGAGGCTGGCCCATGCGGGCTCGCACCTCAGGATGAGGGTGATGCAACCCCAACCGACCTCATCTAGAGGTGTCTGTTTCGAACCCCGGACTTGATCCGGGGCTTAAAGGACGCAAGGGGCGCCGCGCCCTTACGAAAACGCCTGCAGCCCGGTCTGTGCGCGCCCCAGGATGAGCGCGTGGACGTCGTGGGTGCCCTCATAGGTGTTCACGGTTTCCAGATTAATGGCGTGGCGCAGGATGTGGTATTCCTCCGCGATGCCGTTGCCGCCGTGGATGTCGCGCGCCTCGCGTGCGATGGCCAGCGCCTTGCCGCAGTTGTTGCGCTTCATCAGAGAGATCGCTTCAGGCACCCAGGCGCCTTCGTCCAGCAGCCGGCCGAGCCGCAGCGCGCCCTGATAGCCCAGTGCGATCTCGGTCTGCATGTCGGCGAGTTTTTTCTGCACCAGCTGGGTGCCGGCGATGGGCTTGCCGAACACCATGCGCTCCATGGCGTACTCGCGGCTTGCGAGCCAGCAGAACTCCGCCGCACCCATGGCGCCCCAGGAAATGCCGTAGCGCGCCTTGTTCAGGCAGGAGAACGGACCGCGCAGGCCCGACACGTTGGGCAGCAGGTTCTCTTCAGGCACGAAGGCGTCGTTGAGGCTGATGGAGCCGGTCACCGAGGCGCGAAGCGAGAGCTTGCCCTCGATCTTGGGGCAATCAAAGCCGTCGGTTCCCTTGTCCACGATGAAGCCGCGGATCTTGCCGTCCAGCTTGGCCCACACCACCGCCAGATCGCTGATCGGCGAGTTGGTGATCCACATTTTCGAACCGTTGAGGATATAGCCGCCATCGGTCTTCTTGGCGTTGGTGCGCATGGCGCCGGGATC
>JAVJPX010000005.1:0-70944 GCA_040217555.1 Oceanicaulis sp.
ACGCCATGGTGGCGCGCGGCAAGGCGAAAAAGCTCGCCCTCATCGCCCTGGCGCGAAAAATCCTCGTCACCCTGAACGCCATCGTCAGAGACCAAAAACCGTATCATCCAGCTTGACGACCAACACAGTCGCTCTCCCCTCTTGGAGGGGAGAGGGAGCGTCGACGCCGCGCTTTATCCTGAAAGCCCCCTCACCACCCGCAAGTCAGCGTCCCCTCGCAGAACGGCATGGCGATGGCGAAGGCCATCCAGGCCAGAAGCGCCACAAGCCAGATCACCGGCAAGAAGAACGCCAGGCGCACGCCCGTCCAGGGCGCCTTGAACATCGTGAACGCCACCCAGCCCGCGATGAAGCCGAGCGCGGCGAAGACCGGCCCGCCCATCATCAACGCCGTCACCACGTAGAACATGGGCGTACTCGCCTCGCCCGACGCCTCGGCGCCGGCCAGCGTCATCATGGACGGGATCCACAAGCCGGCTCCGCCGACGCCCAGGGCGATCGCCACCGCGCTCGCGCCCAGCATGGCCATGACGGCCAGGACTGTGTATCGCTTCGGCTCCGGCGCGCCCGCGCCCGCATCGATTTCGGCCATGACTCTCCCCTCGCCTGCCCATTCAGGACTTACCCATGACTCTCACCCTCGCCTCGTGGAACGTCAACTCAATCAAGGCGCGCCTGCCCAACGTGCTGGACTGGTTGAAGGACAAAGACCCCGACATCGTCTGCCTTCAGGAGATCAAGACCGTCGACGAGGCGTTTCCGCGCCTGGAGATCGAGTCGCTCGGCTATAATGTCGAGACCGCGGGTCAGAAGAGCTATAACGGCGTCGCGATCCTGTCCAAACGCCCCATCGAGGAGATCGCCCACCGGGTTCTGCCCGGCGAAGAGGCCGAGCCTCAGGCCCGCTATATCGAGGCGGTGATCGCGGCGGAGAGCGGCCCGGTGCGCTGCGCGTCCATCTATCTGCCCAACGGCAATCCCGCGCCGGGGCCGAAATACGAGTACAAGCTCGCCTGGATGAAGCGCCTGAAGACCCATGCGGCCGAGCTTTTAAAGCTGGAAGAGCCGGTGATCCTGGCGGGCGATTACAACATCATTCCGCGCGACGAAGACGTGCACGACGCCGCGGCCTGGGCCGGCGATGCGCTGATCCGCGAGGAGAGCCGCGACGCGTTCGCGGCGATCAAATGGCTGGGCTATACCGAGGCCTTCGAACAGGTCGACGGGCGCGCCCACCAGTACACCTTCTGGGATTACCAGGCCGGCGCCTGGCCGAAAAACAACGGCATCCGCATCGACCATCTCCTGCTCTCGCCCCAGGCCGCCGACCGGCTCGAAGCCGTGGAGATCGACCGCGAACCGCGCGGCAAGGAGAAGGCGTCAGACCACACCCCGATCATCGGCACGTTCGCGCTTTAGCGGAGACGCCGAGCTCACCAAAAAAACGAGCGGCGTGGATGCCCCCTCGCCCCGCGAATGTGGGGCTGAGCCTGCCGAGATCGATCCGGGGGATCGATCGAACAGGCGAAGGGTGAGGGAGAGGGGTGCGGGCGACGATCAAACGCGGCGCTGGATACCGCACCGCTCCCCTCTCCTTACCTCTCCCCTCTGGGAGGGGCGAGGGGGCTTTGACGTCGAGCCTATCCTTGATCGTAGGCGCCGAGCCAAACCGATTTTCAAAGTGGGCGCCGCCGCCTCCGTCCGCTTCGCGGACGCCGTCCCCGCATGCGGGGGAGGACACCTACTCCACCGCCCGTTCGATTTCGCGCAGCACGACGCGCCAGGCCGGCGCCGTCGGATCGATCAGTTCAAAATGGCCGGCCTCCCCGATCTCGATGAGGCGCACAGCATCGCCGGCGGTTTCGGCCCGGGCGGCGTAGGCCCGGCCCAGAGGCGGCGGGACGATGGGGTCCACCGCGCCGGAGACGATCACCTGGGGTACGCCCAGCGGCAGGAGGCGGGCCGGGTTGGTCTCGGCGTAGACGTCGGCGGCGCGGCCCGTGCCCACCAGCGCCTCGACGATCTCCGGCTCGCCGCAGCGCCCAGGGCCGTTGGCGGCGTAGTCCTCAAGATCGTTGAGCCCGGCCAGGGTGATCACGGCGTTCGGCGTGAACGGATCGGGCGACGCGCCCGGCGCGTCTTCGCTCAGCCGGCCCCGCGCCGCGCTCCACACCGCCAGATGCCCGCCGGCCGAATGGCCCACGAACACGCTGCGCGACAGGTCCAGCGGATAGGTTCTGGCGAGGTCGCGGGCGTAATCGCTCGCGAGGGCCACGGCCTCGAACGTGCCCGGATAGCCGCCGCTCTGATGGCCCACGCGCGGATAGGTGATGTTCCACACCGCATAGCCGCGGCGCCGCAAATCGGCGTTGAGCTGGTCCTGCAGGATCGTGCCGGGGATCTCCGCGCGCCAGCACCCGCCATGGATCATGATCACCAGCGGGTGCGGCCCGGCGCCGCCAGGCAGCCAGAGCTCGCCGTATTGTTCTTCGCCCGGCCCGTAGACGATGCGCGCATCCGCCGCCTCGCGCGGGCGCTCCAGAAGCTGGGTCCAGGTGATCGGGCGCTGATCGGCGTAGGGATCGGCGGCGCACGCCGCGAGCAGCAGCGGCAGGGCGAGGAGCAGGCGTTTCATCGCTGAAGCTGCGCCTTAGCCGCACTTCACCTCGACGACGACGCCGTCGTCGCCGGTGACGATGTTCAGCCGGTCGGGCCGGTAGTCCATGGTGACCATGTCGCCGCGCCCATAGATGCGATGGGGTTCAGGAAGGCTGGCGGTGTGGACCTCGCCGATCGCCTGGCCCACGAGCACCTGATAGGCCGCGGCCGCGCAGCTGGGCGCGCCGTCTTCGCCGCCGCTCCCGCCGGGTCCGCGCTCTTCCACCAGATTGTAGCCCGGCTCGTCCTCAGGCTCGGCCATGGTCTGACATCCTGCAACAAGGCTGGCGCCCAGCACCAGGGCTGCTATCCGCATCATGCCTGCTTCTCCCAACGGCCCGCCTCGTTCTGGCGCCAATAGCTGATGAGCGTACCGGTGTTTTTCTGCGCCGCCCAGAGGGCGCGCGCCTTGGCGATGGCGGTTTCGTCGCTCGCTTCGAACATCACCACCACGCGCTCCCAGGCCGAAACGTCGCCGGGATCGCAGCCGTCCAGGCAGAACAGCATGCTTGCGCCGTTTGCATTGACCGGCTCTGGGCTCAAAAGGATCGGCTGCTCGCCGTCGTGCTCGCCGCCGGCGACTCCATGCGCCAGGAAGCTGTCCTCCTTGAAGGTCCACAAATGCCGGTCGAGGCTGTCGAGCCGGGCGTCCTCGCCGCTGGTCACCACGGCCCGCCCGCCGCGCGCAAGGAGCTTGCCGAGGAGCTCGGGCAGAGCGTCCTCCACGCGCATGCGTTCAAGGTGGTAGAACCAAAGCTCGGCCAAGGCGGCTTCCTCTTTCCTCCCCCGCCTGCGGGGGAGGTGGACGGCGCGAAGCGCCGGACGGAGGGGGGACGCGGCCTCCCCCCTCAGTCACCCCGGCTAAAGCCGGGGCGACAGCTCCCCCGCAGGCGGGGGAGCAAAAAATGCGAGGGCGCCCCCTACGCCTCGTAGAAGTCGCGCACGAGCCGGTCCAGAAGGCGCACGCCGAAGCCGGTGCCGAAGGCGGGCTGGCGCGGGTCCTTGGAGCTGGCGTTCATGCCCACGCCTGCGATGTCGATATGGCACCACGGCTTGTCGTTCACGTGGCGCTTGAGGAATTGCGCCGCGGTGATGGAGCCGGCGTTGCGGCCCTCGCCGATATTCTTCATGTCGGCGATGGGGCTGTCGATCTGGCGGTCGTATTCAGGCCCGATGGGCAGGCGCCACACCGTCTCGTCGGACGCCTTGCCGGCCTTGGAGATGTTCTCCGCCAGCGTGTCGTCGTTGGAGAAGATGCCGGCGTGATCCTGGCCGAGCGCGATCAGGATCGCGCCGGTGAGCGTGGCCAGGTTCACCATGAACTTCGGATCGAATTCCTGCTGGCAGTACCAGAGGCAATCGGCGAGCACCAGGCGGCCTTCGGCGTCGGTGTTCAGGATCTCGATGGTCTGACCGGACATGGAGGTGACGATGTCGCCCGGGCGCTGGGCCGCGGCGTCGGGCATGTTCTCCACCAGGCCGACGATGCCGACCGCGTTCACCTTGGCCTTGCGGCCGGCGAGCGCGGCCATGGCGCCCACCACGGCGGCCGAACCGCCCATGTCGCCCTTCATCTCGTCCATGCCCTGGCCGGGTTTCAGCGAGATGCCGCCGGAATCAAAGGTGACGCCCTTGCCCACGAAGGCGACCGGCTGCTCGCCTTCGGCGCCGCCGTTCCACTTCATGATCACCATCTGGGACTCCTGAGCGGAGCCCATGCCCACGCCCAGAAGCGCGTCCATGCCGAGCTTCTTCATTTCCTTTTCGCCGAGCACCTCGATCTCAAGCCCCAGCTTGTCGAGCTTCTTGCAGCGCTTGGCGTATTCCTCCGGGCCGAGCACGTTGGGCGCTTCCATCACCAGGTCGCGCGCCAGCTGCACGCCCTCGGCGACGGCCTCCCAGTCGGCCCAGACCTTCTTGGCGGCCTTGGCGTCCTCGACGACGATCTCCACGCTCGTCAGGGACGGCTTTTTGTCCTCGGAAAGCTTGGTGCGGTATTTGTCGAAGCGGTAGGCGCCCAGCGTCGCGCCCAGCCCGGCCCGGCCCACGCCCTCCAGATCCGCGGCGCCGTCGAGGCGAAGCGACAGCGTTTTGGCGCCCGAGGTCAGCAGGCCCTTCACGACCGCGGCGGCGGCCTTCTCCAGCGTGTTGCCGTCCACGCCCTTCTTCTCGCCCAGGCCGAACAGGACGATCTTGTCCGCCTTCACCCCGGCCGGCGCGGCCAGGTCCAGGGTCTGGCCCGGCTCGCCCTTGAAGCGGGAGGCTTTCAGCGCGCGCTCCAGCGCGCCGCCGGCTTCGGCGTCCAGCGCCTTGGCGGCGTCGGACAGCGCATTGCCGGCGTAGACCGGGGCGGCGACGACGTCCCCGGTGGCGGATTCGGCGAACTTGATCTTCATATCGGTCCTCTCGCGAATGGCGGCGCGCGGCCCGGAGCGGCGCGCCGTTGAAAAACGGTCTGCGGCGGCAGTGGTATCGCATCAAATCCCGCGTTAGAAGACGCTGCGTCATGACGCTTCGCTTCGTCCGGGGATTCCACCGCAATTCATGAATCTGTTTCAGCGATATACGTTCGGCCAGGTCCGCACGCCGTTTCTCGCCACGATAGGGGCTTTGAGCGCCCTGGCGGTGCTGACCCAATCGCTGTCCAATCTTGATCTGGTGGCCGAAGACGGCGGCACCGCTTTCGCACTTTTTCAGATCACCCTGCTGGCCATGCCGCAGGTGATCGCGCTGCTTCTGCCCATCGCAGTGTTTCTGGCGACCGCGATCGCGATGAACCGCATGGTGTCGGATTCCGAACTCACCGTGGGGGCGGCCGCGGGCCTCAGCCGGCGCGAGCGCCTGTCTCCCTTTCTTCGCCTGGCGCTCTACGCCATGCTGATCAATCTGGTGATCAATCTGTTCGTCCAGCCGGCCAGCTTCCGCGAGATGCGCGAGATTCTTTACGAGATCCGCACCGACGTGGCGGCCAGTTTCATGCGCGAGGGCGAATTCGTGCGCCTGGGCGAGAACGTCACCTTCTACACCCGCGAGATCAGCGAAGGCGGGGTGATGTACGATGTCTTCATCGAAGACGGTCGCGCGGATCAGGCCGTGGCCTATTCTGCGCGGCGCGGCGTCGTCGCCCGCTCGCAGACCGGCCCGGTCATGCTGCTTGAGGACGGGGTGCGCACCGAGCTTGATCCCCAGGGCGCGCTGGCTCAGCTCACCTTCAGCTCGACCGAGTTCGATCTGTCCGTCTTCATCGACAGCGCGTCCGCCTTCGCCTTCAAGGAAAGCGACAAATATCTGCCCGAGCTGTTGCAGCCCAGCGCCGCGGACGTCGCCCGGGCGCGCTCGCGCGACGATCTCTACGCGGAAGGCCACTACCGGATTTCCTCGCCGCTTTACAATCTCGCCTTCGCGCTCATGGCCGCCGCCGCCTTTCTGGCGGTGGAGCACCGGCGCACCGGCTATACGCGCTTCGTGATCATCGCCGGCGCCTCGGCGCTGATCCTGCGCCTGGCCGGATTCGCGGTTCAGGCCGCCGCCGCGTCGGATTCGGCGTTGAACCCGCTTCAATACGCGCTGCCGCTCGCCGGTTGCGCGGCGGGGCTCTACCTCATCGCACGGCCGGGCCTGAAACAGCGCCTCACCCAGCGCCTGCGCCGGCGCAAGGCGGCGCCGGCATGATCACCTCGCGCCTGTCCCGCTATGTGTTCTGGCAAACCCTGATCGGCGTCCTGGGCGCCGCGGTGGTGCTGATCGCGGTGATCGTGCTCATCGATTTCGTCGAGACCTCGCGCGACATCGCGACGCGCGCGGACATTTCCGCTCTGCGGGCGCTGGAGCTGACCTTCCTCAAGGCGCCGCTGCTGGTCCAGGACACCATGGCCTTCATCGTGCTGTTCGGCGTTCTGTTCACCTTCTTCCGGCTGAGCCGGCGCAGCGAGCTGATCGTGATGCGCGCCTCGGGCTATTCGGCCTGGCGCATCATGGCGCCGGCGGCTGCGCTCGCCGTGGCCCTGGGCCTGTTCAGCGCAGGCGCGCTCAATCCGGCCGGCGCTGCGGCCAACGCGCGCTTTGAAAGCCTGCGCGACGATCTGCTGCGCGGGGCGCTCGAAGGCGATCGCGCCGCGGGCCCGGCCGTATGGCTGCGCGAAAGCGATGCGGACGGCTTCACCGTGATCACCGCCTCCGGCATCGAGCCGGACGAGGCCATGCTGCTCACCCCGGTCTTCCGGCGCTATGTGCGCAATGAACAGACAGGCGCGCCCACCCTGGACCGGCGCGTCACCGCCGAGCGCGCCGCGCTGCGCGGCGGGTTCTGGACCCTGACCGGCGCGGTCGAGACCCAGCCGGGCGCCGCGACGCGGGATCTGGGCGAAATCGCGCTTCCCACCGATACGCGCCGCCAGGCCCTGTTCGAGCGCGTGCGCTCGCCGGGCGCCACGTCGTTCTGGGCGCTGCCCGGAGTCATCGATTCCGCGCGCGCCGCCGGGCTGTCCAGCCGCGCTTACGAGCTGCGCTTCCACGGCCTGCTTGCGCAACCGCTGATCCTTCTGGCCGCGGGCATGCTGGCCATCGCCGCGACCTTTCGCCTTCACCGCTCGGGCGGCGCGGCGGGCTTCGCCGCCGTCGGCGCAGGGGCGGGCTTCGTCTTGTACTTCACCCAGGAATTGCTGCTCGGGCTCGGCGCGTCAGGCGCGCTCGACCCGATGACCGCGGCCTGGACCGCGCCCGCCCTTTTCGCGCTGGGCGGCTTGTTCTTCATCGCCGCCACAGAGGACGGCTGAGCCACGCCCGGCCGATCGCGGCGCCGCGGCGTTGCGTCGGCGCGCTTGATGGGTATCTTTCCGCTAGCATCTCAAGACATAAGAGTTCCCATGGCCCTCCGACACGCGCTGATCTTTCTGGCCGCGAGCGTTTCGCTCCTCGCCGCGCCGGCCGCCCCGGCCCAGCAGGTCGAAGGCATCGCGGCCGTGGTCAACGACGAGCCCATCACCACGCTGGACGTGCGCGACCGCATGCGCCTGATCATCTCCTCGGCCGGCATCCAGCCCGACGAGCAGACCCTGGCGCGCATTCAGGAACAGGCCATTCGCGGCCTGATCGAGGAATCCCTGCAATTGCAGCAGGCGCGCGAATTCGATCTAGAAGTGGAAGAAGCCGAAGTCGACGAATCCATCGCCGACCTCGCCGCGCGCAACGGCGCCACGGTGGAGGAGATCACCCGCGACCTCACCGCCAGCGGCATCTCCATGGAGACGCTGCGCCGTCAGATGCGCGCCGAGATCGCCTGGCAGATCCTGGTCTCCGGCCGCTATCGCTCGCGCATCCGCATCTCCGACACCGCCATCGAGACCACGCTGGAGCGCGAAGCCGCAAACGCCGCCCAGGAACAGTACCGCCTGGCCGAAATCCTGGTCGAGGTTCGCCCCAGCGAAGGCGGCGAGGACGGCGCCATGCAGCGGCTCCAGACGGTCTTCTCGCTTATGAACGAAGGCGTTCCCTTCCCGCAGCTCGCCCAGCAGTATTCAGACTCGCCAAGCGCCTCCGGGGGCGGCTTCCTGGGCTGGGTGCCGGTCTCGGCGATCAATGAAAACGTGCGCGAGGTGATCACCCAGGTGCCGGTCGGATCGATCACCAATCCCATCCGTGTGCCGGGCGGCTTCCAGGTCATGGCCGTGGTCGACAAGCGCGAAGGCCAGGTTGTCGAACAGCTGGGGCTGACCCAGGTCACCATTCCCGCCGCCCGCGTCACCGACGACAACCGCGCCGCCCTGCGCGCCGCGGCGGGGCGGGTGTCCGGCTGTGACGGCGCAGAGGCCGCCTTCGGCGACATCAACGGCGCCATCGTCACGCCGCTGGGCACGCTGGGCGCCAACGCCCTGATTCCGCAGATCCGGGAGGCGCTGAGCGGCGTCGAGCCGGGCGACGCCACAGGCGTCATCGAAGGCCAGGTGGGCCTGCAGGTCTTCATCCTGTGCTCACGCGAGATCGGCGGTCCGGGCGTGCCGACGCCCGACGAGATCGAACAGCAACTGATCGGTCAGCAGCTCTCCCTGCTCGCCCGTCGCTGGCTGCGCGATTTGCGCACCGAAGCGACCATCGAGATCCGGTGAGCGAACAGCCCGCCACCCCGGTCCTGGCGCTGACGCTCGGCGACCCGGACGGGATCGGACCGGAAATCGCCCTGAAGGCCTGGGCCGCCCTGCGCGACGGCGGGACCCGATTCGCCATCACCACCGACCCGGCGCGCCTGCAGCCGGCCGCCGAGCTTCTGGACCTGCCGCGCCCTGAGCCGGTTTCCGGCTTCACCGAGGCGGCGCGCGTGTTTCAGGACGCCCCGCCGGTGATCGCGCTTCGCGCCAGCGACACCGCGCCCGGCGCGGCGCTCGCCTCCATCGACGCGGCGGTGGACGCGGCGCTGACCGGCGCGGCGGGCGGTGTGGTGACCTGCCCGATCTCCAAGGCGCGCCTCTATGATGAAGGCTTCGCCTTTCCCGGCCACACCGAATACCTCGCCCACCTCAGCCGGCACACGGCCGCGCCGGGACGGCGCGGCCCGGTCATGATGCTCGCCGGCGGCGGGCTGCGCACCGCGCTCGTCAGCATTCACACCCCGCTCAAGGCCGCCATCGAGAGCCTGAGCGTGGAACGTATCGTGCACGCCGCCACCGTCACCGCAGAGGCGCTGAAACGCGACTTCGCCCTCGCCGCGCCGCGCCTGGCCGTCGCCGGGCTCAACCCCCATGCGGGCGAGAACGGGGCGCTGGGAACCGAAGAGATCGAGATCGTGGCGCCGGCCGTGGAGCACTTGCGCAAGGCCGGGCTCGACGTCGCCGGCCCGCTGCCGCCCGACACCCTGTTTCACGCCGAGGCGCGCGCGCAGTATGACGCGGCCGTCTGCCTGTATCACGACCAGGGCCTGATCCCTGTGAAGACGCTGGACTTTCACGGCGGGGTGAACATCACGCTGGGCCTTCCCATCGTGCGCACCTCACCCGACCATGGCACCGCCTTCGACATCGCCGGCAAGGGCGTCGCGCGCGCCGACAGCCTGATCGCGGCGCTGCGCCTGGCCGGCGCGCTCTCCGCCAACCGGGCGCGGGCGGCGCAGGCCGCATGAGCGTCGCCGATCTGCCGCCGCTGCGCGAGGTGATCGCAGCCCACGGGCTCGCCGCCGACAAGCGCTTCGGCCAGCACTTCCTCATGGACCTCAACCTCACCGCCAAGATCGCCCGGCTGTGCGGCGACATGAGTGAGGCGAGCGTGTTCGAGGTGGGGCCCGGGCCCGGCGGGCTCACCCGCGCCCTATTGTGTGAAGGCGCCGGCGAGGTGATCGCGGTGGAGAAAGATCCCCGCTTTCTGCCCGCCCTCGCCGAGATCGATCAGGCCAGCGGCGGGCGCCTCAGCGTGGTCCAGGCCGACGCGCTGAAGATGAACGAGTTCGACACCAAAACGGCCTTTTCAACACGAATGCTGGCGTCGAACCTCCCCTATAATGTGGGGACAGCGCTGCTGATAAAATGGCTGCAATCCGACCCGCTTTGGTGGCGCCGTCTGGTGCTGATGTTCCAGAAGGAGGTCGCCGAACGCGTGGTGGCCCGCCCCGGCGACGCCGCCTACGGCCGGCTCGCCATCCTCACCAGCGCGGTCGCAAACGCCCGCTACGCCTTCACCCTCCCGGCCCGCGCGTTCACCCCGCCGCCAAAGGTCGACAGCGCCGTGGTGGTTCTGGACCCGCTGCCGGACGCGGAACGGTTTCAAGACCTTGAAGCGCTCTCCCTCGTCACCGAAAGCGCCTTCGGCCAGCGCCGCAAGACCCTGCGCAAGTCGCTCGGC
This sequence comes from Oceanicaulis sp., assembly GCA_040217555.1. Classification (GTDB taxonomy): domain Bacteria; phylum Pseudomonadota; class Alphaproteobacteria; order Caulobacterales; family Maricaulaceae; genus Oceanicaulis. Next base: position 10,486 of record JAVJPX010000005.1, read on the forward strand.
ATGGCGGCGGGCAAGGCCGGCGTAAAAAGCGAAGCGCTGCTGGAGGCGGCCGGGATCGACGGCGCCGCGCGCGCCGAAACCATTGTGCCGCGCGGCTTTTTTGACCTAGCAAAAGCGTGGCGCGCGGCGAGGGGCTAGGCCCTACTCCTCCATCAACGCCTCGACAAAGCCGTCCAGCCACGGATGGCGGGTGCGGCGCAGGCGCTCGGCGTGAAGGATCTCGGTGAGCTTTTCGAGGGCGCGGGAGAAGTCGTCATTGATGACGACATAATCGTACTCGGCCCAGTGCTCGATTTCCGATTTCGCCCGGCGCATGCGCCCGTCGATGATCTCGTCGGTGTCCTGGGCGCGTTTTTTCAGCCGCTCGCGCAACAGCTTGACCGAGGGCGGCAGGATGAAGACGCGCACCACGTCGCGCGGCGCGACCTCGGCGAGGACGCGCGCGCCCTGCCAGTCGATGTCGAACACCACGTCGCGTCCGTCATTCAGGGCATCCTCGACCGGCCCTTTGGGGGTGCCGTAATAATGGTCGAACACCTTCGCCCATTCGTAGAATTCGTTTTGTTTCGTCTTTTCAAGGAAATCGGCTTCTTCAAGGAAGAAATAGTCCTTGCCGTGCTCCTCGCCCGGGCGCGGCTTGCGCGTGGTGGCGGAGATGGAGAGCACCAGGTCCGGGTTCTGGGCGATCAAGCGCTTGGACAAGGTCGTCTTGCCTGCGCCTGACGGGCTGGACAGCACCAGCATCAGGCCGCGGCGCTGGCCGCGGAAGACAGGGCCGGAGAGGTGTTCGCTCATGGCTATTCCACGTTCTGGACCTGCTCGCGCAGCCGGTCCACGGCCGCCTTCATGGCGAGGCCGGCGCGCGTGAGCGCAGGATCGGCCGCCTTTGAGCAGAGGGTGTTGGCCTCCCGGTTGAACTCCTGGGAGAGAAAATCAAGCTTGCGCCCGCACGGGCTGCCGCCGGCGAGCAGACCGCGCGCGGTGTCGATATGCGCTTTCAGCCGGTCGAGCTCCTCGCGCACGTCGGCCTTCACAGCGATGGCTGCGGCCTCCTGGGCGAGTCGGTCGGCGTCCAACCCCTCGGGCAGCAACTCGTCGAACTTTGCTTTCACGCGGGCGCTGATCGCTTCGGGAAGCGCTGCGGCGCTGGTGGCGGCCTGTTCACGCAAGGATTCGATCTCGGCGAGATGCTCCTCCAGCACTCCGGCGAGCGCGGCGCCCTCGTCTTCGCGCGCGTGCTGAAGCCCGCCGAGCGCCTCGCCGGCCGCCTCCAGCGCCGCTGCGGCGAGCGTTTCCGGCTGCACCAAAGCGTCCGCGTCCTCCGAGCCGATCACGCCCTTCAACGCCATGAGCTCGCCCGCGCTCGCCGGCGCGGCGAGCCCCTTGTCGGACAGGCGCCTGGCGGCCTCGGCGTAGGCGGTCAGGCGGTCCTCATCGATGGCGACACCGGCCGCGCCCTCCGGCGCTGAATAGCTCACCGTGACATTCACCGAGCCGCGCGCAAAGCGCGCCTTGACCATCTCGCGCAAGGCCGGCTCGATCGCCTCAAGCCCGGAGGCGAGGCGCAGGCGCAGGTCGAGCCCTTTGCCGTTGACGCTGCGCGCCTCGACCTCGATGCGGCCGAAATCGCCGGCGCGGTCGGCGCGGCCGAACCCGGTCATGCCCGACAGCGGCGCGCCCATCAATTCCCCGCCTGACGGCGCTGACGCTCGATTCGGCGCCATTCGCGGACATTGCGATTGTGCTCGGCGTAGGTTTGCGAAAACGCGTGTCCGCCCGTGCCGTCTGCGACGAAGAACAGATAATCGGTGTCGGGCGGATCAAGCACGGCGCGGATCGACGCCTCGCCGGGATTGGCGATCGGCGTCGGGGTCAGGCCGACGAAATGATAGGTGTTGTAAGGGTTGGTGTCGTCGTCGAGCTCGGAGCGGTAAATGCCCCGGCCCAGCGGCTCGCCCTGGCTGATCCCGTAAATGATGGTGGGATCGGACTGCAGCATCATCCCGCGGCGCAGACGATTTAAAAACACCGAAGCCACCAGCGGGCGCTCTGACGCCACGCCGGTCTCCTTCTCCACGATGGAGGCGATGGTGATCGCTTCCTCCGGCGTGTTGTAGGGCAGGATTTCGGCGCGCTGCGGCCAGAGCTCTTCAAGCAGGGCGTCTTGGGCGGCGGCCATGCGGTCAAGCACCGCCTGACGGCTGGTCCCGCGATCGACCAGATAGGTTTCCGGCAGCAGCGAGCCCTCTGACGGCATCTCGCTGATCTCCCCGGTGAGCACCGGCGACTGCTCCACAATGCGTACGATCATGGCGCTGGTCAGGCCCTCGGCCACCGTGATCGGGTACTGGATCGTATCGCCGTCGCGCAGGATCTCGTAGATCTCGGCCATGGAGGCGCCTTCGGGGATGGCGAACTCGCCCGCCTTCAAATCGCGGTCGCCGCCGTCCACCGTGACCATCAGGCGGAAGATGCGCGCGTCGCTGATCAAGCCCTCGGCTTCAAGCTGATTGGCGATGGAGATGAGGCCGGAGCCGCGCGGCAGCTGCACCGTCTCCTCAGCGCCGGCGGGGCCTTCCGCATCGAACTGCTCATTGAGCCAGGTCCAGCCGCCCCAGGCGAGCAGGCCTGCGATGATGGCGAGCGCCAGCACCGTCCCGGCCAGCCAGGCCAGAATCCGGCCAAGGGCGCCGGATTTCTTCTTCGGCTTTTCGGTTTCGGAAGCGCCGTCCATGCCGACAGGCTCCTTCGCGCTAGTCGGCGCGCTTGAACACGACCGAGGCGTTGGTGCCGCCAAAGCCGAACGAGTTCGACAGGGCGGCGTCGATCTTCTTTTCCACCGGCTTGTGCGGGGCGAGATTGATCTTGGTCTCCACCGAGGGATTGTCCAGATTCAGCGTCGGCGGGCAGATCCCGTCGCGCATGGCGAGGATGGAGAAGATCGCCTCCACCGCGCCGGCCGCGCCCAGAAGGTGGCCGATGGCGCTCTTTGTGGAGCTCATCACCAGCCCGTCCACCGCATCGCCGAACAGACGCTCCACCGCGCCCAGCTCGATCTCGTCGCCTTTCGGCGTCGATGTACCGTGGGCGTTGATGTAGTCGATATCCGAGGCGTCCATGCCGGCGCTTTTCAGCGCGGCGGTCATCGCCCGGAAGCCGCCGTCGCCGTCATCCGCCGGGGCGGTGATGTGGTAGGCGTCGCCGGACAGGCCATAGCCGGCGACCTCGGCGTAGATCGTCGCACCCCGGGCCTTGGCGGACTCGTAATCCTCAAGGATCACCACCCCGGCGCCCTCGCCCATGACGAACCCGTCGCGATCGGTATCCCAGGGGCGCGAGGCGGCCTTGGGATTGTCGTTGAAATCCGACGACAGGGCGCGCGCCGCGCCGAACCCGCCATAGCCCAGCCGGGTGATCGCGGCTTCCGCCCCGCCGGCCACCATCATGTCGGCGTCGCCATAGGCGATCAGCCGGGCCGCATCGCCGATGGCGTGGGCGCCGGTGGAGCAGGCGGTGACGACGGAATGGTTCGGCCCCTTCAGCCCGTGCCGGATCGAGATCTGACCGGACGCCAGATTGATCAGCATGGCCGGAATCACGAAGGGCGACAGCTTACGCGGCCCGCGCTCGTGCAAGGTCACCGAAGCGTCGTAGATCGTCTGCAGCCCGCCGATGCCGGAGCCCACGAGCACGCCGGCGCGCTCGCGCGCTTCGTCGTCCTTGGGCTGCCAGCCGGAGGCTTTCAGCGCCTCGTCGGCGGCCGCGACCGCATAAAGGATGAACTCGTCGATCCGCTTGCGTTCGCGCGCCGGCATGACCGCTTCGGGATCAAACGAACCCTCCACGCCCTCGCCGCCGCCGTTACGGCCGTCCACGCGCGGGACGATGCCCGCCACATGGCTCGCCAGGTCGCTCACATCGAAATGTTCGATGCGGGCCAGACCAGAGTCGCCGGCCAGAAGCCGGCGCCAGGCGATATCGGTTCCGCATCCGAGCGGGGTGACGAGCCCCAGCCCGGTGACGACGACGCGGCGCTTGGTCATGAGGGCTGAGCCTTAGCCCTGCTTTTCGGAGATGAACTTAACCGCGTCACCGACCGTCTGAATGTGCTCGGCGGCGTCATCGGGGATCTCGATGTCGAATTCTTCTTCGAACGCCATGACAAGCTCGACATTGTCGAGGGAGTCGGCGCCGAGATCGTCGATGAAGGAGGCTTTTTCGGTGACTTTATCTTCTTCAACGTCGAGGTGCTCGACGACGATTTTCTTCACGCGATCAAAAACGTCGGACATGTCGGACCCTTTTCCAATGTCTCGGCGGCCGGCGCCTTGGCCGTTCCGCATCTTTCTTATGCAATAACAGAGGGCAAGCCCCCTGCTGAGATCGTGCGGGCTGATAACACGCCCATCTCACCTACGCCAGCCGATAGAGGTCTGGCAAGACGGGGCGTTCACCAAGCCGCGTTCGGCTAGATCATCGCCATGCCGCCGTTGACGTGCAAGGTCTGGCCGGTCACGTAACCGGCCTCCTCGCTGGCGAGATACACGCAGGCGTTGGCGATGTCGGCGCCGGTCCCCAGCTTGCCCGCCGGGATCGTGCCGAGAATCAGCTGCTTCTGCTCGTCGCTGAGCGCATCGGTCATGGGCGATTCGATGAAGCCCGGCGCCACGCAGTTCGCCGTCACGCCGCGCGAGGCGACTTCCTGGGCCAGCGCCTTGGTGAAACCGATCATCCCGGCCTTGGAGGCGGCGTAGTTGGTCTGGCCTGGATTGCCGGTCACGCCCACCACCGAGGTGATGCCGATGATGCGCCCGAAGCGCGCCTTCATCATCGGGCGCAGGCACGCCTTCGACAGGCGGTAATGGGCCTCAAGGTTGACCTTGATGACCGTCTCCCAGTCCTCGTCCTTCATGCGCATGAGCAGCTGGTCGCGGGTCACCCCGGCGTTCGAGATCAGGATGTCGAGCCCGCCTAGGGCCTCGCTCGCCTGTTTCGGCAGCGCGTCCACCGCGTCGGAGTCGGAGAGATTCGCCGGGGTGATCTCAACGCGTTCGCCCAGCGCGTCGGCGAGCTCTTTCAGCTTCTCCTCGCGCGTGCCGGAGATCGCCACTGAGGCGCCGGCGGCGTGCAGCCTGCGGGCGATTTCAGAACCCAGCCCGCCCGTGGCGCCGGTGACGAGGGCTTTCTTGCCGGTAAGATCGAACATGATGCTTATCCTTTCACCGTGTCGGCGAACGCCTGGAGCTGATCGGGCTCGACCAGCGAGATCCCTTCCGCCTCCTTGATATGGCGCTTGATCATCGGTGTCAGCACTTTCGCGCCGGCTTCAGCGAATCGCTCCACCCCCTGGCCGTGCATCCAGTCGACGCTCTCGCGCCAGCGGACCTTGCCGGTGACCTGCTCGACCAGCTGGTCGCGGATCGACGCGGCGTCGGAGACCGCCGTGGCGGAAACGTTGGTCACCACCGGCACGACCGGATCGGAAATCTGCGCCGCGCTCAGAGCCTCCTTCATGGCCTCCGCGGCCGGCAGCATGAGCGGACAATGGAACGGCGCGGAGACGTTCAAGAGCATCGCCTTGCGCACGCCTTCGGCCTTGGCCGCCTCCACCGCGGCCTCCACCGCGGCTTTCGCGCCGGAGATGACGATCTGGCCAGGCGCGTTGTCGTTGGCGATCGTCACCACGCCTTCGCGCGATCCGGCCTCCACAGCCTTGTCCGCAGTCTCCATGTCCGAGCCCAGAAGCGCGGCCATGGCGCCCTGCCCGGACGGCACGGCGGCCTGCATGGAGCGGCCGCGCAGTTTTAGAAGCTTGGCCGCGTCGCTGAGCGACAGCGCGCCGGCCGCGCACAGGGCGGAGTATTCGCCAAGCGAGTGCCCGGCGACGAACTTGGCCGCCGTGACGTCGACGCCGAACTCCTCTTTCAACACCCGCATCGTCGCCACCGACACCGCCATGATGGCCGGCTGGGCGTTCTCGGTCAGCGTCAGCTCCTCGGCCGGGCCCTCCTGCATGAGCTTGAACAGGGCCTGCCCGAGCGCGGCGTCGACCTCGTCGAACACCGCGCGCGCGACGCTGAACTGCTGACTGAGCGGTCCGCCCATGCCCACGGCCTGGCTGCCCTGACCGGGAAAGGTGAATGCAAGCGCCATAAACGCGCCTCCCTAGTGCGTGTTCTCATTGGGAACGCGGCATAGACCGGGCGGGGCTCAGGTGGCAAGGTGGGGGCGGCGGCCTGGAGATTGTCTATTTTAATCAATTCGGCTAATTTGCACGCATTCACATTGGAGCCCGTCCCATGCACACCGTCCGCGCATCCGACGCCAAAAACAAGTTCGCCGAACTCGTCGACCGCGCCCAGCGCGAGCCCGTGCGCATTGAACGGCATGGCCGCGGTGTGGCGGTGATGGTGTCCGAAGCCGAATACGCCGAGATAGAGCGCATGCGAATTGCATACATTCGCGCCAAGGTCGATCGCGGCATCGCCGATTTCGAGGTCGGGCGTGTCGCCGATCATGACACGGTGTTCGCAGAAATTTTTGAGCGGATTGACAAAGCCTGACCGTGATGCGGCGCATCGTTTACGCCGACGAGGCGCGCCTGGAGCTTCTGGCGATCGCTGAACATAGCCGGGTGCAGTGGGGTGACGTCCATGCCCGATCCTTTTTTGAAGGCCTCAAGGCTTCGATCGGGCGTCTCGCCGAGACACCTGAAGCGGGCCCGGAGATACCCTTCATCCGGAAGGGTCTGAGACGTTGGGTCCACCGTAAGCTTGCGATCTTCTACGCCGTTGAAGGCGACACCGTGCGAGTCATCGCCGTGCTCGACGGCCGCCAGGACGCAGCCTCCACGCTTGAAGACCGCCCCTGACGCCCCTGACGCCCCTCACCCGCTTGCCCTTCACCCCCCTTTCGCGTATACGCCGCGGCTTCACCGGCTGCGGTCCCTTGTCCGTGGTCCGCCTCTTCAATGGCGAAGGGCGGATGGATCAAGGGAACCGACGCGGATGGTCCGGCCCTTCGGCCCTCCCGCGCCGCAGCCCTTTAGAAGGGACGAAAGTCTATGAACAAGTACGAGCACGTGTTCATCGCGCGCCCGGATACGTCTCCGGCGCAGGTGGAATCCACGATCGAGGAGCTTAAAGCCCTCGTCGAGGAAAAAGGCGGCAAGGTCGGCAAGACCGAGTACTGGGGTCTGCGCACCCTGGCCTACCGCATGAACAAGAACCGCAAGGGTCATTACGGCTATCTCGACATGGAAGCCGGCAACGACGTCCTTGAGGCGCTGGATTACAAGCAGAAATACGCCGACGACGTGATGCGCTACATGACCGTGCGCGTCGAGGAGCTCACCGAAGAGCCCAGCGCGGTTCTGCGCAAGGGCGACGACCGCAAGCGCCGCGGCGACCGCGACGGCGGCCGCCCTGATCGCGGCGATCGAGATCGTGGTGACCGCGGCGACCGCGGTGATCGCGGCGACCGGCGCTAGGAGGCAGACATGGCTGACCAGATTTCCAACATTCCCGCCCGCCGCGCCTTCCAGCGCCGCCGCAAGGTGTGCCCGTTCTCCGGCGATAACGCGCCGAAGATCGACTATAAGGACGTAAAGCTGCTCCAGCGCTACATGTCCGAGCGCGGCAAGATCGTGCCCTCGCGCATCACCGCCGTGTCGGCCAAGAAGCAGCGTGAGCTGGCCCGCGCCATCAAGCGCGCGCGCGTGCTCGCCCTGCTCCCCTACGCGGTCGATTAAGGAGGAAGTTCCATGCAAGTCGTACTCATCGAACGCGTCGACAAGCTCGGCGCCATCGGCGACGTGGTGGACGTGAAGCCGGGCTACGCCCGCAACTTCCTTCTGCCCTACAACAAGGCGCTGCGCGCGACCGAGGCCAACATGGCCCGGTTCGAGCGCGAGCGTGAAGCGCTTGAAAAGCTCAACGCCGAGCGCGCCGACAAGGCCCGCGAAGAAGGCGCTCACCTGGACGGCGCGAAATTCGTGCTGATCCGCCAGGCGTCGGAAAGCGGCCAGCTCTACGGATCGGTGTCCACCCGCGATATCGCCGAGCTGACCTCCAACGACAGCCTCACGGTGACCCGCGGCATGGTGGACCTGAACACCGCCATCAAGACGCTGGGCCTGCACGACGTGCGCCTGATCCTGCACCCGGACGTGGACGTGACCGTCACCATCAACGTGGCGCGCACCGAAGACGAAGCCGAGCGCCAGGCCGAGGGCGAGGACGTCATCCAGTCCGCCGCCGAAGAAGACCGCGCCTTGGCCGAAGCCCAGGCCGCCGCCCTCTTTGAAGAAGGCGCCGAGCCGGAAGACCTCGCCGAAGGCGAAGAGGCCGAAGGCGACGCCGAACCGGCCGAGGACGAAGAGCAGGCGTAAGCCTTTTCACGCGAAGACGACGAACGCGGGCGGCTCCCACGGGGCCGCCCGTTTTCGTTTTAAAAACCTTGTTTCTGCATAAGCGCCTTGCCCCGGCGCAAGGCGGCGGGCACGTCACCCCCTTTCTGCAATTCGGGAAGGGGAACCCCATGAAACATATCGGATATTCTTTCATCACGCTCGCCGCAGCCCTGGTACTGTCGGCCTGTGGCGGCGAGCAGGTGGAGTTCGGCGACGACACCAGCACCTGGGCCAATGACGGCGAGTGCGACGACCCGCGCTTTGAAGGCGAAGGCATGGCTGCGATGCTCGTGGCCGAGGATCTCGGTCATGACGCGACGGACTGCCGGAGCCTCTACGAGGCCGGCGACATCCGCCTGCGCGAGGTGAAGTAAGCTGATCGGGCCGGCCGCTATACGCGCCGGCCCGTTTATCTGGCGGCTGCGCCTCGCCGCAGGTACACCCGGACCATGACCGATACGATACGCCCCGCCCATTGCGGCGACATGACCGCCCTCGCCGCGCTTGTGCACCGCGCCGTGCACGAAGGCGCATCCGGCGCCTATACGCCGGAACAACAGGCCGCCTGGTCGCCGGCGCCGCGCAGCGCCGGCGAGATGGCGGACCGGCTCTCCGGTCAATGGATCGTCATGGCCGAGGACACTGACGGCCCCGCCGGCTTCTTCACGCTCACCGCGGACGGCGAGATCGATTTCGCCTATGTGCGCCCCGACCGCAAAGGCGACGGGCTCGCCGGTCGTCTTTACGAGCGGGTCCTCACCGAAGCCCGGCGGCGCGGCCTCGAAAGACTTACGGTTCAAGCGAGCCATGTGGCGCGCCGCTTTTTTGCAAAGCGAGGCTGGACGCTGGTGGAGACGCAAACCGTTCGCCCGAACGGGGTGGCGATGGAGAATCACCGGATGATGATCCGCCTTGCAGCGCACTGAAGTTTTCCACAGCCCACTTACGGCGAGAACCTCACACGACGTCTTGGAACCTGACTTTACCCGCTGACGGCGCACCGTTTCCCGGCTTCTCCACAATCGCCTGTGGAAACACCGGAAACTGACCTCAGGAAAGGTCAAGACTGCAATGTCGGCGCGGTATCAGATAATCGAACCGACATGACCGCTGATCCGCTCCACGACGCCGGGCCCGACGAGGCCTCCGATCCGTTCGCTCCGCCGCACAACATTGAGGCCGAGCAGGCCCTTCTGGGCGCCTTGTTGTTCGACAACGAGGTGTATCAGCGCGTGGGCGACTGGCTGAAGCCGGATCATTTCTATGACCCGCTGCATGCGCGCATCTACGAGATGGCCGCCCAGCTCATCATCGGCGGCTCCCTGGCCGATGCGGTGGTGCTGAAAAGCAAGTTCGAGCGCGATCCCGGCATGGCCGAGATCGGCGGACCGGTCTATCTGGCCGACCTGATGCGCGAGGCGCCCGAGCCGGCCTCGGCGACCGAGTACGGTCGGCTGATCTATGATTTGTCCCTGCGCCGGGAGCTCATCCGCTTCGGCGAGGAGGTGAGCCACAACGCCATCGGCTCGGTGGACTCGGTGCCCGCCGCGAACGTTCTGGAGGAGGCCGAGCGATCCCTGTTCGCGCTCGCCGAAACCGGCGGCACGCAAAAGGCGCTGCGTCCCTTTCACGAGGCGCTGGAGGAATCCATCGCCATGGCCTCGGCCGCCTATCAGCGCGGCGGCGGGCTTTCTGGAATCTCCTCGGGGCTGAAAAGCCTCGACGCCAAGCTGGGCGGGCTGCACCACTCCGACCTAATCATCCTGGCGGGGCGCCCCTCCATGGGTAAGACCTCGCTGGCGACCAACATCGCCTTCGCCGTGGCCCAGGCCTATGAGGCGGAGGAAAGCCCGGACGGACTGCGCAAGACCAAAAACGGCGGCGTCGTGGCCTTCTTCTCCCTGGAGATGAGCCAGGAACAGCTCGCCACCCGCCTGATCGCGGATTATTCGGGCATTTCCAGCTACCATATCCGCCAGGGCAAGATCGATGCGGCTCAGTTCGAGGACATCCGCGACGCCGTCGCCGAGATCAACTCGATCCCGCTGTATATCGACGACACCGGCGGCATCTCCATCGGCGCCCTCACCGCCCGCGCCCGGCGCCTGAAGCGCCAGCACGGGCTCGACGTCATCGTGGTGGACTATCTCCAGCTGATCACCGGCTCGGGCAAGACCGACAGCCGGGTGCAGGAAATCTCGGAAATCACCCAGGCGCTCAAATCGCTGGCGAAAGAGCTGAACGTGCCGGTCATCGCCCTGTCCCAGCTCTCCCGCCAGGTCGAGCAGCGCGACGACAAGAAGCCTCAGCTCTCCGACCTGCGCGAATCCGGTTCGATCGAGCAGGACGCCGACGTGGTCATGTTCGTCTACCGCGAAAGCTATTACCTGGAGCGCCTGGAGCCGAAGGAAGGCACCGAAGAGCATCTCAAATGGGAAGACGAGATGCGCGAGATCCGCAACCAGGCCGACGTCATCATCGGCAAGCAACGCCACGGCCCCATCGGGTCGGTGAAGGTGGCGTTCGACCCCGAACGCACCAAGTTCTCCGACCTTGATCTCAGCTATCAGCAGACCGGGTTCGACTAGCGCGCGCCAGCGCGAACAGAGCCATGGCGAGCGCCAGCAGGGTGAGCAGACGCGCGCCGAAGAAGGCGCCCGCAGGCAGGTCCTGCACCGTGCGCCAGAGCGGGCCGGGCAGCGCCGTATCCAGCACCGCGGCCACGCCGCTCAGAAGGTCGGGCCCGCTGGTGAGATAGCGCCCGAGCGGGACCATGAACCCGGTCCCGCTTACCCCCAGATGGGCGAGCGCCGCCGCATCGGCGAGCGCGCCGATTACGCACAGCCAGGCGAAGGCGCTCGCGATCCGGCCCATCAGCCCTTCTCCCCGAGACCGGCGCGCAGGCGCTCCACCCGCAGCTCCAGCCGGCGCAGCTCCAGCAAAAGCCGGTTCTCCACCATGAACGGCCCCAGCGTCGATTTCGTGACGAGCCCGCCGATCAGAAGCACCGCGGCGGGAAGCCCGGTCTTCAACGCCTCCAAAGGCTCTGCGGCGTTGAAGAAGCGCCAGGCGAAGACCACGCCGGCCACGAACATCACGATCTGCATGAGATACATGATCCAGTTCGCCCAGGCGCGCGGTCCTTTGAACAGCGACAGGCTCACCTCAAACTGGCCCGGCTCACGGCCGAACACGCTGTCGGGAGACCGGCGCTCTTCTTCAAGGGCGCGGTCGATCATGCGGTCCAGGTCATTGCTCATCTTCATCTCCTGTGAGCATGGCGCGCAGCTTGGCGCGCGCGTGCATTAGGCGGGTCTTCACCGTGCCCGCCGGCACGTCGAGCGCGGCGGCGGTCTCCGCCACGCTGAAACCTTCAAAATGATAGAGCGCGATCGCCGCGCGCTGGTCGCCGGGCAAGGCGACCATGGCCGCGCGCACCTTGGCGAGATCGGCGTCTCGATCCGAGTCCGGCGCCTCGGGCTCCGGTTCCGCGGCCGCCGCCGCGCTCAAGTCCCGGTCGCGCCTGGCCCGCGCGATCATCTGCGCGCAGCAGCGGGTAACGATCTGAAAGGCGAAGGCGGGAAACGCCGCGTCATCGCGCAGCTTTGAAAGCCCCTTGGCGATGCGCAGCCAGGCCTCCTGAACCGCGTCCTGCGCCATGACCGGGTCGCCGGTCAGCCGCCAGGCGTGGCCCAGGAGCCGCGGCTGGAACCGCACCACCAGATCGCGCTCGGCCTTGCGGTCTCCCGTCCGCGCCGCCGCGACCAGATAGGCGTCCAGAGCCTTGTTGAGTTCACGCTGGGTCACCCGCCACTCCGTTTCGTTCGGATGGAAGGTGCGCCGCACCGCGGATTCGGTTCAATGGGAGTGTTGATTTTAAAGCAAACGGCGCGAGGGGGGCGACGCGGCGCGTTTGAGGCGCCATATCTAGCCGCGACCGTTCCGCAACCCGTCACGCTTCATGGCCCTTACCGACACGAGTTTTCCCGACGACCGGGTCTCCCCGCGCCTCGTCATCGATCTCGACGCGCTGGCGCGCAATTACCAAAGCCTCGCCGGCCGCGCCGCCGGCGCGGAGACCGCCGCCGTGGTCAAAGCCCAGGCGTATGGGCTCGGTGCGGCCCAGGTCGCCCGCCGGCTGGTGCGCGAGGGATGCCGAAGCTTTTTCGTCGCAACCCCTGAAGAAGGCGCCGATCTGCGCCGGGCGCTGGGCGGGGGCGAAGCCGACATCTGGGTGTTCAACGGCTATCGCGCCGAGATGCGCGGCCTGTTCGCAGATCACCGGCTCGGCGCGGTGCTCAATTGCGACGCCGATCTCGACGCAGCGCTGGACGCGCCGGCCGGCCCGGTCGCCCTGCATGTGGACACCGGGATGAACCGGCTGGGGCTCGGCGCCGAACGCGCCGCCGGGCTCACCGCAGACCAGCGCGACGCGCTCGACCTGCGCCTGGTGATGAGCCATCTCGCCTGCGCCGAGGAGCCTGAGGCGGCGATGAACGCGCAGCAGCGCGGCGCCTTTGAAGAGCTGGCGGCGAAGTTCTCCGGCGTGCGGCGCTCGCTCGCCAACACCGGGGGCGTGCTTTTAGGCGAGGCCTATCATTTCGATCTCACCCGGCCCGGCATCGGGCTTTACGGCGCCACGGCGAAACCGGGCGAGGACCACGGGCTTGAGCCTGTGGTGCGCCTGGAGGCGCCGGTGCTGCAGCTGCGCCAGCTTCAGGCCGGAGACCCGGTGGGCTACGGCGCGACCTATGTGGCGGACAAGCCACGTTTGGCCGCCACGGTGGCGGCGGGATACGCCGACGGGTTGCCGCGGGCGCTGTCCGGGTCAGGATATGCCCGGTTCGACGGCGCGAAAGCGCCGATCCTGGGTCGCATCTCGATGGATTTGACCGTGCTTGACGTCACAGACTGCGAAGCCGCGGTGCGCGCCGGCGCGCCGGCCGTCTTTCTGGGCCCCGATCTGGAGACGGTGGCGACCGCCGCCCGCACCCTGCCCTATGAGATCCTCACCGGGCTCGGCCGGCGCGCCGCGCGCGTCTATGAGGGCGGCTCATGAACCCGTTCCGGGCCCTTGGCGCCGGCCTGCTGGCGCTGCTTCACAGCGCAGGCGCGGTCACGCGGTTTGCGCTGGAGACCGTGTTCGCCGCCGTGCGTCCGCCCTGGTTCGGCGGCCAGCTGGTGACACAGCTCTTTCGCCTCGGCTTTTTGTCGCTTCCCGTGGTGGGGCTCACCGCGCTGTTCACCGGCGCGGCGCTGGCGCTGAACATTTATACCGGCGGTTCGCGCTTTAACGCCGAAAGCTTCGTGCCGAACATCGTGTCGCTGGGCATCGTGCGCGAGCTCGGCCCCGTGATCGCCGCGCTCATGGTGTCGGGGCGGGTGAGCTCCGGCATCGCCGCCGAGATCGGCGCCATGCGCGCCACCGAGCAGATCGACGCCCTGCATACGCTGGCCACCGACCCGATGCGCTATCTCATCGCGCCGCGTGTGATCGCCGGCGTGATCGTCCTGCCGCTTCTGGTGATCGTCGCCGATTTGATCGGCATCCTGGGCGGCTTTGCGGTGTCGGTGCAGACGCTGGGCTTTGATCCCAGCGTCTATGTGAAGAACACCGTCGACATCCTGGAGCGGTGGGACGTGATCTCCGGCCTCATCAAGGCGGCGGTGTTCGGCTTTCTGCTGACGCTGATGGGCTGTTACCACGGGTTTCACGCCGAGGGCGGCGCGCAAGGGGTGGGCCGGGCCGCCACCAACGCCGTGGTGTCGGCCGCCGTGCTGATCTTCGCGGCGAATTTCCTTCTCACCTCGCTCTTCGTGTGATCCGCCATGGCCGCTGACGTGAAAATCGCCTGGAAGGACGTGACGGTCCGCTTTGGGTCGAAGACCGTGCTCGACCGGTTCAATCTGGAAGCTCATGAGGGCCGCTCGCTGGTGGTCATCGGCGGCTCCGGCGTCGGCAAGTCGGTGACCATCAAAACCGCTTTGGGACTGATCAAACCCAATTCCGGCAAGGTGGAGATTGACGGGCGCGCGGTGAAATATAACCGCGAGGACGATCCCGGCGTCGCCCAGATCGGCATGCTGTTTCAGTCCGGCGCCCTGTTTGACTCCCTGCCCATCTGGAAGAACATCGCCTTCCGCCTCCTGCACGCCGAACACATGAACGAGGAGGACGCGCGCGAGCGGGCCCTGGACGCGCTTGATCAGGTCGACCTCGCGCGCGAAAACGCCGACAAGCGCCCCGGATCGCTCTCCGGCGGCATGCTGAAACGCGCCGCCCTGGCGCGCGCCATCGTCGGCCGGCCGAAAATCCTGTTCTTCGACGAACCCACGACAGGCCTCGATCCGGTCACCGCCGACGTCATCAACAAGCTCATCAAGCGCCAGGTGAAGCACTTCAACGCCACCGCCGTCTCCATCACCCACGACATGGCGAGCATGCGCACCATCGCCGACGAAGTCGCCATGATCAAAAACGGCAAAATCCTCTGGCGCGGCCCGCTGGACGGCGTGGAAAGCTGCGAGCACCCCGAAGTGTGCCGCTTCGTGCAGGGGCGGAGCGAAGGGTAGGAGGCGTGGCGCTTTTGTCCTCCCCCTGGATGGGGGAGGTGTCCGGCGTAGCCGGACGGAGGGGGTGGCGGCGCGGACTTCTGGCGAGACAGCGCCCAGCGGCTCCACCCCTCCCGGCCCGAGGCTGCGCCTCGGTTCACCCTCCCCGTCAAGGGGAAGGAGTAGGGTGGCGCTTTGTCCTTCCCTTAAATGAGGGGGACATGAGGGCCCCCCGAATCACTCCGTTTCCGCTATCCTCCCCTCACCTCGCCGCCTCCGGACCCTCCCATGCCCCGTTCCGACACCGTTTATGTCTGCCAGTCCTGCGGGAGCGTGCACGCCAAGTGGGCGGGGCGGTGTGATGGGTGCGGGTCGTGGAATACGCTGGTGGAGGAGAGCGATCAGCGCGCGCCCATGGGCTCGGCGGCCAAGGCCGTGGCCAAAAACCGGCGCTCGAAACTCGAACTGGTGGATCTGGGCAGCGAGACCGATGATCCGCCTCGCTTTGAAACCGGGCTGGCCGAGCTTGACCGGGTCGCCGGGGGCGGGCTGGTGCCCGGCTCCGCGGTTTTGGTGGGCGGGGATCCGGGGATCGGGAAATCGACGCTTCTGCTGCAGGCCGTGGCGCGCCTGGCGCTGGGCGGCGCCAAGGCCGTCTATGTCTCCGGCGAAGAGGCGGCCGATCAGGTGCGCCGCCGCGCGCGGCGCTTAGGCCTCGCCGAGGCGCCCGTGGCGCTGGCGGCGGAAACCTCGCTGGAAGTCATCCTCGACGGGCTGAAGAAGGAAACGCCGGACATTGCGGTGATCGATTCGGTCCAGACCCTGTGGTCGGACCAGCTCGCCGCAGCGCCGGGAACGGTGGCCCAGGTGCGCGCCTGCGCCCAGGAGCTGGTGCGCTTTGCAAAGAAGCGCAACACGGCGGTGATCCTGGTGGGCCATGTCACCAAGGACGGCCAGATCGCCGGTCCGCGCGTGGTGGAGCACATGGTGGACGCGGTCTTGTACTTTGAAGGCGAGCGCAGCCACCAATTCCGGATTTTAAGGGCGGTGAAGAACCGCTTCGGCCCCACCGACGAAATCGGCGTGTTCGAGATGGCCGATGCGGGCCTGCAGGAGGTGGCCAACCCGTCGGCCCTGTTCCTCGACGGGCGCGGCGACGACGCGTCGGGCGCAGCGGTTTTCGCCGGCATGGAGGGCACGCGCCCGGTGCTTACCGAGATTCAGGCGCTGGTGGCGCCGGCGGCCTTCGGCACGCCGCGCCGCGCGGTGGTGGGCTGGGACTCCGGGCGCCTGGCCATGGTGCTCGCCGTGCTGGAAGCCCGATGCGGGCTTGGCTTCGGCGGGCGCGACGTTTATCTGAACGTCGCGGGCGGGCTGAAAATCTCCGAGCCCGCGGCGGACCTGGCGGTGGCGGCGGCCTTGATCTCTTCGTATCTCGACTCTCCCCTGCCCCGGAACGGGGTGGCCTTCGGCGAAATCGCCCTGTCCGGCGACGTGCGCCCGGTGGGACGGGCCGACGCCCGCCTTAAAGAAGCCGCCAAACTCGGATTTACGCAGGCGCTCGCCCCGGCCGGGCTCGACGCGGCCGGCGTCAAGATCACCGGCATCGACTCCGTTCAGGCGCTGGTGCGCCGGCTCGGACAGGACGTCGGCTAGCTAGAAAGGCGAAGAGACATGGACGCCGCATTTTCAGCCTTTGATCTCTTCGCCGTCGCGGTCCTGTTCTTCTCCGGCGTCATGGCGCTCATGCGCGGCTTCGTGCGCGAGGCGCTGACGGTCACCGCGTTTGTCGCCGCAGCTCTCGCCGCGCTTTGGAGCCGTCCGGTCTTCGCCGGCATTCTGGAAGGCCCGGTGGGCGGCGCGCTGACCGCCAACGCCATCGCCATGGTGACGGTGTTCATTCTGATCTATCTCGCTGTCAGCTTCGTGACGAGTTCGCTGTCGAAAAACGTCAAGCGCGGCGAGGACGTGCCCACTGTTGACCGCACCCTCGGCTTCGTGTTCGGGGTGGCGCGCGGCCTGGTGCTGCTGGGCCTTCTGGTTCTGGTGTTCACCAGCGCCACCGGCGGCGCGGCGCCGGCCTGGATGCAGAATTCGCAGGTCTTCCCGCTCGCCCGGTCCACGGCGCAATTGCTGCAACACCTCGCGCCCGCGGGCAGTCCGATCGATCCGGATACTGCACAAACCGGGGCGCAAGACATTGACGAAGACCCGATCGGTCGCCTTATCGAGCAGCGCACAGCCGAGGATGACGAGGGATGAGCTTGCCCACCCTGACCTACGACGCCAACACCGACCGACCCCAGGAGGAATGCGGCGTGTTCGGCGTGCGCGGCGCGGATGACGCCGCCGTGCTCTGCGCCTTCGGCCTTCACGCCCTGCAGCACCGCGGCCAGGAGGCGTGCGGGATCACCAGCTATAACGAGGGACGCTTCCATTCCGAGCGCCATCTGGGGCTGGTGGGCGACCACTTCACCGACCCCAAGCGCCTGGCGGGTCTGGCCGGGTCCATGTCCATCGGCCATGTGCGCTATTCCACCTCCGGCGGCGCGGTGCTGCGCAATGTGCAGCCGCTCTACGCGGACGTACGCGGCGGCGGCGTGGCGCTGGCCCATAACGGCAATCTCACCAACGCCCGCGCCCTGCGCGAGGAGCTCACCAGCCAGGGAGCGATCTTCCAGTCCACCTCCGACACCGAGGTGATCCTCCAGCTCGCCGCCAAGTCGCGCAAGACCAAGGCGATCGACCGGCTGGTCGCCGCCCTGCGCCAGGTGGAAGGCGCGTTCGCCCTGGTGGCGATGACCAACGACAAGCTCGTGGGCGCGCGCGACCCGCTGGGCATCCGCCCGCTGGTGATGGGGGAGCTGGACGGCGCGGTGATCCTGGCCAGCGAGACCTGCGCGCTGGACATGATCGGCGCGACCTTCCTGCGCGAGGTCGAGCCTGGCGAGATCGTGATCGCCACCGACGAAGGCATTGAGAGCCGCCGCTACGCCCCGGCGAGCCCGGCGCGTCCCTGCGCCTTCGAATACATCTATTTCGCCCGACCTGACTCGGTGATCGACGGCGTGTCGGTTTACGAGGCCCGCAAGCGCATGGGCCGGCGCTTGGCTGAAGAGACGCCCGCCGACATCGACGTCGTCGTACCGGTGCCTGATTCCGGCATGGCCGCGGCGCTGGGCTACGCCGAAGCCATCGGCAAGCCGTTCGATCTGGGCATCATCCGCGCCCACTTTGCAGGCCGCACCTTCATCCAGCCGACCCAGGCCAAGCGCGATCTGGGCGTGCGGCGCAAGCATTCGGCCAACGCCTCGGTGCTGAAGGGCAAGCGCGTGCTTTTGGTGGACGACTCCATCGTGCGCGGCACGACGTCGAAAAAGATCGTGCGCATGGTGCGCGAGGCCGGCGCGACCGAGGTGCACATGCGCTCGGCCTGCCCGCCGATCACCCATCCTGATTTTTATGGCATCGACATGCCCATGCGCGAGGAGCTGATGGCCGCCAGCCACGACCCCGAGCGCATGCGCGCCATGCTGGAAGCGGACTCGCTGGGCTTTCTTTCGGTGGATGGCCTCTACTGGGCGGTGCGCGGCGAGACCCGCGACGCCGACCGTCCGCAGCTGGCTGACCATTACTTCACCGGCGACTATCCGACGCCGCTCAAAGACCGCGACAGCGCCATGTCCGACAAGGACACTCAACTCTCCTTCCTGGTGGACGCATGACGAACTCCCGCCCGCTTGAGGGCCGCGTGGCGCTGGTGACCGGCGCATCACGCGGCATCGGCTACTCGGTCGCCCTGAAACTCGCCGAGGCCGGCGCCCATGTGATCGCCACCGCGCGCACACAAGGCGGTCTTGAAGAGCTGGACGACGCCATCGGCGAGGCCGGCGGGTCGGCCACGCTCGTCCCCATGGATCTCCAAGCGCCCGACGGCATCGAAAAACTCGCCGAGGCGATCGCGGAGCGGTGGGGCAAGCTTGATGCGCTGGTGGTCAACGCCGGCGTGCTGGGTCAGATCACCCCGGCCGCGCAGATCCAGGCGAAGGTCTGGAATGAAGTTCTGGCGGTGAACCTTATCGCGCCGGCCCGGTTCATCCGCGCCTTTGAAGGCCTTCTGAAAAAGTCGGACGCCGGCCGCGCGGTGTTCACCACCTCCGGCGTGGGCAGCCGCAAGGCCAAGGGCTATTGGGCGGCCTACGGCGCCTCGAAGGCCGGGCTCGACAATCTGGTGCAGAGCTGGGCGGCGGAACTCGCCGACACGTCGGTGCGCGCCAACCTCGTCAGCCCGGGCCGCGTTCGCACCCGCATGCGCGCCAAGGCCGCGCCGGGCGAGGATCCCATGTCGCTGCCCCACCCCGACGACATCGCACCGGCCTTCGTGGCGCTGTGCAGCCCCGAAGAGACGCGCAACGGCGAGATCGTGGATCTGCAGTAAGCCCTTAACACAAGCGCGCGTTTCCCGGTTCACCCCCCAGTCGCGGCTTAAGGCCGGGACGGGGGTGAGACCGGTATCTTGCAGCGCTTCAGGCACGCGCGCCGCGCATGCTTCGCCGCCTCACCGGCGTTTAATCCGGAAATGTTGCAAGGCCCCAGCCTCGGTCCCGGATTGAATCCGGGACCGAGGCCGGGGAACGGCGAACTCGCTGAACGATTTTATTCGCCCAGAACAACCAGCACAGCGCCGTCGCCCACCTGCGCGCCTTCGGTGACGGGCACGTCCTCGACCACGCCGTCGGCGGGGGCGGACAGGGCGTGCTCCATCTTCATGGCTTCAAGCACGACCAGGGTCTGGCCCTTTTTCACAGAGTCGCCGCGCTTTACGGGAAGGGACAGCACCTTGCCCGGCATCGGCGCCTTGATCTGGCCGCCCGACTCCAGCGCCTCGGCGAGGGCGGCCGGGTTGTAGCGCTCAATGAGGTGGGTTTCCCCGAAGGCGTTCACCAGCACGGCGCGGCCATGGGGCTCAAAGCGCGCGCTGACTTTCGCGCCCTCGAGCGTCGCCTCGAATATGCCGTCGGGAAGGGTCGGCCGTTTGAGAACAAGCGTCTCATCGCCGACGTTGGCGACGATCCGCTCGCGGCTGAACTCAAGCCGCACCCCGCGCCGCGCACCGCCCGCGTCGAGGCCCACTTCGAAACACGCCTCGGCGTTGACCCGGAAGCCGTCGCGGACGTTCCAAGGATCGGCGCTCACCGGCGCGAGCGGTCCACCCTCGCACATGGCGAGCCCAACCACCGCATAGCTCAGCGCCGGAGCGTCCTTGGGAGCGAGCTCATCAAGGCGTTCGTCGATGAAGCGCGTGTCGACGTTTCCGGCGCGAAAATCGGGATGGGCGAGCGCGCGGCGTAAGAATCCGGCGTTGGTCTTCACCGGCCAGACGCTCAGAGACTCATCCACGAATTCGAGCAGGTTCTCGATCACCTGGGCGCGGTCCGGCCCTGTGCCGATGATCTTCGCGATCATGGGATCATAGTGCAGCGTCACCTCGTCGCCCTGCCGCACGCCGGAATCGACCCGCACGCCGTAATCGGGAATGCGCAGCCGCTCCAGCTTGCCGATGGAGGGCAGGAAGCCGGTGGCCGGGTCCTCGGCGTAGAGGCGCAGCTCCATGGCGGCGCCGTAGAGCGAAATGTTCGACTGGGCCGGCAGTTCGCCGCCGGCGGCCACCTGGAGCTGGAGGTCGACCAGGTCATAGCCCGTGACCTCTTCAGTGACCGGATGCTCCACTTGAAGACGGGTGTTCATCTCCATGAAATAAAAGCCGTCTTCGCGAAGCGGCCCCGAGCCGTCGACAATGAATTCGATCGTTCCGGCGCCCACGTAATCCACCGCTTTTGCAGCCCGCACGGCGGCGTCGCACATGGCTTTGCGCACAGCGTCCGTCATGCCGGGCGCGGGCGCCTCCTCGATGACCTTCTGGTGGCGGCGCTGCAAGGAACAATCGCGCTCGAAGAAGTGGACGACATTGCCGTGGGTGTCGCCGAACACCTGCACTTCGATATGGCGCGGGCTGGAGATGAATTTCTCGATCAGCACCCGGTCGTCGCCGAAGCTGGAGGAAGCTTCACGCTTGCAGCTGTCCAGCGCCTCGAGGAATTTTTCGCTTTCCTCCACCTTGCGCATGCCCTTGCCGCCGCCGCCGGCGACCGCCTTGATCAGCACCGGGTAGCCGATCTGGTCGGCCTGCGCTTTCAGGTGCGCGGGGTCCTGCTCCTCGCCATGATAGCCGGGAGTGACCGGCACGCCGGCCTCTTCCATCAGCTTTTTGGCCCGGTCCTTCAGCCCCATGGCCTCAATGCTCTCAGGGCTCGGACCGACGAAGATGATCCCGGCGTCCTTGCAGGCGCGGGCGAAGGCGGCGTTCTCGGACAAAAAGCCGTAGCCCGGGTGGATCGCGTCGGCGCCGGTGGTCTTCGCCGCTTCGATGATCAGATCCGCTTTCAGATAGCTCTCGCGCGCCGGCGCGGGGCCCAGCCGCACCGCCTCGCCGGCCTGGCGCACATGGGGCGCCTCGGCGTCGGCGTCGGAATAGACGGCCACGGTGGCGATCCCCTCGCGGTGGGCGGTGCGCATGACGCGGCAGGCGATTTCGCCGCGATTGGCGATGAGCAGCTTCTTGATCATGGGCGTCCTGGAAAGCGGTTTCGAAGTGGCAGGCGTTGTGCGCCAAGCGCGGCGAAGGTTCAAGCGCGCCCCTGTTCACGCCCGCGCACGGCCGCGGCAAGCACGAAGCTGATCAGCATCAGCAGATACCAGCTGCCGAGCTTGGCGATATGCACCGGTCGCCAGGAGAGCTCCTGGCCGGGATAGCTCCAGGCGCGTGCGAACGTGCCGATATTTTCAGCAAACCAGATAAACAGCGCCACGAGCACCAGGCCCAGCAAAAGCGGCATGGGCCGGTGTTTCTCATCCGGCCGGAACCACACCACGCATGGGCCGTAGATCAGCGCCGAAGCGGCGAACAGCGCCCACCGAACGTCAATCGTATAATGGTGGGTGAAGAAGTTCACATAGGCCGCGACCGCCAGAAGCGCCTGCAGCCAGAGCGGCGGGAAACGGTCGAACTTAAACTGAAATATGCGCCAGACCCGCGCGAGATAGCTGCCGACGGCGGCGTACATGAAGCCGGAAAACAGCGGCACACCCATAATCTGCAGAACGGCGGCGTCGACTTCAGGATAGACCCAGCTGCCCACATGGACCTTGAAGATCTCCATCACCGTGCCGACCAGATGGAAGACCAGAATGACCCGCGCTTCGGCCAGCGTCTCAAGGCGCAAGGCGAGCATGCCCAGCTGAATCAGAACCGCGCCGATGGTGATCGCATCGTAACGCGCCAGCGCGGCGGTCTCGGGCCAGAACAGGAACGTCGCCAGCAACAGCGCCAGCATCAGCCCGCCGAACAGGCAGGCCCAGGCCTGCTTGATCCCGAATGCGACGAATTCGAACAGCGCGCCCGTGACCGGCCCGCGCACGACCCGGTCATGGAGCGCGGCGCGGACGGCGTGAAGCGCGCGTTCGGTGCGCGGCGACAGCGCCACCCTACCCCAGCCAGTACGGCTTGCGCTTTTCAAGGAAGGCGGCGAGGCCCTCGCGTCCTTCTTCGCTCACCCGCCGGTCGGCGATCTGGTGAGCGGTCTTGCGCAACAGAGCGTCGTTGATCTCGTGATCGGCGACCATGTCGACGAGCTTTTTCGCATCATGCACCGCGCCTGGCGCGGCGGAGAAGGCGAGCTTGGCGATGTGCTCCATCATGTCGTCGAGCTCGTCGACGCTGTCCACCACATACTGGGCCAGCCCGATCTGATGCGCGAAGGCGCCGTCGAACCCCTCCCCCGTGGCGAACAGGGCGCGGGCGTAGCGCGGACCAATCGCCTTCACGACGAAAGGCGAGATGGTGGCCGGCGTTAGGCCCAATCTCACTTCGGAGAAACGGATCTTGGCGCCCTTGACCGCCACCGCGATGTCGCAGGCCGCCATGAGGCCGGCGCCGCCGCCCATGGCCGCGCCCTGGACCAGCGCCACGGTGGTCTGCGGCAGGTCGTAGAGCTTGTGCAGCATGCGCGCGAGGCCCAGCGCATCCTCCAGATTGTCGTCATGGGTCCAGTCCGCGGCGGCCTTCATCCATTCCAGGTCGGCGCCGGCGGAAAAGCTCTTGCCCGACCCGCGCAAGAACACGATGCGCGCCTCGTCCGCGTTGGCGCGCAGGGTCTCGAAGATGTCGGACAGGCGCGCGATGACATCCGCGTTAAAGGCGTTGTGCTTGTCCGGCCGGTTCAGCGTGATCACCGCCGCGCCGCCGGGGGTCACTTCAAGCAGGACTTCATCTTCGATCGCCATGGCGGCCTCCGTCATTGAGTACGAGAGCCTTCCTACTGCGCGGGGCGCGCAAGAAAAAGCCCGCCGCGGCCGAACCGGCCGGGCGGGCTGCGTTTTGCGGGCGATCAAGCAACGCCTAACGCGGCAGAATGATCGCCTTGATGATGTAAAGCACCGTCAGGCCGACCAGATAGGCCAGGCCGGCGAACGCGACATACTGCCAATAGGCCATGTCGGTCACCGGAGGCAGAGCGAAGCCCGCCCCGTCGCGGACCATCGGCAGCACCTGATCGACGACCACGTGAACGATGACGCTCGCCACGGTGAAGATCAGGATCGCGCCGTAAGACGGCATCAAGAGCGCCATGACAATGGCGATCACGCCCAGCTGCAGGCCCAGGAACAGCCAGTTGACCGTGCCGTCGCCCTTGTCCGGGCCGAAGGTCTCGACGCCGTTCATCAGCCAGCTCCAGACCGGCTCGATATACGGCATCACCGGATCAAGAAATTCCATACGATTATCCCCTCGCTTCGCAGCCCTCGGCCGCTCACGGCGCTAACCCTGCCAAAGCGTTAACAAAATGCAAGGAAAACGAGGCGAATTGCGCAAATTCACAGCCCGGCGTCGCGCAAATCCCACGCTCGTTCGACTCGATTCAGCGTTTCAGCACCAGTTTGCGCACCAGCATGAGCGCGGCGAGCGCCACCAGATAGCCGGCCAGAAGCGCGGCGACATAGCGCCAGAAGTCCAGCTCCACGATGTCGGGGAAGCGCAGCGGCGCGCCGTGCGCGACCACCGGCAGAAGGGTGTCCACCAGCACGTGAACCACCGCGGCGCCCAGCGTGAAGGCGGGCAGCCTGCGCCAGTCCGGCATGACCAACGCGGCGACCAGCGCGATGACGACGCCCTGCACGCCGTTGACCTGATCGAACCCGGCCTGAAAGAAGGCTCCGACCTCGTTGAGAAACTCCATAACACCCCTCCATTGGTCTTTCACCACCCGCCCGGTTGCGAGCATCGCGCCTGCGCCCCGCCCGAGCAAGAGGAGTGTTGACGTGTCATCGCCCTTTCGCGCCAAGCGCGCGCGCCCTGGCGAGAAGCGTCTCGCGCCGCGCCGCGCTGGTCTCCACCGCGCCGAACACGCTGTCGCGCACCGGTTTGAAGCCGGACAGGCCGAGCACGCCGGCCTCCAGAGCCTTCAGCGAGTGGGAGCGGAAGAACAGGCGATAGGCGAAGCCGGGCATGCCCATCGTCACGATCAGCCGGGCCGACTTGCCCTTCATCTTGCGCTGCGGCCAGGCCTGGCTCTCGCTTGCGGTCTCAATAAGGAAATTTGCGCGGGCCAGCTGCTCTAAAAACGCTTTGGCGGCGGCCGGCAGCGTTCCAAGCCAGAGCGGGTAGACCATCACGAAGTGGTCGGCGTCCCGAAGCGCGTCCTGCACCGCGCGCACAGCCTCACCCGGCGGTTCGGCGAACGCCTTGGCTGATTGCAGAACGCCCACTGGAAGCGCGCCGACATTAAAGCGGGTCACCTCATGGCCGGCGGCCTCGGCGCCGCCCTGATAGGCGTCGGCGAGCGCATGGCAAAAGCGGGCCGGGTCGGGATCAGGATGGGCGTTGAGAAGACAGATGCGCATGGCGGACCTCGTCATGGGGACGGCCGGACTGCAGCCAGCAATGGGGTTTTTGCACCTCGCCCGTCAAGCGGACCGAAAGCCGCAAGCCAGATAGCCGCATCCGCCTTGCCTGCAACGCGACACGGCCGCCTCCGGCGCGGCTCGCCAGGCTGGGCTTGGAGCGCCGGCGCGTCGCGCTTGGCCGGTGCATCAAGGCCGAAACCCTTGGGCGGTCTTTGGTTTATCGGTTCACCAAGGCGGGCGGAAGACCCGCTTATTGTCAACCCCGCAGCTGAAGACAGGAGACTCCCCCTATGACGAACGCTCCCGTCACCCTCGTCCGAACCCTTTTCACCGGCGCATCCGCCGCCGCCCTGACCGCAGGCGCGGCCGCCGCCCAGAGCCCGTGCGAAGACAGCATTGATGAGCTCGCCGTCTATATCGACGACCCGCAGGCGCCCATTGAGGAACAGGCCGATTTCGCCGAGGCGCTTGAAAACGCCGACGGCTGGGCCGCCAACGGCAATCTGGAAAACTGCGAGCTCTGGCTGGACGAAGCCGAAGCGCTGGTGATCGACGATACGGTGGACACGGACGCCACGCTCGTCGCCGCGGAGCCGCAGGTCGGCTACGCCGCCACCGGCGCCATCGTCTCGCGTGAGGCCGATGACGACGGCTACATGGCCGAAGACGAGATCTTCGCCGACGCCGACTCAAGCACGGTCGAGGTGGAAACCAACCCCGCCCAAGTCGAAGTGACGCCGCAGGAAGCTGAAGTCGCCGTGGCGACCGAAGCCACCGATGTCGCTGTCACCCAGCGTCCTGCAGACGTGATCGTCGAGCAGCCCCAGGCGCAGGTCGCCGTTCAACAGGCCGACACCGACGTCGCGGTGAACCAGCCGGAACCGCGGGTGAATGTTCAAGCCGCCGCGCCGGAAGTCGTGGTCGAGCAGCCCGAACCCGAAGTGACGGTCCAGCAGGCCCAGCCCGACATCCAGGTGCGCCAGAGCCAGCCGGAAGTCATGATCGAGCAACCTCAGCCCGAAGTGACGATCCGCCAGCATGAACCGATCGTCGAGATCGAGCAGCACCAGCCTGAAATCACGGTCAGCCAACCCGAACCGGAAGTGGCGGTGTACCAGCCCGAGCCGGAGGTGAACGTGACCACCGCCGAGCCTGAAGTGCGCGTCACCCAGGCCGAGCCCCAGGTGAGCGTCGAGACCCGGCGTCCCGACGTCAACGTAATCCAGCAGGAGCCGGAGGTCTCGGTCTCCACCGAGCAGCCGAACGTCTCGGTGACCGAAGCCCGGCCTGAAGTCCAGGTCACGCAAGGCCAGCCTGACGTGACGGTGACGCAAGGTCAGCCTGATGTGAGCGTCAGCCAGGCCCGCCCCGACGTGGCGGTGAGCCAGGAGCGCGCACAAGTCGACGTGACCACCGGCCGGCCCAGCGTCGCGGTTGACGTGGAAGACGGCGCCTATGTGGAAGCCGAAACCATGACCGAGGGCCGCATCGACATTGATCGCGAAGCTGAAGCGAGCGTCGACGTGGATTATGCGGCGAGCGCCGACTATGAGGTCGAAGCCCTTATTCTTGAGCCGGTGACCTACACCCCGGACACCGTGGCCGTCGCGCCGGCCTATGACGGTGTGATCACTGATACCGCGACCGCGCTCACCGAGGATGACAGCCTTGTCGTAGTGCTCTCGGGCTATGGTGATGAAGCCCTGTTCACCGACCGCACCGACTATGTGATCGACGAACTGAACGGGTATGGGATCGCCGACGATCAGATCGAAATCAATTATGACAATTCGATCGGCTATACCCAGGACACCATTGAAGTTCAGGTCCTGCCCGAAGACGACGTGTCGTTCTAGTCCCCCTCCTAGAACACGCACCGTCTAGACGGTGAGACCTGCAGCGGCGGAGCCTTCGGGCTCCGCCGCTTTATTTTTGCGCTGTTCACGATAATGGCCATGGAACTTTTGAACGAATTCAGCTGAACAGCGGAAAGTCCGGAACGGGCGGTTCATCAATGCTTTGTCCTGTCAACACGTTCATTGCACCGGCGCGCCGGGCTTCACCGCTACAGGCCGCGCCCTTTGAGGAGATTCGCCATGACCCGCTTCACCGGCCCGCTGACCCGATTACGCCCCGCCCTTCTGTGCGCCGCCGGCGTGCTGGCGCTGAGCGCGGGTGAGACCGAGGCGCGCCAGGGCGACTGCATGGACCAGATTGAAGCGCTGCGCGCGTCAGCCTCGAACGCGCCCGGCTCCGTGACCGACCAGGCCGCGTTCGACACCGCGCTGGAGCACGCCGAGGGCTGGTATGAGGACGGCGATACGAGCAATTGCCGCGGCTGGCTGGACGAGGCGGAAAGCCTGCTCGCCGCGCCGGAAGAGCCCGCACCAGAGCCGGAGCCGGAGCCGGAGCCGGAGCCCGAACCTGAACCGGAGCCCGAACCCGAGCCGGAAATGGAACCTGACGAAGATGCGCAAGCCGCAGCCGAAGCGGCGCGCGAGCGCGCTGAGGAGGCGCGCGAAGAGGCCGAGGACCGCGCTGAAGAGGCCCGCGAACGGGCTGAAGAGCAGCGTGAGGCGGCGCGCGAGCGCGCTGAGGAACAGCGCGAGCGTGCAGATGAGCAGCGTGAGGCGGCCCGCGAACGCGCCGAGGAGCGCCGTGAAGCCGCGAGCGATCGCGCCGAAGCGCGCCGCGAGCGCGAAGAAGACAAACCCACGCTGGACCCTGATGAAGCGCCCGACCGCACCGCCGCGGAGCGGCGCGCCGCCGAGACCCGGCGTGAGGCCCGCCGCGAGGACAGGCGCGACGGGTGGCTCGACCGCTGGATCGGCGGTGACGACGAGGAGCCTGAAACCGAAGGCTCGGCCGAGATCGCCGGCGAGGACGGCTTTGACCCGCGCATCGACCCGGAGCCGGTGGAGGGCGCCGAGGATCGCCTGCAGGTGATCGACCCCGCCGAAGGGCGCAGCTTCGACCGCCCGAACCGCGGCGTCTTTACCCCGTCGGTCAACGCCGAGGTCGCACCAGCCATCCCCGCTGTGGCCGAGATGAGCGATCTGGAGCGCTCGGCGCGCCGCCGCCTCGTGGCCGGACCCGACACCACCCTGGCCGAGATCAACGCGCGCACCGCCGCCGAACCCGAGGGCTGGGCCGGCTATGGCGACGGGCGCAGCATGGCCGCCTCATCAGAGGCGGACGCCGGCGTGCTCGCCGTGGAGGCGGTGCGCTTTGACGGCGATGGACTGAGCGAGGAGGCTCGCGACGCGGTCGCCGAAGCCGCTGCAATCGTGGACGACACCCGCCGCATCGCCGTGCGCGGCGACAGCTTCGACGCCGCCTTCGGCGAACGCGCCCGGCAGATCGTCGACGCCCTCGCCGAGCAGGGCGTCAGCCGCGGCCGCGTGGACGTGATCTGGGGGCGCACCTATGGCGACAATCCCGACGCGCTCCAGCTCGCCGTGCTGGACGGCTCCGGGCGTTATTGATCCCGCGCGATCTCGATCCAGATCTCGTTTCGCCGCATGGGCCCTGGAATCCAGGGCGGATTATAGGCGGCGAACACCGGCGCGGAGACCGGATCTAGCCCGCGCCTTTCAAGGAAGGCCTGGAGCTCAGAGAGCTTTTCCTCTAGGCGCCGCTCGCCCATCAGGCCGGAAAACCGGATCGCCGCCACCCGCCGCGCCGGGGTCTCACGCACGGTTATTTCGGCGTCCTGAGGCGCCGGTAAAGTATCCATCGACCAATTTGACGGCATGATGAACGCGACGCGCCAAGTCCCCTCGCCCGCCGGCTCGGAGGTCACAGGCGCGGTCATGGCGATCTCCTCACCCGCCCGCGTCGACGTGACCGGCGCGGTCATCTCGATCTTCTCTCCAGGCTGGTTGCCGCCGAAAATATAATTGGCCAGCGGCCGGAAGCCCCGGTTCGACGCCTCGCGCCGATCACCTTGCACCGTGACCTCAGCCAGGATCAGGGCCGGATAATCGCGGATTTCGAAATCCCCGTCGCGCTCAACAAGCGTATAGTCCGGCTCCTCACTGGCCATGGCGGGACCGGTAAGCGCGAACAGCGCGACGAGCACGAGGATGAGGCGCATGGCGGGGCTCCGGAAACATGGAGCAGTATACGCAGGGGAGCCGAAGCAGGTTCACTGCTCGTCGGGGAGCGGGCCGGACAGCGCGGCTTCGAGCGCGGTGATCATGGGTGGGAGGTCATCACGAACGGTTTGCACGATGATGATCGGATCCACCGTGGCATACCCATGAATGATGCGGTGCCGCATCCCTATAGCTTCACGAAAAGGAATGTTCGGGAGCGCAGCCTGCACGTTGGGCGGGACGTTCGCCGCCGCCTCGCCGACGACTTCGAGTGCCCGCTGGACCGCAAGATACCGCATCTCATCGCCGACGAGTTCCTTTAGTTCATACCCTGCGCCGTGTCTGAACGCCGCATGAGCGTAATGCAGCATGTCCTTTAAAAACGGTCTGCCTCGCTTCATAGGGCGACCGCCTCCTTTAGAATGTCCTCTTTCAGGCCCGGGTGAAGCGATCCACGCGTCAAGGTATCCACCTTCACTCCTAGGCGCTCGACCAGAAAATCATCCAGATTACTGAGCCCGAAAAAGGTCGGCGTCCTGGCGAAATCGAGAATAATATCCAGATCGCTGTCCGCCCGCGCCTCGCCGCGCACCCGCGAGCCGAACACGGCGAGCCCGGTCACGCCGAACCGGTCGCGCAATTCGGGCTTGAGGGCTTTAAGCTTTTCGATCGCCGGGTCCATGGGGCGGAGTATAGCGCGGCGGACATGCACAGGTAAGCGCGAAGCTTACTCCTGAAGTCCCGGCCAAGCCGCGACGCGGCGCCGAGCCGGGACCGGGTCGATCATTCTGCGAAACGTCCCGGCTCAGCGCCCGGCTGCAGGCCGGGCTTGGCCGGGACTTTAAACGTCTACATCCGGAACACGCCGAACTTCGTGTCTTCAATCGGCGCGTTCAGCGCCGCAGAGAGCGCCAGCGCCAGGGTGCGGCGGGTGTCTTCAGGCGCGATGACGCCGTCGTCCCAGATGCGGGCGGT
Source organism: Oceanicaulis sp. (assembly GCA_040217555.1). Taxonomy (GTDB): domain Bacteria; phylum Pseudomonadota; class Alphaproteobacteria; order Caulobacterales; family Maricaulaceae; genus Oceanicaulis. Next base: position 40,483 of record JAVJPX010000005.1, read on the forward strand.
GGAGTAGTAGGGCGAGCCCTCTTCCTCGTACTTTTCGCGGATCGGCGCCTTGAAGGCCGCTTCGTCGTCCTCGCTCCACTCTTCGCCGCGCAGCTCCATCCCGTCGCGCTTGACGGTGGCGAGAACGCTGGCGGCTTGCTCTCCGCCCATGACCGAGATGCGCGCATTGGGCCACATGAAAAGGAAGCGCGGGCCGAAGGCGCGCCCGCACATGCCGTAATTGCCCGCGCCGTAGGAGCCGCCCAGCACGATGGTGATCTTGGCTACGCGCGCATTGGCCACCGCCTGGATCATCTTTGATCCGTGCTTGATGGCGCCGTCGCGTTCGGCCTTCGTGCCCACCATGTAGCCGGTGGTGTTCTGCAGGAAGATCAGCGGCGTGTTCGACTGATCGCACAGCTGGATGAACTGCCCCGCCTTGGTGGAGCCCTCGGGCTGTATGGGGCCGTTATTGCCGATCACCCCTACCAGATGTCCGCCGATGCGGGCGTGGCCGCACACCGTTTCCGGGGCGTAGCGGGCCTTGAACTCCAGGAAGTCCGAAGCGTCGGTGATGCGCGCGATCACCTCGCGCACGTCATAGGGCGTCTTGTCGTCGGCGGGCACGGCTCCCATCAACTCTTCAACTGGAAACGCCGGTCCGGCGCCGTCATAGGGCGCGGCGACCGCGTCCCAGTTAAGCTTGTCCATGATCTCTCGGGCGTAGGCGAGGGCTTGCTTGTCGTCGTCGGCGACGTATTCGCCAAGCCCCGTGACCTCGCCGTGAAGATCGGCGCCGCCCAGGCTTTCATCATCGGCGTCCTCGCCGATGGCGGCTTTCACAAGCGGCGGCCCGGCCAGGAAGATTTTGCTCTTCTCGCGCACCAGCACGACGTAGTCTGAAAGTCCCGGCAGATAGGCGCCGCCCGCCGTGGAGGAGCCGTGCACCACCGCGATCTGGGGCAGGCCGGCCGCGCTCATGCGCGCCTGATTGGCGAAGCTGCGCCCGCCGTCGACAAAGATTTCGGCCTGGTAGAGCAGGTTCGCGCCGCCTGATTCCACAAGGTGGATCATGGGCAGCTTGTTGGTGAAGGCGATCTCTTGTGCGCGCAGGGATTTCTTCAGCCCCATGGGCGCGATGGTGCCGCCCTTGATGGCGCTGTCGGAGGCGCTTACAACGCAGCGCTTGCCGGCAACCACGCCGATCCCGGTGACCATGCCGCCGCCCGACGCGCCGCGGTCCCCGTCATCGTCATGCATTTTCAGCCCGGCCAGGGGCGCGATCTCCAGAAACGGCTGGTCGCGATCGAGAAGCCGGGCGACCCGCTCGCGGGGCAGGATCTGGCCGCGCTCTTCAAAGCGCTGCTTCTTGGCGGCGGAGTTGGCGCGGACCTTGTCCTCCAGCGCGCGCACCTGGCCGAGCTTTTCGCCCATGGCGTCCACGGCGCGCCGGTAATCGTCCGATCCGGTGTTGAGGCGGGAGGCGAGCTTCGGCATCAGCTCTCTTCTCCGCGCAGAACTTCCGGCGCCACGGCGCGGTGAAAGCCGTTGAAGACTTCGCTTCTGTCGTGATCCTCCAGCGGCCAGTGGCGACCGCCCAGCGGCGCGCCGCCGTCCACCTGCATCTGATGGCCGGTGATGAAATTGGCGCCCGGCGACAGAAGGAACACCACCGCCGCGCTCACCTCGGCCTCGCTGCCTAGGCGCTGGGCGGGCAGGTGTTGTTTTAAGAGCGGGATCATGGCGCGCATGGCGCCGCCGTATGTGTCCATGCCCGAGCTGGCGATCCAGCCGGGCGCCACGGCGTTCACGCGCACGCCGTACTTGCCCCACTCAAGCGCAGCGGTCTTGGTGAGGTTCTCCATCCCCGCCCGCGCCGCGCCGGAATGGGCCATGCCCGGCATGCCCGCGTGCATGTCGGCGGTGATGTTCACGATGGCGCCGCCATGGGCCTTCATGGAGGCGTTGAACGCTGCGCGCATCATCAGCCAGCCGCCGGTGAGATTGGTGGCCAGCACCGCGTCCCAGCCCTTTTTCGAGATGTCGGCGACTTCGGCGGGAAACTGCCCGCCGGCATTGTTCACCAGCGCGTCGATCCGGCCATGCTCTGCGGCGATTTCGGACACGGCTGCGGTCACCGCCTCCTCGTCGCGAATGTCAAAGGCGCGGGTTTGCGCCGAGCCGCCGTCTTTGACGATTTCGGCTTTGACCGCGTCCAGCTTCTCCGGCTTGCGTCCGATCAGCACCACATGCGCGCCAAGGCTGGCCAGCTCATGGGCGATGCAGCGCCCGATGCCGGAGCCGCCGCCGGTCACAAGAATGACCCGGCCTTTGAAAAGACCGGGTCTGAAGATGCTGTCATAGCGGGCGTGTGCGGCGGTTTCGCTCATCGTTGCGCCCGTCTCCTCCCTGACCGGCCCGGTTCAGCCGGGGCTCTTGTCATGGCGCCAATCTCCCCCGGACTGACGTATACGTCAAGCGCCTCTTGTTAAGGGAAGGAGGTTCGGCTTATCGTCAGGGTCGACAGGGGACACGATGATGCACGACACCGCTCAGCGCACCGGTCAGCGCACCGACGCCGAAACGCTTTACGGCATCGCCGAGCTTGCTGACGCGCACGGCGTGACCCAGCGCACGATCCGGTTCTACGAGTCCAAGGGCCTGCTCAAGCCGCGCCGGGTGGGCGGCCAGCGCGTCTTCACCGAGGCCGACCGCACGCGTCTGGGCCTTATCCTGCGCGCCAAGGCCATCGGCTCGAGCCTTTCCGACATCAAGACCTTCCTGGAGCTTTACGGCCACGAGGGCGAGGGTCGCTTGCGCCAGCTGGAATTCGTCATCGACAAGACCGCCCGCGAAATCGCCGCGCTGGAAGCCAAGCGCGCCCAGATCGACACCACGCTCAAAGAGCTGCGCACCATCCATGACGGCGCCCGCGAACGGCTGGAGAGGCGGCGGGGTTAGGGGCCTCAAAAACCGGCGGCGGTGTCTCGGCCGTGTCCGGTTTCGCCAGCCGAAGAAAGCGATAACCGGGATTGTCGGCTGAAATGCTCATGTCGGCGCGGCACGAGACCATTTGCCGGCCGAGATTCGTACGCGGCTCGGACGTGAGGGGTGCGATCCAGATTATGTGAACCCTTGATGCGGTGCGCGCTAAGCCACCTTCGCGGCTTCGTCCTTCAGGCTTGCGACCGCTTCGGCGGTGCCTTTGGCGCCGTCGGCGATGTCGGTGATGGCGGCGTTCACCGTCTCCACCCCTTGGGCGGCGGTGGCCATATTGCCCGAAATGTCCTCGGTGACCGCGCTCTGCTCCTCCACGGCGGCGGAAATGCCCGACGAGATGCCCGACAGCATCTCGATGACCTTGCGGATTTCCACCATGGCCTCGGCCGCCTCGCTGGAGCCGGCCTGAATGGCTGAAACCTGCTCGGAAATCTGATTGGTGGCCTTGGCGGTCTGCTCGGCCAGGCTCTTCACCTCGCTGGCCACCACCGCGAAGCCCTTGCCCGCTTCGCCGGCGCGCGCCGCCTCGATGGTGGCGTTCAGGGCCAGAAGATTGGTCTGCTCTGCGATGTCGGTGATCAGCCTCACCACGTCGCCGATGGCGCCGGCCTCGCTCTCCAGCCGCTTCATCACCGCGTCCGCGCTTTCGGTTCTTTCCAGCGCCTGGGTGGAGATCTGGTTGGCTTCACCGACCTGGCGGCTGATCTCGGCGATGGAGGAGGAAAGCTCCTCGGCCCCCGACGCCACCGCCTGGACGTTCTCCGACGCTCGCTCGGTGGCGTCCGACGCTGAAGCGGCGCGCTCGCTGGCCTGGGCGGAGGCGGCTGCGATGCTGTTGATGCGCTCGGCCATGGCGGCCACGGTCGCCTGGCGCTGGCGGCCCTCGCGCACGGTCCGGGTGACGTCGGCGGCGATCTTCACCACCTTGTATGTCTTGCCGTCGAGGCCCAGAACCGGATTGTAGGTGGCGCGAATGAACACGGTCTCGCCGGATTTGGAGACCCGTTCAAACTCGGCGGACTTGAAGGCGCCGGCGGCGATTTCCGACCAGAAGCGGGCATAGGCTTCGCTGTCGCGTTCCTCTTTGGTGACGAAGATGGAGTGGTGGCGGCCGGTGATTTCCGCCAGCTCATAGCCCATGGCGTCGAGGAAATTGGCGTTGGCCGAGAGGATCGTGCCGTCGGGCTTGAACTCGATCATGGCGTTGGCCCGGCTCACCGCCTCGATCTGGCTTTCCAGATCCCGGCGCCGCACCGCGTCCTCGGTGATGTCGGTGGCGAATTTGACGACTTTGACGACTTCGCCCTTGCGGTTCAGGACCGGATTATAGGTGGCCTGAATGAAGATCGAGCGGCCCTGCTTGGTGACCCGGCGAAACTCGGCGCTCTTGAATGCCCCGCGGGACAGATCCGCCCAGAACGCGGCGTAGGCCTCGCTGTCCCGATCCTGCTCGGGCACGAACATGGAGTGATGGCGGCCGATGATCTCACTCAGCTCATAGCCCAGCGCGGCGAGAAAATTTTCATTGGCGCGCAGGATGTCGCCCTGGGGCGTGAATTCGATCACCGCCTGGGAGCGTTCCAGCGCCTCTAGTGAGTCCCGTCCGTTCGATCGAGGCAAAGCGAATTTCATTCTGGTCTCCCAAAGTCGGCGCTGGCCAGGCGCGCCACAGACGAGGGGAGACTGCGTTCATGTGATTAAAAAAAATTTAACTATTAATGATGGGATACTTTGAACTCATTCAAAGTATTTAATTTAATTATTTAAGTTAGCAGTATAACTAATTATTACTTAGATATTTTTAGAAATATACGAACATCATGCGTATCTTTAAATGTTCGCCGCCGCGTCTTTAGCCAAGGCGTGCGGCGGCCTGGCGGACGCTTCTGGTGGCCGCGTCGACCTGATTGGAGGCGGCGGCGATATTGCTCACCGACCGGTTGACGCTGGCGACGCCTTCGGCGGCGGTGGCCATGTTGCGCGAAATGTCCTGGGTGACGGCCGATTGCTCGTCCACGGCCGAGGCGATGCCGGCGGCGATTTCATCAACCCTGCCGATGACGGTGCTGATCCTTGCGATGGCTTCGGTGGCGCTGGTGGAGCGGCTCTGGACCGCGCCGATCTGCGCGGAAATCTCCTCGATGGCCTTGGAGGTCTGACCGGCCAGCGTCTTCACCTCGCTGGCGACCACGGCGAAACCCTTGCCGGCTTCCCCGGCGCGGGCGGCCTCGATGGTGGCGTTCAAGGCCAGAAGATTGGTCTGGTCGGCGATGGAGTTGATCAGCTCCACCACTTTGCCGATGGCTTGCGCCGAACCGGCCAGAGCGTCCATCAGGACGCGGGTCTCGTCGGCCTGGCCCACTGCGTCGCGGGAGACTTCCAGGGCTTCGTTCACGCGCCGGCTGATCTCCTGGAAGCTGGCGGCCAGCTCCTCGGCGCCGGCGGCGACCGCCTGCACGTTCTCCGCCGCGTCGGTGGAGGCGCCCGCCGCTTCGCCGGCTTCCTTGGACGCGCTGGCGGCGGCTTCGGCGACGGACTGGAGCTCGCGGGTGATTTCGGCCTGCACGCCTTCACGGGCCAGGCGCTGCTTGACCGTGGCGGTGGCGTCGGTGGCCAGCTTCACCACCTTGATCGGCTTGCCCTTCATGTCGAGCACCGGGTTGTAGGTGGCGCGCAGCCAGACGTCCTCGCCGGATTTCAGAAAGCGTTTGAATTCGCCGGCGTGAAACTCGCCGCGGCCCAGCTTGTCCCAGAACGCCTGGTATTCGGCTGATGCGGCGTAGTCCTTGTCGCAGAACATGCGGTGATGTTTGCCGACAATGTCCTCAGACCTGTAGCCCATGAAGTCCAGAAACGCCTGGTTGGCTTTGAGGATCTTGCCGTCCATGGAAAATTCGATGACCGCCTGGGAGCGGTTGATGGCCGCGATCTGGCTTTCATAATCGAAGCGCGCCACGCGCCGAGCGGTGATGTCCACGGCGAGCTTCATGACCCGCTCGACCTGGCCTTTGGCGTTCAGGACCGGATTATAGGTCGCCTCGATCCAGACCTCGCGTCCGCCCTTGGCGACGCGCCTGAATTCAGCCGACTTGAACCGGCCCGCGCCGAGATCGGCCCAGAAGGCGGCGTAATCGGGCGAGGCGATATCTTCGGGGTCCACGAACATGCGGTGATGCTTGCCCACCACCTCATCTGCGCTGTAGCCGAGCGTTTTCAGGAAATTATCGTTCGCCCTGAGGATCGTGCCGTCGGGCTTGAATTCGATCACGGCGTAGGATTTCTCAAGCGCGTCCATACGCGGATCACGGTGGCCGGTGCGAGCAAACATGGCTAATCCCCCAAATTGAATGAGGTCACTGTGTTCCTGCACCATTAACGAGCCGTATCACACCCGCGACGTTTCCCGCGCCGTCATCCAGCGCAGCACCGGAGCGGGCAGGATCTTCATCAGGATCAGCGCCCGGCGCATGGCTGCGCCGGTGAGGACGAAGCGCTTTTTCTGGTCCAGCCCCTTGAGGATGTCGCCGGCGACCTCCTCGGCGGTGGTGGCGGTGAAGCTTTCAAACGTCCGCACCCCGTCCATGCCGGCGCGCGCCTTGAACGGGGTGTCGGCAATCGCGCTGGGGCACACCGTCATCACCCGCACCGGGCTTTTCGCCGCCTCCAGCTCCTGGGTCAGAGCCTCTGAGTAATGCTTCACAAACGCCTTGGTGGCCGCATAGACAGCCAGATTCGGCGCCGGCGTGTACGCGGAGTTGGAGGCGATGTTCACGATCACGCCGCCGCCGCGATCCTCCATGGGTTTCAGGAAGATGCGGGTGAGCGCGTGGAGCGCGCCGGCGTTCACCGCGATCATCCTGGCTTCCGCCTCAGGGGCGAGATCCCGGCTGGGTCCATAGACGCCGAAACCGGCGTTGTTCACCAGCAGATCCACCCCGCCAAGCCCCTGCGCCCACTGCATGACGCGCGCCGGCGCACTTGTCTGCGACAGGTCGAGGGCCAGGGTTTCGATCTCGGCCCCCGGGGTCTGCGCGCGCACCGCTTCGCCGGCCGCGGCCAGCTCGGCCTCGTCCAGGCTCACCCACAAAAGGCGGTAGCCGCGCGCGGCCAGACGTCGGGAGACCGCCAGCCCGATGCCGCTGGAGCCGCCGGTGATCAGGGCGGTGGCCGTCATGGCTGCTCGGCCGGCTGGCTCGCCGGCGCAGGGGCGCCGTCAAGGTCGCTCTGCGCGTCGGACGGATCGGCTTCAGGCTCGCCGGGGCGATTTCCCACGATTCCTTCCGGGACCGCATAGACATCCACGCCGTCGCGCTCCAGCCCGGAGACATAGAGCGCGCCGTTCCAGGGCGTCGCCGTGGTGACGCCTGAGCCGCGATCATCTGGCCCCAGAAGGGCGTAAACCGGCTCGCCGTCAGTGGTGACCGCCAGCGCCATGGCCGGGGTGGGCGGCAAGGGCGGCAGGCCGGCGATCTGGATCCAGCGCCAGGCGAGGCGCTTGATGAACGGGTTCGGGTGTAAGCCGTCCAGTTCCACGGACCGAGGCGAGGGCAGGGCGATCCAGATCAGGCCGGTTTCGGGATCAAATTCCAGATTGTCGGGATAGCCCGGAAGGCCGTCGATCAGAACGCTCATATCCCCGGTTTCCGGGTCGAGCGTCCAGGTGCGCCCGGCCCAGGTCTCATTGATAAAAACCTGTCCGGTCAGGGGGTTATGATCGACCCCGTTGATGAAGGCGAGACCCTCGGCGAGGGTTTCATACTGACCCGGGCCCGTGACGCGGTAGACTGCGCCGGTCTGCTCGCCCTCAAAGAAACTCTCCATATGCGCGCCATAGCCGTAGCGCTTGGAGGCGTCGGTGAGGATCACCGAACCATCTGAAAGTACGGTAAGATCGTCGGTGAAGACCAGCGGGCCTCCGGCCGCCTCATCGGCCAGCCAGACCTCGAACTCCCCGCTTTCATCCATGCGCAAAAGCCCAAGTTCGGCGTCGGCGACGAACAGCGCTCCGTCCGGAGCGAAGGCGAGGCCCAGGGGCCGGCCGCCGGTCGTGGAAACCTCGCTCCAGGTCCTGTCGGCGTTCATCGCCATGATCCGCCCGTCGGCAAGGCTGGCGTAGAGCCGGCCGTCTGGTCCGGGTTCGAGATCCTCGGCGCCGTGAAGGTCTCCGGCGAGCCGAGCTTCCGGTTCAACCGTCTGATCGAAAAGTGCTTCCAGAGCAGGATCCGGCGTGCTCGGCTCGAACTTCATGGCGTTCAAAGAGCCCGGCCCGTAGGCGGCGAGCGCCACGATGAGCGCCAGCGTGGCGAGGATGGCGGCGATCCATTTCATCGTGGAACACTCCCTATCTGCGGTTGAAAGCCGGGATCTATCCGGTCTGAAGCTTTTTGAAGAAGTCGAACACCTTGCCATAGGGCGGCGCCACGAGGCGCGAAGGGTGCCAGACCGGCGCCTCGAACACGCCGCGCTCATGGGTGAAGGTGAGGAACCCGTACTCGCCGTGATAGGCGCCCTGTCCCGACGCGCCGACCCCGCCGAACGGCATGTCCTCCACCGAGATGTGCAGCATGGGGATGTTCACCCCGGCGCCGCCGGAGATGGTGCGTGCCAGAAACCGCCGGGCGGTGGTCTTGGACTTGGAGTAGATATACAGCGCCAGCGGCCGGTCGCCCTTGTTGATATATTTTGCGGCGTCCGACAGCCCGTCATGGCCGATCACCGGCAGGATGGGGCCGAAAATTTCCTCGGTCATCAGCTTTGAATTGCGCGGCGGGTCGATCACCACGGTGGGCGGGAAGATGCGGGTGTTGCCGGCTTTCGCCTTGTCGAAATCGGCCTGCAGCACGGTCGCTCCGGCGCTGCGAACTTCCTCGACCATGGCGGTGAGGCGTTCATGGTGGCGTTCCGAGACGATGGCGGTGTAGTCGGCGTTCTCGGCCACGTTGGGCCACATCGCATCAGCTTCGGCCATGACCGCCTCGCCGAAGGCCTTTTCAGAGCCGCGCGGCGCCATGGCGTAGTCGGGCGCGATGCAGGTCTGGCCGGCGTTGAAGAACTTGCCCCAGGCGATGGACTTGGCGGCCTGGGCCAGATCGAAATCGTGGGCGATGACGGTGGGCGACTTGCCGCCCAGCTCCAGCGTCACCGGCGTGAGGTTCTTCGCGGCAGCCTGGGCGACCATGCGGCCCACCTGGGTGGAGCCGGTGTAAAGAAGATGGTCGAACGGCAGATCACAGAACGCCTTGGCGATGTCGGGCCCGCCCTCGATCACCGCCACATGATCCTCGGCGAACAGTTCGGCGAGGGTTTCTTTCAGCAGGCTTGAGGTGGCGGGCGTGAACTCGCTGGGCTTGATCATCACCCGGCAGCCGGCGGCGAGCGCGGCCACCAGCGGCGCCAGCGCCAGCTGCATGGGATAGTTCCAGGGCGCGACGATGCCCACCACGCCCTTGGGCTCACGGCGCACATAGGCGGTTCCCGGCGCCAGGGTCATGGGCACGGGCTTCTTCTTCGTCGACGCCCAGCGCACCAGGTGCTGGCGGGCGTGCTTGGCGGTGGCGATGACGAAGCCGGATTCGCCCACCGCGGTCTCGGCGCTGGACCGGCGGCCGAAATCGGCGTCGATGGCGCGTGCGAAGTCATCGCCGCGCGCTTTGACCATGGCCTCGATCTTTTTCAGATCGGTCTTGCGGTCCTCGATGGTGCGATGGCGCTCGTCTTCAAACGCGTCTTTCTGGGCGCGAAAGACCCTGGCCATGCGCGCCTGTTCGCCGGAGACTTCGTGAGCGGTCGTTTCGGCGGTCATGATGACCTCCCTGTCTAAGCGCCGGCGGTCAGGCCGACAGGATCATGTCGGCCGCCCGCGTGGCGACCATGATGGTGGGCGCGTTGGTGTTGCCGCCGACGATGCGCGGCATCACCGAGGCGTCCACAACCCGCAAGGCTTTGACGCCCCGCACCTGGCACTGGGCGTCGGTGACGGCGAGCTCGCCGGTTCCCATCGCGCAGGTGGAGGTGGGATGATACAGCGTCTCGGCGCGCTTGCGCACCTCGTCTTCAAGCACAGCGCGCGGGGCGCCCGGATCGGCGGGCAGCTGCAACTCCTTGAACTCCCCGTCAAAGGCGTCCGACATCAGAATATCGCGGCTGATCTCCAGGCAGTCGGTCATGACCGCCACGTCTTCTTCGTCATCAAGATAGTTTGGGTCGATCCGGATCAGATCGCGCGGATCGGCGCTGGCGAGGGTCAGCCGGCCCCGGCTCTTGGGATAGAGATGGCAGGCGTGAAGGCTGATCCCGTGGCCCGTCAGCGTCTCCATGCCGTGGGGGCTGGCGAGCGCCGGGATGAAGACCAGCTGGATGTCCGGCAGGTCCTTCGCCCGGCTTGATTTCACAAAGCCGCAGCCCTGCACCGGATTGACGGTGAAGCCGCCCGTTCCGGTGGCCGCCCATTGCAGCACGTCGCGGGCGGTAGCCGGAAATTTCCTCATGGAATAGCCGATGGAGGTCGGCTTCTTGGTGCCGGCCCGCGCCATGATATCGAGATGATCCTGCAGGTTTTCACCCACGCCCGGCGAATCGACCTCGACGGCGATGCCGTGCTCGCGCAAATGATCAGCCGGACCGATCCCGGACAGCATGAGCACATGGGGCGAGTTGAGCGCGCCGCCCGACAGGATCACCTCTTTGCGGGCGATCACCTGCTGGACTTCACCGTCGATCTCGATCTCCACGCCGGTGGCGCGGCCGTCCTCGATCATGACTTTCAGGACCAGAGCGCCGGTGACCACGGTGAGGTTGGGGCGCTGCATGGCGGGTCTCAGGAAAGCGTCAGCGGCCGAGCAGCGCTTGCCGCCCTTCTGGGTCACCTGATAGACGCCGAAGCCTTCCTGGCTCGCGCCGTTATGGTCGGGATTTTCCGGGATCTGACGGCGCCGGCAGGCCTCCCAGTACATCTCTGTGAGCGGATTGACCGGGGCGATGTCCTTGACGTTCAACCGACCGCCCTGGCCGTGCCAGGGCTCGCCATGGTTCTCGTTATTCTCCACCCGCTTGAACGCTTCCAGCGCGGTCTCACCCGACCAGCCTTGCGCCCCATAGGCCTCGCCCCACTCGTCGTAGTTTTCCAGCGCGCCGCGCATATAGTGCATGGCGTTGATGGAGGAGGAGCCGCCAAGCGTCTTGCCGCGCGGCCAGAAAAGCTTTCGGTCGTTCAGATTCTTCTGCGCTTGCGTCCAGTAGTTCCAGTTGATCTTTTCGTCGGTGATCGTGAACTGCAGAAGCATCGGGGTCTTGATATTGGTCTTGTCGTCCTTGCCCCCGGCTTCCAGCACGCAGACCTGGTGTTCGCCGCTTTCGCTGAGCCGGTCGGCGAGGACGCAGCCGGCCGAGCCGGCGCCGACGATGACGTAGTCGAACGCGTCACTCATCGGCCGTCTCCTTCGGGCGTCTCCGGAGTCTCGGGTTCGGTCTCGGGTGTGGGCTCAGGCGAGGGCGGGGCGGTGTCGCTGTCATCGGCTTGCCCCATGCCGGCCTGGCGCGCCAGAATCGCGTCGCGGATCTCCAGCGCCACCGCTTCAAAGCGTGACTCGATGGGGGAGACGTGTTCGGCCACCACGCGGAACACCGCATAGGCTTCGCCGGAGATTTCGCCCCAGTTTTCATCACCGGCGTTCTGCGCGATCACCACGCCGCGAAGCGTATCCACCCAGACATACTGGCCGTACACCCCGGCGGCGAAATACTCGCCGTTATACCCTTCAGGCACCCAGAAATGCAGGGCGTAGCCGCGCCCGCCATAGGCGGTCGCGCCCGGCTCCTGGAAGGCGGCGTTGGGGATGGTTGCGCTCTCCACCCAGCCTTCGGGCAGAAGCCGCTCGCCGTTCCAGACGCCGTCGAGCCGGTAAAGCTCGCCCAGGCGCGCAAAGTCCGGCGTCGTGGCCTGAAGGCAGCAATAGCCGATGGCCTGGCCGTCTTCGCCGGGCCGGTTCTGCAGCCAGCTGGCGTCATGGGTCATGCCCAGCGGACCCCAGAGCTTGTCCTCGACAATTCCCGCGAGATCGTCGCCATAGACCGCGCGCGCCACCGCCGAGAGCACATGGGAGTTCGGGCTGGTGTAGTGCAGGTCCCGGCCCGGCTCGCGATCCCGTACGATCTCGCCGGCCATCTCGTCCACATCGCGGCGCATGATGAAGGCGTTGAAGAAGAGCGGACGCACATCGCTTTCACGGTCGGGCGAATACTCTTCCTGAAAGTCCATGCCCGCGCTCATCATCAGAAGATGGCGCAGGCTCGTGTCGCCATAGTCCGAGCCTTCGTATTGCGGCGCGTATTTCGACGCCGGATCATCAAGGCTGTCGATTAGGCCTTCGTGCAGCGCCTGGGCGATCAGGGTCGCCACGAAGCTTTTCGCCACCGACCAGCTGGTATGGGTGGTGTCCGGCCTGGCGCCGTGAAAATACGCCTCGTTCACCAGCACGCCGTCTTTCAGCACGGCAAACCCGGTGACGTCGCCGCGGGCGAAATACTCGTCCAGCGAGCGCACCTGGCCGTCATAGAGATAGCTTTCCGGCAGGCTCGCCTCGCCCAGCGGGAAAGGGGCGGGCGCGGTGGCCGCGATGGGCGCGGAGGGCAGGATCTCCGCCATGCGCTGGAAGGTCTGCGGATACTCCGCCGGATCGTCCAGCGCGGTGATGCGCGCCGGCGAATACGCCGACCAGGGCCGGTAATACCAGCCGGCTGCGGCCAGAACGACGATCAGGGCCAGGACCAGAGCCCCGGCTGCAATGCGCTTGAACACACGCGCCTCCCCTTCAAGCGTCCGCCATCTCAGTCGCGGCGGATCATTGGGGATAGTGAACACCTTTCACGCAGCGAACGAAAGGTGCTTGGGCGAGTGATCAGCGGTCACCCATGATCGCCTACTCGCCGGTGGGCGTAATGCGCAGCACCTTGCCGTCCTCGGCGTCGTCGGTGAGGACGTAGAGCGCGCCGTCCGGGCCTTCGGCGACCTGGCGGATGCGGGCCTCAAGCTCGGTGAGCAGGCGCGCTTCGCTGATCACCGCGCCGTCTTCGTCCAGCTGGATATGGTGCAGCGCCTGTCCGGCGAGGGCCGTGATGAAGAGATCGCCCCGCCAGCCTTCAAACAGGGCGCCGGAATACCAGGCCATGCCGGCCGGCGCGATGGAGGGGACCCAGACGCGCCGCGGCGCCTCGAACCCGTCATGGCTGGTGATCGGGGAGATGCGCGCCCCGTTATAGTCGACGCCTTCGGTGGAGATGGGCCAGCCATAATTGGCGCCGGGCACGATCACGTTCAGCTCGTCGCCGCCTTGCGGGCCGTGCTCATGCTCCCAGAGAAGTTCGCGCTGGGGATCCCAGGCGATCCCCTGAACATTGCGGTGGCCGTAGGACAGCACGAAGGCCGCCGGGCCCTCGTCCTGAGCAAAGGGATTGTCGGCCGGGATGGAGCCGTCGGGGTTGAAGCGAACGATGGCGCCCAGATGATTCTGCCGGATCTGGGCCTGCTCTCTGTACGCAAAGGCGTCGCCCAGGGTCAGCACGATCGTGCCGTCGGGCAGAAAAATCATGCGGCCGCCGAAATGACTGGAGGTGTCGCGCAAGGGATCGGCCGTGAAGACCCGCGCCCCGTCCACCAGCGCGCCGTCTTCAAGGCGCGCGCGCCAGACCTCGGTGGTGTTGGCGTCGGCCTCGCCCATGGCATAGCTGAGATAGACCATCTTGCTGGCGGCGAAATCCGGCGCGGCGAGCACGTCCAGCAGCCCGCCCTGACCCTCTGAGTAAACTTGCGGGACCCCGGCGATGGGGGTTTCCTCCAGCACGCCGCCGGAGATCATGCGCAGGGCGCCGGAGCGCTCGGTCACCAGAACATCGCCGCCGGGCAGAAATTCAATGTCCCAGGGATGGACCAGCCCGCCTGCGATCTCCTCCACAGAGTAGAGCTCGGCCGACATGGCCGGGGCGGGCTCCTGCAGCTCTTGCATGTTGCAGGCGGACAGGGCCATGGCCCCGGCCGCCGCGGGAAGCCGTATCATCGCTGTCGTGCGCGTCATCATCCCACCCCTTGGCTGATCGTTCGCGCGCCCTTGCGCCGGCGCGTCGCTGGGGCATTCTAGGAGGAATAGGCGCGCGCGGCCAAGCGGGCGCGGAGAAAATCCGCGCCTCACCGCACCATCACAGGGGGCGCAGGCGCGCCGCTGCAGACAAGGAGATCGCACGCCATGGGATTTGTCAGGGTTGCCGGAGGCTATGTCGCGGCGGTCATCGCGCTGGGTTTTGCGGCCACGGTTTTGTCCAGCGTCATGGTTCTGGCCATGCTGGAGGCGGTGGGCGCAGAGATCGGCGCAGGTCAGGCGATGAGCCAGATCGGCTATGATCTCGCCGGATTCGCTCCGCTCTATTCGGCGCTGATCGCGGTGGCGCTGGCGGCAGCCTTCATCGCCGCGGCGCTGGTGACGCGTGTGCTGCGCCCGTTGCGCCCGGTGGTGTTCGCCGCGGCCGGGGCCGTGGCCATGGGCGTGATGCTGACCTTGATGGAGCAGGTCTTCTTCGGCGTGCAGCTGGTGGCCGGCGCGCGCACCACCGCCGGCTTTCTGGCCCAGGTGGGCGCGGGCGCCGTTGCGGGCCTGATCTACGCGGTGCTGACGCCCGGCCCCAAGCGCTCCTGACCTCGTCAGGCCATTAAAGAAAACGGGCGCCGGCAGGAGCCGGCGCCCGGTCTTCATTCAAGGCTTGTGTCAGCGCCGATCTAGCGTCCGGCGGTGCGGCGCGCGGGCGCGCCGGGATGCAGCGTGCCGGTGGCGGCCGCCATGGGGCGCGCTTCGCGGCGGTCATAATCCACATCGCGGTGGGGATCGTCACCCTGGGGCGCATGGCGCACGCGCATGCCCGAGGCGGACGGCGTCGTCGACGGCGCGGCGCCGTGATGGCTGGGCGCCGGCGGACGGGCATCGGGATGGCCCGGGATGTCGATGGCGGCGCAATCGACCAGGCGCCACTCAAAGCGCTCGCTGGACACGAGCTCGTGGCGGGCCACGCTCTCGGTGCGGCGCTCGGAGACGCGGCGGTTCACGCCGCCTTCCTGGGCGAGCACGTGGATGGTGTAGTCGGCGTGCTGGGCCGGGATCGGGATTTCCTCAACCGAGGCGGCCCGCACCAGAACTTCACGAGAGATCGTCTCGAATTGCGGATCCACAGCCACTTCGCGCACCTGGGCGGGCGCAGTCAGCACGGTGCGGTGGATGGTCTCGTAGACCGCCGGCTCCTCGACCAGGCACCAGATCTCGCCGGTTTCCGGGTCGTGGCGCACCTGACGCGCGCCTTCGGTGTAGCCGCGGCGCCAGACCATGCGCGCTTCGCGCACCAGCACGCGCTCGGGCACGGTGCGGGTCTGGGCCTGGGTGACTTCGTAGCGCACATAGCCTGGGCGCACTTGAACCTGCTCGGTCACGGTCTCGTAGACCGGCTCGGTGACGCGGTAGCGCAGGCCCGCCTCGCGCGACACATAGCGGCGCGACTGGCTTTCCAGGCGCGGATCGGTGACGTCGAAAATCTCGTATTCGTCAGCGACGACGATGGTCTGCATCACCGTTTCGTACTGCGCGTCGATGCGCACGAACTGATAGCACTGGCCGATTTCGGCGTTCGGCAGATTCACCGGCGCCTGAATCGGATGCGGAGTCTGAGCGGCCGCAGCGCCGCCAACGAGGAATGACAGGCAGACGGAGCCCGCCAGTACGGATCGAAACATATGGATTTCCCCCCAAAGGTGAGCCGACGAGGACGCGCTCGTTTCCTGGCGCGGCGTCATCGACTCGAACACGAACGGCGGCCCCTCGGCACGCCCGGCAACGACCATCCTGCAGATTTCATGATTTGTTAAGGGTTAACCGGCCGGAGCGGCGAAATTTTTCGGACTTTGCGAACCCTGTGTTCAAAACGCAACGGTTAACTGTCTGGATACAAAGCCTGCATGACAAGGAGGGCGAATGCGGCATAAGGTCTGCATGGTGCGGACAACCCCAGCCGATACAGAGCTGAGCCGCCATTACATAATTCAGGGGGAGGAAGCCCGAATGAACCGTTCTTTTAAAGCAGCCGCGCTCGGCGCGACGGCGTTGGCCGCCGGCATAGTGACCGCCGGCGCCTACGCGCAGTCGCCCGACATCATCACCGTCACCGCGCAAAAGCGCGAGCAGACGTTGCAGGAAGTGCCGATCGCGGTGACGGTCGTCTCGGCTGAAACCATTCAGAACGCGCAGATCGTTGATGCGCTCGACCTTCAATCGGTCGTGCCGTCCTTGCGGGTCAGCCAGCTTGAACGCAGCTCGAACGCGACCTTCATCATCCGCGGTCAGGGCAATGGCGCGAACAATCCCGGCATCGAGCCGTCAGTGGCCGTCTATATCGACGGCGTTTTCCGGCCGCGCGCCGGCTCGGCCCTGTCCGACCTCATGGGCATCGAGCGCATCGAAGTCCTGCGCGGCCCGCAATCGACCCTGTTTGGCAAGAACGCCACAGCCGGCGTTGTCAGCATCATCACGCGGGAGCCGAGCTTCGAGTTCGGCGGCGAAGTCGCCGCGACGGTGGGTAATTACAACCAGCGCATCGTGAACGGCTCTGTGACGGGGCCGCTGACGGATAACCTGGCGTTCTCCCTGTCCGGCAGCCGCAACACCCGCGACGGCTATTTTGAGAATGTCGGCCCTGGCGGCGACTTCAACGATCGCGATCGCTTCGCGGTGCGCGGTCAGCTCTTGCTGCTTCCGACCGACAATCTGTCGTTCCGCCTGATCGCCGACTACGACGAAATCGAAGAGAAGTGCTGCGGCACCGACCGGGTGATCGACGGCGCGGCCGGCGGCGTGCTCCGCAATCTTCTGGGCGGCCAGACCTCGGCGGGCGCCGGATTCAACTACCAGCTCGCCACCGATCTGCCGAACGTGAACATGATTGAAAACGGCGGGACCTCGCTTCAGGCCGACTGGAACCTGAGCGAAAGCGTGACGCTGAGCTCCATCACCGCGTACCGGATCTACGACGATTTCGTGGATTACGAAGGCGACTTCACAGATCTTGATCTGCTTGGTGAAAACATTCGCGGGCTGGACGTCGGGACCTTCACCCAGGAACTCCGCCTGACCGGTGACTGGAATAACCGCGCTTTCTACGTGCTCGGCGCCTTCTACTCCAACGAGGATATGGAAGTCACCGACACCCGTATTTACGGAAGCGATACGCGGGCTTACTTCGACTTTCTCACGGCTTCAGGGACCGTTGCGATCGCCCCGGGCGTCGTCATCCCCAATCCGGCGACCAGCGCCATCACGGCGATTGAGCAGGCGGTCGGATTCCCGGCCGGCAGTTTCTTCGCCGAAGGCGGCGGCACGCGCTTCACGGCGGAGCAAAACGACCAGCAGATGCAGTTTTTCGGTCAGGTTGATTTCGATATCACCGACCGTCTGACCCTGACGGCGGGCCTGGCCTACTTCCAGAGTGACAAGGAGGTCGACTTCACGAACGTTGTGCGCACGAACCCGTTCTCCGACCTGAACCTGGTCGAGATTGGTTTCGGGAGCTTGCTCGCCGGCGCCGGCGTAAATCCGAACAATCCGGCTCAGGTCGGCGCCTTCGCCGCTGCGAACCCGGCGATCTTCGCCGCGCTCCAGCGCGCGTCGACCCAGTTCAATTCGGTCGCTCTTCGAAATGGCGGGGTTCTTGTGGGCGGCGTCGTGGTCGATCCCAACACCGGCCTTCCCCTGGCCAACCCGCTGCTCACCCTGTTCGAGCAAGGACTGCAGCCGCTCGGCGCGCTGACGCCCTTCCCCAACTCGGTCGAGGACGGCAAGACCAGCGACTCCGACTGGCCGTACACGGTGCGGCTGGCGTTCGACGCCACGGATAATTTGAACGTCTACGCGTCGTTCGCTCGCGGCTTCAAGGCGTCGTCCTGGAACCTGACCCCGGACACCCGTCCGGATGTCTCTGACGTCGCCGCCCTGCGCGCGGCCGGCCAACTCGCCGCCGACAACGCGCTCGGCCGCCCGACCATCGTCAACACCGCCGAGGCGCTCGGCGTGGCGGGCAGCCAGCGCTTCGCGCGGCCGGAAATCACCGAGACGTTCGAGATCGGCGTCAAGGGCCAGTTCAACTGGGGCTTCGTAAACGTCGCCTACTTCGATCAGAATATCGTGGACTTCCAGTCTTCGGTGTTCCGGGGTGCGGGTTTTGCGGTCGTCAACGCCGGTGAGCAAAGCGCTCAAGGGCTGGAATTCGACAGCTCGATCAACCCGTCCTTCATTCCGGGGCTGACGCTGAACGTGTCGGGCATCTGGATGAACGCCCAGTATGATGACTTCAGAGGGGCTCCGGTCCTGAGCGGCAGCCCGGAAGATCTGGTGGACGGCGTGCCGGACGGTCGCGGCGATCTTTCCGGCTTCGACGTGGCCGGGGTTCCCGAGTTCGCGGGCTCGTTCGGTTTCCAGTATTCGCGCGACATCAATCTGGGCGAAGCTTTCCTCCGGGCCGACTATCAGTACGCCTCTGAGACGCCTCTTGGAGACGCGCTGCCCGGCGGGCTCACCCGTGAGGTCGGTACGATCAACGCGTCGGTGGGCCTCAACCTCAACAACGGTGTCGAGGTCCTGGTTTGGGGCCGCAACCTGAACGAGGACGAGTATTACACGGCGGCCTTCCCGACGACGGTTCAGCCTGGATCGGTCTCCGCCTATCCCAACCAGCCTCGCACCTACGGGCTGACCCTGCGCACCAGCTTCTAAAAGCCGGACGCAAGGCATTCATCGAGACGGCGCCGGGAGCGATCCCGGCGCCGTTTTCGTGTCCGCCGATCCGAGCGCCGCGCCCGTCCGCGCCTGCTTTACGTCAAGGCGGCGCGGCGCGGGCGCCTTGCATCCGCCAATTGAACGGCGTTCACTGGCGCCATGAACGAGATCCTCACCCTCATCCTGGTGCTCGGCGCCTCGGCGATATCGGTCGGCCTGATCGTTGTCCTGAACGTGTTTCTGGGCGGCTGGACCCCGGCGCGCTTTGCTTATGCCGGCGAAGGCGTTCGGCGAATCGAGGAGGGTGTGCTGGGCTTTTCCGCCTCCCATGACGCGGTGATGGGGCGCGGCGGCCGGGTGGTTCTGGCGCTGGAGCAGGGCGGCGCCCGGCTGGGCGTGGCCGCCACGTCGGGCGACCGGGCCACGGTTCGCGCCCTGAGACCGGGCGAGGTGCGCGCGGTCCGCCTTGACGGGGCCACGCTGACGCTCGATCTCAAAGACTATACCTTCGGGCGCGTCTGGCTGACCCTGGACGACGCCGACACCGCATCCGTCTGGGCCGAGCACGCCCGGGCCTTCGTCAAGACCGCGCCGGAGACGGCGCGACCGGAGACCGCGAGCCATGCCTGATTTGCCCAATCCGATCTATTTCGCGATTCCCGCCTTCGTGCTGCTCATCGTGGCCGAAATGATCCATGCGCGTCTGACCGGAAAGACCCAGTATGAGCCGCGCGACACCGCCGCCAGCCTGATCATGGGCCTTGGAAACACCGTGTCCGGGATTCTGCTGGGCGGGATTGCGCTGGCCTGGTTCGCCTATATCGAACAGTTCGCGCTTCTGGATATCGGCTGGGCGTGGTGGGCGTTCGCGCTCGCCTTCGTGCTGGATGATTTCGTGTATTACTGGAGCCACCGCTTCGCCCATACGGTGCGCTGGTGGTGGGCCGACCATGTGATCCACCATTCAAGCCAGCACTACAATCTGTCCACGGCGCTGCGTCAGCCCTGGCTGAGCCCGCTGTCGCTGAAATTCATCATTTTCGGCTCGTGGCTGGTACTCGCCGGCTTTCCGCCGGCCATGGTGGCCTTCGTGGGCGCGCTGAACCTGATCTATCAGTTCTGGATTCATACCGAGGCGGTGCCCAAGATGTGGGCGCCCATCGAGGCGGTGATGAACACGCCCAGCCATCACCGGGTCCATCACGCCACCAATCCGCGCTATCTCGATCGCAATTTCGCTGGCGTTTTCATCATCTGGGATCGCATGTTCGGCTCGTTCGAGCCTGAACGCGAGGATGAGCCGTGCCGCTATGGCATCGTGCGCAATCTGGCGACGTTCAACCCCATCAAGATCTGCCTGCATGAATGGGCGGGCATCTTCAAGGACGTGGCCTCGGCCAAATCGCCCAGGGAAGCCTTCGGCTACTGGTTCGGCCCGCCGGGCTGGTCGCCGGACGGGTCGCGCGACAGCTCGAAGATTCTGAAGCGCCGCTGGATGGAGACTCGCCAGGCCGAGGCGGGCGAGGCCGAAGCCCCGCAACGCGCCGCGGCGGCGGAATAGTCCCTTGGAGCCTCGCCCCAGAGACTAATGGGCGGGGACCAATGGGCGGCTATTGCTTTTCCATCCACTCGTTCACTTCGCGCTCGGCCTCGTCCTTGGACTTGCCGTAGCGCTGCTGGATCTTGCCCACCAGCTTGTCCCTGTCGCCTTCTGCGGTCTGCACGTCGTCGTCGGTGAGCTTGCCCCAGTGGCGCTTGGCTTCGCCTTGAAGTTCTTTCCATTTGCCTTTGATCTGGTCGGCGTTCATCAGCGTCTCCTTGTTAAAGCTACAAGGGGGATAAGCCGCTGCGCGCGGCTTTGTTCCGACGCCTAGAGCAGCGCGCCTGCAATCCCGTCAAAGATGAACTGGGCGGCCAGCGCCGCCAGAATGACGCCGAGAATGCGGGTGATCATCGCCGCCAGCGTGTCGCCGATGAGGCGCATCAGCGTGCCCACGGTCAAAAACAGGATCAGGCAGACCAGAAGATTGGCGCCCATGCCGGCGAACACCAGGACCTGGCCGATCGGGCTGCCGGCCGCCTCGCTCATGAACAGCATGATGGAGGCGATGGCGCCGGGGCCGGCCAGCATGGGAATGGCCATGGGGAAGACGGAGATGTCCTCATGAGTGCCGGGCCTTGTCTCGTCAGCCTCGTTCAGCGCGTCGGCGCGTTCCTCGCGGCGCTTGGACCGGGTCTCGAAAATCATGTCCAGCGCCAGCAGGAACAACAGAACGCCGCCCGCGGCGCGGAACGCGTCCAGGCTCACATGGAGCGCGCCTAAAAGCCATTCGCCGCCGAACGCGAAGCCGACCAGCACCGCCGTGGCGATGAGCACCGACTTGATCGCCATCCGGCGCTTGTGCGCGCTGTCGGAGCCTTCTGTGAGACTGGCGAAGATGGGCGCCACGCCGATCGGATCGATCACCACGAAGAAGGTGACGAGCGAGGCGGTGAGCAAAGAATAGTCGATGGCGTCCATGTTGGTCCCCGGGGGCGAGAAATGCGTATCAGGCCCGCATAACACCGGGGCGCCGCCTTGGCGAGGCTGCGCAAGAGGGTGTCCGGTATGCGCAAGCGCGGGCGCCGGGGGTGAGAGCGCTAGGGCTCCGGGCTGGTGTCAGGTTCAATGCGGAAGCCAAGCAGGAGCGTGCGCTGGGCGGCGTTGAAATTATCATCCGACATCAAGAGCAGAAGCGGCGCGCCGTCCACGTCAGCAAAGGCGGCCGCTTCAATATTGTCCACCGTCATGTCCGGGCCGATCTCGGCCAGGCGTTCCGGCTGCAGCGGCGCGCTCGCGGCGGCCGCGATCTGCGCGGCGGAGAGGCGGGACACATGGATGGTGTTGCCGGCGCCGCGCGACCAGAAGCGCTCCACCAGATAGAGCGCGCCGTCCGGCCCGAACGTCATGGCGGTGAGGCCGAAGCCCGGTTCGATCTCCAGAAACAGGGCGCGGGGCGGGGCGGCCGGGGCGGCCAGATCATAGACCCAGAGCGTGTGCGGCTGGCCGGACACGATGGGGTCCTCCACCCCGGCGTAGAGCCGCATCCCGTCAATGGCGAGCGCCTCGATTCCGGCGTTGTCGCGCAGCCGGTCGGCGCCGGGCGGGGCGGGAAAGGCGGCCTCCGTCGCGGTTTCGATACCGCTCCAGTCCTCGCCGATCTGGAACAGGGCGATGCGGTGCTCGCGCTCGAAACTCACCGCATAGCGCCCATCCCCCAGCGAGGCGAGGCCTTCGGCGTCGGCGCGCGTGCCCGACAGCGCCGCGCCGTCCGGGCCGAGCAGCGGCGCGATCACCACCTGATCAAGGCGCGACGGGGCGCCGTCCTGATAGCTAAGGCGAGCACGCATGAAGGCGCCGCTGTCAGACAGCGCCAGCAGGTGTTCGCCGTCCGCGCTCAGCTCCAGGGCCGACCAGCCGCCGAAAGCCGGATGATCGCTGGTGAGCTCGAGCCCGCCTGCATAGCGCAAGCCGCCAAGGCGGGTGCGGCCGGGATCATCGGGGAAGAGCGCCACACTGGACGCCCCCACCGCGGCGCCGCGCGGTTCTGCGGGGCCGCACGCCGCCATGATAAGAGCCATGAGGCCGATAGCGCCGGCGCGTAGGGTCATCACGTCTTCCTCGTTCACCTCGGCCGGGGGGCGCCTCGCAGCGCACGAGGAACACACCATCAGCGTACACGAGACTCGGGTACGCAGTGAAGGGACCGAACGGCGCGAAACGGTTGGATGGGAGCGGGAAGGCTTGCTTACCTCCCGCCGTATTGATCATTCGAAAACTGACTAAAACCTCGCCCCCGAAGCAGTTGATGAGTGTCTACTGATTGCACAGAATAGTGACCGTGCTTGCAATCGTGTGGAAGTTCTACAACTCAAGCTCTGGAGAAAGGATGGAACGATGCGCGAGCTTACGGTCGGTGAAATGAAAAACGTAAGCGGCGGCGACTATCGCTCGAGCGCTCCAGGGCAGCTTAGCTTCGAGCCCTTGAGCGACGGCGATACGATGGAAAACTTCTTCGCGAGGGGAGTCATACCGCTATTTCTGTGTCGCAGTCGGGGTCGGGGTTTGTGTTTCGACTGCAAGTGGTGAAAGCTACGCGTCAATGCAGGCCGGACTCGGGTTTGCGTTCGGCTCTGGCGCCGCCGACAACGCTGAGATCGCCGAACTGAAAGCCCAGGATGCTGTAGAAGGCGGTTCCACGGGTTCGGATGGTGCTGCCGGAATGAGTTGGGAGTGGGGAGACGGCTAGTTTGAGAACTCCACCGGCTTGTATCAGGGTGGCCAGGTCGGAAACAAAGCTGGCGGAAGCGGGGCTCAATAGAGCTGCCGAGTGCTTGCTCACCGTGACGAAAACGCTTCTGTACCGGTGAGTCCGAGAAACTGTTGAGGAGGTGATTGTGATTTCGAGATTTGTGCGAATTACGATCGCCTCCTTTTTAATCGGGATGGCGCCGTGCTCTTCTGTGTTTGCGTTCTCAGCGGAAGAAATATTGTTTGAAGGCCGGCTTGAGGCTGAACGCGTAGAACGCTTCATCCTGAACAATCCGACTTTTGCTACATTGTCGATTTCATCACATGGCGGCGAGGAACTCGCAGCTCTGCGCCTCGCCGAACATATTCTTGAGAACCGGGCCGATGTTGTCGTGAACGAAACGTGCATGTCAGCGTGCGCGCTCTATGTGTTGCCTGCTGCGAACACCGTGCATTTGAGTGAAGACTCGCTCGTGGCGGTCCATCCGGGAATCGTTTCGTCCTGGAACGTTCTCGAGACGCAGTTCCACCCCGACAGGCTGGATTCCGCGTTTCGAGAGAACAGCCGGAGTATTCTCGCATTCTATGATCGCGTCGGCGTGAATCCGCGGATATTCGCGGACGCGATCTCCGCTCACGCGATCTGGTGCCTATCCGTCTATCCTGCGCAGACGGGTCTCTGGGCGCGCTTGCGCGGGCGAATTGGATTCTGGGTGCCGACCCGTGAATATTGGGGTCAGATAGGCGTCGAAATGCCTGAGAATTATCATGGCTCGGTTGATGAGATCATGCAGATCGCAAATTTGAGGTCGATCCCGACATCCCAGTTTTCATATCGTGGGACATTCCCTCAATCCGCATCAGCATATTCTCTATCGCAAATGGTCGAGTGTCCGCCGGATGAATACTGATAAACTGGATATTTATCTAATTTCTTTGATACCTGCTTATGTGGGATTCGTGTATGTCGCTGGACGGATCAGCGATTGCTGCCGTTTAAACTGGCTCACTGATCTCTCATTGATCCCAATGATGGTGCTGAACGTGTTTATTGCCTTGATAATTACAGTGATATTGAAAAATCGATATGCCAAGTACGGCGCGCTTTCTCTTTTGATTCTCTATACGTTCTTCAATTATCTTGATGAGTTGATGCTCGCATTCAGCGAATTCTAGTCTCGTCGTTTAGCCCGCCAGATGCAGTGTGGGCTGTGGAACAAGCCGCACCGCTAAAAGGCTGCGTGACGCCCTGCGGCGGGGTGCGGGACCCGGCTCCCGCCCCGCCGCCCCGCCCCACGGCGCCTAGAACTTGTCGAGGCGCAGGACCTCGACCTGGTCCATGTAGACGATGCCGGGATACTCCTTGAAGTATCGGCTGGCCACCGTTTCGGTGATGCGCTCGGCGGCGGCGCGGTCGGCCACGATCACCTCGATGCGCACGATGGTGAAGCCGGGCGCGATGCCGGGCCGGTCCGAGCCGTGCAGGCCGTGGGCGCCTTTGCCGACGCCCTCGGTGACGGTGTAGCCTTTGGCGCCTTCGTTCTCGACGATGGCGAGGACCTTGTCGCGGATCAGGCGTTCCACGACGAGGACGATCTTGGTGGCTTTGTGAAACAGGGTCATGGCTTGAGCCTTCAGGTCCTAGAGGTCGAACACGAGCTGGGCGAGGGCGACAAAGAGCGGAATGCCGATCGCCACCGCCACCGGCGTGCCGACACTGGTCGACGCGCCGATATAGGCGGAAGGATTCGCGCCAGGAATGCCGGCGCGCAAGGTGGGCGGGCCGGAAATATCCGAGCTTGATCCCGCCATCACCGCCAGCAGCACCACCCCGCCCGGGCTGAAGCCGGTGAGGACGTGGGCGACATAGCCGAGGCCAAAGGCGGCCAGGCCATGCACCAGCGGCGAGATCACCGCGTAAGTGGCGTACCAGTGGGCGACCTTGGCCAGCTCTGACAGGCGCGCCCAGGCCTCCATCCCGAGGATCAGCATGAGGATCGACAGAAGGCCGCGGAACAACGGATCGTAGAAGCTCTCCACCACGCCGCCCGGCTGGGTGAACAGGCCCAGCGCCATGCCAAGAAGCAGGGCCGAGATCGCCGAGCCGCGAAGGCTGTCGATGATGATGGCCTTGATGTCGGCTTTGGCGCCGTCCCCGCCGTCGCGGCGCTGGCGGGCGATCCCGGCCAGGATGATGGCGGCGAGAAGCGCGGGGAGGTCCATGAAGGGGTAGAGCGCTGGCGCCCAGGCTTCAAATGGAATGCCCTCCTCGTCGAGCACCACCATCGCGGCGGCCAGGGTGGAGGCCGAAACCGCGCCGAACAGGCCGGCGGTGGCGTAGCCGTCATCGGCCTTCAGCTTGGGCAACCGGGTCAGCACGAAGGCGCCGATCACCACCGCGCCAATGCCCAATATCACCGCGAACAGGGCGGGCAGCAGCATGCTGACCAGATCCGCCTGGCGGATCTCCATGCCGGCCTCCAGCCCGATGGTGATGAGCAGCATGAAGACGATGAAGCGGTAGATCGAATCAGGAATCGTCAGATTGCTGCCCAGCGCCGCGATGATCACACCGCCGATGAGAAAGGCGAGGGTGGGCTTTTGCAGCTGGGATAAAAACGTGGCGGCGAAGTCGAGCAGGACGTCCATGGGGGCTCCGGCGGTCAAGCGTTTCAAGACGGCCGGACGCTAGCGATGAAAATTGTTAGATAAATTACATTGTTTGGATGCTATTATTCCAATAAATGGAACAAGGGGCGTGGCATGATGAATTACAAACACTTGCGCTATTTCCGCGCCGTCGCCCATGAGGGTCGCCTGATCCGGGCCGCCGAACGGCTGAACCTCTCCCAGTCGGCGTTGTCCACCCAGATCCGCCAGCTGGAAGCCCAGCTGGGCCATGCCTTGTTTGAACGGCGCGGCCGCACTCTGGCGCTCACCGAGGCGGGGCGGGTGGCGCTGGATTACGCCGATGCGATCTTCACCACCGGCGAGGAGCTGGAGGCGACGCTCAAAGGCGGGGCGGGTGCGGCGCGGCGGTCCTTGAGAGTCGGGGCGCTGGCGACCCTGTCACGCAACTTCCAGACAGACCTTCTCACGCCGCTCCTGGCAGAGGGCGCGGTGGAGGTGCATCTGCGCTCCGGCTCGCTGCCCGAATTGATGGAGGAGCTGGCCGCCCACAATCTCGATCTGGTGCTCGCCAACCAGGCGCCGCTGCGCGATTCCGGCAGCACCTTCACCGTGCACCGTCTGGCCGAGCAGCCGGTCAGCCTCATCGGCGCGCCGGCGCGTGTGGGCGAGGAGCGCGATCTGGAGACTTTGCTCAAAACCCATCCGCTGATCCTGCCGTCACGGCGCAGCGGGGTGCGCTCCAGCTTCGACGCGCTGGCCGTGCGTCTGGGCCTGACGCCTGAAATCGCGGCGGAGGTGGATGATATGGCGATGCTGCGCCTTCTGGCGCGCAATGACGCCGGGCTCGCCGTGGCGCCGCCCATCGTGGTGCGCGACGAGCTGGCGAGCGGACGCCTGGTGGAGGCGGCCAAGCTGCCGGGCATCGCAGAGACGTTCTACGCGATCACGCTGGAGCGGCGCTTTCCCAATCCGCTGGTGCAGCAGATTTTGTCGCGCGAGCCGACCTGACGTTTCGCTGTCTCTAGCGTTTGAGCGTCGTCGTGGCTCGCTTCAGCGCCGAGAGACCGGGTCCGCCGCGTCCGCGATCCTGATCGCCGCCGCGGCCCCGGCGGCGCTTTTTCGGCTTGGCGTCGAACAGATCTGCCAGCTGGTCCGTCATGGCGCCGGCCAGCTGCTCCACGTCCACGATGGTGACGGCCTTCTTGTAATAGCGCGTCACGTCGTGGCCGATGCCGATGGCCAGAAGCTCCACGTCGGATTTGCCCTCGATCATGGCGATGGTCTCGCGCAGGTGCTTTTCCAGATAGGAGGACGAGTTGGCCGACTGGGTGCCGTCATCCACCGGCGCGCCGTCGCTGATCACCATCAGGATCCGGCGCTGCTCGGGCCGGGCGCTCAGACGCTTGTGCGCCCAGAGCAAGGCCTCGCCGTCGATGTTTTCCTTCAACAGCCCGTCGCGCAGCATCAGGCCCAGATTGGGCCGCGAGCGCCGCCAGGGCGCATCGGCGTTCTTGTAGACGATATGCCGAAGATCATTGAGGCGGCCGGGATTGGGCGGCTTGCCCTGCTCAAGCCAGGCCTCCTTGGAGCGCCCGCCCTTCCAGGCCTTGGTGGTGAAGCCCAGGATCTCGGTCTTCACCCCGGAGCGCTCCAGCGTGCGCGCCAGAATGTCCGCGCAGGCCGCCGCCACCAGGATCGGCCGTCCGCGCATGGAGCCTGAATTGTCCAGCAGCAGCGTCACCACCGTGTCGCGAAACTCCATGTCCTGCTCTTGCTTGAAGGAGAGCGGCTGCATGGGGTCCAGCACCACGCGCGGCAGGCGGGCAGGATCCAGCACGCCTTCTTCCAGATCAAAGGCCCAGCTGCGCTGCTGCTTGGCCATCAGCTTTCTCTGAAGCCGGTTGGCCAGGCGGCCCACCGCGCTTTCAAGGCCCTTCAGGTGCTGATCCAGATTGCGGCGCAGGCGCGTCAGCTCCTCCTCGTCGCACAGATCGCTGGCCTGAATCACCTCGTCATACTTGGTTGTGAAAACCTTGTAGGCGGCCGCGTCCTCGCCTTGCGGGGCGACCCAGTTGGGGCGCGCGGCCTCCATGGATTCGCCGGGCTCGTCGTCGGCCTCGATGCGCGTGCCGCTGTCCTCGGCGTAGTGGATGTCTTCGGTGTCGGCCGCGGTGCCCTTGGCGTCGGCGGGCTCGTCGTCATCTCCGGAATCAGGATCCTGATCGCCGGGATCCTCGCCGTCCTGCGGCTCCTGCTCGACGCCGCTATCGTCCTCGCTCTCGTCTTGATTGTCGTCTTCCTCCACCTCGCCAAGCTCGTCGGAGAGGTCGAGATCGCGGATCACCTGACGCAGCGCCTGGGCGAACTGCTTCTGGTCCCCCGCCGCATCGGCGAGGGCGTCCAGCGCGCCGCCGGCGGCCGCTTCCAGATCCTCGCGCCAGACCTTCATCAGGCCCTTGGCGTCCGCCGGGGCGGGGCGTCCGGAGATGCGCTCGCGCACCAGCATGGAGACCGCATCGGCCAGCGGCGCGGCCTGGCGGTCCTCGGCGTGGTTCCAGCCCTGGCGCCGGCACTTGTCAATCAGGGCGGCGTCCAGATTGTCAGCGACGCCGCGCATGGCCCGCGCGCCCAGCCCCTCGCAGCGCGCCTGCTCGGCGGCGTCGAAAATCTTGCGGGCGGTGTCGCCCGGCGGCAGGGTCTGCTGGTGCGCCTTGCTGTCATGGAGCGCATAGCGCAGCGCCAGCGCATCGGCCCGGCCGCGCGCCTTGGAGGCCTCATCAAGGGTCAGCTTTTCCGGCGGGTTGGGCAGCACGACGCCGCCGCGCGCAATGGCGGCCTTGTCGCCTCCATACTTCACCTCCAGATCGCGCTCCCTGGACAGGGCGCGGGTCGTGGTGGCGAGGGCGCGGCGGAATTGCTCGGCGGGGCTTTGATCAGTCATGGACGCATAGATAGCCTCGGCGAGCCCGCTTGCGAACCCGGATCGGTGCAATGGGCCGATGAAGGGTCAAGCGGCGCTTGAAACGATGACCGATACCGATGCTGATCACGGGATTATACTCGAAGTCATCCCCCTCATTCTTCGGCCGGCATGAAGGTCTGACCGCCGATCTCAACCCGCCCTAAGGGCGTCGCCGTCCCGGTCGCCTCTTTCGCCCGGCGACAAGCGCCGCCTGTGACCATCAAACTGTTGCGGAAAGGATGAAGGTCGACAAAGGCGCGGAGGAGGGCGGAGACCAAGGCGTGCAGCGTCCGGGGTTCAGGATCGGGGATCGAGGACAAGAAAATATAGGAAGCGGCTTTTAAATATTTTAAAGAAAACGCTTGCCGAATACTTCGTTCCGTGTGCTATGGCGATACCCATAGCCAGTTGAGGTCAATCTCCGGGCGTGGGCGCTTTGCGTCCCGTCATCCCAATCACCGCCCGCGCCTTGCGCGGCTGCGGACAGGAGATCATCCCATGCGTCTCGACGTTTCCCCGCGCGTTCTTTACGCCGCCGCTGCTGTAGTGCTGGTCCTTGCCGGCGCGGTCGGCTACGCCATCTGGCGCGACAGCCAGACCCGGTCCATCGAGTTCTCCCTCGACGGTGACGGGATCGAAATCAGGGAGAATTGACCCGGTCATCTCG
Source organism: Oceanicaulis sp. (assembly GCA_040217555.1). Taxonomy (GTDB): domain Bacteria; phylum Pseudomonadota; class Alphaproteobacteria; order Caulobacterales; family Maricaulaceae; genus Oceanicaulis. Next base: position 69,810 of record JAVJPX010000005.1, read on the forward strand.
CTGATGTCGACCTCCCGCCGCAACGCCCGGCGACGGCTCGCCTTGCGCTGAGCGGTGGGGCTTCCTAATTAGATAAATGCAGATTTCCAACAGGGCTGGCGCGATTCAAATGAACCGCTTGCTTTATTTCCTGTTGATTTTCGGCATGGCGTCGCGGCCGCCGTCTTCCCGTCCGCATCTTCGTTCACAATCTTGACGACGGAGCAAAGCGGCGCCGCAGATTCGGGCCGTCTTGACCCCATGCTTCGCGCTCATACAGGAGACCCGCCCATGTCGCGCATCGCCACCCTGTTTATCGGCCTGGTCCTGCTTCTCAGCCTGACGGGCTGCAACACCCTCCATGGCGCCGGCCAGGACATCGAGAACGCCGGAGAAAGCATCCAGGACGCCGCCGAGGACTAAGTCCGGCCTCAATCGCATAAGAAAACGCCCCGCTGGAGCTCTCCGGCGGGGCGTTTTCTTGTGCCCGGTTCTTAAGTGTACGTCAGCGCGGGAAAGTATCGACGTCTAGCGCCGCCGTACAAGCTGGAGCAGAAACAGAATTACGATGGCGCCGACCGTGGCTCCGATGATGGAGCCCACAATGCCCTGTGAGATTGCGATTCCAAGCTGACCGAACACCCAGCCCCCGACGAAGGCGCCGATAATGCCCACGACGATGTTTCCGATCAGTCCGAGCCCGTAACCTCTGACCACCTGTCCCGCCAACCATCCGGCGACGGCGCCGACAAACAACCAGATAAGTAAAGTTTCGAGTGTCATATCTGTGTTCCTAGAGCCAAATCGGCTCAAGGCATCAGTAAATCTAATTTAGAAATAGTCCAATTTATAATTTGAATATTATTTGGACTTCTTTTGAGATTCGTATCAGGTTTCCCATGAGTGCGGCTGCGGCGCATCCACGCCACGAAAGCGGGCGGGGTCGGCCGCGTGCAGCAGACCGCCCCAGCTTCCACCAGCGATCATCAAGCCAGACAAGGCGTTGGCTGTTACGCCGCCTGGCCGGGTTTCACCGGGCTTTCGGGCAGGTTCTCGCCGAACACGCGCTGTTTCATCTCCGCCACGACTGGGCGTTGAAGCTCGTCGCACTTGTTCAAGAAGTTGAGGAGGAAGGAGATCACCGCATCGCCGAAAA
>JAVJPX010000007.1:0-475418 GCA_040217555.1 Oceanicaulis sp.
CTCGCCAGTGGCGCCGTCGATGTCCACACCGTCGCGGCGCCATTGATAGCTGACGGTTCCCAGCCCGTCCTCGTCGGTCAGCGAGTTGGCGGCCGTCAGCGTCTCGTCTTCCTGCGCCGTGCCGGAGATCGTCACCCCGCCACCGGGCGCGTCGTTGACGTTGGCCACCGCAGCCGTGGCGGTGGACTCCACGCTCTCCGCGGTCCCTTGATCGTCGGTGTAGCTGGCGACCACGGTGATCTCGGCGCCCACATCGTCCTGGCCCAGCGTATAGGTCTCGCCGGTGGCGCCGTCGATATCAACGCCGTCGCGCCGCCATTGATAGCTGACGGTTCCCAGCCCGTCCTCGTCGGTCAGCGAGTTGGCGGCCGTCAGCGTCTCGTCTTCCTGCGCCGTGCCGGAGATCGTCACCCCGCCGCCGGGCGCGTCGTTGACGTTCGCGATCGCCAGCGTCGCCCCCGAGACGACGGTTTCAAGCGTCCCGCCGTCGTCGGTATAGGACACCGCGACCGTGATCTGCGCGCCGACGTCCTCCTGGGTGGGCGTGTAGGTTGCGCCGGTGGCGCCGTCTATATCCACGCCGTCGCGCCGCCACTGGTATGACAGCGTGCCCAGACCATCAGGATCGGTGAGGGTGTTCGTCGCCGTCAGCGTCACGCCTTCTTGCGCCGCGGGCGCGTCGATACCCACAGCGCCCTGGGGCGGGTCGTTCTGCGGCGTCACGGTGATGTTGAAGGTCTGATCGTCGACGGAATCGGTTCCGTCGGAGACGTCGAACTGGAAGGAGTCCGACGTGGTCTCGCCGCCGTCATGGGTGTAGCGCAGATCGCCGGCGTCGATGTCGGCCTGGGTAAAGGTTTCCCCGGAGGTGAGTTCTTCGCCGGCCTCAAGCGTCCCGTCGCCGTCATCCAGCCAAAGCACGCCGTTCGACGTGGTGCTGTCGAGCGTATAGGTGAGGTCGCCGGGGCCCTCTTCGTCATCGGTGGTGTCGAGTTCGGTGTTCGTGATGGTGTCCGTGGCGCCTTCGTCGACGGTCGAGCCGGTGTTGGTTGCGACCGTCGGCGCGGTGTTGCTCGGCGCGGCGGGAGCGATGTTGTAATTCACAATCTGGCCAAGCTGGGTCGCGGTGAGGCCGGCCAGCGCGCTGTCGCCCTCGGTCAGGCTGGTCAGTTGGGCGATATCGTCGGCGATCAGCTCGTTTGCGCCCGCCGTCCCGTTCTGGGTGGATTGGGCCGCGAAGGAGAGGAAAGCCTTGGTTTCACCCGGCGCCAATGTGATCCGGAAATACAGATCAGAACTGGTGAAGTTCGGACCGCTCGAGCCGCTTGGAACGTTACGCTCGGCATGCGTCGCGGTGATCGTCCCGTCGCCGTAGATGAAGGCGACCGGATTGTTATCCACCGTCCCCGGCGGCGCACTACCCTCGTCGATGACGTACCAGAAATCATTCTCATCAAGCGCCGGGGCGAATGGATCTGTAGTGGAATCGCCGGACGATGTCGCGAGCTCGATATAGTTCGCTTCGATGCCATCACCGCTTGTGCCGGTGCTGTTGTTGACGGCGCCGACGATCGCGAACAGAAACGTCTGAGTGGAGTCGGTATTATTGGTGAGCGTGTCGAAAAACCGGACGAAGCCGTCGCCGGCAACGTCGCTGGCGTAGATCTGGCGGCTTACCGTGACGCCGTTCGCCACGACGGTGTCAAATGTTATGTACTGACCACTCTGGCTCGCCGTTTGATCGACATCGATCAAGACACGAGACGCGGCCGCCGGAGACTCGTAAACGGCCCCTGGGTCGGCGTCCTGGAAGTGAGCGCCGCTCCCATTATCGGCGATGCCGATCCAGAAGGAGCCGAAACCGTCCAGAAGCCCTTCACCGGTGAGGGCTCCGGATCCATCAACGCCCGTGTCGACGATCCCGCCGCCTAGCGAGGCGTCAGGAACCGCCCAGTTAAAGCCTTCGCCGTCAACAAGCGGCCCAGTTGCCGTACCCATGATACCGTACCCCTAGTTTCCAGCCGAAATTCGGCGATAGACCGTTCCGTGATTTTCGAACCCGTAGCGGGCCATAAGCTGGCCGAACCCGGCCTCTTGAATGCCCGTGGATTGAGTGAAGTCGATGAAGGCGGGATCGCACGCATCAGCCCACTCAAGAAACCGCTCGACCAACGCGGTTCCCGTGCGCCCCGATCGGTGATCAGGGTGCACGAACAAGAGATCCTGGATGACGGCGCGACGCGGACTGAAAATGATCGGTCCAATCCGCGCGGCCAGGAATCCGATCAAATCCTCGCCCTCGTGAACAACAAGGAGGAGTGCGTCCTGATGGCCGGAGGCGTATCGACCCATCGTCCCCAGAGCCCAGTCAACGTCGTAGGGTATGCGCCTGTAGTGGCTTTCCGCATGGAAGCGGGCGCCCAGTTCCACGATCGCCGGAACATCGTCCGGGGTGGCGTTGCGAATTTCAGCCGTCACGCGCGGCATTCCGCTATCGTGCCTGCCTTTGAACCAAAACGGACCGACGCCATTTCCGCCCCCCTCACCGCGCCGCCGACGGCACACCGCTTACGCGTTTACCAAAAATTAAATATCATGTTGCGCGAATCCTCAAGGCAAACCGCACCTTGTTATTCGTTTATTACTTCACCTTCGACGGTTTCAGCGACGGGCCAGGCTCCCGGCCGCGGCGCCTGGGCAAGGGTCAGCGCCCGCAGCGCGGAACAGGGCAAGGAAAGAGGCTTGCAACAACACGCACGCGCCGAAGCGCTGGCGCAAACCGCGTCCCGTGGGCGCTGCGCCATGCAAGCCGCGGCGTCACCATCGCCTTTCAGATCAACACCGATGTCAGCCCGCACCACGGCCCGGGGCTCGCTCCAGCGCTGGAAACGGCGCTGGCCGATCTGGCGCTGACGATGAACGCCGACACGCCGTGACGGCTTTCGCGATAACCGCCGTCAGCCGGGCGCTCACCGCCGCCGCGGCGCGGCCCGCTTAGAAAATCAGCGGAGCCAGGGTCAGCGCGATCAGGCTGAGAAATGCGATCGAGACCAGGTTCAGCAACAGACCGGCGCGCGCCATCTGGGGAATGGAGACATGGCCGGAGCTGAACACGATGGCGTTCGGCGGCGTGGCCACCGGGAGCATGAAGGCGCAGCTGGCTGCAAGGGTTACCGGGATCACGAACAGCAGCGGATCCTGCCCCGTCTCCACGGCGACGGCGGCGATCACCGGCAGGAACGTCGCCGTGGTCGCCAGATTGCTGGTCAGCTCGGTCAGGAAGATCACGATCGCGGTGGCCGCGATCACCAGTATGACCAGATTGATCATGCCCAGCGGGGCCAGCTGCTGGCCAATCCACAACGCCAGCCCGGAGCCGGAGATCGCCGCGGCGAGCGCCAGCCCGCCGCCGAACAGGATCAAGACGCCCCAGGGCAGCTTGCCCATATCGGCCCAGCGCATCAGCGCCTCGCCCTTCTGGCCGGACGGGATAAGGAACGCGGCCACAGCCACGGTCATGGCCACGGTGGTGTCGGTCACCTCGCCCATGAACGGCAGGCTCTCAATGGGTCGCCTGAACAGCCATCCCGCCACGAGGACAAGGAACAGGAGCCCGGTGCGTTGTTCAGCCTTGCTCATGGGGCCGAGGCCGGCGCGCATGGAGGCGATATGCTTCATCGTTTCAACAGAGGCGGTGAAGTCCACGCGATACATGATCCGTGTCAGCGAAATCCACGCCAGGGGCAGCATGACCAGCGCCACCGGCACGCCCACAAACATCCAACGCGCGAAGTCGATTTCGATGGCGTAGGTGTCGGCCATGAAGCCGGCCATGAAGGCGTTGGGCGGCGTGCCCACCAGCGTCGCGACTCCGCCCAGCGTGGCGCCGTACGCAAGGCCCAGAAGAAGCGCCGTGCTGAAATGACTGCGCGCCTTCAGCGACAGGTTCGGCATGGTTTCGTTGATCACCGTCGCCACGGAAATGGCGATCGGCAACAGCATGAGCGTGGTGGAGGTGTTGGAGATCCACATGCTCACGATCGCCGCGGCGATCATGAAGCCGCCCACGAGAAACCGCGCATTGGCGCCGATAACCGAAAACACCGCCAGGGCGATACGCCGGTGCAGACCGCAGCGCTCGATCGCCAACGCCACCACGAAGCCGCCGAAGAACAGATAGATGATGGGGTGCGCATAGGGTTGCGCGTTCTCGGCCACCGAGCCCACGCCCAGCATCGGGAACAACACCAGGGGCAGGAAGGCGGTGATGGCCACCGGAATGGCTTCGGTCGCCCACCAGATGGCCATGAGCGCGCCTATGGCGGCCACCAGAACCGCCTCGCGCGGCAGGCCTTCAGGGGCGAACGTCGTGGCGACGACCAGTGCGGTCACCGGGCCGGCGAACAGGCCGATGCGCTGATACAGGGCCGGGCCTTCGGAATCGGTCTGGGACATGGTCATTTACACTGCCTGGATGGGGTGCTTAGCGCCGGCGGGTCGCGCGACGGCATTGCGGGCTGCCCTCCACGCGCGCGGCGAGGAGGTCTCTGGCGGCGGCGGGCGCCATCAGGGCGTTGTCGTGGTCCGCGCCGTGCACGCGGGTCACCGGCCAACCGGTCAGGCCGGCCATGTGGAGGCCACGGTCAAACCGGCCGGCGCCCTGCGCCGCCGCCTCCGGCGTGCGCCGCAGGTTCGACCCTTGAGGGTCATTGTCTTCTGTCCCCAGGTGCAGGGCGATCGGCAGGGCGCGAACCTGCGCAAGCGACGGCGGGGTCTCCGGCGCTCCATAAAATCCGTAGGGCCAGTCAATTCGCGGGTCGGGCGCGGTGTACCAACCCGCGTTGGCGGCGACCGCCCGCCGCAGGCGGGGATCGGGCCGGAACATGGCGTAGCGGTGGACGAACTGCGAGCCGGCCGAATGACCGAACATCACATAGTCTTCCGTCTGCGGCGCATAAGCGTCCCGGGCCGCCTCGAATACGGTTCCGACCACGTCGAAGGCGCGCGGCTCAGCATTGTCGCGCCCGAGTCCGCCCAGGTTATAAAAGGCCGCCCCGGGAAAGCGGTCGCGCGAAAACTCAGGCGCGGCGATCACGACGCCGCATCCGCGCGCCACGTCGATCCAGTTGTCGCGATAATCATCGGCGTTGCGGCTCGCCCCGTGCATCACCAGCACGACCGGCGCATCCGGCGCCGCGTTTTCAGGCGCGTAGACGTGGACCGGCAAAGGCGCGGTCCCGCCAATGTCGACCTGCAGGACCGTGCGCCCGTGCGGTGCGGAGTCCTGGGTGTGCGCGTCAGCCGACGCGCAAACCAAAAGCAGGCCGGCGAGACCGGCCGTCACTCGCGGTGTCATATGAAATCTCTCATCAGACCGGGTCCGCCGCCCGGCGCACAGGCGCCGGGCGACGCGCCCGCCAGCTAGAGCGTGGAGCGGAGCTGGAGGTAGAATTCCCGCCCGCGCACGGAGTGGAGCCCGGTGTCATAGCCGCGGCTGTCATCGAGAAGCGGCGGCCGTTCATCGGTCACGTTATTGACCCCGAACCGAACGCGCAGCAGGTCGGTGAACTGCACCGGCACGCGATAGTCCACATAGGTGTTCCAGCGCAGATAGCTGTCGACGGGGAAGAAGTCGTCGACGCCGTCGCCGTCCAGATCCGGGTCGGCGCTGGTGTCGAAATACTCGCCGACATACCGAGCCGACAGCCCCGCCCCGAACCGGTCCTTGCGCCAGGTCGCGCGGGCCGAGTAACGCCATTCCGGATTGCCGTTCAGCTCGATGCGATCGGGATCGAGCGCGGAGAAGTTTCCGCCGACGATCGGATCATCGATCAACTGATTGATGAGCGGCGTGCGCACCAGCTCGAGCTCGTCAAGCCGCGAGGCGTCGACGCTCAGATCGAGCGTACCGGCCCAGCCCAGGTCGAACCCGGTGCTTACGCCGATGTCGAAGCCCGCCGCCGTCTGACTGTCGAGGTTGATGTAGCTGTCGTTGACGAACTGTACGACACCCGCCGCCGCGCGCTGATCGCCCGGATTGGCGAGATTATAGGCGTCGAACGCAGCCTGGTCGGCCGCAGTGACGGCCCCGCGCACGACATTGGGATTCGACGACCCGTTAAGCCGCGCCTGGAAGTCGAGCGCCAGCTGCACCTCGGGGCCCAGCGTGCCGATGAGGTTTTCCTGCTCGAACTGCCAATAGTCGACGCTGATGATGAACTGGTCGATGAATCCCGCGCCGCTGAAGGCGTCGGAGAGATCCAGCTGACCGCCGATGACGATGGTCTCGGTGTCCTCGTTCTCCAGGTCCGGGTTCGCACGGCGCACCGAAGCCCGATAGGTCTCCCCGGTGTCGTCAGGATCACCGGTCACCGGTGCGCGGTAGAAATCCTCGTCGCCCTGGTTGAGGCGGCTGATGTCGCCGCGATTGAGCTGAATGAGATTGGGGGCCCGGAAGCCCTGGGAGTATGCGGCGCGGAAGTTCAGCGCTTCGATGGGGAACCAGGAAATCGCCACCTTCGGCTTCAACGCGCCGTCTTCGATATCGTCGAAGTACTCGCCGCGCACGGCGAACTGCATGTTGAATTCGTTGATGAAGACCGGGTCGCTGGATGCGAATACGGGCACCAGAACCTCGCCGTATGCGGCGAATACGTTGCGGCTGGCGTCAGAGTCGCGGGTCGGGCTCACACCGACCACGTCGGAGAGGTCGGAGACGTCGCCGTTGCCGCTGGTGAACTGGATCGTGCCGTCCAGCCGAGGATCGCGGTCCTCGGAGTAGTATTCGCGCCGGAAGTCGAGGCCGAAAGCCGCGCCGACCGGGCCTGCGAGCCAGTCGGGGCTGGCGAATTCCGCGTTCGACATGCGGAAGTCTGCGGTGGTCAGCGCGGTTTCGCCCACGTTCTCCACCTGGATGCGAATGCGGTCCAGCTGCGCCTGGCTGTTGGCGTACGGGCCGCCGAACGGATTGATGGCGTCCGGCGTGGACAGCGAAAGCTGCTCGAACAATAGCTGCTTGGACATGCGGTTGCGCGAGGTGTCCACGGTCCGGTTACGGCTGTGACCCACCGCGGTTTCCCAGTCCCAGTCGCGCCACCCGCCGCGGAAGCCCCCCAGCAGGCGGTACATGCGGCTGTCGGCCGAATAGATGCGCGGGCCCAGCTCGACCGGGCGCCAGCGCGAGATCAGAACGTCCAGCCCGGCGGCCGGCGCATTCGCGTTGAGGCCCGCAACCCGGTTAGGGCTGCCCACAGGCCCGACCGGATTCCAGTAGTTGTCGGCCGGAACGATCACGAAGGCCAACCCGTCATCAATCGGCTGAGCGGCGCGCTGGCTCTCGGTCTCCGACTGATAGAACAGGACCTCACCGAACGCTTCGACCCCATTGCCGAGATCGTGCTCCACCAGCCCGTAGGCGTTGTAGCGGACCGCGTCGGAAATGAGCTGGCGGCCCAACGCATTGCGGCCCTCGAGCGGAATATCGATCCCGCGTCCGAAGGAGTCGTTGGGCTGGAAGCCGTTGAAATCAAAGCGCAGCGTGGAATTCAGGTTGCCGTCGTCAAGGCCCACGCACCCCACGCCTGTAACCTCCTGGGCGGTTTCGCCCAGCGTGACCCGCGTACCGGGGAAGCTGCAGGGTTGAACGTGAAAATCGCCGTCGCTTGCGGTGAGCCCGCCCACGTCGATCGGCGCAAACACGCCGTCGGGCGTCAGCGCCCCGACACGGAACTGACCGAAAGGCGAGCGGGTCGAGGTGTTGCGGAAGTCGTTGTTGGCCGTCGCATAGGGGCTGTCGCCCAGGAAAGCGCGCTTGTCGACCGTGTTGAACTGTCCGTCGAGCTCGGTCGCATAGAGGCCGTCGCGCTGGAAGTAGGAGGCTGTGAGAAGCAGGTTCGTCGCGCCGTCATTGAGCGTGAAGCCGCCTGCCAGATCCAGCTTCTGCTCGCGCTCGCCGGTGCCCTCGATCCCCGAGGTGCGGAACGTGATCCGCCGCTGATCGTAATCGGCGTTCAAGATCGTGTTCACGACCCCGGCCGTCGCATCCGAACCGTACAGCGCCGAGGCGCCGTCGCGCAGGACTTCAACTCGGTCGATGGAGGCTGACGGGAAGGCGTTCACATTGGTTATGGAGCGCGGAACGGTCCCGACGTCCTGAAAAACGCCATGGGCGGTGATGCGCCGGCCATTCAGCAAGACCAGCGTGTTGCCCGTGCCAAGTCCGCGCAAATTGACCGTCGCCACGTCGCCGCGCGCCGAGTTGGGTCCATCGGCGCTGTCATTGATTTCGAACGTGCCGGCCTGCGGCAAGTTGGCGAGCAGGTCGCCGGTGGACACTTCGCCCAGCGCATCAAGCTCTTCGCGCCCGATGGTCGTCACCGCGATAGCGCCGGAATCGGACGCGCCGGCGATATTCGATCCGGTCACGACGATGACGTCTTCGGTGCGGTTCTCGCTGTCGTCTGTCTCCTGGGCGAACGCAGCGCCGGTGAACATCAGCGCGCCGGCTGCGGCCCCGCTGAACAGGTTAGCTCGTTTAAACATGGTTCCTCCCGGATTTTTATTATTTGCGTGACCTTGAAGGCGGCCGTTTGACGCTGTCAACGAAAAACATACGCTCGGTTCAAATACGATGCGGCCGCGCTTGATCATCGCCCTGCAAGCGTGTTTCATTCGCCACACTCAGGGACCGCACGGTGGGATCCCGAGGCTGTCAGGCGGGTCTTGAATGTCTGTTTTGAAACCAGAGTTTCCCGACCACGGCTCGCCCTTCTCCCGCGAAGCCGAACGCGAGCGTAAGGTGGCGGCGATCACCTCCGCCGCCGCCGCGCGGTTCAACCGCCTTGGCGTGCGCGGGACCCGCCAGGAGGACATTGCGGCGGACCTGGGTCTGACGAAGACCAGCATCTCCTACTATTTCGCGTGCAAGGAGGACCTGGCCGCAGCGGTGTTCGAGCGCGCGGCGGGCTTGCTGGAGACGGTCATTGCAGAGGCCGAGGCCGCGCCAGGGTCGGCCGCGTCCCGGCTGTTGCGCTTGTTCGAAGCCGACGCACGCGCCATGGACGCGATCGTGGCCGGGCGCCGTCCCCGCTACGGGCACGTTCAGGAGCTGGACTTTCTAAAAGACGAGGCGCGCGCGCGCATCTCGGACCGGCTCGGGCGGGTGATCAAGCGGGTGGATGCGCTGGTGGCCGCCTGGATCGAGGAGACCGGCGCGCCGCTCGGGCGAAGCGAGCCGGCGACCTATCTGGTGTTCGCCCTGCTCGACTGGCTCAACGGCCAGGCCGATCAGCTTGATCGCGACCGGTTCAAGGACGCCGCCCAAACCGTGCTTTCACTGCTTCGGTCCGGCCTCTGGCGCGGCGCGGCTGCGGCTTCTCCGGGCCTGACGCCGGGATACGCCGCCGCCGGACATCTGCCGCAGATATTCGACCGGGAGACGCGCAACCGCATGAAGCGCGAGGCTTTTCTGCAGGTGGGCGTCAGGTATTTCAATGCTCATGGGTTTGAAGGCGTGTCCCTGGCCGATGTCGCCGCGGCGCTGGGGGTGACCCGGGGCGCGTTCTACTATCACATCCCTGATAAGCTCGACTTCCTTGATCAGTGCCTGGACCGCTCCTTCACCATCGTAGAAGGCGCGCTGGACGACGCCGGCGACCGCAGCGGGCTGGATGCGATCCGCTATTGCCTGGTGAACCTGATCTATCGCCAGGCGAGCGGGCTGACGCCTCTGATCCGCCCTGCGCTCATGAGCGCCCTGCCCGCCACGCGCCGCAAGCGCTACGAGGCGCGCCACCGCAACATATCGCGCCGGTTCGGCGACTGGCTCACCGATGCGATGGAGGCGGGCGAGGCGCCGGAGCTTGATGTCGACCCGATCGAGACATTGCTGGCCCGTCTGGTCTTTCTCAATGGCGGGTACACCGTGGCCGCAGCCCAGGACGTGTACGAGCTGCGCCTTTCAGAAGACCCGATCCACGCCGCGGCGGACTATTGCTTCATCCTGCAATACGGCCTGCAGCCATGATCTTCCGGCGCCTGATTCAGCTGCTCATGGCGGCGGGCCTCCTGCTCACCGCCGCCTCAGCGACCGCCCAGGAGGCGCCGCAAGCGCTGTCGGCGCGATCAGACCTTGAGGCGGTCTTTTCCGAGACCGCCCTCAACGGTCATATCCTGAAGCTGGAGGCGGCGCTGGCGCGGGCCCAGGCCGGCGAAGGCGTGATCCCTCATTCGGCCGCGGCGGCGATCACGAGAGCCGCCGTTCCCGCCAACCTTGCGCAGGAGGCCGTGGACGCCGAATACGATCGCGTGCGCCATCGCATGGTGGCGCTCCTGAACGTGTTGCGTCGATCGCTGGACGAAGACAGCGCGCAATATCTCCATTACGGAGCGACCACGGTCGACCTCTATGACAGCGCGCGCATGCTCCAGCTCGGCGCCGCAATCGACGAGCTTATCGCCGATCTGCGCGTCATAGAGCTTCAGCTCATCGATCTGGCGCGGCGACACCGCGACACGGTGATGATCGGACGAACCCTGGGCCAGCACGCCCTGCCGATCACATTCGGCAAGAAAATCTCAGGCTATATTGGCGAGAACCGGCGCCATATCGACCGGTTGATCGACCTGTCTGAGCGGGTGGACCGGTCGGTGATCATGAAAGGCGCGGTGGGCTCGTATCTCGGGCTTGGCGGTCGCGGCCAGGCCGTGGAGGCGGCCATGGCCGCAGAGCTTGGCTTGCCGGCGCCCTATGCCGACGACTGGCACGCCAGCCGGGACGTCTTCGCCGAGCACGCGCTGATTTTGTCGATGATCAGCCGGACCTGGGGCCGCTTCGGTCAGGAGGTGTTCTTGATGCAGATGACCGATATCGCCGAGCTTGTAGAGGTCCGCTCTTCGACGGCTGTGGGGTCGAGCACCATGCCCCACAAGAACAATCCATCACTGTCGAGCGCCCTTAGACAGCATGCGCGCACCGTGCCGCGCCTGGCCGAAATCGTCGCGGACGACATGATCAACTACTTTGAACGCGACAACACCTCGCGCCCCAACCGCGCGATCGAAGACGTCACCCTGGCGGCCGAGGACATGGTGTCCGACGCCAGCCGGCTGATCGCCAGGCTCGAGATCGACGCCGACCAGATGCGCGCCAATCTTGACCGGTCAGGCGGCTGGATCATGGCCCAGCGCGTGGTCTTCGCCCTGGCCGAAGACATGGGCCGCGAACACGCCGAAACGCGCTTGCGCGACCTTGCCGACGCAGCCCGCGAAAGCGGCGCGACGTTCCGCGAAGCGCTGGAGGCCGACCCCGAGATCAGCGGCGCGCTTGATTCTGAAACGCTCGATCAGCTGCTTGATCCCGCGACCTATATCGGCCTGGACGGGCCGCTGGTTGACGCAGTCATCGCCGAGGCCCTCGCCGCGCGCGCAAACGACCCTGCGCCCGGCACGCCATGAGCCGGCTCTCCCGCCCACGGGGCCGCGGCGCATTGCTGGCCGGGCTGGTCAGCCTTCTGGCGGCGGCGTGCCAGACGCCGGGTACGCCGGCGCCGCCCCTGTCCGCCAGCTGCGAGTCCGCACCCGTGGCGCTCACTCAGAACTTTCCCGGCGCGGGCCGGTCCCCCTGCACGCGGCTTGGACCGGCCCGCTTCGCCTTGCGCATCGAGCCGGAGGCGCAGCCGATCAACCCTAGCCCCTGGTACGCGTTCGATCTGACGCGCGCGCCCGGCAGCGACGCCGAAAGGGCTGAAATCGTACTGGAATACGCCGCGTCCCGTCATCGCTACGGGCCCAAGGTCCAGACTGAAGGCGGCTGGCGCGCCCTCCCCGCCGACGCGTTGACCGTGTTGGACGACGACAGGCGCCGCGCCGCCCTCACCGTCGACCTGGCGCCGCCTGGCGTCACACGGCGCATCGCCGCCCAGCCGCTGTTCCCGGTCGCTGAACGCCAGGCCTGGCGGCGCGGTTACGCCGAGCGCACGCGCTTCGAGCTTACCGAAATCGGCCGCTCCGTTCAGGGCCGACCGATCGAGGCGATCTGGCGTCGGGCGGCGCACCGTGACGCGCCGGTCATCGTCATCCTTGGCGGCCAGCACCCGCCCGAGGTTCCCGGCGTGATCGGGTTGCGCGCCTTTCTCGAAGCCCTGGCCCGCATTGACGCCGCGGAAGGCGCCGGGCTCGGCGGTGCGCACTGGCTGGTGATCCCAACGCTCAATCCCGACGGCGTGGACGCCGGCCATTGGCGGCTCAACACCGGCCTGGTCGATCTGAACCGGGACTGGGGCCCGTTCACCCAGCCTGAAACGGCGGCCGCCCGCGACGCGATTGCGGCCAGGCTGGAGGGGCGTGGGCCGCCTTTGATGCTGCTGGATTTCCACGCCACCTGGCGCGACGTTCTTTACGTGCCCGCCGGATCGCAACCCGATAAAACCCATCCGCGCGTGGCGCATCTGGTCGGCGCGATCGAGGCCGCGCTGCCCGAGGGCCAAGCCGGGTTTGCGATCTCGCCAGGACACAATCCGGCGACGCCGAGCGCGAAAACCTGGTTCCTGGAGGCCTATGGCGAGCCGGGCGTCACCGTGGAGTTCGGTGACGAAACGGACAGCGCCCGCATCACGGCGCTGGCGACCGCGCTTGCCGACGCTGTGGCGAGGTGCTGTCAGACTAAAGCGGATCAGCCTCAAGAGTCATGACGCGCACCCTCAATCCGTCAGACGCTGACGCCACTCGGCGCGCGCCGCGTTGACCGTGGCAGGCGAAAGCCGCGCAAGCGATTGTCTTTCGTCAAGCCGGCAGGGGCGGCTCACGCCGACCCCGCGTCATAGACCCTCAGCGTGACCCTCAGCCTGGCTCGCCGCGATTGCGGCGATGATGCTGTGCGCGCGAGGGCGAGTCTGATCGGCGCAGCTCGACAAGCGCCTCGCGTTCATAGCCGATCGGCGTGCGCTTGATATCGATATCGCCGATACGATCCATGACGAATCCGTCAAGAAACACGTCCACCGCCGCCTCCATCGCTTGAAGACTGAAGGCGGCGCCGGCGCAGCGATGCCGGCCGGCCCCGAACGTGATCTTGCTCGGCGGGGTTCGGGTGAGGCGGAGGCATTCAGGATTTTCAAAGAGGTCTGGATCGCGATTCCCGGCTCCCAGCACGCATCGATAGATCTCGCCGCGCTTGATGAGGCGCCCGCTCTTCAGTCTATGGCTGCAAGTCGCACGCTCGGGCTGGGTTTCGAAAACGCCGCCAGCAAGCCGGAAGACTTCGTCGCGGTAGAAGCTGCGCAGCTCAGGATAATCGCGCAGCTCCGCCCTCAGCTTGGGAGCGCTTGAAATCTGCAGGAAGGAAAACGAGATCGCGCTAGCCAGCAGTTGGGTCGGCAATATCAGCGATGTCGACAAGGCATAAGCCATATCGTTGGAATCAGCGTCTTCGAAGGGCTCGATCTCCATCGCGTCGATGAGGTTCTTCGCCGTTTCCGCCAGAGCTGCGAGGGCGAGGTAGGCTCGCACATTCGGCGTCTCGACGTGATTAAGGGACATCAACTGCATCGAGGTTTCTGCGATGCGCCGGACATTCGAGCCTGAAAGCGCAAACGGCTCTGCAACGATGTCGATTATCATCGGCCATACGAAATCCGCATGCAGATTGAAGGCGCCGGCGCCGGACCGCGCGGCGAGCGCGGCTTGGAAAAACCCCCGCAGACGATGCAGGGGCCAGGCTTTGCCCAACACGCCGGCAAGACGCATCGCCCGACGCCGGTTTGCGGCGTGTACTGGCGGATTGGTGTGCAGTGCGGACCTGCCGAAGATATTGATGAGCGCGCCGTGCGGTTGGCTCGCGCGCCGCAGGATCCGGCCGATTTCGCTTCCGGTCGGGTAGCGTTCACCCAATCCCAGCTTCAGATATTCGAGGATATCGTCGTGCCGGACCAGGGCTCGGTCATCGCCCATGACCCGCCGAAGATCGGCCTGGTCGATTGAAAGCCCGCGCCCCTGCTCGAAATACGGATTGAGGCTCATGATCTGTAGATCACGTTTCGGCCGCATCTAAGAATATGCCCGTGACGAAGCATGTCTGCGCGCTTCATCAGGCCCGAGGGTTCGCGTTCAAGCCCGTAGTGCCCGTGGTCCCGCCCCGCGATCCAGGTCGCCGTCGCTTCAGTCCCGGCGCGCTGCCTGTTCCAGGAGGGGATATAGCGCATCGCAAACCCGATCCTGTGATCATCAGAGCGATTCGGGGCGGACGCGTGCAGCAACAGCACGTCATGAATGGAGATGTCGCCAGGGGCCAGTTCGATGTACGCCTCTTGGTCGATGCTGATCGTGGTGCGCGCGACCTCCTTGCGGCCCAGCATGTTTGCGGGATCTTCCGGGTGGTCATGGTCAATCCGCGCGCCATGGCTTCCTGGAACTATCTTGACCCCGCCATTGGCGCGGTGACTTGGCGTCAGTGCAAGCCAGACCGTCAGCGCGACCGGCGCCTCCAGGCCCCAGTGCGTCGCGTCCTGATGCCAGGACACGTGCAGGTCGGCCAAAGGCGGTTTCCAGATGAAGCTGGTCCCGAAGCATAGGACATCCGGCCCTAGGATCGCCGTGACCGGGTCGACCACCTCTTTTGAGTGAACGATATCCCAGAGCCCTGGGATCAAAAGGTGCGGTTTCGCCGACAGAAGCGGCGACAGGCGACCCCGGCCCTTTGACAGGCGTTCGACCAAAGCGGTCAGCGCGCGCGCCTCGTCACCGGACACGCAGGGTAACGGCCAAACCGCGCCGTCGGCGTTGAATCGCTCGACGAGCGCCGTCATGGACGGGTTTTGCGCGTCAACGGGCCTGAACGTCACTTTCGCGCTCCTGCTCGCGTTCGACCAACAAGGCGCGAACCTCAAAACGGCGAATCTTTCCGCTGGTGGTGCGCGGCAGACTCCAGGGCTTGAACCGATACAGCGCGGCGCGCACCCCGAATTCCTGCGCGATGCGCGCTTTGACCTCCCGCTCGATCGCCGCCACCGCCTCGCTGTCCAAACCGCGCGCATCAATTTCAAGCGCGAGCGCGACGTCACCGCCATGGCCTGTGGATATGGAAACGGCGGCGGCTGATTGAATGCTTGCATGAACGCCGCAAGCTTCCAGCTCAAGTTCCACGGGGCCGAGTGTTCCCCCTCGCACCGGCAGCGTATCTTTGAGCCGATCAAGCACGATGAGCGCGCCCTGATCGACACGGCCGAGATCGCCGGTGGCGACAAGACGCTGCCCGCCGGATTCGCAATCCTCCCTTTCGAACGGTCGATATGTCTGGCGTCGGCCATCCCAAAGCCCGAGCGCCACATGCGGCCCGCCGATCCAGATCTCACCTTCGCCAGGCCGGTGCTCTGCAGAGGCCTGGCGAAGCTCAATGCGAACACCCTCGATCGCCCGCCCGCTGGAGACGTGTTTGCCGACAATTTCCGCGGTCCCGGCCGTGCAGATCAACGTCGTCTCGGCGAGTCCGTAGCAGGTTACGAACGCACTTCGATTGAAACCGGCCGGTTCGAACGTTTGCGTGAACCTGTCGATGGTGGCGGGACGAATGGGTTCGGCTCCGATGAACGCCGCCTTCAGCTGCGACAAATCAAGCGATGACAAGGCCTTGGGCGAAATCCTGCGGGCTGCCAGCGCGTAGCCGAAATCCGGCGATACGGTGAGCCTGGCTTGATATCTGGTCAGCGCCTGCAGCCAACGCACCGGCCTGCGAAAGAATGCGTCCGGCGACATTTGAACAACGCCGCCGCCATACAGCATCGGGGCCAGCAAACCGCCGATCAGACCCATATCGTGAGTGTGCGGCAACCAGCTGACCGTGACGTCCTCGGCGCCAAAATTCGCCACCGAATGGATCATGGCGGCGTTCGCCAGGATGTTGCGTCCGGAAATCACGACGCCCCGGGGCTCCGCCGTAGAACCGGAGGAAAACTGGATGATTGACGGCGCGTCGTCCCCGGCTTCGGCCTGGGGCAAGGCGCCTTTCAGCCGCCCGGCGCCGTCGCCGCCGCGAAGCTCAGACACATAAACACGCCGCACGCCGGGGCCGAGCCGCTCAAGCTCTCCGGCGTCCTCTTCCTCGCAGACAATGATCGAGGGCCTAAGCTGTTTCAGCGAGCTCGCAACGCGATGACGAGCCGGACCGCCGCGGGGCTGAGGCAGGGGGGCGACCACCGTGCCTGCAGCCATGAGGCCAAGCAGCGTGGTCAGGAAAGCCGGACCCGGTCGCGCGATCAACGCCGCTGAACCGCCGACATGGCCGAGGGCGCACAGCTTCAGACAGATATGCGTCACCTCGGCCGCCAGCGCACCGTAAGTCAGCGTGACCGTCTCTTCCTCCCCGTTGTTGAGAAAGCGAAGCGCCGGTCGATCTGGAGACCGGCGTGCGGTCGCAAAAATGCGCGACAGGACGGTCATGACTGGTGATCCCCGACGCCGCGAGCCGCTTCGTGGGCAGAGATGCGCGCGTTTACAACATTATAGGTGGCGCGCAGGATCCGTCCGTGACGGCGCAGGGCGTCCCGGTCCAGATCACGCTCGGGCGCAGTCTCGAGAATGAAGCCGCCATGATCCTTTCCACGAACCAGCGTGGCGTAGGACCGGGCGTAGCCGGCGCCGCCGGCGCTGCGCAAATGTCCGGCGATGTAGCGGATGGCGAACCCGAAACGTCGCTCAGTGCTGCGATTCCGGCGCGATCCATGAATGAGCTGTTGATGATGGATCGACATCTCTCCCGGCTTAAGGGCGAGATCGACAGCTTTCGCTTCGTCGACGTTTGCGCAGATCACCTCGCCGCCTAGAAGCATGTTGTCGGGATCGTGCGCGTGTTTATGAGCGATCTGCACGCTGTGGGATCCTGGGATCACCCGCAGACATCCGTTCTCCGGCGTGGAGTGCGTCAAGGCCACCCAAGCCGTAAGCGCATCAGGCCGCTCAAGCCCCCAATATGTGGAGTCCTGATGCCATGGCGCATGACCGGCGTCGCCGGGGCGCTTGTCAAAGAAGCTGCTGCCCCAGCATAGGACGTCTTCGCCAAGGATGGCCGCGACCGGCTCGATCACCCGCGGGTCCTGAACCAACCGCCAGAGCGCCGGCACGAGCAGATGCGCCTTCATGTTCAAGCCGGGCGGCAGAAGGCCGCCGCGAGCCTCGCCGAGCGCGTTCATCTTCGAACGCAGCGTCTCGCATTCCGCGGCGCTGAGCACCGTCAGCGGCGAAACATATCCCTCGCGCGCGTATGACGCTTTCAACGAGGCGCGCTCATCACTCAGCATTCCCGCCCCCCGCCGCGCGACCGAAGCACCAATCCCTTCGCCCTTACAGGCCGCAAGGGTACCCCGCGCAGCCGGTAATACGCTTTGCTGGCCGCCTTCATCATAGCGGTCGCCTGATCGAGATCGGAGGTCGACACCCCTCCGTGAAATTGATGAAAGGTGCCCTCGTCAACGAGCCTGACGAGCTCAGCGCCTGGATAGGCGCAAGCGCGCAGGAGCATGTCCGGGTTCGCGCAACCGCCGCCGGGCTCGTCGAAGGCGGGGTCGTATCCGCCCAGTGCGTCCCAGACGTCTTTACGCAAGAAAAGCGCGTTGCTCTCCAACAAGGGCGCTTCGGGTGTCGGCTGCACCTCGCACACGGCGATCTCGAAAAGACGGTCGGGATCCTCAGGCCAGTGGATCGAGTCCAGAAGCCGATCTTCAACGTCCTGGTCGTAGCCGGTTTGAGACGCAAGATATTGCCGCTGCGGGCCGAGCTGCCAGTTCAGCGGCGCTATGACCGGAATTGCGCAGAGGTTCGACGCATCGCGCACGCCCTGCAGCAGGCCTGGCGAGGCCAGGCGCGCGCCGTCGATGAAGGCGCCGACCAGAGGCGCCTCTGCAAGCGCGAGGCCCATATTGATCGCTGGAACCGGCGACGGGGCCGGACACTCCGGCCTGACGAGAGTGAGATCGAGCCCGATTGCTTCGTAGTCTTCACGCCGAAGGGGCGGATCGGACCCGTTGTCGACAACGATCACCTGAACGTTCGCCGGTGCGCCGCGCCAGGTTTGATAGTCCTTTGAAATCGAGAACAGCGTGCGTGGCAGCTCCCGATGCATCTGATAGGCGACGATTACGACGGAAAGGTCGAAGTCCCGAG
Organism: Oceanicaulis sp.; assembly: GCA_040217555.1. GTDB lineage: Bacteria > Pseudomonadota > Alphaproteobacteria > Caulobacterales > Maricaulaceae > Oceanicaulis. Next base: position 18,151 of record JAVJPX010000007.1, read on the forward strand.
CCATTTTCAGCCGTCTTTAACGTTCGCGGCGACGAAGAGGTCGATCGAAGGGTATTCAAGCAACAAGCTTGGCTCCACCGGCGCCCCGAACTCCTCTTCCATCACGCCGGCCATGACCACGGCTTCCACCGAGTCCATGCCGAACACCTCAAAGGTGTCGGAGGTCGTCACCTGCGCGGCGTCGAGCGCAAGCAAATCGCTGATGTAGGTGACCATCCAGGCTTTAAGCTCGGCGTCGGACACAGGGATGTTCGGGACCTGAGCGCTGTGCGCGGTTTTCTCTTCCATTACGTCTCCTTGAAATGGCCGCCCCGCATCGCCGCCGAGGCGGCGGCCTCGGCGGCGGTGGTGGCGGCGGCTTGCTGCAGATATCCTGAGCGCTCGGCGGCGAAAGGGGCGGCGGCGCAGAGCGTTCGCCGCACAGCGGCCCAATGGACGTCCAGCGCCTTGAGCACGTGAGAGGGTAAAGGCCTTAGCGCCACCGTATTGAACTGCGAGACGGCGCGCTGGAATCCGGCGCGCCAGTCTCGGCAGAGGTCCTCAGGCCACCCCACATGTTCGACATAGCCTTGAAACTTGCTGTAGGGCGGTTTGGCGATGAGCGCGCCGGGAACCCCGTAGGCGGTGGCGACGATATAGCCATGCAATGACGCGCCGACATAAAGGCGCGCGAATGCGAAAACGCTTGCGATTTCCTGGAGTGATCGCGGCGCATCGAGAACCAGATGAGCGCTTGAGAGTCTTGAGGCGACCTGATGCGCCGTGAGAGCGTCATCATGAGCCTCGCCCACGGCCGCCAGTATGGGAAAAAGCCCGGTCTCGGCGCAAAACGAGTCGATCTCGGCCGCTAAGGCGTCCGCCCCAAGCCCGCGCAAGCTTCTGTCGCGGACATGAACAGCGAGCACCGGCTGGTCCGGTCCCAAGCCGGCCAGGCCGCGAACGCGCCGCCAATGGGGCTCAAGCGTGCGCTTCGGCCACACGGCCTCAATACCGGCAACCGGGTCTGGGACGATGCGAACTTCGCCGGCTTGCTCCTGCAGGAATAATTTCGCGCTGGCATGGTCTCTAAGGCTGAAATAGTCGGACGCTTCATAAATGGCTTGAAGCTGCGCGCGGCGCTTGGTGGCGAAAGGAAACGGCACGCCAGGCGCGTTCCAGATGACGGGCACGCGCCGGCGCGCGGCGGCGTCTACGGCCTTGGACCAGCAATCGGTCAGACGGCCGTCTCCGGCCCCGGCTCCCGATTGATTGAGCCGCACCAGCGCGCGCATGTCGAAGTCATGGACAATATAGCCCCCGCCGATCATCACCGCATCGACGCTCACGTCCGGATCCAGCAGCGAGCTGGCGGCTTTCGGCGTGGCGACGCCGAGGCCGGGCGCGCTCTCGGTCGGCGCGAACGCGGTGACCGTGTGAACGCACTCAGCCAACTGAGCCCGTGCGAGTACAGGAAACAATAAATCGCCAAAGTTCTGCATGTCGAACGCGCCGCAGATCGCCAGCTCGATCCCGTCAGCTGAAGATCCGCCGCGGTGTGACTCGCCGGCGCGCACCCCTGCCGGCGTCACCATAGGTCTCGCTCACCTTGAACGAAGCGGTCAAGCAGCGTGTCGAGCGAGCCGTCCAGCGCGAATGAGGACAGGATTTCGTGACCGGGCATGTCCGCCAGCTCATGGACCACGACGCCTTCGCGGTCCGCGATCCTCTCGGCATGGGCGCGGTCACCCCTTGGAGACCCGACAAAAATCTCCGTTCGAACACGTGTATTGCGCGGCCATTGAGCCGCCAGATCAAGCGCGGCCTCATCAAGACCGCCAAACCTCAATTCGCCGTGGGTCAGCGAGAAGTCCTCGAAGTCCTCCACAAGTGGCAGCAAAGTGGTTTTCGGAGAGAACGTGATGCAGTGATCGGCCTGGAGGGCGTTCGCGAGCTTGATCGCAGGAAAGCCGCTGCCCGAAACCCCGATGACGAGGAGCCGTTTTGCGCGCTGAACGACCGGATTGCTTTGCAACGCCAGTTCGGCGGCCGTTGGGCTGTCGCCCCAATCGGCGACGCCTCGCATGAAAAACTGGTTGGTGAAGTCGCGGCAGTAAACCGTCGGGAGCTTGCGAGCGGCGAACCATGAATCGAGCACCTTGCGCGGTATGTTCGCCATCAGCGACCGGATATAGCTTACGACGACCACCGCCAAATCAGTGTTTTGATCGGGGACTGTCTCGAAGGGTTCCGCCGGCCAGTGGCCGGGCAGGCGACTGGAGGCGCGCCGCGCCGGGTCGAGACAAATCCGCACCGCAGGGTTCAGGCTTTCAATTCCTTTCGCCAAAGCCGCGGCGTCCGATTGAAGGCCGGCGATCCAGCAAAGGCGGAACAGGTGAAATTGAACGCCGGGGGTCAGCGTTCTGCCTTCAGCTCGCCTCAGCTGACCTCGCGCTAAATCCTGCAAGGCCTCGTCAGTCAACGGAATAAAATCAGTCAGGTCGAGCAATGGAATGCTTAGCGGATATTTTTCAAGCGCTTCACGAAGCGCCGCCTCCGCCGCGTCGACGCCGCCAAGTCGCCATAAAAGCCGAATTCTGCGGGCGATCGCGAGCGGCGTTTCGCCGGTTTGCCGGATTCGCGCATCAAGCTCCGCCAAAGCCGCCGGCAAACCACGCTCCGCTCTGGTGAACGCTAGCAACATGTGCTGCGCGCGCGATCGCACCTGCATGGGAACGGGGTCTGTGCCGGATGCATCGGCGGCGTCGGCCAGGCCCTCAAGGATCGAAATCGCCTGCGCGGCCTTTCCCTCGCGGGCAAGCCACTGGCAATAAATCAACCTGCACGCCGCCGGTGTTTTGCTTAACCCATTATTTTCAACATACGAATAAAGGACCTCTCTGGCCTTTTCATTCTCTCCGGATCGCTGCAGCGCGCCTGTGTAAAGCTCAAGGGTGTCGAAGCCCAGAGCCCCACCCAGGTCATCCTGAACAAGTGAAATCAATTCGGTAAATTCACAACGGATATGGCGCCAATATATGACCAATCGCAGCTTTAAAGGCTCTTCAAGCCCGCTCAAACTGGGCGAGCGTCGCAGCGCATCAATAAAGTCAGCGTTGAGCTCATGAAACAAATGAACCAGGACACGGAGTTGTCGCGCAAGCGTTTGCGTGTCCGCATTAATCCAGGCGGCGACGCCGCCTGCTGTCTTGATGCGCGATAAGTCAATGGCGCGGATGTCATCGACGTGATTTTGAAGTGCTTGTTGCAGTATTGATGCGCCTGAATAGTCCCCGACATGGGCCAGAGCGCGAATAGCGTGGAGTATTCTGGGCGGGTTCCAGCTCTCAACTAGGCTTTGCGCCTGGGTCTCGCTCAATAGACGCAAATTTTACCCCTGAATAGATTAAAAAATCCGCGCAAAAAGAGCACCAGACACCCATGATCGACAGGTATCGCTCCCATACACGGGGTGTCAATCTTGATCTCGCCTTGAAGCGCGCCTCCGGTCCAACGCCTTCCGCGACGCGAGCGGGGGGGGCAGGGCGTTTAATGTGACATCACACCTAGCCGATGAAGGGCCAGAAGCGCGAAGCTGCGCAGTCTGGTGAGGGGCGGGCGACGACGAGCGGCTAGCCGCTTTACACACCATGCTTCGTGCGCAGGAGAAATCGCATAACTCTCTGATATTAGAGAGTTCGCGCGCATCTGGCGGTGAGGGTGGGATTCGAACCCACGAGACGGTTGCCCGCCTACACGCGTTCCAGGCGTGCGCCTTCGACCACTCGGCCACCTCACCTCAAGGCCGCGCAAACTACCGAAAACCGGACCCCGGTCAAGCGCGCGCGACGGCGCGCAGACCAGGGGCTGCAGCCGCGGTGCGGCGCGTGAAAAGACTGCGCTCGCCGAACCGGGCGAAATCGGCGCTCCGCGCCTTGTGCGCGCAACCGCGAGCCCCCAATTTGACGGCGATCGCCGCTTACGGCCCTGATGGTAAAAGGACCCTCGATGTTCGACGTGAACCGCATTCTCAACGCTCTTCAGAACGATCCCAACACCCAGCGCACCGCCATGGCCGGCGGCGGCGGGTTTGCGGCGGGCATGGCCACCTCCATGCTCATGGGCAAGAAGGGGCGCAAGATGATGGGCAAGGCGGCGAAATACGGCGCGGTCGCGGCGCTGGGCGGGCTGGCCTATCACGCCTGGCAAAACCGCAATCAGAACGCCGGCGCGCCCGTGCAGCCCGGCGCCCAAGGCGCTGGATCGGTCCCGGCGGTGGAGGATCAGGCGGGCGACTACGCCGCCGCGCCGCAATCAAGCGCCTTCCTGCCCGCCCCCGCCGACGAGGCGGCCCAGGACGCGCTTGGCAAGGCGCTGGTGCGCGCCATGATCGCCGCGGCCAAGTCCGACGGCAAGATCGACGCCGACGAGAAGCAGGCCATCTTCGAGCGCCTCAACGCGATGGATCTCGACGGCGAAAGCAAGGCTTTCGTGTTCGACGAGCTGTCCGCGCCGCTGGACATCAACGCCGTGGTCGCCCCGGCGACCACCCCTGAAATCGCCGCTGAAATCTACGCCGCGAGCCTTGTCGCCATCGAAGCCGACACCGCCGCCGAGCAGGCCTATCTGCAGATGCTCGCCGCGCGCCTGGAGCTGGAGCCGGGGCTGGTCGACGAGATCCATCGCACGGCGGACGCCGAGCCGGCCTAATCCAGCCCCGCATCCAGCGTGATCTCGGCCTTGAGGAGCTTGGAGACCGGGCAATTGTCCTTGGCGGACTTGGCGAATTTTTCAAAGCCGTCTGCATCAAGGCTTGAGACTTTTGCGCGCGTGGAGAGGTGAACAGCCGTGATTTCAAAGCCCTCCCCGGCCTTTTCCAGCGTGACGTCGGCCTGGGTGCGGATTTCATCGGGCGCATGGCGTTCCTCAGACAGGATCATCGCCAGGGCCATGGAGAAGCACCCGGCGTGCGCCGCGCCGATCAGCTCTTCCGGGTTGGCGCCCGCGCCGTCTTCAAACCGGGCCGTGTAGCTATAGGGCGTGTCGCGCAGTACGCCGGAGGCGGTGCTGAGCTCGCCCTTGCCGGTCTTGAGATCTCCGTTCCAGAGCGCGTGGCCGGTGCGTTTCATGGCGTGCCTCCTGTGGCTTGGATCAAGCCTCACCAACCCCGCGCCGCCACGCCCCGTTCCGGCGCTAAAGCTCCCCGGCGAAGCCGCCGCGCGCCGCGGCGCCGGCGCGGATGAGGTCTGCAAGCGCGGCGGCCGGGGCGCTGAGCCGGCGGCCGGGCGGCGTCACGAGGTGATAGCCGGCCTCCACGCTCCAGTCGCCGTCTGCGAAGACGGGCGCCAGCCGGCCGGCCTTGAGCGCCTCGAACGCCAGGGGTTTGCGCGCCAGCACGACGCCGCGCCCGGCCTCGGCGAGCCGGAGCGCCATGGCCGGTCCGGAGGCGCGCACGGCGGGACGGTGATCAAGCCCGTACCCGCCCCGGCGCGCCAGCCAGCCCGCCCAGCCGGCGGGCGCGGAGGCGTCCTCAATCAGCGCCGCGCCGGCGAGCCGGTCCAGCCCTGCGCCAGCGTTCGCAACGCCCGGCGCGGCCAGCGGCGCCAGGGTCTCCCCCATGAGCCGCTCCGCGCCCCGGGCCCGCCCCGCCCCATAGACCAGCGCCAGATCGGCCTCCGGCGCCTCCGGCTCGACCACTGTGAGCCGGGCGCCCGCCCAGCCGCGCAAATCCTCGGCGAGCCAGGTGCTCGCAAGGTCCGGCGAGGCCGCCAGCGTCACCGCGTCGACCTGCTCGCTCTCGCGCAGCGCCGCGCTGGCCTCGCCCATGAGCTGGAAGGCGCGGCGCAACGGCTCCAGCGCCGAAGCGCCGCGTTCAGACAGCACCAGGCGCCGGCCCTCACGCTGAAAAAGCTCAGCACCCACAAGCGCTTCGAGCTGGCGAACCTGCTGGCCCACCGCGGCCGGGGTGACGTTCAGCTCCTCGGCCGCAGCCGCGAACCCGCCGGCGCGGGCGGCGGCTTCGAAGGCGCGCAGGGCGTTAAGGGGCGGCAGAGCGGACATGGCGCCTTTTCAAAAGATATTCTTTCCTTAAAGCGAAAAATTTCTGATTTGTAAAAAGCTTTTCTGGCGTTGAAGGTCCGACTTCCAAAGATCGGAGGTCCGCCGTGGATCAATTCATGCCCGCCATACCGCTCGCCGGGGCCCGCGTCGTGGTCATCGGTTCCGGCGAAGCCGCGCTCAACAAGCTGCGCCTGTTTCGCACCGCGCCGTGCGAGCTGGTCTGGTGCACCCTGGGTGAAGCGTTTGAAACTCCAGGCGATCTCAAGCCCGGAACGCTGGTCGTCGAGGCCGAAAAGGCCGATCGTGAGCTCAAGGGCGCGCGGCTGGTCTTCATCGGCCTGAACGACCGGCGCCTGGCCCGGCGCTATGTGCGCAAGGCCAAGGCAGCGGGCGCGCTGGTCAACGTGGTCGACGAGCTAAGCCTTTGTGATTTCTACACGCCTGCGCTCATTGATCGCGGCGCGGTGACGGTGGCGTTCTCCACCGGCGGGTCCGCGCCGGTGCTGGCGCGCGACCTTCGAAGCCTTCTGGAAACCAGCATTCCCAAGGGAATCGGACACTTGGCCGACGCCGCGGCGAGCCTGCGCCATCAGGTCAAGGACGCCTTCCCCAGCGTCGACACGCGCCGGCGCTTCTGGGAGCGGGCTTTGCGCGGCGCTGCGGCGCGGCGCGCCGACGCCGGTGACCGGGACGGGGCACGGGCGGAAATCCTTGAAGATCTTCGGGGGATAACCGGGCCGGATCATCGTCCAGACGGCGCGTTTGGTGCTGGAGTCGTTCATCTTGTGGGCGCCGGGCCGGGCGATCCCGAACTGCTCACGGTCAAGGCGGCGCGCCTGATCCGCGACGCCGAGGTCATCGTTCACGACCGGCTCGTCTCGTCGGAAATCATCGATCGCGCACGGCGCGACGCGATCCGCATCGATGTCGGCAAGACCGCCGGCCACCACCCGACGCCGCAAAGCCGCATTTGCGAGATCCTGATCGAACAGGCCCGGCTCGGCCGGCGCGTGGTGCGCCTGAAGGGCGGCGACAGCTTCATCTTCGGGCGCGGCGGTGAGGAGGCCGAGGCGGTGCGCGAGGCCGGCGTGCCGGTCGAGGTCACGCCCGGCGTCTCCGCCGCGCTCGCCGCCGGCGCGAACGCGCAGATTCCCCTCACCCATCGCGACGCGGCCCAGGCGGTCACCTTCGTCACCGGCCGCCCGAAAACCGGTACGAGCCTCGACTACGACGCGCTGGCCGCCGTCAGCCACACCCTGGTGGTCTATATGGGCGTCGCCACCGCCGCGACCCTGTCGCGCCGGTTGATCGAGGCGGGCCGCTCCGCAGAGACCCCGGTCGCCGTGGTGGAGAACGCAAGCCTCGCCGCGGAACGCACGCTCTTCACCACGCTTGACGACCTCGCCCCCGCCCTGTCGCGCGAAGAGGTCAAGGGCCCCGCCGCCATCGTCATCGGCGAGGTGGTGCGCCGCGCGCCGGGATCGCTTGGCGTGCTGACGCGGCGGGCCGGGCTGGAGGCCGCCGCATGAAGGCTGTCACCGCCAACCGCCTCACCGACGGCAAGGTCGTCTATCGCACGCCCGACGGCGTCTGGAGCCCGGACCCGGCGCAGGCCGCGCGCCTGGCCGACGCGGACGCGCAGGCGGCGCTGAACGCGGCCCAGGATGACAGCCTCACCATCGTCGGCGCCTATCTGATCGAGGTCGGCGAGGCCGAGGCCTTCACCCCGGCCGGGCGCAAGCATGTGCGCGAGACGATCCGGCTTTCAGGCCCCACCACCGGCTCCACACGCGCGCTGCCCGGAGGCTCCCATGTACCAGTATGACGTCATCGACCGCGAGCTCGTGGACGCGCGCACCAAGGAATTTCGCGAGCAGGTGAGCGCGCGGCTCGACGGCCGTCTGTCTGAAGACGAATTCAAGCCGCTGAGGCTGATGAACGGGGTGTATCTGCAGCTTCACGCCTACATGCTGCGCGTGGCCATCCCCTATGGCGTTCTGTCTGCGGATCAATTGCGGCTGCTCGCCCGGATCGCCCGCGATTACGACAAGGGCTACGGCCATTTCACCACGCGCCAGAACATTCAGTACAACTGGCCGGCCCTGGTGGACATTCCCGACGTGCTCGACCTTCTGGCGGGCGTGGAGATGCACGCCATCCAGACTTCGGGCAATACGATCCGCAACACCACCACCGACCCGTTCGCCGGCGCGGCCAAGGACGAGATCGCCGATCCGCGCCCCTGGTGCGAGCTGATCCGGCAATGGTCCACCTTCCATCCCGAGTTCAGCTGGCTGCCGCGCAAGTTCAAGATCGCGGTCACCGGCTCGCCCGCCGACCGGGCCGCTATCGGCGTGCACGATATCGGCCTGAAGCTGATAAAGGACGCACACGGAGCAACGGGCTTCGAGGTCCATGTGGGCGGCGGCCAGGGCCGCACGCCGCGCATCGCCGCGAAGATCCGCGATCGCCTGCCGGCTGCTGAGCTGCTGGCCTATCTGACGGCCATTTTGCGCGTCTACAATCTCGCCGGCCGCCGCGACAATCTCTACAAGGCGCGCATCAAGATCCTGGTGGAGGCCATGGGCGCGGACGCCTTCGCCGCCGAGGTTGAAAAGACCTATGAGGCGATCCGCGGCCGCGCCCTCGCCGTGCCGGCAGAAGAGATCGAACGGGTCTCGGCCTTCTTCGCCGCGCCGCCGGAAGGCCGGGCGCTGGAGCAATTTCCCGCCGACCCCGCCTTCGCGCGCTGGCGCGCGGTGAACGTGAAGCCGCACAAGGTCGCGGGCCGGGCCATCGTGGTGATCCCGCTGAAAGCCTACGGCCAGGCGCCGGGCGACGCGAGCGCGGCGCAGATGGAGCTCATCGCCGATCTCGCCGAGCGCTTCGCGATGAGCGAGATCCGCGTCACCAAGGAGCAGAATCTGGTTCTTCCCCATACGGAAGAAATTGCTTTGCCGGCGGTGTTCGAGGCGTTGAGCGGGGCCGGGCTCGCCACCGCGAACGCCGGGCGCGCCAGCGACATCGTCGCCTGCCCGGGGCTTGATTACTGCAATCTCGCCAATGCGCGCTCCATTCCCATCGCGCAACAGATCTCGCTGGGGCTTGAGGCCGCCGGGCTCGATGCGGCGGCGGGCGAGGTGACCGTCAAGATCTCCGGATGCATCAACGCCTGCGGCCATCACCATGTGGCCGAGATCGGCCTTCTGGGCGTCGATAAGAAAGGCGAGGAGGTCTACCAGCTCACCCTTGGCGGCGTCGCCGACGGGGCCTCGGCCATCGGCAAGATTCTCGGGCCCGGCCTGTCCGCCGATGACGCGGTGACCGCCGTCATCGCCTGCGTGGGCGTGTTCGCCGACGCCGCCGAACCGGGCGAACGCTTCTCCGAGACGCTTGATCGCATCGGACCCGATCCTTTCAAGGAGGCCGTCTATGGCGCTTGATTCCGCCCGCCAGCTCAGCCCCCGCGCGCTGGAGCTGCCCGCCGACATCGCCCCGGAGGAGGCGCTCGCCGCAGCCGCCTACGCCGACCGGCTGGACATTCGCTTCTCCAGCTTCAAGGACGGGCGGGGCTTCTCCCTCGCCGCGATCCTGCGCGCAAACGGCTATGACGGCAGCTTGCGCGCCGTTGGCCCGCTTCTGCCCGACCAGAAGCCGGCGCTTGTGCGCTCCGGCTTCGACGCGGTCGACGCCGACCCCCGCCCCGGCGCGCCGCGCGCGATCTCAGGGTTTGCGCACGCCTACCAGCCCGATCCCGGCGCGCCCCACGCCCGGCCCACGGCGCTTCACCGGCGGGCGCTCGCCGCGCGCAAGGCCCGCGCCGAAGCGCTGGCAGATGCGCTCGACGGCGCGGCTCCCGAGACCATTCTGGCGCGCGCGCTTAAGGTCTATTGCGGGCGCATCGCCTTGCTCTCCAGCTTCGGGGCGGAGGCCGCGCTGGGCCTGAAATTGCTCGCCGAGGCCGATCCGGCGACCCCGGTCTTGTTCCTGGAGACCCGGCGCCATTTCGCGCAGACGCTAAGCTACAAAGACCGGCTCGTCGCCGCCCTGGGGCTCACCGACGTGCGCGTGCTCGAACCCGATGCGCAGGAGGAGGCGCGCGAAGACGCCGACGGCAAGCTCTATGAGCGCGACGGCGAGGCCTGCTGCGCCCTGCGCAAGGTGCGCCCGCTGGCGCGCGGGCTTGACGATTTCGACGCGGTGATCACCGGGCGCAAGCGCTATCACGGCGGGTCGCGCGGCGCGCTTAAAGCCGTGGAGTTCGACGGCGAGCGGGTGAAGATCAATCCGCTGGCCTTCCTGTCCCCGGACGCGGTCGCGGCGCGCTTCAAGGCGCTCGATCTGCCCGCCCACCCCCTCACGCAAGCCGGCTACGCCTCCATCGGCTGCTGGCCGTGCACCGCGCCGGCCGAAGGGCCGGGCTCGCGCGAGGGCCGCTGGGCGGGCGAGGACCGCGAAGAGTGCGGCATTTTCGATCCCGCCAAAGCCGCCCGGGCCGAGCGCGCTGGCGCGGTGCGGCTGATCTGATAGACCGGTGGGATGGTGAGTTTGTCTCAGGCGCCCGAAAGGGCGCAGGCGCTTTTCCTCCCCCGTTTACGGGGGAGGTGGCCCGGACCGAAGGTTCGGGACGGAGGGGGGAGGATGGCGGGCGCCGTCGCTCCCCCCCTCGACCCGGCCTGCGGCCGGCCCACTCCCCCCGCAGGCGGGGGGAGAAAAACCCGTACAGGGTGCGGCTGACCATGTCCGTCATCGACCTCATCGGAAACACGCCGCTGATCAGGCTGGAGGCCGCCTCGCGCGCCACCGGGTGCGAGATCCTTGGCAAGGCGGAGTTTTTAAACCCTGGCGGCTCGGTGAAGGACCGCACGGCGCTGGGCCTGATCCGGGCGGCGCGCGCTGAGGGCGCGCTCAAACCCGGCGGGACGATCGTGGAGGGCACGGCCGGCAACACCGGCGTCGGCCTGGCGCTGGTGGCCGGGGCGCTGGGCTACAGGACGAAGATCGTCATGCCGCGCGGGCAAAGCCCGGCCAAGCGCGACGCGCTCGTCGCGGCCGGCGCGCGCATCGTGGAGGTCGACCCCGCCCCCTATTCCAGCGAGCATCATTTCGTCCATGTCTCGCGCCGGCTCGCCGAGGCGACGCCCGGCGCGGTCTGGGCGAACCAGTTCGACAACCCCGCCAACAAGGCCTTTCACGCCGACACCACCGGCGCGGAGATCCTGGCGCAGACCGGCGGCGCGATCGACGGCTTCATCTGCGCGGCCGGCACCGGCGGGTCCCTGGCCGGGATCGCCCAGGCGCTGCGCGCGGCGAAGCCCCGTGTGCGCATCGGCCTCGCTGATCCCTCCGGCGGCGCCCTCTACCGGTTTTACACCGACGGCGTGCTGGAGGCGGGGCCAAGCTCCATCACCGAAGGCGTCGGCGTGGGCCGGATCACCGGCAATCTCAAGGGGCTGAAGGTGGACCACGCCTACCGGATCGAGGACGCCGAGTTTCTACCGCTGCTGTTTGATCTGATCGAACATGAAGGCCTGTCTCTGGGCGGGTCGGCGGGGGTGAACATCGCCGGCGCGATCCGGCTCGCCCGCGATCTGGGGCCGGGAAAGACCATCGTCACGCTTCTTTGCGACACCGGCGCGCGATACGCCGGGCGCCTGTTCGATCCCGATTATCTTCGCGCGCGCGGCCTTCCCGTTCCGCCCTGGAGCGAGGACGCGCCCGCCTTCGCCCCTCAAGCCTAGAAAGCCCGCCATGCTCGATCAGCCCGCCAATATTCAGCACAGGGACGCTCAGCCGGACGTCGTCGATGAAGGCGCGTTCTTTTCCTGCCGGGTCAGCGAGGTTCAGCACTATACCGACACGCTGTTCCGCTTCCGCACGGCGCGGCCGGCCAGCCTGCGCTTCCGGCCGGGCGAGTTCGTGATGATCGGGCTTCCCGGCGAGACAAAACCGGTGCTGCGCGCCTATTCGGTGGCGAGCCCGTCCTGGGACGACACGCTGGAGTTTTATTCCATCAAGGTGGAGGGCGGCGCGCTGACCTCGCGCCTGCGCCATATCAAGCCCGGCGACCGGGTGCTGGTGGGACGCAAGCCCACCGGCACGCTGGTGACCGATGCGCTGAAACCGGGAAAGCGGCTCTACATGCTCTCCACCGGCACCGGCGCGGCCCCCTTCGCCAGCCTGATCCGGGAGCCGTCGCTCTACGAACAGTTCGACGAGGTGATCCTCACCCACACCTGCCGCACGCATGCCGAGCTCGCCTATACCCGGGAGCTGGTGGAGGCGGTGAAGGCCGATCCGCTGGTGGGCGAACTCGCAGCTGAGCGCCTCACCTATTTCAGCTCGGTCACCCGCGAGACCGGACCGCGCACCGGGCGCATCACCACGCTGATCGAAACCGGCGCGCTGTTCGAGGCGATCGGGCGGCCTGGGCTCGACCGAAGCGTGGACCGGGTGATGATCTGCGGCTCCATGGCGATGCTGGAACAGCTCAAAGCCATGCTCGACGCGCGCGGCTTTGAAGAAGGCGCCAACGCCAAGCCGGGCGACTATGTGGTGGAGAAGGCCTTCGCCGGAGACGGCGTTTAGGGGCCTGTGCGCACGCCGAACGAAAAACCCCGGCGCGGCGCGCCGGGGTTTTGTCGTTCAAGCCTGGATCGCCGGCGCTTAAACCGCGCTCTGGATCCATTCCTCGATCTTGGACTTGGCCATGGCGCCCACCTGGCGGCTGACTTCCTCGCCGTCCTTGAAGATCAAAAGGGTGGGGATGCCGCGCACGCCGTATTTCGACGGCGCCATCGGGTTCTGGTCGATATTGACCTTGGCCACCGTGATCTTGTCGGCGTGGTCCTTGGCGATCTCTTCAAGCGCCGGGCCGATCTGCTTACAGGGGCCGCACCATTCCGCCCAGAAATCCACCAGGACCGGGCCGTCGGCCTTCAGGACGTCGGCCTCGAAGGAATCGTCGGAAACCGCTTTGGTCGCCATGGGCCATGCTCCTTGATCTAAAACCGTTTCAAGCGACTCGGGCCGTTCGCGCGCGTCGCGGTGTGGGCGAACACCTAGGAAGACCCCGCTTTGCGGTCAAGCGTTCAAGCACCGGCCGAGCGCGCGCGCGCCTGTTTAAGCACGGCGTCGAGCCGCTCTTCAGGCAGCGCCATGAGCCGCGGCGCATCGGTCCACAAAAGCGCGCAGCGCACCGGCTTGCCGGGGTGAAGCGCCTTCAGCAGCGCGCGATAGGCGGCCATCTGGGCGAAATAGGCGTTCGGCACGTCCTCCACGCGTTCGGGCGGCGGGCGGTTGGTTTTGTAATCGACGATCAGGACTTGGCCGTCGATGACCACCAGCCGGTCGATCTGGCCGTTCACCACCATGTCGGCGGGCAGGCCCGGCGCGCGGCCCGACACCGCGGCCTCGGCGCGCGAGCCGGGCTGGAACAGGGGCGCGAACTCAGGGTCCTCCAGCACGCGCAGGGTCTCGCGCGCGATCTCCTCGCGCTGAGCCTCGGACAGGTCCTTCTGAGCGGCGAGGTATTTGCGCGCGGACGCGTCGCGGCGCTCCGGCGCCAGGTCGGGCAGGGTCTGCAAAAGCTTGTGAATGAGCCCGCCGCGGCGGAAGCGCTGCTCGCCGCCTTCAGCCAGCGGCGAGAGCGAGGCGGGCTCGAACCCGCCCTCCTCCTCGCCCAGAAGCCGCGAGGGCGCGGCCGCGCGCGGGGCGGCCGGTTCCGGGCCGGCCTCGCGCGTCGCCCAGGCGGGAAGCGCCGGACGGGCGCGCGTCAGGCCGGGCGCGGGGCCCAGGCGCTTGGGATCGGGCCCAAAGCGGCGGCCCGGAGCGGCGTCCCAGCCGTTTTCCTCGGCGACGGCGTCCAGCGGGGTGCGCACCTCGCGCCAGCCCTCGCCCTGGAACGCGCCGAGACACCGATCAAGCCAGCTGCCCGGATCGATCTTGCCGCCGTTTCCATAGGTGTGCCCGCACACCACCAGCCGGTCTCGCGCGCGCGTAATCGCCACATAGAGCAGGCGCTGATACTCGCCGTCCGCGGCGAGCTGGGCGGCGTCCTTCAGGCTCTCCACAAGGCGCGGCGGGTTGGCGGTGTCCGGCCCCCAGACGAGCCCGGCCTGGGGATGGGCGTGGAGCCCGGCCGAGCGGTCCTTGGGACACTGGGAGGTGTCGGGCAGGAAGACGATCGGCGCTTCCAGGCCCTTGGCCCCGTGCACGGTCATCACCCGCACCTCGCCGCGCCCGGCCTCCATCTCGCGCTTCACCTCGGCGCTGTCGGCGCGCATCTCGGCGACGAAGCGCGACAGGGAGGGCGCGCCGTCGCGTTCATGGGAGAGGGCGCGGGAGAGAAACTCCTCGGCCGGATCGCGCGCTTCTTCGCCCAGGCGCGCATAAAGCCTTGCGAGCCGGCTCTCGCCGGTGCTGGAGGCCTCACTCAAGAACCGCGCGAAGAAGGCGTAGGGCGCATCCGCGTCGACGCGCGCGCGCGCCGCCTCCAGCGCGTCGCGCGCTTCAGCAAAGCGCGGATCGTCGAACCCGCGCAGCTTCTCCCAGAGCCGCCGGCCGGGGCGGCGCGACAGATCGAACAGCGCGGCGTCGTCGATGACGGGATGCGCCGCGCCCATGGGGTGGAAGAACGGGCTTTTGAGCACTTCGGCCAGGGACAAATCGTCCTCGGGCAAAAGGGCGAAGTTCGCCAGCGAGAGCAGATCCTCCACCACCAGCTGGTCGGGCAGGGTCATGCGGTCGGCGCCCGCCACCGGCACGCGTTTCAGCTTTAACCGCCGGATGATCTCCTCAAACAGCCCGCCGCGCCGGCGCACCAGCACCAGGATGTCGCCAGGCGCCGCCGGGCGCTCGCGCCAGCCGCCCTCCTCCTCCCAGACCGCGTCGCCCCGGTCGAGCACGGCGCGGATCTCGCTCGCCACCGCTTCGGCGAGCTGGTTGCGCGCGGAGTCCTTGCGCTCGGCGTCGACGGGGCGCAGGTCCAGCTCCTCGTCGTCGGGCATGTCCGGCTTGGGCACGGGCGGCCAGACCTCGACGCAGCCCGGCGTCGCGGCGCGGGCGGCCCGGTGGCCCTCATAGCGGTGGAAGGCCAGGGAGTCGCGCGCCGTCTCCGATTCCGGATCGGCCATGAGCAGCTTGGTCTCCAGCGCGAAGCCGGCGTCCTTGGTCTCCGGGCGCTCCGGCGCGTTCACCGCGGCGGCCTCGGCGTTAAAGGCGAGATCCACAGCCGCCAGCACTTCGGCTGAAGAGCGGAAGGAGACGTTCAGGGGCGGCGAGCGGAAGGCCAAACCGGCCGCGCCGACGTCGCGCTCCAGCCGGACGCGCTGGGCGAGGAACTCCTTCGGGTCGGCGTTCTGGAACGAATAGATCGACTGCTTCTCGTCGCCGACGCAGAACACGGTGCGCGACAGCGCGTCGGGCCCGGCCGCCTCGTGGGCGCCGGCGCCGGCGAAGAACTCCTCGGTGACCGCGTTGATCACCGCCCATTGCTCCGGCGCGGTGTCCTGGGCCTCGTCGACGAGCACGTGCTCCAACCCCTGGTCGAGCTTGTAGAGCGCCCAGACCCGGGCCTCAGAATCGGTGAGCAGGCCGCGCGCGCGCTCCACCAGATCGGCGAAGTCCACCACCCGGCGCCGGGCGAGCCGCGCGCCGTACTCCTCCAGGAAGCGGCTGGCGATCAACAGCGCGGCGCGGCTGACCTCGTTGGCTTTCGCCGCGGCCACGAAGGGGATGGCCTCGTCGGCGATGCGATAGCGCTCCGAGCCGTCCTCGCCGAACAGGGTGACCAGGATGCGATAGGTCTCGCCGAGCTTCTTGGTGTAGATGGAGCCGGGCTTCTTCACCTCGCCCCTGGCCGTGGTGATCCAATCGATATAGAGCCGGGCCGCCTCCGCCGGATCGCTCCGCCCCAGCGCCAGCACCTCCATGAGCCCCGCCGCGCTCTGCTCGCAGGTCTTGCCCGCGCCCGATTGCAGCGCGCTCAGCGCGGCGTCGAGATCATCGGCCTCGGTCTCCGCCCAGATCACGGCGTAGGCGTGCTCTTCGCCGGTGTCCGGTTCGACGCCGAGCGCCAGGCTCGCCCGGTCCATGAGCGCCTCCACCGAGCCGGCCTCGTCCAGAAGCGCCTCCAGCCGGTGGCGGCGGTTCGCGGCGAAGCCGATAAGCGTCGAGAGCGCGTCAGGGCCGCACGCCTCCAGAAGCCGGGCGATCGCCTTGGCCTCTTCGCTTGCCGGGTCTTTGAGCGCGGCTTCGGTGACGGCGTCCAGCGCCTCGGCCTTGAGCGCGGCGCCGGCGGCGTCGTCCTGCACCTCAAAACCCGGCGGCAAGCCGGCCTCCAGCGGGAAGCGGCGCAGCAGGCTTTCGCAAAACGCGTGCAGAGTCTGAATCTTCAGCCCGCCCGGCGTCTCCAGCGCGCGCGCGAACAGACGGCGCGCCCGGGCGAGATCGGGCTTCACCCCGCCGCCGGAGAGCTCGTCCAGCTTTTCAGACAGCGCCGCATCGGAGAGCGTCGACCAGTCGCCAAGCTTTTTAAAAAGCCGCGTCTGCATCTCGCCGGCGGCGGCCTTTGTGAAGGTGACGCACAGGATGCGGTCCGGCTCCGCGCCTTCCAAAAGAAGCCGGGCGACCCGGTCCACCAGCACGCGCGTCTTGCCCGAGCCGGCGTTGGCCTCCACGAACACGGTGCAGGCCGGATCGGCGGCGTCGCGCTGGGCCGCGCTCGCCGACAGAACAATCTGCGGATCGAAACCGGGCGTAGTCATGAGCCGCCTCCCTCGCCGGCGTCTTCAGCTGCGCTCGCCCATTCCTTGCGCCGGGCGAGATGGTCGTACTCGCCCCACTGATTGGTGTATTTCGCCCGCGGCTGGCTTGGATAGGTGCGCCGTTCGTCGTCAAACTGCACCACCCAGGCGCCCAGCGCGTCGCGCGCCTCCTCGGCCAGCGTCGCGGCCTCCTCGCCGCCGGGCTTTTTCACCACCGAGCATTCCTCTCCGGGCTTCTTGCCGCCGGAGACACGCACATAGACAAGATCGCCCGGCTCATGGCTCGGGCAGTCCTCGAACCCGCCGCGCGCGGCCATGGCGGCGGTGAGCGGCAATTGCGGAGCGAAGCCGGCGGCCACCTCTTTCTTCGAGGGCGCGCCGCCGGTCTTGAAATCGATGACGTCCAGCGCGCCGTCCGGGCGCATGTCGATCCGGTCGGCCCGTCCGGTCAGGGTGAACGGGCCTTCAGGCACGTCGAGCACCATTTCGCCCGTGCTTTCGATCGCCACCGGCCGGAAGCCCAGCGCGCGCCGGTTCGCCTCCCAGTCCACCAGAAACTTCGCCATGCGCGCAAAGCGGGGCAACTCCACGCCCAGCCGGGCGTCGGGAAAGCCGGCGGCCTCCAGTTGCTCGCGGCCCAAGCGCACCAGGCGCTCATGGGCGTCCACGGGCAGCTGGTCGGTGTCGGGCAGGGCGCGCGTCCAGCGCTCTATGGCGGCGTGATAGGCCTGGCCGCGCTCGGCCGGGCCGGGCTCGCGGTCAAGCTCGTCCAGGCTTTCAAGGCGCAGGATCTTGCGCGCGAAAATGGCGTAGGGGTCGCGGATCCAGGTTTCGATCTGGGTGACCGAGAGCTGGCGCGGCCGGTTTTTCACCGGCGGGGCGGGCTGCGGCGCGGCGATTGAAGCGCGCGCCTCGCCTGGATCGTCCAGCGCGCGCGCCAGCGCCGGATAATCCAGCGGCGGGGCCAGGCGCGCGTCGCCCTCCGCCTCGCCCAGCGCGCCGCGCGCCAGCGTCTGCAGCCGCCACAGCCAGCGCGAGGCCACGGTGGGCGCGCCGTCCTGCTTGCCCGCCCGCGTCAGGATCACGTCCTTCGAGGCGGCGAGCTGGGCGAAATCATGGGCGGCGAGGCCGAAGCGCTGCTCCGGCGCGGCGAGACCGGCGGCCGCGCGCATGCCGCGCGACAGGAAGGGGTCGGTTTTCGGCGCCGCCGGCCAGACGCCCTCGTTGAGCCCGCCAAGGATCACCCGGTCCGCGCTCACCAGGCGCGCCTCCAGCGGCCCGAGGATCTGCAGGCGCGGATGGGCCCCGTAGCTGGGCCGCACAAGGCGCGCGCGCGCCGTCTCGAGCACCGCCCGGATGAATTCGCGCAAGCTGAGCGGCGGCAGGGCGTCCGCCTCGGTGAGAAACTCACGCATCAGGCCGGCGGCGGCCTCGCCCGCATCGCCGGACCAGAGCCGGTCGGCGCCGCTCTGCTCATGGCTCGCGGCGAGCGCTTCCGCCGCGCGCACCAGCGCCTTCGCCCAGTCATGGGCGGTCTGCGCGCCGGAAAGGGCGTGGAGCGGGGCGAGCGCGTCCGCGACGGCGTCGGCGATCGCGCCCCAGCGCGCCTTCTCCTCGTCGTCGAGCCGGTGATGGCCGCGGATATGATCGCCGATGGAGCCGGGGGCGAGCCCGGGGCGGCGCCCGCGCAGGGCGCGGCGCTCCATGGCGCCGATCTCCGGCTTCAAGCGCGCCCGGTCACGGCCGAGCGCGAACAGGGGCGAGTTCGCCAGCGCGCTGAACGCCAGCGCCGAGCCCGGCGCCAGCGCGCAATCGAGCACCCGCATCAGGAACGCGCCGGGGGCGGTGTCGGAGAGCGGCGCGCCGGCGCTGTCGTCCAGGGTGACGCCGAACCGGTCCATCTCCACGCTCACCCGGCGCGCCAACGCCCGGTCGGGCGTGACCAGCACGGCGCGCGCGCCCGGCGTCTCCAGCGTTTCGCGCAAGGCCAGGGCGATGGCGCGCGCCTCCTCGCCGGGGGTGGGCGCCTCGATCACCGAAAGGCCGTCCAGGGCGCGTTCGAAGACGTCCGCGCCCCACCCTTCCTTCAAATCCTCCACTCGGGCGAGCCAGTCCGACGTCGCCTCGGCGGGGCGCAGGGCTTCGGCGATGACGCGCACCCGGCGCGCCTCGCCCTCGCCTTCCGCCGCGCCCGGCCAGACCGTGACGTCGCCGCGCGCGATGGTCATGGCCTCGATCAGCGACTTCATGGCGCGCTGGGGGTGGGCGTCGTCGATGGCGGCCCAGGCGCGCGGATCCATGTCGCTTTGAAACCCCGGCAGCACGACGCAGCCCTGGGGCAGCCGGGCGACGACATCCAGAAGCTCGGCCGCGGCCGGGATGGAGCCGGTGGAGCCCGCCGCGATCACCGGCGCGTCCGGCGGCGCGGTCTTCCAGCGGTCCGCCAGCGCCCGCAGCAGGCGCGAGCGGCGCTCGGCCGGGTCCACATGGCCCAGCTCGGCGAGTCTGGCGGGCCAGGCCTCCAGCACGATGTCCAGGAACATCGCCGCCTCGCCCATATGGGCGGGCAGGTTGGCGCGCACGTCCTGGGTGAGTTTGGAGAGGTCGCGCACCTCCTCGGTGGCGAGGTCGTCGAGCAGGCGGGCGAGATCGTCGGCGAGCGCCAGCGCGCCGCCCGCGCCCATGGAGCGGCCAGACGCGCTTTCGCGCGCCAGGATCAGCCGGGCCAGCTCAAACCGGCGTTTCGCGGTGGAGATCGCCTCGGGCGCGGCGTCGGCGAGCTCGCCGGGTTCAAACGGCGGATCGTCGGCGTCCACGTCCCCGATGGGACGGATCATGGGCAGGAGCGCGGCGCCGGGCGCGCCGTGCAGCCGGGTGAACGCCTCGGCGAGCGCGCGCCCGGCGCGGCGGGTGGGCAAAAGCACGGTGACGCCGCTCAGGGCGTCAGGATCGGGAAAGGCGTCGTGCAGGCCGCGCGCCAGGGCATCCACAAACCCCGCCGAGGGCGGGATGGTGAAGACGCGCGGGCCGGGCGCTGCAAACAGATCGCTCATGGATCGCAGCCTAGCCGATTCTCCGCTTCGGTCTTCGCATCAGGATCGCCCACGTGCATCCAGTAGCTTTCCATGGGCAGGCCGAACACGCGCGAGGCTTTCAGCGCCTTGTCCCAGAGGGTGTTGGTGGAGAACACCTCTTCGGGCTCGCCTTCAAGAAGGCGTGGATGCATCACCTGCACCCCGGCATAGGCGAACGGCGCGCTGTCGCGCTCGCCCCGGCGCTCGATGCGGCCGTCCTCGTGGAGCAAAAAATCGCCCTTGCCGCCATAGCCCAGCTGGCGCTCCAGCGGGGCGAGAAGCAAAAGCGCGTCCATCTCTTCGGGGTCGAACGCGGCCGCCAGCCGGGAAAGCTCGCCCGCCTCACCCTCGTCGATCCACACCGAATCCGAATTAGCCACGAAGACCGGGTCGGCGCCCAGAAGCGGCGCAGCCTTCACCAGCCCGCCGCCGGTCTCCAGCAGGGTCTCGCGTTCATCGGAAATGACGATCCTCGGCGCCGCGCGCCCGGAGATGTGGTCTTCCAGCATATCCGCGTAATGGTGGACGTTCACCACGGCGCGCGTGACGCCGGCTTCGGCGAACTTGTCCAGGGTCCAGTCGATCAGCGTTTTGCCGCAGACCTCCACCATGGCTTTCGGGCGGTCGTCGGTGAGCGGGCGCATGCGCGTGCCTCGCCCGGCGGCCATGGCCATGGCGGTGGTGATCTTCAAAGCTCGGCCTCCTTGTAGACGCCCGGCGCGATCTCGCGGACGATGGCTTTCAACGGCGCGAGCGCCGGATTGGCGATGTCCTTGACGAAATTGCGCGCCACGCGCGGCATGAACTGCTCGTATCTCGGCTTGTTGTCGCGGCGCACCAGGCGCACGAAAATGCCGAGGATCTTGGCGTTGCGCTGGGCGGCCAATACGTCGTAGGCGGCGTCGAACGCCTCGCGATCGCTCAGCATCGCCCTGTCGAAAAAGCGGTCGGCCAGCGGCTTGTGCAGATCGCCCGGCACGTCGCGGCGCGCATCCTCCAGAAGGGAGACCAGATCATAGGCGGGATGGCCGAACAGCGCGTCCTGAAAATCGAGCAAGCCCACCCGCGCCTCGGCCTCGCGTTCAGGCCGCCAGATCAGGTTCTCGGCGTGATAATCGCGCATGACGAGCCCCGGCGCATGGGCGTCCAGAACCGGAAAGACCTTCGCCCAGGCGCCGTGCCAGTCGCGCCGGACCGCCTCGGTGATCTCCGCCCCGCATCGCTTGGCCGCATACCAGTCCAGGAACAGATCGGCCTCGGTCTGCAGCGCGGTGCGGTCATAATCCTGGATGCGCCAGGCATGGCCGAACGCTTCCGGCTCGCGCTCGATGGAGGCGCGCTGGAGCGCGGCGACGGTCTCCACCGCATGGGCGTAGAGCCCGCCTTCATGGGCGCGATCGGGGATCACCCGGGCGAACAGGTCATCGCCCAGATCCTCGATCAGCAAAAAGCCCGCGCCGACATCGGCTTCATAAATCTTCGGCGCGGAAAACCCGCGCGCGCTGAGCGCCTGGGCGATCGCGGCGAAGGCGGCGGTGTTGTTTCCGGCCAGGCGCGCCTGCGCGTTATAGCCGAGCTGCGCGCGCTCTTGCGGCGTCGCGCCGGCGGGGCAGGCCGGCGCTTCTGAGCCGCTGGGCGCGTCCATGATCAACGCGGTCGCGTCGTCCTTGAACAGGCGGAAATAGCGCCGCGTCGAGGCGTCGCCGGGAAACGGATCGACGCGCGCGCCGCCCCAGCCGGCGGCCGTGATGAAGTCGGCGCGCGCAAGATCGCGCTCAGTCGGCGAGCTGTCCAAGCCGGTCCTCCCAGGCTCCAAAGGCGCTCAGCCGGGCCAGCCGTCCGCCGTCGTCGGTCTCTTCCAATGCGATCTCCAGCCGGGTCTCAGGCCGCCAGCCGGGCGCGAGGTCGGGCCATTCCACCAACGCCGCGCCATGATCGAGCGCCTCATCCAGGCCCAGCTCGTCAAGCTCGCCCTCATCCTCCAGCCGGTAAAGGTCGGCGTGCAGCAGAAGGAAGGCGCCGGCCTCATAACTCTGCACCAGGGTGAAGGTGGGGCTGGGCGCGTCGGTCTCGCCGGTGAGCGCTTCGATCACCGCGCGCGCCAGCGTGGTCTTGCCCGCGCCCAGATCGCCGAACAGCAAAACCGCGTCCCCGATCCGCAACGCGTCGGCGAGCCGCGCGCCGAAGCGCGCCGCAGCGGCCGTGTCGGCAAGCGGAACCGTCTGCGAGGTCATGGCATTCGTCTAGGACGCGCGCGGGCCGCTTACAAGCGCGCCCGAACCGCCGTCCACAGCCCCGGCGCGGCGCCCGGCGCGCTTGACTAAAGCCGAGCGGCGCGGCGCCATGGCCTGGCCGAACATAATGGAGGTGTCGTCTTTGACGCACGGAACGCTGATCATCGGAGGGGGCCAGGCCGGCCTCTCCGCCGCCGCCGAGCTTCGAAAGCGCAAGTACGACGCGCCGATCACGCTTCTATGCGGCGAGGACGCGCTTCCCTATCAGCGCCCGCCTTTGTCGAAGGCCTATCTCTCCGGCGACACGCCGCTGGACCGGCTCTGGCTCAAGCCGGAAGGCTTTTTCGAAAAGGCCGACATCACCGTGCGCACCGGGGTGCGCGCCAAGGCGCTCGACCGCTCGGCCGGCGAGGTGCTGACCGAAGCGGGCGAGCGGCTGGGCTACGACGATCTCATCCTCGCCACCGGGGGCGAGGCGCGCCGACTGCCCATCCCGGGCGCCGAGCTTGAGGGCGTGCATGTCCTGCGCACCCTGGCCGAGGCCGATCGGCTGTCGGAGGCGCTGGATAAGGCCGAACGGCTGGTGATCATCGGGGCGGGCTATATCGGGCTGGAGGTCGCCGCTTCGGCGGTGAAGCGCGGCAAGCAGGTGACGGTGCTCGAAGCCGAAGACCGACCCATGGCGCGCACCGCGAGCTCGCTTCTTTCAGGCTGGTTCGGCGCGATCCACCGCGGCTACGGCGTCGATCTGCGCGTGGGCGCGGCGGCGAGCCGGATCGAGGGCGACGCACAGGTGACCGGGGTGAAGACCGGCGACGAGGTGATTGAGGCCGATCTGGTGCTCATCGCCGCCGGGCTCGTGCCCAACGTCACGCTCGCCGAAGCCGCAGGCCTGGAGGTGCGCGACGGGATCGAGGTGGACGGCCATGCGCGCACGTCTGATCCGCATATCTACGCCGTGGGCGACGTGGCGCGCTTCACCCTGCCGCGCTATGGCCGCAGCGTGCGCCTTGAAAGCGTGCAGAACGCCATCGACCAGGCCAAGGCCGCCGCCCAGGCGATCCTGGGCGAGTCCAAGCCCTATGATCCGGTCCCCTGGTTCTGGTCCGATCAGTATGAGCTGAAACTGCAGATCGCCGGCCTGATCGACGGATCTGATACGCTGGTGCGCCGCGGCGATCCTGAAGAAGGCAAGTTCGCCCTGTTCCACCTGAAAGACGGCGCGCTGATCGCCTGCGAGGCGGTGAACTGTCCGCCCGAATACATGGCCGCCCAGCGCATGATCGCCGCCGGCGCGCGGCCTGATCCGGAAAAACTGCGCGATCAAAGTGTGGCGATGAAGGACTTCCTGTCCTAAATACCCGCCGCGACGCGCCGTCCGGCGCCCCAGTCAAATTCCAAGCGAGACCCGAAAGCCCATGGCGAAGATCACTTACATCGAACATGACGGGACCGAACACGTGGTCGACGTGGAGGACGGTCTGACCGTCATGGAAGGCGCGGTGCGCAACATGGTGCCGGGCATCGACGCCGATTGCGGCGGGGCGTGCGCGTGCGCCACCTGCCACGTCTATGTGGACGAAAACTGGACCGGCAAGACCGGCGAGCGCTCTTCCATGGAGGAAAGCATGCTCGATTTCGCCGACGACGTACGCGACAATTCGCGGCTTTCATGTCAGATTAAGGTTTCCGGCGCGCTGGACGGCCTTGTCGTGCGCATGCCGGAAGAGCAGGGCTGACGCGCCGCTTTGCGCGCGGCGGCCCTTGCGAGGGGACGGTCCCGTTCGGGCCGGCGACGCGCAGCGAGGGGACGAAGCGATGAAGGGGCGGGCCCGGCTTGGATCGATGATTGCGGCGGCGGCCGCCGCGTTGCTCGCGGCTTGCGCACCGGAAGGGCGCGCGCCCGGCGAAACGACTATCGGCGAGGACCGCCACCCGGTCTTCACCCTCACCAGCCTGTCTGATCCCTATACCGATCTGCACCTGGCGCCGGATCAGGGCGTGTTCGTGGATTTCGGGCGCACCGAGTCCATCGTGACCTGCGACCGGCGCGGCTATACCTGCCTGCAATGGCCGTTCGTGTTCTCCTTCCCCGACGAAGGCGAGCCGCCGGCCACGGGCTGGACGGCGGCGGGCTATGATTTCCGCCTCGTCGCGCGGGCTGAGCGCAACTTCTGCGGCCGCACGCGCGAGGCCTATCTTATCGAAGGCCAGAACGCGGTCGGCTGGGCGACGCGGGTCTGGTACCACCCCGATTTCGGCGTCTATGCGGTGATGAGCGGCCAGGCCCGCGACGGCGAGCTCGTGAGCGTCGAACGCGCCTTCACCACCTGCGAGCGCGGCCTGTTCAAGCGCGGCTGGGCGCGCAGCGCGGGCGACGACCGCCGCGACAGCCGGGTCTCCGGCTAGCAGCCCTAAAGCGCCTTCGTCGTCCACAGCCGGATTTTCAGGCCGCCATGGTCCACCACCGGGCCCGGCGGGCCGAAGGGCAGGCGGGTCGCTTTGGCGAGGCCCGCGTCCGACGTGACCAGCCCCACCCGCCAGCCTTCAAACGAGGCTTTCAGCCGCCGGCCCAGCGTGGCGTAGAGGGCGCGCAGGCTCGCCGGATTGCCGATCCGGGCGCCATAGGGCGGGTTGACGATCACCAGACCGGGCGGGCCTTCACGGCGCTCCAGCTCGGCGGCCGGGCGGGGCTCGAAGGCGGCGATCTGCGACACCCCGGCGCGGCCTGCGTTCTCGCCCGCCGCCTTGATGGCGCCGGGATCGCGGTCGAAGCCGAAACCGCGCCAGGCGGGCGGCGTCCCCGGCCCGCGTTTCAACGCTTCGAACCCATCCCGGTCGAATGTCGCAAGCGCTTCAAACGCGAAGCGCCGCCCGCGCCCGGCCTGCAGGCCGGCGGCGATCTCGGCGGCTTCGATGACGAAGGTCCCCGACCCGCACATGGGGTCGAGCACCGGCTCCACCCCGTCATAGGCGCAGGCGCGCAGGAACAGCGCGGCAAGATTCTCGCGCATCGGCGCCTTGGCCACCGCCTGCTTGTGGCCGCGCTTGAACAGAGGCTCGCCGCACACATCCAGGCTGATCGTGCAGACATTGTCGTCGATGCGCGCGCGCACCGTTAGCGCGGCCTCCGGGTCGAGCGTCAGGCCCGCAGCCTGAAGGGCGGTCTCCACCCGCTCAACCGCGGCGCCGTCATGGTAGATTTTCGAGCGGCGGCAGCTGGCCTCCACCCGCACCGGCGTTCCAGGCTTTAGGACGCTGAAGTCCACGCGCCGCGCGCTTTTGTCGAGCTGGGACAGATGGACCACGCGAAACTCGGCGAGCCGGACCAGCACCCGCACCGCGCCACGCAGCTCCAGGCAGGCGCGCCACACCTCCGGCCAGTCGCCGGTGAACGCAGCGCCGCCCGCGCCCGCCCTTACGCCATCAAAGCCGCGCTCTGCGAGTTCGGCAGCAAGAAGCGGCTCCAGCCCCGGCGGGCAGACGGCGAACAGGGAGAGCGTCATGCAGCGGCCGGCTCGCTCGCCCTCGCCATGCGCCGCCCCGCCCTCACCTTGAAGAACAGCGCGTAGATCACCGGCGTCGCGATGAGCGTCAGCACGGTGGCGAAGGCGAGGCCGGAGATGATGGTGACGGCCATGCCCTGGAAGAAGGCGTCGAAGATAAGCGGCGTCATCCCCAGGATCGTCGTGCCGGCGGCCAGCATGACGGGCCTGAGGCGCGAGACCGAGCCTTCGCGCACCGCCTCGAACCGGTCGTCGCCGCGCCTTATGCGCTGATCAAGCTCGTCGACCAGCACGATGGCGTTCTTGATCAGCATGCCCGACAGCGAGAGCAGGCCTAAAAGCGCGGTGAAGCTGAAGGCGACATTGGTGATCAGCAGACCCGCCGTCACGCCGATCAGGCTCATGGGCACGATGAGCCAGATGATCAGGGGCTGACGCACGGTCTGGAACAAGAGCACCGAGGTGACCACCATCACCAGGAAGGAGAAGGGCAGCACGCCGCCCAGGCTCTCATTGGCCTGGATGTTGGCTTCATGCTCGCCGCCCCATTCCAGCGTATAGCCGCGCGGGCGTTCGATCCCCTCCACGATGGCGGAGAACCGCTCGAACGCCTCCGCGGCCGTCTCGCCGGGCTGGGGGTTGGCCTGAACGGTCAGCGTGCGCACCCGGTCGCGGCGCTGGATGAGCGTGTCCTGGGCGGTCAGCTCGAAGCCTTCCACAACCTGGCTCATGGGCACGTAGGCGTTTTGCGCCGGGCTCCAGATCAGCCGGTCTGACAGGTTTTCCGGCTGCACCCGCTCGTCTTCCGGGGCGCGTGCGATGATGGGGATCAGATCCTCGCCCTCGCGATAGGCGCCCACCTGCTGGCCTTCGGTGGCGAAGCGCAGGGCGTCGCCGATATCGGCGCGCGTCAGGCCGATCGTACGCGCGCGCTCCTCCAGAAGGCGCGGCTGCAGGGCGAGCTCGCGATTGCGCCAGTCGATGCGCAGATCCTGCACGTTTCCGCGGCTGCGCAGCTCGGCCATGGCCGCCTCGCCCAGCGCGCGCAGAACGCCGGCGTCGGGCCCCTGGAAGCGGGCCTCCAGCTGGGCGCCGGCGGGCGGGCCGAAGACGATGCGTTCAGAGCGCACCTCCACGTCGGGATGGGTTTCGCGCGCATACCCCACGATGCGCTCGGCGAGCTCGGGGATTTCGTCGATCGTCTCGGTGCGCACCACCAGCTGGCCGTAGGCGGCGTTGGGCTGCTCGGAGGTGTAGGTGAGCATGAAGCGCGTGGCGCCGCGCCCGACGAAGGCGTCCACGTTGATCGCCTCAGGCTGGGCGGCGGCGAACCGCGCCACGTCGCGCACCGTGCGGTCGGTCTCCAGAATATCCGCGCCCTGGGGCTCGGAGATGTTCACGTAGAACATGGGCGTGTTGGAGTTCGGGAAAAAGCTGTTCTTTACAAACCCGAAGCCCCAGAAGCTGGCGAGGGTGACGGCGACCAGCGCGGCGACGGTGAGCCAGCGCGCCTTCAGCGCGCCGGTGAGCATCCCGCGATAGGCCGAGTAGATCGGCCCGCCATAGGGGTTTTCGCGCGTCCCCTTTTCCGACTTGAACAGGTGGAAGGCGATCATCGGCGCCACGGTGATGGCCAGAAGCCAGCTCAGCATCAAGGAGATGCCGATCACCGCAAAGAGCGAGAACAGAAACTCGCCGGTGGAGTCCGGCGACAGCCCGATGCCGGAGAACGCCATGATCCCGATGATGGTGGCGCCCAGCAGCGGCCACTGGGTCGCGGCGACCGCGTCCTCGGCCGCCTTCTGGCGGCGCTCGCCGCGCTGGACGGCGATCTGCATGCCCTCGGTCACGACGATGGCGTTGTCCACCAGCATGCCCATGGCGATGATCAGCGCGCCCAGAGAGATGCGCTGCATGGTGATGTCGAACACCGCCATGAAGAACAGCGTGCCCGCGATGGTCAAAAGCAGGACCGCGCCCACCGTCACCCCGGCGCGCCAGCCCATGAAGACGCACAACACCGCGATGACGATGGCCAGCGACATCGCCAGATTGATCAGGAAGCCGTCAATGGACTCCTCGACCACCACGTGCTGCTCGTAGATGGGTTTCAGCTCGACGCCGACGGGAAGCTCGGCCTCTAAAAGCGCCAGGCGCGCCTCCACCGCGGCGCCCACATCGACGATGTTCGCATCGGCGAGCCCGGAGACGCCCACCGTGAAGGCGCGCTCATTGTTGTGGTAAATGTACTGATCGGCGCGCTCCACCGGCGCGCGGCGCACATTGGCGATATCCGACAGGCGCAGCGTGCCGCCCGCATCGCCGGGATTGATCAGCAGGGTTTCAATGGCGTCCACGCCGCCAAGGCGCTGGGGCAGGTCGATGCGCAAGAGCCGGCTTCCCGCCGGCGTTTCGCCCGCCGCGACCACGGCGTTCTCGGTGGACAGCGCCTCCAGCACCGCGCCCACGGGCAGGCCCAGCCGGGCGAGGTTTTCCTGCGGGATGTCGATATAGATGCGCTCATCGGGAACGCCGGCGGTCTCCACCTTCGAGACGCCGTCGACCACCAGAAGCTCGCGGCGCAGATATTCGGCGATGTCGCGGATCTCCGCATCCGAATAGCCCGGCGCCGTCACCGCATAGAGGATGCCGTAGACGTCGCCGAAATCGTCGAACACGGTGGACGGGCCGGCGCCGGGCGGCAGCCGCCCTTGCGCGTCGTTCACGCGCTTGCGCAGCGCGTCCCAGATCTGCGGCAGCTCGGCGCCGTCATATTCGTCGCGCACCATCACCCGGATTTCGCTGACGCCCGGCGAGGATTCCGAGCGCAGCTCGTCAAGCTGGCTCATTTGCTGGATCGCGGTCTCCAGGCGCTCGGTGATCTCGTCCTCCACCTCCTCGGCCGAGGCGCCGGGATAGGGGGTGAAGACGATCGCCTCCTTGATGGTGAAGGCGGGATCCTCCAGCCGGCCCACCGTGTCGAAGCCCCACAGCCCGCCCAACAGGCAGGCGAGCACGATCAGCCAGGCGATCACCGGCTTTTCGATGGACACGCGCGCCAGGTTCACCCCCGCGCCGCCGCGCGCGTGTTGGTCGGTCTCGCTCATGGTTCTGATCCCCTAGCGCAGGCTGGATGCGGTGCGCGAGCGCTCCAGCGGGCGCACGCGCATGCCGTCATGGAGCGCGGTCACGCCCGCGGTGACGATTTGCTCGCCCGCGGACAGGCCGGTCTCGATCAGCACGGTCTCGCCGGTCACCGGACCCACGCCCACCCGGCGCGAGGCGACCTCGCCGGACGAGGGATCGTAGACAAAGACCACGAACCCGCCGTCGGGGGCGGCCGAGAGCGCGCTCACCGGCGCGTGCACCGCCTCCAGGTCCGCATCCGCGTCCGGCTCGGTGATGATGCGCACGGTGGCGGTCATGCCCGGCAGGATGTTGGCCGGGATGTCGCCCGGCAGCGCGAACAGCGCGGTGTAGGTCTGGCTCGCCTGGTCGGGCTCGGCGACGAGCTCGCGGAACTCAAGCGGAAAGGACTGGTCGGGCAGGAAGGGGAAGCGCGCGGTCATCTCGCGCGGATCGGTTTCATCCACCAGGGCCAGCACGGTTTCCGGCACCTGAATCGCCACGCGAAGCTCGGACACGTCCTGCAGGCGCGCGATGGGCTGGCCGGCCGCGACGGTGGAGAAATTATCCACCAGTCGCCGGCTCACCAGGCCTTCAAAGGGCGCGGTCACCGTGGCGTAGTCGAGATTCTGACGCACATTGTCGAGCGCCACCGCGCGCAGATCATAGGCGGTCTGCGCATCCTCAAGGGCGGCGTCCGAGGCGATGCCGCGCTCGTGCAGGGTCTGCTGACGCTCCAGAGTCTGGCGCGCCTGCTGCAGCTGCACCCGCGCCTCGCGCAGGGCGCGTTCAAAGTCCTGGGTCTCCAGGCGCGCCACCAGGGCGCCTTCTTCCAGGATTTCGCCCTCGCTCACCGGAAAGTCGGCGAGCCGGCCGCCCACTTGCGGGGCGAGATCGGTGGTCAGGCGCGCTTCCACACGGCCGACGAACTCGCGCACGGCGGCGCTTTGAGCCGGGCGCACCATCTCGATGCGCGCCGCGCGCACGGGCGCTTCGGCTTCAGGCGGCGGGGCCGAGCAGGCCGCGAGCATCGCCGCGACGGGAAGGAGCAGGGTGAGCGGTTTCATTCAGGAAGGCTCCGTGACCAACGCAAGGAGGCGGGCTTCTACGGCCGCGCGCTCTGTTTCGGAGAGAATGTCGAGGCCGAGAATGTCGGAGAAGTGCAGCCCGTCGGCGGCGAGCAGCACGATATTGGCCAGGTCGGGATCGGGCGCGTGGGCGAGGATGTCGGCGCGCATTTTCGCAATCGCGTCGCGGACCGGATCGATCAGCTCGGGATTCTCCGCCAGCGCCGCGAGCAGACCCATGGAGACCTGGCGATCGCGCTGGTTCTCATGGCGCACCAGCGCTTGCAGCATGGCGTGCAAGGGCGAGCCGCCGGTCGCCTCGGCCTCGCGCAGGGCCGCCTCGTGGCGGGCGGTGTGCTCGCCCACAAGGCGCGCGACCATGCCTTTGATCAGGTCCAGCTTGGAGGGGAAATTATAAAGCACCCCGCCCTTGGAGAATCCGCTCTCCTTGACCACCGCGTCGATCGTCAGCTTGCCCGCGCCGCCGCGCGCCACGACGCGCTCGGCGGCGTCGAGGATCAGATCCGACGTGGTCGGCTTGGCGTCTTCAGACTGAACGGCCATGGGCTGGCGGCATCCTCGGGCGGCGGCTGTTTGCTGCACTGCATCTATACCGTCTGGACGGTTTTTTCAAGATAAACCGTCCAGACGGTACAGTCGGGCCCAAGTCTTAAACGGCGTCTGCGCCGCCGCCCTCACCCGCCCTTCTTCCTTCGGTGCTCGTCCTGGATGCGCTTGTGGAGCTTGCCTTGCGCCTTGTAGGCGTCGCGGCGCTGTTTCAGCGTGGCGTCGTTACGGGCGGCTTCGCGCTTGAGCTTTTCAAACCGGCGCCAGCGCTGGGGATCGATCTCACCGGCCGCCAGCGCCGCCTCCACCGCACAGCCAGGCTCGCCCTGGTGGCCGCAATCGGAGAAGCGGCATTGCGTCTCCAGCGCGGCGAGATCCTCGAAAGTAGCCGACAGCCCCGCCGTCACGTCGGCCAGCGCCAGCTCGCGCAGGCCCGGCGTGTCGATGAGAAAGCCGCCCGAGCTCATGCGGTGAAGCGTGCGCCCGCGCGTGGTGTGGCGCCCCTTGGCGTCGTCTTCGCGAATCCCGCCGGTTTCAGCGCCGCCGCCCGTGAGCGTGTTCACCAGCGTGGTCTTGCCCACGCCCGAGGAGCCGATGAGCGCGGCGGTCTGGCCGGCCCCGGTCCAGGGCGCGAGCCTTTCAAGGTCTGACGGATCAAGCGCGTTCACCGCCTCCACCAGCGCATCGCCGGCCACCGCGCGCGCGGCGTCGAGATAGGGGGCGGGATCGGCGAGATCGGCCTTGGTCAGAAGGATCACCGGCGCCGCGCCGGCCTCGCGCACCATGGCGAGATAGCGCTCCAGCCGGGCCGGTTTGAAATCGGCGTTGCACGAGCTGACGATGAAGCCGGTGTCGATATTGGCGGCGATGAGCTGAACCTTCGCCTCCACGCCGGCGGCCTTGCGCTTGAAGAGGCTCGCGCGCGGCAGCACCCGCGCCGGGCGCTCCAGGGCGCGGTCCATGAGGATGATGTCGCCCACGGTGGGGCGGTCTTCAGGGGCCTCGAACGGGGCGTGGCGAAGGCGGGCGGCGCCGTCCTGGGTCAGCACCTCCAGCGCGTCGCGGTGCACCGCCGCCACGCGCGCGAGATCGGCGGGGCTTTCGGTGTCCAGGTCGAGATGGGCGAGCATGGCCGGGCGCACGCCCAGCTGCGTAAGGGTATATGAGGTCACGGGTTTGATCCGTCAGGCGCGCGAGGACGCGCGCAAAATCACGAACCGCCCGGCGTGAACCGGAACGGCGAAGCGATCAGGGCTGACGAAAGGAGCCTGTCCCGCGCTAGGCGCGCAGGGATAGGCCGGTCTCGCCGGCCCGAAGGGCGATTACAATGGCCATGTGCGTCCGCCCTCCTCAGCCGGCGTTGATGATTGCGGAAGTATGACGGCGAACGCGCCAGCCGGCAAGGCGGTTGTCCTCCCGCGTGGGCGGAGATTTAAGCAAGCGAAAAGGACGGTGTGCCTTAGTCCTCCCCCTTCACGGGGGAGGTGCGCCGCGCGTCAGCGCGGGGCGGAGGGGGTGGCGGCGGGTCCGCTGGGTATGACGGCGCCTGTGATCCCCACCCCTCCCGACCCGGACCTGACGGTCCGGCCCACCCTCCCCGTCGAGGGGAGGGAGTTAGGGGCGGCGCTTCACCGCTCCGTTACGGGCGAGGTGCGCCGGACGCGGCCATGCGGACCGGCGCTCTTCCGGGGCCTGCCGGCCCGTTCGCCGCCTTCAATCGAGCCACCGGCTCGATTGATCCGCTATCGCGGACCGGCGCTCACCCTACCTCGGTGAGCTCTTCGGTGGGCGCGTCCCAGGGCAGGTGGTGATCTTTGAGGATCGCCATGTTCTCCACCGAGATGATCCGCGGCGTCGCTTCAAAGCCCAGCAATTCCTTGACCTTGCGCTCCAGATTACGGGCGAGCAGCAGGGTTTCCGCGCTGGTGAAATTGGACATTCCGCGCGCCAGCTCCTCGCCGCTCTCGTCATAGACGTGGAGCACGTCGCCCTTGTTGAAGTCGCCCTGCACCGAAACGATGTCGGAGCGGCAGATTTCCGAGCGGCCCTGATTCAGGCGCTTGGCGGTCTCGGCGTTCACCACCAGGCCGCCGGCGTGCTGCAGCCGGTCGGTGAGCCAGATGCGCCAGCTGGAATCCGGGTCGCCCACCGCGACGCACCTTGTGTGCTTGCGCTCGCCGGACAGGATGGCGGAGAGCGGCCGGTCCACCTCGCCCTTGCCGATCAGGGTGTGGCAGCCGGCGTTCTGGGCCATGTTGGCGGCGCGCATCTTGGTGAGCATGCCGCCTGTGCCCAGCTCGGAGACCGAGGTGGTGACTTCGAGATAGCCGGACACGTCCTCGACCACGGGCACGTGCTTGGCTTCAGGGTCTTCGGGATTGCGGTCGTAGAGCCCGTCCACGCTGGTCAGGATCACCAGCTCTTTGGCCTGGATCATCTGGGCGACCTTGGCGGCGAGGCGGTCATTATCGCCCACCTTGATCTCCTGGGTCGTCACCGAGTCGTTCTCGTTCACGATCGGCATGACGCCATGCTCGATCAGGCGCGAGATCGTGTTCTTGGTGTTCAAAAAGCGCCGGCGGTCTTCAAGATCCTCCAGCGTCACCAGCACCTGGGCGATGTCGAAGCCGTACTCCAGAGCGATCTGCTTGTAGGCGTTCATCAGCAATGGCTGCCCGCACGCGGCGGCGGCCTGCTTGTCCAGCAGTCCGGCCTCCTCCGGCGACACGCCCATGGTCGAAAGCCCGATCGCCACCGCGCCGGAGCTGGTCAGGACCACGTCGATCCCCTCCTCGCGCAGCCGCGCGATATCCTCCATCACGCCATGCATGAAGGCGTAACGCAGGGTCAGATGCTCGGAATTGGCGAGAAGTGAAGAGCCGATCTTGAGAACGACGCGCTTACGCTCGGACAAACTATTCCTCCAAATGGGCGGCCGGGCCGTCCCGGTCTGTTTTGCGGCGCACAAATTACTTTCTGTTCGAACTATTACAAGGGGTCTGACTGCGACGGTGGTGATAAAAGTGTTATCAACTCCTCTGTGTCACATTTGCGCTGCGGCGCGGCCGCCTTCAGCGGCGCTGTTGATATGAAATGCTTCGTGTACTAAATGTTGCGCTGCATCGCGCCGGCGGATCCTTCGTCGGCGCTGTTTTTTATGGCCGCTCCGGCCCATGCTGGACGCGGCGCACAATGAAGGAGATCGCGTGTCGCATTCGGTCTTGATGGTGGGTTGCGGGAACATGGGCGGCGCCTTGCTGGCTCAATGGGCGAAGCTGGACGGGGTGGCGGTGACGGTCATCGATCCGGCCGGCCCGCAGGTTCCCGGCGGCGTCGACGTCGTCTCGTCCCCCGACGCGCTTTCAGGACAAAGCTTCGACGCGCTTGTGGTTGCGGTGAAGCCCCAGCTCATCGACGCCGCGATCCCCCAGGCCGCGGGCCTTCTTAAAGAGCAGGGCTTCGCGCTCTCCATCGCCGCCGGGACCAGCGCGGCGACGATCTCGCGCGCCGTGGGCGGACGCCGGGCGGTGCGTTTGATGCCGAACATGCCCGCGCGCATCGGCCGGGGCGTCACCGGCCTGTTTGCGCAGGACGGCGTCACCCCGCAGCAAAAAGAGCTCGCCGAGCGCATGGGCGAGGCGGCGGGAACCGCGATCTGGGTCGCTGACGAGGACCAGATCGACCGTATCACCGCCGCGGCCGGCTCGGGTCCGGGCTATGTCTACGAGTTCGCCCGCACCTATCAGCTGGCGGCGCAGGACATGGGCTTTGACCACGACCAGAGCCGCGCCCTGGTTTTGCAGACCATCGCCGGGTGCATGGCGCTGGCTGAAGAGACCGGCGAGAGCTTCGAAGCGCTTCGCGACTCCATCATGAGCAAGGGCGGCACCACCGCCGCCGGGGTCGCAAAGCTGAACGAGAACGACGTGCTCACCGACCACGTGAAGGCCGCGCTGCAAGCCGCCTATGACCGCGCCTGCGAGCTGCGCGCTTCCTGAGGAGCGCCGCACCGCACCGCGCCAGCCCCGAATTGGAGAGGACAGATCATGACCGCCGAGACCACGACCCAGTTTGATCCGAAGACGTATGTGAACGGCCTCGCCGCTGAGGCGAAGACAGCCGCGCGCACGCTCGCCGCGGCGACCACCGACCAGAAGAACACCGCGCTCACCAGGGCCGCCGAGGCCCTGCGCGCGAATATGGGCCGGCTCATCGAAGCCAATGCGATCGACGTCGCCGGCGTGAAGGACAAGGGCAAGCCGGCCTCCTTCGTGGACCGGCTGGAGCTGAACGAAGACCGCATCAACGCCATGGCCGATGCGCTCGATCAGATCGTCGCCCTGCCCGACCCCGTCGGCCGGGTCCTGCATCGCACCGAGCGCCCCAACGGGCTGGTGATCGAGCGCACGGCGACACCCATCGGCGTGATCGGCATGATCTATGAAAGCCGGCCCAATGTGGGCGCGGACGCCGGCGCGCTGTGCCTGAAATCGGGCAACGCCGTCATCCTGCGCGGCGGGTCGGAGAGCCTGAACTCCAGCCGCGTCATCGTGGAATGCCTGGCCGAGGGCCTCGCCGCGGCGGGCCTGCCGGCGGCGTGCGTGACCATGATCGACACGCCCGACCGCGAGGCGGTGGGCGCGCTTCTGTCGTGTACTGAGTCCGTCGATCTTGTGATCCCGCGCGGCGGCAAGTCGCTGGTGGAGCGCGTGCGCGATCAGGCGCGGGTGCCGACGCTTCTGCACCTGGACGGCAATTGCCACACCTACGTGCATGAAAGTGCCGATCTTCAAAAGGCCGCCGACGTGCTGGCCAACGCCAAGCTGCGCCGCACCGGCGTGTGCGGCGCCACCGAGAGCCTGGTGGTGGACCGCGCCGTGGCCGGCGACTTCATCCCCAAAGCCCTCGACGCGCTGGAAGCCAAGGGCGCGTGCGAGGTGCGCGGCGAAGCCGACGCCATGAAGATCGACGGGCGCATCAGCCAAGCCGCCGCCAACGATTTCGGCACGGAGTTCCTGGATTCGGTTCTGTCGGTGAAGATCGTCGACGGGCTTGACGAGGCCCTCGCCTTCATCGCCGAGCACAGCTCCAACCACACCGACGCCATCCTGGCCGAAGACGCAGGCGCCGCCGAGCGCTTCCTGAACGAGATCGATTCCGCGGTGGTGATGCACAACGCCTCCACCCAGTTCTCCGACGGCGGCGAGTTCGGCATGGGCGCGGAGATCGGCATCGCCACCGGCAAGATGCATGCGCGCGGCCCCGTCGGCCTGGAACAGCTCACCAGCTTCAAATACCGCGTGCGCGGCGCCGGCCAGACGCGGCCGTAACACGCTGGCGACAGCAACAGCGCGCCGGCGGGCGACCCCCGCCGACGCGCTTTTTTACGTCTCGCGCCCCGAACGAACCCAAGCGCACCGGGCGCGTTAGTTAAAGCGTAGCGAGACGGGCGGAGCGCCGCCCCCTGTGTCGCGCGCCAAGTGGAGGGGAATCCAGGGCCATGCAGATTGAAGCGATCGTCTCGCTCGCAGGCTATTTCGTCTTGATGCTGGGCATCGGGCTTTACGCCTACAAAAAGTCCACCGACGACGTCTCCGGCTACATGCTGGGCGGACGCCGGCTGCACCCGGCCGTGGGCGCGCTCTCGGCCGGCGCCTCGGACATGTCCGGCTGGATGCTCATGGGCCTTCCCGGCGCCATCTACGTCTCCGGGCTGGGCGCGGCGTGGATCGCGGTGGGTCTCGTGATCGGGGCGTATTTCAACTATCTGCTGGTGGCGCCGCGCCTGCGCGTCTTCACCGAGGTGGCCGACGACGCGATCACCATCCCCGACTATTTCGAGAAGCGCTTCAACGACAAGACCCGCGCCCTGCGCATCATCTCCGCGGTGGTGATCGTGATCTTCTTCACGCTCTACACCTCGTCGGGCGTGGTGGCCGGCGGCAAGCTGTTTGAAGCCAGCTTCGGGCTCGATTATCGCCTGGGCCTGTTCGTCACCGCCGGCGTGGTGATCGCCTACACCCTGATCGGCGGCTTCCTGGCGGTGTCGCTCACCGACTTCGTGCAGGGCGTGATCATGTTCATCGCGCTGATCATGGTGCCCATCGTCGCCTATATGCAGCTTGGCGGTCTGGGCGAGATCGCCGCCACCACGCGCGCCGCAGCCGACGCGCCGGACTATCTCTCCATGCTGCCCGAGGCGTTCACGGCGGTGAGCATTCTGGGGATCATCTCGGCGATGAGCTGGGGGCTCGGCTATTTCGGCCAGCCCCACATCATCGTGCGCTTCATGGCGATCCGCAGCCTGAAGGACATCGCCGCGGCGCGCTGGATCGGCATGAGCTGGATGATCGTCACGGTCATCGGCGCGGTGCTCACCGGCATATTCGGCCTCGCCTTCGTGACCACGAACGGCGCGACCATCGAAGCGGCCGCGATCGAGTTCACCGATCCGGAGACCATTTTCATCCTGATGAGCCAGATCCTGTTCCACCCGCTGGTGGGCGGCTTCCTGCTGGCCGCGATCCTGGCCGCGATCATGTCGACGATCTCCAGCCAGCTGCTGGTGAGCTCGAGCTCGCTGACGGAGGATTTCTACAAGACCTTCCTGCGCCGCTCGGCCAGCCAGAAGGAGCTGGTGCTCATCGGCCGGTTGTCGGTGCTGGCGGTGTCGCTGGTGGCCATTGCTCTGGCGTTTGACCGGTCGAGCAACATCCTCACCCTGGTCTCCAACGCCTGGGCGGGCTTCGGCGCGGCCTTCGGACCGCTGATCCTGTTCAGCCTGTACCGCAAATCCATGAGCCGGGCCGCCGCGATCGCGGGCATGGTCACCGGCGCGGTGGTGGTGCTGTTCTGGCTCTACGCGCCCATCACCGTGATGTGGGACGGGGCGGAGACGAACCTCTCCGGCGTGGTCTACGAGATCATCCCCGGCTTCATCGCCTCCTGCCTCGCCATCCTGATCACCGACGCCGTCACCCGCGCGCCGAAAGGCCAGGTGAAGGAGCAGTACGAAACCATGGAAGCCAAGATGTCGGAGGGTTAGCGGCGCTCGGTGCACACCTTGGCGGCGGCGTCGCCCGTCCTCTCCCCCTTCCAAGGGGGAGAGGATAGAGGTGAGGGGGTCGGCGCCAGATCAGACGCCACGCTGAAACCTGCACCGCACCCCTCTTCCTTACCTTCTCCCCTTTAAAAGGGGAGAAGGGGACGTCTACGCCGCGCTTTTTTCTCTTCCGGCTGCACTCCGCTCGACAACCAATAACGCCGGCCTGAACGGGCCGGCGTTTCCACGTCCACTGAAGGCCAATCCCCATGTCCCTGCGCCAGAGCACCCGGAACGTATTCGCGATCATCGCCTGTCTGACGATCCTGCAGGCGGCGCTGGCTTCGCTATTGTTTTACGTGCCGCTCACCCTCGCCGCCCGCGGCGAAGGCGCGGCTGCGCTGGGGCTTGTGGCCGCGGGGTTCTCGGCAGGGTTTCTGGCGGGTGCGAAATTCACCCTGCGCGAAATCCGCACCGTGGGCCATGTGCGCGCCATCGCCGGCTTCGCCGCCCTCGCGGCGGTGGCCGCGGCGGGCTTGAGCGTCTTTGACGCCGTGATCTGGTGGGCGCTGTGCCAGACGCTGGTCGGGTTCTGCGTCGCCGGGCTGGTCATGGCCGGCGAAAGCTGGATCGCCGACAGCGCGCCGGAGCGGTTGCGCGGAGCGATCCTGGGGCTCTACCTGGTGATCTCCAAGGCCGGCGTCATCGCCGGACCGTTCCTGGTGTCCGCCTATCCCCAGGGTGATCTTGGCGCGCTGGTGGCGATCATCGCCCTGTTCGCCGCCTGCCTGATCCCCGTGGCCGCAACCCGGCGCGGCGTTCCCCATATGGAGGCCGAGGCCGGCGCGTCGCTGGCATCGGTCTGGAAGCTCGCCCCGGCGGCCGTGGCCAGCTCGCTGGTCGCCGGCGCCATGGCCGGGGCCGTGGCCCAGCTCTACCCGGTGTTCGCCGACAGCCTCGACCCCGGGGCCGGATCAGGGCTCGCCGCCACCTTCAACGCGGCGATGATCGCCGGCGCGGCGCTCGCCCTGTGGCCGGCGGGGCTTGTCTCCGACCGGATGGAGCGCCGGCTGGTGATCGCGGCGCTGACCGGGCTCGGCGCGGTCAGCGCGCTCATCCTCGGCCTGTTCGGCGCGGCGTTGCCCTTGTGGCTGGCGCTGGTGATCGCGGGGCTGTGGGGCGTGGGCGGTTTGAGCTTTTACGGCGTGGCGGTGGCGCACGCCGCCGACCGGGCCGGTGACGGCGGCGCGGGCCCCATGATGCCCGCCCTGTTCATCGGCTGGGGCGTGGGCTCCATCGCCGGCCCCCTCATCGCGTCGGGCCTGATGGCGCTGATCGGGCCTGGCGGGCTGTTCGTCTTCGCCGGCCTGGCGCTTGGCGGGCTATGCGCCATGATGGTGGTGCGCCGCGGCGCGCGCCGCGCGGTCAGCGACGCCGACAAGGGCGAGTTCGCCCCGTCCAACGAGACGGTGAACGCGGCGGCGGCCGCAGCCGGTTACGAGCCGCAAGGCCAGGCCTGAGCGCATCCCGCCGCGAAGCCCGTTAAGGGAAGCGCCAGAACGCCCCGCTCTCGGCGTCGATCCTGCGCAGGGTGGGATTGCGCCGGGCCGGCGGGCGCACCCCCGATGAAATCAGCACGCCGATATCCTGGATCAGATTGCGGTCCTCGTTGAAATAGCCGTGGCCGAAATCGTCGAACAGCCCGGCGGCGAAGAAATCGCCGTCCAGGGCCGAGACGTCGATCGTATCCACGAACGGCAGGGTGACCGGCCCGGCCGGCCCCACGTCGCCGGCGCGGCGCTCGCAGAACTCCTCTTCCTGATTGAACCGGCACATCTGGATCGAGGCGCGCATCGCAAGATCATTCGCGGAGGCGTACAAGGTCAGCCCGCGCCCCAGCCCGTCGATCTGTTCGGCGTATTCGGCGAAGGCGTTGGCGCTGATGTCGGGCGCGGCGAAGATCAGCTCGCCAAAGAGCGGCTCCTCCGCGGCGCGTTCGCGCGCCAGATCGGCGAGCACGGGCATGATCAGATAATTGCCCATGGAGTGGGCGATGACATGCACCCGCTCAACGCCGGAGGAGTCCGCCACGAACTCGATATACTCGCGAAATTGCGTGCGCGCGGTCTCCGCGGCGCGGCGCGAGTCGATGTACCGGCCCTCCCGCGTCGGCCAGGAAAAGATGAAGGCCTCGCCGGGAAACTGGGAGTCCACCTTCAGCTGGGCCGCCGTCATGGCGGCGCGCTTGAAGCTGACATTAAAGCCGTGCACGAAGACGAAGGCCTCCTCCGCCTCGCCCACGGCGTCGGCGAAGCCGTCGCGCGACAGGCCTTCGATGCTGAAAAAGACGAAGTGCTGATACGGGTCCAGCTTGCGCGGGAACAGCCGGCTGAACACCGGGGTCGGCTGCGGCCGCGGGATGTCGGCGAAGCGGCGCCGGCACCCGCGCTCGGCGGTGGTCACCTCGCCTTCAAGGCAGGGCACGCTGATCGACACCGAGCCCAGCATAAGTCCGGTCTCGCTTTCCACCTGGGTGAACAGGGCCGCGTCTTCACCCGTCACGTTCAGCCGCTCAATCGGCTCGGCCGGGTCGACGGCGCGATTGGTCCCGAAAAACACGCGCACCGCCGTGCAGGCGTTCTCGCCGATGCAGGCGTCCACCGCTTCGATCAATGGCTCATCCACCGAGCCGTAGCTGGGCCCGCCTGGCGGCGGCGGAGGAGGAGGAGGCGGCGGCGGGGGAGGCGGGGGCGGGGGCGCCGGTTGCGGGGGCGGCGACGCGCCGGCCGGCGGGGCGGAAGGCGCGTCACCCGGCGTCACACATCCAGACGCCAGCGCCGCAAAACACACCGATGCAATGACGATGAAACCGCGCATCATCCCCTCCCCCGAACAGGCCCGCATGAACGCTAAGCCGGCGCACGCCCGATTCAAGCAAAAAACCGCCCTGTCTCGCCGCCGGGGGGGGGGGACGCTCCATCGCGAAAAACCTCCAAGCCTCTAATTTTATCATAATGCTGAAATTCAAGTGGTTTTGTCTGATCATTGAATCTGGTTTTTCACCTTGCGAAGGTTTCGCCTTGAAGCTTTTGCAGAGTGCGGACTAAGTTTCCGGACTGGGGCTGAACCGCCGGTCCGCGCGCACTGCGTTCGCCGGCCGGTCGTAATTTATAATGGGGGGCGATCCATGCGCATCGAAACGCTGGTCAAGGGTTTGGCGATTTTTGCGGCGATGGGGCTGGCGTCAGCCTGCTCCACGATCACGCCGCCCACAGCGGTGTCCGACACCGCCTCTGTCTTAGCCGGTCACCGGGTGATCTACACCGACGCCGGGGCGCGCGGCGTGCACGTCTTCGACCAGAATGCGATGAGCCCCGGCTTGCGGGTCTGCCTTGAGCCTTCGCCCGACGCCGGATCCTCTGAATCCTCCGCCCTCGCGCTTGGCGGGATCGACACCACGACCGGCCGGCTGAGCAGCGACGGCGATTTCGGCGGCGTTCAGGTCGCCGGGCAAATGTTGAGCACCGACGGCTCGCGCAACAACGACGTTCAGTTCCAGCGCAATCTGGCCATCGAAGTGTTCCGCGAAACGCTGTCGCAGGCCTGCATGGCCGAAGCCCAGGGTCTGATCACCCAGGACGAGTACGCAAGCTTTCTAAGGGCCGCCTCGGCCGGCGCGCTGACGCTGGCGACGGTGGAGCATATCGGCATGGGTCCGGCGCGCGTGGGCTCCGGCGTGCACGCTGAAAACATCGCCGAGAAGATGAGCGCGCTCACCCAGATGGCGCTGTTCGCCCTGCTGCTCACCGATGAAAGCTCGCAAGGCCAAGCCATCGACATCATCAACCGGGTCGCCGAAATCAAGACCGAAGGCCTGTCGCAATAGCGGTCAAGGCCGCCTGAAAGGTCAGGCGCGCACGCAGGCCGGCCCGGCGGTGAAACGCCGCGCCCCTTGTCAGGGGCGGGCTCGGCCTGTCTCGACCCTCCACGACTGAACCGCGAAAGCGGGGCGTTGCGCCGACGCATCGCCGCGCGCGGCCCGTCGCGCAAAGCCCCACCGTCATCAAGGCTTTGCGCAACTGTCGTCAAAGCGTAGCGCAG
The DNA here is from genome assembly GCA_040217555.1 of Oceanicaulis sp. Taxonomy (GTDB): domain Bacteria; phylum Pseudomonadota; class Alphaproteobacteria; order Caulobacterales; family Maricaulaceae; genus Oceanicaulis. The sequence continues at coordinate 59,670 of JAVJPX010000007.1, forward strand.
CAATCCGATAACCCCCTCGAGGGTCCGGGAGTCCCGGCCCATCGCCTTTCACGCTGACGACAGGGGGTAATTTCCATGAAACGCACCGCACTCATGCTGGGCACGGCGTCGATGCTGGCGCTCGCCGCCGCGACCGCCGCCGACGCCGCCGAGATCAACGGCCGCATCACCGAATCCACCGGCGATATCGGCCTGCAAGGCGCGATCGTGCGCATCGTGGAGACCGGCCAGACCACCACCACCGACCGCCAGGGCGAGTTCCGCTTCGCCAACGTGCCGGCCGGCTCCTACACCGTGGAAGTCAGCTATCTCGGCGCCGAAGAGCAGAGCCGCCAGGTCGAGCTTGCGTTCGACGACGCCACCGTGACCACCAACTTCACCCTGGGCGGCGACGTCGCGGTGACCGACAACATTCTGGTGACCGGCCAGCGCGGCCAGCTGACCAGCGCCATCAACCGCCAGCGCGCCGCGGACGGCCTCATCACCGTCCTGTCCGCCGACGCGGTGGACCGCCTGCCTGACGAGAACGTCGCCGAGGCGGTCCGCCGCGCAGCGGGCGTCAACGTGCTCAACGACCAGGGCGAAGGCCGCTTCGTCTCGATCCGCGGCATCGACCCGAACCTGAACACCACCACCGTCAACGGCGTGCGCCTGCCTTCGCCGGAAGCCGACGCGCGCCAGGTGCCGCTGGACGTGATCGACTCCGACGTCCTGTCCTCGATCGTCATCTCCAAGTCGCTCACCCCGGACATGCCGGGCGACTCCATCGGCGGCAATATCGAGATCGAAACCCTGTCCGGGCTCGACCAGGACGACCGTCTGTTCCAGGTGCGCCTGCGCGGGATCTACGCCGACATCGTCGAGGAATACGGCTATCGCGGCGCGATCACCTTCGCCGACAAGTTCATGAACGACCGCCTGGGCGTCGCCCTGTCGGTCTCCGATCAGGAGCGCGACTTCGGCTCCGACAATGTGGAGGTCGACGGCGGCTGGGACTTCGATGAGAGCGTCCCCTTCCCCGGCGAATACGAGCTGCGCAATTACGACATCACCCGTGAGCGCACCTCGGTGGTGTTCAACCTGGATTTCGACGCCAGCGAGAGCACCGAGCTGTACCTGCGCACGACCTTCTCTGAATTCTCCGACCAGGAATACCGCGCGCGCGTCGAAAACAAGTTCGAAGACGGCGAATACGACGACGCCGCCTCGGGCGGAAACAGCGTCCTGGTGAACGGTACGGCGGACGACGAGTATGAAGTCGACCGCGACATCAAGGACCGGCTGGAATCCCAGATCATCTACGCCATCGCCGCGGGCGGCGAGACCTTCACCGGCCCCTGGTCCTTCGAGTACCAGCTCTCCTACGCCTTCGCCGAAGAAGAAGAGCCCGACCGTCTGGACACCGCCTTCCGTCAGCAATTCGACTCCGGGTCGTTCGGCCTCGACATCACCGATGCGATCACGCCGACCCTGATCTTCGGCGACGACGCCTCGCGCGACGCCTATTACGACGCCTCCGCCTACGAATTCGACGAACTTGAATTTCTCAACGGCGTCGCTCAGGACGACGAATGGGCCGCGAGTTTCGACGCGCGCCGGGACACCCGGTTCGGCCGCCATTACGGCTATGTGCAGGCCGGCGTCAGCGCCCGCATCCGCGAGAAGGGCTATGAGGCCGAACTGGAGGTCTATGACGGGTTCGGCCCGCGCGACCTGACCATGGACGAGTTCGCCGAGCAGATCGATTTCGGCCTCGACCGGATCGGCCTCACGCCGGACCCGATCGCCATCCGCAATTTCTTCTTCTCCAATCAGGCCGATTTCGAGTTCGATCCGATCAACTCGGCCATCGGCTCCTCGGGCGATTTCTATGAGGCCGAGGAAGATGTTCTGGCCGGCTACCTCATGGGCTCTGTCGACATTGACCGGCTGCGCATCGTCGGCGGCGTGCGGGTGGAGGACACCCAGTACGACTCGCGCGGCTTTGAAGTGCTCGAGCAGGCTGTGGAAGTGGAGGTCGCAGGCGACCAGACCGGCGCGTTCGCCGGCCTCATCCCGGCGGCGTCCCTGCCGGGCGGGGCGTTGATCGCCGATACGGTGGAGGCCGAATACGACGCCGGCGCCGACGAAACGGTTATCGAGGGCGATCGGGTCTTCCGCCGGGACGTCACCACGTCGAACGACTACACCGACGTGCTGCCGAGCTTCAATCTGCGCTACGAAGCCAGCGACCGCATGGTGCTGCGCGGCGCCTATTACGCCTCGATCTCGCGCCCGAACCTGGAGCAGGCCGCGCCGCGCGTCGCGATCGAGCAGAGCGAAGACGGCGACGTGGAGGCCGAATTCGGCAATCCGGACCTGGAGCGTCAGCAGGCGCATAACTTCGACGCCGCCCTTGAATACTATCCCAATCGCGACGCGGTGCTGTCGCTGGGCGTGTTCTACAAGTCGATCGACAACTTCATCGCGGCCCGGCAATTCGAGGACATCACCGTCAACGGGATCGACATCGACGAAGGCGCAAGCTTCGTGAACATCGAGGAGTCCAGCCTTCTGGGCCTCGAGGTCAACTATCAGCAGGCCCTCACCTTCCTGCCGGGTCTTTTGCAGCACACCGTCATCGGGGCGAACTACACCTATGTGGACTCCGAAGCGACGTTGCCGGGCGGGCGTGAGATCACCCTGCCGAACCAGTCGCAAAACGTGGGCAATCTGATCTTCGGCTATGACGACGGCGATCTCGATCTGCGCGCCGCGGTGTCCTATCGCGACGAATTCATCGACGGGCTCGACGAGGGCGGCGACGGCGTCGACCGCATCGCGGACGCCCACGTCCAGCTCGACGTCTCGGCCAAGTACGACGTCACCGACAATCTGCGCGCCTATCTGGACTTCAAGAACATCAACGACGAGCCCTTCGTCGCGGTGTTCCGCCAGAACGGCCGCACGGTGAACTCCCAGTACGAGGAATACGGCTGGCAGGCCCAGTTCGGCTTCCGCTATTCGTTCGGCGGCTAAGCCCCGTCCAAAGCCTGAAGAAGAGCCCCCGGGAGCCGCGCTCCCGGGGGTTTTTCGTCGCTGGTGCGCAAACCGCGCCTGCGACCGCGCGCACTCTGGCGCGGGCCGCGGCCGAATTCTATGAATGCACGCGTGACACGCCTGCTTCGCCTCCTCGCCGCCGCGCTGCTTGCATGGCAGGCGCTCGCCGCCGGCGCCATGGCCGGTTCGGGCCATGGCGCGGCCCAGCCGGGCGGCGCAACGCTGATGTGCGGAGACCAGATACCGGACGCGCAAGGCCGCGCCTTGCTCGCCGAACTCGCCGCGCTTACCGGACTGGACGGCGGATCCCACGATCGCGCCCATCAAGATTGCCCGGTCTGCGCCCTGGTCCACGCCGCCGCGCTTCCCGGGGTGAGCGATGCGCTCACCCCGGCTGTCTTCGCGGCGTTCGCGCAGCAAGCCGGCCGGGCTGAGCGCGCCGCCCCCCGCCTCGCGCGGGGCCCGCCCGTCGGCCTGCGCGCCCCGCCCGCCCTCGTCTGACATTAAAAAAGAGCCGCGCCCCGAAGCGGGCGCAATCGGCGCTTCGCGCGCCCCGTCAGACGCATGGGTATTCACATGACCTCCGCACTTTTGCTTAGCGCCGCCGCGCTCGCCCTGTCCACCGGCGCGACCGCCGCCGAAGCCGACCAATCCCAGGCCCGGCCCGCCCCGAGCCCCGGCTGGGTGGACGTGATCACCGTCACCGGCCGGCCGATGGACACCGGCGCCTCCAAACTTCCCGCCCTGGACGCGCCCGCGGCCGCGCCGGACGCCGCCGGCCTGGTGGCGCGCCTGCCGGGCGCGGCGCTGATCGATAACGGCGCCCTGTCCGGCCAGGTCCAGTATCGCGGCCTGTTCGGCCCGCGCATCGCGGTGGCGATCGACGGTCAGCGCTTCGCCTCGGGCGGGCCGAACCTGATGGACCCGCCGCTGCATTACGCCCCCGCGCCGCTGCTTGAGCGCATCGAGCTGACCCGCGGCCCCGCCCCGGTGAGCGCCGGACCGGCGATTTCGGCGCAGGCGAACGCGGTGTTCAAATCCATCCCGTACGCGCAGGGCGCGGCGCCCGAGGTCTCCGCCGACCTCACCGCCATCGCGCGCAGCGTGGACGACAGCCTCGCCGCAGGGGGCGTCGCCGGGATCGCCACGGCGCGCCAGCGCCTGCAAATCCTCGCCTCGTTCGAAACCGGCGGCGATCTGCAAACGCCCAAGGGCGTGCTTGACGGAACCGAGCATGAGCGCGCGGTCTACGGCATCGGCTACGCGGTGCGCCCCACCGACGCCCTGCAGCTGACGCTGGACTGGCGCCGCCAGGAGACCGGGCTCACCGGCAATCCGCCCTTTCCCATGGATATCCGCTTCTTCGACACCGACACCACGCGCGCCGGGCTGGATTACGACGCCGGGGACTGGCGGTTTGACGCCGGGATCGCCCATGCCCGGGTCGATCACGCCATGAACAATTTCACCCTGCGCCCGGCGCCGATGATGATGCGCCTGCGCGAAACCTTCGCCGGCGCGGAGACCTGGTCGGCGAACGCCGGCGCCGCGCGCGATCTGGCCGGCGGCGAGGTGCGCTTCGGGGTCGATACCGAGCAGTCCGAGCATGACGTCACCGTCACCAACCCCGCCAATCCAGCCTTCTTCGTCACGCCCGCGCCCGATATCGAGATCGCGCGCACCGGCGCCTTCGCCGAATGGGAGGGTCCCGCCGCCGGCGCCGAGCTTTATCTCGGCGCACGCCTGGACGCCCACGAGGCCGAAGCCGGCGCGCCGAGGATCGGGCCGGCCCTGCCCATGGGCCCGCGCAGGCTGGCGAACGCCTATACCGCATCCGATCGCAGCGGGGACGCGGTGACGGTGGATCTCATGGCGCGCGCGCGCGTGCCGATATCGGACACGGTCTCCTGGCGCGGATCGATCGCGCGCAAGTCGCGCGCGCCGAATTATCTTGAACGCTTCGCCTGGCTGCCCACGCCGGCCAGCGGCGGGCTTGCGGACGGCAACACCTATGTGGGCGATCTGGATCTGGACGCGGAGACCGCCACCAGCCTTGAAGCCGGCTTCGACGTCGCCGGGCCGCGCGCCTATTTGCGCCCGAGCGTGCATGTGAGCTGGATCGCCGATTACATTCAGGGCGCGCCCGCCGAACCGCTAACCCCAGGTGTGGTGGACACGCCGCTGGAAATGGTTTCGGCCATGAACGGTGATCCCACGCCGCTCAGGTTCTCCAATGTGGAGGCGCGGATCTACGGCCTCGACGCCGATTTCGGCGCGGCGCTCACCGGGGCCTGGTGGGTGGACGGCGTGTTCAGCCTGGCGCGCGGCGAACGCACCGATATCGACGACGATCTCTACCGTATCGCGCCGGCGCGCCTGCGCACCGGGCTGACCTATGAGGCGGCGGGCTGGTCGGCGACGCTGGAGACGGTGGCCGTGGCCGAGCAGGCTCGGGTGTCGCAGGAGAACAGCGAGGCGGAGACGCCGGGCTATGTGCTGGTCAACCTGTTCGCAGACCTTGCGCTGAGCGACACCGTGCTTGTTTCGGCCGGTGTGGAGAACCTGCTCGACCAGCCCTGGCGCGACCATCTGGGCGGCTATAACCGCAATTCAGGGCTCGGCGTGCCGGTGGGCGAGCGCCTGCCCGGTCCCGGCGCAGGCGCCTGGGTGCGGCTGAACGCGCGGTTCTAGCGCCAGGCCGGCGCCGGGCGAGGCTTGCGCGGCGAACATCGCCGCTCCATTCTATAGGCGATGAACTGGTTTCTGTCCGTTCTCGCCGGTCTGGCCCTTCTGGTGGCCGGAGCCGGCGTATGTCCCTCCGCCCATGGGCTGGAGGCGCACGCCGCCATGGCCGGCGCGCCGTCCCAGCCGGCGCCGGGCGTCCACGACATGGACGAGCCGTGTCACGGCGAGGACTCAGAGACGGCGGACACCGAGCCGCGCCCGGCCGGCGACACGGCCGCGTGCTGTGACGGCGGCGCGGCGTGCGGGGATTGCGCCCTGCTCACGGTCACGCTGGCCGATCCCGCCGCCGAGCCCGGGGCGCCCGCGCTCGGCCATCTGCGCGCCTTCCGTCCGGACGCCGCGCCAACCCTTGTTTTCGCCTTCGACCCTCCGCCTCCGAGAGCCGCGCACGCTTGAATCCAAGCCTTGTGCGTAACACTCTCGATGCGAAGGATGTCCCATGCGCAAATCCGCGCTGGCCGCGTCATGCGCCCTTCTGGGCGCGGCGGCCGCCGACGCCCGTCCCGTCTCCTATGAGGGCGGCTGGACGGTGATCGGCGAAAGCGACCGTGAAAGCACGGCGCTGCTCACCCACTACACCCCGCACCATGAATGGTCGCTGGGCTATCGAACCGAATGGATGCGCGAGCGCGACATCCTGTTCAACGGCGTGCAGGCCACCCACCTGGTCAAGCGCTGGTTCGCGCCCGACAGCCAGGGCAATCTCTACGCCTACGCTGGGGCCGGCGTCGCAGAGGGGATCGACGACACTCCCATGGACGCCGAAGCCGCCGGCTTTCTCGGGCTGATGGCCGACTGGGAGACCCGGCGCTGGTTCGTCTCATATGAGGCGCGGCTTTCCGACATGGGGGAAGGCGGCGACGCCATGCAGGCCGCCCGCGTCGGCGTCGCGCCCTATGTGGGCGATTTCGGCGATCTGCACACCTGGCTCATGCTCGAGGTCGATCAACGGCCCGAGCGCGACGAGCCGGTCACCGTCACGCCGCTGGTGCGCTTTTTCAAAGGGCCGGTCCTGCTCGAGCTCGGCTACACGCCGGCCGACGACGAACCCTTCGCCAGTCTCATCTACCGTTTCTAAGGATCGAAAGGATTTTCACGATGATCCGTATCTTCATCACCGCCTCGGCCTCCGCCCTGGCCATCGCCATCGCCGGTCTGTCCGCCGCCGAGGCCCAGCACGCCGGTCATCAAGCAGGCCATGAGGGCGACGAGCACGCCCATGAGGGCGAAACCCTCGCCCCCACCCTGCACGCCGACATCGAAGCGGCCCTGCGCGAAGGCGGCTCGCTGGTCGTCGCCGAGGTCAACGGCATGGTCTGCGATTTCTGCGCCACGGCCATGACAAAGACGTTCGGACGCCGCGACGAGGTCGGGGCGGTCCATGTGGACCTGGACACCAAGACCTTGCAGCTGGTGATCCGCGAGGGCCGCACGCTGGACGACGCGGCGATCGCCGATCTGGTCACGCGTTCGGGGTATGAGACGGTGGCGATCCGCCGCGGGACGGGCGCGTAAATGCGTCTGGCCTTCCGCGAAACCGCCGCGCCCGCGCTCGCCTTGTTCGCCAGCGCCTCGACGCTGATCTGCTGCGCGCTGCCTGCGCTGCTGGTCACGATCGGGGCCGGCGCGGTGATGGCGGGGCTGGCGAGCACCGTGCCAGGGCTGGTGTTCCTGTCGGCGCACAAGGGCTGGGTGTTCAGCCTGGCCGCGCTGTTGCTGGCGGGCGCCTGGTATGCGCGCTGGGCGACCCGCAACGCGCCCTGCCCGGCCGATGCGGCGAAGGCGAAAGCCTGCGCGCGCATGCGCGCCTTCGGCGGGGCGACGTTGTGGTTTGCGTCCATCCTGCTGGCGGTGGGGGCGTTCTTCGCCTTCTTCGCCGCCGAGCTGTTGCTTTGACCGCCGGGGCGGCGGCGTCTTTTCGGCGCCGCCGCCCTATGCGTCGCACAGGCGCAGGACGCCCTGGCTGTAGAGAATCTCGGCCGCACAGATCTCCAGAAGGTCGGCGCCCACCAGCATGGAGGGGCCCGCCCCGCCGTCCGCGCCCACAAGCGAGAACACGGCCAGATCGGCGATGCGCACCGGCGCGGCGTTGAAGCACGCCCGCCCCACGCACAGCCCGTCCACGCGCGCCTCGAGCCGGGCGACGCCCACCCCGTCCACGCCGGCGCTGCGCCCGCCTGTGTCGATGACGCCGCGCCCCCCGGGCGCAAGGCCGGCGAGCCCTGCGGCGGCCCAGTTCAGCGTGCCGGACCGCGCGCCGGTGTCGAGCACGGCGGCCACGGGCGCGCCGTTGAGCTCGGCGGTGAACTGCACGAACCCGGCCTGCGCGCTTGAGTGAAACGGCACGCCCGGCGCGCCGCCGGGCTCGACCCGGGGCCGGCGCAGCGTCAGCTCGCCGTTTGCAAGATCAAGCCGCAGATCGCGGCGCGCGAGGATGTCCACGCCGAGAATGCCCGCGACCTCGCGCCCGCCTGCCGGGGCGAACTCCTCCAGATCGCCCACAAGCGTCCAGAGGCCGCGCGCCTCCACATCGCCGAACCGCAGCCCTGCGAGCCGTACATAGTCCAGGCGCGTCACGCCGGTGGCGCCGCGCACGCGCCGGGTCTCCGTCTCGCCCGGTGCAAGGTCGAGGTCCGCGCGCAAGGACGACGAAATGAGCGAGGCGCCCGCGGCGGTGTCGAGGATGAACAATCGCTCGCCCACGCCCTCGATATGGACCGGGGCGAGAATGCGGCCTTCGTGATGAATGATCTCCACCACGGGATCGTACTGCGGCCAGGCCTCGATACGCCCGGCTTCGGCGGGCCAGGCTTCCAGGCGCGGCGCGGCGTCGGTCTCTGCAAGCGCGGCGGCGGCCGCGGCGACGGCGATCGTGACAAGCATGGCGGCCCCCGCCCCCTTAAGCACGACGGCCGACAGCAAAACGGCCGCGAAGAGTTCACCTCGCGGCCGTTCGTCTTAAGGGTCAATGAAGGCGCGGACGCTGGGTTGTGGAAAACACCCCTGGGCTCGGCTTCGCAGATCTCAAGGCTTGCGAAAATGCATCACGCCCCAGGCGAGCTGGCCGGCGTCGGCGCCGTCGACCCAGTGCGTCAGACCGTTGAGCATGCGCTCGGCGTAGTCCGGGCTGATCCGGTCCTTCAGGTCTTCGCGTCGCCGGGCGAGCTCTTCACGCACGCGGGCATAGTGCGTGCGAAGCTGATGGGTGAGCCGCTCGATCGCCACGACCTCCAGGCCGCGCGCGCGAAGCTCGGCCTCGTAGAAGGCGAAGCTTGCAAGATTGGGCAGGTGGATGCGTTCATAGACGGGTTTGAGCTTGCTGAGATCGTCGGCGTCGTCAGCCTGCATGGGGTCGGTGAAGATGAACTCTCCGCCGGGTTTCAGCACGCGCACCGCTTCGTCGAGAACGCGCCGACGGTCGCCGGAGTGCAGAATGGCGTCCTGGCTCCAAACGATGTCGAAGCTTTCGTCGGGAAACGCAATGTCCTCGAACGCGCCGTGAACGACCTCGACGCGCTCATCCAGCCCCAGCTCGGCGGTGAGCTGGCGATTGCGGACGTTCTCCTTGTCCGAGAGGTTCAGGCAGGTCACATGCGCGCCGTGTTCGCGCGCCAGGCGCCGCGCCGCGCCGCCATACCCCGCGCCGAGATCGAGCACGCGCGCGCCGGGTTTCAGCGTCTGAAGCCGGCCGGCCATGTGGCGCACCGTGCGCGCGCTCGCCGCGGCGATGTCCTCGTCCTCGCCTTGATAGAGGCCGACATGGATGTCCTCGCCGCCCCAAACCGCGGCGTAGAACGCGTCGGCGTCGGCGCTGTCGTAGTAATCCTCGGCGGTCTTCGCCGCGCGCGCGTACTCAGCCGTCATACGCCTTCTCCGCCACATGGATGTAGAAGTCCGGCTCGGCCTGGTCGAAGCGCTCCTGAAAGTCGCCATAGGTCTTCACGTCGGTGAAGCCCACCTGGCGCATGAGGTCGATCAGATAGGCCCTGCGCAGCGGATACATGTTCAAATGATATTTCGAGCCGTCGGGAAACTCGTACTTGAACCGGGCGAGATGCTCGTCCACATATTCCGGCTCGGCGCTGACCTGATCGCCGCAATAGTAGAATTTATGCTTTGAACTGAAGCCCTTATCAAGGATCGCATCGTAATTGCGCTGATCCATGATGAGGACGCCGTCATGTTTCAGCGCGGCGTAGAACTCCGCCAGCGTGCGGCGCCGGTCGCGCTCTTCATGAAGGTGGGTGAAGCTGTTTCCAAGGCAGACGATGGCGTCGTACTTGCCGGGAAGATCGCGGTTGAGCCAGCGCCAGTCGGCATGGACCGTGTTCAGGATCAGGCCGCGCTGGCGCCCGTTCTCGAAGGCCTTCGCAAGCATCTCCGCGGAGCCGTCGCAGCTGGTGACCTGAAACCCGGCCTCCTGCAGCTGGACGGAGTGAAACCCGGTGCCGCACGCCGCATCGAGCACGCTCTCCTTGCCACGCTCCTTCAACAGATCAATGAAGAACTGGCCCTCGCTTTTCGCCCGCGCGTCCCAGTCGATGAGGTCGTCCCATTTGTCCACGAAGCCGCGGACATATTCCTCGACATAATGGTCGGTGTCGCGCACCGCGGTGGGGTCGTCGCCATAGTCCTGTTTATCGGTGTCGCGCAGCGGCGACTCCTTGATGGTGGTGCTCATAAGGGTCCGGGGCCTCCCTGCCTTGCTTACCCGCGCGCGCGCGGGTCAAATCGGGCCGGTGAAAGACCGGTCCGAGCCAGGGGCGCACGCATTCGAGATGACGCAGACGATACGGGCGGATCGAAAGAAAGAAAAGACCCCGGGGCCATAGAGCACTATTGCTGACGTAGATTCTCGCCTGTTTCGATTGATTTCTTCAACAGGTGAGCAGGGGGAATTAGTAATTATTCATGGAACGATTTATGAGATTGCGATTCTCCTCGCCGCGCCGGCGCGACACCCTCGTGATCGCTATGGTGATGGTCCTGTTTCCTGGCGCGTGCGCGCGCGACGCCGAGCCGCGCGGCGTCGAGGCCCGCGCCGAACAGGTCTGGTCGGGGACGAGTTTCGAGATCGAAACCGCGGGCGGGGAGCGCGAGCGCGTCGTGCTGGCCGGGGTGAGCGCGCCCGATCCCGAACGCCGGCCGGAGGCCGCGCGCGCGGCGCGGGCCGCTCTGACCTCGCGTTTGGAGGCGCGCGCGGCGGCGGTGCGCCTCGCACCGGCGGCCGAGCCGGCGCGAGACCGGTACGACCGCCTCATCGCCTCTGTGCGAACCGTGGACGGCGACCTCGCCGAGGCTCTGGTGGGGGCGGGTCATTTGATCGTCTGGCCGCGCCCCGGCGAAACGCTGGATTTCAGCGCGCTCCACGCCGCCGAAGCGCGCGCGCGCGAGGCCGGCGCCGGGGGATGGGCGAGCGGCGCCTTCGCCGTGCACGGCCCGGACCCCAATGCGCTCGCCCAGCACCTGGACAGCGCGGTGATCGTGGAAGGGCTGGTGGCGGATACCGGCGAGGCGCGCGACGGGCGCGCTTTCGTCAATTTCGGCCTGGACTGGCGCACCGACTTCACCGCCACCGCAGACCGGCGCAGCCGCGCCGCGTTCGAGGCGGCGGGGATCGATCTGATGGCCCTTGAAGGCGCGCGCATCCGCGTGCGCGGCTGGCTTTACGCGACCAACGGCCCTTCGATCAGCCTGACCCACCCGGCCCAGCTGGAGCTGGTGGACGCGCCCGAACCGCGCACGCTGCGCTAGCGCCGCAAGCTCGAAGTTCAACCTTGAATCATTTTTTTATTGTGCACCATCAGGGCGTGTGTTAGGAATATCCCTACAAAAGGTAAGGAGATCTGACATGCGAGCAAAATTCGGAGAAGTGACGCTGACCCGGGCCGAGCTGGAGCAGGCCCAGAAGGTTCTTGAAAATGGGTGCTCGGGCGAGATCACGTTCGTCTTCGGCGATTCCCGGTTCGTCGGCCTGGAGGTGAGCGAGGGCTTTGCAATCGAACCGAAGGCGATCCACTGCATGTACGGCTGCAAGAATCCCACCGACATCATGGCGGCGGTCCAGCGTCAGTACGGCATCGTCAGCGAGTCCTGCTGAGCTTGGTGCGCGCAGGCGAAACAGATGGAGGCGGAGACGGATGACCGAACTACGATTGCGTCCGAGCAAAGCCGCGCCGTCCGGCCCGGCGCCCCAAGCGCCGGGCTACGCCGCCGCGAATTGCATCGCTGACTACACCCAGCAGATCGACTATGCCGACGATCAGACGGCGATCTTCAACCTGGCCACGGGCCGTTACTGGACCGGCGCGCGCGTCCAGGCCGACGGGGCGAGGCGCGCCGTGGAGGAAACCCGTGGCGGCGACAGCGCCCACGACCGGTTGACCGGTGCGGAGGATGGGTTTCTCAAAATGCAGGCGGAGCAGCCTCGCAAAACCGCGATCGTTTTGCTTCCCACTTACGGGTGCAACTTGGGCTGCACATACTGTTACGAAGGAAAGCTGACCCGGCGCCAGGCCTATTGGAGCGAGGCTGACGCGCGCACCGCCGCGCAAGCCTCCCTCGCCTTCCTGAAGGAGCGGGGGGTCAGCGCCGCGGAGGCCTCGCTCACGATCCTCGGCGGAGAGCCAGTGCGCCATGATAATATAGACGCCCTGTGCGCACTGATGAGTGCAGCCTGTGAAGGCGGGCTGAACGAAATTCAGCTGATCACCAACGGCGTCGATCTCGCACCCCACGCCGGGCGCCTGCATGCGGCGGGCGCACGATCGGTGATGATCAGCCTGGACGGGCCCAAGGCGGTGCACGACAAGCGCCGGCCCCGGTTCAAGGATGCGCGGTCAAGCTACGAGGACTCGATAAAGGGGGTCGCCGCCGCTCTTGAGGCCGGTTTGGGCGTGACCATCCGGGTGAATACCGACGGGAGCAACGTCGCGACGCTGGTGGATCTGGGGATGGAGTTTCATCGCCACGGCTTTTGGGCGCATCCGGACTTCCGGGCCTACATCTACCCGATCAGCTCTGATTTTCGCACCAACCGGAAATTCACCCCCGAGGCCGAACTCGCCCAGGCATTGGCCCAAACGGCGGCGGATAATCCGATCCTTCACGCGTTTCTTTGGGAGCTCCACGGCCTGGAGGCCGTGTACGCCATACGCAACGGGGAGCCGCTGAGGCCGAAATTGCGCTATTGCGGCGCGACGCTCGACCAGTACGTGATGGACATCGACTGGAACATTTATCCGTGCTGGTTCGGAACGGGCAAGGACGGCTTCAAGCTGGGCGAATTCGATCCGGGCTCAGGCCGCATGACTGTGGACGGCGCGCTCGATCGGGCATGGCGCAGTCGTGGCCCCGCCTCCATGGAGCCGTGCTCCAGCTGCAAATGGGCGATGGTCTGCGGGGCGGGATGCGCCTTCAAATCTCACCTTCGCACCGGAGATTTCGCTCAGCCGAACTGTTCCGACTTTGATGCGATCCTGCAGTCCGCCGGGCGCGCCCTGCTTGAGGCTTGACCCTTACCGAGCGACGCCGCGGCCGGGTCTTCTCGTGAGCGCCGCTGGTTCTTGACGGCCCATGGTGCGACAACGGGGCATGACCGAGCAGAACGACATGGCCGGGCCCGCGGGAGGCTACCAACGCACACGCCGCGAAGCAGGCTGGGTGCCGGATCACGTGGGGCGGTATGAAGCGCTCACCGAGACGGAATCCATCATATACTATGATCGGTATTTCGATCTGCTCGATCTTGTGGTCGTACGCGCCGCTCTGCGCGCTGGGGACCGGGTGCTCGACATCGGCGCGGGCCTCGGCGCCCTGTCGCGCCGCTGCGCGGCTGATCGGAGAGCCTCCGTCACCGGCTTCGATCCGTCATGGCCGATGCTTGAAGGCGCGCTTTTGCGCCGACCGCCGGCGCTGCGCGAGACCCTTGGGTTCGTACACGCCGACCACCCCTTCCTCACCTTGCCGGTCGCGGACGCCAAAGCGGATGCCGTGGTCTCTTCTTTCGCGTTCCATCATGTGCGCCCCGACCACCACGCAGGGGCGATCAGGGAAATGGCGCGCGTGCTGCGTGCGGGCGGCAGGCTCGTCGTCGGCGACGTAATGTTCCCCTCCAGAGCCCGCATGCAAACCGCCCTGGATGACTATGCCGGAGAGCTTGAACCGGAGCATTTCGGGCTGCTTGATCGCCTGGAACCGGCGTTCAAGGCGGCTGGCCTGAGCTTCACCGCAGAACCGGTCGGCGCGATCTCATGGGTGGTCCACGGCGTCCGTCGCGGGTGACACCGTCGGCCGCGGGCCTCTAGATCTGCGGGATCAGCCCGGCCTCTTCGGGATCGCCCACCGCCTCGGTGAGGGCTTTTTTCAGCTTGCCCAGCGCCTGGTGCTCGATCTGGCGCACGCGCTCTTTGGAGATGCCCAGGCGCTCGCCCAGCTTTTCCAGCGTCACCGAGTCCTCACGCAGGCGGCGTTCGCGGATGATCAGCTGTTCGCGCTCGCTCAGGGCGCCCATGGCCGTGGTCAGCCATTCGGTGCGCTTGGAGGTGTCGCGCTCGCCCATCACCACCGATTCCGGGTCCGGGTTCTCATCCGACAGCAGATCCTGCCATTCCCCGTCGCCGTCCTCGGTGAACGGCGCGTTCAGAGAGCGGTCCACCGCGGCCAGGCGCGAGGCCATGTGCTCCACATCGTCCTCGCCCACCTTCAGGGCCTGGGCGACATAGGCGCGGTTTTCAGGCGTCAGCGCGCCAGATCCCACATCCTTGATCAGCGCGCGCAGGCGGCGGAGATTGAAGAACAGCGATTTCTGCGCCGCCGTGGTGCCGGTGCGCACGATCGACCAGTTGCGCAGCACATAGTCCTGGATCGCAGAGCGGATCCACCAGCTGGCGTACGTGGAAAAGCGCACGCCGCGTTCCGGCTCGAAGCGGGCGGCGGCCTGCATCAGACCGATATTGCCCTCGCTGACGAGGTCGGGAAACGGCAGGCCGTAATGGCGAAACTTCGCCGCGATGGCGACCACCAGCCGCATATAGGCGGTGGTCAGCTCGTGCAGCGCCTTTTCATCACCCTGCTCTTTCCAGGCGGTGGCCAGCGCCAGCTCGTGCTCTCGCTCAAGCAGGGGCGCGTCCATCGCCTTCTTCATGAACCGGCGGTCCGGATCGGGCGTGCGGGCGGGCGCGGTGCGGGTGGTCATGGGGCGCCTCTCTTCAGTCTCGTGTTGCGTTGACCCATTTTACGGAGCCCGGGTGAATGCGGTTCACTCTTTCGCCGCTTTTTGTTCATCCCCGCTGCAGACGGCCCCGACCGGCCATGAAAAAACCCCGCCCGGCGGACCGGGCGGGGCTTTGAAGCCTTAACGGGGCAGGCGCGCTCAGGCGGCCTTTTTCGTCAGCGTCGTGGTGAGCATCTCCAGCGCCTTGTCCCGGTCGACCTTTTCGACCGCGGCGACCTCGCGGACCATGCGGTCCAGCGCGGATTCATAGAGCTGGCGTTCCGAATAGGACGGCTCGGGCTGGTCTTCCTGGCGGTGCAGATCGCGCACGACCTCGGCGATGGAGATCAGATCGCCGGAATTGATCTTCGCCTCGTACTCCTGGGCGCGGCGCGACCACATGGTGCGCTTGACCTTCGGCTTGCCCTTCAGGGTCTTCAGCGCATCCTTCAGCACGTCTTCATTCGCCAACGGACGCATGCCCTGGGCCGAGGCCTTCGCGGTGGGCACGCGCAGTGTCATCTTGTCCTGCTCAAAGGAGACGACATACACCTCGATGTCGAATCCGGCGACGGTCTCTTTCTCCACGCCGGTGACCCGGCCCACGCCGTGCGCCGGGTAGACGATGTGGTCGCCTTTTTTGAACGTTTTATTGTCGTTGGCGGTTTTCTTGGTCATGGATGCTCTCTTGTTATCGACCGCGGGATTAAGCCCCGGGCGAGCCTGTCCGATGCGTCCCGTTGCGATCAAAGACGAACGACGCCGCGGACCAGACACGCAAAATCTCCACGCCGCGCCTTTCGACCGGCCGGTGCGGAATTCTGTCGGTGGATCAGATCAAGGCGTTCCTGCGTCCTTAAGCGTACGGTCAACGCGCAACCGAAGTCATTAAGCTATCACAAAATTTGCAAAAAAGCAATTTGCTGCGCAAGCGAAGACCGTCCGGGTCCTGAACGGACTTAAGAAAAGCTTAACGTCTTGTGAAGGCTTATATTCCAGCGCGCGAGGCGCGTCCGGACTCCCCAGCGCGCGCGGCGCGGCGGCGATCGGCGGTTCGTAAAACCGTGCGCGTCTAGCCGGGCTGCGGCGAGAAATATTTCTCCAGCTTTCCGGTCTCGGTCTCGAACTTCTCCGCGTCGCCGGGCGGGTCCTTCTTCACCGTGATGTTGGGCCATTTCGCCGCATACTCGGAGTTTAAGGCCAGCCACTTGCCGTCCTTGTCGTCCTCGGTGTCCGGCTTGATCGCCTCCACGGGGCATTCGGGCTCGCACACGCCGCAGTCGATGCACTCGTCAGGATGGATGACGAGCATGTTCTCGCCTTCATAGAAGCAGTCCACCGGACACACTTCCACGCAGTCGGTGAACTTACATTTGATGCAGGCGTCGGTGACGATATAGGTCATCGCGCGGGCGACCTTCCGATCAAGACTTGAGAGAGCAGCGGATTTGGCCGCTGAGGCCGCGTTTGTCAATGCGGCCTGACGCGCTCAGTGCACGCTGAGCGGGCCTTCGCGCGCGATCCGGCCGGTCAGCGCATCCTCGATCTCGCTTCGAAGCGCCCGCCAGGCGTCGGCGCTTTCCTGCTCGCCCTTTCCGTCGAGCTCCCAAACCGCCTGGTCGGCGTAACCCAGCGCCTTCGCGCCGTGGCGGTCCACCAGGGTGAAGGCGATGATCCGGATGTCGGCGGGGGTGATGCGCGATTGGCGGGGCGAAGGCATGGCGGCTCCTGGTAAGGTTCGCCGCAGTCCCAGCAAAGCGCGGACCAGCGCCAACATCATATAAATCAGCGCCTTAGATTCGGCCCCGCCCGGCGGGTCCTGCCTTCAGGCTGATTTTGCCGGGCGTTTCGCGCCGGGCGCGTAGCCGCCGGCCTTCAGGAACTCGATTTCCGCCGGCGAGCTTTCGCGCCCCAGCACGGCGTTGCGGTGCGCAAATCGGCCGAACCGGGCGATCAGCTCCAGGTGGGCGCGGGCGTGGCGCTGCGTGCTCTCGTCGCCGGGCAGACGCTCCTCGCACAACGCCACGCACAGCGCCTGGTCCTCGATGTCTTCAGAATGCATCAGCGGCATGTAGACGAAGGCGCGCCAGCGCTTCGGAAGCGCCCAGTCGAAGCCCGCCGCCAGCATGGCGTCGGCGGCTTCGCGCGCCAGCGGATCAAGGCTGAACGCCGCGTTTGAGCCGCGCCAGACATTGCGCGGCGCCTGATCGAGCAGGATGACGAGCGCCAGCGCGCTGTCCGGCTCCACCAGCCAGGGATGTCCGGCGACGCTCTTAAGCCGGCGCAGGGCGTGACAGGCCGGGCCGAAGCGCCGGCGCATCGCCGCGTCGAAGGCGGGATCGACGCTGAACCAGCGCTCCGGGCCGGCCTCGTCGAACCAGAAGTCAAGCACGCCTTCGGGATCGAGCGGCCGGGTCACACCCGCTTCTCGTTCGACAGGATCTGCGCGCGCAGCTCCGGCGTCAGCGCCACATAGGCCTTGGCGTCGGGGTCGTCGAGATAGAGCGGCTCGTCCACCTTTTCCGGATCCCAGCCCTCTTTGACCAGATCGGTCTTCTTCAGCTTGAAGGTGCCGGTGGTGTGCTCGCTGGGCGCCTCGGTGTGGATACGCACGAAGAGCGGGCGGGCGTAGTGCGGCAGCTCGCGATGGACATGGGCGCGCAGGGCCTGCAGGTCGAACTTGTCGTCCACGATCAGCGCGGCCATGCCGGCCTTGCCGGTATAGTCGCCCACCTCCACGCCATAGACATTGGCCTGGACCACCCCGTCGAACACGCCCAGCGCCTCGGCGACCTCGTTGGTGGAGACGTTCTCCGACTTCCAGCGGAAGGTGTCGCCGATCCGGTCGACGAAGTAGAAATAGCCCTGCGCGTCGCGCTTCATCAAGTCGCCGGTGCGGAAATAGACGTCGCCGTCCTCAAACACCCCGGTGAGGATCTTCTTCTTGGTGGCGTCTTCGTCCTGATAGCCGTCGAAGCGATAGCGCGCGTCGTCGGGGCGGATCTCCCCGATCGCCTCGCCCACCTCGCCGGGCTTGCACTCGATGCAGCGGCCGTTTTCGTCGCGGATCACCTCTTCCTTCTCGGTGTCGAAGGCGACCAGCTTGATGTTGAAGCGCTTGGCCAGATGCGGCGGCACTCGTCCGATGGCGCCGGGCTTGGAGTCCAGATTGATCAGCCCGACATTGCCTTCGGTGGCGCCGTAGAATTCGATGATTTGCGGGATTCCGGAGCGCTCGGCGAAGCGCGGCCAGACGTCGGGACGCAGCCCGTTGCCGATGGCGGCGCGGATCTTGTGCTTTTTCTCGTTCGGATCGGGGTCGGCGGCCACCAGGAAGCGGCACAGCTCGCCCACATACATGAACATGGTCGCCCCGGTCTCCACGGAGTCCGCCCAGAAGCGCGAGGCCGAGAACCGCTTTCGCACGATCAGCGCGCCGCCAAAGGAGAGCGCGGCGCCGACCCCGCAAAGCCCGCCCGTGGCGTGATAGAGCGGCAGCACCATCATCATCTTGTCGGCCTTGGTCGCCCGCGCGGCCACGCCGAAGACCTGCAGATAATACAGCGCCCGGGTATGGGCCACGATCGCCGCCTTGGGCAGGCCCGTGGTGCCGGAGGTGTACATCTTCATCACCGGGTCCTTGGCGCGCAGATGCTCGCGCCGCGACCGGTCGGGGCGTTTCGCCGAGGCCTCCTGGAGCGCGGACTCAAAATCGCGCGCGCCGCCGATATTGGTCTGCACCCCGTCGGTGACCCAGGCTGAAACCTCGGACGTGATCTGGGAGAGCGCGGTCTCGTACTGGCCGGCGAGCTCGCCCTCCACGATGGCGTGACGGGCCTCGGCGATGTTGACGGTGTGCGCCAGCGACTGGCCGGAGATCTGATTGTTCACCAGGGCGGCGAGCACGCCCACCTTCGACAGGCCGAACCAGGTCGCCACGTACTCCCAGCGATTGCCCATGTAGAGCACCACCGTGTCGCCCGGCTCCAGCCCCTGGTCCACCGCCCAGTTGGCGATGCGGTTGGCGTGCTCGTCGAAGGCCTTGTAGGTGACCGTCTCGTTGTCTTCGGTGAGGAAGGCGGTGCGCTTTTTATGCGCGTCGACGCTGCGTTCGAGCATGTCGGGCGTGAGATCGGCCGAATCAGGCGTGATCTGTTTCAGCTTGCCCAGAAGCCGCGCCAATTCAGTGGTGTAGAACCATTCACGCTTGATCGCCTGGAACAGGCCCATCGTCGTCCTCCCTCAATCACGGCCTTTCCGGCGCTGCGGCGCGAGACTACGATCCGGGGCTCTCCGGTCAAGGAAACCTCGCCGCGCCCTCTGCGTTTCGCCGCGATCGCGAAACTTTTTGCAGTCGCGCGGCCGGTTTTGGTCGGCTTAGGCATAATTTATGATGACATTTTTTGTTGCCCCCACAATCAAGTTGTTGATCTTTCCGCGCACCAGCAAACGGGGCGTATGAAACATGGATTGGGGTGAAGAGCTTAAAGCTTTCCGCCAGCGCAGCGGCTTGAAGCAGGAATCCGCCGCGCACCTGCTCGGCGTGAGCCAGGCCTACATCTCTCGTCTCGAGAACGGGGCGGCCACGCCCTCCGCCGATCTGGAGGAGCGCCTGAACCGCCTGCTCACCGAACCGGCGCACCGGCCGCTTTACGACCACGTGCGCGCGCTCGTGACCTATTCTCCCCACTACGTGTCGCTGATCAGCGCGCGCGAGGGGCAGGTCGTGGTGGAGGCCGCCAGCCGCGCGCTGGTGGAGCAGCCGCCGTTCAAGGGCCTGGACGTGGGCGATGTGATGAACATCGATCTCGGCGACGAGGCCAACGGCATCGTCAACCATCTCATGGAGACCGGCGCGTTTTCCGGCGAAATCGCCTTCGCCGAAGTGGTGTGGACCTGGCCTGGAAACGGGACCGGCGCGCCGAGCCACTGGAAGACCGTTCAGGTGCCCCTGCGCAAGGATGGCGGGGACTGGGTGCTCCACGCCAGCAATCTGGAGATCACCGAGGACGAGAAGCGCGCGCTGATCAAGGACTGGGGCGGCAAGCCCATGCGCACGGTCACCTTCGAAGAGGCGCCGGCGCCGCCGCTGCTTTAGCGTCGAGATAAAGCCTGATGGAAAACCCCGGCGCGGCCCCCGCGCCGGGGTTTTCGTGTCAGCAGGCCTCGTCGGAGCTGCCCCGGTCGCCGCCGTCGGCCAGGTGCAGCTCGTGCCACATGGCGTTCAGGATCGTGAAGGCGCACGCCAGTCCGATGCCGAGGATCCAGGTGAAATACCACATCGTGTCGTCTCCTCAGTAATAGTCGCCCCTGGCGATCTCTTCGCTGGTGACCCGTCCGAACATCACCTTGAACGCCCAGGCGGTGTAGAGCAGCACCAGCGGCAACAGGATCGCCGTGGCGATCAGCATGATGAACAGGGTCTGATGGCTCGACGAGCTGTTCCAGACCGTGAGGCTGGAGGCCGGGTCGATGCTGGAGGGCAGGATGAAGGGAAACATCGACACGCCCACCGTGGCGATGATCCCGATGACAGACGTTTTCGAGCCGGTGAAGGTGAGCCATTCCGAGTTCGCCTTGAGCCCGAACAGCGCCAGCACCGCACCGGCGAAGCCGAGCACCGGAGCAAGGATCGTCCAGGGGTGTTCGGCGTAGTTTGAAAGCCAGCCGCCGGCCTCGGCGGTGGTGGTGGTCAAAAGCGGATTGGACGGCCCGGCCGGGTCCACCGGCGCGGCGCTGTATCCAAGATCGCCGAAGGCGACCCACAGACCGCCCAGCGCGAACAACGCCATGGAGGCGACGGCGAAGAGCGGCGCCAGGGCGCGCGCGCGGTCGCGCACCACGCCGTATTCCAGCTTCATCGACAGCCAGGCCGCGCCATGCAGCATCAGCATGGAGACCGAGAGAAGCCCGCACAGCAGGGCGAAGGGATTGAGCAGGCCGAAGAAATTTCCTTCCCAGAAAATGCGCAGATCGTCATCGATGCGGAACGGCGCGCCCACCAGCAGATTACCGACGGCCACACCGAAGATCAGCGCCGGCACGAAGCCGCCGGTGAACAGCGCCCAGTCCCAGAAGCTGCGCCAGCGCTTATCCTCGCGCTTGGAGCGGTATTTAAAGCCCACCGGCCGCAGGATCAGGGCGGCGAGCACGACGAACATGGCCAGATAAAAGGCGGAGAAGGCGGTGGCGTAGACCATGGGCCAGGCCGCGAAGATCGCCCCGCCGCCCAGGATCAGCCAGACCTGATTGCCTTCCCAGGTCGGGCCCACCGTGTTGATCACCAGCCGGCGCTCGGCGTCGGTCCTGGCCACCACCGGCAAGAGCGCGCCGACGCCCAGATCAAACCCGTCGGAGATCGCGAAGCCGATCAGCAACACGCCCAGCAGCGCCCACCAGATCACCCGCAGCATTTCGTAGGAGAGAGGGATTTCCATCGTGGCGTCTCCTTATTCGGCGGGCAGCAGGTCGGGCGCGCCCGCGCCGCCGCGATTGCGGTCGTCGGCTGAGCGTCCGGCGCTGTCGGGATAGGGGCCCTTGCGGATCAAATGGACCATGAGCGTCACCTCGATCACGGCGAGCACGCCGTAGAGCACGGTGAAGCCCACCATGGTCAGGATGATCTGCTCGGCCGCGAGGCTCGAGACCCCCAAAAAGGTCGGCAGAACCCCCTCGATGATCCAGGGCTGGCGGCCGTATTCGGCCAGAAGCCAGCCCAGCTCCGCCGCGATCCAGGGCAGCGGCAGCGAGAATAGGGCGAGCTTCAAGAACCAGCGCGTCTCGTGTTTTCGCATCGTGGACAGCACGAAGGCGGTCGCGAACAGGGCGATGAAATAGAAGCCCAATCCGGCCATGAAGCGGAAGCTCCAGAACATCACCGTCACATCCGGCACGGTGTCGAACGCGGCCTGGCGGATCTGCTCGGGGCTCGCGTCGCGCGGGTCCTCCACATAGCGCTTGAGAAGCATGGCGTAGCCGAGATCGAACTTGCTCTCCTCAAAATCGGCGCGGGCGGTCATGTCCGCGGGATTTTCGCGCAGGCGTCGCAGCGCGTCATAGGCGCCGATCCCGTTTTCCACGCGCACCTCGGCGTCGGCCACCAGCGGCAGAATGCCCTGTACCTCGGTGTCCAGCGAGCGCGTCGCGATCAGGCCCAGCGCCCAGGGCAGGTTGACGGCGTGCTCGGTCTCGTGGGTTTCCTGATTGGGAAAGCCCACAAGGGTGAGCGGCGCGGGCGCCTCCTCGGTGTGCCACATGGCCTCCAGGGCGGCGAGCTTCATTTTCTGGTTGTCGGTGAGCGCGTAGCCGCTCTCATCGCCCAGCACCACCACCGACAGCGCGCCGGCCAGCCCGAACGCCGAAGCGACGGTCATGGAGCGCTTGGCGAAACCGGTGAAGCGGCGGTTCAAGAGGAAAAACGCCGAGATCGCCAGCACGAACAGCGCGCCGGTGACATAGCCCGCCGAGACGGTGTGCACGAATTTGGCCTGGGCCACCGGATTGAAGATCACCGCCATGAAGTCGACGACCTCCATGCGCATGGTTTCCGGATTGAATGCCGCGCCCACCGGGTTCTGCATCCAGCCGTTGGCCACCAGGATCCACAGCGCCGACAGGTTCGTGCCCAGCGCCATCAGCCAGGTGGCGGCCAAATGGCCGACCTTGCTCATCTTGTCCCAGCCGAAGAAGAACAAGCCCACAAGCGTGGCTTCCAGAAAGAAGGCCATCAGGCCCTCGATCGCCAGCGGCGCGCCGAACACGTCGCCCACATAGTGCGAGTAGTACGACCAGTTCATGCCGAACTGGAACTCCATGGTGATGCCGGTGGACACCCCCAGAACGAAGTTCACCCCGAACAGCGCGCCCCAGAATTTCGTCATGTCCTTCCAGACCTGCCGCCCGGTCATGACGTAGACGCTCTCCATGATCGCCAGCATGAAGGCGAGACCCAGCGTCAGGGGCACGAAAAGAAAGTGATACATGGCGGTCAGCGCGAACTGCCACCTGGAAAGGTCGACGACGTCCATGTCGATCATGAAGGCGCTCCGCCCGGCCGCTGCAAAGCCGGGATTGGTGTTCGATCAACCGCAATCAATGTGCGGATTTGCCCCTCTATGCGCCTCATTCGCAGTGCGCGGCAGACCGCAAGCTGTCGCATGGGGCGTCTCGCCGCAGACAAACCGGTCTTAAACCGTGTATGCGGGACCCATGACGACGCCCGCCGCTTCTCCCGCCGACACGCTTTCCGCCGAGACAGTTCCGCGCGATCGAACCGCCAGCCTCCTGAAAGACTGGGGGAAAGCCGGTTTGCGCGCAGAGCGCCAGGCCGCCGCCCTGGGGGTTGTTCAAGCGGTGCTGTTCATCGGATTCGCCTGGGGCGCGGCCGGCGCCGTGAGCGCATTGGTCGCAGGAAACGCCCCCTGGGCGGCGCTTGGTCTGGCGCTTGGCTGCGCGGGCCTGCGCGCGCTCGCCCAGGCCGGCGAGGCGCGGCTCGGCTTTGAAGCCAGCGCAAAGGTGCGCGCCCATGTGCGCCGGGCGGGCGCTGAACGCCTGGCTGCGCGCGGCCCCGCCTTCGCCGAGCGCACCGATTCCGGGGAGACGGCCGCAGCCCTGATCGACGGGGTGGAGAAGCTGGACGGGTATTACGGGCGCTACCGCCCGCTCATGCCCGTGGTGGCGCTGGCCCCGCTGGCGATGCTGATCGCGGCTTACAGCCAGTCCTGGGTGGTGGGGACGATCTTTCTGGTCACCGCGCCCGCGCTCATCGTGTTCATGGCGCTGGTGGGCGCGGGCGCGGCGGCGGCCAGCAAGGACCAGCTCTCCACGCTGCGCCGCCTCGCCGGCCGGTTCAACGACCGGCTCCAGGCGCTGGAGACGCTCAACGCCTTCAACGCCGCGCGGCGCGAACGCGAAGGCCTCGCCGCGGCGAGCGAAGACTTTCGCAAACGCACCATTAAGGTGCTCTCGCTCGCCTTCCTGTCCTCGGCGGTGCTGGAGTTCTTCGCCGCCGTCGCGGTGGCCGGCACGGCGGTCTATATCGGCTTTTCGCTTCTGGGCGAGCTGCCGTTCGATCCCGGCGAGACCATTGATCTGAAGACTGGCCTGTTCCTCCTGATCCTGGCGCCGGAATACTACATGCCGCTGCGCCGGCTTTCTGCGGCCTATCACGACAAGGCGGACGCGGACGCCGGCGCCGAAGCGCTCGCGGCCTTTTTCGAGGGCGACGCCCAGGGCCCGCAGCCCGCCCCGGCGCTGACGCGCGCCCCGCAGGTGCGCTTCATCGAGGCCGGCTCGGTCTACGCCGACGGGCGGCGCGGCCTCGCGGGACTTGAGTGCACCGCCGAGGCCGGGGCGGTCACCGCGCTCTGGGGCGCGTCGGGCGCGGGCAAGTCCACCGCGCTGAAGCTCTTGATGGGATACGCGCCGTTAAGCGAGGGCCGCATCGAGATCGACGGCGCGCCGCTGTCCGCCCCGCTGATCGGACAGGCCGCCTGGATCGCCCAGCGCGGGCGCGTCTTCCACTGCTCGTTGCGCGACAACATCACCCTTTTTGATTCACACATATCCCACAGCGCCGTGCAGGCCGCCGCCGAGGCCGCCGGCGTCATGGACTTCGCCGCACACCTGCCCGCCGGCCTCGACACCGCGACCGGCGAGCGCGGTTACGGGCTGTCCGGCGGGCAGGCCCAGCGCGTGGCGCTGGCCCGGGCGCTGGCGGTGGACATGAAGCTGCTCCTGCTCGACGAACCCACCGCCCATCTCGACGGCGAAGCCGAGGCGCGCTTCCTGGACGCGCTGAAAGCCGCCGCGAAAGGGCGCACCGTGATCATCGCCACCCACAGCCCGGCCGTGCGTGCGATGTGCGACGCCGTGGTCGATCTTGATGCGCGCGAGGGCTCCGGCTCATGAACGATCTGCGCTTCTTTCTCAGCCTGGCCAAGCCCGACCGCTGGTGGCTGCGCCTGGGCGCGGCGCTGGCCGCGATCACGCTTTTGTCCGGCATCGGCCTTCTTTCGCTGTCAGGCTGGTTCATCACCGCCAGCGCTGTCGCCGGGCTGGCCGGGGCGGGCCGGGCGTTCAACTATCTCTTCGCCTCCGGCGGGGTGCGCGCCTTCGCCATGAGCCGCACGGCGGGCCGCTACGCCGAGCGCATGGTCACCCATCAGGCCACCTTCAAGGTGCTTGCGCGCCTGCGGCTCTGGGTGTTCGACCGGGCCGCGCCGCTGGCGCCGGGGCGGCTGTCGGCGATGCGCGGCGGCGACCTGCTCTCGCGCGTGACCCAGGACGTGGACGCGCTGGACAATCTCTATCTGCGCCTGGTCACGCCGGTGTTCGCCGCGGCGTGCGGCGCGCTGTTCGCCGCGATCCTGCTGGCGATGTTCGCGCCCGCCGCCCTTGTCCCGGTGCTCGGCGTCTTCCTTCTGGCCGGCGCGGTCCTGCCGCTGATCGCGGCGCGCAGCGGAACCGCCGACGGGGAGAAGGCCGTGCGCCGGGCCGCCGACGCGCGCGCGGAAGCCGGCGACCTCGCCGGCGGGCTCGCCGAGCTGAAAGCCTATGGCGGCGACGCGCGCATTATCGAGCGGCTGGACGCGGCGAGCCGGGGCTGGATCGACGCCCAGCGCCGGCTGGCCCGGCTGACCCTGGTGAACGCGGCGCTGCTCTCGCTCGCGGCGCCGGCGACGTTCGTTCTGGGCCTCGCCGCCGCCGTGCTGGCTGGCGCGCCGGCCCCGCTCGCCGCGCTCGCCGGCTTCGTCGCCTTTGCGCTGTTCGAGGCCGCCGCGCCGCTGGTCACCGCGGCTGAGCAATACGGACGCACCGTCACCGCCGCAGGGCGCCTGCGCGAGCTCGCCGATCTCGCCCCCGCCATCACCGAGCCCGCCGACCCCGCTCCGGCGCCGCAGGACGGCGCGATCGAGGCGGAGGCCGTCACCTTCACCTATCCCGGCGCGGACCGGCCGGCGCTCAGCGACGTGTCGCTGACGCTTGGCGAAGGCGGCCGCCTCGCCCTGGTGGGCGCGTCGGGCTCGGGCAAGTCCAGCCTCATCAAGCTGTTGATGCGCTTTTATGAGGCTGAGGCGGGAGACATCCGGCTTGGCGGGGCGCCGATCACCGGGCTTGAGACCGAAACGGTGCGCGCGCGCTTCGCCCTTGTGGACCAGCGCGCCGAGCTTCTCTCCACCACCGTGCGGGCCAATCTGCGCCTAGCGGACCCGGACGCGGACGAAGACCGGCTGTGGGAGGCGCTGGAGCGGGCGCGCGCGGCCGACTTCGTGCGCGCCATGCCCGACGGGCTCGCCACCTGGATCGGCGAACAGGGCGGGCTGGTCTCC
This sequence comes from Oceanicaulis sp., assembly GCA_040217555.1. Classification (GTDB taxonomy): domain Bacteria; phylum Pseudomonadota; class Alphaproteobacteria; order Caulobacterales; family Maricaulaceae; genus Oceanicaulis. The sequence continues at coordinate 85,998 of JAVJPX010000007.1, forward strand.
GGCGGGCAGGCGCGGCGCATCGCGCTGGCGCGCGCCTTTCTCAAGGACGCCCCGGTGCTTCTGCTCGACGAGCCCACCGAGGGCCTGGACGAGACCACCGAAGCCGCCTTCCTCGACGCGCTCGACGCCTGGCTGGACGAAAACCCGCGCCGCTCGGTGCTGATCGTCACTCACCGCGCCAGGCTTTTGGAGCGCGCGCACGAGGCGGTGGTGCTGGAGGACGGGAGCGTGGCCGAGGCCGGCGCCGTGAAAGACCTCGCCGGAGCGGGCGGCGCGTTCGACCGATTGTTTCCGGCCTACCGCGCCCCGCCCCCGGTATAGCTGATCACCACGGTGCGCTCGCCCACTTCCAGGTCGGGCTCGGCCTTGAAGATACCGTCCTCGTCGATCCCCAGATCGACGCTCAGCGCGCCCGGCGCCCGCCAGGACAGCGCGTAGTCGTCCCGGCCGCCCTGCCCGATGAGGAAGACCTTGCCCTCGCGCGCGATGTCGCGCTGCGGCGCATCGGCTTCGACCAGCTCGAAATGGAAGGAGTAGGGCGTGGTTGCGCCGCAATTCCTTCGCCAGACCCGCACCTCGTGCGCCCCGTCAGGCGAGGCGAGCGTGTCGAGCACGATGTTTTCGCAATCGCCGAAAAGGCACCCCGAAAGCGCGACGCCCGCCAGCAGCGACGCCAGGCCTGCACCGATGATCCGCCTCATGTCCCGCCTCCCGTTTGCTTAGCGCCGCCGCTTCTTCGCCTTGTCCTCGGCCGGTTTGAACTCGGCCACGCGGATCTTGATCTTGTGGTCGGCCGGGCCTTTGGCGCCGTCGGGATAGAGCCCGCGATAATAGCCCTTCTGCCATTTTTCCTCCGCCGCCGCCTCGTCGCCGGATTTCAGCCGTCCGGCGAAATCGGACCGGCTCTCGCGCCAGATCTCCATCTGTTTGAGCGCCTTGGGATCGGAATGCAGCGACTGGATCTGCGGCGTGACGCGTTCGAACAGATCGCGGCGCACCGGAAAGAAATGCGCGATCGCCTCACCGGCTTCAAACCGCACCTCGCCCGGCCGGGTGAAACGCCAGTTCATGGTGAAGGAGTACGGGCTCCAGTCGGTCTCGATCACGCCGTTGAGACCGACGATCCCGTCCTTGACCCCGTTCACCGGGCCGGAGAGCCAGAGATTCCAGCCCGGCGCGGTGCGCGCCAGAAAGCCCATCTCGAAGGTGAGGATGCCCGAGCCGAAATTGGCCATGGCCGCGCCCGGCTTGTGCATCTCCATGGGATCGTCGAGCTCCACCTCCACGTCCTCCACACGGGCGCCGCCGTTCCAGCGCGCGGTGACGCCGGTGGGGGTGAACACCTCCCAGCCGTGCTGGTTCGCCGCCGCGAGCGGCAGGCAGCGATAGGCGAAGCTTTCCGGCGTGTCGTCCATCCAGGTGCGCCGGCTGTCGGCGGGACGCACGGGCACGGGTTTTTCAGAGAGCGGATGCAGGGTGAGTTTCATGGCGCCAAGCAAACGCGGCGCGGGGGGCACTGGCAAGCCCGCGCTGCGCTTTTGCGCAGACGGCGCGGCACGCGCGCGATCGCGGCGAACAAGCGCGCGGCAGCGGCGAACATGCGCTCGTCTCGCACCGGCGCCGCTTCGTCGCATCGCGCTTGCGGGCGCGACCGCTTCGCGTTCGCGTGCGGCCATGGCCCGTCACCGACCCCAAACGTTCAACGCCCTCCGCCTCAACCCGAACATCAAGATCGGCAAGGCCGCCAAGGCTTACGCCCGGGCGGGCGTCGCGGTCATCGACGACGTGCTCGACGATGAGGACGCCGCCGCGCTGGCCGCCGCCATGCTGGCCGAGCCGGGCTTCAATCTCGTCACACGGGTCAACGGCGAGCACCGCGATTTCGACGCCGCCGCCATGGCCGCGCTTCCTGCTGAGCGCCGCGCGCCGTTCGACGCCCTGGTGGCCAGGGGCGCGCGCGACGGGTTTCAGTATCTCTACGAGACCTACCCGCTTTATGACGCGGGCAAAGAGAGCCTGCCCCTGCCCGGCGTGTTCGCCGGGGCGTTGGGGCTGATCTGCGGCGACCCGTTCTTGTCGCTGGCGCAGCAGGTGTGCTGGAGCGACCAGATCAGCTTCGCCGACGGCCAGCTGACGCGCTTTGCGCCGGGCCATTTCCTCACCCGGCACGATGACGACGTCCCGGCCAAGAACCGGGTGGCGGCCTATGTGCTGCAGCTCAGCGCCGGCTGGCGCGCCGATCATGGCGGGGTGCTGACCCTGTTCGGTCCCGACGAGGAGGTGCGCCGCGGCCTGACGCCGGGCTTCAACCGGCTCATCCTGTTTTCGGTCCCCCGCCCCCACGCGGTGAGCATGGTCACCCCCTTCGCCCCGCGCCCGCGCCTGTCGGTGACGGGCTGGCTGCGCACCGGCGCGCCGGATTAGGGCGGAGTCGGAGCCTTTCGTAGTCCTCCCCCTTTACGGGGGAGGTGTCCCGGAGCAAAGCGCAGGGACGGAGGGGGTGCGGCGCGATCGTCGCGCGGCCCCGCAGGCTGCGGGCGCAATGATGTCAAAGCGATGCACCTGCGGCTCACCCCCACCCGACCCGGACCTGACGGTCCGGCCCACCCTCCCCGCAAGGGGGAGGGACTGAAGCGGCGATGTTGCGCGTCGGCGCTCGGCGGAGAGGTGAACCGCAAAGTTCGCAAGGCTCGCGAAAGCGCCGCATTTGCCTTATATGAGCGCGCCATGACCGCACCTGCTCTCAAACTCGACCTTTCCGCCAAGCCCGACGCGGGTCCGATCGCGCTGGCCGGGCTGACGCGCGCGCAGATCCGCGACGCGCTGATCGCCCATGCCGGGGTGGAGGAGAAGAAGGCGAAGATGCGCGCCGACCAGCTCTGGCGCTGGATCTATCATTACGGCGTTCAGTCCTTTGACGCGATGACCAACGTCTCCAAGGACTTAAGGAAGGTGCTGGAGCAGAAGTTCTCACTTCAGCGCGCCGAAGTGGTGGAGCGGCTGGTGAGCGTGGACGGCACGCGCAAATACCTCATCCGCTTCGCGCCGGGCGTTGAAGCCGAGACGGTGTTCATTCCCGACGTGGGCAAGTCGGGCGCGCTGTGCGTTTCATCCCAGGTGGGCTGCACGCTGAACTGCACGTTCTGCCACACCGGCACGCAGAAGCTGGTGCGCAACCTCACCGGCGCCGAAATCGCCCAGCAGGTGATGATCGCGCGCGACGATCTGGGCGAATGGCCGACGTCGAACGAAGATCGCAAGATCACCAATATCGTCTTCATGGGCATGGGCGAGCCGCTCTATAATCTGGACAACGTCTCGGACGCCATCGACGTGATCTCCGACGGCGACGGGATCGCCATCGGGCGGCGGCGCATCACGGTGTCCACCTCCGGCGTCGTGCCGAAGATGACCGAGCTGGGCATGCGCACCCGCGCCATGCTGGCGATCAGCCTGCACGCCACCAACGACCCCTTGCGCGACGAGCTGGTGCCGCTGAACAAGAAATACCCGATCGCCGAGCTTATGGAGGCCATCAAGGCCTATCCCGATCTCTCCAACGCCAAGCGGGTGACCTTCGAATACGTCATGCTGAAGGGCGTGAACGACAGCCCCGCCGAGGCGCGCGCGCTCGTAAACCTCCTCAAGGGCGTGCCCTCGAAGATCAACCTGATCCCGTTCAACCCCTGGCCGGACAGCCCGTACGAGTGTTCCGACTGGGACACGATCGAACAATTCGCCGACATCGTGAACCGCGCCGGCTACGCCAGCCCCATCCGCACGCCGCGCGGCCGCGACATCTTCGCCGCCTGCGGCCAGCTGAAAAGCGAAAGCGTGAAGATGCGCGCCAGCGAAAAGCGCAAGCTGGAGCGCGAAGGGTCGGCGTCGTGAGCGGCGGACCCGCGCTGCGACTCGCCTCTCCCGATCTCGACGCCGCCCGCGACCGCTTCGTTCGAACCGGCCGCACGGTGATCGAGCCTGTGCTGAAGGCGAAGGACGCCGAGACCCTTCACCATGCGATGGCGACGTTTTCGCCCTGGGGACTGGTCACCTGCGTGGCGGGTCAGCATCGAACCTTCGACGCGGCTGGAATGGACGTGCTAGACCCGGCCAAGCGTAAGGAATTCGACGCGCTGGTTCACGCCGGCGCGGCGAGCGGGTTTCAATACCTGTTTGAAAACATGGCGCTTTACGAGCTCGGACGAAAAGGCGCGCTCGACGGGGTTATGAGAGCGGCCTTCGAGCTGGTGCGATCGCAAGCGTTTCTGGATCTTGCGCGCTCGGTCACCGGTTGCGAGGACATCTCGTTCTCCGACTGTCAGCTCACACGCTATCGAGGCGGCCATTTCCTGACCGAGCACGATGACGCCGTCGAGGGAAAGGCGCGCCGGGCCGCCTACGTCCTGAACATGACGCCGGACTGGCGGGCCGACTACGGCGGACAGCTTCAGTTCCTGACCGACACCGGCGATGTTGAGGAAGCCTTCACCCCGCGCTTCAACCGGCTTGCCTTGTTCAAAGTGCCGGCGCGCCACGCGGTGAGCTGTGTCGCGCCTTTCGCGCCCTCGGCCCGCTACGCCATAACCGGGTGGCTTCGCGCCGGCGACGAACCGGCGCTTTAGGCGCTGACGGCTAAACCCGCTTCAGCGCCTCTTCGACCACCCGCTCCGCGGTGATCCCGAAATGGGCGTAGAGCTGCTCGGCCGGGGCGCTGGCGCCGAAGCCGGTCATGCCGACAAAGCCGCCTTCGCGCCCGATGAGCGCGTCCCAGCCCCAGCGCGCGGCGGCCTCCACCGCGATCGCCGGGATGGCTTTGGGGACCACCTGCTCGATATAGGCCGGGTCTTGGGCCAGGAACTGCTCCAGGCTCGGCGCGGAGACAACGCGGGCGGTCACGCCCTTCTGGCTGAGCGTCTCGGCCGCCTCGACCGCCAGGCAGGTCTCCGTGCCGGTGCCGATCAGCGTGACTTTCGCGTCCGCGGCCTCGCGCAGCACATAGGCGCCGCGCTTGGTGGCGTTCACCACGCCGTCGTCGGTGCGCAGGTGCGGCACTTTCTGACGCGACAGGATCAGCGCGCTCGGCCCGTCGGTGCGCTCCAGCGCGGCGATCCAGGCTTCGGCGGCCTCCACCGCGTCGGCGGGGCGGAAGACGGCAAGGTTCGGAATGGCGCGCAGGGCGGCCAGGTGCTCCACCGGCTGGTGGGTGGGGCCGTCCTCGCCCAGACCGATGGAGTCGTGGGTGAAGACATAGATCACCGGCTGGTTCATCAGCGCCGACAGGCGCACCGCCGGGCGGCAATAGTCTGAGAACACCAGGAAGGTGCCCGAATAGGGCCGGATCCCGCCATGCAGCGCCATGCCGTTCATGGCCGCGGCCATGCCGTGCTCGCGCACGCCATAGTGCACGTAATCGCCGTCATAGGCGTCGCGGCTGACGGATTTATGCGCCTTGGCGCGGGTGTTGTTGGAGCCGGTCAGATCCGCCGATCCGCCCACAAGCCCAGGATAGGCTTCCCAGAAGCTCTCGATGGCCGCGCCGGAGGCGGCGCGCGTCGCCATGGCCGGCTTGTCGGTGAGCATCTGCTTGACGTGGGTCTTCAGACCCTCGATCGCGGCGCGGGGCGGCTCGCCGGAGATCTGGGCGATAAACGCTTCCAGCTGATCGCTCTGCTGCAGGCGCTCCTCCCACATGGCGCGCGCCTCGGCGCCGCACTGCGACACCGCGCGCCAGCCGTCATAGACGTCTTGCGGGATTTCAAACGGGGCGTGCTCCCAGCCCAGCGCCTTGCGGGTTCCTTCGATCTCTTCAGCGCCGAGCGCGGCGCCGTGGGCGCCGGCGGTGCCCGCCTTGGTGGGCGCGCCGAAGCCGATCTGGGTGCGGCAGGCGATCATCACCGGCTTGTCGCTCTCGCGCGCCTTGGACAGCGCGGCGTCGACCGCTTCGGGATCGTGGCCGTCCACCTTCATCGTGGTCCAGCCGGCCGCTTCAAACCGGGCGCAATGGTCCACCGTGTCGGAGAGGTTGGTGGCGCCGTCGATGGAGATCTCGTTATCGTCCCACAGCACGATGAGGCGGTTGAGCTTCAAATGCCCGGCCAGCGAGATCGCCTCCTGGCTGATCCCTTCCTGCAGATCGCCGTCGGAGGCGATGACGAAGGTGTGGTGATCCACAAGGTCATCGCCGAAGCGCGCGTTCATCATGCGCTCGGCGAGCGCCATGCCCACCGCGGTGGACAGCCCCTGGCCCAGCGGGCCTGTCGTGGTCTCCACGCCCGGGCAGTGGCCGTATTCGGGATGGCCTGCGGTTTTCGAGCCCAGCTGACGGAAGTTTTTCAGCTCCTCCAGGGTCACGCCCTCCACCCCGATCAGGTGCAGGATGGAATAGATCAGCATGGAGCCATGGCCCGCCGACAGCACGAAGCGGTCGCGGTCGGGCCATTCAGGGTCGGCCGGATCGAATTTCATGTGCCGCGTCCACAGCACTGCAGCGACGTCGGCCATGCCCATGGGCATGCCGGGATGGCCGGATTTGGCCTTCTCCACCGCATCCATGGACAGGGCGCGCACGGCGTTCGCGAGCGGTTTGATCGCCTGGGGGTCGAGCTTGGACATGGCGGCCTCGTGGGAGCGTGTGGCGGGTCTTGCGGGCATAAACGGATTCGCCGCCCGCCGCGCAGGGTCTGGCCGCCTAACTGGCCTTAAAGCGGCCCGCGATCAAGACCGCGCTGCGCCCCTGGCGCGCGGCGGCGCGGTGCGGTCTTGATTGCGCCGCGGTGTGTGCTGAGGTTAAAGGCGAACCGACGCGGCGCCGGGACCTTGCGATGACAGCCTTGAAGTCGGAATACCGCCTCGCGCTCGAGGCCGGCGCCCAGGCGCTGGAGGCCGCGCTGTCCGGGCTTGACGCCGAGGGCGCGCTGAAGCGGGCGCTGACCGAGATTTATCCCGGCGAGATCTGCGCGGTGAGCAGTTTCGGCGCGGAAAGCGCGGTGATCCTCCACCTGGTCGCCCGGGTCGCGCCGCAGACGCCGGTCCTGTTTTTGAACACCGGCAAGCTGTTTGACGAAACGCTCGCCTATCGCGACGCGCTGGCCGACCGGCTCGGGCTCGAAAACGTGGTCACGCTCTCGCCTGATCCCAATCACCTCGCCGCCGACGACCCCGACGGCACGCTTCATACGCGCAACACCGACATGTGCTGCCATATCCGCAAGACCCTGCCGCTGATCAAGGCGCTACGCCCCTACAAGGTCTGGATCTCAGGGCGCAAGCGTCACCATGGTGGGGAGCGCGCCGCCCTGCCGCGCGTCGAGATCCAGGACGGCAAGCTGAAGCTCAACCCGCTTTACGACTGGCCGCGCGAGGCGATCGAGGCCTGGTTTAGAGACCATGACCTGCCCGCCCATCCGCTGGTGGCGCAGGGCTATCCCTCCATCGGATGCCTGCCCTGCACGGTCCCGGTGAGCGACCCGGACGCCGATCCGCGCGCGGGCCGCTGGGCCGATGAGGACAAGAGCGAGTGCGGCATCCACATCGCTGAAGACGGGACGATCACCCGGACCTGACGGGCGTCAGCCCTTCTGGCGCGAGCCCTTGCCGCGAAGGCCGTGGTCTTCGTCGGGATTGCGCATCTCGCCAGGGCGGTTGTATTCGCCCGGCTCTTTGGGCGCGTGGGATTCCTCGCTTTTGTGCACGCGGGTCTTTTCGCCCTCGATCTCGAACTGCTGCTCCAGCTCGTCTTTCGTGCCGATATCCTTTTGCAGCTCGCCGCCGGCGGTTCCGGTGGTGTGGCCGTCGCCCGCGGGCACGTCGCCGCGCACCTCGGGGCTTTTCAGCTGCTCTTCGCGCGTCGTCGCGCCGGTGGTCTCGTTCGGGTCGATCTCGGGATGGGGTTTGGGACCGGACATGGGTCACCTCCGTTCAAATGGCTTGAACAGACAACGCACAGCCCGGGCGGGCGTGTTCCAGTCCTAACCGCACGCCGCCCCGTCAGCGCACCGCGCTCATCAAAGCGGTGTTCGAGCCCGCCGCGGCGCGCTTCATGCCCGGCGAATTCCAGGCGAAGACGACTTCGCCGGCCTTCGTGACCGCGATGATCCCGCCGTCCCCGCCATGGCGGGCCACCTCGGCCAGCATGGCGTCGGCGGCGGTTTTCGCGTCCGCGCCGCCATAGCGCATGCGCGCGGCCATATCCCCGGCGCCGCCGGACAGGATGAAGGCCTCGCCAACGCCGGTGGCCGAAAGCGCCGTCTCGCCATCCGCCCAGCTTCCAGGCCCGATCAGCGGCGTATCGCCCACGCGGCCCGCGCGCTTGCCGAACGTGCCGCCGGTGGAGGTGGCCGAGGCGAGCCGGCCGTCCCGGTCCAGCGCCACCGCGCCCACCGTGCCGTGGGCGGCGGCTTTGGGATCCTCGAAATCGGCGCGCTCGACGCCGTCGGGCACGCGGTAATAGGCGGCGGGGTCGTCGACCAGGGCGAGACCCTGCTCGGTGATGAAGCGCATCGCCCCCTCGCCGGCGAGCAGCACGTGGTCGGTGGCCTCCATCACCCGGCGCGCCGCGCTTATGGGGTGGACCACGTCGCGCACGGCCGCCACGGCGCCGGCCTTCATCGCCGCACCGTCCATGATGGAGGCGTCAAGCTCGACGAACCCGGCCGTATTGGGCGCCGAGCCGCGCCCGGCGACGCACAGGCCTTCGGCCTCAAGCGCGCGCACGGCGGTCTCCACCGCGTCCAGCGCAGACGCGCCGTCTTTAAGCGCCTGCGCGCCCTCTTCGGAGAGCTTGCGCAGCTGGGCTTCGGCGCGGGAATAGTCGCGGCCGGGCTTCACGCCCGCCCCGCCGTGCAGCGCGATCGCGTAAGGGGTCATTGAGCGTCCTCTTGGGTCAACGCGGTGACGGACAGGCGCACCGGCACGATGTCGAAATCGACGCCGAACGCGGAAAAGCGCGCCTCGCCGTCCGCGTCACGGCCCCAGAAACCGGCCGAGGCGCGGCCCTGGGCGAAGCGGTACACCACGCCGGCCTCGCCGGTGAAGGAGACCCGCTCCACGTCGTCAGAAGCGGAATTGTCCAGAAGCGCGTCGCCGAGAACGGCCTGCAAGGTGTCGCCGGCCACCGCCATGCCGCCGCCGGAGACCACGGCCTGATCGTAATACTCGTTTCCCACCGTCGCCTCCTTGTAGTCGGGAACATGGACGTTCAACCCGTCAAGGCTCATCCGGTCCTCGTGGCTGAGCAGATGGAGATGCATGCCCTCAATGCGCGCCGCCCCGGCGATGCTGGTGCTGCGGGCCTGGCGTGCGTCGAGGATCGTCACCGCGCCTTCGCCCAGCACCGCCGCTTCATTGCGCGCCAGGTCGATGACAAGCGCGGTGTTCTCATCAACGCCATAGCCCTGGCGCAGGGCCGGATCGACCACGCTCACCGCCCGCGCGAGCCGGCCCAGCCTGGCGCGCTCGCCGAAATGCTGGTCGGTGACGCCGTAGGGGAAGAAGCCGAGCCCGCGCGCCAGCACCAGCCGGTCGGTCTCCGGCGCCTCGGCCCCGTCGGCGAGACCCACAGGCTCCTCCAGCAGCGCGGTCAGCGCCTCGCCGCGAACGATCATCACCGGGCTCATCATCGCCGCGCCGGCGCTGGTGCCGCCGATCGCCGCGCCGTCCGCGAGCCGCGCGCGCAGGGCTTCGAGCATGGGCGTGTCGCGTCCGTCATCCTCGATCAGCGCCTGGGCGATTCGGGCCTGATCGCCGCCGGTGAACCAGATCCCGCCCGCCGCCTCGATCTTGGCGATCTCGCCTGGGTCGGCGGCGTTATCGGCCCAGCGGCTTTCATCGACGCGCTCGGTCTCCGGGTCGTTCACCACGGCCAGATCGACGCGGGTGATGTTCGCCGGATCGACGCCATAGGCCGCCAGCGCCTCGGCGAAGCTTTGCGCCGAGCCGGAGGGATAACCCGAGGCGGTGGGCAGGATCGCAAAGCGCGCCTCGCGCCCTCCCGCGGCCTCGATGAAAGCTTCGAATACGGGCGCGTTGGCGTCGTCCAGCGCCCCGCCGGCGATGACCAGGGTTCCAGGCTCGGCGAGCGCGGCCGAGCTGAGCGCCAGCGCGCCGGCGCAGCTTGAGAGGAGGGTTTTCATGGCCGTCCCTTTCATGAATAGCCGATCGCCTGGGCGATCAGCACGAAGGCGCTGGCGAGCGCGATGAGGACCAGCATGGGCTTCCAGATGAATCGCACCCACACCGCCCAGTCCAGGCGCGCGGCGGCCAGGCACCCCATGAGCGCGGCGCTCGCCGGCACGATGATGTTGGTGAGCCCGTCGCCGAGCTGAAAGGCGAGCACGGCGGTCTGGCGCGTCACGCCGGAGAGATCGGCGAGCGGCGCCATCAAGGGCATGGTCAGCGCAGCCTGGCCCGAGCCGGAGACCACAAGCAGGTTGATCGCGCTCTGGCTCATATACATGCCCAGCGCCGCCATCCAGTCGGGCAGCGCGCCGGTGAGCTGGCCTGCGCCGTGCAGCGCGGCGTTGAGAAGGCTGTCTTGCGTCGGGTCGTCGCCGCCTAGGAGCACCACCACCCCCTTGGCCGCCGCCACGATCAGCGCGGCGGGCAAAAGCTGCATCGCCCCGTCGCGGAAGGCGTCCACCAGCGCGTTGCCGTCCACGCCGTTCAGCGCGAACAGCCGGCCGATGACGGCGGCGGCAAGGCCGATGGCGAAGAACTGCGCGGCGATTTCGGCCAGGTAATAGCCTTGCGTCGCCACGCCCCAGGCGATCCAGATCACGCCCAGGCCCAGCACGGCGAGCACCAGATAATCGCCGAGCGACACCGGCGTGGTGTCGGCGTCCAGCGCCTTTTCCCGCTCGCGCCAATAGGCGTCGGAGCGATGGGCGAGCGAGCGTTCCGGCTTCAGCCGCACATGGCGGGCGTAGGCGTAGGCGAAGCCGGCGCCCAGCGCCGTGAACACGGTCCACATGACCGCGCGATAGCCGAGCCCGGACAGCGCCGGTACATCGGCGATCGCTTGGGCGACGATCACCGAGAACGGGTTCATCCAGCTGGTCGCAAACCCGATCTGGGTGGCGACATAGCAGGCCAGAAGCCCGGTGATGGAGTCATAGCCCGCCCGGATGAGCGCGGGCACCACGATGAGGCACAGAACGATCGCCTCCTCGCCCATGCCGAACACCGCCCCGCCCAGCGAGAACACCACGAACAATATCGCCACCAGCATGTCGGACGGCTTGGCGCGATGGGCGAGCGCGCCTTTGAGGATCCGCTCCAGCGCGCCGGTGCGCATGATGATCCCGAACGCGCCGCCCACCACCAGAAGGAAGGCCATTAGGCCCACCGTGGCCGAATACCGGTCGCCGCTGATCAGGCCCTCGAACAGGAAGTTCAAAAAGCCCGGATCGTCGCTGGTCCCGAACACCGGGGCCGGGTCGGGGCCGTCGGCGGCGGTGTAGCTGCCCGGATCAAGGCGCGCGCGCTCGCCCTCGGCCGTGGGCGCGAGCTCGAATGCGCCGGGGGTGAAGATAAACGTGGCGGCGAACGCCAGCACCGCCACGGTGAACAGGATGAGATAGCTGTCGGGAAGGCGCGAAGCCTTGCCCGCAGGCTGTGGGGTCGCCATGGATCAGGTCTCCGAAGCCCGGCGCCGAGAGAAACGGGCCGCGGCGAGCATGCCCCGCCGCGGCCCGCAGGTCCAAACAGGCTCGCGTCTAGAACCCGTAGCGCAGGCGCAGGGTCACATAGCGGCCCATGGCGGAGTGGTTGATCAGGTCCACGTTCGAGCCCGACCCCAGCACAAGCGGCGGCTCTTCATCCAGCAGATTGCGGACATTGAGCTGGATGAAGGTGTTCTCCGCAAAGTCGTAGCTCAGGTTCGCGTCCATCACGAACCAGGAGTCCACGTCCACCTCCGCATCGCCCGGCAGGCCCACGGCCTCCAGCGTGCGAGAGCTGGGATCATCCTCATAGCTGGAGGTGTAGCGCCCGGTCAGCGAGGCGCGCCAATCGTCCAGCGTCCAGCGCACGGTGGCGTTGGCCAGCAGTTCGGGATAGCGGAAATCACCCGCGAGATCCTCGATCGGGGCGTTGGGGGACGCCTGACGCTCGTACTCCAGGAGGTAGGTGAGGTCGAACAGGAAGGCGAGATCGCCCACCGGGGTGTCGTCCACATACTGGGTGTAGCTAAAATCGATCCCGCTGGTTTCCTGATAGCCCAGATTGGTGATCTGGAAGTGGGCGTCGGTGACGAAGCCGTTCCTCACCTCAACGCCGGGCTCGCCGGTGGGCAGGGCGCCGGCGCCCGCCACGGTGAACTCACCCGCCAGCGCGCGGCGGATGAAGTCGTCCTCGTCGATGCCGACCAGGTCCTCGTGGCGGATGTGCCAGTAATCAAGGTTGATGTCGATATTGTCGGTCGGACGGAACAACACGCCGGCGCCGTAGCTCTCGGCGTTCTCCGCGCCGAGATCGGGGTTGCCGACGTCTTCAGACAAGAGCGAGGCGCCGTCCTCGGTGGGATCGCCGTCGCACGCTTCAGGCGTTTCCTCGCAGTCCACACGGTAGGAGGAGAGAAGCACCCCGGCGCCGGACTGGGCGAGCGAGGGCGCGCGGAAGCTGGTGGACCAGTTGGCGCGGAAGATCAGGCTTTCCGTCGCCTCATAGCGCAGCGCCACCTTGGGATTGAAGTCGCCGCCAAAGCCTTCGTAATCGTCGTAGCGGCCCGCCAGCTGCAGGTCGAGATTATCCGCCAGCGGCACGTAGAGCTCGCCGAACACCGCCCAGACATCGCGCTCGGCGTCGACGCTGGTGGAGGAAAAGCCGAGGATCGGTTCGGGATTGTCCACCGTGGCCACCGCGACGCCGGAGGGCGTGTCCTTGACTTCCTCGCGGCGGAACTCCGCGCCCACGGCGGCGAGCACGGTGCGCCCGCCCAGGGTGAAGGCTTCGCCTGTCGCGTTGACGTCGACGCCATACATGCGGCTTTCGCCGTTGCGCTCGGCTTCAGTCTCCAGAAGTTCGTTCAGGCCGTCAGGCTGGTTGGTCTGTCCGCCGAACGGGTTGTACCACAGCGTGGTCTTGCCGATGTCTTCGCAAGTGTCGCCCACGAAGCTGGCAGAGGGGCGGCCGAGATCCACGTCCCAGCGCTCCACCGTCGTGCCGTCCGCGCACAGATTGCCCAGATTGGCGTTGTAGAACGTCTCCGAGACCACCAGGCCGGACAGGCCGCGCTGGGTGCGGTCGTTGCCGCCGTATAAAAGTCCGGTCTCCAGCGTCCAGCTATTGTCGAAATCGTATTCAAAGCCGGTGGTGAAGCGGAAGCTTTCGCTCTCCACCTCCACCGCGCGCGGGTCGAGCAGCTTGCCCCAGGCGAAGATCGGGAAGCCGAAATAGCTGGAGAAGCCGGACACCCCGCCTTCGGCGACGATGTCGGCCTGCAGGGCGGCCGGCCAGTTGGGGTTTTCCGGATCGATGGGCGCGCGCGAGAAGTTCGCCGGCGAGCCGGTGCCGCGGCTGTCGGAGGACTGAAGCAGCAGCTCGTTGAAAACTTTCAGCTTGCCGCTGACCTGCCAGTTATGGACGAACAGCCCGCCCACGCTCTCCAGCTCGTCGGAGATCGAGACGAAGTCGTTCACGTCCACTTCGCAGAACTCGCCGAAATTACCGACGCCGAATTGATCGGCCGGGCAGCCACCGTCGGCGGGCTCTTCGGTCTGGTCCTCAACCTGGAAAAACAGGTCGTTGAAGCTGGGATAGAAGCCCTGCTGGCTCGGCCGGACGCTGTCTTCGGTGAAGGCGCGGTCGCGCTCGTAGAAGGCGTTGCGTTTGAAATAATCCACCACGGCGGTGACGTTATGATCGCCGAACTGGCGCCCGATCACCGCGTTGACGTTCAGCTTGCCTTCGTCGGTGTCGGCGGTGGAATCGCCGTAGCTGAAGGTGATTTCCTGACCTTCATAGTCGTCGCGCAGGACGTAGTTGATGACGCCGGCCACCGCGTCCGCGCCATAAAGCGCCGAGGCGCCGTTGGGCAGCACCTCCACCCGCTCCACCGCGGAGAGCGGGATGGCGTTCACGTCGATGAAGCTTTCCTGGCCGTTGGCGAAGGCGGCCACGTTCGCGCGCCGGCCGTTGATCAGGGTCAGCGTCGCGCTGGTCCCCAACCCCCGCAGCGAGACGCCCGCCGCGCCCACCGGCGTGTCGGAGCTCAAAGGCCCGGCGGTGGAGGTGGAGAAAGTGCCCGACCCGCCCCCGGTGATGGTGAGATCGCCCAGAAGGTCGATGATCGAGGTGGCGCCGCTTTCCTCGATGTCCTCGCGGGTCAGCTCATAGGCCTGCACCGCGCCGTCGAGATCGAGCCCGCGAATGCGCGAGCCCACCACCGTGACGGTGTCGCGCTCTGCAACGCCTTCGGCCTGCTCGCGCGCGGTTTCGTCGGCGTCGGTGTTCACCGGCTCGGCATCCTGCGCCCAGCCCGGCGCGGTGATCGCGCCCGCGGCGAACAGCGCGGCGATCACGCCGGCGACGTGGTTCTTGTCCTTGGTCATGGTCCGTCTCCTTCAAGTCCGTCCGGCGCGCCGCTCAGGCGTCGTCGCGGACGGCTCCCCTTTTTTGTCTGGTGAAAGGCGTAGCGCAGGCGGCGCGGGCGAGACTTCAGCCCCGCGCGGCGTTCGGCCGGCTCAAGACGGGACGCGCCCGGTTCGGGACGCCGTCAGGATCGGGAGTACACGCCGCGCAAACCCCGCGCATCGCGCGCAGGGCGTCGAAAGCCGCCTCCGCTCGGGAGGCGGACGCTCTTATTCGTTGAACCAGTCGGTAAGGTGGAACTGCACCGACCGGCGCACGAGGACTTGATGCATGTCGGTCATGCCGTTTCCTTGAGCGACGCTGGTGTGACGCTATCCGCGGCGGCGCGCGCCTGGCAAGCCCCTCACGCCTTGTCCGGTCAAATCACACCGCAGCGTGTGGCCGTCTTGCGACAGCTCCCGCGTCACGCCGGAACGCCGCGTCTGAGGCTCGCGTTGCCCGGCGCAAGCCGCAACCGGACCCTGTCATGGAAGCTGAACCCACGCCCATGAGCGTCACTGCATTGGCGGGGATCGCCGCCCTGGCCTTCGCCTCGATCCATGTGTTCAGCCCGCGCCTGATGTTTCTGGACGTCACACCGCGCAGCGTCTGGCTGTCGCTTTCCGGCGGCGTGTCGATCTCTTACGTGTTCCTGCACCTGTTGCCCGAACTCGCTCACCGGCAGGCGGAGTTTCCAGAGCAGACGCTGCTTATCGGCCGCGAGATTTGGGCCGCCGCGCTTCTAGGGCTGGCGACCACCTACGCGCTGGAGCGCATGGCGCGCATCAACCCCACCGGCGAAGGCGGGCCGGCCTGGGTGTTCTGGCTGCATGTGGGCGCGTTCGCCGGTTACAATTTCCTGATCGGCTACATCATCGAGGAGCAGGCGAGACTCGGCCCCCTCCCGTTGGCGCTCTACACCGTGGCGATCGGACTGCACTATCTGGTCAATGACAGGGCCATGGTGCGAAAGCACGGGCATCGCTACCGCAAGGCCGGGCGCTATTTGCTGGCCGGCGCGACGCTGCTCGGCTGGGCCGTCGGCGCCGGGGTCCTGATCGGGGAGGCGGCGGTGAGCTTCATGATGGCGTTTCTCTCCGGCGGCGTGGTGTTGAACACCGTGAAGGAGGAGCTGCCCAAGGAGCGCGAGAGCAACGTCTTCGCCTTCATCGCCGGCGCGGCCGGCTACAGCACGCTTTTGCTGTTTCTCGACCAGTAGCGCGCGCGCGTGTTTCGGGGCTGAGACGCGCGCGCCGCTAGCCGAGCCGGCGGCTGAGGATTTTGAAATAGCGCACCGGGAAGACGCGCTCGATCTGGGCGGCGATGTGGGCGTCGGAGCCGACGAAGATGCGGCGCCGGCGGCGCTCCACGCCCTTCAGGATGATCTCGGCTGCGCGCGGGGGCGGCATGACCAGAGCGGCTTTGGCCGCGGCGCGGGCCTGTTCGATTTCTTCGGGCGTGGCGTCCTCAGGCGTTTTGGCGCTCTCGGCGATCTTGGTGTTCACCCCGCCTGGATGGACCACGCTCACCTCGACATTGGAGCCGGCAAGCTCGTGGGCGAGCGCCATGGAGAAGCCGCGCACGGCGAACTTCGAGGCGGAGTAGGCGGTCTGGCCGGCCGGCGCGATGACGCCGAAGATCGAGGATATGTTGACCAGCTGGGCGGCCGGCTCAGCCTTCAACAGCGGCAGGAAGGCTCGGCTCATGCGCACCACGCCGTTGAAATTGACGTCGATGACGCGGTCGAAATCGGCTTCGGCGACGCGGTCGAATTCACCGCCCACCGCGACCCCGGCGTTGTTGAACACCAGCCCCGCCCCGCCGTGCTCGGCCTTCACGAAGGCGGCGAACTCGCCCGGAGCGGCCGGGTCGGCGACGTCCAGGCGCTGTGCGGTCACCCTGATCTCATTGGAGCGCAGGCGCGCGGCGACGGCCTCGACGCCCTCGGCGTTGATGTCGGCGAGCGCCAGATTGGCGCCGCGCGCGGCCAGCGCCGCGGCCAGCGCCTCGCCGATGCCGCTCGCGGCGCCGGTGATCACCGCCGTCATGCCTTTGAAATTCAAGCGCTGCGCCATCGCCGCCTCCCGCCCGGTTCGTCACCGGGCAAGATTGCGTGAAACGCCCGCGCAGGCAATGAACGCTGTTCACTTTTTCAGACGAGCAAGGACGCCGCCCACACCCCGGCGGTCACCGACACGCCGGTCAGGACCGGGCCCCAGGCCATGTCGACGAGCGCCAGCGACCAGGGCCAGCGCGTCAGCGTGGCGCGGTTGGTGAGATTATAGCCCCCGTACACGGCGAGCCCGAACAGCCAGGCCTGCACGAAGGTCCAGCCGAGCCCGCCTGGCAGCAGCTCGGCGAGCGCGCCGAACACCACCGCGCCGGTGACATAGCCGAGATAGAAAAGCGTGGCGGCGGCGGTGTCGAACCGCTCCGCGATCAGCGATCCCATGCGCGAGCGGTAATAGCCGCGCGCCAGACCGCCCAGCCAGACAAGGTCGAGCACCGCGAACACGGCCGCCGTAACGACCCAGATTATGAACAGCTCCAACACCAAAACGCCTCCTTCGCCACGGCCGAGGGCGGGTTTTCCCCGCATCTATCCCGAACATGTCCCCGGGATAATGACAACGCGCCGCCCGCGCCTGCTTTCCCTCAAGCCGGGCGCTTGCACAGGCTGACGAAATTCCGCACTCTGGTTCGGGAATACAAGGCGAAAACGCCGCGAGGAGGAGACGGGCATGGTCACGCTGGAGAAAGTGCGCCGCGACGCGCCGTGGAGCTGGATCAAGGGGGCGATGTCGGACATGGCCGCCGCGCCCCTGGTCTCCATCGGCTATGGTGCTGTTTTTACAGGGATCGGTATCGCCATCACCCTGGGTCTGTGGTTCGCCGGGCTGGTGACCTACACGCCGGTGCTGGTGGGCGGCTTCGCCCTGGTGGCGCCGATCTTCGCGGTGGGCATTTACTGCGTCAGCCAGAAGCGCGACGCCGGCGAAACGCCGCAACTGCTTGATTTCTGGCGCATTTCTGGCAGCCGGCTCACCCAGATCGGGCTGTTGTCGGTGCTGCTGTTCGTGTTCTTCCTCGCCTGGGCGCGCCTGGCGCAGTTCCTGTTCGCCATGATTGCGGCCGGCGACACCGACTTCCGCCTTGATTCCATGATCAATTTCATGTTCACCGACCCGTCCGGGGTGACCCTTCTGGCGGTGGGCACGGCGATCGGCGCGGTGCTCGCCTTTGCGGCCTTCACGGTGTCGGCCCTGTCTTTTCCAATGATCATCGATCAGGACGTGGACGCCGTCACCGCGGTGGTCGCCAGCATCAAGGCGGTGGTGAAAAACCCATTGGCCATGGTGACTTGGGCCTGGCTGATCGCCTTCTTCACCGCGGCCGGCGCGGCGTTCTTCCTGGTGGGGCTGGCGGTCACCTTCCCGCTGATCGCGCACGCCAGCTGGCGCGCCTACAAGGATTTCGCGCCCCGGCCGAAGCCCTCGGCCGCCGCGCTGGAGGCGCAGAGCAAGGGCGTTCAGCCGTAGATCCAGAACGCCGCGCCGGTGGCGGCGGCCGCGATCGCCAGCGCGACGCTGAGCACCGCCGGCAGCCAGGCCGGCGGCAGGTCGATATTCCGGCTTTCAAGCTTTCGGCGCGCCCTTAGAAAGTCGATGAAGCCGCCCAGGAACAGCAGCACAGCGCAAGCGCAGAACACCGTGGCGATCGCCTTGCCGGGCCAGTCCGGCGAAATCTCGCGCAACAGCGCCTGCACCCCCAGCGCCACCGCCACCGCGCCAAGCCCGGTGCGCAGAAACGCGCCGTACGTGCGCTGATTGGCGAGCAGGGTGCGGTCCTCGGCGTAATCGGTGCGGTCTTCGGCGAGTTCGACGCGATTGTCTTCGGGCATGGGGCGGCCTTCAGCTTTGGTGACAGCTCAACGCCAGAGACGGGCCGGAGGCTCCGCGCCGCGCAAAACCCTCAATAAATCAAAGGCTTGAGAGCAGCCTTGGCAGGTTCGCCGCCGCGGCTTTGCTGGCGCCGGCGAGCTCGGCGATCACCGCCTGGCGGGCATCGTCGGCCGGATCGGCCTGGCGCACGATCTTGGTGTAGCCGTCGAGCCGGGAGTCCGCGACCCAGGCGCGCACGCCAGGGTGTCTGGAGCAGGCGAGGCGGTTGGCCATGTCGGCGGGCAGGCCGCGGATATAATCGCCGACGGTGTCGGTGAGCGGCAAAGGCTGAGTGTAGGCGTTCATCTCGTCATCGGTCTCGAAGCTCGCCTCCAGGAACGCCGCGAGCGCCGCGCTGAACGGCAGCATGGGAAAACGCGTCATCTGCAAGGTGATGAGATCGCTTGCGAAAACCGGCTTCAGCTCGCGCACTGGCAGCGCCGTGGCGGTGCAATCGATATGCAGCGTGCCCGGCGTGCTCGCAAGCTCGCCGCGCTCCAGGACCAGACGGTCCGGCGTGATGCCCGTCACCCGGCCCAGGCGCACCGTGTCTTTGATGGAGCGCAGCAGCGCCAGCTCGCCCTCGCTCACCGTGGCGGCGTGGAACAGGGCCGGGCGGATGGCGGGGTCGAGGCGCAGCCAGGCGCCGCACGCCTCCATGCGGCGCTCGAGATCTTCAGCGTCGCGCGCCTCGGCGATCGCCCGGCGCTGGGCGGCTGAGTTTCCGAACGTGGTCTCGAAGAAGGCGTCGCCCGGCTGGGTGTAGCGCCGGTTCAAGAACCAGGGATCGCGCGGGACCACCCAGCGCACCCGATCGGCCGGGACGCCGTTCTCCAGAAGCCAGACGCAGGCGTCGACGCCGGTCTTGCCCGCGCCCAGAACGGTGAACCGCTCGAACTGCGCCGCCAGGCGCGGCAGGGCGTTGGGCGGTACGGCCGCGGCGCCCGGCGCGATCTCGAATTTCGGCGTATGGGTGGCGGGCACCGGGTTGGTGTACCAGCTCGCATCGACCACCTTGCGCTTCACCGTGACCTGGCCGGTTTCGCGCGACAGGACATGGCGCAGCGTCCCGTCGGCGCGCGCCTTTGTGAGCGGCAGGAAGGTCACCTGGCCGGACGCGATCAGCCGGTCACGCATCAGGGCGTGAAAATAGGCTAGGATTTCAGGGCCTTCGGCCAGCTCCAGAAAGCCTTCATTGGGCCCGGAGGTCTCCACCCGGTCACGGCCCAGAGGCGTGGATTCCACACCATAAAAGATCGAAGGCTGGTGCAGCTTCACGAACGAATACGCGTCGTTCCAGTGCCCGCCCGGCGCCGCGCGCGTGTCGCAGATCACCATCGTACGATCGGTGCGCGTGACCATCTCGTCGGCGAAGGCGAGCCCCATGGCCCCCGCCCCGATGATGAGATAGTCGGCTTCGAAATGCATCACCGCCCCCCGCTGCGAACGCGAGCGTGCCACGCGGCTTCGAAAAGCGCCACCGGCGGCGCGTCAACTCAGCATGTAAAGCACGACGAGCGCTATGATGAAGGCGGATGGCGAGAGCCGGAATTGCTGCGAGCGTCTCATGCTGGAACTCTTTGCGTTAAAGTGTGCGTCTCGGCTCCTGCTCTGCGCGCTCAGCTCTATGGCTTAAGCGCTCAAGCCCTTCGACGAGCTTGAGCCGCGCGGCGGCGAGATCGGGATCGTCGCCATCAGGCCAATCCTTGTCGAAGAGCAAATGGACCAGACCCGCAAGCTCGCCACACCCCAAACCATGAACTATGAAAGGGTCAGACTTTCGAAATGAACGAGGGACCGGAAGGTCTCAGGTCACCGGGAAGGAGCCTATTATAAGTCAATTTATTCAATAGGCTATAAAATAAATCCTATATATATATCTGATTCACCCCCCTCTAATATCCCTATGTCTCTATAATTGGCTTCTACCAGGATCAGATCCATAGTAGGATAGTTAGGAGGCAATCGGAGCGTTTGAATGTGGCAATTGACCAAAGACGCTCCAGTCTCTTGCGTATTTCGATATCCTGAGAGCTGTAACGTTTGTCGCTCGCAATTTAACGAGATGGGGTTTATGAAGATTCACACCTCCGTTTAGCCTGCTAGGCCGAATAATCTATTTGGATTGGAGAAGTAATGCTGGCGACAATCGTAGTCGCGTTGTCCTTAGCGTCCGAGCAAGCGCACGCGCAGCTGCTCGAAGACCGTCGCGGCGATCAGATAAGAGCGTGCCAAATTAATATCGCAAATATCGACCCTGAGGCGCTTCCACGAAGCGAAACCCCTGTTGTTCTTGTAAACTTTTTTATCATCAGCCCCGCTCCCGAACAATTAAGTGTCTTGGTGGAGGCCCGTAGGGCTATTGTGTCCAGCGCGGGATCAATTGAAGAGACACCGCTCGACCGCGTCACCTTTACAGATCAAGACGATATGCTTTTCAGTTTTGAGTGCTCAAACATTCAGGGTGAGTGCTATTCGGGCCCTATGGAGTTCGGCCCCGTCATTGGATATATAGCATCCCGCATAAATGGCGCCCCGATGACGTTAGATTTGCACGGGGAAGACGGAGCAGAATACTTTGACCTTACATTAGATTTTTCCGGAAAACTCAGAATGATTGATATTTTAAGATGTACAGATGCAATTTTGGATCAATATTAGTGTTTTCTTCAATGAATTAAAGGCCCTTTGATAATATTTCCTCGATCAGACCGGACTATTCGGTCCTTTTGTTTCTGCTTGCTCCTTAGGTTTCAGTCGCCCGGTTATTGTAGAAGGAACGCAGCCTGAATTTTAGCTAAAGTAGCGTAAGGGCCATAGAAGCGCATCGACGAAGTAGTTTCAGGGGCTGGTCGCTTGTGGACAATGGATTATTCCCATCATGCCATCGTCTTGAACGCAATGTGCTCGGTCTAAGAATGCCACGAAAAGCGCGTGAACGACGCCAACTATGAGGTAAAGCGCGCCGGTGCCGATAACGACCGGTGAAAGGGCTTCTGAATTGCTTCGCTCGCTCACAAACCGCTCCAGTTAAATCTGTGAACAGATAATCTATGCCGATAAAAGGCTACTTGGTGGTGTGTGGGAGAACAAGATCGGACCTCGGAAATGACGGGCCGCGGTAATTCGCATGAGATGCTCGGCTTTTGATCCGCGAATTTCTCTGAGAAAATTTCAAGGTGACATTTAAAGGAGAAGCCGCCCCCGAGCCCCCCCTCACGGCATGGATCGAGGCGCAATGCTGCCGGAAATTCGGTTTTTAAAGTGGGGATGCAGTGTGTAGCCAATACGCAGGAGATGCCTGAAGCGGCTAACCGTCTGAAGAATATGGAGCGGGCGATGAGATTCGAACTCACGACCCTCACCTTGGCAAGGTGATGCTCTACCCCTGAGCTACGCCCGCTCATAAATCCTGCGTGACAGGGCCCGGCTCGCGCCGAGGCCGGGTATATCGCGCAAAGTTGGCGGGTTTGCAAGCCCGCCCTGTGCAGCCAACTGCACTCGCCGCCGCCCGCCTTGCCGGCGCGGCGCGGCGGCGCTAACGCTGGGCCCATGACGACGCCGAAACCGCCCGCCCCGCCTGCGACGCGCGAGAGCCTTCTGGCCTATCTCGACGCGCTGGGGATCGCCCATCGCACCGTGGACCATGAGCCGGTCTTCACCGTGGCCGAAGGCGATCAGATCAAGGCGGACATGCCCGGCGGGCACACCAAGAACCTGTTTCTCAAAGACAAGAAGGGCGCGCTTATCCTGATCAGCGCGCTTCAGTCGACCAAGATCGATCTCAAGGGCCTGCACCGGCGCCTGGCGTGCGGCCGGCTGAGCTTCGGCAAGCCGGAGCTCCTGCAAGAGGTGCTTGGCGTGACGCCGGGCTCGGTCACGGCGTTCGCGATTGTGAACGACCCGGACAAGCGCGTCCGGTTCATCCTGGATGCGGCGTTGGCGGCCCACGACACCGTCAATTTCCACCCGCTGAGGAATGACGCCACCACGGCGGTGTCGCGCGGCGATCTCCTGAGGTTCGCGCGCGCGCTGGGCCGGGAGCCGGAAATCACGGACTTCAGCGCTTGAGGCCGCGCGCCTTGCAAGCGAGAGTGTGATTGTCCACCTATCGCGGCGAAACGAGACGGAGACCCCCAATGGAAATTCTCGGCGCGAACGGCCAGCCCCAATCAACCCCGCAACAGAACCAGGACGCGGCCCCGGCCGGCGATCTGATCAAGGACGGGACCGATCAATCCTTCATGGAGGATGTGGTCGAGCCCTCCAAGCAGGTCCCGGTGCTGGTGGATTTCTGGGCGCCCTGGTGCGGGCCCTGCCGCCAGCTCGGCCCGGCGATCGAGCGCGCGGTGACTGCGGCCAAGGGCGCGGTGAAGCTTGTGAAGGTCAATATCGACGAGAATCCCGGCGTCGCCGGACAGCTGCGCATCCAGTCCATCCCGGCGGTGATCGCCTTCAAGGACGGACAGCCGCTGGACGGCTTCATGGGCGCGCTGCCGGAAAGCCAGATCAAGGAATTCATCGCGCGCATCTCCGGCCAGGTGGCGGGCGAGGACGTGGACGCGCTGGTGGCGCGCGCTGAAGAGGCCCTGGGCCAGGGCGATCCCGGCGGCGCGGCGCAAGATTTCGCCCAGGCGCTGCAGATGGACCGCGAGCACCCGGCCGCGCTCGCCGGAATGGCGCGGATCTATCTGATGCAGGGCGATTCCGAACAGGCCCGGCAATTCCTCGACGCAGTGCCCGAGCCGAAGAAAAGCCACCCTGCGGTGATGGCGGTGAAGGCCAGCATGGATCTCGCCGGAGAGGTGGAGGACGCGCCCGATCTTGATGAGGCCGAAGCGGCTGCGGATAAGAACCCGCGCGACGCCGAAGCCCAGTACCAGCTTGGCAAAGCGCGCCTGGCGACCGGCGATGCGCCTGGCGCGGCGGACGCGCTTTTGAACTCCATCGGCGCGGACAGGGACTGGAACGAGGCGGCCGCCCGCCAGTTGCTCCTGCGGGTGTTCGACGCCGCCGGCCCGAACGATCCCATGGTGAAGGACGGCCGCCGCCGTCTGTCGTCGCTGCTGTTCTCGTGATGGGCGGCGGCGCTTGCAGGGGCCGGGCGGCGGCCTAGGTTTGAAACGACATGCACAACGAGCGCTTAGCAGAAAGGTCAAAGCCATGACCGACGGAGTTGAACCGCCCGGCGAGCTGGCGCTCTTTCCCATTCGCGGCTGCATCCTGCCGCCGGGCGAGCATTTGCCGCTGAACGTGTTCGAGCCGCGCTATCTCAACATGATCGACGACGCCATGGCCGGCGACCGGTATCTGGGCATGATCCAGCCCGCCGACGGCGGTACGCCGGACCTGCCTGCGCTGGAACGCGTGGGCACGGCGGGGCGCATCGTCTCGCACTCGGAAACAGAGGACGGGCGCTATCTGATCGTGGTCTCCGGCGTGATGCGCTTCACCATGACCGAGGAGCTCAACCGGCTCACCCCCTACCGCGTGGCGAAAGCCGATTATCGCGGCTTTGAACGCGATCTTGATCCGCAGCCCCTTTCCGGCGGCGAAGCCAAGGACCAGTTTCTCTCGCGCCTGCGCCGTTTCTTCACGCTGACCGGGCTGGAAGCCGATTGGGACTCGCTGGAGCGCGCGCCGCTCAACGCCGTGGTCGACAAGGTCGCCATGGCCGCCCCCTTCGACCCCGACGCCAAGCAGGCCCTGCTCACCGCGCCCACCCCGGCCGACCGGGCCGAGCGCCTGTCGGCCTTCATGGACGCGGCGCTCGACAGCGCCGACCCCTCAGGCGGGCTGTGACGCGGCGCGCCATGCCCCCTCCCCCATCAAAGGGGAGGACAATACGTGACCATGCTTCGCCCCCTCTGGACGCCGCCGCCTCAAACCGCGTAAGACACAGCCCATGAGCGACACCCCTGAAAGCGCCTCGTCCGGCGAGGTCGATCCGAAGCTGCTGGAGATCCTCGTGTGCCCGGTCACGCGCGGACCGCTGCAATACGACCGTGCCGCCGGCGAACTGGTCTCCAAGCAGGCCGGGCTCGCCTTCCCGATCCGCGAGGGCGTGCCGATCATGCTGCCGGAAGAAGCACGCAAGCTGGACGATTAGATGGCCGAGCGACCCTGGCCTGAAAAGCTCACCTTCAAACGGGCCGAGAAGGCGCTGCACATCAAGTTTGAGAGCGGGGAGGCGTTCGCCATTCCCTTCGAGCTCTTGCGTGTGGAAAGCCCGTCAGCCGAAGTGCAGGGCCACGCCCCCCACCAGAAGCAGCTGGTGACCGGAAAGCAGGATGTCATCGTCGAGGACGCCGAGCCGGTGGGCCGGTACGCCGTGCGGCTAAAATTCTCCGACGGTCACAGCTCCGGCATTTTTTCCTGGGACTACCTCCACGAGCTCGGCGAAAGCGCTGATCAGCTCATGGCCGATTACCGCGCGCGCGCCGGCTCCTGACTCTCCACCCCTCGAAGCAGCGCCTGGAAGCGCTCCAGCGACCGCTCGGTCCCGTCCGAATCGTACTCCATGCGCGGATCCCAGGGCTGCTCGGCGTCGTCGAAGGCGTGGGTGAGGCCCGGTTCGAAAACAATCTCGATCCGGCTGCCTTCGGCCGTACGCCGCCCGGCGAGCCGGCGGCAGTCGTCCGGATCGGCGATGCGGTCCTTGCCCGCCAGCACCATGGTCACCGGGAACGGATCGCCGATCGGGGCGGTGTCGGCTTCGATGATCGCACCGCAATAGGGATAGACCAGCAGCGCAGCCTTCACGCCCTCAAAGGGCTGCTCGGCGCGGGCGTCCGCCTGTGCTTCGGCCATGGCGTCAAGGATGGTCCAGCCGCCATGGCTCCAGCCGGCGAGCGCCAGCGCCGAGGCGTCCAGGCGAGCGTCCGCGCGCACCGCTTCAAGGGCTTCAAACACGTCTTCGGCCCGGTCCTGACCGCGCATCCTGAGGCCGGTGCACACGCCAAGCCGGGCGCCCAGCCGGCCGATGCCGCGTGCGGCGTGACTGTCCACGATCACCGCCGCCCAGCCGGCCTGGTTCGCGGCGTCGGCGTAGTCGTCGAACATCGGGCGCACCCCGCCGCAGCCTGAAAACAGCAAGACGGCGGGTACCGGCCCCTCGGCGCCGCCGGGCGGCCGGATGTCGACATGGCCGTCGAGCCGGTCGGCGCCGGCCGCCGCCAGCGCCGCCAGACCGGCGAGCAGTCCTGCAAGCGCGCCCATTAGTGGCGGAAATGGCGCATGCCGGTGAACACCATGGCGATCCCGGCCTCGTTGGCCGCCTCGATCACCTCGGCGTCGCGCACCGAGCCGCCGGGCTGGATGACGCAGCGCGCACCCGCCTCGATCGCCTCTTTCAGCCCGTCGGCGAAGGGGAAGAAGGCGTCCGACGCCAGCGCCGAGCCCCGCGTGCGCGGCGCGTCCCAGCCGTTCTCCTCAGCGGTGTCTTCGGCCTTGCGCGCGGCCAGGCGCACGGCCTCGACGCGCGAGGTCTGTCCCATGCCGACGCCGGCGGTGGTTCCGCCCTTGGCGAACACGATGGCGTTGGACTTCACGTGCTTGACGATGCGCCAGGCGAAGAGAAGATCGGCCATCTCGTCTTCATCGGGCTCGCGCTCGGTGACGATTTTCAAATCCTGCTCGCGCACATGGCCGGCGTCGCGCTCCTGCACCAACAGGCCGCCGGCGACGGACTTCACCGTCCAGCCCGCCTGGCTTGGATCGGCCATGGCGCCGGTCAGAAGCACGCGCACATTCTTTTTCGCCGAGAGGATGTCGAGCGCGGCCTGGTCGGCTTCGGGCGCGATCACCACCTCGGTGAAGATTTTCGTGATGGCGTCGGCGGTCTCGGCGTCGAGCTTGCGGTTGAAGGCGGCGATGCCGCCGAAGGCGCTCACCGGGTCGGCGTTGAAGGCGCGCTCATAGGCGGTGGCGAGATCGTCTGCGCGCGCGGCGCCGCACGGATTGGCGTGCTTGATGATGGCGCAGGCCGCCGCCTCCCGGGCGTCGAATTCGCTCACCAGCTCGAACGCGGCGTCGGCGTCGGCGAGATTGTTGAAACTCAGCGCCTTGCCCTGCACCTGGCGCGCCGAGGCGACGCCGGGGCGCGCCTCGGTGGTCTGGTAGAGCGCGGCCTCCTGGTGCGGGTTCTCGCCATAGCGCAGTTCAGAAAGGCGCGGCCCGCCCACCGAGAACCAGGAGCGCGCCGGGCGCTCCACTTCCGGGTCCAGGCGCGCGGCGATGGCGGCGTCATAGGCTGCGGTGCGCGAAAACGCCTTTGCCGCCAGGTGACGGCGGATCTCCAGCGTGGTGGCGCCGTCATGGGCCTCCATGCTTTCGAGCACCTTGTCGAGATCGCGCATGTCGCAGCAGACGGCGACGAATTTATGATTCTTCGCCGCCGCGCGGATCATCGCCGGCCCGCCCACGTCGATCTTCTCGATGCACGCCTCGATCCCGGCGCCGGAGCGGGAGGTCTCTTCAAACGGATAGAGATTGACCATGAGCACGTCGATCTTGGGGATGCCATGCTCGTCCATGCTCGCGAGATCGTCCTCACGGTCGCGGCGCGCCAGAAGCCCGCCATGAACGCGCGGGTGCAGCGTCTTCACCCGCCCGTCCATCATCTCGGGAAAGCCGGTGATTTCCGCGACGTCCTTGGCCTCCAGCCCGGCGTCGCGCAGCGCCTGCAGCGTGCCGCCGGTGGAGATCAGCTCCACACCGGCCTCGGCGAGCTTTTTGGCCCGCTCCGCCAGGCCCTGCTTGTCGGAAACGGAGATGAGGGCGCGCTTCACCGGCGCGAGAGAGGTGTCGGTCATCAGATCAAAAGCCTGCAAAAGGGTGCGGACGCGTACCCGGCGCGCTTACCACGCGCCCGCGCCGTCTCAAAGCCTGTAACGCGCAAGCCGTTCCTACTAGGCGCCGCCCACCTGGCCAAGGCGCTGGAACGCCCAGCGGACGCGGTTGGGCGGACGGTCGCCGCCGCCGAAGGTCTCCGCCTCGCCCACGATGACAAGCTGGGTGGAGCGCTTGGGCGGGGCGCCGGCGGCGAGATAGACGCTGCGTTCAAGGCGCACCGGCCCGCCATCGGTCCTAAAACGCCAGCCGTCGCCGTTGGGCAGGACCAGCAGCGCCGAGAGCGAATCGCGCGACAGGCTGGCGCGCACGTCCGGGTGCAGGTGGAACCGGATGGCGAAGCGCAGGCGCGCCTCGGGATCGTCCGGCGCGCCGTCTTCGACGGGCCGGAACAGCCCGTCCTCGCCCCTCAAGTCGCCGCCATCCACCGCCAGAAAGATGCGCCGGCGAAGCGAGAGCCCGAAGGGTTTGCGATAACCGTCATGGGTGGCTTCAAGCCAGACGCCCAGATCTTCCTCGTTGCGGCGCATCTTAACCGGGTCCGGCCCATGGGCGACCGAGGGGCCCAGAAGATCGCGCCGCCAGCCCTGGGGTAAGAGACGCGCCGAGCTGGTCTCCTCCAGCGTCAGCACCGAGTGGGCGGCGGTGGCGCGCACCGCCTCGCGCCAGGGCGTGGGCTGGTCGGGCGACCAGCCGCAATTGACCACGACGCGGCCGCCGGGCGCGGCGAATTCAAAGGCCAGCGCGCTGGCGTGGCTTTCGGCCGCGTGCGGTCCGGGCGGCGGTCCGGCGGCGTCGAGGATCACAACCGCGCCGCCGGCTTCGGCGCGGTGATAGCCGGAGTGGGGCGCCACGTTGAAGCCGGGCTTGTCCTTGCGATTAAGGCCCAGATGGGCGAGCGCGGCGTCGATGGCGCGCCCGTCGCCCTCTCCGCCGCCGTGAAAGCCCGCCAGCGCCCCGCCGGGCAGACGGGTGAAGCGCACGAAGGCGGCGAGCCGGTCCATGGCGCGGCGCACCGCGCCGGGCAGCTCAAGGCCGGCTTCGCCCGCGGCCATGTCCAGCGCGCTCAAGGCGATGAGGATATCCGCCGCGGCCTGCGGACACCGGCTCACATGGCCGCCGTCGGCGAGGATCTGCGATTCCAGCGCGGCGCTCAGCGCCTGGCCGGTGCGCACCGCCAGAGGCTTGGGCAAATCAAGGCACAAGGCGGCCAGCGCCAGGCTGATCGCCGCGTCGAGCCGGGTGCGGTCGGCCTCCACCACGCCCATGGCCCGGCACAGCCGGCGCGCCTGGCGATAAGCCGAGCGCAGGCGCGGCGCGGCGTCTTCGTCCCCGGTGAACAGCGCCTCATGGGCCAGCAGCCAGGCCGAAAGCCGGCCTTCGAGCACGCGCGGCTCCCAGCTGAACCAGTTCCAGCCGCCGAACCGCTCAATCCATTCATCCACTAAAGCCTGAGCCGCCTGGGTCGCCTCGGGATCGCCGACGCTCAACAGATCGTTCAGCCAGCCAAAGCGGTGCAGCGCCTCGGCGAAACGGCGCGACGGGGCGGGCTTGTCCCAGATGCTCTCGCCAGGTTCTGCCTCCAGGCTCTCGCCCACAAGATGAAAGCGCCCCGACAGAATCGCGGCGCCGCGCCCCTTGTCGCCGCGCCGCATGGGTTTGGGATGGGCGGCAAGCCCGGAGGGCGCCTTGCCCGACAGCGCGGCGGCCCGGTAGACCGAAAGCGCGTTGGCGATGTCGGAGCTTTCACGGCGCAGGCGCCGGCCGGCGGCGGCCGCGAGGTCGGACATGGTCACATGGCGCCCCGCCGCCATATCGCTAATCCCCGCGCAAGGCTTTGATGTTGGCGGCGTAGGCGTCAGGCCCGCCCTTGAACACGGCCGAGCCCGCGACCAGCGCATGGGCGCCCGCCTGGCGGCAGGCTTTGGCCGTGTCCGGGTTCACCCCGCCGTCAACCTCGATCATCGTTTCAAGCCCTCGCGCGTCGATCATCTGGCGCAACGCCTCGATCTTGCGCAGCTGGCCGTTAAGAAAACTCTGACCGCCAAAGCCGGGATTGACGCTCATGATCAGCACCAGATCGAGCTCGTCGAGCACATAGTCGATCACTGAGAGCGGCGTGGCCGGATTGAGCGCGGCGCCGGCCTTGGCGCCGTGCGCCTTGATGGTCTGGACCGTGCGATGGAAATGGGGTCCGGCCTCGGGGTGGGCGGTGATCAGGTCCGCGCCGGCCTCGGCGAAATCGCGCACATAGGCGTCCACCGGGGAGATCATCAGATGCACGTCAAACGGCTTGTCCGACCAGGGCTTGATCGCTTTGAGGACCGCCGGACCGATGGTGATGTTGGGCACGAAATGACCGTCCATCACGTCGATATGGATCCAGTCCGCCCCCGCCGCGTCGACCGCCTTCACCTCCTCGCCAAGCCGGGCGAAGTCCGCAGACAGGATCGAAGGCGAGATGATCGTGGACATGGGTTTTGGTTACCAGCGCCCATGGCGCCGGGCAAGCCGCGCATGCGGCGACGCGCCGCCCGAAACGAAGATGGGCCGGGGCCGGCTGCATTCGGCGCGGCGCCCGGCCCTGTCGCCGCGGGCTATTCGTCAAGCGCCGGCAGGATCGCCTCGGTGAAGAACAGGTCGGCCTGATCGTGCATGCCGCGCGTGTTGAAGTCGGTCTTGGTCAGCACGACCGTGAGCCCGTGATCGGGCAGGACCCAGACGCGATTGCCGCCGTTTCCACTCATATACGCGTGGGGTGCGGCGCCGTGCGGCCCGTCGGCCTCGCCCAGCCACCAGAGATAGCCGTAGGTCGTGTCGTCATTGATGCGCGCCTGCGCGGTCAGTGAGGCTTCAGCCCACGCTTGAGAAAAAACACGCTCGCCGCCGACCGTCCCGCCGAGCCGCTGGAGCTCCCCGAAGGCGGCCAGGCTGCGTGTGGTCAAAAGCAGGCCGCCGCCCAGATGGGCCTGACCTTGGCCGTTTCGCGACCATTCGAACCCATCAACGCCCGCCGGCGCGAAGACCCGGCGTTCGGCGTAAGCGGTGAACGGCTCGCCCGCCGCGCGCTCCACCGCCTCGCCCAACATCTGGACCCCGGCGGTGCAATAGGAGAAGGCGCGCCCGAATTCGGTCTGGTGCGGCGGCGTCTCCCAGCTCGGAAAGCCGCGGATCGGCAGATCCCAGAAGAAGGACGGCCAGTCCTCCACCAGATACATGCGCTCTTCATTGCCCCGCGACGCGCCGTTCCAGTCATTGCATTCGAGCGGCCCGGACATGGTCAGAAGATCGCGCGCCGTGATCGCCTCCTTGCGCGGGTCCGGGTTTTCGAACGGGGCGATGTCGGAAAACAGCGGCGCCAGCGGCGCGTCCGGATCAAGAAGCCCGTCCTCGACCGCCGCGCCGACCGCCATGCCGGTGATGGTCTTCGTCACCGAGCGGGTGTTGTGCAGGGTCGCGGCGTCGGCCCCGTTGAAATAGCGCTCGAACACCGGCTCGCCGCCCTGCAGGACCAGGACGCTGGTGACGGTCCCGAAATCGCCCGCCTCGAGGCGCGCGACGACCGCTTCGGCGTGAGCCGGCGTCCAGTCGAGCTGGGCGCTCGCAGGCGCAATGATCGCCGCGGCGCTCAGCAGCGCGCCGAGCCAGGTGTGCATTTTCATGGCGGGCATTCCTTTTTCCCAGTGATGTGGTGCTCACACGCTTGCCCCGGACGCCCGGACCGGGTCACCTGAAGAACCCTGAAGAAGCTTGAAGTTTCATGGCGACGACGTCTCAGCCGCTCTATCGCATCGGCGCGTTCCAGTTCGATCCCGCGACCGGATCGCTTGAGCGGCGCGGCGAAACCGTGCGCCTTCCGGGCCTGTCTGCGCGGGTTCTGAGCGTTTTGGCCGAGCGCGCCCCCGATCTGGTGAGCGCCGGCGTGCTCGCCGAGCACGCCTGGGGGCTCGCCCACGTGGCCGAAGACACGATCGCCCAGCGCATCGCACTTCTCAGAAGGGCGTTGGGGGACGACCCAAAGGCGCCGAGCTTCATCCGCACCGAGCGCGGGCGCGGCTATGCGCTGATCGCTCCGGTCACGCGCGCCGGAGCGGACGCCTCCACCCGCTCTTCGAAAACGACGCCACCATGGCGATGGTTGGCGGCGCTCGCCGGCGCCCTGGTGCTGACCGCCGGCGGCTGGACGGTCTGGTCCGCGCAGCCAAGCCCCGAACCCGCCCCGCAAACCGAGATCGAAGCGCTGCTCAGCCGCGCCGGCGCGCATATGGTGCTGCATCAGCGCGCCGAAACAGATCGCGCCATCGCCCTACTCTCCGCCGCCGCCGAACGCGCGCCGGACGACGCCCGCGTCATGACCGTGCTCAGCATCGCGCTGTCGACGGAGGCGACCAAGTTCGGAGGAGACCGTACGCAGGAGGCTGAAGCGCTGGCGCGCCGGGCGATCGCCGACGATGACCGCGTTGCGGCCCGGTGGAGCGCGCTCGGCTATGCGCTGGACGCCCAGGGCCGGATCGACGAAGCGCTGTCGGCCTATCTCAGAGCGGCGCGCCTTGATCCGCAAAACAGCGCTTCACGGTCCAGCGCGGCCTATCTCATGACCGTTCAGGGCCGGCTCAGCGAGGCGCTCCGACTGGACCTTGAGAGCCTGGAGACCGGGTCGAGGTCGATTTATTCAGAGGTTCAGATCGCGCGAACCCTCCGCCTTCTGGGCGACGATGCGCGCGCACAGGCGCTCGAAGCGCGCGCGCTCCTGCTTTATCGCGATCACCCGGTGGTGCTCTCCGGCCTCGCCGAGGCGGCGCTTTCGCGCGGGGCGCCGGGCCGCGCGCTGGATCTGATCGAACGCGCCGCGCCGACAGAGCGCGCGCAGGGCGAGCTCGCCCGCCTGGCCGGGCGGGCCCATTTCATGCTCGGCGATCGGGCGCATGCGGCGGCGCTGTTCGAGGCCGCGGGCGTCCGGGGCGGCTTTGAGCGGGCCGCCCTGCTGAGCACGCCTGCGCCCCCCATCAAGCCGGGCGAGCTCTGGCCGGCGATGTATGTGGGCGCGGCCGAAGCCGCCGCCGCCACCGATCCGGCGGCCGCGCTCGCCGCGCTCGAGCAGGCGGTGGCGCTCGGCTGGCGCGACGCCGTGCTGATCGAGGCCTCGCCCTTCCTCCAGGCGCTGAGACACGACAATGCGCTCGAACCTGTGCTCGAGCGCATTGATCGTCTCACCGAGGCCGAAGCCGCCCTCGCCGCCGGACCGGACATGGCCGCCCGGCTCGATGCGGCGTTCGGACCGCCGGGCGGCTAGCCCGCCTCGCGGTAATTGTCCACGTCGAGATCGTATTCGCGGACTTTGCGGTAGAGCATCGAGCGCCCCCACGGGCGCCGCGCGGCTTCGGCCAGGCGTCCCGTACAGGTCTCGGTCGCAAAGGCCGGGCGCCCGTGATTGATCCAGCCCGGTCCGTCTTTCAAAAACGCTTGCGGTTTGTCGCGTCCATAGATATGAACCTGAATTCATATTCGTATGGAGGAGACGATGCAGGTGCACGACCTGATGGAGCAAGAGCGTGCGCTGACCGCCGGGCTGGCGGCGGTGGCGGCGGCGTTTCTCGTGGCGGTTTTCGAGGCCTGGCGCGACGCAAGGCGACGGCAAGCTGGAGAGGAGGTGCGCTCCACCTGCCGCGCCATGAGCGGCACGATCGCCCTTTTGTGGACCCTGTGCGCGGCGTGCGTCGCCGCCTGGCTTGCTTCAGGGCGCGCCCTGGCGGAGCTGGGCCTGACGCCTGGCGAGGGATGGCGCGCCCTCGCCGCCTGGGTGCTGGGGATCGCCGGCTCGGCCTATCTCATCGCGGACACGCTGCGCCGTCTTTCCAACGCGCAGCACCGCGAAGCCTTGGCCGCGCAATTGCGCGAAGCCGGCGGGCTCGGCTATTTCGATTTCCGCACGCCGGGCGAGGCCGGGGTGTTCCAGGGCGTCGCCGTCACCGCCGGGGTCACCGAGGAGATCGTGTTTCGCGGCTTCATCATGCTGACCCTCGCCCTGGCCTTGCCGCTTTGGGCCGCAGCCGCGCTCAGCGCCGTCATCTTCGTTGCGTTTCACGCCTATCAGGGCGTCGCCGGCATGGTTCGGATCATCCCGATCACCGTCGTTCTGACGCTGCTGGTGCTGCTTGGCGGCACGCTGTGGCCGGCGATCCTGCTGCATGTCGCCGTGGATATGGTCGGCGGGCTGATGCTGTGGGGCGCACGCGTCGAACTCAGCGCGGCGCGGTGAGATAGCCCCAGGCGAAATCGGCGAGCTCTTCGGCCAGCGCCCCGCCGGACAGGCGCGCGGGCAGGGGCGGCCCGATATCGGGATAGAGCCCCGCCTCGATCAGCGCCGTGTTGAGGAAATAGGTGAGCGTTTCGGCCGCCAAAGCCGGGTCCGGGTGCCGGATCTCGTCGCTGTGGTGGTCGATCAGCGCCCGGATCGACCGCCGCGAGTTTTCAATCAGAGGCTCCCATTCAGGCCCGACCAGGTCGGGCCGCAGGCGGGCGTGCAGATGGGCGGCGCGCATCAGATGGCCGTGCCGCTCCATCATCGTCCAGGCCCGCCCCATGGCCGACTTCAGCGTGGCGCGCAGCCCCTCCGGGGCCGGCGCTGCGGCCTGGCGCTCGGTCTCTTCTTCCAGCCGTTTCTGATACAGCTCGAAAAGGACCGGGATCAGCGCGTCCTTGTTTTCAAACCGGGTATAGACCGCACCGACGCTGACCCCCGCCTCGCGCGCGATCTCCGCGACGGAGACCTGCTCGAACGGGCGCTGCTTGAGCAGACGGTCCAGCGCCGCGACGATGGAGTCGCGGGTCTTCTTCGATCGGGCCTGGAGCGCGGGTTTCTCGCCGTTCATAGGCGGGAGTTAGGCCGGGCCGCGCCCGATGCGCAAGGGCGGCGGGTCTGACGTCCTCACCAGGCCGACCCTTTCTCCCCGCGCTTGCGGGGGGAGTGGGCCGGAGCGAAGCTCCGGGTCTGTTCAGGTCGGGCGGGGGCAGCCGGCCGCCCCGCCTCCCCCTCCGTCTGACGCTGCGCGTCAGTCACCTCCCCCGCAGGCGGGGCAGGAAACCCTGTGCGCTCGCATCACCCCGCCTCGCGGTAATTGTCCACATCGAGATCGTATTCGCGGACCTTGCGGTAGAGCGTGGAGCGGCCCACGCCCAGGCGCCGGGCGACTTCGGCCATGCGTCCTGAATAGGTCTCGATCGCAAAGGCGATGAGGTCGCGCTCGATGTTTTCCAGCGAGCGCAGATGGCCGCCTTCGTCGAGGATATCCACCGGGAAGTCATCGTCCTCGCCGCCGCCCGGAGCGGCGAACGCCGCCGCCTCATAGCCGGCCGGTTCGGCCGCGGGCGCGGCGTCGGGCGCGGCCGGCGCCGGCGCGTCTTCGCGCAGGGTGGGGGTAAGCCCGGAGATCTGGGGAAAGTCCTCCGGGGTGAGATAATCTGAGTCCGACAGCACCACCGCGCGGAACACCGCGTTCTCCAGCTGGCGCACATTGCCCTTCCATTCATGGGCGCCAAGAAGGTGCATGGTCTCAGCCGAGGCGTCGAGCACGCTCTTGCCTTCCTGCGCGTTGAACCGGGCGATGAAATGGCGCACCAGGGCGGGAATGTCCTCGCGGCGCTCTGAAAGGCTCGGCACGTCGATGGGGAAGACGTTGAGGCGGTAGAACAGATCCTCGCGGAACCGGCCGGTCTTCACCTGCTCGGCGAGATCGCGGTTCGTCGCCGAGACGATGCGCACATCCACCTTCACCGGCTTCTTGCCGCCCACCGGGTCCACCTCGCCTTCCTGCAGGGCGCGCAGGAGCTTCACCTGCATGTCCAGGGGCAGCTCGCCGATCTCGTCCAGGAACAAGGTCCCGCCGTCGGCTTCCTGGAATTTGCCCAGATGCTTGGCCACCGCGCCGGTGAAGGCGCCCTTCTCATGGCCGAACAACGTGCTCTCCACCAGGTTTTCCGGGATCGCGCCGCAATTCACGGCGACGAAGGGCCGGCCCGCGCGATCGGACGCCGCCGCGATGGAGCGGGCCACCAGCTCCTTGCCGACGCCGCTCTCGCCCTGAATGAGGATCGGGATGTTGGATTTCGCCGCCCGCTCGCCCAGACGCACCACCTGGCGCATGGCCGGCGCGCCGGCGATCATGTCGGAAAAGCCCAGCTGGCCCGACTTGGTTTTCTTCAGGCGCGACACCTCGCCGGAGAGGTCCTTCACTTTGAGCGCGTTGCGGATGGAGACCGCGATGCGCTCCGGGCTCGCCGGCTTGACGAAGAAGTCGCAGGCCCCCGCCCGCATCGCCTTCACCACGGTCTCGATGCCGCCATGGGCGGTGAGCACGATGACAGGAAGGTCCGGCTCGCGCGCCTTGATGGCTTCGAGCGTCTCGATCCCGTCCATGCCGGGCATGACCATGTCGAGCATGACCACGTCGATCCCGCCGCGCTTCACCGCCGCCAGGCCGGCTTCACCGTCCTCGGCGCATTGCGCATGATGCCCCTGTTTTTCCAGAACCGCCTGCATCAGGCGGCGCTGAGTCGGGTCGTCGTCGACGACCAGTACCGTTTTCGCCATCTCACCCACGCCTTTTCGGTCGCTGCGCGGCGGCCTGGTTCTTCGCCGGACCGGAGTTTTCTCCGTGACCGGCGAGACCGCCTTCGCTCTTGATGCGACCCGTTATGGGACAGACCTCGTAAAGATCACGTGTAAGGCGCGGTGAGAAATGGTTAGGGTAAACGGGAGGTTAGCGTGGCGGGGCCGCGCGCCGCAGCGCGTCGCGCAGGAGGGCGATGAATCGCTTTTCGCGGTCGCCAACCCGACGCTTGGAGGGATGCGCTACTCGAAAAGCGTGTGAAGATCGCCGTTGCAATAGTAATAACGCGACGTGCACGCGGAGACCAGGAGCGGCCGGGCGCGGGCGGTATCGCGCGGAACGCCGTCGCCCTCGAGCAGCATTTCGCCCAACCGATGACAACCGCGCCTGTCGCCGAGCGTGCACGCCCTGTCCAGGTACTCCGCGCCTCGCGCGATATCGGCCCCCTCTGTTTCGGTCAACCACTTGCCCTCAAACCAACAAGCCGCGGCGTCCCCGCGTTCGCAGCCCTCCACGTAATAAGGCGAAAACCGTTCGGCGGGAGCATTGATGCTGCGCTGAAGCACATAGCCCGCCCCAGTACAGGCGTTGGCATGGCCGGCCGAGCACTGCGCACTGTAAAGATCCAGAGCCTCAAATCGCAGCGCCTGCTCCTTGCGGTAGGAATCGGCGAGCGACACGCACGCCTCGCCTTGTCCCCCCTGGCAGGCGACCTGCCAAAGTGTTCGGGCCCTGTCGCGGTCGAACTCGATCATTTCATCTTCGTTAGGGCCGAACCTATCGGCGACCGCGGCGAGCGCCTCGCACGCTCCGGCCTCGCCGCCTTCACAACCCAAGACCAGCGTGTCGGACCGCTCGATCAGCGCGCGCGTGGCGGCCTCTCGGGCGGCCTCGCGTTCCCACCTCTCGATGGTATGGCATGAGCTGAAAAGTCCCATCTCACATGAACGTTCAATCAGTACATCGGCCGCTTCTAGATCGCGCGCAACGCCGTGCCCGGTTCTCAGACTGGCGGAAAACCACGCACAGCCCTCGGCGTCTCCAAGATCGCAAGCGCGGGCCTGAAGAGCGGCCGCGATCCCAGGCTGCTTGCGAACGGCGACCCCGGTTTCGAACTCTTTTCCTGCGCGATGGCAGCTGGGAGCGTGGCCTTGTTCACATAGCTCAACCCAGCGCTCGACGGCGCCCTGGCGGGCTTCGTCGCTTCCCTCACAGCCAAAGCCCCCCCAGCAGCTCGTGTAATGGCTGCGCGCCAGGTAATGGCAGGCGCCAAGATCCCCCGCCTCGCAGGCGCGCGTGTAGAGCGGCCGAGCCCGCTCAACCCCGCCATGGTCGCGCATATGCTTGTTCCCGGCCTGTATGCAGGCCTCGAAATCGCCGCGCTCGCAGGCCTCGGTCAGGAGGCTGGTGAGACTTTCGCATTCGCTTGCGGAATCCCAAGTGCCGCAGGCGCCGCGATAGGTTTCCAGCATGAGCGTGTATACACGCTCCGCCCGCACACTGGCGGGGTCGGCTTCGCGCAGCGCGTCACACGCCGCCACGGACCCGTCCGCACAACTCTCCCGGTAAAGGTCCAGCGCACGTGCGCGGTTCGGGGGAACGCCATTGCCGTTCTCGTAGGATCGCCCCAGAGCTATGCAGGCCGACGCCCGGCCGATTTCGCAGGCCTGGCGGAAATACTCAGCGGCACGGCCAGGGTCAGCCTCGACGATCTCGCCGGCTTGGTAAAGTCGACCTAGCTGGTTGCAGCCGAAGCTGCTTCCGGCCTCACATGCGCGCGCGTGGAGTTCAAGCGCACGCGCTATATCGCGCGGCACGCCGTCCCCGTCGCGATATGAACGGGCCAAATTGTTGCAGCCCGCCAGCTCGCCGCCGTCGCAAGCCTGCCGATAAAGATCAGCGGCGCGCACCGAATTCGTAAACGGGTGCTTCCGATAAATGCGGCCAGCCTCGTTGCAGGCGCGCGGCTCGCCGTTGGCGCAGGCGTGAAGGTACATGCCAAGCGCCGAACTGTCGCTGCTGGCAATGTTTGTCGTGCCGTGCCCGTCCCGGTAGGCGTTTCCCACCCGGTAGCAGCTCGGCATGAAGCCGCTCCGGCAGGCCTGTCTGAACGCGGCGAGCGAACGCCCATCATCGCGTTTGATCCCCCGCTGGGCGTACCGGTAGATCATGCCTTCCTTCGAACAGGCCCGGGCGATGCCCGCGTCGCAGGCCTGCTCGATCAGGAGAAGGCCGGATTCAATTTGGTTTCCGTGAAAGTGCAGAAGGCCAAGCTCATGGCAGGCGCGTGCATTGCCGTAGTCGCAGCCGGTCTCCAAATA
Source organism: Oceanicaulis sp. (assembly GCA_040217555.1). Classification (GTDB taxonomy): domain Bacteria; phylum Pseudomonadota; class Alphaproteobacteria; order Caulobacterales; family Maricaulaceae; genus Oceanicaulis. The sequence goes on from JAVJPX010000007.1 coordinate 124,284, forward strand.
TGGGGCTGCGCGCTCGGGTTCGTCGCGCTCAAGACTTATCACGCCCGCTAGCGCCGCCGCGTCCGAATCGGTTGGTGCTGCGGCTTTGAGGGCCGCGAGCGATGCGATCGCCAATCCAGTCTCAGCAAGCGCCGCTCGGTCGTCCATCGACCAGTCCTCGTCTTCGGGCACGGCCGAAGCTGGATGCGTCGCGGCGACGGCGAATGAGACCGCTGCGAGCACAGACACAATCAAAGGTTGCATGCGTCACCCCCATGTTACCCCCCTGTTGAAAAACCCTTACCGATTCTGTCGCACCTCGTCTAGAAGCGCGGCAGAGCAAGCCTCGGATCCCGGTAATCTGAAGGGCGCTGCCTGGACGCGCGAGGACGCAGGCCAGGCCGGCCCGCATTGGCGGCCGCCCCATTTGACGCGGCGCACCATGAGCGGGCACTAAAGGCGGACATTTCTCAAGCCCTTGAGCGCCCCATGTCCGCACCCGACCCCAAACCCGACCGCCTTCCGCCGCCGCTCGCCGATCTTTCCGGACCGGTGGAGCCGCCCGCCTGGTTCGCCGAGGCGCAAAGCGATCCGGTGGAGTTCGGCCGCGCGCCATTCGAGGACGAGGATATCGCCTGGAAAGCCTGGGGCGAGCGCGGCGCGCCGGGCCTCGTCCTCATTCATGGCGGCACCGCGCACAAGGGCTGGTGGGACGCGCTGGGCCCGTTTTTGGCGCGCCAGGGCCGCCGCGTCGTGGCGCCCGACCTGCCGGGCATGGGCGAGAGCAGCTGGCGCGAGGCGTACACGCTGGAAAGCCACGCCGAGGCGGTGTGGGCCGCCGCGCTGGACGCCGGCGCGTGCGAAGCCGGCGCGCCGGTCTTCGCAGGCCACAGCTTCGGCGGCTTCGTGACGCTGAAAGCGGCCACCACGTTCGGCGACCGGCTGAAAGCCGCGATCATTCTCGACAGCCCGATCCGCAAGCCGGAAAAGCAGCGCGAAGGCGCCCCGCCGAAACGCGGCGGCAAGATTTATCCCGACCTCGCCGCCGCGCTCGCCCGCTTCCGCCTCCTGCCCGAACAACCCTGCGACACTGTCTGGCTGGTGGATCATATCGCCCGCGGCTCGCTGAAGGCCCAGGATGGGGGGTGGACCTGGTGGTTCGATCCCGGCATCTGGGCGAAGCTCAGCTATGAGCGCCGCGATCCCGAAGCGGCCGCCGCCGGGCTGAAATGCCCGCTCGCCTTCATCCGCGGCGAACACTCCTCGCTGATGCAGGCTGAGACCTGGGACTACATGAAATCGGTCTTCACAACCTCGCCCTTCGTCACCGTCTCCAATGCGCGCCACCATTTGGTGCTCGACGAGCCGCTGGCCACGGTGGCCGCGATCGACGCGCTGCTGGAGGGCTGGGCGAGGTAGCAAGGCGAGGATGTCTCCCCCCGCACGCGGGGGGAGTGGACCGCAGGGCCGAGGGGGGCGGCGCCAGCCTTGACCACAGGCGCCGCCCCCTCCGTCCGCTTCGCGGACACCTCCCCCGCAGACGGGGGAGGACATCCGCCCCGGCCCCGCCCATCCGCCGCAGCGCTTGCGTCTTGGCGGGCCGGAGCCTGCGTGATAAAGCGCGGCGTAAATGAACCTTTCCCATGGATTCGAGGGCGACATGGCTGACGATTACACCCGCGGTCAGATGGACATTTCCGAGCACAAGAAGACCTTTGACGCCGTGATGTACGTCTCGGTCTATTCCGGGCTGCTGATCGGTCTTGCGGTGCTGTATCTCACCCTGGTGTTCGCGGCGGGCGGTGACTGGTTCATGTCCTTGATCATCACCGCGGTGATCGGCGGGCTCGGCGGCTTCTTCACCAAGCAGGGCGTGCTGTACTGGACGAGCCTGGCGGTGTTGGCGGTGATCGCCGTGATCGCCGGCGTTTTAGTCTCCGTTCTCGGCTAAGCCTCTAAGCGGCAACAGCTTTTATCGTAACGAGGCCCGGCCGGACCTGATCCGGCCCGATTCTCCCGTTGCCTTCTGTGTCGATTCGGCCATGTTTGGTGTCACTGACACCGCATGTTTGGGGCTGATCGACTGATGCATATCGCCGTCCTCGCCGAAACCCTTTCGGGTGAAAACCGTGTCGCGGCCACGCCGGACAGCGTCAAAGCGCTGACCAAGGCGGGCGCGGAAGTCACGGTGGAGAAAAAGGCCGGGGCGGGCGCGAACTTCCCTGACGCCGCCTATGAAGAGGCCGGCGCCAAGCTCGCCACCCGCGCCGCGGCGCTGAAAAGCGCCGACGCCCTGTTCTGCGTGCGCCGCCCGGACGCGGCGACGCTTGAAAAGCTGAAAGACGGCGCGGTCGTCATCGGGCTTCTTGAACCCCACGGCGATCTGGAGTTCGCCAAGGCGTGCGCGGCCGCAAAGGTCAATGCGCTCGCCATGGAGTTCACCCCACGCATCACCCGCGCCCAGTCCATGGACGCGCTCTCCAGCCAGTCGAACCTGGCCGGCTATCGCGCCGTCATCGAGGCCGCCGAGCTTTACGGCCGCGCCTTTCCCATGATGATGACCGCGGCGGGCACCATCGCCGCGGCGAAAGCCTTCGTCATGGGCGCCGGCGTGGCGGGCCTGCAGGCCATCGCCACCGCCCGCCGGCTGGGCGCGGTGGTGTCGGCCACCGACGTGCGCCCGGCCGCCAAGGAGCAGGTCGCCTCGCTCGGCGCGAAATTCGTCGCGGTGGAGGATGAGGAGTTCAAGGCCGCCGAGACCGCCGGCGGCTACGCCAAGGAAATGAGCGACGACTACAAAAAGAAGCAGGCCGAGCTCGTCGCCGCGCACATCGCCAAGCAGGACGTGGTGGTCACCACCGCCCTGATCCCCGGCCGCCCCGCCCCGCGCCTTATCGACAAGGCGATGGTGGAGGCGATGAAGCCGGGCTCCATCATCATCGACATCGCCGCGGCCAATGGCGGCAATTGCGAACTGACCGAGGCCGACAAGGTCGTCGAGCATAACGGCGTGAAGATCGCCGGCTATTCCAACCTGCCCGGCCGCCTGCCCGCCGACGCCAGCCAGCTTCTGGCCAAGAACCTGGTGAACCTGTTCCCGCTTCTCAAAGGCGAGGACGGCGAGCTCGCCCCGCACTGGGACGACGACATCGTCAAGGGCATGGCGCTGACCCGGGACGGCGAAGTGGTGCACCCGAGCTTCGAGACCGCCTGATGAAAAAGCGCATCGCCCAGATCACCCTCGCGCTCGCCGCCGTCGCCATGCTGTCAGCGTGCATCGTTATCAATACGACCTCCGATCCCGCCCTGGCGCCGCACGCCGCGCCGGGCGCCGAATAAGCCGCAAGAGAGAGCCCGCCATGGACGTCGCAGCCACAGTCGACCCGTTCATCTTCCGCGTCGCGATTTTCGTGCTCGCGATCTTCGTGGGCTATTACGTGGTGTGGTCGGTGACCCCGGCGCTGCACACCCCGCTGATGAGCGTCACCAACGCCATCTCCTCGGTGATCATCGTGGGCGCGCTCATCGCCGCGGGCGCCTCCGCCGCCAGTGACGCAGCGCTGTTCGGCAAAGGGGTGGGCGCGCTCGCCGTGCTGCTCGCCAGCGTCAATATTTTCGGGGGCTTCATGGTCACCCAGCGCATGCTCGCCATGTACAAGAAGAAGGAAAAGCCGGCGAAACCGGCCGACTCCTGATCCTCACCCCTCGCCCGCCTGGTCCTCCTTTCGGAGCTGAAGCCTCATGTCCGTGAATCTCGCCGCCCTTTTGTATCTCGTCTCCGGGATCCTGTTCATCATGGCGCTGCGCGGGTTGTCGAACCCGGAGACCGCGCGCCAGGGCAATTATCTCGGCATGGCCGGCATGGCCGTGGCGGTGCTCACCACGCTTTTGATGGTCGAGCTGGACGGCGCGGGCTGGCTGCTTATCGCCGGCGCTGTCGCGATCGGCGGCGGGATCGGCGCGGTCATCGCCCGCAAGATCCCCATGACGGCGATGCCCCAGCTTGTGGCCGGCTTCCACTCGCTGGTGGGTCTGTGCGCCGTGCTGGTGGCCGCCGCCGCGCTTTACGAGCCGCAAGCCTTCGGCATCGCCGCGCCCACAGGCGGGCTGAAAATGCTGTCCCTGGTGGAGCTGGCGCTGGGCGTGGCCATCGGCGCGATCACGTTTTCCGGCTCTGTAGTCGCCTTCATGAAGCTGCAGGGCCTGATGAGCGGCGCGCCCATCGTGTTCAAGGGCCAGCACTGGCTCAATCTGGGCCTAGGCGTCGCGGTCTTCGTGTTTCTGGTCTTCCTCACCGCGTCCAGCGGTGACAACAAGACCGCGTTCTGGATCATCACCGTCATCGCCCTTGTGCTGGGCGTGCTCCTGATCATCCCCATCGGCGGCGCCGACATGCCGGTGGTGGTCTCGATGCTGAACTCCTATTCCGGCTGGGCCGCCGCGGCGCTGGGCTTCACGCTGGAGAACACCGCCCTTCTAATCACCGGCGCGCTGGTGGGCAGCTCGGGAGCCATCCTCTCCTACATCATGTGCAAGGGGATGAACCGCTCCTTCATTTCGGTGATCCTGGGCGGGTTCGGCGGCGACACGGCCGCGGCCTCCGGCGCGGCGGACATCGACCGCACCGTGAAGCAGGGCTCGGCCGACGACGCGGCCTTCATCATGAAGAACGCCGGCAAGGTCATCATCGTGCCCGGCTACGGCATGGCCGTGGCCCAGGCCCAGCACGCCCTGAAGGAAATGGGCGACATGCTCAAGGAAGAGGGCGTGGACGTCTCCTACGCCATCCACCCGGTGGCCGGGCGCATGCCGGGCCACATGAACGTGCTGCTGGCCGAAGCCCAGGTGCCCTATGACGAGGTCTTCGAACTGGAAGACATCAATAGCGAATTCGCCACCGCCGACGTCGCCTTCGTCATCGGCGCCAACGACGTCACCAACCCGGCCGCCGAAGACGACCCCTCCAGCCCCATTTACGGCATGCCGGTGCTGCAGGTCTGGAAAGCCAAAACCGTCTTCTTCATCAAGCGCTCGCTGGGTTCGGGCTATGCCGGTATCGAAAACCCCCTCTTCTTCCGCGACAACACCATGATGCTCTTAGGCGACGCCAAGAAGATGACCGAGCAGGTGGTCAAGGCGATCGATTAGGGGGGGCTCCGCTGACCGCGCTCAATCCTGCCGGTCCTTCGAGGCTCGCCTTGCAGGCTCGCACCTCAGGATGAGGGTGGTGGAGAGCGTTCAGGTTTTCTCATCCTGGAGCGTCTTTTCACGCTGTGAAAAGCCTCGAAGGGCCTAAAGAACATAGCGCTACGAAAAGCTTATCCATCCGCTCCGCCCCCATAATCACCCCTGTCGTGTTGCAGGCGGAGCTTTTGGCGCATGGACCAGACCCGGTCCCCGGTTTCATCCCCGGACTTGATCCGGGGGGAAGAGCGGGGCCTACGGCGCTCGACCTGCGAACCGCATAGCAAACGGCGCCGCAGGCTTCGCGCTCGATTCTGAAACGCCCATGGATCCCGGTCTCGCCCCCGGCCTGAAGCCGGGGATCGAACCGGGACCCGGAGAGGGGCGGCGCCTGAACCCTCGAACGCACAGCACGCGGCCCCACCCCCTCCGTCCCGAAGCATACGCTTCGGGACACCTCCCCCATCAAGGGGGAGGACAGCGCCAGCGCTTCAGGCGCCAGACGCCCCGGCGGCGAAGCCGCCGCAAGGGCGACCGCCCGCCCGCAGCGAGCGGGGCACGCCCCGCGCAGCGAGGACCCGACTAACCCCGGCTTTAGGCCGGGGGGAGGAGGACAGAGAAAAACACCCCGGCCCTGAGCCGGGGGAGGGAGGAAAAGAAAACCTTCTACTTCAACCAGCCGGCGTTCACGCAGCCTTCGGCGATCTGCACGGCGTTGAGCGCCGCGCCTTTGCGCAGATTGTCCGACACGATCCACATCGCGAGGCCGTTCTTCACCGTGGGGTCGGTGCGGATGCGGCTGACGAAGGTGGCGAATTCGCCGACGCTTTCCACCGGGGTGACGAAGGCGGGATCGTCCTCATCGGCGCGGTCCACCACCATCAGGCCGGGGCTTTCGCGCAGGAGGTCGCGGGCGTCATCGGGGGAAAGCTCGCGCTCCAGCTCCAGATGGGCGGCGACACAATGACCGACGAAGACCGGGACCCGTGCACAGGTGGCGAAGAGCTTGATCTTGGGATCCAGGATCTTCCTGGTCTCCATGGTCATCTTCCACTCTTCCTTGGTGGACCCGTCCTCCATGAAGACGTCGATTTTCGGGATGACGTTGAAGGCGATCTGCTTGGAAAAGGCCTCCGGCGTGATCTCGTCGTTCACATAGATGCCCTTGGTCTGGTTCCACAGCTCGTCCATGCCCTCCTTGCCCGCGCCGGAGGTGGACTGATAGGTGGCGCAGCTGGCGCGCAGGATCTTGGCGCGCTCATGGATGGGCGCCAGCGCCACCACGGTCTGGATGGTGGAGCAGTTGGGATTGGCGATAATATTCTTTTTCGGCCGCTTGGTGAGCTGATCGGCGTTCACCTCCGGAACCACCAGGGGCACGTCCGGGTCCATGCGCCAGGCGCTGGAATTGTCGATCACCAGCGCGCCGGCCGCCGCGATCTTCGGCGCCCAGTCTTTCGACACGTCGCCGCCCGCACTCATCAAAACGAGATCGACGGAGGAAAAGTCGAACGTGTCGACGTCCTTCACCTTCAGCGTCTTCTCGCCATAGGTCAGCTCGCGGCCCATGGATTTGCGCGTCGCCAGCGCATGCACGGTCTCGGCAGGAAACAGCCGCTCGGCCAGGATGGTGAGCATTTCAGCGCCGACCGCACCGGTCGCGCCCATGACGGCGATATTGAGGGGCATGGGGAGGGCTCCTTGAAGTGAGGCGCGCCAATCTGGACGAGGCGCGGACAAAGAAAAAGCCCCCGGACCGGCGTCGGTCCGGGGGCTCTGAAATTCACGTCAGAGATCGGACCTTAACCCAGGCTCGGATCCAGCTTCTTGCAGGTGGCGACGAGTTCTTTCACCGCGTCCACCGAGTGGTCGAACATTTTCTGTTCGTCGTCATTGAGGTCGATCTCGACGATTCTCTCGCAGCCATTGGCGCCGATGACGATGGGCACGCCCACATACATGCCGTCCACGCCGTACTGGCCGGTGAGGTGGGCGGCCGCCGGCAGGACGCGTTTTTTGTCCAGCAGGTAGGATTTGGCCATGGCCACGGCGCTTTCAGCCGGGGCGTAGAAGGCCGAGCCATTGCCCAGAAGCTGCACGATCTCGCCGCCGCCCTTGCGGGTGCGATCGACAATCTGGTCGATTTTCTCGGACGTGGACCAGCCCTGCTTGACCATGTCGGGCACCGGGATGCCGGCCACGGTGGAGTAGCGCGTCAGCGGCACCATGGTGTCGCCGTGGCCGCCCATGACGAACGCCGTGACGTCTTCCACCGAGACGCCGAACTCCTCAGCCAGGAACCAGCGGAAGCGCGCCGAATCCAGCACGCCGGCCATGCCGACGACTTTTTCGGCGGGCAGGCCGGAGAACTCGCGCAGCGCCCAGACCATGGCGTCCAGCGGGTTGGTGATACAGATCACGAAGGCGTTCGGGGCGTGCTTGGCGATGCCTTCACCCACGGCCTTCATGACTTTCAGATTGATCTCCAGAAGGTCGTCCCGGCTCATGCCCGGCTTGCGGGGCACGCCCGCGGTGACGATGCACACATCGGCGCCGGCGATGGGGGTGTAATCCTCCACCGAGCCGCCGGAGAGATGGCTGTCCTTGCCGAATACGGGGCTCGCTTCAGCAAGATCCAGCGCCTTGCCCTTGGCGGTGCCCTCGGCCAGATCCATCAGCACCACGTCGCCCAGCTCCTCGCGGGCGCAAACGTGTGCGAGCGTGCCGCCGATCATGCCGGCGCCGATAAGGGCGATCTTCTTGCGAGCCATGGAGAACCTCGTAGCGTCAATGGGGGCGCGCGCCGAGGCGCGCGATATGGGCGCTGTCTAACGCCGCGGCGCGCGAAGGGCAATTCCTCCGGGGCCCATTGTCCGGACCTGCGGCGCTACGCCTCGCCGGTCCTGCGCTCGGCCGCCAGGTACTCATGGCTGCGCATCTCCATCAGGCGGCTGACCGTGCGCTGGAATTCAAACGCGTAATCGCCTTGCGGGTAGAGCGCGTCAGGCTCGGCTTCGGCGCTCATCACCAGCTTGGTCTTCACCTCGTAGAGCTGGTCGATCAGCGTAGCGAAGCGTTTCGCCTGATCGCGCTTGTCCGGGGTGAGCAGGGGAGCGCCCTCGATCATCACCGTGTGGAAGGTTTCCGCCAGCTTGAAATAGTCCGCCGCGCCCAGCGGCCGGTCGCACAGCGCCGCGAAGCTCAGACGCGCCACGCCCGCAGCTTCGCGCGGGATGTGCAGCACCCGGCCCTGAATGGTGAGGTCGCAGGACTGGGCCTTGGCGCCGAGGGTGAGCTTGTTGAAGGTCTCATCCATGGCCTGCTCAGCCGCCGCCCCCAGGGGCGCATAATAGACCGGCGCGCTTTCCAGCCGCTCCAGCCGGTAATCGCGCCCTGAATCCAGCTTCATCACATCGAGCGTGTCCACGATAAGGTCGATGAACGGCTCGAAGAGCTGGCGATTGAGCCCGTGCTTGTAGAGCTCGGTGGGATGGCGGTTGGAGGTGGCCACCACCACCACGCCCTCTGCGAACAGGTTTTCAAACAGGCGGCCCAGGATCATCGCATCGCCCACATCGGTGACCTGCAGCTCGTCAAAGCATAAAAGCCGGGCCTCCTTCGCGATGGCTTGCGCGACCTTGGGCGCGGGGTCGCGGTCCTTGCGCTCCCGCTCGGCGGTGAGCCGGGCCTGAATCTCCTGCAGGAACTGATGGAAATGGACCCGGCGCTTGGCCTCGATGGGGGCGGCCTCAAAGAATAGATCCATCATCAAGGACTTGCCGGTCCCGACGCCGCCATAAAGGTAGAGCCCGCGCGGGCTGGGCTTTTTGCGGCCGAACAGGCCGGTCTTGCCGCCCTTCCAGGGCTCGATCTCGGCGGCGAGCCGGGTCAGCCGCTCGGCGGCCGCGGCCTGGCCTTCATCGGGCTCCAGCCGCCCGTCGGCGACGGCCCCGCGCAGCGCTTCGGCGGGGGTCACCGCAAGCCCCACGCAATCACCGCGGCTTTCAGCGCAGCGAAGGCGATGACGGCGGCGAGCACGAGCAGGGCGGGACGTTCGACTTTACGCATGTGGCCGCTGATAGCGCGCGCCAGGGCGCCGCGGCAAGCGCAGGCGTTGCAGACCCGCCAAGCGTGCGGCATACACGTATCGAGGGAGGGGCGTGTGATCGAGCCCGGTCTTAAAGCCGAGGAACGCGATAGGCTCGCCGCCGCCGGCGCAAACCCGGCGCTGGTGAACGCCGTCGCCGCCGAAGCCGCCACCATGCGCTGGCTGTTTCTGAACCGGGGCTGGGATGTCTTCATCCTGCCCGCGCTCGGCGCGGCGGGCGCCATCTTCGCCTCAATCGCGCTCGACCTGCCCGGCGGGGCGGCGGACATGCTGCAGGTGTTCGCGCCGATCCTGTTCGGTCTGGTCCTGCTCCTGCCCTGGCTGGAGATGCGCGCCATGCGCCGGCACGAGCCGGTGCGCTGGGCGGCGCGGCGCCTGGCGATCCTCGCCGTCACGGCCCAGCCGGAATGGGGCGAAGAGGGCGACGCGCGCTGGCGCGATCTGCAGCGCCTTGTCGCCGCGGGCGCGGGCTATGACACGCCGCGCGCCGCCTTGCGTCAGATCGCCCGGGTGCTGGAGCGCCCGGCCCCAAAGACGGCCGCCGGCGGACAGGGTCTGAACGGCGCGCTGGCGATGAACCGGCTGAATCTGGAGGTTTGGTCCACGGTCGCCCTGGTGATCGCACTGTGCGCGCTGGCCATGACGGCCGTGCTGAAATTCAGCTAGACCAGCTCTCCAGCGTCTCGCGCCAGCGATCATCCAGCGGCTTCGGACGGCGCGTTTCACGGTCTACATAGACATGAACGAAAAAGCCTTCGGCGACCGCCGCGTCCTCGCCGGCCTTGAAGATCGCCAGCTCATAGCGCACCGAGCTGGTCCCGGTGCGCGCCACCTTCACCCCGGCCTCCAGCGCGTCGGGAAAGGCGGCCGGCGCGTGATAGCGGCAGCCGGTCTCCACCACCAGGCCGATGGTCTCGCCGTGCTCGATGTCCAGAAGCCCGGATTTGGCCAGGCGCCGGTTCACCGCGGTGTCGAAAAAGCCGTAATAGACCACGTTGTTCACATGGCCGTAGACGTCGTTGTCCGCCCAGCGGGTTTCGATCGGTTCGAACACGGAGAAATCGGCGCGCGTCGCGCGGGTGCGGTCGGTCATGAGGCTCTGGGATCCGGGCCGGCCCTCAAGATCGCTTCCGCCTGCTCAAGCAAGCTAGGGAACTCGCGCTCCACGACTTCAATCAATCGTCGCGGCGTGATCGAATCATAGCCATGGGCCAGCTTCATGCGTAGCCCGATCGCCTCACGCCAGGGAAGGCTTGGAAACTCCGCAGGAATTTCCGGGTCGTGCGCCACCATGGCTCGCAACGCTTCCCCCGCAATCTCGCAAGATCGCTTTAATGCTTTTCGCAAGACCACGTCTGTTTCGATCCTTTCGCCATGCCGGGATACGAGATCGAGCGAGAACCGCGCTTCGTCGCACACATCGACCAGTCGAGCGCGCAGTCTTTCATTCATAACAAGATCTTACGTCCCACCCGGGACGCCTCCGCCAGAAGCGAAGGCTTCGCCGCGGCGCGCGTGAGAACGTCGACCCGGCGCATCAACGCACTTTCCAGCACGTCCTGGAGGTCGATGAGGCCTCTCAAGGTGCTCGGTCCCGGCTCGACGATGAGATCAACGTCACTCCCGCCGTCAAACGCTCCGGTCGCGAACGATCCGAACACGGTCGCCGCCTCCACGCCGAACGTGCGAAGCCGTTCGGCCTTCTGCGTCAGCCGTTGCGCGATCTCTTCTAAAGACGAAACAGGCGGGGCGAAATGGTACATGGCGTCGATCTTACAAGATCTCCTCATACATCGCCACGATGGCCTCATAGGTCATCTCGCGCGGATTGTTGGGCAGGAGCCGGTCGTTGTTGGCGACGTCCTCGGCCATGGCGGGCACGTCGTTGTGGCTGATCCCAAGATCACAGAGCCGGCGCTCGATCCCGACCGCGTCGGCGATCCTGTCCATTTCTTCGATGAGGCCCGCCGAGCCGGGCTTCAGACCCAGATGCGCGGAAATCTCCGTATACTGCGCTTCCGCCTCCGCCGCGTTGAAGCGCAACACCGGCGGCAGGACCACGGCGTTGGAAAGCCCGTGGGGCACGTGGAACATGCCGCCCAGTGGATAAGCCATGGCGTGCACGCCCGCGCACGGGCTGTTGGAGAACGCCTGGCCGGCCAGCATCGCCCCGAGAAGCATGTCGCCGCGGGCGGCCCGGTCGCTCCCGTCCTCACAGGCCTTGAGAATCGCGCCGTGCAGCTTCTTCAGCGCCGCCAGCGCCAGCGCGTCGGACACCGGGTTCTTCGCGCGCCGGTTGGTGAACGCCTCAATGGCGTGAACCATGGCGTCGATGCCGGTATAGGCGGTGGGATGGCGCGGCAGGCCCAGAGTGAGATCGGGATCAAGGATCGCCATGTCGGCATACAAAGGGTCGGCCGCGATGCCGCGCTTGCTGGTGGCGCCGGTGGTGAGCACGGCGACATTGGTCACCTCGCTTCCGGTGCCCGATGTGGTCGGCAGCAGGATCAGCGGCGGGCGCGCGGCTGTGACCTGCTGCACGCCGTACATTGCTGACAACGGCTGCTCGCCGGACAGCAGGACGGCGACCACCTTGGCGGTGTCCATGGGGCTTCCGCCGCCGAACCCGATCACCGCTTCGGCGCCGAACTCGCGCGCCTCCTCCACACAGTCCAGGACGACGCTTTCCGGCGGATCGGCCACGACCTTGTCGTAGACGTGCACGGCCAGCCCCGCCTCTTCAAGGCCATGGAGAGCGCCGTCGGCAAGCCCGGCGCCTCTCACCCCGGCGTCGGTGACGAAGAGCACGCGCCTGGCCCCCTTCAGCGCCGGCGCGGCCGTGTCGGCAAGCTGCGCGGCGGCCCCGGCCTGGAACAGGATTTTCGGCACGGTTGTAAAGGCGAAGGCGCGCGTCATCGTCTCTCCCCGGGGCCGCACACGCAGCCCATCGCTTTATGTCGCGTTGTGTTCACGGCAGACTAGGCGATAGATATCGCAGCCGACAATCCGCCGCTCCCCGCGCAGGAGGCCGCCATGCACGACGACGCCAGCCGCATCGACACCGACATCCCCGAGATGGGTCACGCCTATTTCGATCCGCTGACCCAGGAGTCCGGCGAGGGGCTGACCGGGCCCGGCGGCGCGTTGCACCGCTATGCGGTCCGGCCCGAAGGCCACCGCCTGTCGGATGAGGATTTCGAGCGCGAAGGCTGGCGCATCACGCGGCAACCGAAATACACCCAGGCCGAGCACGGGCGCTGGCGGCTTTTGTTCGAAAGCCAGCGCAAGATGCTGCCCGGCCGGGCCTGTTCGGACTTCATGAAGGGGTTTGAACAGCTCGAACACCTGTTCAAGGACGGCATCCCTGAGTTTGAAGACATCAACAAGATCCTGGAGCCCGCCACCGGCTGGACGGTGATCGCGGTGCCCGAGCTGATCCCCGACAACGTCTTCTTCTGGCATCTGGAGAACCGGCGCTTTCCCGCCGGCGCCTTCATCCGCGGCGGCAAGCCGACCACCGCAAAGGTGCGCGACGCCAACAAAGGCCGCGCGCCCGAAGAGATCGAGTACACCGCGGTTGAAGACGACCTGTTCTATCTGCAGGAGCCGGACATCTTCCACGACGTGTTCGGCCATGTGCCCATGCTCATGGATCCGTTCTTCGCCGACTATATCCAGGCCTATGGCGCGGGCGGGCGCCGGGCGATCGAGTTCAACCGGCTGAAAAATTTCGGCGCGATCTACTGGTATACGGTGGAGTTCGGCCTGATCGAGGAAGAGGGCGAGTTACGTGTCTATGGCGCGGGCATCCTCTCCAGCCCCGACGAAACCCTGTTTTCTCTGTATTCGGACAGTCCGCACCGCATCAAGATGGTGCCCGAGCGTGTAATGCGCACCGACTATGTGATCAGCGATTTTCAGGACACCTATTTCGTCATCGACTCCATCAAGCAGCTCCACGACGCCACGGCGGGCCGTGATTTCACGCCGATCTACAAGAAATTGCCGGCCGGCTTCACCTACGCCACCACCGCGCTTCTCGACACCGACATCGTCGTGAGCGAAGGCACGCAGGAGTACAAATTCTGCGGCGGCAAGGGTAAGCCGCGGGCGATGAGCCACATGCAGGCGATCCGCGACGCGCACCGGCGGTAAACTGTCTCCCCCCGTTTACGGGGGGAGTGGGCCCCGGCGTCAAGCCGGGGGTCGAGGGGGGCTGCGCCGCCCGGATCGTCGCGCCGCCCCCTCTGCTCGCTTCGCGAGCACCTCCCCCGTAAACGGGGGAGGACACCGCGCTTGGCCCCAGGCGCCTACACCAACCCCTTCAGCGCATAGATCAGCTCCAGCGCTTCACGGGGGGTGAGATTGTCGGCGTCGATGGTCTTCAGCCGCTCTTCCACCGCACTGGGTTTGGGCGCCGGCTCCGGCGCCTTGGCGGAAAACAGCGGCAGATCGGCCAGCGCCGCGGCCGGGGCGCCGTCGGCTTCCAGGCGCGAGAGGATTTCGGTGGCGCGCGCCACCGCCGCGGCGGGTAGGCCGGCGCGCTTGGCCACCTCGACGCCGTAGGAGCGATCGGCGGGACCTTTCTGCACCTCGTGCAGGAAGACCAGATCCCCCTTCCACTCCTTGGCTTTCAGCGACAGGTTCCCCGCCGCGGCGAGCTCGTCCACCAGCCGTGTGAGCTCGTGATAATGGGTGGCGAACAGCGCGCGGGATGTGTTGACCGCGTGCAGATGCTCCACCGCAGCCCAGGCGATGGAGAGCCCGTCGAACGTCGCCGTGCCGCGCCCGATTTCATCGAGGATCACCAGCGCGCGCGGGCCGGCCTGGTTCAGGATCGCGGCGGTCTCGATCATCTCCGCCATGAAGGTGGAGCGCCCGCGCGCCAGATCGTCGGCCGCGCCGACGCGGCTGAACAGCCTGTCCACCAGGCCGATGCGCACCGATTTCGCCGGGCAATAGAGCCCGGCCTGGGCCATCACCGCCATCAGGGCGTTCTGGCGCAGGAAGGTGGATTTACCGGCCATGTTGGGGCCGGTCACCAGCATCAGCCGATCGCCGGCTTCGCCTGCGCCGTCCAGCGTGCAGGAATTGGGCGTGAAGCGGCCCTCGCCGGAACGCTTCAACGCCTGCTCCACCACCGGGTGGCGGGCCTGCGCGACTTCAAAGCACAGCGTGTCGTCCACCACGGGCCGGCAGGCCCCGTGGTCCGCAGCCCATTCGGCGGTGGCGGCCGCCACGTCCAGGTGCGAAAGCGCCATCGCCGCGGCGCGCACCGTGTCGGCGAGGGATTCGATCCGTGTGCGGAAGCCCTCGAAAATCTCCAGCTCCATGGCCAGGGCGCGCTCGCCGGCCTGGGCGATCTTGGCCTCAAGCTCGCCAAGCTCCGGGGTGGAGAAGCGCACGGCGTTCGCCATGGTCTGGCGATGGATGAACGGCGCCACATTCATCAGCGCGTCGGCGTTCTTGGCGCTCACCTCGATGAAATAGCCCAGAACATTGTTGTGCTTGACTTTCAGCGCGGCGACGCCGGATTGATCCGCATACGTCTTTTGCAGGCCCGCCACCACGCGCCGGCTCTCGTCGCGCAGCTTTCGAAGCTCATCCAGCGGCGCCGACCAGCCCGGCGCGACGAACCCGCCGTCGCGCGCCAGAAGCGGCGGTTCATCGCCGAGCGCGCGGCCGGCGTCCTCCACCAGGCTGGCGAGTTCGGGTTTTGATGAGAGCGAAAGCGCATCAAGGCAGACGTCGACGGCGGGCGGCGGCGGGTTGAGGCGCTCCTTCGAAAAGCCGGCGACGAGCCGCTCGCCCTCTTTCAGGGCGCGCGCAAGCTGGACGAGATCGCGCGGGCCGCCGCGGCCCAGCAAGAGCCGGGTCAGGCAGCGCGCCGGATCACCGGCGGCTTTCAGCCGCTCGCGCACGCTGGCGCGCACCGCCCGATCGTCGAGAAAGTATTGCGCCGCATCCAGCCGGCCGTTGATTTCGCCGAGATCCATGCTCGGCCGCGCCAGGCGCTCAGCCAGCAGCCGTGCGCCCGGCGCGGTGAGCGTGCGGTCCACCGCGTCGATGAGCGAACCCTTGCGGCTCCCCTGCAGGGTGCGCTCGATCTCCAGGCTGGCGCGCGCGGCCGGGTCGATCGCCATGGCCGCGCCCACGGGCTGGCTTTTCGGCGGGGTCAGGCGCGCCGGCGCACCGGCCTGGGACAGCTCCAGATAATCCAGAAGACAGCCCAGCGCGGCGATCTCGGCTTTGGAGAAATCCCCGAACGCATCCAGGCTTTGGACGCCGAACCGGGCTTTGAGCCGCCGCTCGCCGGATCCGGCGTCGAACTTGGCGCGCGCGCGCGGCGTGACCACGGCCATGGGCGCACGCTGTTCGGCGGCCTTGGCTTCATCGTCCAGGCATAAAAGCTCGCTCGGCCCCAAGGCGGCGAGTTCAGCCTCCAGGGCGTCGCCCTGGGCCGGCGTCGACTGGAACACGCCGTCGGAGACGTCCGCCCAGGCCAGCGCCGTCTCCCCGGTCGCCAGGCGCGCCAGCGCCGCGATCCGGTTGGCGCTGCGCGCTTCAAGCAGATCGTCTTCGGTCAGGGTGCCCGGCGTGACGATGCGGGTGATGGCCCGGCGCACGACGGATTTCGCGCCGCGCTTTTTCGCCTCGGCCGGATCCTCCATCTGCTCGCCCACCGCGACCTTGAAGCCGGCCTTGATCAGGCGGGACAGATAGGTTTGCGCGTTATGGACCGGCACCCCGCACATGGCCACCGGCTCGCCCTGATGTTCGCCGCGCTTGGTCAGCGCGATGTCGAGGGCTTCGGCCGCCTTCACCGCATCGTCGAAGAACAATTCGTAGAAATCGCCCATGCGGTAAAACAACAGCGCGTCCAGCGGCGCCTCGGCGCGCAGCTCCAGAAACTGCGCCATCATCGGCGTGGCGCCGTCCGGCGTCGGGAAGGCGCGGTCGGCGAGCGCTTTGGGATCGGCGGGTCGAGTCATGGGGCGAGCCTAGCCTCGCAACGCCGATCCGCAAGCGGGTTGCGGGGCCCCAAGCCCATCACAGCCGGCCGCGGGCCGTGGTTTTCAACACCTCGCCGCAGCGCATGCGGGTGCGCACGCCGCGCATTGTCTTGGCGGGGAACGGCGTTAGGCTGGGCTTCCCGCCCAACGCCTTGCTCGACAGGACAACGCCCGCATGACCGAACGCCCCCGCGTGGACGACGAAGAAGCGCTGAACTTTCACCGCTATCCGACGCCTGGAAAGCTGGCCATGCGCGCCACCAAGCCCATGGCGACGCAGCGTGATCTCTCGCTCGCGTATTCCCCGGGCGTGGCGGCGCCGGTCAAGGCGATCGCCGAAGACGCCGACCTGGCCTATGACTACACGTCGAAGGGCAACATGGTCGCGGTGATCTCCAACGGCACGGCCATTCTGGGACTCGGCGATCTGGGCGCCATGGCGTCCAAGCCTGTGATGGAAGGCAAGGCGGTGCTGTTTAAACGCTTCGCCGACGTGGACGCCATCGACATCGAGGTGGATGAGAGCGATCCCGACGCCTTCTTTGAATGCGTGCGCCGCTTCGGGGCCAGCTTTGGCGGGATCAATCTGGAAGACATCAAGGGCCCGGACTGCTTCATCATCGAGGAGCGCCTGCGCGAAGCCTTGGACGTGCCGGTCTTCCATGACGACCAGCACGGCACCGCGATCATTTCCGCCGCCGGGATCATCAACGCCTGCGAGCTCACCGGCAAAAAGATCGAAGACCTCACCGTAGTGGTGAACGGCGCGGGCGCAGCCGGCATTGCGGTGCTGGAACTGCTCAAAGCCATGGGCGTGAAACAGGACAACGCCATTCTGTGCGACTCCAAGGGCGTCATCTATAAGGGCCGGCAAGAGGGAATGAACCAGTGGAAGTCGGCCCACGCCGCCGACACGCCGGCGCGCACGCTGGACGATGCGATGGACGGGGCGGACTGCTTTATCGGGCTTTCGGTGAAGGGGGCGGTGACCAAGTCCATGGTGAAATCCATGGCCGCCGATCCGATTATTTTCGCGATGGCCAATCCGGACCCGGAAATTACGCCTGAAGAGGTCGCCGAAGCGCGCTCGGACGCGATCATGGCGACAGGCCGGTCGGACTATCCAAATCAGGTGAACAACGTTCTGGGCTTTCCCTATATCTTCCGCGGCGCACTGGATGTCCGTGCCCGGACGATCAATGAGGAGATGAAGATCGCAGCCGCGCGCGCCCTTGCTGAATTGGCGCGCGAGGACGTGCCCGACGAGGTCGCCGCCGCCTATCACGGCGCGCGGCCCACCTTCGGGCGCAACTACATCATTCCCGCCCCGTTCGATCCGCGCCTGATCAGCCACGTCCCGCCCTATGTGGCGGACGCGGCCATGGAGAGCGGCGTGGCGCGCAAGCCCATCGCCGACATGGCGAGCTACAAGGCCGCGCTGGCCCGCCGGCTCGACCCCACCGCCGCGATCCTTCAGGCGATCCAGGACGAGGTGCGCAGCGGCCCGAGAAAGGCCATCGTGTTCGCCGAGGGCGAGGAGCCCGCCGTCATCCGCGCCGCCCACGCCTTCCAGAACCAGGAGCTGGGCGAGGCCATCCTGATCGGGCGCGAAGAAACCGCAAAAGCGAACATGCGCCTGCTCGGCGTGCCGGAAGGCGCGATCCGCATCGTCAATGCGCGGATGTCCGACCGCAACGCCGACTATGGCGACTTCCTTTACGAGCGCCTGCAGCGCAAGGGCTATCTGCGCCGCGACGTACAGCGCCTGGTGAACAATGACCGCAACGTCTTCGCCGCCTGCATGGTGGCGCTGGGCGACGCGCACGGCATGGTCACCGGCACTACGCGCAACTACGCCCAGGCGCTGGGCGACGTACAGCTGGCGCTCGACCCCAAGCCCAGCGAACGCGTGATGGGGATGAGCCTGGTGCTTTCCCAGGGGCGCACCTTGTTTATCGCCGACACCAACGTCACCGAGTTTCCCTCACCCGACGCGCTGGCCGACATGGCGTGCGAAACCGCGGCGGCGGCGCGCCGGTTCGGCGTGGAGCCGCGCGTGGCGTTTTTGTCCTACTCCACATTCGGCAACCCGTCCGGCGACCGGGCCGACGCCATCCAGGCCGCCGTCGCCGTTCTGGAAGGCCGGGAGACCGATTTCGAGTTCGAAGGCGAGATGAACGCCGACGTGGCGCTGGATCCCGATCACCGCCGCCTTTACCCGTTCTCGCGCCTGTCCGGTCCGGCGAACGTGCTGATCATGCCGGCCATCCATTCGGCCTCCATCGCCACCAAGCTGATGGGCGCGGCCGGCGGCGCCACGGTGCTGGGCCCGATGCTTCTGGGACTGGAAAAACCGGTGCAGATCGCGCGGCTCGGCGCCGGCGTCGCCGACATCCTCACCCTGGCCGCGCTCGCCGCCCACGATCTGTCAGGGGCGAACGGGGACGGCTAGCTGATCTGAGGCTCGTGCTTGGCCATGACGCGGGCGGTGCGCCAGCGCATGGCGATGATCACGAATATAATCGCAGGCACGCCGATCAGCGCGGTCACCACGTAGAATCCGGCAAAGCCGAGCGATTCCACCATGGCGCCGGACGCGCCGCCGAAGACCTTTCCGGGAAGTGCGTAGAAGCTTGAAAACAGAGCGTATTGCGTGGCGGAAAAGGCGCGGTTGGTCAGGCTGGACATATAGGCGATGAGCGCGGTTCCCGCCCAGCCGCCGGACGCGTTTTCCAGCGTGATCGCGCCGATCAGCTCTGCGATCCCGGGATCGTTGAGCGTGGCGAGCCAGGCGAAGGCCAGATTTGACGCCGCGCCCAGGATCGCGCCGGACAACAGCACCGGATAAATCCCGTACCGGTTGGCCGCGAGCCCGGCGACGAAGGCGCCGATCAGCGTCACCCAGATGCCGTAGAATTTCGAGACATTGGCGATGTCAGTGAGCGAATAGCCCAGTTCGAGATAAAACGGGTTGGCCATGAAGCCCATGACGAAATCGGTCAGGCGATAAAGCCCGATCAGGGCCAGGATGAAGACCGCCAACCATCTATATCGGCCGATGAAGTCCATGAACGGCGCGACGATGGCGCCGTAAAGCCAGGCGATTGCATCGCCGACCGCGCCTTTGCCGGCGCGCTCGCGCACGGCGCCGATGCCCGCGACGTCGCTCTGCGGATCGGGCGGGCGCGGTGCGCCGAACACGGCCAGAGGGCCGGCGAGCAAAGCGAGCGCCATCACCAGATAGGCGGTGTTGAAATTGGTCGCGTCCGCAATCCAAAGCGCGCCGGCGCCGGCGAGGATCAACCCAAGCCGGTAGCCCCACTGATAAATGGCGGCCATCAGCGCCTGGTCCTGATCGTCGGCGACGTCGATGCGCCAGGCGTCCAGCGCAATATCCTGCGTGGCTGAGAAGAACGCGATCATCACCGCACCGGCTGCAGTCAGAAGAAGCGTCTCGGACGGGTCAAGCGACGCCATGAAGGCGATCGCGGAGATCAGGCAGATCTGGGCGACCAGCAGCCAGGAGCGACGCCGGCCCAGCATGCGTTCAAGGACGGGCAGCTGAAGCCGGTCCACCAGCGGGGCCCAGATGAATTTCAGCGAATAGGACAGGCTCGCCCAGGCGAAAAAGCCTATGGCCGTCATCGCCACCTCTTCCAGCGCCAGCCAGGCCGACAGGGTGGAAAAGACCAGAAGGATCGGCAGGCCGGCGGCGAAGCCGAGCACCAGCATGGCGATGGCGCGGCGCGCGCCCAGCGAGGCCAGGGACTGGCGAAAACTGCGCCGTTCGTCCGCTGTCGCTTCGGCCATATGCAAATCCTGTCTTTGCGCCTCGTCTTTAACCGAAACTGGCGCGGTTTCGATCCCCGCACAAGCGCGTGAGCGTTCTCACCAACGCGTCGGGGTCCAGCGGTTTGGTGAGAAAGTCGTCCATGCCGGCTGCAAGGCACGCGGCGCGGTCTTCCTCGGTGGCGTTGGCGGTCAGCGCGATGATGGGCAGCGCCGCGCCCGCGCCGGGCAGGGACCGGATGGCGCGCGCCACCCCCTGCCCGTCCAGTTCAGGCATGCGCAGATCCAGAAGCGCGGCGTCGAAGACCTCCATCGCCGCGGCCTCGGCCGCGGCGCGCCCGTCAGCCACATGCACCGCCTCGGCCCCGAGCCGTGTGAGGACGGTCCTGGCGATCATGGAGTTCACCGGGTCGTCCTCGGCCAGAAGCACGCGCAATCCCGACAGGGGTTTGGCCGCGTCGCGCGCGGCCGGCGCGGGCGCGGGCGGCGGCTCGGCGATGCCGGCGCCGGCGGCGTAGAGCGCGAGCGACGCCAGGCGCACGGGCGCCACCAGCCAGCCGTCGAATTCCGGCGGGCGCTGGCCGGGCGCGAACTGGTCCTTGGTGCGCGGCTGCGCCACGGCGAGCACGCGCGCGCCGGGGGCGGCCTCCTTGAGGCCTTTTGCAAGGTCGGCCCAGGCCTCGTCCAGGAGCACCGTGATCGGGCCCTGGGCCTGGGCGACGATGCGCAGCGCCTGCTCGGGGTCGGCGGCGTCAAGGCTTTGTCCGCCAAGCGCGGCGCACTGACGGCGCAGCGCCTCGCGCAGGATCATGTCAGGGCTGGCGACTAGGGTGACCCGGCCTGAGAGCGGCCGGGCGGATGGCGGAGGCGCTTCTGCGGGCAAGGGCGCCTCGAACCAGAACAGCGCGCCGCGTCCGGTCTCCGAGCGCACGCCGACGGCGCCGTCCATGGCTTCGGCGAGGCGGCGCACCATCGCCAGACCAATACCGGCGCCCGGCGCCGCGGTGCGCTCGGCCGAGCCGCGCTCGAAATACTCGAACAGGCGCGCCTGGTCCGCCTTCGACACGCCCGGCCCGGTGTCGCGCACGCTCAGGCGCAGGCGCTCGCCTGTGAGTTCGGCGGAGATCAGGACACCGCCCTCGGTGGTGAACTTCACCGCGTTGCCGGCGAGGTTGAACAGGACCTGGCGCAGACGCGCCGGGTCGGCGCGCACGCGTTCGGGGACATCCGCTGCGATGGCGTGAGCCAGGCTTAACCCTTTCTCGGCGGCGCGCGGGGCGAGAATTTCGGCCACGTCCTCGATCAGCGCGCGCGGATCAACCGATTCTTCGCGCAGTTCCAGGCGGCCGGCCTCCAGCCGGGTGATGTCGAGAATGTCGTCGATGAGATTGAGCGCATGCGCCGCGCTGGAGCGCACCGCATCGAGATAGGCGGCCTGATCGGGACGCAGACCCGTCTCCTCAAGGAGCGCGGCCGCGCCCAGCGCGCCGGACAGCGGGGTGCGCAGCTCATGGGTGACCGAGGCGAAGAAGATGGATTTTCCGCGCGCCGCCTCGCTCTCCTCCGCCCGCGCCGTGCGCTCGCGGCTGACGTCGCGGCCCACCGCCACCGCGCCGCCGTCCGGTGTCGGGGTCTCCGACCATTCGATCCACGCCGGCCCGGCGCGCGTGCGCATGGCGGCGTCATAGCGCCGCGCCGCGCCGTCATCTCCGAACGCGGGCGCCACGGCGAACCAGCGTCCGATCCAGTCGGCCCGCGCGCCGCCGAACGCGCTTAGAAAGGCGGTGTTGACGGAAACGACCCGCCCCGCGCCGTCTCGCACCAGGACGAGTTCGTCCATCGCCTCCAGCACCGCCTCGGCGGGCGGCGCGGACGCGCGCGCCGGTTCGGCGGCGCCGCCGGCGTCTGTGTCGGAATCACTGTCCCTGGCCATCACCGCCAAGACATAGCCGCGCGCGCGTTAAGGAAGACTGGATGAGGCGGCCCAAACCGGCGCGACCGCCCCAAACGCGATCGCACTTCGCCGCCGGGCCTGTTTACGGTCGTCATCGCCTCAAGCTGAGTGGGTGCTCCCTCACTTTCAGCTGACAGGCTGTGACGGGGTTTCCGCTCCCCCTCAGGCGCACGTGAGAGGTCGCCGGCCGGGCCGCTCGCGGCAACCGGCGTCTGGAACGACCCGATCGTCGGGCCCCGCGCTTTAACGCTGGCGTACGCCCCACCGGACGGCCGGCGCCGTCAGCGCGTGAATACGCCCGGCCGCGACACCGCCTGGCCCGGCGCCCGGGCGCGGCGATTGCTCAGCGCTTCGGCGATGTGGATGCGGCGCACCCCGTCGGCGCCGTCAAGATCAGCGATGGTGCGGGCGACGCGCAAGATGCGGTGGTAGGCGCGCGCAGTGAGCCCCATGGCTTCGCTGGCCTTGGCCAGAAGCTGCCGACCCGCCTCGTCCGGCGCGCAGATCGTATCCAGGCGCTCTCCGCCCAGGCGCGCATTGAGCCCGCCGCGTTCGCGCTGCACCGCGCGCGCCGCCGCGACGCGCGCCGCCGCCTCCTTCGTGCCCTCCGGGGCGGGCGGCAGGGCGAGATCGGCGGGGGTCACCGGGGGAACGTCGATCTGCAGATCGATGCGGTCCATCATCGGACCGGAGACGCGCGCCTGATAGCTCTGCGCACATTTGGGGCCGCGTGCGCAGGCCTCGCCGTTTTCGCCCGCCCAGCCGCAACGGCAGGGATTCATCGCGGCGATGAGCTGAAAGCGGGCGGGAAAGGTGATGCGCTGATTGGCCCGCGCCACGGCGATCTCCCCGGTCTCGATCGGCTGGCGCAGGCTGTCGAGCACCTGAGGATGAAATTCGGGAAGTTCATCGAGAAACAGGACGCCGTGATGGGCGAGCGAGGCCTCGCCGGGCTTGATGCGGCTGCCGCCGCCCACCATCGCCGCCATGGAGGCGGAATGGTGCGGCGCGCGGAACGGGCGGGTGCGCGAGAGCCTTCCGCGCTCCACCAGCCCCGCCACAGACTGGATCATCGACAACTCGAGGAGTTCCTGCGCGTCCAGGGGCGGCAAAAGCCCCGGCGCGCGCTCGGCCAGCATGGACTTGCCGGCGCCCGGCGGGCCGACCATCAACATGTTATGGCCGCCCGCCGCGGCGACCTCCAGGGCGCGCTTGGCGGTCTCCTGCCCGCGCACGTCCTGCAGGTCCTTGACCGGGGCGCCCTCGATCAGATCGCCGGGCGCAGGCCGGGAGAGCGATTGCGATCCCTTGAAATGGTTGATCAGTTGGATGAGCGAGCCCGGCGCCAGGATCGGCAGATCGCCGCCCGCCCAGGCCGCCTCGGGCCCGCTCGCCTCAGGGCAGATGAAGCTCTTCTCCTGACTTTGGGCGAGCATCGCCGCAGGCAGCGCGCCGGGCGCCGGCGCGATGGAGCCGTCCAGCCCCAGCTCGCCCATGGCGAGATAATCGGCGATCTCGCGCGCCGGCAGCACGTCGAGCGCGGCCAGCAGGCCCAGCGCGATGGGAAGATCGTAATGACTCCCCTCTTTCGGGCGATCGGCGGGCGCGAGATTCACGATCACCCGCTTGCTGGGCAGCGACAGGCCGATGGCCGCGAACGCCGCGCGCACCCGCTCGCGGCTTTCCGCCACCGCCTTGTCGGCGAGGCCCACCACCATGAAGGCCACCTGCCCGCCCGCGAGCTGGACCTGGACATCCACGGGTCGCGCTTCGGCGCCTTCAAATGCGGCGGATGCCGTACGATAGCCCATAGCAACCTCTGTTCAGTTAACATGATCAGCCAGTAAATCCACAGGCGTCTGCTTATCCACAGGCGTGAGAACGCAGCCGATCAAAACCGGAACACCATAGGAACAGATGACATCCGCCCCGTCAACCTTCCGGGGAATTTTAAAAGAACGGCATCGCGTCAGGGGATCCTGCCGGGTGCGAGGGCCGGGTCCGGTCGACACTGGGTTCAAACGGCCGGGCCGGCGCGGGCTCGGCCGCGTCGTCCGGCGACGGCGCTTCACCGGGCGCGCCCTCCAATTGCGGCGCATCCAGAGCGGAGGGCGCGGCGATCGCCGGCTCTGCGCTGGGCAGGACCGGCGGGCCGCCGGCGGCGTCACAGGCCTCGGCGCGCAAGGCGCCGCGCGCGGGCAAGTCCGGCGTCTCGCCGGTCACGCGCACCAGGTCGACCACGCGCTCCACGCCGGCGGAGAGCGCCGCGTGCTCGGCGGCGCGGTCAGCCTCAGCGCGGCTGCGGGCGTAGCCGAGCAGGTAAACCGACGACTCGCGGGTTTCGATGTTGAAATTGGTGGAGCGGATCTGGCGGTCCTGCACAAGCCGGGCGCGCACGCGCTGCGTGATCAGCTGATCGGCGGCGAGCTCGCGCGCGCTGCGCCACTCGCCGACCTCGATTTCGTTGGCCACCGAGCGCACACCCGGAGCCGACCAGGCGAGGCATTCGGCGTAGAGCCGATCCTCGGCCCGCGGTGCGGATCCGGTGAGCAGCATCACCCCTTCGGTGATCTCGACGTCGATCTGGTCAAGCCGGTATCCCTCGCTGCGCAACATCGCAGATTTCACCTGAAGCGAGGCGTTGAAGTCGTCGAGTTGTCGGCCGACCGAACGGCCCGGCTCCGTCGCGGCGCAGGCGGACAGAGACGCGGCGGCGAGAACGGCGAGTAGCGGCGTGCGGACCATGGGGCAGCTCCGGGAGGTGAGAACCTGGGTTGCAAGTTTGACGGCCTGGCGCTGAGAAAGGGTAAACGCGCCGCTAACCCGCTACCCTGCGCCGTCAGATCAGGTCTTGGGCGTTCCGCGTTTCGGCTTGGAACGCGTTCTCGACCCGCTTCGGCCAGCGCCCGGGCGTGACGACCATCAGATCGAAACGCGGCTGAAGATGGGCGAAGCGCGCATGCCGGCCGCGCCATAGCGCCCCGGCGCGCAAAAGCCGCTCGCGCTGGCGAAACGACACCGCCTGGAGCGCGGCCTCCACATCGGCGCGCGCCTTCACCTCGATGAAGCTGAGCACGCCGCCGCGAACGGCCACCAGGTCGATCTCCCCCGCGCCGGTGCGCGCACGCCGGTCCACCACCCGCCAGCCGGTGAGCATCAGGCGCAGCTCGGCCAGGCGCTCTGCGGTGCGTCCGCGCGCCTCGGCGCGCCGCCGGCTGTCGCGTGATCGCGATCCGGTCACGACATCGCCTCCGGCCCGCGGCCGCGCGCGGTTGCCCGGCCCGGCGCGCGCGGGTAGCTTCGCTGCACGTCAGGGGCCGGGCGGCCGAGGATTGTCGAGGGGACGACCATGACCGGAACACCATCGCTCAAGCACAGCGTCGCGCCAAGCCGCATCGCGGCGGGCCTGGCCGGTCTGGCCGCGCTCGCCCTGGCCGCCTGCGAAACCGCGCCGGCGCCCACCGCACCTGTGCAGACCATTCCTGAAAGCCCTGTCGTGGGCGCGCCGCCAGAACCGGCCACGGTTCCAGTGGACCTCGCCGAGCGTGCGTATACACCGGCTCACCTGAACGGCGTTCCGATCACCCGGGTCGGCGTTCTGCTGCCCTTCACCGCCAGCTCCGACGCGGCGCGCCGCGAGGCCTCGCGCATCCTTCGCGCCGCCGAGCTGGCGCTGTTCGAACGCGGCGGCGAAGCGCTGGTGCTGCTGCCCAAGGACACCGGCGGCACGAACCGCGGCGCGCGCGAAGCGGCCCAGGCGGCCATATCCGACGGCGCGGACCTCATCCTCGGCCCGCTGTTCAGCGCCGCAGCCGCGGCTGCAGGCGAAGAAGCGCGCGAGGCCGGAGTTCCGGTCATCGCGTTTTCCACCGACGCCACCGTGGCCGGCGACGGGGTCTATTTGCTGAGCTTTCCGCCGGACGAGGAGGTGCGCAGGATCACCGAGTACGTGGCGGATCTGGGCGCCGACAGGTTCGCCTTCATCGGCCCGAACACCGCCTACGGCCAGGTCGCCAGCGAAGCCTATAGCCGCACCATCGAGGACGCGCTTGGCGAGAGCCCCGAGCCGGTGAAGGTCGAGGTGGAGCTTCCCCTGCCCGAGGACGCGCCGGAAGACGCCGAGCCGCGCACGCAGATGCGCACCTTCGAGCGCGGGCTTGTGGCGACGGCGTTCTATGACGGCGGGGTGAGCGCCATGACCGAGGCGGCCGCCCGGCTCGCCTCCATCGGGGTGGAGACGCTCGACCCGGCCGAGGCCGCGGTGATGAGCGGGCGCAACTGGGAGCCCTCGCCGGCCTCGCCTTTCCAGGTGGTGCTGTTGCCGGAAGGCGGCGACCAGCTGCGCATCCTCGCGCCGGTCCTGGTGTATGAGGATATCGACCCGCTTCTGGTGAAATTCATCGGCACCGGCCAGTGGCGCGATCCTGCGGTGACCCGCGAACCGGCGCTGATCAACGGCTGGTTCGCCGGGCCTGACCCCAGCGCCCGCGCCCGGTTCGAGCGGGTCTATGAAAGCGTCTATAACGAAACGCCCTCCCGCCTCGCCGGGCTTGGCTATGACGCAGCGTCGCTCGCCGCGCTGTTCGCCAGCGATGACGATTTCTCGCAAGGCCGGCTGACCGATCCGGACGGGTTCGTGGGTGTGGACGGCCTGTTCCGCTTTCGCGAGACCGGCACGATAGAGCGTGGCCTCGCGGTCTACACGGTGCGCCGCGGCGGGTTCGAGGTGCTTGATCCCGCGCCGCAGAGCTTCGACATGGACCCGTTCCTGCCCGACGGCGCCATGGGCGAGCCCGTCGACGTGGAGCCCGATCAGCCCTCCTGACCGGCGGGGACGAGGGCCTCGGCGATCGCGTCGCCGTAAATGCGCCCCGCGCGCGTCAGGCGAATGCGATCGTGCTCAATCGAAACAAGCCCCTGGCGCGCCAGCCGGTCCCGTGCTTCGGCGTCGGGGGAATGACCGGTGATCCGCTCGACGCGCGCGCCGTCCAACCCGTCGTCGAGGAGCCGGATTCCCATCAAGATGCGCTCCACCGCCTCCTCGCGGGCCGACAGGGGCTCGGCGGCGTGGGTCGACCCTGAGGCCGCGCCCTTGATGTAATCGGCGGGCTTCAGCGCGGCGGTGTAGCCGGTGCGCCCGCCCTGGTCGGCGCGGCCGAGCCTTGAATGGGCGCCTGGACCGATCCCGATCCAGTCCGCGCCTTCCCAGTAAAGCCGGTTATGCGCCGACTGCGCCGCGCGGCTGCGCGCATGGTTGGAGATTTCATAAGCGGGAAGCCCGGCCGCCTCGGTCATGTCCTGAGTAAGGTCGAACAGGTCCGCGGCCTGGTCTTCGCCGGGCGGTCGCAGCGCGCCGCGCCGCGCCTGGCGCTCGAACGCGGTGCCCGGCTCGATGGTGAGCTGGTAGAGCGAGAGATGATCAAGGCCCAGCGCGAACGCCTCTTCAAGCTCTGAGCGCCAGGCCTCCAGGCTCTGGCCTTCACGGGCGTAGATCATGTCGATGGAGACGCGGGCGAATGCGGCCTGCGCCGCACCAATGGCGCGGCGGGCCTCGTCCGCGCCGTGGTCGCGGCCGAGGCGCCTCAGATCGGCGTCGTTAAACGCCTGCACGCCCAACGACAAGCGCTCCACGCCCGCCGCGGCGAGCCCGGCGAAGGCGGCGGCCTCCTTGGGATTGGCCTCCAGCCCGATCTCGGCGTCCGGCGCGAACCCGAACAGGCGGCCGGCCGCCTCCAGCAACGCGGCCACCTGGGCCGGCCTCATAAGTGACGGCGTACCGCCCCCGAAATGCACGCTCGCCAGCGGGCGCGGGCCGGCCAGATCGCGCCAGCGCTCCAAATCGGCGAGCATCGCCTCGAAGAGCGCCTCGCCGTCGGGGTTCGCCGCCTTGTAGACGTTGAAATCGCAATACGGGCAGATGCGAACGCAATAGGGCCAGTGAATGTAAAGGCCCAGCCGGTCTGGGTCGGCGGCGCTCACGATCCGAACACGTCGGCTTTCAACAGCCGGAAGGCGTGCGCGCGATGGCTCATGGCGTGCTTTTTCGCCAGCTCCATCTCGCCGAAGGTGATGTCATGGCCTTCTGGGATGAAGATCGGATCATACCCGAAGCCGTTTTCGCCGCGCGGCGGGAAGGTGAGCGCGCCGCGCACCTCGCCCTCATAAACGCGGGTCTCGCCGCCGGGATGAGCAAGCGCCAGAGCGCAGACGAAACGGGCGGCGTAGTCGGTAGCGCCTTTCGCCTCCAACTCGGCGCGGACCTTCTCCATGGCGGCGTAGAAATCGCGCGGCTCCCCCGCCCAGCGCGCCGAGTAGATGCCGGGCGCGCCGCCCAGCGCCTTGACCTCAAGCCCGCTGTCGTCGGCGAGCGCGACGAGATTCGCATGCTTCGCGCCGGCGCGCGCCTTCAGAAGCGCATTGCCGATGAAGCTGTCTTCGGTCTCCTCAGGCTCCGGCAGGCCGAGCGAATCAGCGCCCTCGGCGACCAGCCCGAAGGGCGCGATCAGCTCGGCTATCTCCCTGATTTTGCCCTTGTTATGGCTTGCGATCGCCCATGTGGAGGCGCTAGCGAACACATTCATGCATACCGTCCTTGCTGATAAGCCATATCGCCTTTCGAAAAATTCATATTGTTTTTCGATATATTTTTGTTGCGTCCCGATACGAGGTGATCTACATACAGTCTCGAAGCGGACGGGAACACCCCGGCAAGCTTCCGGCGACGAAGGACGCAAGAACGATCCGACGCGCCGAAATGGTTGGTCGACAAAGAAGCTTAGGAGAGTATGAGATGGTCAGGTCAAACAATTCCAACGGTCATGTCGCGGTTGCGATGGTGATCAATCTGGCTCTGGTCGCCGGCGTCATCGCCGCGATGGCCGCCGCGATCGGCCCGCTGGTCGCGTGAGCCTGATGAAGGCCGAAAAGGCCGGTCCGCCTCTGCGCCCCGCTCCTCCCCCTGTTGCGGCGCAGACGCGGCCGGCCTTTAAGGGCCTTCACATGTAGAGTTCTAGCTGGGGGGCGCATGAGAACGCTCGGACCGGGATCGCTGGCCTCGATTTTGAAGCTCCTTCTGGATGCGGCGTTCTATCTGTTCTGGGGGCTGTTGGGCCTTGCGAGCCTGATCATCGTCCTCATCGTCTTCACCGGGTTTTACCAGATCGCCGGATTGGGCGAGCTGCCCGACGGCGTTTCGCAATTTCTGGCGATGGATTTCGTGCTCGCCCTGCCCATGGCGGTGGTGGCGATCGCCGCTTTGATCTTCATCATCGACCGGCTGCGCAGGATTTTCAAAACTCTCACCGACGGCGATCCGTTCGTGCCGCAGAACGCCAATCACTTGCGCGCCATCGCCATCGGCATCGGTGTTTATCAGGTGCTCCATTACGCCAGCCATGGCGTGATCTCGCTCGTGTTCACGTTATCGGGCCGCCCCGTTGAGGGCGGCGGCCGCCTGGTGCCTGAGTTCTCGCTCAATCCCGGCGCCTGGTTCGCGGTTCTGGCCTTCTTCGTGCTGGCTGAAGTGTTCCGCGAAGGCGCCCGCCTTCGCGATGAACAGAAATACACGATCTAGGGAGACGCACCCATGCCCATTCGCGTCACCCTGGACCGGATGCTGCTGGAGCGGCGCATGTCGCTGACCGAGCTGTGCGACCGGGTCGGCATCACCATGGCCAACCTGTCCATCCTGAAAACCGGCAAGGCCAAGGCGGTGCGCTTCTCCACGCTGGAGGCGCTGTGCCGCGAGCTGGAGTGCCAGCCGGCCGATCTTCTGTCTTTCGATCCCGACGGCGAGGCCGAGGACGACGGGGGCTGAGCCTGTGCAGCGTGATCCGGTGAAGCGGAAACCGGTTCACCGCCTCGATCACGCGTGGCGATCAATCCCAGAACCGCCACCACGGGTCGGGCTCTTCGGGCTGATGAACGCCGAGCCATTCGCGCACTTGCGCGATCGCCGGATCAAGCCGCCCCCAGACCTCGACATGCTGTTGAATGAACGCGTCCGCCGCCGGCCAGGCGACCGAGAGGATGAAGGCCCCGCCGAACACCGTGACGAGGATGGTGAGGATCGGCTTTAGCAGATCGCCAATGAACGCCATGCGCCCCTCCGTGATGAAGTACGCATGCGATATTACAGCAACGAGCGCTGAATGGCGCGTGAATTACGCGGCGGAGCAAAGCCGCCACGAAGGGTCCCCGCCCGAGGGAGTAATGGGTTCGGGAGAACCGCCCCCGCCGGCGAAGCCGTTGCAAGCGCGACCGCGTGCGGGCCGATCGCGAGCTGGCGAGCGGACCTGGCGAGACGGCGACGAATTTCATGAGTTAGCACCCGCCCTGCAGATAATCCCCAAATCGGGTTTTTTCCGCACCGATTTTAGCTACGAATCCTTATGAATAAAAAATCACGGGCGGCAAATATTTACGCTCATTGGATAGAGGGCGGTACGGGCGCAATTTAAGGAAGTCGCGTTCGAATATTAAATTGGGATGGCGTCCCGCATAAAACCTTGAGTTTTTTATGGATCGCTTATTTTGTTTAAAAAGCAGCTCCCGAATTTAGTCATTCACAGCATCACCGCGTGTGTTTATATTCACCAAAATGCGGACCTGGATGCAGGCGCACATAGGGGATTATGCAAGTGACGGAGACGGAACGGTGCATGAGGTTCGCGGCGCATTCAAGCGAGCACGGTCGCCTTCTTCCTATAGATCTCTCCGGCCTGCCCATGCCTGCGTTGCGTATTTTCACCGTTAACGCCGGCCCGAGCCGGATTCGTGGCGGGCACGGACCTTTGCGCGGGTCGCAATTGCTCATCTTGGTCGAAGGCATGGTCCGGGTTGCGCTGCGCGAAACTGAAGCCGGCCCGGTGCAGTGTCATCATCTCACCGAGCCGGGCGCGGCGGTCAGATTGAACGCCGGGGAGGTCGCCTGGCAGTACTACCGCGACCGGTCCTGCCTTCTTGTGATAG
Source organism: Oceanicaulis sp. (assembly GCA_040217555.1). GTDB lineage: Bacteria > Pseudomonadota > Alphaproteobacteria > Caulobacterales > Maricaulaceae > Oceanicaulis. Next base: position 155,281 of record JAVJPX010000007.1, read on the forward strand.
CTGACACTCCTTACGATCCGCAGAATTACGTAGAGGCGAACACGCCGCTTTCTCCTGCCGACCGTGAGGCCTTGACCGCTCCATGACATCGAACGTTTGCGTCATTATTCCCACCTGGCGAGGCGGCGACGTGATCGGCGACGCCATTGAAGCGGCTCGCAATCAGACTGTGGAGGATATCGATATACTGGTGAGCGTCGATCGGTCGCCAGACGATACCTTGGAGCTCGCCGAACGCCTCGCCGCAGAAGATTCACGTGTGCGGATCATCGCGCACAAGGAACGCGTCGGCTGGGTCCGTAATGTGAACGCAGCGCTCGACATGGTTCAAAGTCCTTATTTCTGTCTGTATTTTCACGACGATATTATCCAGCCATCCTACATCGAGACGCTTCTTGCTCGACTCGAACCAGAGTCAAAGGCCGTCAGCGCATACTGCAATGTGATGCGCGATCAAGGCTCGAGCCAAGACGAATCTCTTGGTCGGGACTATAAGGGTGGCGCGCTCACCCGCATGCTGGATCGGCTGCTGCTCGAGCAGCCCGGCGCGCCTCTGCGGGCTCTGACGCGTCGCCACGTTCTTGACCAGGGGCTCCGTATTCCCGAAGGCTCGTTTCACGGCTTCCATGCCCAGCAAGCCTACTTACTTGAACTCCTCGCGGCGGGCGAAAGCCTGTACGAACCGTCTGTGCTATATCGTCGGCGCACCTGGCGGCCGGGGGCTTTGACAAAAGGCTGGCTCGAGCAGTCGGCGGAGACTTTATTCGGCGACCTTGTGATCACGGCGCAACGCATGAAGGCTACTGCGGATCGATACTTAGACGCTGAACCGGAACGTCGATTCGTACGCTGTGCGACGGGCCTGTCCCTCGGTTCGGTCTGGCTGCACACCGCAAACCGCATTGGCGCCCCTCGCATGTCGCTGGACCCGTTGTTTATTGACGCCGATCCGTTCGAACAATTTCCAGATCGTTGGGCCGAAGCCGCCCTGGCGCACTTACGAAAGATCAAGCCGGCCATGGATCAAACCTCTTGAGCCGGCCTGTGGCGGTCATCGGGGCGGGCGTCATGGGAGCGTGTGTCGCCTTAGTGCTTGCGGAGCGCGGTGTTCACACCGTCGTGTTCGACCGTGAAGCCGCGCCTCTCAGCGGCGCCAGTCGGTGGAATGAAGGCAAAATCCATCTAGGAAGCCTCTATTCAGCCTCCGGCAACCTCGCCACGGCCCGCCGCATACTCCCAGGCGGCCTGCGCTTTTTCAAACTGATGGAGCGCTTGGTGGACGCACCACTAGAGGGTCATATCACGAACGGAACTGACCTTTATCTGGTGCACAGAAAAAGCGTGGCTCCGCCTGAATCCATTATCGCCTACAACCGCGCGGTAGGCGCTCTTGTTGAAGATCATCCCGACCGCGATCTGTATCCAGGCCAACCCAGGGCCGGAGATTTTCGGGAAGTGGCGCTCAGCAGCCTCGGGATTGAAGTCGGACCGGACATCCTCGCCGCGGTGGAATGCCCCGAGCGGTCGGTGGCGACAGAGCCGGTCGCTGATCTTCTGGCGCAGCGCCTTGAAGACAATCCGTTGGTCGAGCTGCGCATGTCGACGCAAGTTTCCGCCGTTCGCGAGACTTCGCGCGGCATGAGCATTGAGGCCGGATCGGGCAACGAAGATGTATTCTCTCACGTTGTGAACGCTGCTTGGGAAGGGCGCCCCGCTATCGATCAGGCAAGCTTCGGCGAGACCGATTCACGGCCCAATCATAGACGGCGTGCGGCGCTTTTCTTTGAAGCGGTAGACGGTATCGGGCTGCGCAGCGCGGTGATCGCCGTCGGCCCCTTCGGCGATTTCAAAATTTACGGCGATGGCCGGGCATATCTTTCTTGGTATCCTGCAGGACTTCTGGGCGAGGGCGAGAGCGTGGCGCCTCCGACGATCTCAGAACCGGATTCCGAGACAAAGGCGGCTATCGCAAAGGCGCAATTGGAGGGTCTCTCGCGCCTGATCCCGGGGCTGGAACAGCTAAGGCCACAGCTTGATTTTGCGCGGATTGAGTGTGGTTGGGTCTATTCGCAAGGACGTGGGAATCTTGCGGACCCCACCGCCAGCCTCCACGGCCGGGCGAATTTCGGCGTCACGCGCCGCGGCTCCTATATCTCTGTGGACACCGGAAAATACTCTACCGCACCCGACCTCGCCCATGATGTCGCGGACATGATTTGTCCCGCGTGACGCGCCGCCAGATCATAGTGCGCAACTCTCAGCAGCCGGGGGCGAGCAGCTGGACAGGCCAAAGCCTGCGCGATCAAGCGGGGATCACATCGCGAAAAGCAATACCACCTTTGATAGCTACGTGTGGTACGGGCGGTCGGACTCGAACCGACAAGGTCGTGAAACCGGGGGATTTTGAGTCCCCTGCGTCTACCAATTCCGCCACGCCCGCGTGACACGATCTCTATGGCGCAAAGTGTGCGCGGACGGAAGAGGGTGGGTTCACCCGAGCGGCGCCGCGTCACCCTCCCACGATCGCGCCGCCGTTGGGATGGAGCACCTGACCGGTCATGAAAGACCCGTCTTCACACGCCAGGAACAGATGGCTCGGCGCGATTTCGTTGGGCATGCCCGGACGGCCCATCTTGGTGGACGCGCCGAATTCGTCCACCCGGTCTTTTGGAAAGCTCGCCGGGATGAGCGGCGTCCAGACCGGCCCCGGCGCCACGCCGTTCACCCGGACCCCGCGCTTGGCCAGCTGCTGGGCCAGTGCCCGGGTCAGGCCCACCGTGGCCGCGCGCGAGGCCGAATAGTCCACCAGCGCCGGCGAGCCGCGATAGGCCACCAGCGAGACGGTGTTCACGATGGCGCAGCCCTCGTCCATGTGCGGCAGGCAGTGGCGGATCATCAGGAAATAGCTGCGCACATTGGTTTTGAAGGTGCGGTCGAACTGCTCGGCGCTGATCTCCTCCACATCGCCTTCCACGTGCTGTTCGCCGGCGTTGTTGACCAGAACATCGATCCCGCCGAGCCGGTCTATCGCGGTCTGTACGAAGGACAGCACGGTCGCCTCCTCGCCCAGATCGCCCTTGTGAGCATAGACCTGCGCGCCTTCGGCTTCGCACAGGCGCTGAGTTTCCTGCGCGTCCTCGTCTTCGTCGAGATAGGCGAAGGCGATGTCGGCGCCTTCGCGCGCGAACAGAACCGCCACCGCCCGGCCGATCCCGGAATCCGCGCCGGTGATGAGGCAACGCTTGCCCTTCAACCGGCCGGAGCCGGGAAAACGCGGCGTGTAGTCCGGCGCCGGGGTCATTTCGCTTTCATGGCCGGGCTGCACCGGCTGTTCCTGCGCGGGCGGGCCGCCCTGGATATCTTCGCGGGACATTGCGAGCGCTCCTTTAAGGCTGTCTGCCGCCAACCAGCGGCGCACCGTGCGGTTCCCGCGCTGGCGCAGGCGGCGTGAACGCGGCATAAGGCGCGCGAACCCGCACCCGCAGGAGCTTTATATGGCCGACATCCGCCCCGTCTTCGTGCTGCACGGCGGCGCCGGCGTGCTCGCCGAGCGCAGCTACGAGCCTGACATCGCCCATATGACCGCGGTCGCAGAAACCGCCCGCGACGCCCTCAAAGGCGGGGCGAGCGCGCTGGATGCAGTGTGCGAGGCGGTGCGCGCGCTGGAGGCGAGCGGAATTTACGTCGCCGGCAAGGGGGCGAGCCCGAACCGGGCCGGCCGTTATGAACTTGATGCGGCGGTCATGGACGGCTCCACCCGCAACGCCGGGGCGGTGAGCGCGCTGGAAGGTTATGTCAGCCCCGTCGCCGCCGCGCGCCAGGTGATGGAACAGACGCCCCATGTCCTGCTCGCCGGCTCCGGCGCGGCGCATTTCGCCCACGCGCAAAACCTGGAAAAGGTGCTGGACGCGCCGAGCTATTACACGCCCGCGGCCGCACCCGACGACAGGGCGATCCCCACCGGCACGGTGGGCGCGGTGGCGCTGGACGCCTCAGGACGGCTCGCCGCCGCGACCTCCACCGGCGGCACGCTGAACAAGGTGTGGGGCCGGGTCGGGGACACCCCGATCATCGGTTCGGGCACCTGGGCGGACGGGCGCGCGGCGGTGAGCTGCACCGGCCAGGGCGAGTTCTTCATGCGCGCCAACGCGGCCGCCGACGTCTCGGCGCGCATGCGCTACGCCGGTGAGAGCCTTGAAAACGCGGTGACCGGCGCGCTCGACGATGTGGCGGCGCTCGGCGGCCAGGGGGGCATGATCGCTGTCGACGCCGCAGGCAAGGTCTGCGCGAAATTCAACTCGCCCGGCATGAAGCGCGCGCTGGTGAACGCCGACGGGCGGATCGAGGTGGCGGTGGATTAATCCTCTTCTCGCACCGGCGCCGGCGCGACCCAGGCCAGCACCGCAGTGGGCAGCACGAAGGCGTAGAGGATTGCGCCCCAGATGATCGCGTTCCAGTGATCGAACGTGCTTGGCGTCCAGAACGCGATACGAGCCTCGCTGTCAGATGCGATCCCCAGATAAATCAGGCCGAGCAGCGTCAGCGCGGTGAAGATCTGGTACGCCATGGCGTTCGCCCGGCGGCGCAGATCCATCTCGAACTCATCGAGATGCTTGGCTTCTTCCGCGACGATCCTCTGAAAGGAGGATGGCGCAATCACTGCAAAACTGGCGATGGCGAGAAGGAACAGGCCGAATCCGGCGATTTCGCCCCCGGTCAGGCTGGGCTCGGGCGTGGTGTCGGGCGCCAGCAGCAGGGTCAGACACCCCGCCGGATAGGCGAGAAGCGCGGTGGCGGTCAGTAGGCGCATCGCGCCGCGCCGGACCACCCAAGGCTTACCGCCGGCCTTGCGGTAATAAAACGACATGTTCAACCTCCTTTGCCGGCGAACAGGGACGGGAAAGGTTGCAGCGAGAAGATTTGCTCGACCGGAACCTGGAAATGCTCCGACAGGCGCAGGGCGAGTTCCAGCGACGGGTTGTAGTCGCCGCGCTCAAGATAGCCGATGGTCTGGTAGTTCACCCCGACCGCCTCGGCGAGCGCCTTGCGAGACAGGCCCCGCTCGGCGCGCAGGAGCGGGATGCGGTTGTGGATCTTCACGCTCACGCCGCGCTCTCCGCGCCGTCTTTATCGTCCTCGTCGCCTTCCAGCGGCGTCAACGTCCAGGCGAGATAGGCCTGGGGAAGAACGCCGAGCAGAACCATTGTCGCGAGGATGAGCGCCATGGCGTCGCTGGCGGTCACGTCCGGAACCAGGCCCGCCAGCGCGGCGGTGAAGCCGTCCACGAGCACCGCGCCCATGGTTATCGGAAGCGCGACGAGCAGGACCGCGCTCAAGATCACGAGATAGGAAAAACCGAACGCCTCCTGGCGGATGGAGCGGGCCATCTCGTCGGATTTCGGCAGCATGAACGGCCACCAATAGCCGAACAGTCCAAGAATGAAGTCGCCGCGCGCCTTCAGAGCCAGAAGTCCAAACCCGAAAGTCAGCGCCAGAAAGCCTGTCACCGCATCAGCGGCCAGGCCGCCCGCGGTGTCGTCCACCGTGGCGAGATTCATGGCCGCGACCACGACCGCCAGCACGGCGGCTGCGCCGGTGAGCGTCCGGCTGAGCGCAAGGTCGCCGCGCGTCGGCGGGCGAGGTGAGGACAAGGTCATCAGCGTCTCCTTCGCCCCGATCTAGCTCTACATCGTCTCTCCAGTCAATCGAAAGATTGTACATGTACAACATTTCATACGAAAGGTTATCGCGCCACCGTGCGGGCTTCGTCATCGTCATTGATGCGATTTTCCGCACTCGGTAAAACGGTGTCCAGCGCGCTTCCCGCGCCCGAGGAACCCGCCATGGTCGCCGGCGCCGACGCCTATGTTCTGCTCGTGGAGGACTCCTCCAATGACGCGCTCCTCCTGCGTGACGCGCTGAAACAGTCCGGCGCGAGCACGGATCTGCGCCAGGCGCGCAGTTTAAACGAGGCGCACGAGGCGTTGCGTCGCGGGCCGGGGCGACCGGCCTGCCTTATCGTGGATCTGGACCTGCCCGACGGCGACGGGCTGTCGCTGATCGACTGGATGCATGAGAACCAACCCGCCAGCACCGCGCCGGTCATCGTGCTCAGCGGCGCGCCTGACCTTGTCGGCGCGGCGATGTCGCGGCGACGCGCTTCGGTGGTTCTGGAAAAGCCGACGACGCTGGACGGGTACCAGCGCCTCGCCGACGTTCTGGTGCGCCTGCTCGGATCGGCCGGCGCAAAACGCCCCGGGCCCGGCGCCTCCTAGTCGACGAGGTCGAGATCGTCGTCATCGCCCCGGCGGCGCGCGGAATCCACCGCAGTCCCCATGGCGAGGCCTGCGCCGACGCGGGTCTCTTCAGGCCGGTGGTCACGCTTCCATTTGGTCATCATCGACTTGTAGATCACCGCTGGAACGATGAAGGCGAGCGCAAGCAGAATCGCGATCAGCACATAGCCGCCCGTGCTTTCCGGGCGCAGATTGACGATCAATAAAAGCGCCGAGGCGAGAAAGGCCAGGGCGAGGATGAAGGCGAGCAGTCGGGCGAAAAATCGGGTCATATCACGCAATATAACGCATAACCGGCCCGCCCGCGTTCCTTTTCGGCCCCAGCGAGCCCTCTTAGCCGGCCGCCTCTTCGTCCGCGCCGTAGGTGAGCGCCAGGAAGACGTCTTCGAGATCGGCCTCCTCGGTGCGAAGGTCGGCGATCCGTCCGCCGGAGGCGTGGTAGGTCTCGATCATCTGCGCCACCGACGCCTCGCCGAAGCGGTAGGTGACCGCCAGCGCGCCGTCCTCGCGGATCACCGCCTGCTGGTTCTCGAACCCGGCCGGCACGGCGCTTAGAGGTTCGGCCGGCTCGATCACCAGGGTCTTCTTGTCCAGCCGCTTGAGGAGCGTGTCCTTGCCCTCGCAGGCCACCACCTCGCCGTGATTGACGATGGCGATCTGGTCGCACAGCTCTTGTGCTTCTTCGAGATAGTGCGTGGTCAGGACGATGGTGACGCCTTGCTTGTTAAGCTCGACAACGTACTCCCAGAGCTGGCGGCGCAGCTCGATATCGACGCCGGCGGTAGGCTCGTCGAGCACCAGGACCGGCGGATTGTGCACCAAAGCCTTGGCCACCAGCAGGCGCCGCTTCATCCCGCCGGAGAGCTGGCGCACATAGGCGTCGCGCTTGTCGGACAAGCCCACTGCTTCGAGAATCTCCGCCGTGCGCCGTTCGGCTTTGGGCACGCCGTAAAAGCCGGCCATCAACTCCAGCGTCTCATAGGGCGTGAAGAACACGTCCATGTTCAGTTCCTGGGGCACCACGCCGATCCCGGCGCGCGCCTCGCGCGGAGATTTGTCGATGTCGCGGCCCCAGATCTCGGCGGTCCCCGCGCTTTTGGTCACCAGGCCGGCGAAGATGTTGATGAAGGTCGATTTGCCTGCGCCATTGGGCCCCAGCAGCCCGAAGATCGAGCCTGTGGGCACGGCCAGATCAACGCCCTTCAGCGCGTGCTTGGCGGGGCTCGTCTTGCGCGCGGGATAGGTCTTTTCCAGCCCGCGGGCTTCCAGGGCGTATTGCGGAACAATTCCTGATTGCATAATTCTGCTTTGCATGCTTGAAGATCGTGGACGGTGACGCCATGTAAATAAATTCGTGTAGGCTGTGGCGATGTAGGATTATCTTGAGGGCGTGGTGAACAATGTGCCCTTTAACACTTACGACGAGCAAGAAGCGGCGCGCAAGAGCGGCGCCCGAGCAGCATCGAAGATGGGCGAAATGCTTGAGGATATGGATGCGGCCCGAGCCTTCGGCCTTTCTAAAATCCGAAACCACTCCCATCAGACCGGCAGAACCTATGCTTACGACCTCGGAGCATGGTGGGTTACATCAGCTACGAGGATTTTCCCGACGCCCCTCCCGTGCTCGTGGGCGCTTTCCGCAAGGGAAACCTGATGGCGATCCAGACAGCGCTGGCCGAGCGCCGAAAACTCATCTGATTTTGGAGACCACGCCATGACGACGAATAAAGCGGAGAGGAAAGCGATCCCCGGAGCGCGGGAAGCGCTTCTGGAGGATGGAAACGTCCGCAAAGGCCATGAGAACGCGAAGGCGGCGCGCGAGGCCGCCGAACTGATCGCCTTCTGGCGCGACCATGACCGACTTTCCGGCGAGGCAGTGACAAACGCCGAACTCGCGCGCAGGCTCAAAGTCAGCCCGCAGCGTATCACCAATCTTCTAAGCGCGAGATCGGACACTCGGGCCTCCAATCAGGGACCCAGCTACGGCTTCTTGCGCCGTGTGTGCACGGCGATGGGATATGAATGGCCGTTCGGCCTCTTCGAGGCGTATGTCGCGGTCAGGGGCGGCCCGGCTGAACTCAGCGAGACTCACGCGTCGGTCGGCTTGGTGCGTGCAGCTCCTGCGTCAAAAAGGGGCGACTATCAGGTGGAGATCGTGACAGGCGACACCATGACGCTGTCAGGCACTTTGAGCGAGCAGAACGGATGAGCGCCGCGGCGCACTTGATGGCGATCATCGGTGTCCTGCTGACTACGACGCCGGTGCTTTGGGCCGGTGGAAGTCTGGCGGGGATCCTGACGGTAATCACTGGCGCGGACGCGAGTAATAGAGAGAACGAACGCGCGCTTGAGCTACGCATGTAGACCGCCCATGCGCGCGCTTTGAAAATGCGGAACCGCACTCCGCTCGCAGCCGCTCTGTTCTGCATAGGCGTCGCGTTGTTGATCATCGGTGAAGTCGTGTCCGCTGGATGGATCTGATGTCGCGACGCATTGAGAGCTCAGCTTGACAAGCTTGAGGCAGGGCGGCCAAACAAGCGCCCCGCCTCCACTGAGTAAAGTTGTCGCCATGAGCCGCACCGATCCGCAGAACGAAACCCGCGCCGCCGAGGCCGGAGACACCGGCTTTCCGCCGCCTGAAGTGATCGTCACCGAGCGCACGCGCGTCATGTGCGACGGCGGCGGCGGGGCGCTGGGCCATCCGCGCACCTATTACGACATGGGCGAAGAGACCTTCGTGGAGTGCGGCTATTGCGACCGCCGCTTCGTGCTGAAGGGCTCCAAGGACGATCCCGAAGCGTAGGACCGCGACACGCGCGCTCGTTTCGCTATCCTCTGCGTACACGCCGCGTCAGACGGCGCAGGGGAGGCTCCGATGACGATACCCATATCGCTTGAGGACTGGCGCGCAGGCGGAGAGACCTTCGGCTATCGCGGCTGCGAGATCTTTCATCGCACCGGCGGAGACTGGTCCGACGAGGGCAAGCCGGTCCTGATCCTGATTCACGGCTTCCCGACGGCGAGCTGGGACTGGGCGCACCAATGGGAGGCGTTGTGCGCGCGCTTCCGGGTGGCGACGCTGGACATGATCGGGTTCGGCTTCTCTGAAAAGCCGGTCAAATATGACTACTCGATCCTCGACCAGGCCGATCTTCACGAGACCTATCTGGATCGCCTCGGCGTCGACGCCTATCACATCCTCGCCCATGATTACGGCGACACCGTCGCGCAGGAACTGCTCGCCCGGCACATCGAGCGCGGCGCATCGATCGGGCGCGGTGTTTTGTCGGTCTGCTTTCTCAATGGCGGGCTGTTTCCCGAGCAGCACCGCGCCACCTTCACCCAGCGCCTTCTGCACTCCCCTGTCGGTCCTCTGCTCTCCCAGGCCATGACCCGAAAGCGGTTCGAAAACGGCTTTTGCGAGGTGTTCGGGCCCGACACCCGGCCCAGCGAAGATGAACTCGACGCCTTCTGGGCGATGATGAACACAAACGGCTCGATCAAGCGCATCGGCCACAAGCTGATCGGATACATCGAAGAACGCCGCCGGCGTCGCGAACGCTGGGTCGGCGCGCTTGAAAAAAGTCCGATCCCCATGCGGGTGATCGACGGCGCGCTTGATCCCGTGTCCGGCCGCCACATGGTCGAGCACTATCAAAAGCTTGTCCCGAACGCTGACACAGTTCTTCTGGAGACGGTCGGCCATTATCCGCAGCTTGAGGCGCCGGGCGAAGTGCTTGACGCGTTCCTTGATTTCCAGAACCGTATTGTGACGGCCTGACGACAGATCGGGCGCGCCGGGACCATGTCCGGCTCAAACGGGAGGAGACGGGGCCATGACCGAGCGGTGGGACACGCTCATCAGGGGCGGGCTTGTGTTCGACGGGACCGGCGCGCCGGGCGCGGTTCAGGACCTCGCCATCGCTAAGGGCCGGATCGCCGCACGCGGAACGGGCCTTGAAGCGGACCGGGCGGACGAGGTTGTCGACGCAAGCGGTCTGTGGGTCATGCCGGGCTTGCTGGACATTCACACCCATCTCGACCTGGAAGTGGAGTTCGATCCCGCGCTGAAGGAGGCGGTGCGCCACGGCACCACGACGGTTCTGATGTCGAACTGCTCGCTGGGGCTGGCTTACGGCGCGCAGCGGCGCAATGGCGAAGACCCGCTGGTCGATTGCTTTGCGCGGGTGGAGAACATGCCCAAGCCGGTGCTGAAAGCGCTGGCGGACAAGGCGACCTGGTCGACGTCGGCGGGCTATTACGCCCATCTCGACGAGCTGCCGCTGGGCTGCAACGTCATCCCGATGATCCCCCATTCCATGCTGCGCTGCGAGGTGATGGGGCTGAACGGATCGGTGAGCCGAAAGGCGTCCGAAGACGATCTAAACCGGATGGAGCATCTTCTCGAGCTCGCCATGGAGGAGGGCTATCCGGGATTTTCCACCGACGCCCTGCCCTTCCACTTCCTGTCCGAGGATCCGAACCGCAAGGTGAAGATCCCCAGCCAGTTCGGCGAATACAAGGAGATGAAGCGGCTCACCGGCGTGCTCAGAAAGCATGACCGGCTGTGGCAGGCGACGCCGCCGAAGAACTCGCCGCCCGCCGTGATCCGCAACTTTCTACTCACCTCTGGCCGGCTCTATGGCAAGCCTTTGAAGATCACCGCCGTGGCCGCCCTCGACGTAGCGGCCAACCGCTCGATCCGCAGGCTCGCCTTGACGCTCACCAGGGTTTTCAACTCCAGACTCCTGAACGGTCGGTTTCGCCTGCAGGCGCTCGCGGCGCCCTTCAAGGTGTACTGGGACGGGCCGATCAACCCGCTCGCCGAGGAGCTGCCGGCCCTGCGCGAGCTCAATGAAATCGATCTCGACGACCGCACAGGCCGCCTCGCCCTCCTCGACGACCCGGCGTTCCGCCGGCGTTTCGCGGCCATGTGGATGACCGGCAAGACCGGGTTCGGGGTGAACCGCCTGAAGCGCCTGATGAAGGCGGAGAGCCTGGCTTTCGACCGCGACTTTGACGAAATGGTCTTCCATTCCGGCGGCCCGGACATCTGGACCGGGGAGACCTTTCAGGAGGTGTTCGACCGGCTTCAAGCCTGGCGCGCCGATCCCGCGCTCGCCCGCTCTGACGAGGAACGCCGCGTCTTCGAGGCGCTGGACGAGGAAGCCGAGGACGAGCCGGGCTTCATGCTCGCCCTGTTCCGCCAGTTCGACCTGAAGCTTCGCTGGTGGACGGTGTCGGCCAACCGCGATCCGAAGATCATGCGCGATTTGCTGCACCACCCGCAAATCCTGCCCGGCTTCAACGACAGCGGCGCGCACATCACGAACATGGCGTTTTATGACGGCAATCTGCGGTGCCTTCAGATCGCTCAGCGCGACGGCCTGGCGCGCGTGGCCAGCCAGGTGAAGCGCCTCACCTCAGAGCCGGCGGATTTCATCGGCGTCGACGCCGGCCGGCTGGAGATCGGCGCGCGCGCCGACATTGCTGTGATCGACCCCGAAAAGCTCGCCGCCTATGACGGCGAGGCCAGCTCCCGGTTCATCTGGCGAGAGGAGTATCAGCACGAGCAGATGGTCAACCGGTCCGAAGAGGTCGTGGCCGCCGTGTTCGTGGGCGGGGAAAAGGTCTTCACCCCCGACGGCTTCACCGAGGCGGCCGGGCGCAAGACGCTGGGCCGCGCGCTGCGCCATCGCGACTGGAGCCCGGCGAGCCGCCCCGCCGCGATCGCGGCGGAGTAGCGCCCCCTCGCCCTCGCCGCCTCACGCCTGTACCCTCGCCTTGGAAGACGGGGAGGGATCACCTTGAAACGCATCGCAATCGGCGCGGTTGTTCTACTGTCGCTCATCATCTCGGGTCTGTTTGCGGCGGGCCTTCGATTGGCGCCGCTCCATGTGCGCGACTTCGACCCCAAGGCTGCGGTAGAGGCGGCCGAGGCCTATTCCGCCGAGATCACGCGGGACGAATGGGGCGTGCCGCGGGTGATCGGGGAAACCGACGCCGACGCCGCCTTCGCCATCGCGTGGGCCCACGCCGAGGACGACTTCGCAACCATCCAGGATTCACTGCGCGCCGGTCTGGGCGCGGAGATGCTGGCCAAGAACGAGAGCGAGGCGCGCACCGCCTATATCGTACAGCTTCTGCGCGTGCGCGAAGACGTCGCGTCTCAGTACGAGACCTTGACCCCAGAGGTTCGCGCCGTGCTTCAGGGCTACGCGGACGGTCTGAATTTTTACGCCGCTCACCATCGCGATGAGGCCGAGCCGGACCTGTTCCCGCTCACCGGCGAAGACATCGCGGCGCTTTCGGGCTTCTTCTCGCCGCTGTTCTACGGGCTGGGAGACGTGCTCTCCTCGCTCGCCGCGCCGGAGGTGGAGGACGATCCCTCCCGCGGTCAGGAGCTGCAGGTCATGCTGCAACGCGGCCCCGCCACCGAGCTTGGATCGAACGCCTTCGCCGTGGCCGCCTCGAAATCCGACGACGGGGCCGTGCGCGCGATCATCAATTCGCACCAGCCGGTGGACGGCGCGCTCGCCTGGTATGAGGGCCATCTGATCAGCGGCGAGGGCCTGAACGTGGCCGGCGGCCTGTTTCCCGGCGCCCCGGCGATCCATCTGGGCGTCAATCCGGGTCTGGCCCAAGCCGCGACGGTGAACCGGCCCGACCTGATCGACGTCTACGCGCTGGTGCGCGAGGGCGACGGCTACAGGCTCGACGGCGAGGCGCGCGACTTCGACACGCGCACCGCCTCCATGACGGTGCGCCTGTTCGGCCCGTTCGCCTGGCGGGTGACGCGCGACGCCCACTGGTCGCAGCATGGCCCGGTGCTGGAGACCGACGCCGGCGCCTACGCGATCCGGTACGCCACGATGGGCGATATCCGCTTCATCGAGCAGGCCTACGCCATGATGCGGGCCGAGACGCTGGAGGCGTTCGAAGCCGCGCTGCTAATGGGCGGCATGGGCAACACCAACCGCATCGTGGCCACCCGCGAGGGCCGCATCGCCCGGTATTATCTGGCGCGCATGCCCGACCGGCCGGACATTGAAGGGATCGACTGGTCCACGACCCTGCCCGGCGACCGCTCGGACCTGATCTGGGAGGGGTTCGCCCCGTTCGACGCCCTGCCGCACATGATCGACCCCGAGGCGGGCTACGTGCTGGACGCCAACCACTCGCCCTTCAACGTGACCGGCGGACCTGACGACCCGGACGCCGCCGCGTTTCCCGCGCGCTTCGGAATCGAGACCAACATGACCAATCGCGGCCTGCGCGCCGTGGCGCTTATGGCCGCACAGGATACGGTCTCGCGTGAAGAGCTTCTGGCGGTGAAATACGACCCCGTCTACGCCCCCGAGAGCTTCGCCGGCCGCATCCAGGCGCGCATCGCGCAAATGGACTGGGACGAGGACTTACGCCCGACCGCGGACGCGGTAGCGCGCTGGGACCGGGGCACCGAGCTGTCCGACACCGAAGCGGCGCTGAGCATCATAACGGCGCTCAGCCTTTATGCCGACGAGACCGACGCCGGCGCGGTGAGCGACGCCGACATCCGCGACGCGCTCGCGGGCGCCGCCGCACTGCTCACAACCCATCACGGCCGGATCGACCCGCCCTGGCGGGAGGTGAACTTCCTCCAGCGCGGCGAAACCCAGGTCGCCCTCGCCGGCGGCCCCGATACGCTGCGGGCGGTCAATTCGGTGATCGACGAGGAGACCGGCACGCTGCGCATGGTCTCCGGCGACGGCCTGCACATGCTCGCCGAATGGGCGCCGGGGGCGGACTATCCCGACGTCTTCGCCGTGCATCAGTTCGGCGCCAGCAACGCCCCCGACTCCACCCATTACGACGACCAGATGGACCTGTTCGCCCGGCAGGAGCTGCGCCGCGTGCCGCTGCGCGAAGCCGACGTGCGCGCGGCGGCCGTGCGGGTCTACCGCCCCGGCGAGGCGCATCAGGACGCCGCGTCGCGATAAGGCGAGACCGGTCTAACCGCGCGCCAGCGCCAGGGCCTGCTGAAGCACCGCCTCGCGCCCGGCCCCGGCGTCGAGGCGCGGCCAGGCGATTTCGCCCGGGTCCCAGGCCGACTGCTTTTCGACCACGGCGAGATCGGCGTCGCTGGGATCGTTGCGCCGCGCCGCGACCCGGCCAGCCAGAATGGCCCGGTCAGCATCGAGCCAGATCCCCAGAAAGGGCGTCCCGGACTCACGCGCGACGGCTTGCGCCGCGTCCCGGTCTTCCGGGTTCAGATGCACCGCGTCCAGCACGGCCGAACCGCCCGCGTTCAACACCGCGCGCGCCTTGGCGCGCTGGCGCTCGTACACCGTGCGCGCGGCGGTCTTCGTATAGGCGTCCGGCGGGATGCGGTCTGACCAATCGAGCCCCAGCGCCGCCTTGCGCTCCACATCCGACTTCACGACCCAGAGCCCGGCCGGTCCGCCGAGCTCCAGCGCCAGCGCGTCGGCGAGCGTGGATTTTCCCGATCCGGACAGCCCGCCCACGGCCAGGAGGCGGGACGGGCGCGGCGCGGCGAAGGCCTGCGCAAGGGTGAGCCAGGTCGCGCCCTCCTCGCTTCCCGCCCCGTCGCGTTTGAAACTTGTCAGCGCCCGCACCCCCGCGCGCAGGGCGCAGAACGGATCAAGCAGCGCCGCCCCCGCCGCGCCCAGCTCGGCGTCTTCGCCCGCCAGATACTGACCGGTGAGCGCCGCGGCTTCAGCCCGCAAGCCCAGCCGGGCGAGGTCGGCGATCAGGAAGGCGAGATCATATAGCACGTCGATCGTGGCGAGCTCTTCGTCAAACTCCAGCGCGTCGAACGGGACCGGCCGGTCGTCCAGCCGCACGATATTGTTCAGATGCAGATCGCCATGGCAGCGCCGCACGAAACCCGCCGCGGCCCGGGCGTCCAGAAGCGCACGGCGCGCATCGAACGCGGCGGTGAGCGTCTCACTCAACCGGTCCACGGCGCCGGCGTCAGGGGCGGCCTCGCGCAAACGCAGGATCAGAGGGTCGAGCACACGGCGAATCCGGGCGTGCCCGTCGCCGTCCTCACGGATCCGCGCTCTGGCGTGCGCGGCGCGGGCCATTGCGGCGAGGCTGCGCGCGTCCACCAGGTCGAGCGCGCCGCGTTCAGCGCGGCGGCTGTAGAGCGCGTCCTGCTCGAAGCGCGCCATGACGAGCACCGGCTCGACCCGCGCACCCTTTCCCTCGAGCGCAAGGGCGCCCGCTTCTTGCGTGACCCAGGCGAGCCGGCGATAGATTTGCGGCGCGGCCGGGGCGTTGAGATCCAGCTCCGCCTGCAGGGCGGCGCGGCGCTTGTCGACGCGGGTGAAATCCATGAAGCCGAGATCGACAGGCTTCTTCACCTTGTAAGCGGTATCGCCAGCCAGGATCACCAGCGCGCCATGGGTTTCGATGGTTTTGACCTGCGCGCCGCCATGGGTCGCCGGATCGGTCAGGACGGCGGCGAGATCGGGATCAAGGCAGGGTTCCGTCACGCGCTTTTCTGGGTCGGCGCGAACAGGGCCGAGCTTGCGCGCCAGCCCGGCGCGCCCGCGAGAAAGCGCAGGCCCGCGTCCGGCGACAGGCGTGCGAGCATCGCGTTCAGCCAAAGCGCCGCCGGTTCGGGCCCGCTCTCAAGCCGGCGCATGAGCCGGCGCGCGGCGGCGCGGGCCGGGCCGCGCGCGCCGGGCGGGGCGGTCATACGGCCGCCAGAGGCGAAGCGCGCCGCGGCGGCCTCGCCCCAGCGCGCCAGACGCACGGCCTCGACGCCCGGCGTAAAGCGCAGGCCCCCGACGCCGGAGCGCGCATGGATGACGGCGCCGCGCACCTCGTCGGGCTCGCCAGGCTCAATCGGGGCCACGAAGCGCCGGCGCAGCACGGCGGTCGGGTCGGCGCCCAGCGCGGCGAGCCGGGCTTCAAGGCGCGCCTCAAGCCCCTCGCCCTGGTCGCCGGGCCGGGCGTAGCGGACCGCCTCAACCAGCGCTTCACCGCCGGGCAGGACGATCGTCTGGTCAAACCCGACCCCGCCGGTCTCGGCGAAGGCGGGCGACAGGGTGAAGCCCGGCGCGGCGTCGACGTCGCGGGCGAGCGCGATCCAGGCGATCTGGGTCCAGGCGCGCGCCGGAACGAAGCCGCCGCCGGCCGGCCGGGTATCCACGAACAGCCGCGAACGCGCCGCGCCGAGGCTGGTCTCAAGGCGCACCGACTTGCCTTCATTGACGAGCGCGTCAATGCGGACGCCTTCTTCAAGGCGGGCCTCGGGCGCACAGGCCAGACGCTCCAGCGCCTCGTCCTGGACCGACTGGGCGGGAACATGGAACAGGCGCACCTTCGACAGCGCGGCCTCGCGTCCGCCAAGGGACACGGCGTCGAACTGCGCGCTCACATGGCGCGACAGGGCGTGGCCGGGCTCGGCGGGGAAAATCCAGCGGCGCGGGTTGTGCGCCAGGGCGCGCGGCTCCAGCACCAGCACGCGCACGCGCCGCGTGGGCTCGGCCAGCGCGCCGGCCAGGCTCAGCCCGGCGGCGCCGGCGCCTGCGATGATGATGTCGGCCTCAAGGGTCATGGGACCATCTTACTCCAGCGGGCCCGTCCGCTGCGACGCCGGCGCGCAGCCGAACGCCGAGTGTGCCTGGATTCGCAAGAGTAACGTGATGCAATCCCGCATCACCAATAAGGATTTCCTATAGAAGGCCCGGCCGCGCGCAGGCGCCGCCAGGGTCCTCCTTGTCGTTGCGGCGAGGTCAAACAGCTTGTCGCCGATTTCGCGGACCTGCAGGCGACTGGCTAAGCTCAGCCCCTCCCCGAGATCCTGGAGCCGCTTACTCGCCCACGGGGACCAGACGCAAAACCTCGCCTTCAAGATCGTCCACCAGCACGTAGACCGCGCCGTCCGGTCCCACGCGCACGTCGCGATAGCGCTCCTCCCGATCGGTCAGGAGGTCCTCCACCGAGATCACGCGGTCGCCGTTCATCTCCAGGCGCTGCAAGGTCATGCCTGAAAGCGCGGCCACGAACAGATCGCCGCGCCAGTTGGCGAAAGCCTCTCCATCGTAAAAGGCCAGCCCGGCCGGCGCGATGGAGGGGTTCCAGTACCAGATCGGCTGGCTCATCCCGTCGCGATCGCGCTCCTCGGAGATGATCGTGCCGTCATAATTGATCCCGTAGGTGATCTCCGGCCAGCCATAGTTCGCGCCGGGGACGATCACATTGAGCTCGTCGCCGCCGCGCGCGCCGTGTTCGTGGGTGATGACGCTGCCGGTCTCGGGATGCCGGCCGATGCCCTGGATATTACGGTGGCCGTAAGAGAATACGCCCGGCGCCGCGCCCTCGATCAGCGGATTGTCGGCCGGGATCGAGCCGTCGCGATTGACGCGCACCAGCGTGCCCAGATGATTGTCCGGGTTCTGCGCCTCGTCCTGATAGCGCCCGCCGTCGCCCAGGGTCACGAACACCGTGCCGTCATCGTTAAAAAGGATGCGCCCGCCGAAATGGAAACCGCGCTCCTTGTCGAAATTGGCCCTGAACAGATCCTCCACGCCGGACAGCGCGGTCAGATCCTCATTGATGCGCCCGCGCGCGAGCACGGTGCGGTTGGCCTCGCGCGTGCCTTCCGAATACGTGAAATAGACATGGCGGGTTTCCGCAAAGTCGGGCGCGACCGCCACGTCCATCAGACCGCCCTGGCGTTCGGCCACCAGATCCTCAGGCAGGCCGGAGACCGGCGCCGCGCGCAGGCCGTCGTCGGTGATCACCCGCAATGCGCCGTCGCGCTCGCTCACCAGCATCTCGCCGGACGGCAGGAACGCCAGCGACCACGGAAAGGCGAGGCCTTCGGCCACGGTCTCGATGGTGAAGCTTTCCTGCTCGCTCTCGATGGCGTCCTGGGCCAGGGCGGGCGCGGCGAGCGCAGCGCTCAAGCCGGCGATGGCGGTGATGCGGAACATGGCGGTCCTCCCTCAAATGAACGGCGCCGAGGCGCTTCGTGCGTTAACATAAGCGCGACGCGGCGCGACGGAAGAGGAAGCGGGCCGCTTTCCCGGCTTGCCAGCGTCTCGCCGCTCTGGTAGATCGCCCGCCTCTGTTGAAGCGACCCGGCGCGAAAACCGACGGTGCACCCCATCGGTCCTTCGCGTGTGTTATAGTGTCAGGCCGAGCCCTGAACCCGAAGATCCGAGGGAGAGTACACCATCGTCCAGATCGTCGTGCGCGATAACAACGTCGAGCAAGCGCTCAAGGCGTTGAAGAAGAAAATGCAGCGGGAGGGCACCTTCCGCGAGATGAAGCGCCGCAACCATTACGAAAAGCCCTCTGAAAAGCGTGCGCGCCAGAAGGCCGAGGCGATCCGCCGGGCCCGCAAGCTGGCTCGCAAGCGCGCCCAGCGCGAAGGCCTGCTGCCCAAGAAGGGCGGCGGCCGCGGACGCCGCTAGGAGCCGCGCTCAACGCTGACCTCTCCGGGGGCTAACGCTCCCGCGCCGGTCGCGACACGAGACGAAAAACCCCGCACCGGGCCTCCGGTGCGGGGTTTTTGCGTTGGGCGATCGGTCGAACGGAAAAAGGGCGGCGCGCCGCGCCGCCCTTTTCAAATTCTGGTCAACAAGGAATTTGACCACGGTGTCGGGTCAGGGATCGCCCTTGAAGATAGTCACGGTATAGTCACTTGTTCCAAAATTGTCAACGAGACTGGCCAAATGGATGCCGAGACCATAGCGCGGACGTTGAACGCCAACAGGATTGCCCGCTACAGGCTGGCGGGGGAGAACACCCGCGAGGCCCTCGAACGCTACCTTGCCAACGCCCGAATGATTTCAGCTCTCTACCTGCCGCTCAACATATTTGAAGTGACGGTTCGAAACGGGCTCGCGAACCATCTTAGACACCGCTTCGGAGACGGCTGGTTCAGGAACACGGATTTCACCTCCCGCCTCCACGGCCATTTCGCCCGCGAACTTGCGAAGGCTGAGGCGGAGCTTGAAGCGGAATCGCAAGAAGTGGCGCCGGACAGGATCGTAAGCCTGCTCTCCATGGGATTCTGGGCGCACATCACCACGAAACGTGCGCGAGCCGAGTATTTCGCCAAGGGATGGAAAGCCAACTTTCCGCATGGCTATGCATCAAACAGGACGCTCGAAGACTTGCACCTGGTGATCGAAAGCGCGCGCCTCCTCCGTAATCGCGCTTTCCATCATCAGGCGGTGTTTGACAAGAACCTCGATGATACCGTCGCGGCGATGATCGAAGCGGTCGGCTGGCGGTGCGCAGAAACGGAAGCCTTCTTGCGCGCCGCAATCCAATAACCGCCTTACGCCCCCTTTTTCTTCAGGCGGAAGAAGCGGCGCACGCTGTCGGCGTCGGCCTGGCGCAAGGCGCCCTGGCGGAACACCGCGGCCGCGCCCCAGACCACCAGCACGGTTGTGACGATCATCAGACCGCTGGCGCCGGCGAGCTCCCAGAGCGGCGGCTCGGTGGGCAGGCGCGCCATCATCAAGAAGGGCGTCCAGAGCGGAAACCAGCTGGCCGCGCGCAGCAGGACGGAGTCGGTGGCTTCAAACGAGAACACCAGGAAGAACATGGGCAGAAGCAGCGTCCAGATCACCGGTCCCATGAGCGTCTGAGCGTCCTGCAGCGTGTCGCACAGCGAGCCCATGGCCAGGAAGATCGCGCCGTACATGAGGTATCCTGCGGTGAAGAAGAACATCGCCGCGAGAATAAGCCCCGGGTCGAACAGGCTCGCGAGCAGCTCGGCGATCGCCGGGTTCATGCCCGCCAGCACCGCTCCGCCCAGCAGCGCCAGCCCGCCGCCCACCGCGCCCCAGATCGCGAACAGGGTGACCGAAACGCCCGCGACGCCGGCGAGCTTGCCGATGAGAATCTCATGGAAACGCGCGGTGGAGAGCAAAAGCTCGATGATCTTGCCGCCTTTTTCCTCCACCAGGCTGGTGAGCAGCATGTTGGCGACTGAAAAAACCGCGAGCCAGAGCACGAACGCAAACGCGATCGCCACGATGAAGGGGGCGCGGTCGGCGCGGGTGATTTCCGCGCCGGCCTCGGCGCCGGGCCTTGCGTCGATTTCGATCACGTCGGGGCTGATCGCCATCACCGCGTTTAGATCAGCCGGGCTGAGCCCGCGCTCCATGAAGGCCTGCTCTCTAAAATGGGAGCGCAGAATGTCGCGCACCGCGTTCTTCACCGAGTCGCTGGTGACGTTGGTTGAATGGTATTCGATCGCCACCGGCGCGCCGGGCGCGTTTCGCAGAATCAAGGCGGCGAACAGGGCGCGTTCACCGGCGGGCGTCTCGATCATCCGCTCGCCGGTGAGATAGGGGCGCAACTGGGCCATGTCGCGGGCGGGCGGGTCGACCATGACGCGCTCGCGCCGTTCGCTTCCCAGCGCCGCGCCGGCCTCGCCAAGCCCTGCGGCCTCCACCGCTTCGTCGAGATAGGACACCCCGTCAGGGTCCTGATCAAAGACGGCGAGCACCTCTTGCGCAGCCGCTTCGCCGCGCATCACCTCGACCATGCCTTCGAGCTGGTCACGCACCGCCTCGCGGCGCTGCGCTTCAAGACCCTGCTCTACCACCTGATCGAGCCCGCGCCCGGTCTCGTCGATCACGGCGAAATAGCGCGTCGGCTGGGAGTTCTGGATCAGGCCCGGCAACGCTCCGCCGATGGCGGCGAAGACCGGCACGGCCAGGATCGACAGCCAGAAGCCCCACGTGGCGATGTAGGACAGGTATTCGCGCCGGGCGATGAGATAGCTTGCGCGCATGGATCAGGCCTCGCTTACGGGTTCGCGGTCGGTCACGTCGCCGACGTTCTCTTCGCCGACCAGCGCCACGAAGGCGTCGTGCAGATGGGGGCGGCGCGGTTCGAACCGGGTGAGTTTCACGCCGGCCTCAACCAGCGCGCGCAGCACGGCCTGGGCGTCGGCCCCGGCCTTCAAGGTAAGCCGCCACACGGTCTCGGCCTCGCGCTCCTCCAGCGTTTCAAGCGCGCCGAAGGGCGCCAGCGTCTCAGCCATGGGCTCGCCCGGCGGCGCGGCCAGCACCACCTGGCGCGGCACGCGGCCGATCGCCTCCTCCACCGAGCCGTCGAACACCTTCTCGCCGCGCGCCATCAGGACGATACGGTCGCAAAGCCGCTCGGCGTGCTCCATGACATGGGTGGAGAACAGCACGGTGCGCCCGGCTTCGGCCTGCTCGCGGATGATGTCTTCGAGCAGTTGCTGATTGACCGGATCGAGACCGGAGAACGGCTCGTCGAGGATGATGAAGTCCGGCTCGTGGACGATGGCGGAGATGATCTGAACCTTCTGGGCCATGCCCTTGGACAGTTCCTTGACCTTCTTCTTCGCCGCGTCGGCCAGGCCGAACCGTTCAAGCAGGACATGGGCCCGGCGCCGCGCCTCGCCGGCGGGCACGCCCTTGAGGCGGGCGAAGAAGACGATCACGTCCTCCGCCTTCATCTTGCGGTAGACGCCGCGCTCTTCGGGAAGAAAGCCCACCTGGTCCATGCCCGCCGCATCCGGCGCACGGCCGAACAGGCGCGCGGTCCCGCTGTCCGGCGTGATCACCCCAAGCGCCATGCGCAGCGTGGTGGTCTTGCCCGCGCCGTTGGGCCCGAGAAAGCCGGTGATATCGCCCTTGCGCGCGCGCCACGAGACGTTCCTCACCGCCGGCTTGCCGCCGAAATCTTTCGACAGCCCGTCCAGTTCAAGCGCGTATTCGCTCATTCTCCGTCTTCCCTTCCGCCGACGCGGCTTCCTCTTTAGGGTGTCCCGGCGCGGCGATAAAGCCGTAACGCCCTGCGGGAGCATACGCCATGGCCGAGCGAGACTTCCCCATCGACTTCTCCACCCTCGAACCGGACACTCGGCCGCGGCGCTGGCTCGTGCTGCCGCCGGGCTTTCAGGCGAAAGCGGCGCCCGATCAGGACAGCCCGGTGTTCGACGCGAGCCCGGAAGCCTTGCTGGCCGCGTTCAAGGACACCGCTCTGAACGCGTCCCGCACGACGCTCACCCGCGAAGGCGGCGGCCAGATCGAAGTCGTACAGAAAAGTGCGGTCTTCGGCTTCCCCGACCATGTCACCGCCGGGGTCGCCGCCGTCGAGGGCGGCGCGGCGCTCTGCATCTACTCGCGCGCGGCGGTCGGTCGCTACGATTTCAATGTGAACAAGAAGCGCGTCCAAGCCTGGCTCGACGAAACCCGCGACCGGCTCGCTTGAGCCCTCACGCGCTGGGCAACGCGAAATATAAAAGATCTAGGGCCGGCGGTTCGGCGACGCCGAGTTGGCGCAGCATGTGGGTCGCCTGACCGCGATGATGGGTCTGGTGATTGAATACGTGGGTCAGGATCATCCTCAGCATCAGCGATTTCGGCTCGCCGCGCGTGTTCTGATACTCCACCACCGCATCGAAGTCCTCCGGCTTCAAGCCGGCGACATAGGCTGAGATGCGCGCATCTTCGGCTTCGCGCGCATCGCGCAGCGCGTTGAAATCGTCAAACAGGATATCGCCGAGCCGCGACGGCGCCTCGCCTTCGCCGGTGAGCCTGCGCAGCCAGATCCGGTCTGCGCCAAGAAGATGATTGAGCGTGCCGTGCAGGCTCTGGAAATAGCCGCGGATGTCGCGCTTGCGCTCGAAATCTGTGAGCGCGGTGGCCGCGTCGTAAAGCCGGGCGTTGGCCCAGGCGTTATAGGCGGCGAAGCGTTTGAAGTGCTCATGCACGGCGTCGGTCTTTCCTCTCGGCGGGCGCTGATGATAGCTCTTAGCCCATGACCGAACAGGAAAAGAAGGCGCATGCAAGATTAATTGCGCTGAAAGACGAGATCATCGCCCTGTCACAGACGGCCGCGCAGGACCGCAAGCCGGTGGGGCTCGACCAGCAATCAGTGGGCCGGTTGTCGCGCCAGGACAGCCTGCAGGTCCAGGCCATGGCCAAGGCCGCCGATGCGCGCCGCGCCGGCGAGCTGCGCCGGATCGACGCGGCGCTCCAGCGTCTCCTGGAAGGCGAATACGGCTGGTGTGTGGAATGCGGCGAGGCGATCGAGGCCAAACGCCTGGAGATTGACCCGGCCGCGCCGCGCTGCCGGGAGTGCGCGTAACCTCTAGCGGTTCCGCCCCAGCTTTTCGTGGCTTTCCACCCAGTCGCCGGCCACCACCGCGCCGGCGAGGCTCACCTCGCCCGCCAGCACCGTGGCGGCGCAGATCTCGATGAAGCGGCCCACCTTTCCCTTGCCCTGGCAGCCCAGAAGCTGGAGGCATTCGCTCTGCGTGGGCAGGGCCGTACCGCCGCCGAATGTCGCGACGATGAGCGCAGGCAGGGTGATCGACCAGTAATAGACCGACTCGCCGGTCTCTCCGTCGTCCTCGATGCGCACATAGGTGATCGCCGCGTGGCTTTCGGCCACATTGGCCGCGTCCTGGCCGCAGGCGATGAACAGGGCGGCGAGCGCGTTGGCCGCGTGCATGCCGTTATTGGCCGACCCGGCCAGCGTCGATCCGGCGAAGGAGTTGAGTCGCGCCCGGAACAGCTCTGCGGCGCGGGTTCCCACCCGTTCGCGAAGCACCCGGTCGGGAATGCGCGCTTCGGCGATCACCCGCGCCCCGCGCGAGTTCAGCATGTTGAGCTGGGAGTGCTTCTTGTCGGTGTCCATGGCGCCCGACAGGGTGTAGCGCACGCCGCCGGGATGGCGCCCGGCGATCCACTCGCACGCTGCATGGGCGGCCTTGCCGGACATGTTCTGGCCCGCCGCGTCCCCGGTGGTGAAATTGAAGCGCGCGTGCAGCATGGGCCCCACCGCATAGGTCTCCACATGGGAGAGCTTGGCGACCGAAGAGCTCGCTTCGGCGGCTGCGCGCACGCCGTCCATATTGGCTTCAAGCCAGACCCTGAAGTCCCGCGCGCCGCGCGCATCGTTGAAATGAAAGACCGGCGCGCGCTGCATGTAGCGCTCGTGGATGGTCGTCTTCACCCCGCCGGCTTCGGACAGGATCCGCATGCCGCGGTTATAGCTGGCCACCAGCGTGCCTTCGGTTGTCGCCAGCGGCACGTAGACGTCTTCGTCCTCCACATGCTCGCCGCGAACGCGCAGCGGCCCGGCGACCCCGATCGGCACCTGCGCGGCGCCGATATAGTTCTCGATATTGCCGCGCGTGACCGCCGGATCGATCGAGGCCTTCGCCACATGAGTGAGATCGGCGCCGGTGCGCGCCTGCAGAAACTCCAGGCGCTCCTGCGCGGCGGCGCGGCTATGGTCGTCGTCGCCGCGACGCGGAATGCGGTGGCGGACGTCGTTCTGTCTGGTGTCTGTCATGGGCGGACGCTATCCAATGCCGCGTGCGGCGTCACCCCGGCGCGACGCGCTTAGAGCGCGCCGATAGCGCCCAGGGCCACGCGCTGGTCGCGCACCACGTTTCCGTCCACGTCCTTGATCTGAAGCGCCAGCTCGCCGCCCTCCCAGTTGATGGCGATGACGCCGAAGTTTTCCGGCGCGTACATCTCGCCGATCCGGTGCGGGCCCGGCTCGGTGTTTTCCTCGGCGAAGCTCATGTTCAGCGAGGACGAGGTGATCTCGTAGAGCGGATAGGGCGCCACGTCGTCGCGCATATAAAGCCCGGAAGAGTGCCGGTCGCCGGAGACCAGCACCACGCCGTTCGCACCGGTTTCTTCGATCAGATCATACAGCCGCGCGCGCTCCAGCGGCATGGTGCGCCAGGCCTCCCAGCCATGGCCGTCGGCGTGCACCTGGATGGAGCTCACCAGAAGCCGCAGATCGGCGGGCTGCTGCAGCTGCTCCTGCAGCCAGGCCCATTGCGCTTCGCCCAGCATGGATTGTTCAGGATCGGCGCTGGGCAGGTAGCGCTCCTTGCCCGGCGCGCCGCGATCGTCGGTGGGGGTGAGACCGGTGCGGAAATAGCGCGTGTCCAGCATGATGATCTGGGTGCGCCGCCCCTCCGGCCCGAAGGTCCAGGCGTCATAAATGCCCGGTCGCTCGCGCCGCATGTCGTCGGCGGCGGCGCGCCAGAAATCCAGGAACAGCGTCTCGGCGAAGCCCTTGAAGGGAAACTCAACCCCCATGTCGTTCATGCCGTAATCGTGGTCGTCCCAGGTCGCCAGCATGGGAAAGGCCGCGCGCAGGGCTTGAAACTCGCGGCGCTCGGCCAGCTGGTGATAGGCCTCGCGCAGCTCGGGCAGCGTCGCGTCGAAGCTGCGCGCGTCGCCATAGACGTTGTCGCCGAGATACATGAACAGGTCGTGGCGCTCCGAAGCGATGGTCTCGAGGATCGGTATCTCGCGTTCGGCGGTGTTGCACGACCCGAACGCAATGGAGAGCAGCGCCGTATCGGCGGTCGGAAGCGGCGGCCCGGCCGGCGCCACGGGCGGATCATAATCGAGCTGATCGTAGAACGGCTCCAGCGCCTCCCACGGCGTGTCAGGCACGTCGTACAGCCCGGCGTCGGCCAGCGTCTCGGCGCTGGGCGCGGGAATGTCCAGCTCGGCGGCGTCGCGCGGCGCGGGCTCGGAACAGGCGGCCAGCGCCAAGCCGGCGCAGGAGGCGAAAAGAACGGTGCGGATCATCGTGTCGGTCTCCGGCAAGGCGCGCGCGCCGCGCGTGGGTCGGCGCTAGGGTTTAAGCCGCCCGCTCGGCAGGTCAATGACGCCGCGCGCTTCTAGCGCGTCCAGTTGATTGAGTAATCAGCGGTGAACTTGGACACGCCCGGGCCGAAATTCACCGCACGGAACGCCAGCAATCTTTCGCCCGGACCGCAAGCGGCGCTGTCCGCCACCCGCCGTCCTTCAGGCTCACCACTCTCAGGCACGCAGAAGCGCGCGTCATCGTCAGCCCATGGTGATTCCCCGGCCGATTCGACGCGCACATAGGCGACCCTTGCGCGCGTCTGGCCGCGCCAGACCGGAGCACAGCTTTCAGGCTCAAGCGCCGCCCAACGCGACAGCGCCACCGAGCCCGGCGCGCCCGCCTCCCCCGCGCCCAGCGCACGCAGGGGCGTCGGCCCGGTGTTGCAGACCTCCAGCGTGCGCACCAGAGCGGCGAACCCGTCCCGCTCTCGCTGGCCGGCCTCACACATCACCGCCTCGTCCGCGGGCAGGTCCCGGCAGCGCACCGTGTGCTCGATCAGATAGCTGCTGCGGCGATCCTCAACGCGCACCTCGCGCACCGGAGCGGCCCGTTCGGGCTCGGCGCAAGGCGCCGAGCGGGCCATCCGGTCCATGCCGCCTTCGCTCACGCAGTGCTGGATCGCGCTTTGGGAGGGCCAGCTGAACGAGCCTGAGCGCGCGTGGACCAGCGCCTCGCCGCCGCGCCCGTCGCCGATCCCGCCCGCCAGGCACTCGCCCGGCGCAACGTTGAACCAGCCGCGCTGTGTGTGCAGGCCCCGCCCTGTGGGGCGCGCCACCATGAACGCCACGGTCGCCGGGGTCTCGTTGCACAGATTGACCACGGTGGGCATGGGCGGCGAGGCCTGCCCGGCCGCGACAAGGGCGAAATGGGCGAAAAACGCGGCGAACATGGATCAACCCCCGATAAATCTGAATGATCG
Organism: Oceanicaulis sp.; assembly: GCA_040217555.1. Lineage (GTDB taxonomy): Bacteria > Pseudomonadota > Alphaproteobacteria > Caulobacterales > Maricaulaceae > Oceanicaulis. The sequence goes on from JAVJPX010000007.1 coordinate 182,137, forward strand.
TGAGACGTTACCCCGGTTCAGCGCGCCTCGCCAAGCTCAGCCGAACACCACCGCGTTCATGAGCCGGCCCGGCATGAGGGTGAACAGGCCCGGCAGGATAAGCGCGGCGCAGAACAACACGAGCGCCGTGGTCCGGTGCTTGTTGGTAAGACCGCGCCTTGCGCGCACAGCGAGCTCCACTGTCCCGATCAGCGTGATCGGGATCAGGATGTGGATCCAGGTGAACCCGCCGTCGGGCCGGCTGCGGATGAAGAAGGCGCTGACGGCCGTGACCACCATCAGCGTCACCCAGATGTAGCCGAGCGTGCGGTGCGGGATCGTGCCCTTGGGCGCGGTGAACTGCACCACACCGAGCACCAGAGCGCCGAGCGCCGCGACCGCATGGAGCTGGATGTGCCAGGGCGCGGCGAGGAACGGCTCCAGAGTCATCGGCCCGCCCCCACCAGATCGACGGCGACGGTCTGGGGCTCGGCGTGGACGAAGACCGCCTCCTCCCAGCGCGCCCGGCGCATGCGCGGCGAAACATTGGAGAAACCGAAGCGCTCGGTCGGCATGCCGATGAAGTTTCGGTCGAAATCATTGTTGCCGTTGGCGTCGTGGAAGGCGATCACCGCATAGCGCCCGGCCGGCAGCGCGTCGAACGTCGCCGCCACGCCGTGCCGGTCGGCCGCAACGCTCGCCTGGGCGATTTCCTCATCCGCCTCATAGGCGGCCTCGTCGGCGTAGACCCCGATCCAGACCCGGCCTTCGTCGCTGGCGACGCCGGTCACCCGGACCCGAAGCTCGGGCTCGAAGATCGCCTCGGCGCGTTCGGCGACGAGCCCGGCGGCGTGAAGCGCCGGGGCGGGGGTGAAGGCGGCGAGCCCGGCGCCGGCGAGCGCGGCGGCGAGCACGGATTTCAAAGCGGTGTTCATGAGGCGTCTCCTATTCCCTGTCCGGCCGGTCGCCGGAAACCGCAGCCTTGATGCGCGGCCCGGCCTGGGGGAAAAAGCCGAAGTTCGCCGAAGAGCAGGGGTTCGACGCGAACGGGGCGAGGCCCGCCGTTCACGCTTCGCGAACGGAAGATCAATGAAAGGACCGCCCGTGGCGCTGGAGCGCGTGAGCCAACTGACCCGCCGGCTTCGGCTGGGAGCGATCCTGCGTCCGGCGGCGCTGATCCTGGGCGTGGGAACGTTTCTGGCGATCCTCGCCCCGTTTGAAAGCCACACGGTGGGCTGGCCGGCTTTATGGTTCTACTGGGTGGGCCTGATCGGGCTCGGCGGCGTATTCGGCTTCGGCGCCGGCGAACTCGCTCCGCGCCTGCTGCCCGGCGCGCCGGAATGGGTGATCTACGCCATCATTCCCGCCTTCGTCGCGGTCCCGGTGAGCGTGGCCATCCTGCATCTGGACGGCGCGCTCAGCGCCGATCTCACCATTGAGCGGCTGGCCTTCACCTACGGCCCGGTCTACGTGGTGTCCGCCTTCGTCAGCGCCGTGGCCTACGCCGTGGACAAGCTGACCGCGCGGTCACAGCCTGCAAGCGGCGCCCCGGCCCGCCCGGCGCGCGCGCTCACCGACAAGCTGCCCCATCGTCTGCGCGCAGCGCCGGTTCTGGCGCTTACCAGCGAGGACCATTATCTGCGCGTGCGCACCGCGAACGGGGAGGCGCTGATCTTGATGCGCCTGACCGACGCGGTGGCGGCGATGGAGGGGCTGGACGGCGCGCGCACCCACCGCTCCTGGTGGGTCGCCAAGGACGCAGTCACCGATGCGCGCAAGGGCGACGGACGTGGCGTGCTGGTGCTTTCAGACGGAACCGAAGCGCCGGTGAGCCGCACCTATTACCCGGCGCTGCGCGAGGCGGGCTGGTTCTGACGCCCGGTGGCGGCGAGCCACAGCTCGGCGGCGATCAGATTGGGGACCCAGCACAGGAAAGAAATCGCGGGATAGGCGACCGAAAAGTCCATCTCCAGCATCGCCGCCGCCGGCAGCTGCAGGCGCAGCGTCACAGCGGCGAGGGTGAGCGCATAGCTGCGGATCATCCACCGGCGATGGCGGGCGTACCGCCCCGACAGCGCGAGCCCGGCGCCGGTCGCCGTGGTCACGAGCCAGGCCACGGCGAGCAGGCCGAACCCGGCGAGCGCGACCGGTCCCGCCGTCGTACCGAGCGCGAGCATGAGCCCCGCGACGCCGCCCGCCAGGCAGGCGAAGACGTAGACGAGGCCGATCGTGCGATGCATGCCCGGCCGCCGCTTGCGCAGCTCGGACGAGAACTGAATCCACCCGATGGCCAGGGCGAGCGCCGCGAACCCGGCGTGCATCGGCAGAAAACCGCCGGCGAACCGGTTGGCGAGCACCTCCGGGGGCGCCGCGGGCGGGTCGGGCGCCAGATAGCGCAACGCGGCGAGCGCCACGACGAGGGCGAAGAGGGCGAGTGCGGCGTGGCCCATGCCGGCGCCGGCGCGGAGAAAGCGGCTCATCTAGAAGCTCCTTTAAGGGCGGGGCGAGCGCACCTCGCCGCTTCGGAGCGCGCCTCGCCACTGGAGACGCGTGATTGGCGCCGGTCTTTCGCCGGCGTCGCCCAGGGCGACGTTCACGGCCCGCGAACGTCGCGCGATTGACGCCCGCCGCGTGACGCAGGCTTAATCGCCCTCATGGACAGCGAAATCGACAGGGCGGAGCGGCTTCGCAGGCTCGCCGGAAGCGGCGCCGGCCTGCCGGTCGATCTAGCGGTGATGGCGGCGGTCGGCGTCTTTTTCGCCGCAATCGGTCCGTTCGACACCGACACCGCACCGCCGGGGCCGCGCACGGCCTACTGGCTCACCGTCATGCTGATCGGGGGCGTGCTGGTGCATCTCGCCGGGCGCGCGGTGAGCCGGTTCGCCCCAGGCCTGCCGGGCTGGGTGCGCGCCGCACTGACGGCGCTGGTGGCGAGCCCGCTCCAGACCGGCGTGGTCATGGCGAGCGGGGTCGTCATTTTCGGCTATCGGCCCAACCTGCCGATCTATCTCGAACTGTTTCCCGCCGTGCTCGTGGTCACGCTGGCCGCCACGGCGTTGATGCTGCTCGCCCGTCGCGCCGCGGCCGCGTCGCCGGGAGAGGGCGGCTCGCCGCCGGCGCCGGCGGACTCGCGCACGCCCGCCCCGCAGGAGATCGCCGAGCGCCTGCCCGCGAGACTGCGCGCGGCCACACTGATCGCGCTGGAGGCCGAAGACCATTATGTGCGCGTTCACACCGATGCGGGGTCGGACCTCATCCTGATGCGGTTCAGCGACGCGGTCGCGCTCAGCGGCGACCGCGCCGGTCACCGCCTGCACCGGTCCTGGTGGGCGAGCGCGGCGGCGATCGAGCATGTGCGGTTCGCACGGGGAACCGGAGAAGCCCGCCTCGCCGGCGGCCTCATCGCGCCGGTCAGCCGGACCTATGCGCCGGCCCTGCGCGAGGCGGGCCTGGTCTAGTCGCGGCCGGGAAACGCCACCCGGAGAATTTGTCCAAGGACGCCAGCCTGACCGCCGATCCCGCCTCGGCGCCACCCTGCGACGCGGACATAGCGGTGCTGGCGAAGCCTATTCCGGCTTCAGCGTTCGAAGGATGCTCTGCGCGACGGCCCGCGGCTGCTCCCGGTGAGAGCGGCCCAGATGCTCGGCGACGCTGAGCCGGTCGGCTTCCGGGAAGGACTGGTGCAGCTTGGCGATCATCCTCAGCGACGTAATCTCCACGGTGAAGGCGACGATGGCGGGATAAAGCCGCTCCACATAGCCGGCCGGGGCCATCGTGGTCCGCCAGACGGGATAATCGCCGATCTCGGGATGCTGCGGCTCGATTAAGGCGGCCATGTCGTCGATCATGTCGCGAAACCAGTCGATGTCGTCGACGACGCGCACCCGACCGCGCACCTGCACTTCCTCATAGTCGATCGTGCCGGCGCGGGTCGCCTCGGTGCGCCAGTTCGGCGACACGTAAGCCGCCGGCCCGTCGAAGGTGACCAGCGCCTCCGCCCCGTCGAGCCCCTCGCACTGGGGGTTGCGCGCGTTGAGATGACCGCGAAGGCGCACCGGCTCGCCGCCCTCGATGCCCCCGCCTTCAAGATCAACGAGCATGGGAATGCGCGTGCTGTTAAGGCCGCCATGGCCGGTGACGAAATGCGCAATCGGATTGGCGCGCATCAGCGCCGGCGCGGCGCCGGGATCGGCGGCACGCCAGCCGGGCGGATAGCTCATCGCCGTGCGCCTCTAGTTCAACGCGCCGAGCACGTCCGCAACCGTGACGCGGGTGGCGTAGCCGCGCTGCTCGCCGAGCCCGGCTTCGTGCCAGAACTTGCCGGCGATCGTGCCGTCCCGGCGCACCGCGAAGGCGATTGGGTAGGGCACGCCGTGCGCCATATGCCCCGGGTCGGCGTAGATCGGGTCGCGCACGCCGAACGCATCGATCACCGCGATTTCCGGGTCCGGGATCAGCGCCGTCTCCAGCCCGCGCCGGTCGGCCACGCGCGCCAGCGTCTCGGCGTCGTCATAGGTGAGCACGGCCGCGCCCCAGCCGGCGGCTTCAAACTGGTTCAGCGCCGCGTTCACCTCCAGCGCCTGGCGCAGGCAGATCGGGCACCAGTCCAGCGACCGGTTGAAATAGATCACCACGCCGTTTCGGCCGGAGAGTTCGGCGAGCGAGACGGTGTCTCCCGACGCCAGGGTGAAGCGGGTCACCGGAACCCGCGCGCCCACGGAGGGGCCGATATCGGCGGCGGCCTCGGCGGCGGCGCGGGCGGCGTCCTGGGCCTGGCCCGGCGCCGCGGCGACGAGCGTCAGCGCAAGCGCGGCGGCGAAGGAACGGATCATGGCGGTCTCCCCTGTCGTACGAGCCGCCACAATGCGCCGTCGCACGCTAGAGCGGAACCCCGGAAGGCGCGCTTGTGATCTGAAATGACGCCGACGTGAGCGCGGCGCCGAATGGCCGCTTTCGGCGCGGCGCGCCCGTGCTAGCATGCTCGCCTGTTCGGGGGGCGGACGGGGAGGAGCGACTGATGGCGCACATCTTCCGCAGATCCCGGCCGAAGGCCGGCCGGTTCGCGCTTTACGCCCTGCTGTTCGTCGGCGTGGCGGTCGCGCTGAACGGCTGGATTTTCACCTCCGGCGCGGCCGACTGGTCAGCCTCGCTCGCAGAGCCCGCCTGGTCGCCGCCGGGCCGCGTCGTGGGCGCGGTCTGGACGGGCCTGTTCGCGCTCATGGCCGTCGCGGCCTTTGTCATCGACCGCAGCGACGAGCCTCAAAAGCGCTTCGACGCGCGCGCGGGCGTGATTGCATGGTGGCTGCTCTGCGTGAGTTGGCCCGCGCTCTATTTCGCCCTGCAGAGCGTGGCGAACGGGTTTTACGTCACCGTGGCCGCCTTCGCGCTCGGCCTGCCGGTGCTCTGGCTCGCCTCGCGCGCCAGCGTCCTCGCGGCGCTGATGCTTCTGCCGCTCCAGGCCTGGCTCGGGTTTGCTCTGGCCCTGTCATACCGGGTCTGGCGGCTCAACGCCTGAAGGCGCGCCAGAGACCGCCGGCCAGAACCGCGAACACGGCAAGCCCTCCGGCGATCTCGATCACGGAAAGCCCCAGCACCGCCGGTTCTGCGAGCGGTCCGAGCCGGGCGCCGAGACCGGCCAGGAGCGAGGTGACCCGCTCGCCCTGAAACCCCGCGCCCACCGCCACAAACAAGAGCAGCATCGCCCCGAGCCCGGCCAGGCGCATCATTGCGGCCGGATCCGGACCGTGGTCGCGCTGGCGCTGGCGCTCTTTCGCGGCGATGAGGCGGGAACGTCTTCTGGCCAATACCTGTTTCGCCTTCGTTGCGCGATTGCTTGTGAGGGGTGAGGATTTCGGGCATAGTGTGGGTCGCACTTGCGGCCTGAACAAGGCCCGGTGGAGAAAATAGCGAGCCTACCGCGTGCCGACACGCCTGATCTCCCTTCCTTCCCCGACCGACAGTCCGCATGCCGCGCGCGGGACGCCGCGCGTAAATTTTCTACGCGTGGGACGCCGCGCAGGTACGGGAAAGGTACCCACACGATGACCACGGGCACCGTGAAATTCTTCAACGCCGAAAAAGGCTTCGGCTTCATCACCCCGGACGAGGGCGGCAACGACGTTTTCGTTCACATCACGGCTGTGAAGGATTCCGGCCTCGCCGATCTTCGCGACGGCCAGCGCATCGCCTTCGACACCGAGCCGGACCGTCGCGGCAAAGGCCCGAAGGCGATCAATCTGCGCGAATCCGAATAAGGGTTCCGCCCCGACCTGATTTAACGCCGCGCCGGGATCTCCGGCGCGGCGTTTTCATGTTCGGCGCAGGCGCGGCGGAACGCGCCCGCGCGGCGCGCATTGCAGACGGAGCAAGCAAGAGGGCTTTTGCTCCGCCATGGCGAATTGCGATGAGACCGGCGCCCGTCCCGGCAAACCTGTTGTCCTGATAACCGGCGCGGCCGGATCCATCGGTTCGGCGATTTCAAAGGCTCTGAGCGAGGACTATCAGGTCGTCGGGCTGGACCTGGCCTGTGACGGCTACGCCCATCCCTGCCGCGAATTCGATATCTCCGACGAAGACAGCGTGCGCGCGACGCTGGACGACCTCGCCGGCCCGTTCGGGCGCAAGTTCGCCGCGGTCATCCATCTCGCCGCCTATTTCGACTTCACCGGCGAGGACCATCCCGCCTATCACAAGGTCAACGAGCAGGGCGCACGCAATCTGATGCGGGCGCTTCAGGATTATGAGGTGGAGCGCCTGATCTATTCGGGCACGATGCTGGTGCACCGTGCCGGGTCGCCCGGCGAGCGCATCAATGAGCGCGCGCCGATCGAACCGAAATGGGCCTATCCTAGATCAAAGGCGAAAACCGAAGCGATCATCGCCGAAGAGCGCGGTTCGATCCCGGTGACCTTCCTGCATCTCGCCGGGCTTTATGACGAAGAAAGCGCGGTCCCCACCCTCACCCATCAGATCGCGCGCATCTATGAGCGCGATCTGAAAAGCCATGTCTACGCGGGCGATCAGGACGCCGGGCAAAGCTTCATCCATCAAGACGACCTGGTGGATCTGTTCGTGCGCGCGGTGGACCGGCGCGCGGCCATGGATGCGCAGGAGACGATTCTCGCCGGAGAGCGGCACGCGGTCTCCTATGCCGAGCTGCAGGACTCCATCGGCGAGCTTGTTCACGGCAAGGAGGCTTGGCTGACGATTTCCGCGCCGAAGCCGCTGGCCAAGGCCGGCGCGGCGATCGAGGCGAAATCCGAGCCGGTGGTGCCCGACGCCATCGACCACGGTGAAAAGCCGTTCATCCGCCCCTTCATGATGGACATGGCCGAGGACCATTACGCCCTCGACATCAGCCGCGCGAAAGACCGGCTGGGCTGGCGGCCCCGGCACGACATCCGCGAGACGCTGCCGAAGATCGTCGCGGCGCTGAAGAACGATCCCGCCGCCTGGTACGACGCAAACGCCATCACCAAGCCGGACTGGATGGCTGAGGCCGACGCGCGCGGCGACGATCCCGAAGCGCTGCGCGAGGATCACGAAGCCAAACTGAAAACCGAGCACGCCCGGTTCCGCTGGGCGCACCTTCTGGTCGCCGCGCTCGGCGTGTGGATGATCGGCTCGCCGCCCATCCTCTCCTATGAAAGCACGGCGCTGATCTGGTCGGACGTCGTTTGCGGCGCGATCCTCACCGCATCCGGGCTCGCCAGCGCCTATTGGCGGTTCGAGCGGGCGCGCTGGGTCTCCATGGCCGTGGCGTTCTGGATGCTCTGGGCGCCGCTGGTGCTCTGGACGCCGACCGCGGAGGCCTACACCAACCAGACCCTGGTGGGCGCGCTGGTGCTGGGCCTGGCTCTTTGTTCACGGCCGGAGCCCGGCGTCTCGCCGGCCGCGGCGATGACCGGTCCGGACACGCCGCCGGGCTGGGATTTCTCTCCCTCCACTTGGGCGCAGCGCCTGCCCATCATCGCGCTTGCGGTGATCGGGCTGATGATTTCGCGCCACCTCACCGCCTACCAGCTTGGCAATATCGAGGGGATCTGGGATCCGGTGTTCAGCGGAACCGCCGCCGACCCGAAGAACGGCTCCGAAGAGATCACCACCTCGTCGGTCTCCGAAGCGTTCCCGATCCCCGACGCGGGGCTCGGCGCGGTGACCTACATGCTGGAGATCATCATCGGCATCGCCGGAACCCGCGCGCGCTGGCGCACCATGCCCTGGATGGTGATGGGTTTCGGGATCATGATCGTGCCGCTGGGCGTGGTCTCGATCACCTTCATCATCATCCAGCCCATCTTCCTGGACGCCTACTGCCTTCTGTGTCTGATCGCGGCGGCGGCCATGCTGATCCAGATTCCCTATTCGCTCGAGGAGCTGATCGCCACCTGCCAGTTCCTGATCCGGCGCAAGAAGAAGGGCCGGCCGCTGCTGCGCGTCTTCTTCACCGGCGACACCGATGACGGGCCAGACGCCCCCTATCACGTGAAGGATGAGTTCGACCGCCCGCTGGGCGCGACGTTGAAGGACATCTTCCTGGAGGGCGTGCAGTTCCCGCCCACCCTGGTGGTCAGCGCGCTCATCGGCGTGTGGTTCATGATCACCCCGCTCACGCTCGGCGTGGAAGGCGGGCTCGATGACGCCAACCATTTCATCGGCGCGCTCATCATCACCGCCAGCGTGATCGCCTTTTCCGAGACCGGGCGGGCGACCCGCTGGCTCAACGCGGCCATGGCGGTGCTGCTGATCGGGTTCAGCCTTCTGTGGGCGCAAAGCTGGCTGGTGCTGGGCGCGAACATCGCCGTCTGCCTGCTCCTGATTGCGCTCACCCCGCCGCGCGGACCGGTGAAATCCACCTACGGGAGCTGGGACAAGTATGTGATTTAAGCGGAACGCGCCCGCCAAGGCGGCGTTAAGCCGGATCGGGCGGGACGGATGCATTTTCAGGATTGAGCGCCCATGCCCCGCCGCCTTGCTTTCATGCCCGCCCTTTTCGCCGGTCTCGGCCTGACCGGGCCAGCGTTTGCTCAGGACACCACGACGCAGGCGGGCCCGGTGCAGCTTGGAACCGAAGGCTATCTGCGCGCCGGGGTCGGGACCGGGCTTGATGAAGACACCGAGGGCCAACCCTGTTTCCAGGCGCCGGGCGCACGGGCGAAATACCGGCTGGGAAACGAGTGCGAACATTACGCCGAGATCGGCCTGTTCGCGGAAATCGGCGGCGGGGAGGACGGCGAGGCGCCGGCGCTGCGCGTGACCTGGAAGCCGGCGTTTTACGGCCCCAACGATGATCTGTCGGCTGAGTATATCGACGACGCCGAGCTGTTTGTGGAGGCGCGCAACCTGCCGCTTCCGGGTCCCTTCGAGGGCGCCGACATCTGGGCCGGCGAGCGGTTCTATGACCGCTACGACGTCCATATGAACGATTTTTACTTTTACGATCTGTCCGGCAAGGGCGTCGGGATTCAGGACATCCAGGCGAACACCGGCACAATCGATCTGGCGCTGTTGCGCTCCAGCACGCCGGTGTACGACACCGGCGGCGGCCTCGTCGAAGACGACGTGGTGCAATACACCGCCGATGCACGCTGGCGCGGCCTGCCGCTGTTCGGCGGGGAGCTTCTGGCCGGACTGGCCTGGGCCTGGGCCGACGCCGACGATCCGGTGCTGGACGAGCGGACGGGACTTCAACTCGCCGCGGTCTTGAAGCACTCCGAGTTGATGGACAGCGAGGGGAGCTGGAATCAGCTCTCCGTTCAATACGGACGCGGATTGGAGAGCGGCTTCGACGTCAGCGGCTTTGACGGCCCGGTCCCGTCCAGCTTCAGGCGCCGGCTGAACCTGTCGCAGGATGACACGTCAGAAAGCTGGCTCGTGACCAACCAGACCGTCCTAAATTTTGAAGGGCCCTGGGCGATGCAGGTCGTCGGCCTGCTGGAGAACCGGCGAGGAACCGATTTCGACGGCGGCGGTGACGTGGTCTGGGCCAGTCTCGGCGCGCGCCCGATCTATCATCTAACAGAGCACTGGGCGCTGATGGGCGAGGCGGGGGTGGACCATGTCACCAACTCCGACGGCCCGGAGGGCGAACTTCTCAAGACCACTGCGGCGATCGCCTGGCGCGACGGCCAGGGCTATTTCGCGCGGCCAAGCCTGCGCCTCTTCGTCACCGGCGCCTGGTGGTCGGATAGCTTTGAAGGCGCGGTCGGCGGTCCGGCCTACGCCGATGAGACCAGCGCGGTGAGCGCAGGGATCCAGCTGGAGACATGGTGGTGAGGACGGCCCAGCGCCCTGAATGAAACTCGGGCCCTTAACGAAAAACGCCCGCGGAACGCTATCCGCGGGCGTTGCTCGTTTCGGCCTTGCGGCGTCGCTTAGGACGTGGCGCCGGACTGGATCACCGTGGTGGCGTTCCGGTTCAGAGCCCAGCACCGCTCAGTGCTTTCGCGGCAGACCGGGTTTTCCTTGCCGTAGGACACGGTTTCGATACGAGCCGGATCGACGCCCTGGCTCACCAGGAAGTCGCGCGCGGCGTTGGCGCGGCGCGCGCCGAGCGCCAGGTTATATTCGCGGGTGCCGCGTTCGTCGGCGTTGCCGGCGATCAGCACGCGGACCGACGGATAGCTGGCGAGCCAGGCCGCCTGGCGGCGCAGGGTCTCGCGGGCCTGGCTGGTCAGGGTGTACTGATCAAAGCCGTAGAACACGCGGTCGCCGGCGGTGACCTCGAAGTCTTCGACCGAGCCCGGCGTCGGACCCGGATCGACCGGTGTGGTGTCCTCGACGACGCGCTCTTCACGCGGCTCGGTGTCCGGTTGAACGATAGGCTCTTCCGGCTGGGTCGCGCAGGCGCTGACCAGCAGGCCCAGGCCGGCGACGGCGGCGAAAGCAAAACGCTTCATGACAGGTCGTCCCTCTTAAACGCCGCCGGGCATACCCGCCCCGTCGGCAATCGCGTCGATTGACGCATTGGTCTCTTAAGCAGCCCTTAATCGGCGACGGCGCCGCCCCTCTTCGACGCTATCGCCTAAAGCCTATACGCTTTTTTCCTAATCGATCAAGGGAGACCAGGCCGGGTCGGACGCCGGACCTTGCGTGGGAACACGGCGCAGATTGAACCCGGCCAGGTCCACGCTCCAGATCGAATACTGGGTTCCGTTCGGGTTCGCATCCCCGCGCGTGAACAACAAAACGCGCCCGTTCGGCGACCAGGCCGGCGTGTCCACGAAATAGCCTTCATACAGGATGCGCTCCTCGCCGGAGCCGTCGGAATCGATCACGCCCAGCATGAACCGGCCCTGGTGCTGCTTGGTGAAGGCCACCAGATCGCCGCGCGGCGACCAGACCGGCGTGGTGTAGCGCCCCTCGCCGAAGCTGATGCGCACCGGGTCGGTGCCGTCGGCGTTCATCACATAGAGCTGGGACTGGCCCGAACGCGAGGACGAGAACACCACCCGGTCGCCCTCGGGCGAATAGGACGGCTCCACATCGTCGGAGGGATGGCTGGTGAGCTGGCGCAGGGTGCGCATGCGCAGGTCGAAGCGGAACACGTCATGGCCGCCGCGGCGCTCGGCGGAGACCACCAGCTCGCGCCCGTTCGGGTGGAAGCGCGCGGAGAGGGACTGGCCGTCCTCCGCCAGGCTCGGCCCGTTGTCGAACAGCGCCTCCTGACGGCCGGTCTCCAGATCATAGAGATAGCTGGTGGCCTGGCCGTCGCGGAAGCTCACATAGGTGATCTGCTGGGCGTTCGGGGCGTAGTTGGGCAGCAGCGCCATGTAATCGCGGCTCGTCAGGAAGGACGGATTGGCGCCGTCCTGGTCCATCACCGCAAGCCGGCGGATCGGCGCCCCGTTCGGGCCGACGCCCTCGGACACATAGATGATCCGGGTGTCGAAATAGCCTTCCTCGCCGGTAAGCCGCTCATACACCGCGTCGGAGACCTTGTGGGCGATGCGCCGCCAGTTGTCCGGGCTTGTGACGAACTGCAAACCCAGCATCTGCTGTTCGGTGGCGGTGTCCCACAGCCGGAACGCCACCGTCATGCGCTCATCGCCCTGCATGGTGACCCGGCCCACCAGAAGCGCGGAGGCGTCGATCACGCGCCAGTCGCCGAAGCGCGGACGCAGATCAATGTCCTCGATCTCCTCGATGAAGGCGTCCGGGTCCACCGGCGCGAACAGGCCGGAATCTTCAAGATTGCTGGTGACCACGCCGGCGATGTCGGCGCCCGCCGCCTCGGCGCGGGGATCGGCGCCGGTGAACTCGGTGATCGCGATCGGCATGGGATCGAGATGGCCGTCGGTCACGTCCACGCGCAGCGGGGTCTGGGCGAGCGCGGGCGCGGCGAGCGCGCCGAGCGCCAGGAGCGCGGCGAACACCGGGTGAAAGCGGGCGGCGAGGGCGGTCATCAAAGGGTCTCCAGCTCCAGGGGCGTCGGACGGGTCGGGATGCAAGTCAGCGGCCACGTTGGGTGTCAACATTGACCTCAAGAAGGCGCCATTCGGCGTAGTTGGCGGCCGGCAGCTCATAGGGCGCGCAGTCGATCACCGCGCGCACGGCGCGCTCACCGGCGACGCGCATGAAAGGATTGGGCGAGCCCAGCACGCGCGCCTCGTTCTTCAGCCGGGGCGGCTCGGCGAGCGCGCCATTGCGTTCAAGGCGCACCTCCACGACCACGGAGAGGTCCATGTTCGCCGGGGCGTCGGCGTTGGACCGCGTGCACCGGGCGATCTGGCCGGCGGCCATGGCCTGGAGCGTGGCCGTCATCGCCGTGCCCGCGCCGGAGGCTTCGCGCGTCTCGTCCTCCTGCTCGCCCTGGGGGCGCCGCTCGCGCGAGCGATCCACCAGATCGGACAGGCCGTCGAGATCAAGGCCGCGCTGTTCCGGTTCCGGTTCGGGCCGGCGCGGCTCCGGTTCGGGTTCGGGTTCGGGCGCCACCGGCTCGGGGTCCGGTTCCGGCTCGACCGGCTCGGGGTCGAGCGCGGGCTCAGGCTCGGGCGGAATGATTTCCGGCTCCGGTTCGGGCGGGGCAGGCTCGGGCTCGGGGGTGGTTTCAGGCTCCGGCGCGGTCTCCACCAGCGGCTCTTCCTCGACCGGTTCGGGTTCCGGTTCCGGTTCCGGCTCTCGGCGGGCGGCGCGCACATTGGTGTTGTCGGCAAGCATCACCAGCTCCACCGGCACCACGTTGATCTCCTCGTACATGCGCGAGGCGGCGGGGAAATAGATCAGCGCCGAGACGATCAGCCCCGCGTGCAGTCCCGCCGAAACCAGAAATCCGAGGGCCTGGCGCATCTCGCCGGCCTCCTCCCTATTCGCGCGCCGGATCGGTGACGAGGCCGATATTGGCGTAGCCTTCCGACGAAACCCGGGCCATCACCCGCATCACCTCGCCATAGGGCACGCCGTCGTCGGCGCGGATATAGATGCGCGCCTCCGACCCGGCTCCGGAAATGGCCCGCAGGCGCGGCGCCAGCTCGTCAAAGTCGATCTCGGTCTCCATGAGGTAGAGCGTGCCGTCGGCCTGGACGGTGATGGTCAGCGGCTCTTCGCTGGTGGTCATGGCTTGCGCTTCGGTATCGGGCAGATCCACCTCGACGCCCACGGTCAAAAGCGGGGCGGAGACCATGAACACGATGAGCAGGACCAGCATCACGTCCACGAACGGCGTGACATTGATCTCCGCGCTCGGCTTGAACCGGCGCCGGCCGTTGGCCGAGACGCCCGAGCTGGTGTCGACGCCGCCGGCCATCTAGCCCTCCCGCCCGGCCATGGCCGAAAGATCATCGACGAAGCCTTCAAGCTTGGCGGCGTATTTCGACAGCGAGGAGGAGAGCGCGTTAAAGAAGATCACCGCCGGGATCGCGGCCAGAAGCCCCAGCGCCGTGGCGAACAGCGCCTCGGCGATGCCCGGCGCGACGACGGCGAGCGAGGTGTTGTCGGTGGCGGCGATGGCGCGGAAAGCGTTCATGATCCCCCACACCGTGCCGAACAGGCCGATAAAAGGCGCCGACGATCCGATGATCGCCAGAACGCCCAGCCCGCTCTCCATCTTGGAGAGCTCGCGATTGGCCTCCGCCCCGCCGGACTTGGCCACCGCGAAGCTGTCCCAGTCGCGCATGGCCGCCGCGAGCACCCGGCCGAACGGGTTCTTCGCGTCGCGGCCGTACTTGTTCGCCAGCTCGTCGAGCGAGGCGCCGGACCAGAAATCGCGCTCAAACGTCTTCGCCTTGCCGTGCTGACCGTTCAGCTGCAGCGCCTTTTCAATGGCGATCGCCCAGGACCAGACCGACATGAACGCCAGGATCGCCATCACCAGCTTCACGACGATGTCGGCGCGCATGAACAGATAGACGATGGTCAGTTCCTGGCTCGGACTGGCCAGATCCACAGCGACGCTTTCCATATTGAACGGTCTCACCCCTTCTCGTACGCCCGCACCCGGCCCTGGCCGTTGTGGCGCAAACTTCATTTCCCCGGAGGGCAGGTGTAGCGGGACGCAAGCCCCGCGCCAAGCGCCGCTCCGGGCCCGTCACTGGGAATTCATCTAAAAAGCAGCCGATTGCGGCGGATTTTTGAGGGTTCGCAGGATTGCTGCGCCAGCGCCCGCGAAGCTGTCAGCCGCCTGCGGCCGCCGCTGCGATCGCCTTGGCGGCCGATGTCGGCAGGCGCCGGGGCCGACCGTCCAGATCGATGCAGGCCGCGTCCACACGCGCGGTCAGCAGAACCTCGTCGGCGCGCAAAACGCGCTGCTCGACACTGAGCCGCGCACCCCTGGCCGCGGTGAAGCGGGTTTCGATCACCAGCGCATCGTCGATGCGGGCGGGCTTTATGTACTCCGCCTCGATCCTGCGAACCGCGAACCCGAGCGGGGTCTCCAGCTGCAGCAGATCCTCATGGCGCACCCCGGCGCTGCGCAGCGCATCGGTGCGCCCGCGCTCGAGAAATTTCAGATAGTTGGCGTAATACACCACCCCGGTGAAATCGGTGTCCTCGTAATAGACGCGCACCGGGAGCCGGTGCACGCCGGAGGCCCAGGCGCCGGAGGTGGGAGCGGGGTCGGTCATGGGGGAGGCATAGCCGACGCCGGACCTTGCAGGAAAGCACTCCAACACCCTATCGGCCCAACTTTCTGAAATTGCGCTCTGCGTGCCGGCGTTATCCAACACCGATCGGGGCGACCATAGACTGGGCTCTCTTAACGGGAGATCAGCATGAAGAAGCCGCTCTACACCAACCCTCACCGTGACGATACGCTGGAAGAATGCTCCGACCTTCTTCGCCGCTATAACAATCTCGAGGACGGCATACGCCGCGATCGCCGCGCCGTGACGCGGCTGAATGCTCGCATCCGTCAGATTGAGAAGCAGATCGCCGACATCCGAGCGATCGACCGCTCGCCCAAACCGGTGATCCCCGGGATCAGCACCCGTCCGGGCAAACCGCCGGCAACCAATCCCTGGTCATGGGCGGCCGAGCAGGGGCAAGAGATCTTGACCTCGCTTCAGCGCGATAACGATGCGCGGGCTAGGATCGCGGATCTGCAGCGGGACAAAGCGGATTTGCAGTTTCAGCGAGATCAGAGTCAGCGACTGCTCACAGACAGCGAAGCCGGTCAGGCAAGACTTCTCCAAAAAATGCGCGACCTCGGCTGCCCAGCCGCCGGCCGGACCAATCTTTGAAGCCTACAACCCCCATCTCCGGCACCCCTTCACCTCGTCTTGCGGCGGGGCCCTTGAGAGAAGCTCACGGGCGACGGCGTCATAGCGCTTGCACCCGCCGCGGAACTCAAAGGGCTCAAGGGACGGGTGCATGGCGTGGATGTTCGATAATCGGGCGCCGAGCTCCAATCGGTCGCGTCGGCGCACCAAGTCATCCAGACCCTCCGGCTCAACGCCTTCAATGCGATAGATCAGATAGCGCAGATTGAACGCGTCCGGCTCCACGTCCCGCAGGCTTAGAAAGCACCGCATGGCGGCGGTGTCGCCGGCCTGGATCAGGTCGTCGATCTCGCCGCGCGCCATATGGTCGTTGCAACGCTCCCCGTCGGGAGCGTAGGGCGAGGTCCGCTCGGCCGGCGGGGTCGGCGAGATCTCGCCGCCGGGCGCGCCGCAGGCGGCGAGAAGCGCAGCAAGCAAGATCGTGATCGCTCTGCCGGTCACCATGGCCCTCCCGTCTCAGGCGAGCATCTTGCAACAAATTCGCGCGTGCAAGCCCTATTCGAACAAATCCGCCTCGCCGGCGCTGCGCGGCGGCTGCAGGCCCATATGGGTCCAGGCGCGCGGGGCGGCGACGCGGCCTCTTGGGGTGCGCTGGATGAAGCCTTGCTGGATGAGGAAGGGCTCGACCACGTCTTCGAGCGCGTCGCGCGCCTCGGCGCAGGCCGCCGCCAGCGTGTCGAGCCCGGCCGGACCGCCGTTGAAGCTTTCGATCAGGACCTTCAGATAGCGCCTGTCCAGACTGTCGAGGCCGATCTCGTCCACCTCCAGGCGTTTCAGCGCTTTGTCGGCGGACGCCCGGTCGATGACCTCCACGCCGTCGGCTTCGGTGAAGTCGCGCACCCGGCGCAACAGCCGCCCGGCCACGCGCGGCGTGCCGCGGGCGCGCTTGGCGATCTCGATCGCGCCGTCCTCGCTCATGGCCGCGCCCAGCTTGCGCGCGCCGCGCGCCACGATGCTGGCCAGTTCCTCGGTGGAGTAGAATTCAAGGCGCACCGGCACGCCGAACCGGTCGCGCAAGGGCGTCGCCAGAAGACCGGCGCGCGTCGTCGCCCCGATCAGGGTGAAGGGCGGCAGATCGATGCGCACCGTGCGCGCGCTCGGCCCCTCCCCGATCACCAGATCCAGGCAGAAATCCTCCATGGCCGGATAGAGGATCTCCTCGACAGCCGGTAAAAGCCGGTGGATCTCGTCGATGAACAAAACGTCGCGCTCCTCCAGATTGGTGAGGATGGCGGCGAGATCGCCGGCCTTGGCGATCACCGGCCCGGAGGTGGCGCGGAAATTCACCCCCAGCTCCTTGGCGACGATCTGGGCGAGCGTGGTCTTGCCCAGACCCGGCGGGCCGGAGAGCAGCACATGGTCCAGCGCCTCGCCCCGGCGCCCGGCGGCTTTGACGAACACTTCCAGGTTCGCGATCGCGGTCTTCTGTCCGACGAAATCGTCAAACGAAAGCGGGCGCAGCGCCTTGTCGCGCGTGTCGCCGGCGGTCTCTTCGGAGGCGATGATGCGGTCGTCAGTCATGGGCGCCGCGTCTCCCATGGTTTCGCCGAGTCACCAAGGGGGGCGCGCTCGGCTTTCCTCCCCCGCAGGCGGGGGAGGTGTCCCGGACGCAGTCCGGGGCGGAGGGGGGGATTGCGGCGGTCGCGCGAGCGGCTCCCCCCTCCACCACTTCGTGGTCCCCCTCCCCCGCAAGCGGAGGAGGAAAAAGACGACAGCCCCCTCACCGCGCCAGCTCCTTTAACGCGCCCTTGATGAGCGCGCCTTCACCAGCGTCGCCGCCGAGCTCCCGGCTCACCTGGGCGACGGCGCGGCGGGCGTCGCTTTCTGCGTATCCCAGATTGATCAGCGCGCTGACCGCGGCTTCGCGCGCGCCACTCATGGGCTCCGCGCTTGCAGCCGGCTTGGTCCCGAGTGCGGCGTTCAGTCCGCCTGCGCCAGCGCCCAGCGAGCGCCCGAGCGGGGGCGCCTTGTCCTTCAGCTCCGCGGCGATGCGCTGGGCGAGTTTTTTGCCGACGCCCTTGGCGCGCTCGAAGGTGGACGCATCGCCCAGCGCCGCGGCGCTTTCGATCTCAGCGGCGCTGACCACGTCCAGCATGGACAGGGCATGCTTGGCGCCCACGCCCTGGACCGACTGCAGGCGCACGAACCAGGCCCGGTCGGTCTCAGACAGAAAGCCGAACAGCTTGAACTGGTCTTCGCGCACATAGGTCTCGATGTGCAGGACCGCCGGCTTTTCAGGCTCCAGCCGGGCGAGCGTCTTTGATCCGGCGTGCACGAGATAACCCACCCCGCCAACGTCGATCACGGCCTCCTCCTCGCCGACGGCGTCGACGATCCCTTTAAGCTTGCCGATCATCTAGGCGGCCTTTCTCGACGTGCGGTGATTGGCGTGACAGATGGCGACGGCCAGCGCGTCGGCGGCGTCTGCTTCGGCCCTGGCGCCGGGCAAGAGGATCGAGACCATGGCTGCGACCTGGGCTTTTTCCGCCCCTCCGGTCCCCACCACGGCCTTTTTCACAAGGCGCGGCGCGTACTCGCCCACCGGCAGGCCTGCGCGCGCCGGGGCGAGCATCGCGGCGGCGCGCGCCTGCCCCAGCTTTAGCGCGCTGCCCGGATTGGCGTGGACGAACTGGTCCTCCACCGCGGCTTCATGGGGGGCGTGGTCGGCGATGAGCTGCTCCACCGCGTCGAAGATGAAGCAGAGCCGCCGCGCCATGGGCTGCTTGGCCGGGGCCTTGATGACCCCGAACTCGATCAGCGAAAGGCGCGCGCCGTCCTGGACGATCACGCCCCAGCCGGTGGCGTTCAGCCCCGGATCAATCCCAAGTATGCGAATCGCGCCCGCCATGGCGACAGCATACCCGTTTCGTTCTCCCCGTCTCGGGTCAATCGCCGCACCCCTGCACAGGGCCGGCGGGCCTTGACGGCGCAACAGATCGGGTCACGTCGCGTTGTGAGAAGCAAGTCAGACAATGGAGACCCACATGGCGCTCCGCCGCGCGCTTTTTGCATCCACGCTCATTCCCGTCATCGCCCTCGCCGCCTGCGAGGAGAGCGAGCCACCCACCGGCTCCGGCGCCGAAACGCAAGCGCCCCAGGACGCCAGCGCGCGCGACACCGCGCGCGGCGGCGACGTGGTGGCCGCCGGCGGCGACACCGCGCGGGGCCCGGCCGTGGAGGCGATCGCCCGGCGCTTCGATCTGTCGAACGCAGACACGGTGATCCTGCCCACGCTCTACCGCTCGGCCGCCGACATCACCTCGAACCAGCTTGACGTGAGCTCGAGCCGCGGCGACCAGGCTTACGTCACCGTCTCCGGCTCCGCCGATCCGGACGCCGTGCTGCGACAGCCCCGCAACGGGCTCGCCTTTGAACTCACCGAAGATCGTGTCACCGAGTTCCTGGGTCAGCCGGTGATCATCACGATCGTGGCGCGCATGAACGAGGACTGGGAGCCGGGCGGCCAGCGCCCCGCCCTGCGCGCGGCCTGGGTGGAGCCCAGCGGCGACAGCTCGGGCTGGCGCACCATGGGCCTCACCGAAGACTGGCAAAAGGCGGTCTTCGCCTACGACCAGCCGACCAACACGTCCGGCGTTCACCTGCTCACCGTGTTGCCCCCCGAAGACCAGCCGGTGGACATCGCCGCGGTGGCGATCCGCGCGCAAGGGCCGGACGACCGCGCCTATTCCGGCGGCGAGCCCGGCGCCATGCAGACCGAGGACATGCCCCAGCTCGGCGCCTCGCCGCGCGGATCGGACATGCAGGAGCCGCGCGAGCGGCGGATGGACGTCGGCGACGACGAGGACGACAGCGAGGCCGGCGGCGGTTAAGCGGGAAATCACGCCGCGCCCGCCTTGATTTCGCCAATCGAAGCTTGATCATACGCCTCAACTGACCTTGCACGGTTTTCGAGGGGATACGCCATGCTTCGCCTGTTCGCGCTCGCCGCTCCGGTCCTGGGGCTCCTGATCGCGCTCGCCTCGCCCGCCGAAGCGCAATCGCGCCGCGAGCTCGCCGCCCGACTTGACGCCGCCGAGGCGCGCCTGGCCGAAGTCGAGAGCCGCGCCTTGCAGGGCGACCCGGTGGCGGAAACCCTGATGCAGCGCGTGGACGCGCTGGAGCGCGAGCAGCGCGTGCTCACCGGCGAGATCGAGCGCCTGGCGTTCGAAAACCGCCAGCTGCGCAGCTCGCTGGATCAGCTTCAACGCACCGTCGACGCGCTTTTGGAGACCGGCGTTCCCGCCAGCGCCGATCCGCGCGCCGGCGACGGCCCGGCGCTCCTGGAGCCCAACGAAATCAATCCGGATGATCCGTTTGCGCAGGACCGTGCAGAGAGCGTGCGTCCGCTGCAGGCGCCGGACGGCGCCGAAACCCGCCGCCCGGACCCGAATCCGGCCGGCGCGCCGGCCGATCAAAACACCGGACCGGCCGATCTGTCCGGCCCCAATGAAGTCGCCGACCCCGACACGCTGTATCAGCGCGGCCGCACGCGGCTTCTGGAAGGCGATTTCGCCGGCGCCCAGGAAGCGTTTGAAGCCTTCACCTTCGACCATGCCGACCATCCGCGCGCCGACGAGGCCTGGTACTGGCTGGGCGAGACCCATTTCGTGAACGGCGATCTGGATGCGGCCGCCGACGCCTATATCGCATCGTTGCGCGCCGACCGGCAGGGCGAGCAGGCGCCCGACGCGCTGGTGCGCCTGGGCGCGACGCTCGCAGGCCTCGGCGAAACCGACCGGGCTTGCCAGGTGCTCGACACCTTCCCGGCGGAGTTTCCCGACGCCTCGCCGGACGCACGCCGCAAGGCCGGCCGCGAAAGCGCGCGCATCGGCTGCAGCTGATGCCCCGGCGCCTCGGCGTCGCCCTCTCGGGGGGCGGAGATTCCACCGCCCTGCTCCTGGCCTTGCGCGAAGCCGCGCCGCAGATCGCGGTCACCGCCTACATTGTTGATCACGCCTTGCGCCCTGAAAGCGCTGAAGAGGCGCGCCGGGCCGCCAGGATGGCGCATGACGCCGGCGCATCCGCGCGCATCCTCACCTGGGACGCCCCCCGGCCCGGCCAGGGCCACGCGCGCACCGCACGCCACAGCCTTCTTGCCGAGGCGTGCCGCAAGGACGGCGTTACCCTCCTGTGCCTGGCCCACACGCTGGAAGACCGCATCGAAACCCTGCGCATGCGCGCCGCTCGCGGCGGACCGGAGGCGACGCTGACCGGGCCCGGCGCGTTTGATCCCTCCCCGGTCTGGCCTGAAGGACGCGACCTCAACCTCGCCCGCCCCTTCCTCTCTCTCACCCGCGCTCAGTTGCGGGCCTATCTCGCGAGCCGCGGCGCGGGCTGGATCGAAGACCCGTCCAACGCCGATGCGCGCTATGAACGCGTCCGCCTGCGCCAGGCGCCGATCAGCGACGGCGCGGCGCGCGCCCTGATCGAGCGCAGCGATGCGGCGCGCGCGGCGGCGGCGGCCGACGCCGAGGCGGCGCGGGGCCTGATCCGGCGCGGCGCAGCGATGACGGGCTGGGGCGGGGCGCAGCTTGACCGCGCCGCCTTCGACCTGCCGGCCGCGCCTGCGCGCCGCGCCTTCGAAGCCCTGCTCCTCGCCGTCTCCGGCGCGCCGTCTCCGCCCGCTCCGCGCCTCGTTACGGCGGGCCTAGAGGCGCTGAACGCCGGCG
Source organism: Oceanicaulis sp. (assembly GCA_040217555.1). GTDB lineage: Bacteria > Pseudomonadota > Alphaproteobacteria > Caulobacterales > Maricaulaceae > Oceanicaulis. The sequence continues at coordinate 203,498 of JAVJPX010000007.1, forward strand.
AGGCCTGGACCGGCGCCGGGGCGATGCTGACGCCCGGCGGCGTGCTGGGCCGCGATCCGGGCGCGGCCGGGCGCAAGGACGCGCGCGCCGCCCCCGCTTTGAGGCTTCGCCCCGGCGAAACCGGTGTTTTCGACGGGCGCTTCGAGGTCGCCGGCCCGGCGCGCGTTGAGATGCTGGGCGAACGCCGCCCCGAGGCGGGCGATCTTTCGAAAATTTCCGGCCCCTTCCGACGCACCCTGCCGTTCGACGCGGACTCAGGCGCGGTGCTCGCCGGGCCGGCTGGCCAAGACCTTGTTAAGGCTCGTGCGATCGCGGCTGAACGAATTTCCGGCCGGCTTATGGCGCGAACGCCTCCGGCGTGGTTTGATGGCGTAAGTGCTGAGGCGCGCGCCTGCGCCGCACTGGCGAAACCGGTCCTTAAGTCCAATATGAGGCTGTGACGGTTTGAATACGGGCCCGGACGGGGCCATGCGCGGCCGGCGCGTAATCCGGCGCGAAGCAAGGATGCGACCTGTAATGAATATGCGCAACATCCTGGTCTGGGCGATTTTGCTGGTGCTGCTGCTGGCGCTGTTCAACATGCTCCAGGGCCCCTCCCAGCCCCCGGCCAGCAACGAGATCAACTATTCCGGCTTCATGGACCAGGTGGAGTCCGGACAGGTCGATGAGGTCACCATTCAGGGCGACACCATCACCGGGACCACCACCGCCGGGACCGAATTTCGCACCACCGTGCCCGCAGACGCCAACGTCACCGAGGCGCTGCGCACCAATAACGTGGAGATCACCGCCCGCCAGGACGACAGCGGCGGGATGAGCCTTCTGTCCATCCTGATCGGCTGGTTCCCCATGCTGCTCCTGATCGGGGTGTGGATTTTCTTCATGCGCCAGATGCAGGGCGGCGGCCGCGGCGCCATGGGCTTTGGCAAATCGAAAGCCAAGCTGCTCACCGAAAAGACCGGCAAGGTCACTTTCGACGACGTCGCCGGCGTGGACGAGGCCAAGGAGGAGCTGCAGGAAGTCGTCGAGTTCCTCAAGGATCCCTCCAAATTCCAGCGGCTGGGCGGCAAGATCCCCAAGGGCGCGCTTCTGGTGGGGCCTCCGGGCACCGGTAAGACGCTGATCGCGCGCGCCGTGGCGGGCGAGGCGGGCGTGCCCTTCTTCACCATTTCCGGCTCCGACTTCGTGGAGATGTTCGTGGGCGTCGGCGCGAGCCGCGTGCGCGACATGTTCGAGCAGGCCAAGAAAAACGCGCCCTGCATCATCTTCATCGACGAGATCGATGCGGTGGGCCGGTCGCGCGGCTCCGGCATGGGCGGCGGCAATGACGAGCGCGAGCAGACCTTGAACCAGCTCCTGGTGGAGATGGACGGGTTTGAAGCCAATGAAGGCATCATCGTCATCGCCGCGACCAACCGCGCCGACGTGCTGGACAAGGCGCTGCTGCGCCCCGGTCGTTTCGACCGCCAGGTGCACGTGCCCAATCCCGACGTCACCGGGCGCGAGAAAATCCTGAAAGTGCACATGCGCGACGTGCCGCTGGGCGACGATGTGGAGCCCCACAAGATCGCGCGCGGCACGCCCGGTTTCTCCGGCGCGGACCTCGCCAATCTGGTGAACGAAGCGGCCCTCATGGCCGCCCGGCGCAACAAGCGCCTGGTGGGCATGGCCGAGTTCGAGGACGCCAAGGACAAGGTGATGATGGGTCCCGAGCGCCGCTCCATGGTGCTCACCGAGGACCAGAAGGAAAAGACCGCCTATCACGAGGCCGGTCACGCCATTGTCGGCCTGTCCATGCCGCTGTGCGATCCGGTCTACAAGGCGACGATCATCCCGCGCGGGGGCGCGCTGGGCATGGTGGTCTCCCTGCCCGAAATGGACCGGTTGAACTGGCACAAGGACGAGTGCGAGCAGAAACTGGCCATGACCATGGCCGGCAAGGCCGCCGAGATCCTGAAATACGGCGAAGGCCACGTCTCCAACGGCCCGGCCGGCGACATCCAGCAGGCCAGCGCGCTCGCCCGCGCCATGGTGCTGCGCTGGGGCATGTCGGAGAAGGTGGGCAATATCGACTACGCCGAGGCCCATGAAGGCTATAACGGTCAGACGCCCGGCTTCTCGGTGTCGGCCACGACCAAGGAGCTCATCGAGCAGGAGGTGCGCCGCCTGATCGAGGACGCCTACGTCAAGGCCAAGGATGTCCTCACAGAGCGCAAGGCCGACTGGGAAAAGCTCGCCCAGGGGCTTCTTGAATACGAAACCCTCACCGGCAGCGAGATCACCGACCTGCTCGAGGGCAAGCCGCCGGTGCGCGACACCAGCGTGCCGCCCAAATCCGACGACAAACGCCCGCCGTCGGGCGCGGTGCCCGTCATCGACGACGAGGAAGAGGACGCCCCCGGCGGTCTGTCGCCGAAACCCGGCGGCGCCTGAGGCGAACGCATCCCCCGCAATCAACCCGCCCGGAGCGATCCGGGCGGGTTTTTTGTGTGGCGCTTTCTCCGTGGAGGCCCGGCGAACGCCGGGTGCGGAACCGGGACCCTGCAGCGCACCAAGCACGCCGCGCTCGCGCCGCGCTCGCCAACCCTGACAATCTCGCGCCGAAAGGCGGCGGGGATAGCCGCGCATGGGCCGGCCCTTTCCCTCGGCCCGCCCCCGTGCTCCCCTAGCCCATCGCAATCAGGAGCCCGTCATGGCCGAGATGACTTACGACACCGCCAAGCCCGTTCTCGTCACCGGCGCCACCGGGTTCGTGGCCGGCTGGCTGGTCAAACAGCTTCTGGAGCTGGGCTACACCGTGCACGCCGCGGTGCGCAGTCCGGACGACGAGGCCAAGCGCAGCCATCTCGACGCGCTCGCGGGCCAGACGCCCGGCGCGATTCGCTATTTCAAGGCCGACCTCAACGAACCGGGATCATTCGACGCGGCGGCCGAAGGGTGTTCGGTGATCTTCCACACCGCCTCGCCCTTCACCAGCAAGATCTCCGACCCCCAGACCGATCTGGTCGATCCGGCGGTGAACGGGACGCGAACCGTGCTCGAGGCCGCGAACAAGGCGCAAAGCGTGGAGCGCGTGGTGCTCACCAGCTCCTGCGCGGCGATCTACGGCGACAATCAGGACGTGGCCGACGCGCCGGGAGCGTGCCTCACCGAAGCGGTCTGGAACACCACGTCCAGCCTCGATCACCAGGCCTATTCCTATTCCAAGACGCAGGCCGAGCGCGCCGCCTGGGACATGGCGAAGGCGCAGGATCGCTGGCGGCTGGTGGTGGTCAATCCAAGCTTCATTCTGGGCCCGAGCCTGAATGAGAAGCCGACCTCGGAAAGCTTCGCCATCGTGCGCCAGCTCGCCGACGGGTCTATGAAGACCGGCGCCCCGCCCTATGAGATCGGCGCGGTGGACGTGCGCGACGTGGCCGACGCCCATGTGCGCGCCGCCTTCATCCCTGAGGCCGAGGGCCGCCACATCACCAGCGCGGTGAACACCAGCCTGCTGGGCCTGGCCGAACGCTTGCGCGATCAGGTGGGCGAGGGCCCGTTTCCGACGCGCGAGCTTCCAAAATTCATGGTCTGGCTGGTGGGGCCGATGATGAACAAGATGCTGACCCGCAAGATGATCAGCCGCAATATGGGCCACGCCTTCTGCGCCGATAACACCAAGTCGAAACGAGCGCTGGGGATGGAGTATCGCGATATCGCGCCGGGGCTCGGCGAAATGCACGCCCAGCTGAAGGCCGCGGGGAAGGTCTAGCCGCCCGGCTTTTCACGCCCGCCGCCACCGGCTATGTCTGCCCGCGACCGGCGCGCCACGCGCCGCACTTTCTGGGAGGAACACCATGAATCTTTCGGGTATCGCAGCGGTCGTCACCGGCGGCGCCTCGGGTCTGGGCGAAGGCACGGCCCGTCGCCTGGCCAAGGAAGGCGCGAAGGTCACCCTGTTCGACCTCAATGAAGAGCGCGGCCAGACGGTGGCGGGTGAGATCGGCGGGACCTTCGCCAAGGTGAACGTGGCCGATCCCGAAAGCGTCAAGGCAGGCTTCGAGCACGCCCGCTCCGCCCACGGCCAGGAGCGCGTTCTGGTGAACTGCGCCGGCATCGGCTGGGCCGAAAAGACCGCGCGCCGCTCGTCCAAGGGCGACATCGTCATGCACCAGCTCGACAAGTTCGCCCTGGTGGTCAACGTCAATCTGATCGGCAGCTTCAACTGCGCCGCCATCGCCGCGGCCGGCATGCTGGAGCTGGACCCCGACGCCTCGGGGCGCGGCGTGATCATCAACACCGCCTCGGTCGCCGCCCAGGACGGCCAGATCGGCCAGGTCGCCTATTCCGCCTCCAAGGGCGGCATTTACGGCATGACCCTGCCCATGGCGCGCGACCTCGCCCGCGAAGGCGTGCGCGTGAACACCATCCTGCCCGGCTTCTTCGAGACGCCGATCTACGAGCAGATGCCGCCGGAGGTGAAGCAGAACCTGGCCAGCCATCTGCAGTTCCCGCAGCGCTTCGGCACGCCGGAAGAATACGCCGACCTTGTGAATTTCATGGTCAGCAACGATTACATCAACGCCGAATGCGTCCGCCTGGACGCCGGCGCGCGCATGCCCCCGAAATAGGCGGCGCCCATCTCCGATGCATGAAGAGCCCCGGGCTGCGCGCCCGGGGCTTTTTAGTACTCCGCCTCGATCTCGGCGCGGCCGATCTTGCGCAGGTGCACCGTCACGGCGAGGCCGCCGTCATTGTGCACGCTGACCCGGCCGTCGAACTTGGAGGCCACCGAGCGCACCACCTGCCAGCCCAGCGCGTCGGAGCGTTGCGGTTCCTCCGCGCCATCCTTCAGCCCGCAGCCATTGTCGCGCACGGTGAGGGTGAAATAGCCCTCCCCGTCGCTGATCGAGACCGTCAGGCGCGGCGTGTCCTGATCGGCGAAAGCGTGCTTGCAGGCGTTGGTGAGCAGCTCGTTGACCAGAAGCGCCACGTCGATCGCCTGGGAGGCCTCCAGATATAGGTCCGGGCCGCGCACCTCCACGGCGACCTTCCGGCCGGCGGACACCGCTTCGGCGGTCTTCTCCATGGCCTCGCGGATCAGCGGATTGACGTGCAGCCGGTCCAGCTCTTCAGACGATTGCAGCCGGGCGTAGACATCCCGGATCGCCGCGATCCGGCTGGCGATGTCGCCCAGCGCGGCGCGCACGTCGTCGGAGGAGGAAGCGTTGGCGCGCAGGCGGACCATGGAGGTGATCAGCGCCAGATTGTTCTGGGTGCGGTGGTGAAACTCCCGCAGCATCAGGTCGCGCTCCTCCAGCGCTTCAAGCAGCTCCTTGTTCTGCTCGGAAAGCGCGGCGGCGCGGTCGGACTTGTCGGCGGCGAGCATGGCGTCGCCCACAGCCTGGATGAGGTCGGGCGTGGGCCGCGCATCGTCGATGATGAAGGCGGCGGTCACGCAAGCGCCGCCCTGGTCGGTTTCGATGCTCACCCCGTCCGACAGGCGCACCACGCCGCGCAGGCCGTGGCCGCCGCCGCTGGGCCGCGCGCTAGTCGCGATGACACCGGACCGGGCGGCGTTCACGACGCGCTCGGGAATGCCTGGCCCCTGATCGGAGGCGCGGATCAGAAGGCGCCGGTCGTCGGGGCCGTCGGCCAGCTCCACCGCCAGGCGCCCGCCCCCGCCGTGCTCGACGGCGTTGCGCGCCAGCTCCAGCGCCGTGGTCACCAGGCGGGTGCGCGACCATTTCTTCAGCCCCACCGTTTCGCCGGTGACCATCACCATCTGCCGCACCCTGGCGATGTCGGCCATCCTGGTCACGCGGATGGTTGTGAGCGGATGGGTCTTACTCATCGTCCCCTCCCGGACGGCCCAGCACGATTATGGAGGCGTCGTCGGGCCCGCGCAGGCGTTCGCGCAGAATGATCGCCGCCGCCGCCAGGCTTGAACGATAGAACAGGTCGCGGTGTTGCGCTTCAAAGCGGAAGGTCTTCAACCCGTCGCTATGCAGCACCAGCAGAGCATCGGGCGGCAGATCATACGTCTCCGCCTGCACCTTGCACCGGCGCCCCACGCTGCCCTCTCGGCTGATCAGGCGGCGGGTCGTCTCACGCGTCACGATCGCGCCGGCGATATTGCCGACGCCCGCCGCGGTGAGCCGGCCGCCGTCGCGCGGCAGATCAGCCACCAGGGCCACCGCGCCGCGATGCATGTCGTCCACCGCGCACAGCGTCTGCATCACCGTCCCCGCATCGCCGGACGCCGCCTCGAACGCCGCGCGGATGCGCTCGGCGTCGCGAGCCGCAGTCTCGCCATGGCCGAATCCGTCGCAAAGCAGAACCTGAACGCCCGCGCGCATGGTGCGCCAGGCGAAGACGTCGCCGCACGCGGCCTGACCGGGGGCGGCGACGCGCAGCCCGTCAAGGCCGGGCGGCTCGGGCGCCGTCGCGCCCTCGATTTCAAACACGCACGCCGTCACCGTGCCCGCGCCGGCCCGCGACCACAGCTCGAACCGGTCGCTCAGGCGCTCCATGGCGCCCAGACCCACGCCCAGCGAAGACCCGGTGGAGACCTGGTCCTGCATCATGCGGGCGGGATTCTCCATGCCCGGTCCGTCGTCCAGGCCCAAAAGCACCAGATCACCGCGCAGCGAGACGGTGGCGCTGAACCGGCCGTTGACCGCATGGCGGTGCAGATTGGTGGCGGTCTCGCTGGCCACGAGCACGGCGCGCTCCAGCTTCGCCTGCCCAAGCCCCGCGGCCTGGGCGGCCGCGCGCGTGGCCCGGCGCGCCTCGCTGATGGCGCTGGCGTCGAGAATGCGGATCAGCTGGCTCATGCGCTCGCCATACGGATGGTGGTGCCCTTCGGGCTCGTCTCGATCTCGAAGCGCGCCGCCAGGCGCTGGGCGCCGCCCAGCCCCTTGCCCAGGCTGTCGGACGTGGAAAAGCCGTCCTTCAGCGCCGCGTCCACATCATCGATGCCCGGCCCGTCATCGGCGCAGATCACGTAAACCGCCCTTTCATCGGCGTGCACGGCCAGCCGTCCGCCGCCGCCATGGATCAACGCATTACGCGCGACTTCGCTCACCGCGGTGACGAAACGGGCCTTGGCCACGGCGCGCGCCCCGATTGCGTCCATCGCCCTGGAGGCCGCCCGGCGGGCCGTGGCCACGTCGCGCTCTGTCTTGATCGCGGCCGTCTCCAGATGCTGGGCCGCCTCGGGTACGAAGCTCACTCGCCCTCCCGGATGCGGCGCATGGCCTGGTCCACGTCCAGGGCGGTGCGCATTTCCGGCAAGGTCATGCCCAGCTCCACCAGCGTCATGGCCACGGCCGGGCGCATGCCCACCACATAGGTGTCGCTGGACAAAAGATGGGCGATCTTCGCCAGCTGGCCGAGGACGCGGCCCACGAACGTGTCCACGATCTCCAGCGCGGAGATGTCGATCACCACCCCGTCGACGGCCTCGTCATTGACGGCGTTGGACAGGCGGTCCTGCAGATCGACGATGTCGGTGTCGTCGATGTCCTCGCGGATCGCGACCAGCAGAACACCGTTGACCTTGAAAAGAGAAGCGGCGTCAGACACGGCCGCCTCGCCCGTCCCGGCGGCCGGCGTGTTCGTCCGGGCGCTTGATGGACTGGATGTCCCAGCCCAGCTTGTTGAAGCCGTGGACGAGCGCGTCGCGTATGCTCGCCCGCGTAAGCACTTCGCCGACGTCCACGCCCAGCTGGACCATGGTCTGCGCGATGGTCGGGCTGATGCCGGAGATGATGCACTCCGCCCCCATCAGACGCACCGCCGCGGCGGTGCGCAAGAGATGCTGGGCCACCTGGGTGTCCACGGTGCGCACCCCGGTGATGTCGACGATGACGATCTCGGCCTGGCGCTCGACGATGGCTTCCAGAAGATTCTCCATCACCTCCTGGGCGCGCGCAGAATCCAGCGCTCCGATCAGCGGGATGGCGAGAATGCCCTTCCACAGCTCCACCACCGGGGAAGACAGCTCTATCATTTCGGCGCGCTGGCGCTCGATGACCTTTTCGCGGTGCTCGATGAAGGCCTCGGTGGTGTGCAGCGCAAACGCGTCCACCAGGCGGGCCGCCACGATCAGCTCGGCGGCCAGCGCCTTGCTGTCGTCGATGCGGTCGGTGAGAAACTCGAACAGCGGTGTTTTCAGCGCATGAATGAAGGTCGCCATCTGGGTCGGCGTGACCCCGCGCTCGGTGCGCTCCTCGCTCACCTCGCGCAGTGCGTCGCGCAGATCCGCCCAGCTTTCAGTGGAGAGATCGGGATCGTCCAGGTCGCCGCCCTTGGCCCCGTCAAGGAAGGCCCTGAGCAGGCGCGTGGACTGCTCGCGAACCTCCTTTTTGGAGAACACGTCGGTGCGCTGGACGCCTTCTTCAGATTGCGCCTCTGTCCAGCGCAGCAACAGATCGTCGAAGCGCTCAGCGAGCACTTTCAAAGTTTCCTGACCGGCGCTCATCAAAGGTCCCCTTTTTGGACGCGACGCATAAAACGGAAAATCTGATGCTAGGCGAGAGCGAGGCGCAATGGAACGCCCCGACCGGTCGGTTTTTCGGCGAGACGCATGACACAGGTTACAGGGCCTGCTTGCAGCTCCTTCTCGCCGGACAGGGCCGGGCTTGCTAGAAGGCCGCGATTTTCGCGTTCTCCGGAGCCCGCCTGATGTCCTTTCTCGCCGTCTTTTTCGCCGTGTTTCTCGCCGAGCTGGGCGACAAGACCCAGATCGCCTCGGCCGCCTTCGCCGCGGGCGATCCTGCGCGCGCGGTGAAGATCTTCACCGCCGCCAGCCTGGCGCTCGTCGCCTCCACCGCGATCGCGGTCTTCCTGGGACAACTCGCCGGCGCGCATCTTGAGCGGGTTCCGCTGAAGCTGATCTCCGGGCTGATCTTCATCGGCCTCGGGGTGATGGCGGTGATCGACCATTTCCGCAGCGCCGGCGGCGCATGAAAAAACCCGCCGGCGCGGGCCGGCGGGTTTCTCAAAGGACTTGCGTGCGCGCTCAGCCGATGTCGGGCCGGGTCACGCGCGGGCCGAGATTGGCGATCACCTCGCGCGCCTCGAAGGCGGCGGGGTCGTTCGGAGCCGGGCCGCGGCCCAGCACGATCTCGGCCTGGGCCTCGTAGCGCGAGACCTCGCGCACGTTCACATCGTCCCAGAACGGATCGCGCCAGCCGTACCAGCCATAGCGCGGATGCAGATAGCGATAGTGGAAGCCGTACGGCGAATAGCGCGCCGGAAACGGGTCTCGCGAGCCCACATAGCGGCGGTCGGCCTCGGTGTCGCGGCGCACGATGGTGAAATGGTCAAACCCGCGCTCCAGCGTCAACTCGGCGGCGCGGTAGAGCAGAAACGTCTCCACGGTCTCCCGGTCGGTCAGGGAGTTGCCGTTGAAGCTGACCAGATAGCGATCAGCCTCGATCGCCTGCTCGTTATACCCGTAGGCGCCGCTCTGCGCGCTCTGATACGGGGTCGGTCCGGCGGCGCAGGCAGCCAGTGTGGCGGCGGCGCCGATGGCGGCGAAAAGTCGGAGCATGCGTTCCTCTCCGTTGTGACAAGCCTACGATGTATGAGTATGGTTAACTGAACGCGCGATGGGAAGGGTCCGGCGCCGCGGCCAGGGAGGGGAACATGGATATGGACATGGCCACGCGCTCTTTCGTGCTGGCCGCCGCGCTCGCCCTGTTCGCGGCGGCCGGCCTGATCGGCTGGACTCTGTTCGGCGGCGGCTTCTCCGGGCTGTCCTGGTCCGGCGACGAAACCGAGGACCCGCGCGGCGGGTCGATCACCATCCGCGAGGGCTCGCTTTATGACGAGTTCGGCGAGTCGGAGAGGCCCGGCCGCATTGTCGTCAACACCAGCCGCGAACCGCTAGGCTCGAGCCGTGTCGGCTCCGGCCCGCGCTTTGACTGGAGCGGCTCGCGGCCCGACCCTGAGGTCTACGACCTGCCGCGCGAAACCCCGGCCGAGCGCGTGGAGGCCGACTGCCGCGTCCGTGGCGGGTCGAGCTATGGCTGCCGATGCCTGGTTCGCCTGTCGCGCGCCGATCTCAGCGAGGCGGAGTTCGCCTTCCTGTCGCTGGCCGAAGAGCTGACCCCGCGCGGCGACCGGCTGCAGGCCTCAGGGCTTGCGGCGCGCGATCTGGGCGCGCTGGCCTCCAAGCTGGTGGCCCTCGACGCGGCCGCGCGCCGGCGCTGCGGCGCAGGTCTAGCGCCCTGACGCTGCAATTTGCTGCAAGACCGCGCTAGTTGAGGCGCAGCTCCACATCCGCGCCGCGCCATTCAGCAGGCTTGATCAGCTCGGCGTGGGCCACGCGCACCGAATGGATGACCGCCTCGATCTCGCGCCGCCAGAAATCGAGAAACCCCATGAGACGCGGAAAGTCCGGCGCCTGGTCGTAGGTCTGCCACAAAAAGGTCTGCAACAGGCCGGGATGATCGGGCAGGTGATAATACACCTGCGCCGTGGTCAGCCGGGCGCCCGTCAGGGCGGTCAGAAAATCGGGATCGGTGCGCATTCTGCTGCTCCTCAAACCATGTCCTTGGAGAAAAAGCTTGACCTCAAGCTGGCTCCACGGCAAGAGCATGCGCGCCGATTTATGAACGATTTCTGTATGTTAGCAGCTTGAATAAACGGCTGCTGCCGAGGCGTCAATCAAGGGTGACCACCTCGCCCAGCCGGCGGGCCTCATTGATGCGCCCGCGCAGAAGCAGCACCTCGATATTCTCAGGCGCAAGCGCCCGGGCGGCGCGCATGTCGGCTTGAGCGCCGTTCAGATCGCCTTGCGCCAGCCGGGCCTCGCCGCGCAGGCGCAGCGCCTCGGCGTCTTGCGGGTTCACCGCCACCGCCTCGCCGGCATAGGCCTCTGCGGCGCCCATGTCTTCAAGCGCCAGCGCCGCTTCGGCCCGGCCGCGGCGCAAGCCGGCGTCCTGCGGCGCAAAATCGATCCCGCGCGAAAACGCCGAGAGCGCCTGGTCGGACCGCCCCGCCGTAAGATAAGCGTCGCCGGCCTGGCCGAACATGATGGCCCGGCTGGCGTCGGTCGCCGACACCGCGCCCTCGGCGGCGGCGCGCAGCCGGTCCGCGCCGTCCTCTTCCTGACCCAGCGCGATCAGCGCCAGCGAGACGCAATGCTCGGCCGGCCAGCCGCCGGCCTGGTGGCGCCAGGCGAGCGCCTCTTCGAAGGCGGCCTCGGCGTCGGACGCGATGGCCTCGATGCAGGCCTGGTGGCGGCGCTCGGGATCCAGCGGCGTGAGATCCGCGGCGAAGGCCGGCGCCGCCAGGGACAAGGAGAAAACGGCGCCGGCGGCGACGCGGCGGGCGGAAGCGGTCATGGCGCGGTTCCCTAAGAGCTGCGAGTTCGGTTAAGCCTAGGCGTGAGCGGAGCGTATTGCCATGGCCGAGACACCCAGCATCCTCTTTGCAGGCTTCGGCTATGTCGCCGAGGCCACAGCCGCGCGCCTGTCGCACGCAGGCTGGCGCGTCCTCGCCAGTACGCGCAGCGCCGAACGGGCGGGAGGCATCGAGCGCGCCGGATATACGCCCGTGCTCGCCGATCCGTCAGACCCAGCGGGCCGCGCGGCGTTGCGCGAGGCCGCGCAGACCGCCGACGCGATCATCGCCAGCGCCGCGCCGGGCGAGCAGGGCGACCCGTTCCTGCCCGCCTTTGACGGCCTGGACTTCAGCCGGACCTGGCTCGGCTATCTCTCCACCACCGGCGTCTATGGCGACCGGCGCGGCGGCTGGGCGTTCGAGCGCGACGGCGTCGCCCCGAGCCAGCCGCGCAGCGTGCGCCGGGCTGACGCGGAAGCCGGCTGGGCCCGCCATGGCGCGCGCCTGTTCCGTCTTTCGGGCATTTACGGGCCCGGACGCAGCGCGCTGGACAAGATCCGCGAGGGACGCACAGAAGTCTTTGACGCTCCGGGCCAGGTCTTCTCGCGGGTGCATGTGGATGATATCGCCGCCGCGCTGGAGCGCGCGCTCGCCCGGCCTCAGGCCGACGGCGCGTTCAATCTCGCCGACGACCACCCGTCCAGCCAGGCCGAAGTGATGATCGGCGCGGCCGAGCTGCTGGGCGCGCCGGCGCCGGAGATCGTCCCCTTCGATCCGCAAACGGCCAGCCCCATGCAGGCGAGCTTCTTCGCTGAACGGCGCCGCGTCTCCAACGCCCGCGCCAAGGCGGTGCTAGGCTGGCGCCCGGCCTACCGCTCCTGGCGCGAGGGCCTCGCGGCGATCCTTCAGGCGGGCGGCTGACGATCCGGCCACGAAGCCGCATCGACCGGCAGCGCCGCGCGATTCAAAACGCAAACCTTGCTGCCCGCGCCGTCAAGCGCTTCGGCGTGGGTCACCTCCTCCCACGTCCATAAAACCAGGTTCAGGTCGTCCGGGCCTGCTCCGGCGGCGAAACTTGGGACCACGGCCCCGGCATAGCCCCTTTCAATCAGCCGATCCGCCATCAAGTGCGAGCGCGGTTTGATGCCGCGATACATCTCGGATTCCCAATTCGGGCACTCCAGATCGCTTGCCGAGACGCCAAGCGCCTCTCGTGCGCCCGCACTGGAAAGGTCTGCGACGGGTCCGCAATCGACCTCAAGAAAATAGAAGGTGTAAGGCTGATAGTTCAGCGTGAACCGGACCTCGCTCGCCGCCGTCTCAAGTCGGAAGGACAGATAAAGCGCTGGCGCTCCCTGGCGATTGAACCGCCCCCCATGACGCCGCGCGCCTTCCCCCGAGGCGGGCAGATGACTGTAATAAGGTCTCGCAGCGCGTACCAGCCGCGCCTTAAGCCGCCTCTGCGAAGAGATCACGCGTATCCGCCCTGCAGGCGGCGCTGGATATGAGCGCGTAAGGCGTCGATCTCGCCGTCCTTCACAATGCGTTCCGGAGTGCGTCCGCCGAAGCCGATGATCGGCTCGGAGCGATACCAGGCATACGCAAGCAGAGGCGAGCCGATCACCGGCTCCATCGTGTTCACCAACTCAAGCAGATGTCGCAAACGCGATTGAACCCGCGCCGCGCGAACGCGGTCCTTGCGCGACAGGGCCTGAGCGGACAGCCCCAGAGTTCCGCCGATCTCCGCTTTCGTCGTTCGCAGCAGCGCCGCCAGCTTATCCGGCGATATGAGCCCATGCTCTGTCAAAGACTGAAAATCCATGATTGGCGCCTCCACTGACAGAATAATACGTCAATCTACCTGCCAACACTAGCTCACCGCTTCGATCATCGCCGTCAATCGGGCGAGATCGGCCTCGCTCGACAGGCGATGGTCGCCGGATTTTGACAGGTGCAGCGCCACGTCATCGCTCTGGAGCGCCTCCAGAAGGCGCACGGCGTGGTCCCAGGGCACGTCGGGATCGCGCCAACCCTGCAGGATGCGCACCGGCGCGTCGATCGCGATCGGCTCATCAAGGATCGACCATTGCGCGCCGTCCTCGATCAGGCGCTTGGTGATCACACTGGTCCCGCCATAGGGCGAGGGCTGCTCCCAGCGGCCGTCGGCCTCGATCGCCTGCTTCACATGGAACGGCAGGCCGGCCCACATGAGCTTTTCGGTGAAATCCGGCGCCGGCGCGATCAGCACCAGCGCCTTCACGCGCTCGGGCCGCGCGAGCGCGGTGAGAAGCGCCATCCAGCCGCCCATGGAGGAGCCCACAAGGATTTGCGGCCCGTCGGTGAGCTGATCCAGCGCGGCGAGCGCATCGCCGCGCCAGCGGGTGATGGTGGCGTCTTCGAACGCGCCCGACGATGCGCCGTGGCCGAAATAATCGAAGCGGACGAAGGCCCGCCCCGCCCCCCTGGCCCAGGCGTCGAGATGCATCGCCTTGGTCCCGCCCATGTCCGAGGCGTAACCGCCGAGGAACATGACGCCGGGGCCTTCGCCCCCATGGCGCACATAGGCGAGATGCTCACCGTCGCCGCGGTCAAGGCGTTTAAAATCGGTCATGGCTGAAACCTTTCCGGTTGGCGCGGCGGGGGGCGTCCGGTTATGTGAGCCGCCCGGCCCTTCAGGCAAGCCGGGCGGAGGGCGCGCTTGAACATCCTGCAGGTCATACCCGAGCTCGACGCAGGCGGCGCCGAGCGCACCACGATCGAGATCGCCGAGGCCGTCAAGGCTGCGGGCGGGCGGTGCATTGTGGCGAGCTGCGGGGGACGCCTCGAGGACGAACTCGAAGCCGCCGGCGGCGCGCTTGTGCGCCTTGACATGAAGACGAAAAACCCCGCCTCGATCTGGCGCAATGCGGGGCGGCTGGCGCGCCTGATCAAGGCGGAGGGCGTCGATCTCGTCCATGCCCGCTCGCGCGCCCCGGCGTGGAGCGCGAAATGGGCCGCGCGCCGCACCGGGAAGCCCTTCGTGACGACCTATCACGGCACGTACACCGCCCGCTCCGCTCTGAAGCGCTGGTATAATTCGGTGATGGCCGCCGGCGACCGGGTCATCGCCAACTCGCAGTTCATCGCCGATCATGTGCGCGCCGAGCACGGCGTCGCAGAAGACCGGCTGCGGGTGATTCCGCGCGGCGTCGACCTCGCCCGCTTCGACGCGAGCGCGGTGGACGATGCGCGGGTCGCGCTCCTTAAGGAGCGCTGGGGCGTCAGGGACGGAGAAACGCTGATCGTGCTGCCCGGACGGCTGACCCGCTGGAAAGGGCAGGCCTTTTTCATCGGCATGCTCGCCGGGCTTAAGACGCCGCGCCCCGTGCGCCTGGTTTGCCCCGGCGATGCGCAAGGGCGCGAGGACTATCGCACCGAGCTGGAGCTCGCCGCCCGAGCCGCAAAACTGACGCTGGTTCTGCCCGGCCATGAAACGGACATGCCCGCCGCTTACAAGAGCGCCGATCTGGTGGTGTGTCCGTCTTTAGAACCCGAAGCGTTCGGGCGCACCGCCGCAGAAGCCCAGGCCGTGGGCGCGCCGGTGATTGCGGCCGACCATGGCGGCGCGCGCGAGGCGGTGAGCCACGGCGAAACCGGCTGGCGCGCAGCGCCGGGCGACGCTGAAGCCTGGCGCACGGCGGTGCTGGAGGCGCTGTCGCTGGACGAGCCGGCGCGCACGAAGCTTGCAAGGGCGGGGCGCGAACACATCACCGCGCGGTTTTCAGCCGCGCAGCTGCAAGAGTCCACCTTGCGGGTCTATCGGGAGCTTTTAGAGTAGCGCCATGTTCGGTCACGATGACAAAGAGCAAATCCTCGTGATCCATGACGGCGACCTCGCCGACATGGTGCGCATGCTTGCGCCCGCCAGGCGCATTCGCGAGCACCACCGCACGGCGCGGATCACGCTGCTCACCGGCGAGGATTTCGAAAGCCTTTTAAAGCATTGCCCCTATTTCAACGCGGTGGAGGCGACGCTGCACCAGGCCGCCGGCCAGGGCTTTTTCGAGCGCATGAAGTCGGCGCGCAATTCGCGCTTTGACCGGATCTATGACCTGGGCTCGGGCGAGGCGGGCAAGAAGATCAAGCGCGCGGCCCGCTTCTCCAAGGCGAAATGGATCGACCTGGCGCCCGACATGAAGCAGGGCGGTCATCCGCTGGACCTCGCCGCGACGCAGCTGGGCGCGGCCGGGCTTTATGACGCCGCGGTCTATCGCCTGGGCGAGGCGCCGCCGCCGGAACTTGACTGGGTGGACTTCGTCTCCAAGCGCTCGCGCACGCTGGATCCGGCCTATTTCGGCCTGCAGGGGCGCTACGCGCTGTTCGCGCCGGCCGGCGACGACAGCCCGCCGCCGACGCGCTGGCCGAAAGAGCGCTGGGCCTCGCTCGCCCATCAGCTCATCGAACAAGGCGTCGAGCCGGTGATCGTGGGCGGGCCGTCGACGCGCGAACTCGGCCGCTATGTGGCCCATGTCACGCCGGGCGCGCGCGATCTCACCGGGCGGGCCAACCTGGTCCAGCTCGCCGGCCTTGGCCGTCAGGCCCAGTGCGCCTTCGGCGAGGACGTGCCGCTGCTCCATCTCCTGGTCGCCGCCGGGTCGCCGGCGGTGCTCTTCCATCCCGGCGAAACCCCGCCTGTGGACACAGCCCCGCGCGGCGCCCAGCCGACCATTTTGATGCACGCCCCGACCCTGGCTCAGATCAGCGCGCCGGAGGCTGTTCAGGCCATGCGCTGCGCCGGCGGATTCGACGGCGATGCGAGGGCGGCGTGACCCGCCGTCTGAGCGCCTTGATTTTCCAAGCCTGATCGGCATATTCGCTAGCCGCCGCGCAACAGATTTGATAAATTGCGCGTTCGGAATTTCCTGTCCGTGGTCAAAGGAGAAGACGCATAGCCCGACGTCCGCACGCCGCGCCGCCGCCGAAAAAGGAAGGCCCGCGCATCAACCGCGAAATCCGCACTCCCAGAGTGCTCCTGATCGATGAAGCCGGCGAGAAGCAGGGCGAAATGCCTGTGGACGCTGCGCTGGAAGCCGCGCAGGAGGCGGGGCTTGATCTGGTCGAGGTCAGCCCGAACGCCAATCCGCCGGTCTGCAAGATCATCGACTACGGCAAGCTGAAGTATCAGGAGCAGAAGAAAAAGGCCGAGGCCAAGAAGAAGCAGAAGACCCAGGACGTCAAAGAGATCAAAATGCGTCCGAACATCGACGTCCACGATTATCAGGTCAAAACCAAGGCGATGACCCGGTTCTTCGAGGAGGGCGACAAGGTCAAGGTCACCCTGCGCTTCCGCGGCCGTGAAATGGCGCACCAGGATCGCGGCATGGACGTGATGAACCGCGTCAAGGAAGATTTCGGCGACGTCGCCAAGGTGGAGCTCGAGCCCAAGCTTGAAGGCCGCCAGATGATCATGGTGATGGCGCCGCGCTAGGTTCGCACCATTCGGCGCTTTGCTCAGGACGGCGCGGGGTTCGGCTCCGCGCCGTTTTTGGTTTCGCGCCAGATTTCGTTGACGCGGCGAATTTCGCGCCGCCGAGGCGCGAACTTTGAGAAAAAATTTAACGAACGTTCGAAATGTCCCATTCCCGCCTTGTTCGCGGTGCGCCATTGTGCGCAGCCGGATCAATTAGGTCCGGAGATTTTAGTTTAGGGGACAATCCATGTTTCGCACCTTCATCAGCGCAGGGCTCCTCGCCTTCGGCGCGACGACGCTCGTTTCGGCGCAGGACTACGCCCTGGCGCCCACCTTCGGGACGCTCAATCTGAGCGCGGGATTCACCGATGATCCGCGCACGGTCAATCTTCGATCCGGCGGATCGATCGCCGCCTCCAACGCGGCCGGCGGCTGCAGCGGCTTCATCGCCGACGCGCCGGACGTGCGGGTGAATTATGAGGCCGGATCGGTCTTCCCGCTGATTTTCTCTGTTGAGTCCGGCGCCGACACCACGCTGGTGATCAACGCGCCCGACGGCGCCTGGTATTGCGACGACGACAGCGGCGAGGGCCTCAACCCGTCTGTCCGCTTCGGCTCGCCTGCGTCAGGTCAGTACGACATCTGGGTGGGGACGTTCGGTGAGGCGAGCCTGGAGCGCGCCACGCTTTACGTGTCCGAGACCGGCAGCCGCTAGCCGCGCGGGCCGGCGCTGACGGCTGGCCGCATTGACATGCATCAAGACAAAAGGGGGATCGACATGATCACAAGATCCATCGCCGCCGCCGCGGGCCTCGCCGCGGCCGTCGCCGGAACCGCCGCCGCCCAGGACTGGACGCGGCCGGCCGCGTTCGGCGGAACCGAGCTGAGCTCCGGCTTCTCGCCGGACCCGCACGTGCGCAACCTCACTGCAGGCGGGACCATCCGCGCCGCCGCGCGCTTTTCAAACTGCACCGGCTATATCGCCGACGCCCCGGACTATTCGGTGAGCTATCAGGCCGGCGGCTTTCCGCTGATCTTTACTGCGGACTCCGATCGCGACACCACGCTGATCATCAACGATCCCAACGGCGACTGGTGGTGCGACGACGACGGCGCGCAAGAGCCGCTGAACCCGATGATCCGCTTCGATCAACCCGCCTCGGGCCGCTATGACGTGTGGGTGGGCACCTACGCCAGCGGCGCCGGCGTCCCGGCGGCGCTGTTCATTTCCGAAATCGGCGAGCACACGCGCGAAAGCGTGAACCAGGGCTATAGCAGCGGCGGCGACTATAGCCGGCCCGGCGGCGGGCTCATCGAAGCCAACACCGGCTCCATGGGCCTTGGCGGCGGCTCGGCCGCCAGCGCCGGCGGCCCGAACCCGAACGCCGCGCCCCTCTACCGCGCGCTGTCGCTGAGCGCCGGCTTCTCCAACGATCCGCGCAGCATCGAGCTGACCGCAGGCGGCGCCTATAACGCCCGCGACATTCAGGGCGCGTCATGCACCGGCAATATCGCCTCGGCGCCGGACGTATCGCTGAATTATTCGGCCGGCTCCTTCCCCCTTACGCTCACAGCGGACTCCCGAGAGGACACCACCTTGGTGGTGCGCGGCCCGGACGGGCGCTGGTCTTGCGACGACGACGGGGCGGACGCGCCGTTCAACCCGCTTATCACCTTTGATAATCCGCGCTCGGGCGAGTACGACATCTGGGTGGGCACGTTCGGCGATGACCCGGCTGCGGCCACGCTCTATATCTCAGAGCTCGGCGAGCCTGCGCTTGGCGGAACCGGCGGGTTTTCCAGCGGGGGCGGCGTGGACATCACGGCGACGCCGCGCCACAGCGTGATGCGGCTGGACGGCGGCTTCCTGCCCGATCCCGAATTCCGGCGCGTGACGGCCGGCGGACCGCTTTCGGCCTCCGACGCGGTGCAGGCGGGATGCTCCGGCTCGATCACCCGCGAACCCACGGTGGAGCTGCGATACGACGGCTCCGGCTCGCTCTACATCTACACCAGCGGCGGCGCGGACACGACGCTGGCGATCAACCGGCCCGACGGCAGCTGGGTCTGTAATGACGACGGGGCGGCCGGTACGAACGCCGGGCTCCGCTTCACCGGCTCCACCAGCGGCACGTACGACATCTATGTGGGCACGTTCGGCGGCGGCCAGGCGAACACGACGCTGAACGTCTCCGAGCTCGGGATGGATCGCTAGAGCCTCGCACCTCGCCCGGCCCGCGCACCCGCCGGGCCGGGCGGGCGCATCTTGAGCAGGGCCGGGCGCTTGCGTTTTTCGTGCGCGCACGTATAACCCCCGCTCCACTTTTACCGGCCCACCCGGCCCACGACATGCCGGGCGGCCCTGGAACGCTGACGCGGACGGTTCGCCGTCCGCCTCGAAAAGGAGAGCGAAATGTCGAAACTGAAGACCAAATCGGGCGCGAAAAAGCGCTTCAAGGTCACGGGCACGGGCAAGGTTCTGGCCGCCCAGGCCGGCAAGCGCCACGGCATGATCAAGCGCACGCCGAAACAGATCCGGCAAAAGCGCGGCACCGACACGCTTGCGGCGCCGGACGCCAAGATCGTCAAGCGCAGCTACCTGCCCTACAACCGCTAAGCGGTTGGGTCTCAAGATATAAGGAGAGCGACCCATGGCCCGTGTGTCCTCCGGTCCCGCCCGTCACGCCCGCAAGAAAAAAGTCATTGATCAGGCGAAAGGCTATTACGGCCGTCGCAAGAACACCTTCCGCGTCGCCAACCAGGCGGTGGAGAAGGCTGGTCAGTACGCCTATCGCGACCGCCGCGCCAAGAAGCGCGTCTTCCGCTCCTTGTGGATCCAGCGCATCAACGCCGGCGCGCGCCTGAACGGCCTGACCTACGCCACCTTCATGAACGGCCTGAAAAAGGCCGGAATCGAGCTGGACCGTAAAGTCCTGTCCGACATCGCCATTCACGAGCCGGAGGCCTTCACCTCCCTGGCCGAGCAGGCGAAATCGGCTCTGAACAGCTAAGCGCTTCGCGCCGACGCTTATTGAAAGGCCCGCCTTTAACGAGGCGGGCCTTTTTCATTGCGCGCCCCCGCCTTCGCCGCCCAGCGCCGCATCAAGGCGCGCGCCAAGCCCCGCAGGGCCGTGGGGCGCCGGCGCCAGCAGGTGGCGCTCCACGATGACGACGGCGACATGCTCGGCGCCGCTTAAGAGGTCGGCCGCCTCCGGCGTCTCCAGCGCGTCGATATGAACAAAGCGGGTTTCGGAGAAATACGGCGCGAGAAACTTCATCAGGCCCTGGGCGTAGGAATCGCCCACCAATGTGATCGGCCCCAGAAGCGCGCCGTCCGGCCCGTCCGCCGTGATCCGGCTCCACCAGAACGGCGCGCCTTCCGGCGCCGGCAGCGGCGTGACGCGCACGGCGGACCGGTTCACTTCGAGCACCGGCTTACGCCGCGGCGCAGTGCTTCCCTGCAAGCGTTCAAGGTCGGGGACATAGTCTTCGAACCCGCCCGGGCGCACCGCGTCCTCGTCCCACAAATCCGGCTTAAAGGCGTTCACCAGCGCGCGCGCCATCACCGCCGCGCCCCGATCCGACCAGTGAGTGTCGCGCGGCAGGTAAAGCTCGGCCTCGCGCGCGCGCGCCGCCATGGCTGCGAAAACATCGACCATTTGCGCGCCATGGGCCTGTTTCAGCTGCGCCATCAGCGCGGTGCGGCGCGCCGCCTCCGCCGCCTGGGTCTCACGCACGGGCGCGGGCAGGCGGTCTGGATAGATCGAAGGCTTGTGCGGGGCGAGTGCAAAGCGCGCGTCGATCCCCGCCGCGTCAAGGCGCGCCAGGGCCGCGGCCACACCGTCCAGAGTGCGCGCATCGCGCCCACCGCCGCCCCCCGGCAGAAGGCTGACGCTGGGATTGTCGCGATTGAGAAACAGCCAGCCGTCCTCGCCGGCGATGACGCGTCCCGAGGCGGCGTCTGCGAAGACCCGCGTCTCGATCACCCGGTTCGCCCGCCGGGCCGCGCCGGCGAGCACCAGCTTGTCGGTGAACCAGCCGGTCCAGCGTGATCGATACTCAGCGTCTGCGAAGGCGAGCGGGGACAGGCCCGGGCGCGGCTCCGCGGCGCGGTTCAGGGCGCGCATGTCCGCAGGCCGGGCGATCGAGACGATCAGCACCAGCCAGAGCAGGGCGAAGCCTGCAAGCACGGCGGCGAATTCCAGCTTTCGAAGCCTCACGCCCGCCCCCTAGAACTGGAAATACAAAAATGCGGTGTAGCTGCCCGACACCGCAAGAACGAGCGCGTAGACAAGCCCCGGCCCCAGCACTGCAGCGCGCTGGGCGAGGCCGCGCAGATCCGGCCGGCGCAGCCAGTCCCAGCCCGAGAACGCAGGCGGCAGAACGAACACCGCAGACGCCAGCGCCAGGGTGACGAGCGCGCGCGTGTCCAGCGCCGCGGCGATCGCCGGGGCGGGCTGGATCTGCGAGAGGTCGAACAGGGCGGCGTAGAAGACGAGCGCGTCGGGCAAGCTTTCGGCGCGGAACACCACCCAGGTCATCATCACCAGAAACAGCGTGACCGCGCGCCGCGCCGGCCGCCACGGCCCGGCGGCGTCTTGCCAGCCGAACACGCGCTCCAGCACCAGAAGCGCGCCATGCATCAAGCCCCAGACGATGAAGGTCCAGGCCGCCCCGTGCCACAGCCCGGTCAGCAAAAAGACGATCCAGAGATTGGCCTGGGTGCGCTGCAGCGAGCCGTGCGACCCGCCGAGCGGGATATAGACATAGTCGCGAAACCAGCTGGACAGGGTGATATGCCAGCGCCGCCAGAACTCGGTCATGCTGCCCGCCGAATAGGGCCGCGCGAAGTTCTCCGGAAACCGGAACCCGAAGATCCGCCCGAGCCCGATCGCCATGTCGCAATACCCGGAAAAGTCGAAATAGATCTGCAAGGTGTAGGCGAGCAGCGCCGCCCATGCGCCGAGCATGCCGATCTCGCCCGCGCCGCCGGAAAACCCGGCGTCGGCGATGGGGGCGAAGGCGTCGGCGATGACCACCTTCTTGATAAGCCCCCAGCAGAAGCGGAACGTCCCCTCTGTAACGTCGTCGGCGGTGGTGGAGCGTTTAACAAGGCTGTGCGCGATCCCGGCGTAGCGCACGATGGGCCCGGCGATGAGCTGGGGGAACAGCGCC
This sequence comes from Oceanicaulis sp., assembly GCA_040217555.1. Lineage (GTDB taxonomy): Bacteria > Pseudomonadota > Alphaproteobacteria > Caulobacterales > Maricaulaceae > Oceanicaulis. The sequence goes on from JAVJPX010000007.1 coordinate 225,456, forward strand.
ACGTAAAGCGCGAAGGTGACGGGGTTGCGCTGCACCGGCGCGGCGCCGCGGGCCACGTCGAACACGTAGCTCATGGACTGGAAGGTGAAGAACGAGATACCGATGGGCAAAAGGATGTCCAGCGCGGGAAGCCCCGGAGCGCCGATCACCGAAAGCCCGGCGTTGAGCTGATCGAACGCGAAGCCCGCGTATTTGAACCAGGCGAGAATACCCACGTTCACAAGCGCGGTTCCGATTACGGCCCAGCGCACCGCGCGCCCATCCCCGCGCCGGCGTCCGCGCTCGGCGAGCAGCCCCAGGGCGAAATTCACCGCTATGGAGGCGAGCATCACCAGAACGAAAGCGCCTGCGCCCCAGGTGTAAAAGAGAAGGCTCGCCGTCAAAAGCCAGGCGTTGCGCGCCGATTGGGGCAGGAGGAAATAGCCGCCCACGGCCACGGGAAGAAAATAAAATAGAAAAAAGACGGAGGAAAAAACCAACAAAGCCCCCCGGTCCGCGGCCTGAATCGCGGCTGCGCGCACCAACGCGTTGAAAATGGCGTGATCTCACATTAGACGGGCGGTTCCAGCCCGCCAAGTCGAGACCGTCCGCCCATGAACACCCAAGACCTCGCCGACCTAGAACAGTCCTATCGCGACCGGATCGAGGACGCCGGCGACCTCGCCGCGCTGGACGCGCTGCGTGTCGCGGCCCTGGGCAAGAAGGGCGAAGTCTCGCTGAAAATGCGAGAGCTGGGCAAGATGACGCCGGAAGAGCGCCAGGTCATGGGCCCGGCGCTCAACGGGCTGAAGGACCGGCTCGCCGCCGCGATCGACACCAAGAAAGACGCGCTTGAGGATGCGGCGCTGAACCAGGCGCTCGCCAGCGAAACCGTCGACGTCACCCGCCCGGTGCGCCGCGAGCCCGTCGGCTCGCTGCACCCGGTAAACCAGGTGATGGAGGAGCTGGCCGTCATCTTCGCCGACATGGGCTTCAAGGTCGCCGAAGGCCCGGACGTGGAAGACGACTTCCATAACTTCACCGCGCTGAATTTCCCGCCCGATCACCCAGCGCGCGACACCCACGACACCTTCTTCATGAAGGCGGCCGAAGGCGAGACGCCGAAGGTGCTGCGCACCCACACCTCGCCGGTGCAGATCCGCACCATGGTTCGCGAAAAACCGCCGATCCGGATCATCGCGCCGGGCCGGGTCTATCGCTGCGACTGGGACCAGACCCACACGCCCATGTTCCATCAGGTCGAAGGGCTCGTCATCGATCGCGAAACCCATATGGGCCACCTCAAAGGCTGCCTGACCGAGTTCATCAAGGCCTTCTTCGAAACCGACGAGGTGGTGGCGCGCTTTCGCCCCCACCACTTCCCCTTCACCGAACCCAGCGCGGAGATGGACGTGCGCTATGAGCGCGTCGGCGACGCGATCAAGGTGGGCAGCGGCGACAAATGGATGGAGATTTTGGGCTGCGGCATGGTGCACCCCAACGTGATCAAGGCCTGCGGGCTTGATCCGGAAGAGTACCAGGGCTTCGCCTTCGGCATGGGCGTGGACCGCCTGGCCATGCTGAAATACGGCATGAACGATCTACGCCCCTATTTCGAACCGGACGCGCGCTGGCTGTCCCATTACGGCTTCAGCCCGCTTCTGCAGGCGAACCTGGCGACGGGGCTGAGCTAGCCATGAGCGAGGGCGGGCCCTCAAGACTGCGCCTGCGCTTTGAGACCGTGGGCTCCATCGCCGCCATCGTGGTGGGCGTGGCGGCGCTGTTCGTCAGCTGGGATCAGGCCCGGGTCATGCGCGCCCAGCAGCACGCCAGCGTCCTGCCGGCGATCCAGATCGACGGCTATTGGGGCGAGTATGACGACGGCGCACGGTTCGGCGTGCGCGTCTCCAATAACGGTGTCGGACCGGCTGTGATCCGCCATGTTGGCCTAAGCCGGGACGGCGAGGCCGTGACGGACGGGTCGGCGCTGGCGCAGATCTTCCCCGCTGATTCAAATTTCAGCTGGTCCTCAATGAACGGGCGCATCCTGGCGGCCGGGTCGGTGGTCGAACCTTTATCGGTGGTCCTGCCCGAGGAGGTCTCCCCACAGGACGGCGCAGCGCTCGTGGCTGACTGGGTCCTTTGGGACATGGAGATCTGCTACTGCTCGGTCTTTGACCGGTGCTGGGTCACCAGCACCGAATCCACCGTCGATCGGCGCCGCCCGGCGGGGGGAAGCTGCCCGGACACCGGCGACGATATTTTCGAACAACTGGGCCTTCCGGCCCGCGACTGATACGGCGACCCTTATGAAATTCACCCTCTCCTGGCTCAAAGAGCATATCGACACCGATCTCGCCCTGGATGATCTGGCCGAGGCCATGACCATGGCGGGGCTGGAGATCGAGGAGATCGACAATCCGGCCGCAAAGCTCGCCGACTTCACCGTCGCCCACGTGAAGAAGGCCGAGCCGCACCCGGACGCCGACCGGCTGCGCGTGTGCACGGTGGAGACCCGGGACGGGGAGAAGCAGATCGTTTGCGGCGCGCCCAACGCCCGCGCCGGCATGACGGCGATCTACGCGCCGCTGGGGACTTACATTCCGGGCCTCGACTTCGCGCTGGATAAAAAACCGCGCAAGATCCGCGGCGTGGAAAGCCACGGCATGCTGTGCTCGACGAAAGAGATCGAGGCGGGCGAGGACCATGACGGCATCGCCGATCTACAAGGCGACTGGCCGGTGGGAACCCCGGCGGCTGAAGCGCTGGGCCTGGACGACCCGGTCATCGATTTTGAAGTCACCCCGAACCGCCCGGACTGGCTCGGCGTCTACGGCATTGCCCGCGACCTGGCCGCGGCGGGCGCAGGCAAGCTGAAAACCGGCGCGATTACAGAGATCTCCGGCGAGGGGCCCTGTTCCGTTGAAATCGAGCTGGACTGGGCTGAGGCGTGCCCCGTCTTCGCCGGGCGGGTGATTTCAGGCGTGAAGAACGGGCCCTCCCCCGACTGGCTGCAGCAGCGCCTGACCGCCATCGGGCTGCGTCCGATCAATCTTCTGGCCGACGTGACGAACTATGTCTCTTTCGACCGGGCGCGCCCGCTGCACGTTTATGATCGGGCGAAGATCGGGGATGTCATTCGCGCGCGCAAAGGGCGCGGGGCGGCGGATAAGTTCGCGGCGCTCGACGGGCGCGAATATGAACCGCTTCAACACCATTGCGTCATCTCCGACGACCAGAACGCCCTCGGTCTCGGCGGCGTGATGGGCGGCGAGGAGAGCGGCTGCACCGACGCCACCACCGAGGTGTTCATCGAAAGCGCCTGGTTCGATCCCGCCATCACCCGCGTCACCGCCCGCGAGCTTGGGATCGAGTCAGACGCCAAATACCGCTTTGAACGCGGCGTCGATCCGGAAAGCGTCCTGGACGGCCTGCATCTGGCTACGGCGTTGATTTTAAAGTATGGCGGCGGAACCGCCAGCGAGGTCGCCGTGGCCGGCGCGGCGCCGGCGCGGCCCGCCCCCATCGCCTTCGACCCGGCTCGGGTGAAAAAGCTCCTGGGCCTCGACCTTGGCGAGGAGCGCATCGCGCAGATCCTTGCAAGCCTCGGCTTCGGCGTTGAGCGCGGCGCGACCTGGACCGTGAGCGTTCCGAGCTGGCGGCGTGATTGTTCTCAAGGCGCTGATCTGATTGAAGAAATCGCCCGCATCGCCGGGTATGACACCCTGCCCGTGGAGCGTTTCTCCCGGCCCGAGGGCGAGCGCTTCGAGGCGCCGGCGACCGCGCTTCAAAACCGGGTGCGCGCGGCGCGCCGCGCCATCGCGCTTCGAGGCTATCAGGAGGCGATCACCTGGTCGTTCTGCCGCCATGACGAGGCCGATCTGTTCGGCGGGGCGGGCCCGGGCCTGACCCTTGAGAATCCGATCAGCTCAGAGCTCGACGTCATGCGCCCCAGCGCGCTGATTCACCTTCTCAAATCGGTTCAAAAGAGCGCCGACCGAGGCCTCGAGGACGCGCGCTATTTCGAGGCGGGACCGATCTATCTCGACGATACGCCCGCCGGCCAGCAGAGCGTGATCGCCGGCGCGCGCCGCATCGTCGCGGGCCGGGACTGGCGCGGGGCTGAGGCGCCCGACGTGTTCGACGCCAAGGCCGACGCATTGGCCGCGCTCGCCGCCGCGGGCGGCCCCGCCGACACCGTGCAGATCAGCGCCGATGCGCGCGCCTGGTGGCATCCGGGCCGCTCCGGCGTGCTTCGTCTCGGGCCGAAGGTGCTCGCCGAGTTCGGCGAAATCCACCCCAAGGTCCTCAAAGCCCTCGACATCGGCGGGCGCGTTCTGGCGTTCGAAGTCTTCCTGGAAGCAATCCCCTCACCGAAGAAGAAGGCGCTCAAAGCCCGCCCGGCCGTGGTCATTCCCGAGCTCAACCCGGTACGCCGCGACTTCGCCTTCCTGGCGCCCGCCGACATGGCCGCCGCCGACCTTCTCAAAGCGGTGAAGGGCGCGGACAAGCAGCTGGTGACCGACGCGATCCTGTTCGACGTCTACGCGGGCCAGGGCGTGCCCGAAGGCCAGGTCTCGCTGGCCGTCGAGGTGACGCTCCAGCCTGGCGAAAAAACCCTCACCGACAAAGAGATCGAGGCGGTCTCCGAAAAGATCGTCAAGGCGGGAGAGAAGGCCGGCGCGAGCCTCAGGGGGTAGCGCCCGCCAGGGCTGTGCGTCCTTCGAGCCCCGGATCAAGTCCGGGGTTCGAAAAAGACTCCTCAGGATGAGGAAAGGTGGGTGAGGCTTCGTCCTGACCACCTCAATCATACACCTCATCCTGAGGTGCGAGCCTGAAAGGCGAGCCTCGAAGGACCCGAAGGACATGGCTCCACGCCCTCGGCGGATCCCACCCCCTGACCAACCCGCCTTCCTTATCGGCTCCGTACTCGCCGACCCCATCGCCGAGACCGTCCTTCAGCGCGCCGTTGATCTCGGCCTGCCCGACTGGGCGCTCGCCGCCGGGGCCGTGTACCAGAATGTCTGGAATGCGCTCACCGGTCGGCCGCCCGGCTACGGGATCAAGGATTACGACCTCGCCTATTTCGACGCCTGCGACCTCTCCTTTGAGGCCGAGGACGCGGTGATCCGGCGCTGCGCGTCGGTCTTCGCCGATCTGCCCGCCCCGGTGGAGATCCGAAACCAGGCTCGGGTCCATCTCTGGTTCGAGGCGAAGTTCGGCTACGCCAAGCCGGCCTACACCTCCAGCGCGGACGCAATCGCCAACTACGCCTCACCCGCTCACATGGCGGGCCTGCGCCGCGAGGCGGACGGCGCTTCACCCTGCTCGCCCCGCAAGGGCTCGACGCGCTGTTCGCCATGGAGATGCGCCCGAGCCACGCCCAGGCGTGGACACCGAATTTCATCGCCAAGGTGGACCGGCTGAAGCGCCTGTGGCCGGAGATGACCGCGCCGGGCGGGCCCGCTGACTCATAGCGATAATTCTTCATTCCGCCCGGCCGCGCCATAACGCGCTGGCGGTTTTGAAGAAAGAGGGCCTTTGGCCCGCTCGCCCGATGCGCCGGGGCGCCCGGAACGCCAGCTCCGCCCCCTGTGTTCGAAAGGTCGCGATGCGCCGGTGAGCGGCGTATCGGGTCTGAAGAGCAATGACAGGAGGCCCCTATGGCCCGCAATCAAGGTCAGTTCAAACCCGACGATCCTGAGACCCGCAAGGTCGCTTCCAAGGGCGGTGAGGCCTCCACCGGCTCCTTCGAGCAAGGCAGCGACCGCGCCCGGCAAGCCGGTGAGAAAGGCGGCGAAATGAGCTCCGGCTCGTTCACCGAAGGGTCTCAGCGCGCCCGCCAGGCCGGACGCGAAGGCGGCGAGGCCAGCTCCGGCTCGTTCGAACCGGGCAGCGAACGCGCCCGCGAAGCCGGCAGGAAAGGCGGCGAAATGAGCTCAGGCTCCTTCTCCCCAGGGTCTGAGCGCGCCCGCCAAGCCGGCCGCAAGGGCGGCTCGCAATAGCCCGCTGCAATCCGCGGCCCCGTCTCTGAGAACCGGGGCGGGGCTTTGCGGGTTACCCCCCCAAGCAGGGAGGCGACGCCCATGGCAGAGTCGACTGAAACACCCAATTCCGGACGTTTCACCCCCGGCGCCGAGCGCGCCAAGGAGGCCGGCCGCAAGGGCGGTCTGAAATCCTCTGGCCGGTTCAAGCCGGGCGCGCAAGCGGCCAGCGCGGCCGGGCGCAAGGGGGGTCTGAAATCGCCGGGCAAGTTCACCGCAGGCTCGGATCGCGCGCGCGAAGCCGGCCGCAAGGGCGGCCAGGCCCGGCGAAAGAAATCGTCCGGCGAGGACAGCTGAGGCTCAAAGCCCGCCGCCAACGCGGTTTTTCCAATAGCCTACATCCTCGGCGTATTTGCCGACGATCTCGCTCATCACCGAATCCAGCCGCAGGGTGTGGAAGCTGATCCATTCGCCCTGATCGATCTCCTCCAGCGCGCGCATGGCGCTGATGAGGTAGAAGGCGTAAAGCGTGACCACCAGCAGGAAGAGCGCGGCGAACACCCAGCCCAGCGCCAGGATCGTCTCGAACGGAGCGCGGTCGGTGAACAGCCCCAGCGCCACCAGCACCACCGCCAACAACGCCAGGAACCCGGTGGGCACGAAGACCAGGTAATAGTGCGAATTGCGCCGGATCTGGAACACGGTGTTGCGCACATAGGTCTCGATGAAAAAGACCCGAAGCGCGATCCAGCTGATATTGAGCATCCATAGCTGCGCTTCGTCGGACAGGTGCTTTGAATCGCGCTCCTGACCCACCGTCACGGACTTCGCCTTGCCCACCGCGGTGCGGTAATGGTCGTTCACGCGCGCCAGATACCGGGTGAGGAAGTTCGCCATTTCGCGCGCGGAATTGCGCTGATAGGGCGAATACTCAGCATAATAGAGCGCCCACATCACCATGGCCGCCAGAAGGCAGCTGCCGGCGCCCACCACCAGAGAGGTGAGCTGGGCCGAGCTCACCAGCGCATCGTCGCTGAGGCCCGCGAACAGGCCGAGGCGCTGCACCAGCCCCGCATCGTTGGCCAGGATGTTCACCAGAAGCACCGCGCCGAGTATGCAGGAAAACCAGACCGCAAGCTTGCGCACATTGTCGTTCATCAGCTTGCGGCTCTCATTCAAGAGATAGAGCACGCCGCGGTCGCTGTCCTGGAACTGGCCGGCGATCACCGCGCCTTCGATATCCTCGAACAGGGCGCGGGGGTCGGCCTCTATGGGCACGCGCCCGCCTAGAAAGCCGCGCGCGAGGCGGCCGTACTCTTCAGCGGTGTCCTGGGAAAGCTGTTCGGGCATGCGCATGAAACCCACGCGCACCATCATCCATTTGAACAGCACGCCCTGGCGCTGAATATAGCTTTCCTCGTGGTCGAAATCCTCGCCCAGCGCCGCTTCGGTGAGGGTATTGTGGCCCGACACCGCAGCGGCCGCAGCAGCGCCCCTGGCCGGGGACGCTTTCTCGCCGCGGCCCAGCAGGCGCAGCACGGGGCGGAACGGCCAGGCGAGCGCGCGCAAGGCTCCGGCGAAAAGCTGCCAGACCCAGCGGCGCAACGAATAGGTGAGCAAGGCGAGCGCAAGGCCGAGCACGAGCCCGGCCGCAAACAGCTCGAATTGCGTGGCGTCCGCCATATGGGTTTCCCTCCGCCGCGCCCCCTCAGGCTTTACGCCATGTTAACGAGCAGAGCTCGGCGAGGCGAGGAAAATTCAACCCGTCAGAACGGGATCCAGTTTCGCTGGCGGGAATAGGAGAGGTATCCCACGTTCGCCCCGGCCCGCAGACCCACGCCGGAGCGGATCGGCGCCAGGGTGATGGCGTCGGCGCGCTGATAGTTCACGCCGAGCCCGGCGACCAGATAGGCCGTGCCCTCGACGCCGGGAAAGCGCTGGTACAGCCGGTCCACGTCGCGCAGCTCGTACACCAGGGTGAAGACCCGGCTGGCGTTGGCGCCGCCGTCAAACCCCACTGACGGGCCCTGCCAGTAGACCTTGTGCTGATCGCCCGAGCCTTTCAGCGTAAGATACCCCTCGCCGTAGCGAAGCCCCACGCCGGCCGCGGCGGACACCTCCTCGCCGGCGATATAGCCCACCGGTCGGCCCAAATCGGAAAACACCCGCTCCAGCGCGCTCGCCGCGGCTTCGGCTGTAACGCCGAAGAAGTCGGCGGCCGCCTCCACCATCTCGTCGCGCGAATAGGTGTCGATGGGCTCCTGATAGGCGCTGGGCTGGCCGTATTCCGGCGGCGGCGCGGTCTGGCTGGCGCAGGCGGACAGGCCGGCGGCGGCCAGGGCGGCGAGGCTTGAGCGAAGGCGCATCGGAGGCTCCATACGGCTAGAGGGCGGGCGGGCGAACCCTGCGCGCGCTTTGCGGCAGGGTTTGGGCGGAAGGCTTAACCAAAGGTTACGCTCGGTCAGAACACGGCGCGGCCGGTCGGCGAGATGGCGCGAGCGACTCGAACCGCCGATCCCGCTTGGCGCAAAGGCGTCTCGGTGCTACCTCCCCGCTCCATGAGCACAGATCCCTCCCGCATCCGAAACTTCTCCATCGTCGCGCACATCGACCACGGCAAGTCGACGCTCGCCGACCGTCTGATCCAGGTCACCGGCGGGCTGACCGACCGTGAGATGAAAGAGCAGGTGCTCGACAATATGGAGCTGGAACGCGAGCGCGGGATCACCATCAAGGCCCAGACCGTGCGTCTGAACTACACGGCGAGCGACGGCCAGGATTATGTCCTGAACCTGATCGACACGCCGGGCCATGTGGACTTCGCCTACGAGGTCTCCCGCTCGCTCTACGCCTGCGAGGGCGCGCTTCTGGTCGTCGACGCCGCGCAAGGCGTCGAGGCCCAGACGCTGGCCAATGTCTACCAGGCGATCGACGTGGATCTGGACATCGTGCCGGTGCTCAACAAGATCGACCTGCCCGCCGCCGAGCCGGACCGGGTGAAGGAGCAGATCGAGGACGTGATCGGCATTGAAGCCCATGACGCCCTGGAGATCAGCGCCAAGACCGGCATCGGCATCGAAGACGTGCTCGAAGCCATCGTCACCCGCCTGCCCGCGCCGCAGGCGGGCGATCCGGACGCGCCGCTTAAAGCGCTGCTGGTGGACAGCTGGTACGACACCTATCTGGGCGTCATCTGCCTGGTCCGCGTCATCGAAGGCACGCTGAAAAAGGGCCAGCGCGTGCGTATGATGGGCACGGGCGCCAGCTACAACGTGGACGGGGTGGGCGTGTTCACCCCGTCAAAGACCGAGCGCCCCGACCTGGGCCCCGGCGAGATCGGCTTTTTGAACGCCTCCATCAAGCAGGTGCGCGACACCCGCGTGGGCGACACCATCACCGATGAGAAGCGCCCCACCGCCGAGATGCTGCCGGGCTTTAAACCGGCCGTGCCGGTGGTGTTCTGCGGCCTGTTCCCCGTGGATGCGGCTGATTTTGAGGATCTGCGCGACGCGGTGGAGCGCCTGGCGCTGAACGACGCGAGCTTCAGCTATGAAATGGAGACCTCGGCCGCGCTGGGCTTCGGGTTCCGCTGCGGCTTCCTGGGGCTTCTCCACCTGGAGGTCATCCGCGAGCGACTTGAACGCGAATACAATGTGGACCTGATCACCACGGCGCCGTCCGTGGTCTACAAGATGCGCCTCACCGACGGCTCTGAGGTGGAGCTTCACAACCCCGCCGACATGCCCGATCCGGTGAAGATCGACGCCATCGCCGAGCCCTGGATCAAGGCCACCATCCTGGTGCCCGACGAGTATCTGGGCGGGGTTCTGAAGCTGTGCGAGGATCGCCGCGGCGTGCAGAAGGAACTCACCTACGCCGGCAGCCGCGCCATGCTGGTCTATGAGCTGCCTTTGAACGAGGTGGTGTTCGACTTCTACGACCGGCTGAAAAGCGTCACCAAGGGCTACGCCAGCTTCGATTATCAGTTCATCGAATACCGCGACAACGATCTGGTGAAGATGAGCGTGCTGGTCAACGACGAGCCGGTGGACGCGCTCTCCATGATCGTCCACCGTACCCGCGCCGAAATGCGCGGCCGCGGCATGTGCGAGCGCCTAAAGGACCTGATCCCGCGCCACATGTTCAAGATCCCGATCCAGGCCGCCATCGGCGGCCGCGTCATCGCCCGCGAAACCCTTTCGGCCATGCGAAAAGACGTCACCGCCAAATGCTATGGCGGCGACGCCACCCGCAAACGCAAGCTTCTGGACAAGCAAAAGGCGGGTAAAAAGAAGATGCGCCAGTACGGCAACGTGGAGATCCCGCAGGAAGCCTTCATCGCCGCGCTGAAGATGGATCAGGATTAGGGGTTTTTAATTTCCTGACCCGGCAAGCAGCCGCCCCGCTTGGGCGGCTGTTTTCGTATCACGCCTTCGTAGCTCTTCCCCGCGCCACCTTCGCCAACCTCCACGCCATCCACACCGCCGACCAGACATGGCCGAGGATGGGCAGGGGGAGGATGAAGGCGAGGGCGATTTTTTTGTTGGGTTCGAGGATCCAGATCAGAACGGCGACGAAGAAGAAGCTCAAATAAAGGTCGATCAGGCTGACCACGCCCCAGGGCTCGGAGACGAGCCAGGCGATGGCTTCGCCGAGCGACTGACCGGCGGTGAGCATGGCCCAGACGATGGCGGCCAGAAGGATGAGGCCGCCCAGGGCGGAGAGGATGCGGACAAGGGTCATGGGGCGCTCCGTTCGCTCGCTCCTTTATACGCGGCGGGCCGCCCGGCGGTTCACGGCGCGCGGCTTGAGCGGATCAGGCAAAGGTGGAGGCTGCTGCGTTCAAACCTCCCCTTGCGATCCATGCTGGAAGATCACGCAAGGCGATCGGGGTCAGTCAAGGACGGGCCTTTCAGGCCCGCCGCCCAGCGGTGACCGGGCGTAGCCCGGTCATCCTTGACAGACCCCGACGCTTGCGAAAATGGCCGACATGGATCGAAAGGAAAGCCAGGGTCGTGACGCCGCCGCGCCCGGCCGGCTCACAGCGACGCTGCAAGCTCGCTCCCCGGTGCGAGAAGGCGGCGCGGCGAGCAGCGCTCCGCCCTGACCGGAACCCCTAATCGCGATCCGCCCCGGCGATGTCCGGCGGGGCCTCCCTGGGCGTGTAGGGTTTGTCGGCGGGGTGGCGGAACAGGTCTTCGTCCAGCTCGCCCTCCCATTTGGCCACGGTGGTGGCCACGGTGGCGTCGCCGGTGACGTTCAGGGCGGTGCGCGCCATGTCCATGATCCGGTCCACCGGAAGGATGAAGCCCACCACGATGGCGATCTGCTCAGGCGGGACTCCAAACGTCTGCAGCACGATGGCCAAGAGGAACAGGCCGGCGCTGGGAATGCCCGCCGCGCCGATGGAGGCGATGGCGGCGGTGAAGGCGATCAGCACGTAATTGGCGAAGGTGAGGTCGTAGCCGAAGGCCTGGGCGGTGAACAGCGCTAGAATGCCCAGATAGAGCGCGGTGCCGTCCATGTTGATCGTGGCGCCCAGCGGCAGCACAGAGCCGGCGATGGACTTCTTCACGCCGAGATTCTCGCTGGCGTTGGCGATGGTCACCGGCAAGGTGGCGCTGGAGCTGGCCGTGGAATAGGCCACCGCGATGGCGTCCAGCATGCCGCGCACGAAATTCATCACCGGCAGGTTCAGAACGAACCGGATGATGCCGCCATAGACCAGAACCGCGTGGGTGAAGAGCCCGGCATAGACCGCGGCGATCAGGATGGCGATGGCGCGCAGCGCCTCCAGCCCCTGCTCGGCGACGGTGAAGCTGACCAGCGCGAACACGCCGAAGGGGGCGACCTCCATGACCATATGGGTCACCTTCAGCACCACGTCGGCGGCCTGGGTGAACAGATCGCCCACCAGCTTGCCGGACTTGCCGGCCATCAAGATGCCGATGCCCAAAAGCACCGCGAAGAAGATCACCGCAAGCACGTCGCCGTCGGCCAGCGCCGCGACGGGGTTGTCCGGCACGATGGACAGAAGGCGCGAGACCAGGCCTTCGCTTTCGGTGGACACCGGCACCGCGTCCGCGCCGCCCAGATCCACGCCCTCGCCGGGCCGGAAGGTGAGGCCGAAAATGATCCCGATAATGTTGGCGAAGAAGGTGGTGGCGAAATACAGGATGATCGTCTTGATCCCGATCGAGCCGAGCTTGGCCGGATCGCCCAGCGCCACGACGCCCGCCACCAGCGTTGTAAGGATGAGCGGCACGATGAGCATGCGGATCAGACGGATGAACAGATCGCCCACCGGCTTTACATAGGTCTCAAGCCAGTCGGCGGCGGCCTCCATGCCGACAGCCTGAGAAAAGGCGAGCCCCACGATCACGCCGAGGACCAGAGCCCCGAGCACGCGCTGCCACAGCGCGATCCCGAACCACCATTTCATGTTTTCACCCTCCCCGGCGCGCATTTGCGACTGCGCGGCAGCCTAAGCCTCGCCGGGTATAAATCAACGCCTTGAGGCGGCGTCGAAGCCCTTCAGCGCGATCACGCGCCCCATGAGCGCAAGCCAGACCGCGCCGGCGATCAGGAGCCAGGGCGACAGCGCGAAGCCGGGGTCAATGCGCGACACCAGAACCAGGCCCGCGGCCATCGCCGTACGCCGGCCGATCACGGCCCAGGCGAGATCGCGATAGCGCTCGGCCGAGCGGATCGTCCGGCTGGAGAACCAACGCCAGGCGCGCGCCGCCCGGCCCCCGTCATGGGCGCGGCGATCAGTTTCGGACTGATGGGTTACATTGGACATTTCACTCAGGATACGGAGTTTCGCCGCTTTGTCAAAAACGCCCGCGGGCCCGAACTTCTAACCGCCACATTCGCAGTGATCATAAGAAGCCGGACAAATCCTTTCTGGTGGGGCGATTTACATGATCTCTATAATGCTGGCGGCGCTGAGCCTTCTAGACGGCGCAGCGGCGGCGCAGGCCGCCGCGCAGCCGGATGTCGCCATCCGCAACGTCGCGGTGGTGGACGTCACGACGGGCGAACACGCGGTTCGCGACGTCCTGATTGATGAAGGGACCATCGTGGCGGTCACCGATCCGCGGCAGACCGAGGCGGCGCGGGTCGTTGAAGGCGAGGGCCGGTATCTGGCGCCGGGACTCTGGGATAGTCACGTCCACGTCTTTTCGAGCGCTGAGGAGCCTGCAACCGCCTTCGATATGTATTTGCTGAACGGCGTAACCGGCGTGCGCGACATGGGGGCGTTGTTGCCGCTGGCCGAGCAGAAGCGCATCCAGGCTGCGGTCGAGTCCGGCGACATGCGCGGCCCGCGCCTCATTTTATCGGGCGCGTGGGTGGACGCCTCGCCGGGAAGCTGGCCCGGCATGTTCCTCGCCGACACGCCGGAGGAGGCCCGCGCGCGGGTCGCCGAAATCGCCGATCAGGGCTGGGCGGCGGTGAAATCCTACTCGATGTTGCGCGAACCGGTTTATCTCGCGCTCGCCGAGGCGACGCGGGATGCGGGATTACCCCTGGTGGGTCATATCCCCGAAACGGTGACCCTGTCGACGGCGCTCGAGGCGGGTCATGGCGTGATGGAGCACGCCGGCCGGCTGGCGAAGGCGTGCTCAACGCAAGAGGCGGCCATGATCGCCAGGACGGCGCAGGCGCTCCAGGCTGAGGACCCGCGAACCGCCATGATCAGCGAGATGGCGACCCATAACCGCATCACGCTTGAGACCCACGACCCGGATCTGTGCACGACGGTCATCGCGCGCATCGCCCAGTCGGGCATGGCCGTGGCGCCGACACTTGTGGTGGCTGGGTTTTATACCGGCGACCGGCCCGATCCGGACTCAGAGCGCATGACCGTTCTGCCGACCGCCGTGCGCGCGGCCTGGGGCGAGCCGGATTTCCGCCTCGACGCCATGTCGGATGATTTGCTCGCCATCGCCGACCAATCCATCGCGCTGGATCACGCCACGCTCGCCGCGGCCCATGCGGCCGGCGTGCCGGTCCTGGCCTCGACAGATGCATCCTTCGCCAATCCCTTCCTGTTTCACGGCTATTCGCTGCATGATGAATTAGCGCGTTATGTGGACCTTGGAATGAGCCCGCGTGAGGCGCTGTATTCGGCCACCGTCGCGCCCGCCGCGGCGTTCCAACTCGCCGACCAGGACGGCGCCATCGCCCCGGGCCGGCGCGCCGACCTGATCCTTCTGGACGCCGATCCGTTGTTGGACCTGACGACCCTGCAGGCTCCAGCGGCCGTTATCGCCCACGGGCGCGTCTATGGTCGCGAGGCGCTGAGCGCCCTGCGCCAGGGCCTGCTTGAGCGGGCCGACGCGCCCTGATCCGGCGCCGGGCGGCGTAATTGTCGCGACCGGGTTCTAAGGTCCGCAATAGCGCCCGCCGCCCTGTAAAAGCGATTGACTCCCAGGGGCGCGTCCAGCGACGGTTCACCATGGTCCACCGCCTTTTGGAGGCACGCCATGGCGCTTCAGGCCGAGACGCAGCGCGGGGGGTTGTTCGGCGCCGCCCTGCAGCTCTGGGCGCTGCTTCTGGGCGTGGCGCTGCTGCTGGCCGGCAACGGGCTTCAGGGCACGCTGCTGGGCGTGGTGGCCGAGGACACAGGGTTTTCCGCCGCTGTGACCGGCCTGATCATGACAGCCTTCTATGTCGGCTTTCTGTTCGGCTCGGCCGGCGCGGAGCGCCTGATCGCCAAGGTCGGTCATGTGCGAACCTTCGCCGCCCTGGCTTCGGCGGGCTCCATCGCCATCCTGATCCACGGCCTCGCCATCGAACCTGCGACCTGGGCGGCGATGCGCTTCATCACCGGCTTCAGTTTCGCCGGGCTATACGTGGTGGCCGAAAGCTGGCTGGCGCGATCAAGCGACAACACCTTCCGCGGCGGTCTTCTGGCCGTGTACATGATCGTCCAGCACGCCGGGCTCACCGGCGGCCAGATCCTGATGAACGCCGCGCCCACGTCCGGCCTGACCCTTTACGTGGTCACCTCAATCATCATTTCCGCCGCGCTTATCCCAATTCTGCTCAGCTCCGCGCCTCAGCCGCACGTGGTGATGGAGGTGGAGCGCCTTAGTCTTTCGAAGCTTTACCGAACCTCGCCGCTGGGGGTCGTCGGGTGCCTGATGGCCGGGGTCGCCAACGGGATCATCCTGGGGATGAGCGCGGTGTTCGCCCGGCGTCTGGAACTCGACGTCGCCGCGGTCTCGGTGTTCGTCGCGGCGATCATGGTGGGCGGGGCTGCGCTGCAATGGCCGGTGGGCAAGCTCTCCGACAGACTCGACCGCCGCAAGGTGATCGCCGGCGTCGCCGCGCTGACCGCTCTGGCCGCGCTGGCGCTCGGCCCGGCCGCGGTGGCGGGCGGGGTCTGGCTCACTGTTTCAGGCTTCGTGCTCGGCGGACTGGCGCTGACCCTGTATCCGCTGGCCCTGTCGCACACCAATGACTGGCTGGACCCCGACCAGATGACCGCCGCATCCGGCGCGCTTGTGATGGTCTACGGCGCCGGCGCGGTGCTGGGCCCGCTGGGCGCGGGGCTGTTCATGGGCTGGATCGGACCGGACGGGTTCACGGTCTATCTCGCCGTCGTGGCGGCCGCGCTGGCGGCCTTCGCCGTGTTCCGCATCACCCGGCGCGAAGCCCCCGAGAGCACCGAAGACTACCTGCCCGTGGGCGCAGCCATGGGATCGGGCGAATATGTGGGCGAGGCGATGGTGGAAGCCGCCGAGAGCGACCCCGCGTAAAAGCGACCTCCGGCAAAGCCCTGCTTGGCGCCGGACCGAAAACCGCCGGAAAAACACCCCGCCGGCGGTCACCGGCGGGGCGAGGTCGGTTCAGGCGGGATGAATCAGCCTTCCAGCGCGTTTTCCGCGCGCACGATGGCGGCGGCGGCGGCGACCACGGCGGCGATGCGCACGGCGGCCTGGATCTGCTCGGCCGTGAGGCCGGCCTTGCGCAGCTCGGCCTCGTGGGCGTCGATGCACATGCCGCAGCCGTTAATCGCCGACACCGCCAGCGACCACAGCTCGAAATCGCCCTTGTCGACGCCGGGATTGCCGATGACGTTCATGCGCAGCTTGGCCGGCAGGGTCTTGTAATCACTGGCTTTCGCAAGGTGCACGAAGCGATAATAGACATTGTTCATGCCCATGATCGAGGCGGCGGCCTTCGCGCCGGCGATCGCTTCGGGCGACAGCTTGTCCTCGATCTCGCTCATCAAATCGGCGAGCACTTCGCGGTCGCCCAGCGCATAGGCCGAGGCCAGGAAGCAGCCATACTTCTTCTGCTCGTCGAGCACGGTCTCGCGCGCCAGCGAAGACAGGTTGAGCTTGATGTCCTTGGCGTGGTCGGGCATGCGGTTTTTCAGCGCGTCGAGGCTCATAATGCGTCTCCAAATTTCGGGGGCTTCGGACCGGCCGTCCGCGCCGCCGGACGGATGGGGGACATGTCGGCGGCGCGTGGGGGAAGGCCGGGCGGCCGGTCCTGCGCTCACCTCGGGGCGGCGAGGCGAAGGCGGGACGGGCCGCGAGCGGCCGGCCAGGTGAAACACCGGACCGGCCGCCTGCGGATCAGGCTTAGGCCGCGAGCGTGTCGCCGCCCACCGCGCGGTTGCACGGGCACAGCTCGTCGGTCTGCAGCGCGTCCAGAACGCGCAGGGTGTCTTCCGGATTACGGCCGACATTCAGATTGTTCGCGTAAACGTGCTGAATCTCGCCGTGGGGATCCACGATGAAGGTGTAGCGATAGGCCACGCCTTCAGGCGAACGCACGCCCAGCGCGTCGGTCAGCGAGCCGGTGGGATCGGCG
Source organism: Oceanicaulis sp. (assembly GCA_040217555.1). Classification (GTDB taxonomy): domain Bacteria; phylum Pseudomonadota; class Alphaproteobacteria; order Caulobacterales; family Maricaulaceae; genus Oceanicaulis. The sequence continues at coordinate 242,249 of JAVJPX010000007.1, forward strand.
AACTGCCACTGGTTCAGCTTGTTCAGATCCGGGTGCTCGCGGCGCCAGGCCAGCTTGCAGAACTCGTTGTCGGTGGAGCCGGTCATCACGATCGCGTCGCGGTCGGCGAACTCTTCGTTCAGGTTGGCGAAGGCGGTGATTTCGGTCGGGCACACGAAGGTGAAGTCCTTCGGGTAGAAGACGATGACCTTCCATTTGCCTTCGAAGGATTTTTCGGTGATCGGCTCGAACGCGGATTCGCCGTTTTCCTCGTGCTGATTGAAGCCCGGCTTAACGCCGACCACTTCGAATTCGGGAAGCTTGTCGCCAATACCCAGCATGTGTCGTCTCCTATCTCTGAACCGTTGAACCGCCCTTTGCGGGCGTGGTGGGCGGCGGGACCGGATCGTCGGTTCGGGGGCGCCGGCCCCGCCGTCAGGGCGCTGTATGCCGCCTTCCAAACCATAAAGCCAATGGATTGTTTCTTGGGCGCCCATTGGATATGTCTATGGACATGAGCAATGTCCTGCCCACGCTTCGGCAATTGAAATTCCTTCAGGCGCTGGCCGATCACGGCTCGTTCTCGCGCGCCGCCGAGGCCGCCTTCGTCACCCAGCCCACCCTGTCGGCGGGGATCAAGGAGCTTGAGGCCATACTCGGCGCGACGCTGGTGGAGCGCGGCGCGCGCGGCGCGACGCTCACCCCGGCCGGCGACGCGGCGGTGGAGCGTGCGCGCATCGTGCTGACCGAAGCCGAAGACCTTGTGCACGCCGCCCGCGCCGCAGGCGAGCCCCTGGCCGGGCCGTTCCGGCTCGGCGTCATCCCCACCATCGCGCCCTTCCTTCTGCCTAAGGTGCTGCCCGCCCTGCGCGCGGATCTGCCGAAGCTGGAGCTGTTCCTGCGCGAGGACCTCACCCATCGTTTGGTCGACGCTCTGAAGGAGCGCCGCCTGGACGCGGCGCTGATCGCCCTGCCTTACGAAGCGGCCAATATCGAGACAGAAGCAATCCTGGAAGACGAGTTCCTGTTCGCCGCCGCGCCGGACCATCCGCTCGCCCAGGTGGACCGGCTGACCCCCGACAAGCTCGCGGGCGAACCGCTCCTGCTTTTAGAGGACGGCCATTGCCTGCGCGACCACGCGCTGGCGGTGTGCTCGGCGAGCCGTCCCGACGAGAACGCCGCACGCTCCGACTTTGCAGCCACCAGCCTTCACACCCTGGTGCAGATGGTGAAGTCGGGCCTCGGCGCGACGCTGCTGCCCAAGCTCGCCATCGACGCCGGGCTGGCCGACCGGCTGGACCTGGCGATCAAGCCCTTCGATCCGCCGGTCGCCGGGCGCGCCATCGGCATGGCCTGGCGCAAGGGCGGCGCGCGCACCGAAGAGGCGCGCACCCTCGCCTCGAAGGTGCGCAACGCGCTGGGCGGTTGACGCACGCCGCGGGTTCGGGTCAATCGCGCCCGATCTGCGCGATGTAAGGACGACATTCATGACCAAGCGCGACCTTGTGGTGATCGCCGCCCTCGCCGGCGCCCACGGCGTCAAGGGCGAGGCCCGTATCAAGGCCTTCGGCGACGCCGGGACGGTGTGCGCCTACGGCCCGTTCCTGGATGAGAGCGGTGCGGTGCTGTTTACCCCGGTCTCCGCCAAGCCCGGCCCGAACGGCCTGGTGATCGCCCGCTTCAAGGAGACGGTCACCCGCGAACAGCTCCTGGCGATGAAGAGCACGAAGCTCCACGTACCGCGCGCGGCCCTGCCCCAGCTTGAAGAAGACGAGTTCTATTACGCCGATCTTATCGGCCTCGCGGCGGAGACCCTGCAGGGCGAAATCCTCGGCAAGGTCAAGGCGATCCAGGATTACGGCGCCGGCGACATCCTGGAAATCGCCGGGCCGGACGGGACGCTTCTGGTCCCCTTCACCCGCGAAGCGGCGCCCCATGTGGACGTGAAGGCGGGCAGGATCGTCGTCGATCCGCCCGAAGACGACGAGGAAATCGGCGGCGACGGCGCGCCGGGCTGACCTACTCGTACCCCGTCATCTCCAGATAGCCGCGCCCGCCATGGCTGCCGGTGATGCGCACCGGCCCCTCCCAATAGGCGAACCGGGTCGCCATCCAGCTCTGGTCGAACACGGCGTCGACCTCCACGTCGAGATCTCTGGCGGGCAGCTCCACGCGCCAGCGCACCGGAACCTCCCGGCCGGCCACGGCGGCGCTTTCAAGCGGCGTCATCGTCAACGCGCCGTCTTCAAACGCGGTCAGCGACCCGCCTGGCTCGATCCAGCTGGCGTAGGTGTAGACCGAGCCCTCGCTCTGGCGCAGCTGAAAGCCCATGAGCTTTTCGCCGGTCTCGAAATTGAGGCTCACCCAGTCCCAGCCGTCCTGGTTCTCCGACAGCGGCTGGCTGGACCATTCCCGGTCGAGCCAGGCGGTTCCCGTCACCGCCACCTCGCCGCCCGGCAGGTCGAGCACGCCGTCCACCGCGTAAAAGGGCTGGGAATAGTAATAGCTCGCCTGGCCCGCGGCCGACTTCACCGAGTAGCCGTCCTCGCCATGGAAGACGAGCGGACCTTCCGCAGCGAGATCGAGCCGGTAGGAGAACTGCTCGCCGCGCGCAAAGAGCGAGAGCGCATCAAGCGCGTCGCCGTCCGCCGCCGTGGAGCGCATCTCCCATTCGTCGATATAGGCGCTGAACGGATCGGCTTGCGTCCCCGCCTGGCCCACGCCGCCGCGCGCCAGCCGCTCGGCGTGAAAATGCGCGTCCGGCGTCGTCAGCCCGGCATGGCCCATCCAGAGCTGCGGCGCGGAAAAGCCCGCCCCGGCCTGCGGCGCCAGCGCAGAGCGGAACAGCGTCCATTGCACGCCGTATTCGCGCCCGTCCTCGCCGGTGAGATTGGCGGTGAGATACCACCATTCGATCCGGTATTGGGGATGGGCGAGATGGTCGCGCGGAAATTCGAACTGATACCCGCGCTCGGGCGCCGCGAAGCCTTCGGCCTCGGTTCCAAGGCCTGCAAAGCCTTGCGCCATAGCGGGCGCGCCGGCGGCGATCAGGGCGAGCGCGGCGAACAGGCGGATCATCATCAGCGCTCCTGGGCGAAAACAGCGAGGAAGGCGCGCGGCGGCCGGCTGGAGAGGCGGCGCGCCGGAAGCAAGGCGGCGAGCACCGCGGCTGCAAGCGCCAGCGCGAACAGGCGCAGCCAGTCCAGCGGGAAGAGATGCAAGGGCAGCCGCCAGCCGAACGCCTCCACATTCACCACCGCCAGAAGCGCCCAGGCGAGCGCCAGCCCGGCGGGCAGGGCGGCGAGGAAGGTGAGCGCGGCCAGCGCCGCCGCGCGTGCGAGCTCCAGCCGGGCGAGCGTCTTGCGCGTCATCCCCAGCGCCCAGACCGGGGCGAGCTGAGGCAGGCGCATGGAGGCGAGGGTGGTGAGGCTTGCGAACATGGCGAACGCCGCGACGCCGAGCGTGAGCACGTTGAGCGCGCCGGTCACCGCGAAGGTGCGCTCGAACACCGATAGCGAGAAGCGCTTCACGCTTTGCTGATCCACAAGCCCGCCACGCGGCAGGTCGAAGCGCGCGCGCACAGCCTCCATGAGCGTATCCGGATCTTCAGTGCGCACCGCATAGCGCAGCCGCGAGACGTCGGGGTAAAGCTCGGTCAGGCGGTCGATACCGATAAGGATCTGGCCGCGCGGATTGCCGTAGTCGGAATACACCGCGACGATCGACAGCTCCGGCCCGCCGGGGACGGGGAAGGCTTGCCCCAGGCGCAAATCCTCGCGGCGCCAGAGCTGTTCATTGACCATCACGCCCTCTCCGGCCGCCACCGCGTCCCACGCCCCATTCTGCGCGGTAAGCAAGGGCCAGTTGTCGCGATATGTGGCGTGATCGGCGACGCCGTAGATCTCGCCCGGCGCGCCCAGAAGCTCGCGCCGGGTCTCCCAGATCGGCAGCATCGCGTCGGCCTCGGTCTCCAGGAAGGCGCGCAGCTCGCGCGCCTGGGCTTCATCACGGGCGGTGACGTAAACCTCAGCGGCCAGGCGCTGATCCAGCCAGCCGGTGAAGGTGGCGCGAAAGCTTCCAACCATGGTCCCGACGCCCAGATTGGCTGCGAGCGCCAGCATCAGCGCCATCAAAGCGAGCGAGAGGCTGGGCAATTGCTGGCGCGTGTCGGCCAGGAACCAGTCCGCCGCCGCGCCCGACACCGCACGCTGCAGGCCGGCGAGCACCAGCGCGAGCGCCGGCGGCAAGAGCAGGGCCGCGCCAAGCAGCAAACCTCCCAGCAGCATGAAGCCGGCGACGATCCCGTCGCCCAGCTCCGGTGCGGCGAGGCCGGCGAAGATGAAGGCCAGCCCGCCCACCGCCTGCAGGCCGAGCCGGCGCGTCGAGGCGCGCGCCCAGGCGCGCGGCCTTGCGCTGGCGAGCAATCCCATGGCCGCGGCGCGGCGCACCGACTGCGCGGTGGCGGCGAGCGCGCCGATCACCGCGATGGCGAGACCGGACACGATCCAGCCCGGCCGCACTGTGAGCCCGCCGCCCACGTCCGCGCCGTAAAGCCCACGCAGGGTGGCCGCCACGTCGGGCAGGAGCGCGCTCGCAACGCCATAGCCCAGCAACACGCCCGCAAGCCCTGCGGCCAGTGCCAGCACGACCGCCTCCAGAACAAAAGCGGCTATGAGGCTCCACAGCGGCGCGCCCAGCGCACGCAGGGTGCGAAGGCTCGCGCGGCGCTGCTCGAAAGCCAGGCCGATGGCGGCGTAGACGATGAACAGTCCAACCGCGAAGGACAGAAAGCCGAAGGCGGTCAGGTTCAGGTGAAAGCTGTTGGTCAGGCGCGCCACATCGCCCTCCCCGCCCGCCTGCGCAAGCTGCGGCGCAACCGCATCGAGCGGCCGCAAGCCCTGTCGCGAAGGATCGATGAGGATCGCACTGACCTCGCCTTCAAGCCCTAAAAGGCGCTGGGCGGTGGCGATGTCGGTGAGCACCGCGCCCGGCTCCACCTGGGCGCTCGCCTCCACCGGCGGCAGGCGCGGCTCGCCTTGAAGCGCCTCGACCGTTTCGGGCGCGGCCAGCAGCACGCCGGGCGCGGTGATGAAGGCGAGCGCAAGCGCGCCCTCGCCGTCGCCGCCGGCGCCCATGGCCGAGCCCGGCGCGGTGAGCGGGTCTATTCCGGTGAGGGTGTAGACGGCGCCCCCCGCCTCCAGCTCGCCTTCAACCACAGGCGAGGCCGCCCAACCGGCCCGGCGCAGCGCGGCGTAGACGGCGACCGGGATCGGCATGCCGTCCACGGCTTCATAGCGCTGCGCCCCGGCGCCGCCCAGAGCGGCGCTGGCGGCGTCATAGCTCGCCCGCGCTTCGGCGTTGATCGCCTGCACGCTGGTCCACAGACCCACCGCCAGGGCCAGCCCGACGAACAATGTGGCGAACTGGCCGGCATGCCGGCGCCAGTGAGCGGCGAGGGTGAGCAGGACGCGCCAGATCACGACAGAACGCCGCGCGACAGGGTGAGCCGCGTCTCCATACGGTCTGCAAGCCGGCGCGAGTGAGTGACCACCACCAGAGCCGCACCCGTTTCGCCGGCGAGTTCGATCAGTAGGTCGCTTACGCTCTCGCTGGTTTCCTCATCGAGATTGCCGGTGGGTTCGTCGGCGAGCAGGAGCGCCGGTTTCGCGCTCAACGCCCGGCCGATGGCGACGCGCTGCTGCTGCCCGCCAGAAAGCTGTTCGGGATAGCGGTCCATCAACGGCGAAAGGCCCAATCGCTCGGCCAGGCGCTGCGTCCAGTCCGCGTCGTAGCGGTCGGCGAGCCGCGCCTGCAGCGCCAGATTGGCCGCCACGGTCAGAGAGGGGACCAGATTGAACTGTTGGAACACCAGCCCGACTTTTGAGCGGCGCACATGGGCCCGGCGCGCGTCGCCGGCCTCGGTGAGATCTTCGCCGTCGATTTCAACCCGGCCCGCATCGGGGACGTCGAGCAGGCCCAGAAGATGCAGCAGGGTGGACTTGCCCGACCCGGACTCGCCTGAAATCGCCAGGCGCGCGCCTTCGGCCACCTCAAGATCCACCCCGTCGAGCACGCGCACCGCCGTCTCGCCTTCGCCGAAGCTTTTGGTGACCTGGTGCAGTTTTGCGAGCATGGATCCCTCCTGACCAGCCTTGAAGCTAGAGGTTTCGGGGCGGGAAAAAAGCCGAAACCGGCATCGGTGCGGGTCTGGAAACAGAGCTTTTCACGAAGAGGTGATCGACAAGGCTTTCATCGGGGTTCGCGCGCGCCACATGAAGGCCTCAAAACGCGGTCGACGCGGCGCAAGCTGGTCGTCCGCCACGAGAAAACGGTCGATAAAGAGGCTTTAAATGGCCCGCTATATCTCGCTTGCCATCGCGCTTGCGATCCTCATCGCCGCCATGGCGGCGGTGCTGACTGCAGGCGCGGGCGGCATCTACATCCAATAAGGGTGGCTGAACGGGCTCAATCCACCTATATCTCACCTTCAGGCCTCAGAGTGCGTCCCCCCAGCCTGCCCGATGGGGCCTGATAGACGCCGCCGGGCAAGCCTGTCCCCGCCCGGCGGCGTCGCCTATAAAACACAACGCCCCGCAGCCGAACCGGCGCGGGGCGTTTTTGCATCTGGGGCGGCGGCGGCGATTTTCAGCCTACCAGGGCAGGTCCTCGCCGCTGACGTGGAAGAAGCGGCCGTTCATCTCCGGATTGGCGCGCGCGATCAGATCCAGCTGACCGTCCACGCATTCGCGGACGGTGAGATTCCCGTTCGGCCCGCCCATATCGGTGCGCACCCAGCCAGGATGCAGGATCAGTACGACGATCCCCTTCTCCTTCAGATCGACACTGAGCGATTTGCCGACTGCATTGAGGGCCGCTTTCGAGGCGCGATAGGAATAGCGCCCGCCCGAGCCGTTGTCGGCGATCGAGCCCATGCGGCTCGACTGAAGCGCGATCACCTTCATCTGGCTTTGCGCGACCTGCTCGGCGAAGGCTTCCGCCAGCGCCAGCGGGGCCAGCGCGTTGACGCGCAGCGTGTCCATGAAGCCCTCGTTCGCCGCCTCGCCGAAGGTTTGCTCCTTCGGCCCCATGACGCCGGCGTTGGCGAACAAAATGTCCAGCGGGCCGTCCACGCGCGATTTCAGATCCGCGGCGGCGTCGAGCTTCGAGGCGTCGTAGGCTTCAATGCGCAGCCGGCCGTCACCGGGGTCGAGCGCTTTGAGATCGCTGGCGTTTTCTGGATCGCGCACGGCGGCGGTCACGGTCCATTCGCGCGACAGGAGCTGGCGGGCGTGTTCAAGGCCGATGCCGCGATTGGCGCCGGTGATCAGGGCGTGGGGCATATGTCTCTCCGCTTGTTCGGAACGCCTTCGGGGAAGGAATGTCGGAGCCTACTGCAGAAAAGCAAATCCGGGCGCCGCACGGCTTGAAAGCGGCGCGCGCCGGAGTAGGCTGCGCCGCAACCCTATTTCAATTGCGGGCATCGTCAATCGGCCCGCAGCTCAAACCCGCCAGGAGTCCTGCATGAACGCCGTCGTCAGCGTCGCGTACGCCTTTGATCGTGACGCCTTTCTATCCGCTGCCCGCAGCCGTTTCGAAACAGCGTTCGGCGGCCTCGGCGCGGATGCGGAGAGCTTCATCCTGCAGGTCTGGGGCGACGCGCTGGCCGAAGACATGGCCACGCTGACGAAAGACGACGCAGTCAAGCTCGCCGAGGAATTCTGGGCCTACGCCAAGGACCGCGCGGCCGACAAGATGCTGGTGCGCGTGCGATCGGGCGAGGGCGCGGACGGGCGCGAACTGGGCCGCGACGTGCTGGAGATCGTCGGGCGCGACCGGCCTTTCCTGGTGGATTCGGTCATGGGCGAAATCGCCGGGCACGGCCTGGACGTGCTGGCCATGTTTCACCCGGTCGTCCAGGTGCGCCGCGACGAGGACGGCGCCCGGATCGAGAGCGGCGGACGCTGCATCCCTGAGTCCATGATCCAGGTCCATCTCGACGCCCTGACGCCGGAGCAACGCGACACGCTGGAGGCCGGCGTGCGCCAGACTCTCGCCGACGTGCGCGACGCGGTGGAGGACTGGAACGACATGCGCGCCCAGATGGATGAGGCGATCGAGCATGTCTCCAAGGCCAACACGCCGTGCGCCCGCGAAGAGCTGGACGAGGCGATCAGCTTTCTGAAATGGCTGCGGGACAACCATTTCGCCTTTCTGGGCTGCCGGGTCTACTACTTCGCCGTTGACGAGGACGGCCAGCTCAAACGCGAAGAGCCCGACGTCTATGAGGAGACCGGGCGCGGGGTTTTACGCGATCCCGACGTCAACGTGCTGCGCAAGAGCGACGAGCCGCTGCTGCTCACCCCGGCGATTGAGGCGTATATGCGCGCCCCCTCTCCGGTGATCGTCGCCAAGGCCAATCTCAAAAGCCGCGTCCACCGCCGGGTGTACATGGATTATATCGGCGTGAAGCAGTACCGCGAGGACGGCGCGGTGATCGGCGAAGTGCGCTTTGTCGGCCTGTTCACCGCCGAGGCCTACGACCAGATGGCGCGTGAGGTGCCGCTGATCCGGCGCAAGGTGCGCCGCGTTCTGGAGAAGGCCGCCAAGGCGCCGGGCTCTCACTCTGCGAAGAAGCTGCAGAACATCGTCGAGAATTACCCGCGCGACGAGCTCTTCCAGACCGACGAGCAGGATCTGTTACAGATCTCGCTTGGAATTTTGCACCTCTACGACCGGCCGCGCACCAAGCTGTTCCTGCGCCGCGACCAGTTCGACCGCTTCGTGTCCTGCCTGCTTTTCGTGCCGCGCGACCGGTACAATTCCAGGGTCCGCGCCGAGGCCGGCGAGATGATCCGCGAGGCCTTCGACGGACGGCTATCGGCCTTCTATCCCAATTTCGGCGACGGACCTCTGGCGCGGGTTCATTTCATTATCGGGCTTAATCCGTTCAACCATCCCGAACCGGACGCCTCCGAGCTGGAACGCCGCATTGTCGCGCTGGCGCGCACCTGGGAGGATGACCTTCACAACGCCGCGCGCGCCAGCGAGGACGCGGCCCTGCGCCGCGCCACGCCGCGCTACCTTGAGGGCTATTCCGCCGGCTATCGCGAGCGGTTCGCGCCCGAAGAGGCGCTGGCCGACATCGCGCGCATGGAACGGCTCACAGAGCACGCCGGCCTGACCGCTCGCGCCCACCGCATGGCTGGCGACGCCGAGGGCCGAATTCGGGTCAAGCTCTATCGCCTGGACGAGCCGGTGGCCCTGTCCGCGGTGATGCCGGTGCTGGAGAATCTCGGCCTGCGCGTGCTCGCCGAAGCCGGGTACAACGTGCGCCGCAAGACCGATGACGGCCAGGAATGCGTCTGGGTCCACGAGTTCGAAGCCGAAATCGCAGTGGCCGGCGCCGGCGATATCAACGCGGTCGCTGAAGCGTTCGAAGACGCGGTTCTGGCCGTCCTCGAAGACCGCGCTGAAAGCGACGGCTTTAACCGGCTCATTCTTGCGATCGGCGTCTCCTGGCGCGAAGCGGCCTTCCTTCGCACCTGCGCGCGCTACCGGCTTCAGACCGGCCTCGACCCCAGCCAGGCGATCCAGGAGGAGGCCTTCGCGGCCCACCCCCAGATCGCGCGCAAACTTCTGGAGATGGCGCAGGTCCGCTTCGACCCGGCGATGGACCTCGACTTCGAAGCGCGCGAGGCGAAATCCTCCGAGCTCGGCAAGGAGATCCGCGGCCTGCTCGAAAAGGTGGAGAGCCTGGATCATGACCGGGTGCTGCGCCGGATCATGCGTCTGATCGAGGCGGTGCTGCGCACCAACTTCTATCAGACCGACGAGGCTGGGAACCCGAAGCCCTGGATCAGCCTGAAGATCGCCTCGAAACAGGTGCGCGAGCTGCCCGAGCCCAAGCCCAATCGCGAAATCTTCGTCTGGAGCCCGCGCGTTGAAGGCGTGCATATTCGCTTCGGACCGGTGGCGCGCGGCGGCTTGCGCTGGTCGGACCGACGCGAGGATTTCCGCACCGAGGTTCTGGGTCTGGTCAAGGCCCAGCAGGTGAAGAACGCCGTCATCGTGCCGGTGGGCTCCAAGGGCGGCTTCTATCCCAAGAAACTGCCCGACAAGTCCCGGCGCGAAGCCTTCTTCGCCGAGGGCCAGGAGGCCTATAAGGTGTTCCTGCGCGGCCTTCTCGATCTCACCGACAATCTGAAGGATGACGCCGTCCTGCGCCCCGACGGCGTGGTGTGCTGGGACGACGAGGACCCGTACCTCGTGGTCGCCGCCGACAAGGGCACGGCCACCTTCTCCGACATGGCCAACACGGTCGCCACCAGCGAATACGATTTCTGGCTCGGCGACGCCTTCGCGTCCGGCGGCTCGGCCGGATACGATCACAAGAAGATGGGCATCACCGCGCGCGGCGCCTGGGTCAGCGTCCAGCGCCATTTCCGCGAGATGGGAAAGGACATCCAGTGCGAACCGTTCACCGTGATCGGCGTCGGGGACATGTCCGGCGACGTGTTCGGCAACGGCATGCTGTTGTCGCGCAAAATCAAGCTGATCGCCGCCTTTGATCACCGCGACATTTTCATCGACCCCGCCCCAGCCGATCTTGAAGCCAGCTTCAACGAGCGTGAACGCCTGTTCTACGCCGGGCGGACAAGCTGGCAGGACTATGACAAATCTCTGATCTCCAAGGGTGGCGGCGTGTTTTCGCGCAGCGCAAAATCGATCACGCTCACCCCCGAGATCAAGGCGCTCACCGGGGTGAAGGAAAAATCCGTCGCTCCGGCCGAACTCATCATGGCGCTGCTGAAGAGCGAGGCCGAGCTGTTGTGGTTCGGCGGCATCGGCACCTACGTCAAAGCCTCCACCGAGCAGAATTACGACGTGGGCGACAAGGCCAACGACGCCCTTCGCATCGACGCCGCGCATCTGGGCGCCAAGGTGGTGGGCGAAGGCGCCAATCTCGGCATGACCCAGGCGGCGCGGATCGAGTTCGCCCGCTGCGGAGGCAAGGTCAACGCGGACTTCGTGGACAACTCCGCGGGCGTGGACAGCTCCGACCATGAAGTGAACATCAAAATTCTGCTCAACCCCATGGTGCGCGAGGGCGCCATGGCGCTTGAGGATCGCAACGCCCTGCTTGAGGACATGACCGACAATGTCGCGGCCCATGTGCTGGAGCACAATTACGACCAGACCCTGGCCCTCACCATCGCGCGCGAGCACGCCGAAGAGGACATCGACGCCCATGAGCGCATGATGGAACGCCTTGAAGCGGCCGGGCGCCTGGACCGCAAGGTGGAGGGCCTGCCGGCGCCGGAGAAGATCCGTGAACTCAAGGAGCAGGGGCTCGGCCTCACCCGTCCGGAGATCGCGGTGCTGATCAGCTACGCCAAGATCGCCCTGTTCGACCATCTCACCACGTCGAATACGCCCGATGATCCCCATTTCCGCGATGCACTGATCACCTATTTCCCGGAACAGCTGGCGCGTTTCGCCGACGCCATGGACGGCCACCGGCTGAAGCGCGAGATCATCGCCACGCGGCTGGCCAACGACATGATCAATCTGGGCGGTCCCACCTTTCTGCACCGGGCGATCGAGAGCACCGGCGCGGACGCCGAGGCGATCGCGCGCGCCTTTGAAGCCGGCCGCTGCATCTTCCGCTTCAAGGACTTCACCGACCGCATCAACGCGCTGGACAACGAAGTGCCCGCCGATGTTCAGACGCGGCTGCACGACGAGGTGATCCGTCTTTTGCGCCGCCAGACTTACTGGCTGGCGCGGCGCGGGCTGGGCCAGGAGCCCGCCGAGATCGACAGGGTCATCTCCGCCTATCAGCCGGGCGTCGACGAGTTGAAGGACTTGATCAGCGACATCGCCTCGCCCTTCGACAAGGAGGGCGTGGAAAGCCGGACGCGATTGTTCATGGAAGGCGGCGCGCCGGAGGACCTGGCGCGCGATGTGGCGCGGCTGCGTCCTCTGACCTCATCCTCGGACGTCATCGACCTCGCCCGCCAGAAGGACTGGCCCCTTGCGGCGGCCGCGCATCTCTATCACGCCGTCGGCGCCCGGTTCAGCTTCGACCGCCTGCGCGGGGCCGGCAATCAGCTCTCCTCCACCCTGCACTGGGACCGTCTGGCCATGCGCCGTCTGATCGAGGATCTTTACGCCAGCCAGCAAGCCATTTCAGAGGCGATGATGAGCTACGCCGCAGCCGCGGGCGGCGCGCTCGCAGACGGCGTGGAAGGGCCGACGAGGGATTGGGCGGAAAACCTGGTGGACAGCTGGACCAGCGCCAACAGCCACGAGGTGGACCGCGCCGACCGGGCGCTGGAGGAAGTCATGGCCACAGGCGCCTGGACGCTGTCGAAGGTGGCGATCTGCTCCACCCAGCTGCGCGAGCTGGCGGCCACGGCGCGCCGCGCCTAGGACATGACGGGCGCGGTTCAGGCCGCGCCCGCAGCCTCCTTGAGATAGTCAAGCGCTTCGGCGTGCAGCTTGGGCGTCGCCGCCGCGACCACCTGCCCGCCGCCATGGCACGGCTCGCCGCGCCAGTTGGTGACGACGCCGCCTGCTCCGGTCACCACCGGGATCAGGGCGGCGGTGTCCCAGGCCTTCAGCCCGCTCTCCACCACCAGGTCGATCCCGCCGAGCGCGAGGGCGGCGTAGGCATAGGCGTCCAGCCCGTAGCGGCGCACTTTCGCGGCGCCGGCGAGCCCCATGACGGCCGGGGTTTCCGCGCCCTCAAACAGGCCCGGATCGGTGGTGGAGAAAATGGCGTCGGGCACATGGGTGCATCGGCGTGCGCTCAGATTAGTGCGCGCAGAGTCCCGCTCTAGCCAGGACGCCTCTCCCGTAATCCCGAAAAACCGCTCGCCGATATGGGGCTGGTCGATGACCGAGAGGATCGGGCCCGTCTCGTCTTGCAGCGCGATCAGCACGCACCAGGTGGGCAAGCCGGCGATGAAAGCGCGGGTGCCGTCTATGGGGTCGATCACCCAGGTTCGGCCCGAGCGCGAGGGCGTCTCGGCCTGCTCCTCGCCAAGCACGCCGTCCTCCGGGCGCGCCTCGGCCAGGACGGAGCGTATCTCCGCCTCGACGCCGCGGTCTGCCGCGGTCACGGGATCGAACTCGGCGCCAGGCTTGGCGTCGGCGGAAACCCCGGCGCGAAAATGGGAGAGCGCGATGGGACGGGCGGCCTCGGCAAGCGCGGCCGCCAGCGTCAGATCGGCGTCTAGCGCACGGCTGCGGCTCACGCCGCCGTGTCGTCACGCGGCTCGGGATCCAGGGCGCGGGCGAGTTCAAGAAGGCGTCGGCGCGGCCGCTCATTGAGCTTGTAATAGGCCCGGATGAGATCCAGCGTTTCCTTCTGGGACAAAATGTCCGGCGCGATATGCTCGCCTTCGGGAACCGCCGAGGCGCCAAGCCCTTGAAGACCCTCGTAGAAATACTGGACCGGGACGTCGAGCGCCTCGCCGATCTCGAAAAGGCGGCTGGCGCTGACGCGGTTCGCCCCGCTCTCATACTTCTGGATCTGTTGGAAACGGATGCCGACCGCTTCAGCCAATTGTTGCTGCGTCAGGCCCAGAAGGCGACGACGGCGGCGGATCCGCTTTCCCACGTGATGATCGATTTCATTCGTCATGCGTGCGTTCCTAACCCAGTGAACCTCCGGACGGGCGAATCGTCCGGACAAATTCTATTAAACCCTTTGTGATTTGTTTCATAGCTGTATTCGCCACGGCGGAAAACACGCCATAGATTGTGTCGCTGCGCTTGGCTTCTAGCAAGACGGGGGCTGGTCTTGCGAGGTTATTCCGCAGCGGAGCGCGCCGCACCGTCAAGTTCGGACATAGCGGCGATCCAGACGTTGATTGCGCGCTTCATCGCGCCGAACCCGTTCAACTTTTCTACCCTTAGTTCATTAAGGTACAATCCACGATTTATCTCAACCTGTAAAGCCTCAACACCGGTCGCCGGCCTGCCGTAATGCTCGGTCGTGAAAGCGCCGGCATAGGGCCGGTTGCGCACCACCGCAAAGCCCTGCTCGCGAAACGCCGCTTCGGCCTGCGCGATGACGGCGCGTGAACATGAAGCGCCGTAACGGTCGCCCAGGACGATGTCGGCGCCGCGTGCGCTGGCCGAAGGCATGGAGTGGCAGTCGATCAAAAGCGCGCGCCCGAACCGCGCGCGCGCTGCGTCGAGCTCGCGGCGCACAAGCGCATGGTAGGGCCTGTAATACCGGTCCAGGCGCCGTTGCGCTTCCGCGGCCGGAAGCCGGCCAGTGTAGAGGGCGCGGCCGTCCGCAGCCAGCCGGGCGATGACGCCAAGCCCGGCGGCGGCCCGGGAACTCTCCGGCTCGCCCGCGCCGCGCCGCAGCGGAGGATCGAACATGTCCGCGTCAAGCTCGTCGGGGGCCCTGTTGGGATCGACAAACACCCGGGGAAACCGCGCCTCGATCAGCGGCGCGCCAAAGCGCGGCGCGTCGGCGAACAGGGCGTCCACGAAGGCGTCCTCGGAGCGGCGCAGGGTCTGGAGGTTGACCCGCGTCCAGCCCGTCAGATCCTCGCTGTAGACCCGGCCTGAATGGGGCGAGGCGAACACCATCGCGCCCACCGGCGAGCGGGGCGCGTGCAGCACGACCGGATCGGACTCAAACGAGGAAGCGGCGTGGGAATCGGTCATGGCCTCGGCGCATAAACACGGCCCGCCTATGAGCCGTAAAACCAGCTTAGACGTACGCCGCGAGCCTGAAAACTGTTCCCGGCGCGACCATCGCGCACGGCGTTCAGTGCGTTTTTACCCTCGGGGCGTATGGTGCAGTGTGGTGGATACGAAAAAGGGGGTGACCTGATGGCCCGCATACTTCTCGCCGAAGACGACGAGTCCATGCGCGATTTTCTCGGCAAGGCGCTGGAGCGCGCCGGTCATGAAGTGGTCCGTGTGGCCGACGGGGAGGACGGGCTCGACGCGCTGGGCGAGGCGCCCGGCCAGTTCGAGCTGCTGCTGACCGACATCGTGATGCCCGGCGTGGACGGGATCGAGCTGGCGCGGCGCGCCGCAGAGATCGACCCCGGGCTGAAGATCATGTTCATCACCGGCTTCGCCGCGGTGGCGCTGAACGCCGGCTCCAGCGCGCCCAAGGAAGCCAAGGTGCTCTCCAAACCGTTCCACTTGCGCGACCTGGTCGACGAAGTGGCCAAGGTGGTCGAGGCGGCCTGAGGCGGTCCGGTCACTGCGCCTGTCTGAAATTTGAGCCGAAACAATACGGCCCGCCTCCAGAGAGGCGGGCCGTAGTCGTCTTACGCTCGGATCCCGGAGGCTTAGAGGCCGCCTGGACCGCAATCGTTTTCCAGGAAGTCGAGCATCTCGGTATAGAGCTCGATCTGGTGACGATAGAACAGCGTGTTGTAGAAGTGGTCGGCGCCCTCCAGCTCAAGATAGCGGTAGGGGATGCCGGCCCGCTCCAGACGCGGGCGGTAAACCCGCATGTGCTCCAGCGGCACGCGCTGGTCCACATCGCCGTGGATCAGGAAAAGCGGAATGTTCACGTTTTCCGCTTCGTCGATCGGCTGGATGCCCTCGCGGCGCATCAGTTCGATCTCCTCCTGGAACGGCAGAAGGCTGTCGCGATAATAGTTCAGCTGCATGTTCGGGTCGGACACGGCCGCCCCGGCGATGGCGCACTGATAGATATTGTCCTCGCGAGAGGCCGCAACCAGAGCGGCGTAGCCGCCATAGCTCCAGCCGAACATGGCGATGCGGTCAGGATCAACCAGGCCCTGCTCCACAAGATAGAGCGCGCCGTCATCCTTGTCGTCCTGCATCTTGAAGCCGGACTCGTTAAACGCGCTGGTCCAGTGGTTCAGACCATAGCCCAGCGAGCCGCGATACTGCGGCTGCAGCACCATATAACCGCGGCTGGCCAGAACCTGGCTCCACTCGTCATAGGTGATCACCTCGGAGACGTACGGACCGCCGTGCGGCAGGACGATCAAGGGGAAGGGACCTTCGCCTTGGGGAATGGTGACATAGGCCGGGATGGTCAGGTCACCGTGCCGCGAGGGGTACTGGATGTACTCCACGCCGGCCAGGCGATCGGGCTCAAGCTGGGGCGCATGGCCGCCGAGATAGCGCAGCTGGCCGTCCACGAACAGATAGTAGCTGCCCGGATCCCGCGGGCCCTGATTGAACACGGTCATGCGGTCGCCGTCACGGCTGCGCGAGCTGATCGACATCTGGTGCGCGTTCGGGATCGCCTGGCGCAGGCCGGCGTAGAGCGCCTCCTCGTTCGGGTCGATCCAGGCGGTCCGGATGCGGTCGGCGTAATAATTCACCCCCGCCAGCTCGCTGCCTTCGCCCCAGAAGTTGGAGTGAAAGCGGATGCTGGAGATGTCGGAATCTTCGCGCCGGTAGATCAACTCGCCGAATTCGCCGCGCTCCAGGTCGAACTCCCAGAAGCCCAGCTTGTCATGACCGTTATGAGCCAGGACATAGGCGAGGTTCTCGTCTTCCTGGTCGAAATGCACCGGCTGGAAGGTCGAGCGGTCATAGCCGTCGATCCGGTAGGTTTCCTCCCACACCTCGTCGCCGATGCCGCGAGTGTAGAACACAAACTCGCGCGAGCCGGCGTCATAGCCCTGTGCGGCGCGGGGATTGCCTTCGTCGTCAAACGTCGCCTGCGCGATGCGCTGGTTGCCGTTCAGGATGAGCGAGCGCTGACCGGTCTCCAGATTGAACCGGTAATAGGCCCGCGGACGGAAGGCCGCGAAAGGATCGTCAGAGGAAAATGAGCTCGGGCCGCGTGGCACCGAAATAAGGATTTCGTCCGGCTCTCCAGGCAGAACATTCTCGATAGAGAGATTGGACAACTCTTCGAACTCGCCGGCCGACAGCGAGTACATCACCGTCTTGCCCGCGTAGACGCCCCGATTGAAGCCGTCGATCCGGTTACGGATCTTCTGGCGCGCGCCCACGATCAACAGATCGTTGCTCACCCAGTTAAGACCCTGGAACTCCATGGGATCGGCGTTTAGGCGCCGGGGTTCGGCGCTCAGATCGTCGGTGCGGTAGATCTCAATCAGCGGGTTGGCGGTCCGCGCCGGGATGCGCATCAGCGCCAGATGTCGCCCGTCCGGCGAAATCTGCACGTTCGTCATGTTTTCGCGCACGGCGAAAAATTCAAGTGAGATTGGATCTTCAGCGGCTTGCGCAGCAAGGGCGGGTGCGCCGGTCGTAGCGGCTATCATGACCGCGGCGGCCTTCAAGGCGCCGGTGATTTGAAAGCGAAATCTCATTTTCCGTCACTTCCCAGTTGGGGTTTCGCTGGATGGGTCTAGAGACGAAACAGCCCGCCGACACCAGGTCAGCGGGCTGCTCCGAGTTACGTCATCGGAAAAGCCGACAACCTTAGAAGCGCTTCTGGACGTTCAAGAAGAAGCGACGGCCGATGAAATCGTGCCCAGCGAACCGGTTGGTGCCGTTGAGCTCGAAATTCTCGCTCGGATCGACCAGCGCCGGCGCTTCGTCGAAGACGTTGCGCACACCGCCGACGATGGTCCAAGTGTCGGCGTTGTAGCGCAGGGACACGTCATGGCGGAAGTGATCGTCCACCGTCTCCAGGTCCTTACACAGAAGGTCACCAGTCGCATTACACGTGTCGGTGTTGGCAGGGCCGTTTTCCGGGAAGGCTTCCTGGAACTCGTTGTCGTCGGTCTTGCCGGTCCAGCGGGTGTTCCAGGTGAAGCGGAAATCGTCATAGTCGACGAAGCCGCGGAACGTGCCGTTCCAGTGCGGGAAGAACTCCTGGCCGAGATTGTTGAACGGGATCGGATCGGCGCCCGGCACGCGGGTGATCGATTCACGCTCAAGCGTATTGTTCGCACGCAGGTCGAGACCGGTGGTCACGTTGCGGTCGAAAACCGTCCAGTCGCGGGTGACGACCATGTTGTAGTCCACGCCGACGGCCGTTTCCGCGTCCTGGTTGGCGAACGGCAGATCCGTGCGCACGATGAAGCCGGTGCTCGGATCCCGCTCGATGAGCGAGCAGAACACGCTCGACAGGTTCGGCAGCTGGTTGAAGCACTGGTCCACAGCGGTCGCGAGACCGGTCCGCACCAGCGTGTCTTCCACTTCGATCTCGTAGTAGGTCGCGCTGAACTGCAGGTCGAAGGCGTCGAACCAGGGCTGTTCAAACACCAGACCCGCATTGATCGAGGTCGAGGTCTCCTCCGCCAGAACGTCGTTGCCCACCGTGAACACTTCGATCGAGCCCGGAGCCGTCGTCGGGCCGCCGAGGGTGGTCGGGTCGACCCCGGCCAGCACGCAGTTGTCCAGGGTGATCTGCTCGCGGTTGTCCTCGGTAGGATCATAGCCGCCGACGGCGTCATAGGCGTTATCCGGCACCAGGCACGGGTCGGTGTAGCCCAGGAAGCCGGAGATGCCTTCCACGAACTGCTCTTCCAAATTCGGTGCGCGGAACGAGGTGCCGTAGCCGCCGCGGAAGGTCAGGAAGTTGTTCGGGCGGTAAACGCCGGAGAGGCTGTACGTGTACGCGTTGCCGAAGTTGGTTTCTTCAGTGAAACGACCCGAGTGGTTGATCGTCAGCTCTTCGACCAGCGGCTGCTGGGCGATGAGCGGAACTTCGACCTCGTAGAATACTTCGTAAAGGTCACGTGTGCCGTTCGAGCCGAAATCGCGGAAGAAGCCGAGCGCACGGCCCTGACGGGTCGTATCGTGCGGATCGGAGTCGATGGAGTCTTCGCGATACTCGAAGCCGAGCACGCCGGCGACGGTGCCGGCCGGCAGCTCGAACAGGTCCGCAGAGACGAAGGCCTGAATGAGGGTCTGCTCGACCGTGGTCGCGAAACCGCGGTTGGCGCGAAGATAATCATACTCTTCCTGGGTGGCGAAGTCGCCGCCGCCGATGCCGTAGAGGCTCGTCGCAAAGGGGTTGATCGGCACGCAGTCCGGGGCCTCGTTGCTGCCGTTCGGGAACGGGGTGGCCGGATCAGGGATGCCGTCGCCGTTCACGTCCAGGCCGCAGATGAACTCGCCCGGGTTGCTCGGATCTTCGATGGTCGTCAGCAAAGACAGGGCCAGACGGTCTTCGTCGAAACGGAACCGGTCGGTCGTGCCGCGGCTGCGGTCATGGCTCGCGGAGATTTCCCACGCAATGTTGCTGAGCGGCAGGATCTCCGGATCCGGCAGGATGCCCCGGAAACCGGCGACGAAGCGGGTCTGAGTCACTTCAGTCGTCGTGAAGCGGTCCTCACCCTGCAGGTTCACGCGGTACTGAGCTTCCACCGAGAGCGGGCCGAGGCCGCCGGTGTAAAGGCCGAACAGGTTCGGCGTACATTGCGCGAGCGAGAAGCCGAAGTCGGCGCAGAGACCTTCATAGAAGTTGGCGAAGTTGGCGCGGTAGACCGGGTCGTTCAGGACCGCATCGTGCGCCAGGCCGCAATCCACGCCGCTGATTGGCGAAGCGGCGGGCGTGTTCGGGTTACACGGGTTGAACGGGCTGTCGGCCGGCACCGTCGGGAAGAAGGCGACGGAGCCGTTGCCGCCGATTTGGGTTTCACGGCGCGCCGCGCCGGCCTCGAAGAAGGCCACCACGTCGAACTGGCTGCCCAGATTGTATTCACCATAGGTGAACATCGAGAAGCGCTCGGTTTCCGGCAGCACGTCCTGGATGCGCTGCTGCGGATAGCCGTTGGACTGCCAGAACGGATCGGAGATGCGCACGTCGGTGACGCCGTCACCGTCAAAGTCCTGAATGCCATAGAGGCTGTATTCAGAGAAACCCGGAACGCCGAAATTCGTCGTGCCCGGCGTGCCGTAGAGCGAGCCCACGTCCGCAAAGCCGTTGATGAACAGGCGGTTGATGCCGAAGGCGGTGGTGCAATCGGTCAGGAAGGCATCGTCGGAACGCGCGAGGCCGGCGTTGTTGCGACGGATCTCACCGGTGGACGTGATCTCCACGTTCGTGGCGCAGTCGCCGAAATAGTCGCGGTCGTTCAGCGTCATGTTTTCCTGAAGCTGATACTCAAAACCGAAACCCATGAAACCGCGGTCGGCGTTCACACCCCAGCGGCCCGACACAGTGTGTTGCGCACCGCCAGACTGCTCAGGCACCGTCGTGGAGGCTTCCACTTCGAAACCGTCGAAGTCGGTGCGCAGGATGGCGTTGACCACGCCGGCCACGGCGTCGGAGCCGTAGATCGACGAGGCGCCGTCCAGCAGCAGATCGACGCGGTCGATCAGCGAGCCCGGGATCAAGGACAGGTCAGGCACGTTCGGCGCGCCTTCCGAACCGGCCGGACCGATACGGCGGCCGTTCACCAGAACCAGGGTGCGCTGCGGGCCAAGGCCGCGCAGGTCGATGTTCGTGGCGCCCGGGCCGTTGTCGGACACGAAGCCGATGAAGGTTTCGTCGATCTGAAGGCCGGTCGCAACCGTGCTTTCCTGGATGATTTCGGTGGCGCTGAACAGGCCGACGTCGCGCGCAACTTCGCCCGAGATGATCTGCACAGGCTTGATTGAGCTGAATTCGTCGCGGCGGATGCGCGAGCCGGTAACGACGATGCGGTCGCCGGCGTCCTCTTCGGCTTCCTCGACTTCGTCTTCCTCTTCATCCGTCAGGACGGGCTCCTGGGCCCAGGCCTGGCCGCCGGCGAGCAGAGCCGCCGTGAAACCGGCGAGAATCGACGAACGCAGAAGGCGTTCCTTATCCCAATTGCTCACGATCGTTATCCCAATTGCTCACGATCGTTCCCCTTTGTTGGATCGTTTTTTTGCACCGGCGTTCGACGCCGATTGCAGCGCGGTTCACCGCACTTGTGGCGAATATGGCTGGTTGATGACGGCGACGTAAAGCGCGGTTCACCGCAAGACGGCGTTTCGCGCAGGCATTGAAGCGACAATGTTGCAGAAATGCCTCAAGCGTATTGCAGCGCCGCGTCCGCGGTCCGACCGCCCGCTGCGCCCGGCGCACCCTTGGCGATTGACAGCCCCGGCGCCTTGGCCCTAAGACCGCGCTCCTCGCCGCGCGCCCTCGCGCCGGCGGGACGCGGGACGCACTGCGCCCGGGCGCGTAGCTCAGTTGGTTAGAGCACTACGTTGACATCGTAGGGGTCACAAGTTCGAATCTTGTCGCGCCCACCATTTTACAGAAATCCTCGCTGACGCTGCGGGCGCGCGGTCGCGCTTGCGGGGCCCCTGGCCCCGGGAACGCCCCCATCCTCGCTGACGCTGCGGGCGCGCGGTCGCGCGGTCGCGCTTGCGGGGCGCGCACGAAAAAGCCGCCACGCAGGTCCGTGGCGGCTCGTTCGTCGGCGTTCCGGCGCTCGGCTAGTGATAATGCCGGCGCGGTCGCGGATAGGAGCAGGTGCTGGTGGTGAAGACGTCGCCGAGCACGCTGTCGCACTCCTCCTCGTGATACCGGCTGTCGCAACGCCCGTCATGGCAGCGGTCGCGATGGTGCGGGTGGCGGCGCGGATAGGGATGGCCGTAATAGTCCGGCTCGTCCTGGATCTCGGTGATCGCCAGCCTGATCTCGGCCAGGCGCGTCGAAAGGCTGGTGAACTCGCGCCGGGCGTCGCGCCACTGGTCGGCGGAGTTGATGCACGCGCTTTCGGTGTACCCCTGGTTCTGCATGCACATCTGATAGGACTGGCAGGACGAGGTGGCGAAGCGATAGGCCGCATCCAGATCGCTGGCGAAAGCGTGTAACAGCTCCACCGTCTCGGTCTGCGGCCCGTAGGGGCGCTCGGTGACCGTCTCGCGGCTTTCGATGCGCGTACGCTCACGGCCGGCATAGTCGCGGCCATACCCATAATAGCCTGTGGAGACCCCCGCCCGCTCCACCTCCGAGCGCAACTCGTTGCGCGCGGTGGTCAACGAATCGATAGAGCACACCGCCTGGGCGGTCTCCGCGCCCTGCTCGACCGGGGCCGGCGGCGGTGCGTAGTATCCGCGGTCACGGTAGGGATCGTCGTACCGGTCATAGGCGCTGTAGGGCGCGGCGCAGCCCGCCATAAGCAGGGCGGCGGCGATCAGGCTTGCGCGTTTCATCACGTCATCCTTCCGCATGTGGCGGGATCAGTAGGGTTCGCGCGGCGTACCGCGTTCAGGTTCCAGGCAGGCGAGATCGGCGGTGTCGAAGCGGTCCACGTCGATATCGCTGCGCCATTCCAGGTAAAATGCGCCCTCGCCTTCGGCCGCGGCTTCCGCGAGCCGGTTGGAGATGGCGAGCCAGCGCGCATCGGCGCTGTGGTGGCGGCGGAACTCGGGGTGGCGGCGCCAGCGCTCGGCCACGGGGTGGCCCAGCGCCGCGGCGTCGCGCAGATAGGCGTCGGCGCGCTCGGGATTCTCCACCACGCCGCACAGACGGTAACTGCCCAGCACCGCGCCGGTGCCGTACACCAGGGCCAGGTTGAAATAGGCGTCGGCGTCGTCGCGCCGGGCCGCGGTCTCGAACCATTCAAGCGCCAGGTCGGGATTGCGCGCCACGCCCAGCCCGGTGGCGTACATGATCCCCAGCGCGTTCTGCAGATGAGGGTCGCGCGCGGTCTGCGCCGCATGACAGATGAGCAGCGTCGTCTGGCGCGGGCTCAGAGAGCCGGTTTCGTCATAACCGAGCTCGCGTTGAAAGCCGCGCGCCGCATCGCGCGTGACCGGACCGTAATGGCCGTCCACCTCTCCGGCGTAATAGCCCAGCGCGGCCAGCGCGGCCTGGCGCAGCTTCAGGCTGATCACGTCGCCGGTGGCCCCCGGCGCGCGCCGCGAGATTCGCTGCAGGCTTTCCCCGTTGGCCGAGGATTCGCACTGCACCATATGGGCCTGCAGCCGGCGCTGGGCCATCAGGGCCGATTGCGCGCCGAAGGGGCGGCCCCAGTCGATGGAGAGACTCCAGTATTCCATGGCGCGGCGCACCGAACTCGCGGCATAGGCGTCATAGCGCCGGTCGTCGAAGCGTCCGCCGAACGCGCCGCCCGAGCCTTCCTCATCCACCCAGTCGGTGCCGCGCTGCAAATCCACCGTGGCGAGCTCCGCGTCACCGCGCAGCAGCCAGTAGCGCGCGCCGTCGTTATAGAGTCGGGCCGCCTGCTCGCGGGTCATGCAGCCTTCGCGCTCGGTCAGGCCGCGAATGCAGATCGGACGCTCCTCGTCCTCGCGGCGCAGGTGCGGCCAGGGCGCGGCGGGGAAGGCGCCGCCAGCGCGCGGGCGGCGCCAGTCGGGGCGGCGGCTGGGCCAGCCGCGCTCGAACCCGGTCCGGCCATAGCCTGGGCGATCATAACCCCGGTCATGCGCCTGGTAAGCGCCGCGCCCGATGGCGCCGGCGACCGCGGGCTCCCGGCTGGGCGGCGCGCCGCGCGCGGTCACGGCGATCACGTCGCCGGAACCGGCCAGCGGCGCTGCGCCGGCGGCGGGGAATAGATTCAGCCCGCACCGGCGCGCCGCGCGCTCAAACACGCTCATACGCCCGTTGTTGAACGTGGCGCGCAGCTGGGCCGTGTCGGCGTAGAGCCCGCGTCCGGCCATGGCGTGATACTGGTTCCAGTCGTCGAAGCTGAGTTGTTCGTAGACTTCGTCCACATAACACTCGCACGCGACCGAGGTGTGCGCCCGGCGCACATCGTTGAGGCAGGCGTCATAAACCGCCTCGCCGCGCGTTTCGATGAGGTCGCAGCCCGCCGGCGCGACGATCAGCGCCATGACGGCGAGTCCCGCGCCGTAGCGCGCCAGACGCGCCGCGCCGCGGCGCATGGAAGACAGGACGGCCGAAGCCATATTAACCCCTCGTAGTCAACGAGGCTGGTTAACGCCGCTTAACCAAGTTTGTTCAAAATCAGCAAATACAGCAGCGCGGCGAAGCGGGGTGTGATCGCCTGAACGCGGCGCAGCGCGCCGGGTGGCGGACTTGCCCCAGCAGCGCCTATGGTCTGCAATTGTGACATGCGAGGCGCCCTTCGCGTTGAAGGGTCAGGCGGCTGCGGGATTTCCGTATGGCGATGTCGACGATCTTTCTGGCGCCGGGGGCCGATTGCGAGCCCTGCGAAGCGCCCACCAACGCCGAGCGCGCGTTGGCGGAGGGGCTTGCGCATCCGCCGTCCAGCCTGTTCGCAGCCTTCTATGAAAAGGCGGCCCTGTCAGGCGCGTTCGATGACTGCAAGGCGCTTGCAGACGCGGTGCCGCGCAGCGACCCCGAAACCATCCTTGCGGCCTATCACGCCGATCCTCCGCGCGGGCCGGACGCCTTCCGGACCTTCGTCGAAACCCATTTCGAGCTTGATCCGCCCACACCCCCCTTCGCCGCGCCGCCGGCGGGGCTCGGGCTTGAATCCCATATCGACATGCTGTGGGGGCTGCTGACGCGCGAGTGCACCAAGGGCCGCGCCCATTGCTCGCGTCTGGCGCTGCCCTCGCCCTTCATCGTGCCGGGCGGGCGCTTCACCGAACTTTATTACTGGGACAGCTATTTCACCATGCTGGGTCTCGGCGAGGCGCACGGCGAGACCAAGCGGCGCATTGTGGAGAATTTCGCCCATTTCCTGACCACGTTCGGGCGCATCCCCAACGGCGCGCGCAGCTATTATCTCAGCCGCTCCCAGCCGCCTGTGTTCTACAAGATGGTGGAGCTGCTCGCGCCCGAAGACCCGCCCGCGGCGTTCGCGCGCCATCTTGATGCTCTAAAGTGCGAGCACGCCTTCTGGATGGACTGCGAGGGCGAGACCGGGCCCGGCGAGGCGACCCGCCGTGTCGTGCGCCTGGCCGACGGGACGCTCCTGAACCGCTTCTATGACGATCTCGATCGGCCGCGCGATGAATCCTACGGCGAGGACGTGGCGCTCTCGGCGATCTCCGACCGCTCAGGCCCCGGCTTCTATCGCCATATCCGGGCCGCCGCGGAAAGCGGCTGGGACTTCTCCTCGCGCTGGTTCGCCGACCGCGAAGCCCTGCACACCATCCGCACCACCGATCTGGTCCCGCCCTGCCTCAACAGCCTGCTTTACGGGCTGGAGCGCGCCATCGCCGCGGGCTGCGCCAGGGCCGGCGACCGCGAGGGCGTCGCGACCTTCTCCGCCCGCGCCGAAGCGCGCGCCGAAGCGATTGAACAACGTCTCTTCAATGAGCAGACCGGCGTCTACGACGATCTGGTCATCGGCGAGGAAAGCTTCGCGGGCAATGTGTCTTGCGCCACGTTCTACCCGCTCTTCGAGCCGGTGGCGGGTAGGGTCCGCGGCGGCGAAACCGTGCGGCGCGCCTGCGAGGCGCTTCTAAAACCCGGCGGCCTGGTCGCCACCGACACCCACACCGCCGAGCAATGGGACAGCCCCAACGGCTGGGCGCCGCTGCACTGGATCGCGGTGGCCGGGCTCGACCGCTATGGCGAGCACGCCCTCGCCGACACCGTGGCGGACCGCTTCCTGGAGACGGTGGAGACCGTCTTCCACGAAACCGGCCGGCTCATGGAGAAGTATAACGTCGTTAAGCGCTTGCCCGGGGGCGGCGGGGAATACCCGCTGCAGGACGGGTTCTCCTGGACCAACGGGGTCGCCACCGCCCTGCTGCGCCGCCGCGCGGGCGGCGCCGGCCCGGGCCACGCGCTTCGGGCGCCGGGCGGGCCGCCCTCAAAAAGCGCTTAATTCAGCTCCAGCGCGCGCAGCTCAAGCGTGACGCCGAATCCGGCCCTTGTGCGCACCTTCACCGGGAGCAGGCGCCCGTCCTCCAGCTCGGTGAGCCATAGGGTGAGCGGATGGCGCAGCTCGTCCGGCTCGGGGCGCTGCTCGTCGGTATATCCGGAGATCGGCCGGTAATAAGCGTCGCACACCAATGTCTCGCCCTTGAACGCGCGGGTGCGCACCCGCTCACGGCCCCGCGCGCTCAAATCCAGATTATAGCGCAGCCGGCCGTCGAAGACCGGCAGCACGCCTGAACACGGGGTTTCCCCGGTCATCGCCTGAGCCAGCATGAGCACGGCGGTCATGGGATCAATGGCGCCGGCCCGGTCAGCCTCGCTCGCGGGCGGTTCGCCCCAGTTGGAGAAGTCCGGCCGCGCCGTGGCCCGCGCCACACGATCATCGAAGCTCATATCGATGCGCCGGTGTTTCTTCCCGGTGAATTCGTCATGGGCGTAGCGCTGCGGCCGGGCGCGGCCGGCCTCGATCGCGCCTTCCACGTGCGAGACGATGCGCACGTCGCTAAACAGCGCGGCGAGCCCCGACGCTTCGGACACCGCGCGCGCCTCATAGCGCTCGGAGCCGAGCTCGGCCTCCAGCGCCACCTTGCCCACCGGGATCCGCCAGACCGAGGCGGCGTATTCGGCCTCTATGTCCAGAGGCGCAGGCGCACCCGCCGCCAAGCCGGGCGCGTCACCGGCCAGCGCTGCGAAGGCGGCGTACGCCGCGATGCATGTCAAAACGCCCATGGCGAGGCTCCTTCCCGACAAACAGCGCCTGAATTGGGCCTGCAATGCAAGTCGTCTGCGGCGCGCCCGGCAAATTTATGGCGCGGTCGCCGCCGGCGAGGCGGTTCATACGCATACGCATACCAACCACACGCAAACCGGCGCTTTCGGCCGTGGCGCTTGCGTGCGAAGCCGGAGCCCTTCGGCGCATCGACGCGCGACGGATTCGACGAAAGCCCCATGATCGCTCGCCTCTTCCTCGCCGCCGCCCTCGGCCTTTGCCATGGCGCACCGCATGCCGACCCGCTCGGGTTTCGATCCGCCTGGCGCGCCACGGTCGAGGCCGCGCTGTCGAAGGACTATGAGGCCGGCCTGCGATCAGGCGAACGCGCGCTGGCGCTCGCCGACGCCCCCGCCGAGCGCCGCCAGGCGCACCACATGCTCGCCGATCTCAATGCGCGGCTCGGGCGCTGGGACGCCGCCCAACGCCATGCGCGCGCAGCCCGCGACACCGCAACGGCGCGCCCCTTCACATTGCAGCATCCAGCGTCGGCGCCGGAGGCCCGCATCGCCGAGTTCATCGACCGCGTCGCCTCTGAGACCTCGCCCTGACAGCTTACGGCGTCACGATCGCGAAGCCGGGATCGGGCCGCTCCAGCAGCGCGAAGAAGCCGAGCAGCGCGCGGCGGTCGCCCTGCACGGCGAACTGCGAAGAGGCGATCATGTCGACCAGCCCGGCTTCCTGCTGCAAAAGCCTGAGCCAGAAGGCGCGGGTCAGCGTGACGCGGGCATCCACATCGCCTTGCGCGCGTCCGGCGCGGTGGCGCATCACCCCGTTCGACACCTCGACCACAAAGGTTTCACCCACATCGGTGAAGTCGAACTCGAATCGAAGATCGCGCGCCCCGGCCGCAGGCCCGTCGAGCCGGGTCGCCATCGCCGCGAAAAACATGTCGAGCGGAATCGCCTCCAGGATCGCGGTGTTCGACCCGGTGATGTCGCGCACGTTGATCCCGTGGCGCAACTCGAAGGCGGCGCTCAGATACACGTTGCGCCACGGGCCGCTTTCGGCCGCATAGCCCAGCTGCTCGTAGCTTTGCGCCAGGCGCTCGCGCGCGATCTCGCTGTCCGGCTGTGCGAATACGGCGTGCTGCGCCAGTTCCGCCGCCCAGCGATAGTCTCCGGCCTCCATGGCGGTCGCAACCTGATCCAGCGTCGCCTCCAGCCCGCCCAGCGCCGCGACATAGCGCGCCGCCGCCTGCCGGCGCGGCAAAGGATCAAGGCGTGCGGGCACCCCGTCGAACCATCCAAAATAGCGCTGATACACGGCCCGCGCATTGTGCTTGAGCGTGCCGTAATAGCCGCGCACGGCGAACCGCCCGTCCAGCGAGGCGGGCAGCGTGATGGTCTCGGCGATCTCGTCGGGGCCGAGCCCGCGCGCGGCCAGGCGCAGGGTCTGGTCGTGAAGATATTTGTAGACGTCGCGCTGGCCGCGAAGATAGTCGGCGATTTCCTGGCGCCCCCAGACCGGCCAGTGATGGCCGTTGAACACCACCTCCGCCCGCCCCCCATAGAGCCGCAGCGCCTCGTCGATTGCGGCCGACCAGGCGAGCGCGTCGCGCACCTGGGCGCCGCGCAGGGTGTAGAGGTTGTGCATCGTGCGCGAAACGATTTCGGCTCCGCACCAGGCCTGAAGCTGCGGGAAATAGATCGTCAATTCGGCCGGCGCCTCGGTGTGAGGCGCGTGCTGGAATTCCATCTCCACCCCGGCGAAGCTCAGCTGCTGGCCCGTGCGGTCGATGATGTGGGTTGGCTGTGCGATGGTCGCTGTCGCGATGGCGGGATGCTTGCCAAGGCCCGATCCCACGTGACCGCGCGGTCCGCGCGGCAGATCGAAGCCGTACATGTACGCCGCCCGGCGCCCCATCACGACGCCGGCCATGACGTTCTCGCTGACCGCCTCGTCAAGAAAGCCGGAGGGGGCGATCAGCGCCACCTCGCCGGAGGCGAGTTGTTCGCGCGTCGCCACCGCGGCGATCCCGCCGAAATGGTCGATATGACTGTGAGTGAGGATGACCGCGCGGATCGGCCGCGCGCCCAGCTCGCGTTCGACAAGGTCAAGCGCGGCGCGCGCAGTCTCGACCGAGGTCAGCGGGTCGATGATGATCCGTCCGTCTGGCCCGTCCACGATGGACATGTTCGCCAGATCATAGCCACGCACCTGATAGACGCCGGGGCGAACCTCGAACAGGCCGTGGAGGCTGTTCAGCCCCGCCTGACGCCAAAGGCTTGGATGGACGCTCCCCGGCGCCTGTCCGTCCAGAAATGCGTAGTCGGCCGGTCGCCAGATCACCTCGCCCGCCGCGTTTCGGATTTCAAGATCAGGCTCGCTGGCGATCAAGCCCCGGCGCGCTAGCTCGAAATCGGCTGTGTCGGCGAAGATGGGATCGCGCCCGGCCTCGGCCTGGCGCTGCAAAATGGCCGGAGCAGGCGCATGGAAGCCGGCTGCGTCCACCGGCGCGCCGGGGTCATAGACCACTGAGTCCGGCGCATCCGGCGCCTCGCCGCACGCCGCAAGCGCCAAAATGGCCAGCGCCAAGCCGGCGCCCGTCGTTGTCCGCAACACCATACCGTCCTCCCGCCATGCGATGGCGCCAGCATGCACAAGGCGGCGTGCTCCGATAAGGGCGGGGGCGCAATATTTGGGCGGCGAGCGACTTCACACAGGCGGCGCGCGACAGCTCACGCCTGTGATGATCGATCGGCGCGGCCCGCCAAGGCGCACGCCGGAAGGCGAACCGTTCAGAGTGTCGATGCGGGCTTTGAGCCCTGGCGGAGAGAGAGGGATTCGAACCCTCGGAACGCTTACGCGCTCAACGGTTTTCGAGACCGCCCCGTTCGACCACTCCGGCACCTCTCCGAACGCAGGGATGCGCTGTTTGACCCATAGCAAGCGCGAAATCAAGGGCGCGCGGCGCCCGGCCCGGCCGAGCCCGTCCGGCGCCGCGCGCATTGACTCTGCGCGCCCCATCGCACTATATCGCGCGCTCCGCCCGCGCTTGGGCTCGTCCAAGCGGGGCGTTTTCGTGTTCACAACGCCGGATCGTTTGAAGAACCGGCGAAGAAAAAGGGCTCCGGCCGGGATCTCCCGCAGCACGGACGCCGGATGAAAAGGACAAGACCATGTACGCGGTGATCAAGACCGGCGGTAAGCAGTATCGCGTCGCGCAAGGCGACATCCTTCGCGTCGAGAAGCTCGACGCCGAAGCCGGCGAAGTCGTGCGCTTTGAAGAGGTGATGATGCTCGGCGGCGATGGCGACGCCACGGTGGGCTCTCCCCTCGTGGACGGCGCCGCGGTGACCGCCAACGTGCTCGACATCCGCAAGGACAAGAAGATCAAGGTCTTCAAGAAGCGCCGCCGTCAGAACTACCGCCGCACCAAGGGCCACCGCCAGTGGATCGCCGTGGTCTCCATCGAGGAGATCCTGAAATCCGGCGAAAAATCCAAGCTATCGGGCAAGGCCAAGACCGCCAAGACCGCCGAAGCTCCGAAGGCTGACGACAAGCCCGCCGCCAAGAAAGCGCCGGCCAAGTCCGAAGCCAAGGAAAAGCCCGCCGCGAAAGCGTCCAGTGACGACCTGACCAAGCTTGACGGCGTGGGACCGGCCTTCGCCACCAAGCTGAACGAGGCCGGCGTGACCAGCTTTGATCAGATCGCCAAATGGGACGAGGCCGAGATCGAGCGCCTGGATGGCGAGATCTCCGGTCTGAAGACCAAAGCGGAAAAAGGCGACTGGGTCGCCGAAGCCAAGAAACTCGCCGGCGAATAAGGCCGCGCGCACACCGAATCTGAAGGGAGAGCACCATGGCTCACAAAAAAGCAGGCGGTTCGTCGCGCAACGGTCGCGACAGTGAAGGCCGGCGCCTGGGCCTTAAGAAATCCGGCGGTCAGCACGTGATCCCGGGCAACATCATCGTGCGCCAGCGCGGCACCAAGTACTATCCCGGCGACAATGTCGGCATGGGCAAGGACCACACCCTGTTCGCGCTCACCGAAGGCCGCGTCACCTTCCGCAAGAAAAAGGACGACAAGACCTTCGTCTATGTCGCTCCGCTCGCCGAAGCGGCCGAATAGGGCGACCTGAAATAACGGGTCGCCTCACCCGAGACGGGGGGCGATCCGGTCCGGATACGGACCAAGGGGAGACGGATCGCCGTCTCCCCTTTTTCGTATCCCCTTCCCGCCTGACAGGAGGACGGGATGAACGACATGGCGATAGACCCGCGCGCGCATGCCGCGCCGGAGATCCTCGAAACCGCGCGCCTGACGCTGCGCCCGCTGACCCTGGCCGACGCCGCCTGGGCGGGCCGTGAGAGCGGGCGCTGGGAGGTGGCCTCGAAACTGGCCTTCGCGCCGAGCCCGAACCCGGCGCTCATGGCCGAGAGCTTCCTGCTGATTGCGCGCGCCAATGCGGTCACGCGAGGCGATCTCTTCCGCGCCGTCATCGACCGGGAGACCGGCGACGGCGCAGGGATCGTCTCCGCCACCGTGCGCCCCGACGGGCGGCGCGAATTCGGCTATTGGTACGCGCCGTTTTTCTGGAACAAGGGCTACGCCACCGAAGCCGGACGCGCCCTGCTGGACGCCGCGATCGCCATGGGCGCCACATCTTTCCATGCCGGCTATTTCGCCCACAACCCCGCCTCGCGCCGTGTGCTGGAGAAGCTCGGGTTCACCGCTGACGGCGACGAGACCCCGCAATTTTGCACCGCGGCGATGAAACGCCTGCCGCACAAGGGCATGGCGCTGGAGGTTTAGGGCGCGGCGGTTGAAGCGACTCTCACGCGGGAGGCGTGAGAGTTCGGCCGGTTGGATATCTGCGGCGCGGTTTCAGGCGGGGGCGGGGTTTCCTGCAAGGATAAGCGGGATGTCTCTCCCGTCCGGGATTTGAAGGTCTGGTCCTATTACTACTACGACGCCGACCGCCACGGCGGCGGGCCGGCCCGCCCTGGCGCGGCTTGGGTGTGCGGCCCACCATGAGAAAGAGCGGCGCGCAGTCTACACGGGCCGGCGCCGGGGTTGGATAAGCCGCGCTTCGCGCGTCTCACGCATAGCCGACGCCACCTGCCCGCAGCGCCCTATCCCGCGCGCCTCAATCCCGCCGGATCAACCCCGACAGCGAGGCGGCGATCAGGGCGGAGATGGCGAAGCCGGACGCGAGCGATGCCCCGCGCCGCGCGAACACCCGGCCGGACAATGACTTTAAGCCTTGCCCAACGCCGCCTCCGCCCGCATCATCCTTAGCGTTTATCGGCGCGCGGCGTTCCCGTATGGCGGGGCTTGCGCGCCGCCCGGCGGAGTGGAGCGCGGCCATGCGCGCAGGCCTTATGACGAAAGGGCGCCTCGCCCTTGGCGGCTGCGCGAACATGCAGCCCGTCCCGCCGCCCCGCCGGACTCTCGGGGCCCGCACGCCGGGCGGCGAGCCGGTGGCGGACGGGGTCACCGCCGTCCAATCGCTGTTTCCCGATCCGGTCGATCCCATGAAGCGCACCTGGGCCAAGGGGAAGAGCAACACCGCCGTCACCTGGATCACCGACGACACCGCCCGGATCGAGGCGCGCGGCGGCCCGCTCACCGGGATCGAGACGCCAAACACGTCCGGGTCGCTGCGCCTGCTCTCGCGCACCGCAGCCGAGGGCGCGGCGCGCGGCCGGGCCCGCTTCAAGATCACCCATCTGCGCGACCGCAGTTATTCCAGCGCCGGTAATCTGTTCGGCGGGATGGCGTTCGAGGCCGGGCGCACCCCCCATATCGGCGCCGACGAAGACCTCACCGCCAGCCGCTATGAGCGC
Organism: Oceanicaulis sp.; assembly: GCA_040217555.1. Classification (GTDB taxonomy): domain Bacteria; phylum Pseudomonadota; class Alphaproteobacteria; order Caulobacterales; family Maricaulaceae; genus Oceanicaulis. The sequence goes on from JAVJPX010000007.1 coordinate 274,492, forward strand.
GCCAAAACACGCTCAAATCGCGCCGCCGCCCCGCGCGCCTGGGGCTCGCCGGGGCTCACCGCCGTGGTGGTGTTCACCGACGACGCGCCGACGCGCCGGCGGCCGCTGTTCGAGGTGGAGGCGGTGTACCGGAACCTCGTGGTGGATGGGGTGATGGAATGAGGGGGTGGCTTCTCAAAACGATCATCGCTGTAGCCGCATGCGGCTGCGCGACAGAAGACCGTTACGCCGGCTGCCAATACCAATCAGGCCAGTATATCCCGCTCCCATCTGGAGGCGCCATCATGACGCCTGGCCGCAAGTACTGCCCCAACGAATTCAGGCCGGGCAATAGGGAAAAGTCTCCGGACGCTCGGGACGCAGACGATGCCGCGACACCGGGCGAAAACAACCAGGGCGACAAACACCCTGAAAGTCCAGCTCAAGGTAGGCAGAAATGAACCGTAGCGTCCTGTCCCTCCTTGCGATTGCCGGGGTATTGACGGTCTCTTGCGCTCCTACGCGCTCAGCTGATCTTGATCCGCGTGTCGCGCAGCGCGAGCCGGTTGTGGAGTCCAGCTACGTCCTGCCGGACTACGAAATCACCCATCGATTCGACTATTCCGATAATTGCAGGGTCACGGGCCGCAAGTCGGTGATCCCGGCAGGGCGCCGACATATCGCCGTTTTTGCGAGCTGCCGCGACGGCCGATACAGCAAGAGCCACATCCTGATCTACGATCTCGACGAAGCTGCGTTGAGCGCCGACTATAATATAAGTGAACTCCCATTTCCGAGATTTAGTGTCGGGACCGTCCCGAGCATCGACGCGCGCGATCGAATTCTCGGAGCGGGGATAGCTGGGTTAAAGCAAAATCAAAGTCTGGATTATCTGGACCGGCTTGCGGCGGGAGCGATCGTCATGTCACCCAAGTCCGAAGGGGTCGCGAACAGTTACTCAATCATAGATCTTGGCTTTGAGTTTGGACCGGTCATAGGCCTTTACCCATGGTGGCTGACCGCATCCCGCAACACCGATCTTGCGTTCGTGCAGCTCGCCTACGCGCCCATCATCAATGGTGAAAGAGCGGACAACCACGTTTCTGAAAATCACCTCTACCGGATTACCAGTACGGGATTGGAGTACTTGCGGGTCCTCAATCCGGCAAGCGGACCCGTTCCGGGGGAACCATTCTGTCCGGTCGGGAATGGCGCTAACTGCACGGTGACCAACCTCGTGGACATGCCCAACGGGAATGCGATCCTGTTCAATCGTCAATTCTATGATGGAGAGGTTGATCTCTCCGTTATCTCTCGGGTTCGATTGTCCGAGAATGGCGATATCGAGTGGCTCGCCCATCAAGTGTACGAATTGCTCGAAGTGCGCCCCTACATCCCGCCAATTTTGTCTGGAGAGCACGTCGTCATTTTGACCGCCGGGTCAAGCTCGACCACGTATCGATTGGTTTCGCTCGACGTAGAGACGCTCAGCCAAACCGGCGGAGCTTTGCCGCACAACAGCCTGCCGTTCGGGTTCACCCACCCTCTTCGGGGATTGGCCAACAGCCCGAGCGAAAATGTCGTCTTCAATTACAGCGCCCTTCATGGGCTAGAAGCGCGCAGGGCCTCCGACCTTGCAGTTCTCGGACGATATCCGCCAACCGGAGTATTCAGCCCCGATCGGGTGTCGAGGATCGCCACGGGCCGCCATCCAGGCGAGGTGGTTGTATACGGTTTCGACGAAACTCTCGTGTTAGATTTTGGAGCAAATTAAATGCCCGGGAAACTGGGAGAAACTGGGGACACACACCTATTTCCATCCCGATGAATCGCGCATGACGCGATTTATTTTCGACCGCTCCCATGATACGGTTGCGCCATGGTGCGAAGGGCTCGCATCGTACTGCCGGGGCATCCCCATCATGTGACGCAGCGGGGAAACCGGCGTCAGCAAACCTTCTTTTGCGAGGCTGATTACGCGCTATACCGGGATCTGGCCGCACAGGCGTTTGAGGCGCACGCGATCACGTGCTGGGCGTGGCGTCGCATGCCCAACCATGTCCATCTGGTCCTCGAGCCCTCGACCAAGGCGGGGCTCGCCGCGGCGCTGAAAAAGGCGCATCAACGCTATACCCGGGCGATCAACGCGCGCGAGGGCTGGACCGGGTTTCTCTGGCAGGGTCGATTCGCCTCCTGCGCCATGGATGAGGGCCACACGCTCGCCGCGATCTGCTAGGTGGAGCTCAATCCGGTGAAGGCCGGGCTGACGCGCCGGGCGCAGGACTGGCCCTGGTCGAGCGCCCGCTTTCACAGGCGCGGGGCCGCGGACGGCCTGACAGGCCACGCGCGGTTTCTTGACGGGATCAGAGACTGGGACGCCTATCTCGGCGCAGGCCTGAGCCCGGCCTAGGCGCGCCCGGCTCAGTTCACGCAGACCGGCCTGCCGCTCGGCGAACCGGACTGGATCGCTGCGATGGAGGCGCGCACCGGCGCGAAGCTCACCCCGCAAAAGCCGGGGCGGCCGAAAGGCGGAAGCAAACCGGTGTGTGTCCCCGATTAATCCCGGAAAGGCGGGAGCAAACCGGTGTATGTCCCCGATTAATCGATCCCACCACCCCGTCGATCCTTGCTGAGCCATTTTCGCAAGCGGCGCAGGCTGTCAAGGACGACCGGGCTCGCCCGGTCGCCGCGGGGCGGCGGCCCCCCGGACTGGATCCGGGGGCCGTCCTTGACAGCCTGCGATCGCGTTGCGGGATTTTCCAGCATGGATCGATGGGGAGGTCTGAGCGAAGAGCGCTTCTTCTGTCCCTCCCCTTGTTGGGGTGAGGCCGCAAAGATCGATCCGGGCGGATCGATCGACCGGCCGAACGGCCGCACCCATGGAGCGGACGGTAGGGGTGGGGCCGCAGACGCCCCGTCAAGTGGCTGCGAGCGCTCATGGGGCCTGCCGGCCCGTTCGCCGCCTTCAAAGGGTCCCCCGGACCCTTTGATCCGCTGCGCGGACCGGCGCTCATCCCCGCCGCCCCGCGCTACGCGCGGCGCACCTCCCCCGGGAAGGGGGAGGACTTACGGAAAGCGCTGACGCAAACTCCCTCTCCCTCGCGGGTGCGAGACCGCAAAGATTGATCCGGGGGATCAATCGACCGGTCGAACGGGCCGAGGCGAAGCCTCGGGTCGGGAGGGGGGGGGGGGCGGCGCCGAACGCGCCCCGCCGCGCACCAGTGCTGCATTGCGGTGGGTTTCCGGCTATAAGCGCGCGCTGAGATCAAAAGAGCGCCCCCATGAAATTCCTCGATCAAGCCAAAGTGTTCATCCAGTCCGGCCATGGCGGGACGGGCAGCGTGTCGTTTCGGCGCGAGGCCTATGTGGAGTATGGCGGGCCCGACGGCGGCGACGGCGGCAAGGGCGGGGATGTCTGGGCCGAAGCCGTCGACAGCCTGAACACCCTGATCGACTATCGCTACAAGCAGCATTTCAAGGCCGAGCGGGGCCTGCACGGCTCGGGCCGCAACCGCACCGGGCGCGACGGCGTGGACCAGGTGCTGAAAGTGCCGGTGGGCACGCAGATCCTGGATGAGGATCAGGAGACGGTGCTCGCCGACCTCACCGAGATCGGGCAGCGCGTGCTGCTGGCCGGCGGCGGGCGCGGCGGCAAGGGCAACGCCCATTTCAAGACCAGCCGCAACCAGGCGCCGCGCATCTCCCAGCCCGGCGAGGAGGGCGAGGAGCGCTGGCTGTGGCTGCGCCTGAAACTGATCGCCGACGCCGGGCTGATCGGGCTGCCCAATGCGGGCAAGTCCACCTTCCTGGCCGCGGCGAGCCGGGCGCACCCGAAGATCGCCAGCTATCCCTTCACCACCCTGCACCCGCATCTGGGCGTGGTGGAGATGGGCGATTCCAACCGGTTTGTGCTGGCCGATATTCCCGGCCTCATCGAGGGCGCCCATGAGGGCGCCGGGATCGGCGACCGGTTCCTCGGCCATATCGAGCGCTGCGCGATTCTTGTCCATCTCATCGACGCCACCGGGGAGGATCCGCTGGGCGCCTATAAGGTGGTGCGCAGCGAGCTTGAGGCCTATGGCGCCGGGCTCGCCGGCAAGACCGAGATCGTGGCGCTGAACAAGACCGACGCCGCCGAGGCCGAAACCGTGGATCCGCTCGCCGCCGCGCTGGCGGAGCTGACGGGCGAAGAGGTGTATCGGATATCCGGCGTGTCCGGGGACGGGGTGAAGGCGCTGCTGGGCCGGATCTGGGAGGCGGTGGACGCGCGCCGCCAGGGCGAGGCCGCGGCGAGGGAGGCCGAAGAGGCCGAAGCGCGCGGCGAGACCGGCTGGACGCCTTGAGCGCGGCGCGCGCGCTGGCGCAGGCGAAGCGCGTCGTGGTCAAGCTGGGCTCGGCCCAGCTGATGGACGCGCGCGCCGGCCCGCGCCTTGACCGCTTCGCCGCCCTCGCCAACGACATCGCCGATTTTCGCGCGGCCGGGCGCGACATCGTGCTTGTCAGCTCCGGCGCGGTGGCGCTGGGCCGGCCGCGCCTGAAATTCTCCGCGGGCGAACCGCTCACCCTGGAGCAGAAGCAGGCGTGCGCCGCCGCCGGCCAGGCGAAGCTGATCCAGCTCTGGGATCAGGCCTTCGAACCATACGCCCTGCCCGCAGCGCAGGCGCTTTTAAACCCCGCCGACACCGAGCACCGGCCGCGCTGGCTCAATGCGCGCGCCACGCTGGCGACCCTGATCGGGCGCGGCGCGATCCCGGTGATCAATGAGAACGACACGGTGGCGACGCAGGAATTGCGCTTCGGCGATAATGACCGGCTCGCCGCGCGCACCGCGCAGATCTGCGGCGCGGACCTGCTCATCCTGCTCTCTGACGTTGATGGTCTTTACACAGACGATCCGGCGAAACCCGGCGCCGAGCACGTGGGCGAGGTGGGCGCGATCACGCCGGAGATCGAGGCCATGGCCGGCCCCGCGCGCATCGGCGGGGCCGGCACGGGCGGCATGGCCAGCAAGATCGCTGCGGCGAAGATCGCCGCGGCGTCGGGCTGCGCCATGATCATCGCACGCGGCGACGCGCAGCATCCCCTGCAAGCGATCGCGGCCGGGACGCGCGCGAGCCTGTTTCACGCCGACTCCGATCCCGATACCGCGCGGCGCGCCTTCATCACCGGATCGCTTGCGCGCGAGGGGCGTTTGATCCTGGACGCCGGCGCGCAGGCGGCCGTGCGATCAGGCAAGAGCCTTTTGCCGGCCGGCGTCGTGCGCGTGGACGGCCGGTTCCGGCGCGGCGAGGCGGTGCGGCTTTGCGGTCCGGACGGCGCGGCGTTCGCTGCGGGCCTTGCCGGCTATGACGACCATGAGGCGCGCGCCATCGCTGGGTTGCAAACCGCGAAGGTGGAGGCGGCGCTGGGCTATCGCCGCGGCGCGGCGCTTGTCCACGCCGGCGACATCGTGCTCGATTGAACGCCCTGAGGAGGCCGCCCTTTGACATTTGCCGGACGCCCCGCCCTCAAGACCGAAGCCCTGGCGCCGGGCATGCGCGTGGGGCTTTACGGCGGCTCCTTCGATCCGCCGCACGCCGGCCATGTGCATGTGGCGCGCAGCGCGAAAAAGCGCCTCGGCCTTGATCGGGTCTGGTGGCTGGCCAGCCCCGGTAATCCGTTTAAGGACAATCCCCCCGCCCCGCTGGCCGAGCGCCTTGGCTGGATCGAGGACGCCGCGCCCGAACCCGGCATGGTGGCGAGCGATCTTGAAGCCTTCCTGCCGTCCAACCGCACCGTGCACGTGATCGCCTGGCTGCAGGCGCGCCATCCCTCGGTGCGCTTTGTCTGGATCATGGGCGCGGACGGGCTGGCTGAGCTGCACCGCTGGCATGACTGGACCGAGATCGCCGCGCGCGTGCCGATCTGCGTGGTGTCGCGGCCCGCCGACTCGCTTAAGGCGCGCCTGTCTCCGGCGGCGCGCCGCCTCGCCCGGTTCCGGATCGCCGAGAGCCGCGCGCGCGCGCTGCCTGTCACGATTCCAGGGTGGACTTACCTCACCGAGCCGTTACACCCTCACGCTTCGCGCCATATGCGCCGCCCGCGTTAATCCCCCCCCTCCGCCGCAAGCGAGCCCGATCCGTTCATGAGCGACACTCAGCAAGCAGGGGCCGGCGCGCTGGCCTTTTACGAAGACATGCATCCGCCCGCCGGCGACTTTAAAGCCGACGTGCTGGCGGGGTTGTCGAAGCCGCAAAAGGCGCTGCAGCCGAAATACTTCTACGACAAGACGGGCTCGGAGATTTTCGATCGGATCACCCAGGCGCCGGAATACTACGTCATGCGCACCGAGCTCGCCCTGCTGGATGCGATCGGGCCGCAGCTGCGCGATCTGGCCGGCCCGGGCGCGCTGGTGCTGGAGCCAGGCGCCGGATCAAGCCTGAAGATCCGTAAACTGATCGATGCGCTGGATTCGCCCGCCGCCTATGTGGGCATGGACATTTCCGGCGACCATGTGCGCGAGGCCTGCGCGGCGATCGCCGCGGATTATCCCGGCATGCCGGTGGGCGCGGTGTGCCATGATTTCACCCGGCCGCTGGATACGGACGCCCTGCCGCTGCCTGAGGGCAAGCGCATCGCCTTTTTCCCCGGCTCCACGATCGGCAATTTCGAGCTGATCGACGCGCTGGCGCTTCTCAAAACCCTGCGCGGCTGGCTGCGCCCCGGCGACGCGCTGCTGATCGGGGCGGATCTTAGGAAGGACAAGGCGACGCTGGAGGCGGCCTATGACGACGCCGGGGGCGCCACGGCGGACTTCAACTACAATCTCGTAAGCCGAATCAACGCCGATCTCGGCGGCGATCTGGACGTCTCCGGCCTTGCGTATCGGGCGCACTGGAATCCGTATCGCTCGAGGGTGGAGATGTATCTGCAGGCTGTGCGCGACATGGAGTTTCAGGTCGCCGGGCGCAGCTTCGTGATCCGCGAGCATGAGACGATCCATACTGAAAACTCTCACAAATTCACCGTCAGCACGTTTCAGGACCTGGCGGTTGCGGCCGGCTTCGCGCCCGCCCATGTATGGGTCAGCGAAACGGCGCCCTTCTCCATTCACTGGCTCGAATACGGGGCCGAAGCGTGATAAGGTGCGCCCTGGTTCAACAAGGGAGCTTGGACGCTGTCCATCGAACTCAACCGCCGCGAGGCTGACGCCGGTCCGGCCCATAACGCCGAGCCTGAAAGCCTGATCACGGCCGATGCGCTGGAGGAGCTGGTGCTCGCCGCGCTCGAAGACGACAAAGCCGAAGACGTCGTCTCCATTGATCTTCAGGGAAAATCGTCGGTCTGCGACGTGATGGTGATCGCCACCGGCCGGTCCAACCGGCATGTGGGCGCGATCGCCGACCATCTTCTGCGCAAGCTGAAAGACGCCGGCCACGGGCGCGCGCGCGTGGAAGGGCTGAAGACCTGCGACTGGGTGCTCATCGACGCGGGCGACGTGCTGGTGCATGTCTTCCGCCCCGAAGTGCGCCAGTTCTACGATCTGGAGAAGATGTGGTCGGTCCCTCCCGGCGCAGCCTGACGGCTTTAGTGGTCGCCTTTTCGAACCGCAAAACCGGTTCCCACTTTTGCTGAAAAGGCTTCGCCTGCATGCGCTGTGAGATCCGCGCCGTGGGCCGGCTGAAGTCCGGCCCCGAACGCGCGCTCGTCGACGATTATCTCAGCCGCGCCACGGCGCTTGGCCGCAGCCATGGGCTGGGCCCTTTCACCGAGCGCGAAACCGACCCGCGCAGCCTGAAGGACAAAGCCGCCGAGACGCGCGCCCTGCTCGACGGCCTGGCGCCCGGCGCGCTTGTGGTGGGGCTGGACGAGACCGGCAAGGCGCTCGGCTCGAAATGCTTGTCCAATCTCATCGCCAAGGCGCGCGACGACGGCGTGCGTGACGCCGCCTTTCTCATCGGGGGCGCGGACGGGCATGCGCGTGAGCTCTTGCCTCAGGGCGCAAGGCTTGTGAGCTTCGGCAAGGCGACCTGGCCGCATATGCTGGTGCGCGCCATGCTCGCCGAACAGCTTTACCGCTCGGTCTCGCTGATCGCCGGAACGCCCTACCACCGCGAGGGATGATGCTCGCCCTTCTCGCCGCCGCCGCCTTGCTCGCACAGGACCCGCCCGAGGCGGAGCTTGAGGCGCTGGAAACCCAGGCGGAGACCCTCGCCGAAGAGGCGCGCGCGAGAGAACTCGCGGCTGAGGCCGCCGCGGCCGAAGTCGCGGACTTGCAGCGCCGCCTGGTGGAGGCCGGCGAGCGGGTGCGGGTGCGCGAGGCCGAGGCCGAGGCCGCCCGCCTGCGCATGGCGGAGCTGGAGGCCGAAGAGGACGCGCTGATCGCACGCCTCGCCGAGGACCGCGCCGGGCTCGCGCGCGTGCTCGCCGCCCTGCAACGCATCGAAATGGCCGATCCCCCCGCGCTGGCCGTCTCCCCCGACGACGCTGCGGAAGCCGCGCGCGCGGCCGGCCTGCTCGCCCGGATCGCGCCGGAGCTGCAGGCGCGCGGACAGGCGATCAACGCCCGCCTCGCCGAGCTTGAGCGCCTGCGCCAGGACTTGAGCCGTCAAGGCGCCCAGCTGGTCTCGGCCCGCGACGCGCTGTCGCTCACCCGCTCTGAAGTCACCCGGCGGATCGAGGAGCGCCGCGCCGCCGAAGCGCGCCTGCGCGCCGAGGCGAGCGATCTGTCCCGGCGCGCCGCGCAGGCCGCCGCCGAAGCGGTGGACTTGCGCGCCCTGGTGACGGAGATCCGGCGCATGGCGGCGGTGAGCCCGCGCCCTGCGCCGCGCCGCGAAGACATTCTGGACAGCGCGCGCGACACCGTGCCGGTCCCGCGTCCGCGCCCGCAACCGTACCAGCGCGGCGTGCTGGTGGACGCTCAGCCGCTTACAGAGCCCGCCGAAACCTTGCGCTTCGCCGATATGCGCGGCCGGCTGCGCCCGCCTGCGCGCGGCGATCTGGCGGTGCGATCCGGCGCGCGCGGGCCTGACGGGGTGTCGCGCGACGGGATCTGGTTCGAGACCGGGCCCGGCGCCCAGGTGAGCGCGCCCTTTGACGGCGAGGTGGTCTATGCCGGCCCGTTCCAGGACTTCGAGGGCGTCTTGATGATCAATACGCCCGACGGCTACACTCTCGTCCTTGGCGGGCTCGGCCTTCTTTTCGCCGCGGAAGGCCAGTCTCTTCTCACCGGAGAACCGGTCGGAGTCATGCCCGACCGTGCAAATCCGGCTCCGATGCTCTATCTGGAGATCAGACGCAGTTCGCAAGACGCCGACGACCCAGAGGACTGGCTTCGGCCCGAATATCGCAGAGGCTGAAACGCTCCGCCCCGGCGCGACCAAGGATGAACCGCAATGCGCTTACATATTCTGGCTTCGGCCATGGTGTTCGGTCTCGGTGCGGCGACCCTCGCGGTCTCCGCCGAGGGCGATGACGGGCCGACGCGCGAAGAGACCTTCCGCCAGCTCGACCTGTTCGCCGACGTGCTCACCCGCATTGAAAGCGATTACGTCACAGACCCCGACAAGGCCGAGCTGATCGAGAGCGCCATTGACGGCATGCTCCAGGCGCTGGACCCGCATTCCAGCTATCTCAGCGCCGACGATTTCCAGGACATGCAGGTCTCCACCCGCGGCGAGTACGGCGGGGTGGGCATCGAGGTGACCATTCGCGACGAGATGATCACCATCATCTCGCCCATCGCCGATACGCCGGGCGAGCGCGCCGGGCTGGAGCCGGGCGACCGCATCATCGCGGTGGACGGCGAATCCATGCTGGGCGCGGACATGACCGACGCCGTGGACCGCATGCGCGGCCCGGCCGGAGAACCGGTGACGCTGACCATTGCGCGCGAGGGCGAAGACCCGTTCGACGTCGACGTGGTGCGCGACATCATCGAGGTGCGCGCGGCGAGCTGGCGCATGGAGGAGGGCGACACCCCCTATCTGCGCATCACCACGTTCAACGAGCAGACCACCGAAAACGTGGTGGCGGGCGTTCGCGACCTGTCCGAAGCCTATGGCGGACCGCTGCCGGGCCTGGTGCTGGACATGCGGTCCAACCCGGGCGGGCTGCTGGAACAGTCGGTGAGCGTCTCCAGCCTGTTCCTGGACGGCGGCGAGGTGGTCTCCACCCGCGGCCGCGATCCGCGCGACACCCAACGCTATAACGCCGAGCCCGGCGACATGCTGAACGGCGCCCCCATCGTCGTGCTGATCAACCAGGGCTCGGCGAGCGCCTCCGAGATCGTCACCGGCGCCCTGAAGGACCGCGAACGGGCGACCGTCCTGGGCCTGACCAGCTTCGGCAAAGGCTCCATGCAGACGGTGATCCCGCTGCGCGGCGGCCGCGACGGCGCGCTGCGCCTGACCACGGCGCGCTATTACACGCCCGCCGGCGTCTCCATCCAGGCGACCGGGATCCTGCCCGACATCCCCGTAGCGGCGCGCCGGCTTGATCCCGACGCTCCCTCGCGCTTCACCGAGGCCGATCTGCGCAATTCGCTGGGCAACGAGACCGGAGAGCAACGCGCCGAGATCGACGCCGAAGCCGTGGAGCAGCCACCCGAAGACTGGCCCGAGGACGAGGACTACCAGCTCTCGCGCGCCATCGAGGTGCTGCAGGCGATGATGCAAAGCGACCAGGCCGCGCTGGAGCGCTAGACGCTGGCGCGCGGCGCGCTCCGAGGTGCGTGGAGGGGGTGAAGACGGGCGGGTCCCCGTCACCCCGGATGAGCAGTCATGACACGGCCAGAACATCGCCAAAGGCGCAACCCTGGCTCCTCTTCGATCCTTGCGGGACCTTCCAGCATGGCTCGATGGGGAGGACTGACCGAAAAGCCCCACCGCCGGCGCTGAGCCCCGACAAGCGGCCGCGCCATCGTTAACGCTTCTTTACGCCTGCCGGCCTTAAGCCTTGGGGATCGAATCGCGTCTTCTCGGCGCGCTGGAACCGAGGCGATCTTCCATGGCCGGACCGTCCCGCGATCCGTCACCCCTGCGCGGCCCGCTTCTGGCGGGCCTTTGCGCCGCTGTCTTGCTTGCGGCGGGCGCCGGCGTTCTGGCCTGGCTGGCCGGCGGCGAAGCTGCGCCGGTGCGCGCCTCCGCCGACATCGCCGCCCCCGTGATCGAGACCGCGCAAGCCCCCGCCGACCCGTTCGCTGAGGGCGTGGGCGAAGAGGTGAACCTGCCCGGCGTCACCGACACGGAAACCGCGCTGGAGGCTGCGCCGGAAGCGGAAGCTGCGACCCCGCGCGGCCCCCGCGCGCCCTTGCCCGGGCTTTACGAACCCGGGCCCGGCGGCCCGCTGCCGGTCATCGCAGAAGATGGGCGCCGCCCCGACGCGGTGTACGCCAAGGCCTTCGACGGCGTCGCCGACGCGCCTACCGTGGCCGTGGTCGTGGGCGGGCTGGGCCTGTCGGAAAGCCTCACCCGGCGCGCCATCGAGACCTTGCCGGGCGAAGTGACGCTGAGCTTTGCGGCCTATGCCGACGATCTGCAGGACTGGATCGACGCCGCGCGCGCCGACGGCCATGAAGTACTGATCGAACTGCCCATGGAGCCGTTCGATTACCCCAATAACGATCCCGGCCCCCACACCCTGCTCGCTGAAGCCAGCGCCGAGGAGAACCGTCGCCGCCTGGTCTCCCTGCTGGCGCGCGGGGCGGGCTATGCCGGCGTCGCCAATTATCTCGGCGCGCGGCTCGGCGCGGCCGAAGCGCCTCTGGCGGCGGTGTTCGCGGACTTGGAGGCGCGCGGCCTGTCGATCTTCCATGACGGGTCGGGCCGGCGCCCCGTGCTTGAGGCGGCCGGAGAGACCGCCGGCGCCCGCCTGGCGCTGGCCGACCGGGTGATCGACGGCGACCCCGCGCCCACAGCCATCGACGCCCGGCTTCTCGAACTTGAGGCGCTGGCGCTGCAGAACGGGACCGCGCTTGGGTCCGGCTTCGCCTATCCGGCGACGGTGGACACGGTGGCCGACTGGGCCGAAGACCTCGCCTCGCGCGGTTATCAGCTCGCCCCGGCCTCCTATGTCATGGGGCTGCGCCAAGCAGACGCCGGGCCGGAAACATGACTCAAGACCTAAAGGGCGACCTGCCTGAGCACCGCCCCAATGTGGGCGTGGTGCTGTTCAATCCGGCGGGCCTTGTCTGGGTCGGGCGCCGCTACGCCACCTCGGGCCCCCATAACTGGCAATTTCCCCAAGGCGGCGTGGACGAGGGCGAGGACCCCGAAGCCGCCGCCCTGCGCGAGCTGTACGAGGAGACCGGCGTCACCGACGACCTGGTGGAGAAGCTCGGCGAAATCGAAGGCTGGCTCGCCTATGACTTCCCGCCTGAAGTGCTCGGCCAGCGCCGGCGAAACCGCTGGAAGGGTCAAAAACAGCGCTGGTTCGCCTATCGCTTCATCGGCGCGGACAGCTGCTTCGACCTGAAGGCCGTCCCGCCCCAGGAGTTCGACGCCTTCAAATGGGTGCCGTTGGACGAGACGCCCGACCTGATCATTCCCTGGAAGCGGCCGGTGTACGAAAAGGTCGCGGAAGGGTTTGCGCGGTTTTCCGCCTGAGGCGCAGCGATGGCATCGGCGCACGCATGCGGTTGTCGTGGGCGGGGTGTTTGCGCTCGCTCATGGCTGGATAGCGATCTTTCGCTGAGCGGGGCGCACGCCGTGGAGCCGTGCGTTGGGGATAGCTGCTAGCCGGCCCGAGCACCTACTCCATGTCGACGGCCAAGATCGTGACGGTGAAGCCCTGTCTGGCGGCTCCGGAAACAGGGCTGAGAACGAGCGCCTCTCCCCGAGTGCTCATATCGAGGATGCGCTCGGCGTCGCTGGTTATGCGAAGGGCGTAACGTACGCCGTCACCATCCATGTAGAGATTGTACATGCCCGCATCCACGCCCTGCGGAGTCGGAGGGTCGATATCGCCCATTGGTTCGGCCACATCGGCGAGACCAAGCGCGTACGCTGCGTGGATGCGCTCTAAAACGAGCTCTGGGTCGCCGTCATAGACGCCCATCGTGCAGCCTCGACCATCGCCCCTTGCCGGGTATGAACGTTCGAATACGATCAGGCGCGGCGCTTCCGGAGAGGCGTAAGCGAAGTCCGGAAAATCGGCTGGGGCGTTGGGCGCGTCGGCGAGAAAATTTTCCACGGATTCAAGGCGCAGCCGCGCCGCGAGTTCTGCGAACTCACCGCCCCGCGTTCGCGCGAGGCAGATATCCTCCAGGAATTCACCCACAAGGCGCTCCGTCGCCGCACCGCTTCCCGCGACGGGTGGCGGAAGCGAGACTCCAGTCGTGGCGCAAGCCCCTAACGCCGCCGCGCATGCTGCAATCAGACCGCCGAACCGCATCAAACCCCCCAATATAATAGAAAACCCTGCGCAAACACTCGCGCAGGGCTTCTACAAGATCAAGATGTTCGCGCGCCGCGCTAGTGGCGGATCGCGGCCATCAGGGCTTCCAGCTTGGCGATGCGATCCTCGACCTCACGCTCTTCAGCCTCGTCGCGGGCCTGACCCAGATCCTCGCGCGCCTCGGAGAGCTGGCGCTCCACCTCGCCGGGGTCGATTTCGGAGAGGTCGATGGCTTCCTCGGCCAGGATCGTGAGCCCTGCGGGCGTCACCTCGGCGAAGCCGCCATGGATGAAGGTGCGGGTCACCTGGCCGCCCTCATGGATGGCGATGGCGCCGGAGCGGATGGTGGACATGAAGGGCGCATGGCCGGCGAGCACGCCGAAATCGCCCTCGCTGCCGGGCACGACGACCATGTCGACATCGCCCTGAAAGACACGCGCTTCGGGCGCGACGAGATCAAAATGAAGCTTGTCAGCCATTGTGCTTTCCGTTTTCCCGTTCCTTGCGCCGAATCTCGCGGACGCCGATTTCGCCCGTGATCACAAGCGCGATGGCGATGACCGCGAGAAAGCCTCCGGCCCAGAGAAGAGGCGTGGTGCTAAATTCCATCGGTTTCAGCCTCCTCCTTGCCTTCGATCACGGCCGCGGTGCGCGCCAGGAACGGTGAGGACAGTAGAAAGATAAGCCCGATCAGCGCCAATCCAAAGCTCGGCCTGTCTCCTGCAAGAAACGCCGAGATGAAGAATGCAAGGCCGAGGGCACGGAACGAGCCGGCTGCATGGTCCAGAAAGGCGGACCCGAGCCAGCTCAAAAACGCGCCCATCGCCCGGTTCCTTACGCCGCGTCGGCCGCCAGCTGTTCGGCTTTCTTCACGGCGTCCTCGATCGTCCCGACCATGTAGAAGGCCTGTTCGGGCAGGTGATCGTATTCCCCGTCGCACACCGCCTTAAAGCCCTTCACCGTGTCTTCCACCGGCACCTGGATGCCCGGCGAGCCGGTGAACACTTCGGCAACGTCGAACGGCTGGGACAGGAAGCGCTCGATCTTGCGGGCGCGGGCGACCGTCAGCTTGTCCTCTTCCGACAGCTCGTCCATGCCCAGGATCGCGATGATGTCCTGCAGCGACTTGTAGCGCTGAAGGATTTCCTGAACCCGGCGGGCGGTCTGATAGTGCTCCTCGCCGACCACGCGCGGCTCAAGAATTCGCGAGGTGGAATCGAGCGGGTCCACGGCCGGATAGATGCCTTTTTCCGAGATCGAGCGGTTGAGCACCGTCGTCGCGTCCAGGTGGGCGAAAGTGGTGGCCGGGGCCGGGTCGGTCAGGTCGTCGGCGGGCACGTAGACGGCCTGCACCGAGGTGATCGAGCCCTTCTTGGTCGACGTGATCCGCTCCTGCAGCGCGCCCATGTCGGTGGACAGGGTGGGCTGATAGCCCACCGCCGACGGGATGCGGCCCAAAAGCGCGGACACTTCGGCGCCGGCCTGGGTGAAGCGGAAGATGTTGTCCACGAAGAACAGAACGTCCTTGCCTTCCTCGTCGCGGAAATATTCCGCCTGGGCCAGGCCGGAGAGCGCCACGCGCGCGCGCGCGCCCGGCGGCTCGTTCATCTGGCCGAACACCAGGGCGCAGCGCGAGCCTTCGGTGGAGCCGTTGTTTTCCTTCGGATCCACGTTCACGCCGGATTCGATCATCTCATAGTAAAGGTCGTTGCCTTCACGGGTGCGCTCGCCGACGCCGGCGAACACCGAGTACCCGCCGAACAGCTTGGCGATGTTGTTGATCAGCTCCTGGATGAGCACGGTCTTGCCCACGCCCGCGCCGCCGAACAGGCCGATCTTGCCGCCCTTGGCGTAAGGGCACAGAAGGTCGATGACCTTGATGCCGGTGGGCAGGATTTCCGCCTCGGTGGATTGCTCCTCGAAGGTCGGGGCGGGACGGTGGATCGGCGCCATGCCCGATCCTTTGACCTCGCCGGCCTCATCAATCGCTTCGCCGGTGACGTTCAGGATGCGCCCCAGCGTCGCCGGGCCCACCGGGACCTGGATCGGCGTACCGGTGTCGGTCACGTCCTGACCGCGCTTCAGCCCCTCGGTGGCGTCCATGGCGATGGTGCGCACGGCGTTTTCACCCAGGTGCTGGGCCACTTCCAGGACCAGCTTGCGGTCGCCGTTCGTGGTCTCCAGCGCGTTGAGGATCTCGGGCAGACCGCCCTCGAACTCCACGTCCACGACCGCGCCGGTGACCTGCGCGATACGGCCCTTGAGATTGCTCATCGTCTCAGCCTCTCGTCTTCCTTCAGCGGCGGTGCGGGCGCCCGCCGAAACTTCACAAATGGTCGCCCTAGACCGCCTCGGCCCCGGAGATGATCTCGATCAGCTCCTTGGTGATCTTGGCCTGGCGGGTGCGGTTGTATTCCAGGTTCAGCTTGTCGATCAGCTCGCCGGCGTTGCGCGTGGCGGCGTCCATGGCGGCCATCTTGGCCCCCATCTCGCCAGCCGCATTCTCCAGCAGCGCCGACAGGATGACCGTGTTCACATAGCGCGGCAGCAGCTCGGCGAGGATGGTCTCCTCGTCGGGCTCGTACTCGTAGATCGCGCCTTTCAGATCGGGGCGCTCCACGCTTTCGTCGATGGCGTCGCGCGCAGGAATCAGGGTCTGTGATTTCGGCTTCTGGCTGATCACCGACACAAATTCGGAGCTGACCACTTCGCAGACGTCGAACTCGGCCTGATCAAACAGGGTGCGCACCTTCTCGCCGATGGAGCCGGCCACCGCGCCGTCGATCTTCTTCACGTCCTTCAGCTCGACGCGATCAACGATCTTGTCGGCGTGCAGGCGCTTGAGCTGCTCATAACCCTTCTTGCCCACCGTGATCACCTTGACCTGTTTGCCTTCGGTGATCAGGGCGGAGATGCGCTCGCGCGCCTTGCGCACGATATTGGTGTTGAAGCCGCCGCACAGGCCGCGATCGGCCGTGCAGACCAGCAACAAGCGCACCTTGTCCTCGCCCGTTCCGATCAGAAGGCGCGGCGCGTCCGGGCCCTCCATGGCGTTGGAGAGGTTGGCCATCACAGCCGCCATGCGCTCGGCGTAGGGGCGCGCGGCCTCTGCGGCCTGCTGGGCTTTGCGCAGCTTGGCCGCGGCGACCATCTGCATCGCCTTGGTGATCTTCTTGGTCGAATTGACCGAGTTGATCCGGTTTTTCAGCTCTTTAAGAGACGCCATGGCGTTCCCTGACCAGCCTTTCAAACATCAGCGCCGGCGCGAGACGCCCCGTCTCGCGCCGCGCCTATTCGAGCGCTACGAAAAGTTCGACGTGAAGGCGTCGAGCGTCTTCTTCAGCTCGCCTTCGCTGTCGTCGGTGAGCTTCTTCTCGGTGCGGATCTTCTCCAGGAGAGACGACTTCTCCGCGTGCAAATGGCGCAGAAGCTCGGCCTCGTACTGGCCGACCTTGTTCACCGGCAGCTTGTCGAGATAGCCGCGCGTGCCCGCATACATGATGCAGACCTGCTCCTCCATGGAGAGCGGCGAGAACTGCGGCTGTTTCAGCAGCTCGGTCAGGCGTTCGCCGCGGCCGAGCAGCTTCTGGGTCGCCGCGTCCAGATCGGAGCCGAACTGGGCGAAGGCGGCCATTTCGCGGTACTGAGCGAGCTCGCCCTTGATCTTGCCGGCGGCCTGCTTGGTGGCCTTGAACTGCGCCGCAGAGCCCACGCGCGACACCGACAGACCCACATTCACCGCCGGGCGGATGCCCTGGTAGAACAAATCGGTCTCCAGGAAGATCTGGCCGTCGGTGATGGAGATCACGTTGGTGGGAATGTAGGCCGACACGTCGTTAGCCTGGGTTTCGATGATCGGCAGCGCCGTCAGCGAGCCCGCGCCCAGCGAATCGTTCATCTTCGCGGCGCGCTCCAGCAGGCGGGAGTGCAGGTAGAACACGTCGCCGGGATAGGCTTCGCGGCCCGGCGGGCGGCGCAGCAGCAGCGACATCTGGCGATACGCGACCGCCTGCTTGGACAGATCGTCATAGATGATCAGGCCGTGCATGCCGTTATCGCGGAAATACTCGCCCATGGCGCAGCCGGTGAACGGTGCCAGGAACTGCATCGGGGCGGGATCGGAGGCGGTCGCGGCGACGACGATGGAGTAGTCCATCGCGCCGTTTTCCTCGAGCGTCTTCACCAGCTGCGCCACGGTGGAGCGCTTCTGGCCCACCACCACGTAGACGCAGTAGAGCTTGGCGCTCTCGTCGTCGCCCTGGTTGGCGGCCTTCTGGTTCAAAATCGTGTCGAGCGCGATAGCGGTCTTGCCGGTCTGACGGTCGCCGATGATCAGCTCGCGCTGACCGCGGCCGATCGGGATCATGGAGTCGATCGCCTTGATGCCGGTGGCCATGGGCTCGTGCACCGATTTACGCGGCAGGATGCCCGGCGCCTTCACGTCGACGATGCGGCGCTCGGCGACGTCTTTGAGCGGGCCCTTGCCGTCGATCGGCTCGCCCAGCGCGTTGACGACGCGGCCCAGAAGGGCCTTGCCGACCGGGGCGTCCACGATGGAGCCCAGGCGCTTGACGGTGTCGCCTTCCTTGATGCCCCGGTCGTCGCCGAAGATCACGCAGCCGACATTGTCGCGCTCCAGGTTCAGGGCCATGCCCTTCACCCCGCCGGGGAACTCCACGAGTTCGCCGGCCTGGACCTCGTCGAGGCCGTAGATGCGGGCGATGCCGTCACCCACCGACAGCACCGTGCCGACGTCGGAGACGTCCGCCTCGGCGCCGAAATTCTTGATCTGCTCTTTGAGGATCGCGGAGATTTCCGCCGCCCGGATGTCCATGGCCTACGCCTCTTTCATCGTTTTGCGCAGCCCCTCAAGTTTTGACTTGAGGGAGGAGTCAAACATGCGCGAGCCGACCTTCACGATCAGCCCGCCGAGAATGTCTTCGCGCACCTCGGTGCGCACGTCCACGTCGCGGCCCAGCGCAGTTTTCAGCGCGGTGGTCAGCTCTTTGAGCTGGGCCTGGGTGAGCGCGTCGGCGGTGACCACGTCTGCGGTCGCCGAGCCGCGCTTCTTCGCCGCAAGCGCTTTAAAGGCGCGCAGCATTTTCGAAATATCTCCGGCCCGGCCGTTGTTCGCGACGACACCCAGGAACCGGGCGGTCAGCGTGGACAGCTCAAGCTTTTCAGCCACGGCCTGAAGCGCGCCGGCCTTGTCGGACGCGCGGAACACCGGGCTCGCCAGCGCGCGGCGCAGATCCTCGGACTCCGCGAGCGCAGCGCTGAGCGTGTCCACGTCTGTCTCCACCGCAGCCAGCTCGCCGGCCTCGTCAGCCAGTTCGAACAGGGCGCGCGCATAGCGCTCGCCGGTTTCGCCCGTGATCGCGTCGGTTTGCGTGGTCACTTCGAACGCCGCTCTCTTCTCGTGACTTTGCGCTGTGAACGGCCGCCGGACAGGGGCCTTAAGCGCTTGAGGAAACTTGGCTTTATGATCAGCACACGGCGAAACCCGCCGCACGCTCCCTGCAGCCCGGCGCCGAACTAGCACAGGGGGGCGGGGGCGGCAACACCGTTCGGGCGTGCGGTGTGCAGGCGGTCAGCTCTTGCGGAACGCCGCCGGCGCATCCGCGTGGCCATGGAGGATGCGGAGGATTTCAACACGCCCGTCGCGGATGCGATAGAATATCGTGTGAGAGCCGCTTGGACGCGCCCGTACGGCGTCGTCAATGCCGGCGCGGCGCGCTCCTGCTTCCGGGAAATCGGCGAGCCGGTCGAAGGCTGAATAGAGGTCTGTCAGATAGGCCTGCGCCTGCACAACGCCCCAGAACAAGGCCGTGGAGCGACCAATCTCTTTCAGATCGTCGCCCGCCTGCGTTGTGAGACGCCAGCGGCTCACCCGACACCTCGCTCTTCGGCCCACCCGCGCAATTCCGCCTTAAGATCGTCCAGGCTGAGCTCGACGAACTCACCCCGATCGGCCTGATCCAGCCCGATCTTTATCTCCCGCCTCAGCGCCTCCAGCTTCTCCGCCTCGCTCATCTCCGCGAGCATCTTGGCGCGCAGGGCTTCGCGCACCACT
Organism: Oceanicaulis sp.; assembly: GCA_040217555.1. Classification (GTDB taxonomy): domain Bacteria; phylum Pseudomonadota; class Alphaproteobacteria; order Caulobacterales; family Maricaulaceae; genus Oceanicaulis. The sequence continues at coordinate 293,918 of JAVJPX010000007.1, forward strand.
TCGCTGGCGTTGTTGTAGAGCCCGCTTTCCACCTTCTCGCGGACCCAGGCTTCCAGGCGGTCGGTGAGGGAGACGTGCATGGCGGCGTCCTTTCAGCACAAGATTTGCGCTGAAGGGTACACGCTTTGACAATGTTTGTCGCCGGCGGCGCCGGTCAGGGTCGTCAGCTGATGTCCAGCGGCGCGAAGCCCTTCACCAGATCATCAAGCTGTTTGAGCTGTTTTAAAAACGGCTCCAGCCGGTCCAGCGGCAGGGCGCTCGGCCCGTCGCACAGCGCCGTGTCGGGATCGGGATGGGTTTCAAGAAACAGCCCGGCGAGCCCGGCCGCCACGCCGGCGCGGGCGAGCTCCACGATCTGGGACCGGCGCCCGCCGGACGCCGCCGCGCCGGCGTCGCGGGTCTGCAGGGCGTGGGTGACGTCGAAGATCAAGGGCGCGCCGCGCGAGACCGCCTTCATGGTCGCAAAGCCCAGCATGTCCACGACGAGATTGTCATAGCCGTGCAGCGTGCCGCGCTCGCACAGCATGACCTTTTCGGTCCCCGCCTCGCGCAGCTTGTCCACCACGTGAGCGGTCTGGGAGGGGCTCATGAACTGGGGCTTCTTCACGTTGATGATGGCGTCGGTCTTTCCGGCCGCCACGACAAGATCGGTCTGGCGCGCCAGAAAGGCCGGGATCTGGATGATGTCGCAGACCTCGGCCACGGGCGCGGCCTGCTCTTTTTCGTGAAAATCGGTGATCACCGGCACGCCGAAGCTGTTGCGCACCTCCTCAAGCACCTTCAGCCCCTCCTCCAGGCCCGGCCCGCGGAAGGACTTTATGGAGGAGCGGTTCGCCTTGTCGAACGAGGCCTTGAAGACATAGGGCACGCCCAGCCGGTCGGTGACCTGCTTGAAGGTCTCGGCGACCGTCAGGGCGAGGTCGCGCGATTCGATGACGTTGATCCCGCCGATGACCACCAGTGGCCGGTCATTGGCGATCTCGAAATCGTTCAGGGGGAGGCGTTTCGGGGAGGAAGTGTCGGCCATGGGTCCTGCCTTGATCTGTGAGCGCCCCATCACAAGAACGAATAGGGCTCGATGTCCACGCTGACCCGCACGGCGGCGGGCGGTTTGATGCGGGCCGTCCAGGCGCGCATATAGGCGGAGACGTCAACGTTCTTTTCCGCCTGCACCAGAAACCGCCGCCGCCAGCGGCCGCGGATGACGCCGAGCGGAGGCTCGGCGGGGCCGAACACCTCCACGCCTTCAGCCGCCGGCGCTTCGCGTGCAATCATGCGCGCGGCGTCGTCGAGCACTTGCGGGTCGGGCGCGGACAGGATCATCGCCGCAAGCCGGCCATAGGGCGGCAGTTTGAGCATTTCGCGCATCATACGCTCGGCTTCCAGGAAGGCGTCCCGGTCGCCGTTTTTGAGCGCCTGCAGCGCCTCGTGTTCCGGTTTCCAGGTCTGCAGGATCGCCCGGCCCGGCCGGTCGGCGCGCCCGGCCCGGCCGGCGGCCTGCACCAGCGTCTGGTAGGTGCGCTCGCCGGCGCGCAGATCGCCGCCGGCGAGACCCAGATCGGCGTCCACCACGCCCACCAGGGTGAGGTGGGGAAAGTTATGGCCCTTCGCCGCGATCTGGGTGCCCACCAGAATGTCGATCTCGCCCGCCTCCATGCGGCTCACCAGCGAGCGTACGTCGTCGCCGGACTGGGCGGTGTCGGAGCTGAACACTTCCACGCGGGCTTCAGGAAACCGCCGCGCCGCTTCCTCGGCGACGCGTTCCACGCCGGGCCCCACCCCGATCAGCGCATCCTCCTCGCCGCAGGCCGGGCAGCGCTTGGGCTTGGGCATGGAGAAGCCGGTGACGTGACAGACCAGGCGGCCGGTATAGCGGTGCTCCACCAACCAGGTGTCGGCCTCGGGACTCTTCATCTTGTGCCCGCACGCCTTGCAGAGCACGAGCGGCGCGAAACCCCGGCGGTTCAAATAGAACAGAACCTGCTCCCCCCTCGCGAGGGTCTCCTCGGCGGCCTCCACCAGCGGGCGCGACAGCCAGTCGCCACGCTCAGGGGGGTGCTGGCGCAGATCCAGCAGTTCGATTTCGGGAAGCACCGCGCCCCCGGCGCGTCCGGGCAGCACCACATGGACGTAGCGCCCGGCCTCGGCGTTCACCAGCGTCTCCATGGACGGCGTGGCGCTGGCCAGGATCGCCGCGGCGCCGGCGAGCTTGGAGCGCGCCACGGCGAGATCGCGGGCGTTATAGGTGAGGTTGTCGTCCTGCTTGTAGGTGGGGTCGTGCTCCTCATCGACGATTGTGAGCCGAAGGTTGGGCAGCGGCAGAAAGATCGAGGAGCGCGCCCCGGCGACGATCCGCGCCCGGCCCGACGCCGCCTCGCGCCAGACCCTGCGCCGCTCCTTGTCCGGCAGCGAGGAATGCCACAGGGCGGGGCGAGTCCCGAACCGCTCTTCGAACCGCCGCGTCACCGCCTGGGTCAGGGCGATCTCCGGCAACAGGACCAGCACCTGCGCATCCGGCTCGCGCTTTAAAAGCTCGGCGATGGCCTCAAAATAGACCTCTGTCTTGCCCGAGCCCGTCACCCCGTCCAGCAGCGCCGCCTGAAACCCGCCGGCGGCCACCATGCGCCGCAGGGTGGCGGCGGCGCGCTCCTGATCAGGGTTGAGCGCAATCCCGTCGCGATAGGGATCGGGCGCGTCGAAAGGCGGATCGATCTCCACCTCTTCGCTGCGCAGCGCGCCAGCCTCGGCCAGGCCCTTGACCACCGAGGCGGACACGCCCGCCCGCCGCGCGAGCTCAGCGGCGCTCGCCGGTCCGTCCTGCGCGGCCGCCAGAACCGCCCGGCGCGCTGGAGTAAGGCGCGCAATGGTCTGGCCGGTGGAGTGAAACACCGTCTCGGTGGGCGAGGGCTTCAGGGCCGCGGGGCTTCGAAGCACGGCGCGCAGGATGACGCCCGGCGGCTCCACCAGATAGCGCGCGGTCCAGTCGATGAACTCGCGCACGCTGGCCTGCAAGGGCGGCCCGCCGCGCACCCCGTCCAGGGGTTTCAGGGCGCGCGCGCCGTCATGCTCGCCCACATCCCAGACCACGCCCGGCGCGACACGCTTTCCCAGCGGCGCCAGCACATGGTCGCCGGGGCGCACCTCCACGCCGCCGGGAATCTCATAATCGAACGGCTCGGGCAGCGGCATGGGAAACAGGACGCTCGCCCGGCGCCGCGGTCCAAGCAAGTCCACGCCTTACGCTCCCGCCCGCCGCTGATCGGCTCAGGCCGCGACCTTATCAGACCTCGGCGCGCGCGCAGCAGGGTTAACGCATTTGAAAAGCCGCGCTTGGTAAGCGGGGGGCAGATCTTGATCCTGCGCCCGCGAGCCCCGCCATGACCGACACCCCCGACCGCATCGAGGACGCCGAAACCGACGCCGTGGAGGCGCTGCGCGCGCAATTGCGGGCCGATCCAGAGATCGTCACCGGCGATCCCGCCCTCATGGCCGCGGTGCGCGACGCGCTGGCGGGCGAGGAGGTGGTGGACCTCTCCCAGCGCGCCCGCGCCAAGCTGGAGCGCGAGCTCGCCCGCGCGAGGGCTACGAACGAGGCGCTGATCGCCCTGGCCAAGGCGAATCTGGCGGTGCAGTCCCAAGTGCACGGCGCGGTGCTGGCGGTGATGGAGGCTGAAAGCCTCGCCGCGCTGGACCGAAAGCTCGCCGGGCGCGCCGCCGGGGCGCTGGGCGTGGACATCGTACGGCTGTTCATCGAAGGCCACGCCCCGCTCAAAGCCGGCGCGGCGATCCAGGGCTGCGCGCCCGATCTCGTCGACGCTCTGGTGGGCGACAAGGCCGAGCGGCTGGGCCCCATCGACACCCGCTTCGCCGACGCGCTTTACGGCCCCATGGGTCCGGGTCTGCGCTCTGAAGCGCTGGCCCGCCTCGAGATCGCCGGCCGGCCCGGCGTGTTGTGCCTGGGCGCGCGTGACGGCAAGGCCTTCACCCCCGATCAGGGCGCGGATTTCCTCCACTTCCTCGGCCGGGTCCTGGAGCGCCGGATCGCACCATGGCTGAAAGACTGAGCGTGATCAGGCGAAGTGGGAACCGGTTCGCCGGTTCGATCACGCGACCGCTTAAGTCGCTGGGTTCGCGAGCGCGCCCATGAGGGGCGATCGCAGACCCAATACCGGCCAAGCGCGCGCGGCCTTCCTCGATCATCTGGAGGGCGGCCGCAAAAGCGCGCGCACCGTCGAGGCCTATGGCCGCGATCTGGATCAGCTGTTCGAGTTTTTGAGCGGGCATCTGGGCAAGCCGGTGATGCTGAGCGATCTTGAAACGCTTCAGCCGGCCGACTGGCGCGCCTTCCTCGCCGAGCGCCGCCGCGAGGGCGCTAGCGCGCGCACCCTGCAACGCAAGCTCTCCGCGGTACGGAGCTTTTTCGCCTACGCCCGCAAGCGCTGGGGGCTGGAGAACCCGGCCCTGTCCCTGGTGGAAGCGCCTAAAGCGAGCCGCCGCATGCCGCGCCCGGTGAGCGAGACCGCCGCCAGGGCGCTGATCGAGGACGCCGGAACCAGCGCCGAGCCCTGGATCGCCGCGCGCGACGCCGCGGTGCTCTCCCTGCTCTACGGGTGCGGATTGCGGATTTCAGAAGCGCTGTCGCTGACCGGCAAGGACGCCGCGCTCTCCTCTCCGCTGCGCATCACCGGCAAGGGCGGCAAGACCCGGATCGTGCCGGTCCTGCCCGCCGTGACCGAGGCGGTGGCGCGCTATGCCGGGCTGTGCCCGTTCGATCTGGAGCCCGGCGCGCCGCTGTTTCGCGCCAAGCGCGGCGGCGCGCTGTCCCCGCGTCAGGTGCAGGCGATGATGCAGACCCTGCGCGCGCGCCTGGGCTTGCCGTCCAGCGCGACGCCCCACGCCCTGCGCCACTCCTTCGCCACGCATCTCCTGGCCCATGGCGGCGATCTGCGCTCGATCCAGGATTTGCTGGGCCACGCCTCGCTGTCCACCACCCAGATCTACGCCGAGGTGGACGGCGCGGCGCTGAAACGCGTTCACGCCGCCGCCCATCCCCGCGCCTGGCGCTGAGGCTTGCTCTAGGGATTCGCCGGCTAATCCCGCCGCGCCGCCAGAAGCACCGATTGAGAGGCGCACTCCGGGTCCTCGGCCACGAAATCGATCACATGCAATCCGGCGTGGTTGAGGATCGCGGCGTATTCCGCAGGCGCGAGGCTGGCGTGGTAGACCCGCTCTTCGCCCACATGGCCCGCCACCTCGCCGTCCTTTGGACCAACTGTGATCATCAGGCGGCCGCCGGGATTCACCAGCGCGCACAGGCGGGGCAGAAGCGCGCGCTGCTCGTCGCGCGTCAGATGGAAGACGCTGTTCCATCCAAGCACCCCGTCAAAGCGCCCGGCCAGGTCAAGCGCCCTCATGTCCGCAACGCGCCAGTCCGCGCCTGGGCGGCGGCGCCGGGCCAGGGCGATCAGCGCCTCGCACGCGTCCACACCGGTGACGGCGTAGCCGGAGTCGATGAGGTGCGCGGCGATCGGCTCGCCCCCGCCGCATCCCAGATCAAGGATCGACGCGCCGCGCCGCAGGCCGTGCGTAAACCGGTCAAGCCAGGCGCGCTCGTGTAAGCGCCGGGACCGGTCCGCATCAAAGCGCGAAGCCTGGCGCGCGTAGATGTCCTGAGTGCGTCCGGCGAGCGAGGAGAGATCGTCCGTCATGGCGCCAGCCTAGAGCATGGCGGCTGAAGAGGAGAGCTGATCGGGTAAGCGCGACGCGGACCGGTGCTCCTCCGGGGCCTGCCGGCCCGTTCGCCGCCTTAAATCGGTCCCCCGGACCGATTGATCCGCTGACGCGGACCGGCGCTCCTCCGGGGCCTGCCGGCCCGTTCGAGCCTTCAATCGGTCCCCCGGACCGATTGATCGCCTAGCGGCGACCGGCTCTCACCCCACGCCCTTCATGACGCGGCGGCGCTGGACTGAGGAGGGGATGTTCATGGCTTCACGGTATTTCGCCACGGTGCGCCGGGCGATCTCCACGCCGTCGTCGTGCAGGCGTTCGACGATCTTGTCGTCGCTCATCACGTCTTCAATCGTTTCGGTGTCGATCATCGCCTTGATCCGATACCGCACCGCTTCGGCTGAATAGGCCTCCCCGCCGTCGGCGGAGGGGATGGCGGAGGTGAAGAAGTATTTCAGCTCGAACAGGCCACGCGGCGTGGCCACATACTTGTTGGAGGTGACCCGGCTCACCGTGCTTTCGTGCAGCTCCACCGCGTCGGCGACCGTCTTCAGATTGAGCGGGCGCAGCCAGGCGACGCCCTTGGCGAAGAAGGCGTCCTGCTGGCGCACGATCTCGCTTGAGACTTTAAGGATGGTGCGCGCGCGCTGATCCAGGCTTTTCACAAGCCAGCTGGCGTTCTGGGCGCACTGGGTGATGAAGACCTTTTCGTCTTCGGTGCGCGCCGCGCCGGAAATCTGCGCGGCGTAGCGGTTATTCATCAGCACCCGCGGCAATGTGTCGGAGTTCAGCTCCACCGCCCAGCCGCCGTCGGGGCGCTCGCGCACCGTCACGTCCGGCTCCACCGCGCGCGTGTTGTCCGAACCGAACCCGAGGCCCGGCTTCGGGGTCAGGCGCTTGAGCTCGGCGATCATGTCGGTGAGATCTTCACCGTCCACGCCGCAAGCGGCCTTCAGTTCGGCGTAATCGTGCTTGGCGAGCAGCGGAAGATGGTCCACCAGCGCGGCCATGGCCGGGTCCAGCCGGTCGCGGTCCTTCAGCTGCAGCGCCAGGCAGTCCTGCAGCGAGCGGGCCATGACGCCGGCCGGCTCGAATTGCTGCAGGCGGTCCAGAATGGCTTCCACTTCGCTGCGCGTGACGCCCAGGCGCTCAGCGGTTTCATCAAGATCGGCGCGGAAATAGCCGTCGTCTTCAGCCAGGTCGATCAGATGCGCCGCGATCATGCGGTCGGCGGGCTGCAGCGCGATCTCGGCGAGCTGATCGTGGAGATGTTCGCGCAGCGTCTTTTCCCGGCTGGAATTGGCCGCGGCGTCATAGTCCTCGCCGTCAAACCCGCCGCCGCCCTTGCCCGCCCGGCTCCAGTCCACCGAACCGCCGGCGTCGGCGCCGACCATATCGGCCTTGGAATCGGAGTACATCGCCTCGCGGTCGGCGTCCAAGGCTTCATCCGCCTTGCCCGGCGCGTCGAACGACAGCTCGTCTGAGTCCGCTTTGGCGGCCTCAGGCTCGGCGCGCTCGGCGTCGGGCGCGTCGGAGCGCTCGTCGCGCTCAAGAAGCGGGTTGCGCTCCAGCTCTTCCTCGACGAAGGCGGTGAGCTCCATATTGTTCAGCTGCAGCAGCTTGATCGCCTGCTGCAGCTGGGGCGTCATGACGAGCCCCTGGCCCTGGCGCGCCTCGAGTTTTTGTCCGAGCCCCGCCATGCCCCCTCCTAGTTGAACCGCTCGCCAAGATAGTAACGGCGCACGTTCGCGTCGGCGCGCACGTCTTCGGGCGCGCCTTCAAACAGCACTTCGCCGTCATGGATGATCGTGGCGCGATCGCAGATCTCCAGCGTTTCGCGCACATTGTGATCGGTGATCAAAATGCCGATGCCGCGTCCCTTGAGATACTCGATCAGGTCGCGGATGTCGGCGATGGCTAGCGGGTCGATGCCGGCGAACGGCTCGTCTAGCAGCATGAAGCTCGGCTGGCCGGCCAGCGCGCGGGCGATCTCCACCCGGCGGCGCTCCCCGCCCGACAGCGCCATGGCCGGGCTGTCCTTGATGTGTTCGATATGCAGCTCTTCGAGAAGCTGATCGACCAGCGCGGCGCGGCGCTTCCTGTCCGGCTCGGTGATCTCGGCGACGGCGGCGATGTTGTCGTAAACCGACAGCCCGCGGAAGATCGAGGCTTCCTGCGGCAGATAGCCGATGCCCAGCCGCGCGCGCTGGTACATGGGAAGCTCGGTGATGGTCTCGCCGTCGAGCATGATGGTTCCGCTGTCAGCCTTCACAAGGCCGGTGATCATGTAAAAGCAGGTGGTCTTGCCCGCGCCGTTGGGTCCGAGAAGGCCCGCCACCTCGCCGCGGTGCAGCGACAGGGAGACGTTCTTGACGACATGCCTTCGGCCATAGCGTTTCGCCAGGCCCTCGACACGGACGCCGTCCTTCTCAGACGGGGCCGGCGCGGGATCGGCCGGCCTGCTCGCCGTTTCGGCCATACTGGCCTCCTTACAGCTAAGATTTGGTGAAGCCGTCAGTCCTGCGGCTCAAACGGCCGCGGGCCATCGCCGGGAATGGTCGGCTGCGGGCAGGAGCCGGGCTCTGGAACGGCGCCCTCGTCCTCCGGGTCCTCGAAGAACACCGAGCGCACCCGCTGGCTGTCGCCGGAGCCGCCGCCGGTGAGGCGCGCCGAGCCGCCGTCGAGATCGGCCACAAGCCGTTCGCCGGTGGAGACATTGCACCCCTGGGTCAGGACCACGGAGCCTTCCAGCGTGATGGTGCCCGCTTCAAGATCATACACGCCCTCGTCGCCCCGGGCGATCTCGTCCGGCGTGACATAGAACACGTTTCCGGTCGCCACGATGCGCCGGATCGGTCCGAAGCCGCCGCCGGGGCGCGGGGCGAAATAGCCCTCCACCCGGTCGGCGCGCAGGCGCGCCTCGCCGCGGATCACGTTGACGTCGCCCTCATAGAACAGCCGGCCTTCACGGTCGAAGACCTCGCCGCGCTCGGCGCTGATGTCGATGGGTCCCTCGCCCGGCGCAGCCTGCTGGCCGCTGGCGGCGGCGGCGAGGCAGAGCGCGGCGGCGAGGCCGGCGCAGGCGGTGATGATGGTGCGGCTCATAGGGCCCTCCTCAAGGCGTGTCCCCGGCGTCGTCGTCTTGATTCATATAAAGCCTGGTCCGCACCCCGTTTTCCAGCACGATCCGGCGCGCCTCGTCATGGATTTCGAACCGGCCCGCGCGCACCGCACCCCAGGGCGCCTCGCCGTACACGCCTTCCTCGCCGCTGATCACGCCTTCATTCAGGCGGATCAGCGCCTCTTCGGTGGCGAAGGCGTAGCCCGAGCGGGTGCGCAGCTCCACGTCTTCTCGCAAAAGAAGAGACTGATCGGTCTCGTCGAACACGCCGGTGGCCGCCAGCACGCGCGAGGCTTGCTCTGCGCCGGCCTGAACCAGGGCGTAGTCCAGCGAGGGCTGCTCCAGATCGGCGACGGCGCCGACGCCGCCGGCCCGCCGCGCCGCCGACAGGGCGGTGACGATAAAGGGCTGGCCGCCCTCGTCGCGGCCTGTAAAGCGCGGATTGACGATGCGCTCCCCGCCGGTGAGTTCGATCATCGGCGCGTCCGAGTCGCCGCCGCCCGACAGAAGAATCTGAAGCCCCGCGTTGGCGCCCAGCGCCGCCATGGCGATGAGCAGCGCGATGCGAAGCGCGCGCACAAGCTGTGAACGCCGGCGCGCCCCGGCCAGCGACTTGGCGCGGCGCCGGCCGATCAGATTGACGTCGGCGAACTCAGCAGCGGCGCTCAATACCGGGGCTCCTTACGAGTGAGCGAAAATGTCGGCGTCCTGCCAGCCGGCCAGGTCCAGGCGCGCGCGTGTGGGCAGGAAGTCGAAACAGGCGCGGGCGATGTCCATGCGGTTTTCGCGCGCGAGCATGGTGGTCAGGCCGTCGGCGATGGCGTGCAGATGCAAAACGTCCGAAGCGGCGTATGCGAGCTGCGCCTGGCTGAGATCGTCGGCGGCCCAATCCGAGCTTTGCTGCTGTTTTGACAGCTCCACGCCGGCGATCTCGCGCGCCACGTCCTTCAGCCCGTGCCTGTCGGTATAGGTGCGCACCAGCTTGGAGGCGATCTTGGTGCAGAACACCGGCGCAGTCTCCACGCCCAGATCACGCAGGCACACCGCCACGTCGAAGCGGGCGAAATGGAAGATTTTCTCAACGCCGGGCGCGCAGAGCAGCGCCTTCAGGTTCGCACAGTCATAGCTCGACCGGTCCAGCTGGACGATATGGGCGTCGCCGTCGCCGGCCGACAACTGCACCAGGCAGACCCGGTCACGCACCAGCGACAGGCCTTGGGTTTCGGTGTCCACCGCCACGCGCGGACCCAGATCGAGATCGCCGGGCAGGTCGCCCTTATGCAAATGAATGGTCATGGAAAAAATCGCAGCTCATGCTTAACGGCGCTTGGGGCCGCATAACTGCAGCCACGTATCAGACTTTCACGCCTTCGCGTCAACGCGCAGGCGTTTTTGCAGGGCGGCTCTACTGCATGGGAGGGTTTCGAAACGAGGCGGACTCCCGCATACGCAAAATTACCTGAATACGTTCAAAAGCTGCCCCGAGCCCCTGTCGCCATGGATGCCTCCACGTTCTCGCGGTCCTTCGATCTGCGCTTTGAAGAGGGGGCGGGCCTGCTCACCGCCCGCTTCGAAGGCCAGGTCACCAAGAGCGATCTCGACGCCGCCAACGCCCGCCTTCGGCAAATCACCGAGGGGCGCGCCGTCAATGCGATCATTCTGGACGCGCGCGACTCCACGCCGCGTTATTCGCCCGCCGAGCTGATCGATTCGGTGGAGGAGACCCTGGACGACATCACGCCGAAGCGCTGCGCCTTCGTCTCGCCGGAGCCGCGCAACGAGGCGCTGATGCTGATCGAGACGGTGAGCTTTCCCTACGCCGTGCGGGTCCAGGCGTTCTCCACGGTGGACGCGGCGCGCGACTGGGTGCTCGGGGCGCTGTAAAGCGCCGGCGCGGCGCCTCAAGCCAGCCCGCCTACGCTAAGCACGTCTGTCAGCGATCCGTCCTGGAACACGCCCGCGCTCAGCCGCCCGCCATAGACCGCGCCGGTGTCCAGTCCGACGCGGTTTGCGCGCACCTGCGGCCCGTCGCCCGGGGTGTGGGCGTGCACCACCCGCAACCCCTCGACCCAGGGAACCGGGGCGTCGCCGTAGAAATCCGGGTCGCGGCTCCAGAGCAACTCCGCCGTCGAATGCTCGGCGAGCGTCTTTTGCGGGCGCACGCCGGCGTGAACGAAAAACAATCCGTCCTCGTCATCCCGATGAAAGACCGGGCGCGCCTCCAGCAGCGTGCGCAAAAAGTCGCGGTGACTTTGCGGCACGGCGTCGAAGGCGCGCCAGGGCCGCGAGGCGGACAGCCGCGTCGCGCCGTAACTTTTCAGCGTCTGCTTGGCGCCGTTGATCCACCAGTGGCGGGCGCTCTCTTCAGCCTCGCCTGAGCGCATGGCCAGCGCCTCGTGCATCATCTGGTCGTGATTTCCGGGAAGCACCACATGGCCGTCGCCATCCAGCGCCATGCAAAGCTCCAGCACCCGCGCGCCGTCGGGCCCGCGATCGACGAAATCGCCCAGCATGACGATGCGATGCGCGCGCGCGCCATGGTAGGTGCGCTTGTGGCGCGCGATCTTCGCCAGCAGCGTCTCCAGCGCATCGGCGCAGCCGTGCACGTCTCCGATCGCGTAATACAGCATGATGAACAGACTCCGCCCGGCGCGCGTCGGTTGCAAGCCGAATCAGCGCGGCGCCGCAGCGCGGGCCTGGTGCGGGGAAGCATCGACTAAGCGGAGTGAAGGAGACCTGCAAAGGGCCGCCGCCAGGGGCGTTCTGCGGCTAAAATCGATCCCCCGGATCGCTTTTTTCGACTGCGTCGAACCGCCTAGAATGGTGCCCAGGAGAAGACTCGAACTTCCACTCCCATACGGGAACTGGCACCTGAAGCCAGCGCGTCTACCAATTCCGCCACCTGGGCCGGTGTGCGAGCGGGGGTGATAGTGCGGCGACGCAGCGCCTGTCAACGCCCTTCAACCGGGCATGTGCATCGCGCCGCGCCCAGGCCCGGCGCGCGCATGGACAGGGCGGGTCTTTTTTGGTCTATCGGCGCGCGAGCCCTAGGTAAGACGGTGCGGGGCGCCGTTATTCGATGGAAGGCCGACCATGCAATTGCGCGATGAGATGATCACCGTATTCGGCGCGTCCGGATTCATCGGACGCTATGTGGTGCGCCGCCTGGCCAAGGCCGGCTATCGCGTGCGCGCCGCCACGCGCCGCCCGCACCTGGCCAATGAGCTGCGCCCCATGGGCGTGGTGGGCCAGATCCAGCTGATCCAGGCCAATGTGAAGGACCGCGCCTCGGTGGAGCGCGCCGTCGACGGCGCGCACGGCGTGATCAATCTGGTGGGCATCCTGGCCGAGGCCGGCAAGCAGAGCTTTGACGCGCTGCAGCACAAGGGCGCGGGCCTCATCGCCGAATGCGCCAAGGCCGCCGGCATCGAGACGATGGTGCACATCTCCGCCATCGGCGCGGACAACGGGTCGAACTCCAAATACGCCAAGACAAAAGCGCTTGGCGAAGAAGCCGTACTCAAGGCCATGCCCGGCGCGGTGATCCTGCGGCCCTCCATCGTGTTCGGGCCGGAAGACGAATTTTTCAACAAGTTCGCGGACATGGCGCGCTTCGCCCCGGCCCTGCCGCTGATCGGCGGCGGCAAGACGAAGTTCCAGCCGGTCTATTGCGACGACGTGGCCGAGTGCGCGCTCAAAGCGCTGGAAATGCCCCAAGCTCAAGGCAAGATCTACGAGCTTGGCGGGCCCGGCGTGTACAGCTTCAAGCAGATCCTGCAGTTCATCATGGAAACGACGGGGCGCAAACGGGTGCTCATGCCGATCCCGTTCCTCGCCGCCAACGGCATGGGCGTTCTGGGCGAGATCACAGGCAAGCTGCCCTTCGTCCAGCCCTTCCTGACGCGCGACCAGGTCAAGCTTTTGCGCCACGACAACGTGGTGGGCGCCGGCGGCGATCTGGGCACGATCGAAGATTTTGGCGTGGAGCGCGAAAGCATCGAGGCCATCGTGCCGAGCTATCTGGCGCGCTACCGCAAGGGCGGTCAGTTCGCCGAGGAAACCGAGCGCGCCTAACGCGTTACCCGCGCCTTGAAAGGTCAGAGGACGACAGTCATGAGCGAAGAGCCGACATTCCCCGGCTGGCGCGGCACCACCATTTTGTGCGTGCGCAAGAACGGCAAGGTGGCGCTCGCCGGCGACGGCCAGGTCTCCATCGGCAATACGGTGATGAAGGCCACCGCGCGCAAGGTTCGCCCGCTCTCCGGCGGCAAGGTGATCGCAGGCTTCGCCGGCGCGACCGCAGACGCCTTTGCGCTGTTCGAACGCCTGGAAGGCAAGCTGGAAAGCCATTCGGGACAGCTTGCCCGCGCCTGCGTGGAGCTGGCCAAGGACTGGCGCACCGACCGCTATATGCGCCGGCTGGAAGCCATGCTGATCGTCGCAGACAAGGACGAGAGCTTCGTGCTCACCGGCGCCGGCGACGTGCTGGAGCCCGAAGACGGGATCGCGGCGATCGGATCGGGCGGCAATTACGCCCTTTCCGCTGCGCGCGCACTGATGGACTACGAGGACGATGCGGAAACGATCGCGAGAAAGGCCATGAAGGTCGCCAGCGATATCTGCGTATTCTCCAACAACAATCTGACGGTGGAGACGCTGGAGAGCTAGCTTTCAGTCCTGCCTGCGCCCCGCCGTTCCACCAACCGGCCGCGATAGGCGATCACCGGGCCGATGAGCGGCGCGCTCACCGACACATCGAACAGCACCGCACCCCCATAGCCGCGCTCGGTGGCGCGCATGCGCGGCACCAGCGCCCTCGGCAGGCGGATCGGGCCCAGGCGGGCGCCGGTGATCGCCAGCACCAGCCCGTCTAGTCCGGCCTCCAGCGCGAAGAGCACGGTGACCGGCCCGATCGTCTCGGCGATGCGCGGACCGTGCGAAAGGATCTCCAGGCGCTGGCGCGTGACCATGGCGTGGCCGTCAAAGTCGCGCGCATGGCGCTCCACCCCGTCCACGTCACTCACCGCATAGCGTAAAGGGACGCTGTGTCCGCTTTTCGGCAGGCCGAGAAGGCGCGCCGCCAGGCCCGCCAGGCCGCGGCCGCGCTCGATCTGGGCCCGCCCCTCGAACACCCGCCCCGCTCCCGGCTCATGGAGCCGGCGCACCGGGGCGGGCAGGGCCGCGAAGAAAGGGCCGAGGGCGCGGGCGTAGATCGGCGTGGTCTCGCTCAGGTCGCGCACGGCTCGGCCTCCTTGAAACGCCTCCGGTCAGTGAGATCGGTCACCGCCTCGCCCAGAGTGGGAAAGGTGAACGCGTAGCCGGACGCCAAAGCCGTCCTGGCGCGGACTTTCTGGCTGTCGAGGAACAGCCGGCTCATCTCCCCCAGCCCCGCCTTCAGCAGACATGCGGGAACCGGGATCACCAACCGGCGCCCGGTGAGGGCGGCGATCACCTCGCCATGGCGCGCCGGGGCGGGGGCGACGGCGTTCACCGGGCCGTTCAGCGCGGGCGTATCAAGCGCGTGCAGGATCAGCCCCACCGCGTCGGCCTTGTGGATCCACGCCATCCACTGGCGGCCCGAGCCGAACCGGGCGAGCACGCCGAGAGCCCGCGTCATCACAAGCCGCGGGAAGGCGCCGCCGTCGCGCCCGAACACCAGGCCGAAGCGCAAGACCACCGTTCTGACCCCGGCGCGGCGGGCCTTTCCGGCCGCCGCTTCCCAGGCGCGGCACAAATCGGCGGTGAACACGCCCTCTGGGCTCGGCGCGGTCTCGTCCAGCACCGCGTCGCCGCCGTCACCGTAGATCCCCACCGCCGAGGCGCTCACCAACACGTCCGGCTTGTGGTCGAGGCGTTCGATGAGACCGGTGACGGCGCGGGTGACGGTCAGCCGGCTGTTCATAAGCGTGCGGCGGCGCGCCGCGCTCCAGGGCCGGTCCGCGACATTGGCGCCGGCGAGATTGATCACCGCGTGGATACGCGTGTCCGCCGGCAGGTCAGCCAGATCGCCCACCGCCGCGACGCCCAGCCGACGCGCCGCGCGCGCAGGCGTGCGGCTCAGGGCGATCACGGCGTCGCCGCGCGCCTTAAGCGCCGTGGTCAGCGCCTGGCCGAGAAACCCCGTGGCGCCGGTGACCAGCACGTTGCGTCCGCTGGGCTCGGGCGCGCGCGCCGGCGCATCGGGTTGCAGCGCCGCGATCAGATCGCGCACGCCCCACGCGCCGACGCCCGCCGCGGCGATGAGCAGGATCGGCGTCCAGGCGCCGCGGATTTCGATCGCGAGGCCCGCGGGCGCCTGCGCCCAGCTCCACAGCACCGGCGCAAGCAAGGCGAGGATCGCGCCATAGTTCAGGGCGAGCACCGTATGCAGCACCCGCTCGAACGGGGGCAGCACGCGGGTGCGGTCCTCCTCGACGAAATCAGCCAGGGTGATGACGATCTCGATCACAAGCACGGCCGCCAGCAGGATCGCGAACCCGCCCTCGGGACGAAGCAAAGCGAACACGGCGAACACGCCGGCGTAGATCAGCTCGCGCGCCGAATGCAGGGCGAGCTCGCGCCGGGCGCCGGGCTTGGCGGGCAGGGCTTCGGTCATTTCGTGGTGGAGCAGATTGTCCAGCCCGCCCAGAACGATCTGCAAGGCGAGCAGCGCGAAGACCGGCGTCAGGCCGGGCGTGTCGAGCAGGAAGGGAGCGAGGAATTCAGGCATGGCCGGCTCCTTGAAGCGGGGCGTCGGCGAGGCGGATCGTCTGATCGAAAAGCCGGCCGAACACGGGGTGATCGCAGGTGAGAATGAAGGCGAAGCGGCCCTCGCCCTCATCGGTGTGAATGACGGTGAGCGCGCCCGGGGTCAGGACATCGGGCAGGCGCAGGCGAAGCGGACCCAGGGCGAGGAAGAACCCGTCGCTGAGAAAGACCAGCGCACGCCCGCGCGCCTCCAGCTTCAGGCGCATCCAGATCGGACCGGCGCATTCGTAAAGCCGGCCCGCCGCGGCGCGCTTGAGCGAACGCACATGGATCCAGCCGCCCCGCCCCGTCTGATAAGCGCGATCCCACAGCGCGCCGCGCGGGCCCTTCTGGATCCTGACGCGCGCCCGACCACGCCCGGTGATCCAGGGCAGCGGACCGCCGAACAGGCGCATGAGCTGGGCGAGCCCCCGGCCCGCGGCGCTGGCGTTCAGCTCGGCCGTTCCAGAAAAATCGCCGAGGGCGGAGGTTGCGGCGAAGCGCGCCCGGATCGCCGGGGCGAGCCCGGCCCAGCCCACCTCCCCAAGCAGGGTTCGAAAATCAGGCGCCGGCGCGGGGCGGCGCTGAAGCGGTCCTGGAGCCGGCGCGCCGCGTGCGATGACCATCTCACTCTCCTTCTGTTATTTCTGTTAGCACAGAAATTTCAATCCAAATAAAGCGCTGGCGTCAGCCCCCGCCCACGAAGCGGGCGATGCGCCCGCCCATGCTCATCAGTTTCAGCAAGGTGCCCTTGGGCAGGCGTTTGACCTGGTCGTACCAGCCCGTGAGCGTTTCGATGAAGATCAGCATGCGCCGCGTGCGCTCCAGAGCGCCGGCGGGCGTCCGCCCATCCTCCTCCATCTCGTTGACGCAGGCGCGCAGCACCGAGAGCGTCGGATCGATTTCGCGCTTCTTGCGCGCCTCGGCGATCGCCATGAGCATGTCCCAAGGCTCCGCCAGAGTTTTGAAATGGTCGCGGCGGTCACCCATGACGTGGACGCGCTCCACAAGACCCAGGCTTTCAAGCTCGCGGATGGAGTTGGAGATGTTGGAGCGGGCGAGCTTCAATATCGCCTCAAGCTGGTCGGCCCGCAGCGGCTCTCCGGCGAGGTAAAGCACGGCGTGGATCTGGGCGATTGAGCGGTTCACCCCCCATCGATCCCCCATCTCGCCCCAGTGCAGGACGAAGCGTTCCATCGGCGGCGAAAGCTGCATGAAGGAGCCCCTTCAAGACGATCTGTTGTTTCTGTCACAACAGAAACTAAAGATATTGGTCGCCGGCGCAAGGAAAATCGGCCCTCGGCCCGATGCTTTTCGGCGGGCCCGCGTGGGCGAACGGGTCGCCGAGGATGACGGGCCGGTCTCGACCAAATTTGGTGCGCGCTCGGCGCCAGACATGGGGGGCGCGGTCCGGGGGCGCCGGTTCGCGGCGGTCGCGCATCCGCCGGCCGGGGCGCTTACGCCCCCGGGTCGTCTTCCATTTTCGGCTGCGGCACGGCGCGGGGTTTCAGCGCCTCGCCGATCTCGCGCGGGCGCACTGCGCCGGTGATCAGGCAGGCGCCGGCGTAGACCACGGCTCCGGACAGGCTCACCGCCAGCAAGCCGGCGACCATGCCCCAGCCATGACCCAGCGCGGCGCGGATCGGCGCCAGCCAGTAGGACTGCAGCGCCACAAGCGCCCAGACCGCCAGCGCCATCAGCGCGCACGCCAGGACGATGCGCGGCAGGGCGGTGGCCAGACGCTTGTCCACCGGCAGAAGCCCGCGCTTGCGCAAAGTGATCGCCAGCAGGATGCAGTTGGTCCATCCCGCCACGCTGGTCGCGGCGGCCAGCCCCACAAAGCCAAGCGGCCCGAAGAACAAGGTGACCGCCAGAAGGAAGTTCACCGCCACCGATATCAGCGAGAAGATCATCGGCGTGCGCGTGTCCTCGCGCGCGAAGAAGCCCGGTTGCAGCACTTTGATCAGCACGAAGGCGGGAAGCCCTGCGGCGAAAACGCTGAGCGCCGCCGCGGTCATTTGAGTGTCGGCCGCGGTGAAGTTCAGACGCTCGTAAAGCCCGCGCACCAGGAAATCGGGGATGATGACAAAGGCCGCCGCCGCCGGCAGGGTCAGCGCCATGGAGAGCTCGATCGCCCGGTTCATGGTGAAATGGCCGCGCTGATCGTCACCGGCGCGCACCAGCCGCGCGAGATTGGGCAGCAGCGCCACCCCCATGGCGATGCCGATCACGCCCAGCGGCAGCTGGTACAGGCGTTCCGCGTAATTGATCCAGCTTCGCGCGCCCTCCTCCAGCGTCGCGATGGAGGAGGTTACAAGAACATTGATCTGCGTCACCCCGGCCGCCAGCGCGCCAGGCACGCCCAGCGCCACCAACCGCTTCACGCGGGGGGTGAGCTTTGGAAGCCGGAAGCTGATCGTCAGGCCGCGCGCCCGCGCCGCCACGAGCAGCAGCAGCGCCTGCAGAACGCCGGATACGGTCACGCCCACCGAGAGCCAGAGCGCTAGGCGCTCGCCCTCGGCGACGTCGGCCGCCAGAATGGCGATGAGCACCAGGTTGAACAAGACCGGCGCAAATGCGCTCGCGGCGAACCGGCCGTGGGAGTTCAGCGCCCCGGTCACCAGCGCCACCACCGCCATGGTCAGCAGATACGGCATGGTGATCTGCATCAATAACGCCGCAAAGGCGAGCCCGCCTGGATCGTCGGCCATGCCGGGAAAGAACACATAGGCGAGCCAGGGCGCGCCCACCTGGAAAGCGACGACCAGAACCGCGGTAAAGGTCACCAGCGCCGACAGCGCCTCGGTGGCGAAGCGGTCCGCCTCTTTTGAATCCGCGCCCTCCAGCTCCTTGGCGTAAAGCGGCACGAAGGCGGCGTTGAACGCGCCCTCGGCCAGCACCCTGCGAAACGTGTTGGGAATGGTCAGCGCCTGGAAGAACGTGTCCGCCACCGCCCCAGCGCCCAGAAACGCCGCAGTGAGGATCTCGCGCACGAACCCCGCCACACGCGAGAGCAGCGTCATGCCGGAGACGACGCCGAGATTTCGAAGAAGACGCATGGCCTACCGCCCCACGCTGGCGGGCGCCTGGGCGAGGCCGGCGGCGAGGCGTTTGGCGGTGGCGGCCTCCTCGGCCTCTTCAAGAACCTGCGTCAGCGCCACGCTCATCTCCTCAAGCCGGGCCGGATCGGCGGGCTTTTCGCCTTTTTCGGTGACGTAGAACGTGTCCACCGCGCGCTCGCCATAGCCGTCGATGCGCGCGCCCTCCACGCTGAGGCCCAGCTCGGCGAGCGTGCGCGCCAGCGCATGGAGCAGGCCCGGCCGGTCCCGGCCGGACGCCTCGATGACCAGGGCGGAGTCGGCGGCCTCTTCATCGATTTTCAGGTACGGCGTGACTGTGAAGGCGGCTTCGCGCCGCCGGATCGGGCGCTCTGCTATGGAGCAGGCGTCGGGCAGGCCGTCGCGGGCGGCGCGCTCCACCGCGGCTTTGAGCTGATCGCGGGCGAAATCGTCGGCCCATCCATAGGGCTTGCCGCCCGGCTCCTGCACGTAGAACACGTCGAAGGCCCGCCCGTCTCTCGTGGTGGTGACCTGGGCGCCCACCACGTTCGCGCCCTCCAGCGCCAGGGCGCCGGCGATGTCGGCGAACAGCGCGTCGCGGTCGGGGGCGAGCACCATCACCTCGGTGGCCGAGCGGCGCCGGTCCACGCGCACGCCGGCGGCCACTGCCTCGCCGCGCGCCCCGGCGGCGCGCACGAAGGCGGCGTGGCGCAGCCGGTCGGTTTCGGAAAAGGCGAGCCAGTACTGCGCCTCAAGCTGCCCGGCCCAGTCGGCGGCGAAGCCCGCGTCCAGGCGCTCCATGGCCGAGCGGAACGTCTCGCGCGAGGTCTCCGCCCGGTTCGCAAGGCGCTCGCGCGCGCCCGCCTCGCCGGCCTTGTGGCCGCCGTCTTTCAGCACTTCGGCGGTGGCCGAATAAAGATCGCGAATAAGCTGGGCCTTCCAGCCGTTCCACACGCCGGGGCCCACCGCGCGAATGTCCACCACGGTGAGAATGGTCAGCAGCCGCAGGCGTTCGGGCGTGCCGCACACCTCGGCGAAATCGAGCACCGTGCGCGGATCGGAGATGTCGCGGCGCTGGGCGGTGTCGCTCATCTCCAGATGGTTGGCGATGAGCCAGGCGACGAGCTCGGTCTCGTCGTCGTCGAGCCCCAGCCGGTCGCAGGCCACGCGCGCGTTCTCAGCCCCTTCAACGCACTGATCGCCCTTGCCCTTGCCGGTGTCATGCAGAAGCACGGCGAGATGAAGCGCGCGCCTGTGGGTGATCTTGTGCACCAGTTTCGAGGCGAGCGGGTGGTCGGACAGGTGCCGGCCGTTCTCGATGTCGCGCAATATGCCCAGCGCGTTCAGCGTATGCTCGTCCACGGTGAAGCGGTGATACATGTTGAACTGGGTGCGCGCGACGATGTCGCCGAACACGGGGATATACGCGCCCAGAAGCCCCGCCTCGGTCATCGCCCGCAAGGTCATGCGCGGATCATCCGCGTCCAGGAGCACCGCAAAGAAGCTGCGCCCGGCCCGCGGATCGGTGCGGTAGGTCTCGTCCACCAGGCGCAGGGAGTGGGCGATGTCGGCCACCGCGTCCGGGTGCAGGTCGAAATGGCGCGCCGCGGCCACCTCGAACAGGCGCATCATCAAGACCGGGTCGCGCTCAAGATCCGCGCTGTCGGCGAAATCAAGCCGTCCGGCGCGCAGCTTGAAGCCCAGCTCGGCCAGCCCGGTGTCCTCGTCGTCGCCGTCATAGGGCATGAAGCGCCCCGTGCCGCCGGGCAGGTCCTTCAAATGGTCGGCCTCCAGCTTGGCGCAGACCAGCCGGGTCAGCGCGCCGACATCGATCGCCTTCTTGAAATAGGTGCGCATGAAGGCTTCCACGCCGAGCTGGTCGTCGCTGTCGGAAAACCCCATGCGCGCGGCGACTTCGGGCTGAATGTCGAAGGTGAGCCGATCGTCCTTGCCGCCGGCGGCCTCGTGAATGTGAAAGCGCGTCGTCCAGAAATAATCGGCGGCGGAGAGATAGCGCTCCACATCGGCCACCGAAAACAGACCGTCGCCCACCCAGCGCTCCAGCGCGTCGTCGCCATAGAGCACCTGCGCCAGCCAGCGCAGGGTCTGAAGATCACGAAGCCCGCCCTTGCCGTCCTTTACATTGGGTTCGACCTGGTAGCGGCTGTCGCCCTGGCGATCGACGCGGGCGTCGCGCTCGGCGAGCTTTTCCGAAGCGAAGCCGGCCGCATTGGGGCGCAGCACCTCCTCATCGAACCGGGTCAGAAGATCGCGCACCAGAGACAGATC
Source organism: Oceanicaulis sp. (assembly GCA_040217555.1). GTDB lineage: Bacteria > Pseudomonadota > Alphaproteobacteria > Caulobacterales > Maricaulaceae > Oceanicaulis. Next base: position 314,840 of record JAVJPX010000007.1, read on the forward strand.
GCCGGTGAGCGAGCGCACGTCCAGAAGGGCGGTGCGCTCGCTGACGTCCTCACGGGCGAGATCGAGCGCCTCGTCCACCGTGCGCACCGCGCCGCCGCCGATGGTCAGACCGCAATCCCACAGGGCGTAGAGCGTGCGCTCGATCACGGCGTCGGCCCAGCCCGGCGCGTCGTCGGCGACGAGAAACAGCAAATCCACGTCCGATCTCGGCGCCAACTCACCCGCGCCGTAGCCGCCCAGCGCGCAAAGCGCCACGCCCGGCGCGCGCGCGCCATCGTCCACAAGGTCCATGGCGATGGAGTCAAACAGGGCGCGCAGGGCCGCGTTCATCACGCCGGACAGCGTACGCGCGGCCTCCAGCCCCCCCGAGGCGCCGTCGAGCCGGCTCGCAGCCAGGCGCCGCCCCTTTTCCAGATAGGCCTTGAGCTTGGCGAGCGCGGCGGACCGCGCCGCAGGCTTGTCCCAGCCCACCTTCGTGGAGGCGGCGAGTTCGGCGCGCAGGCGCAGGCCGTCGAGCGAGGCGGGCAGGGAGGAGGGTCTCATGGCGACCAGCTGTACGACATTCGCGCCGCGCCGGGGAGGGGGTGCGCACCCGGCCCGCAGACAAGCGCGCCGCCGCGGTCTATAGCCGCCGCCATGGAGGAGATCGCGCCCTTCGCCGCGCTGGCGGCCCTCGGCTCGGCCATGGCCCATTCGGTCATGGCGCTGTTCACCAAGCGGGCCGGCGACACGCTGGTTTTCCGCGCGGTCACGCTGGGCCTGTCGGCGCTTTGGCTCTGCCCGCTGCTCATTCTCACGCCCTTTCCCAGCCTTGAGGTCTGGCGCTTCCTCTTGCTGAGCGCCGCGCTGATCTGGGCGTTCAACATGCTGATGATCAGCGCGTTCCAGCGCGGCGACATGAATCTGGTCTATCCGGTGATGCGCGGCGCCGCGCCGGCGCTGGCCGGCCTGTTCGCCTTCGCATTCCTGAACGAGGCGCTGGGCTGGCTCGAGGCCGCCGGTCTGGCGCTGGCGAGCGCGACGCTCATCGCCTTCGCCTGGCCGGAACGCGGCGGCGCGCCGAAACTCTCCGCCATCGGGTTTGCGCTTGGCTCAGCGGTGATGACGGCGAGCTACACCGTCACGGACGCCGCCGGGGTGCGCGCGGCGGACTCCACGCTGCAATACCTCGCCTGGTTCTTCGCGGTCTCCTCGCTGAGCATCGCCGCCACCGCGCTCATGCGGCGCGGCTCCAGCTTCTGGACGGCGGCGAAGCGGGAGCTCAAGCCGGCGTTCGCCAGCTCCTTCTTCAACATCGCCACCTACGGCCTGGCGCTGTGGGCCTATGCAAACGCGCCGGTGGCGCCCATGGCGGCCTTGCGCGAGACCTCCATCGTGTTCGGCGCGATCCTGGCGGCGCTGGTGCTCAAAGAACCGTTCGGCGCGCGCCGGGCGGCGCTGGCGGTGATCCTGGCGGCCGGCCTCGCCCTGCTTCAGCTCGCCTGAGCGATCCGGCTTCCCCGCGCGTTCGTATTGGGGGATAACGCACACCCCGACCGCAAACCGCACCGGAGCGATTGATGAGCGAGAAGCGCGAAACCCTGGGACAGGGGTCCAAGCTCCTGGTGGACGTCGGCCCCGCCGCGGTCTTCATGATCAGCTATAACGTGGCGAAGAACTTCGTCGGGGACACCGCGATCTTCTGGGCCACCGGCCTGTTCATGGCCGCCACCGCGCTGGCCGTCTTGTGGTCGGCGCTGGTGCAAAAGCGTTTCCCGCCGATGCTGATCGTGACCTTCGTGATCGTCACCGCCTTCGGCGCCATGACGATCTACCTGCAGGACCCGATCTTCATCTACATCAAGCCGAGCATCATCAACCTGTTGTTCGCATTCACGATTTTGCTGTGTTTCGCGTTCGGCTTCAATGTCTGGAAATACCTGTTCGGCTCCATCTTCGCGATGCCGGAGCGAATCTGGTTCATTCTCGGCGTGCGCTGGGCGCTGTTCTTTATCGTGCTGGCCGCCATCAACGAGGTGCTCTGGCGCCATATCGTCGGCGACGACGCGGTGCCCGCCAGCGCGCGCTGGTTCTCCTGGCTGGAGCTGTCGGAGACCTTCTGGGTGAATTTCCGCTTTTTCGGGGTCTATCCGCTGTTCTTCGTCTTCGTGCTCGCCAACCTCCCCATCACCATGAAACACGCCAGCGAACCCGGCGAAGAGGGGGAGGCCGAGGCCGGCGAAGGCGAAAAGGGCGAGGCGGAGAAGGCGTAAGCGCTTCGCGTCATACGATTATCATGGCTGGCGCTCGCACACCGCGCTAAACTTTCGCCATGGGACGCCTTCGCAGACGCCTCGCCTTGGGCCGGTCCAGCGCCGCGCTGGAGACGCCGTTCAGCTGGTTGTTCATGATCGCCCTGCTCGGTTTCGGGCTGATCTGGGCGCTCTATACGATCTACATCTGGACCGCGCTGAGTTGCGCCGAAACGGTTGCGCTCACGTTCGGACCAAGCCGCCATGACGTCGCGATCATCGACCTTTTGATCGTTATCTTTCTGACGTTCCTGATACTTTGGTTCTTCAACGCGATCCGCTTCCGCAAGGCGAAGCAAAACTGGACACGGCGCGGAGTCGAGCTGCTTCTCATCCTCTTCTGCCTTCTGGTGAGCGTCCTCTGGGCGGGCACAGCCCGGCCGTTTCATCCAGAAACCCAGCTCGCCCAATCAGTGCGCGGTATTTTGATGCGCACGCCGATGTTCTGGACAGACTTCATCACCCTGGAAATGCGCGAGCCGACTGAAGTCACAGAGGACGGCCGCACCTGGTTCGACGACTTCGATGGGAACCCGCACAACGTCGATCCCGACCGCTTCCCCCACGGAATTTTCACTCACCCCGCCGAGCGCTGCCTGTGCTGGAACAGGCGCGACGAGGACGCTCGCGAGCATAACTTCATCATCGACTGGCGCGAGCGGGAGGGGTTCATCACGCCGGACGAGGCCGCCGAGTTGCGCGAGGATTGGCCCGCCCCGCCGGTCGAGCCTGAATGGTGTCCCGCCGTGCTGGATCTCGCCCGGCCCGGGCGCTGACGCCCACATGACGCGCCTGTGATTTCTCAAACCGCCGCTAAGCGGCTATCACCGGGGCGATGATCAAGCTTCTCACTCTGCTCGCCGCCCTGTTCGCCCAGGCCCAGCCCGACACCGCGCCGGACGTGGGGGGCGGTCCAGTCGTGGTGGAGCTGTTCACCAGCCAGGGCTGTCCCATGTGCCCGGAGGCCAATGCGCTTCTGGAGGAGATCGGGTCGGACCAGGCGGTGATCGCCATCGCCTACGGGGTCGGCTGGTGGGATATTTACGGCTGGACCGACGAGTTCGCCCGGCCCGAATTCGCCGAGCGCCAGCAGGCCTATGTGGACGCCGGCGAGGCGATGCGGGTCTACACCCCGCACTATGTGGTCAACGGATCGCCGGAGAAGATGCGCTTTTCCGCCGACACCGTGCGCGAGGCTGTCGCGGGCGCGCGCGCCCTGCCCGCGCTTGTCACCGCGCCCGGCGGTGCGGTGACGCTCGATGGTCCGGCGCGCGCGGCGCCGGCGCAGATCTGGCGGGCGGACTACCGGCCCGGCTCGGTGACGCGGCGGATCGAAGCCGGCGCCAACGCCGGTCGGGCCATGGCGCATTTCAACATGGCGACCGCGATCACCGCGCTCGGCGACTGGACGGGCGGGCCGCTCACCCTGACGCTCGACCCGCCCGGGGACGGTCTGGAGACCGCGGTTATGGTGCAGGACGGGCCCGGCGGGCGGATCATCGCGGCCGGCGTCCTGACCCCCTAGAACAGCCCGAAAAACAGGTTGAAGATCGCCCGGCGCGCGTCGTCAAACGTCCAGAGCCCCGCCAGCGCGCCGATCAGCAACAGCCAGAACGCGGTCCGGCGATGGCGGCGCATCCAGCGCAGACCCGCCCGGAAGCCGTTCCAGGTCGCGCGCCAGCCGAACACCCGCAAGGGTATCCCCAGCGCCAGCGCGGCGATGATGGACAGCCCTGCAATGACGGCCAGCTCGGTCATGGGCCGATCCTCCGCGTCCGGTCCGGCGGAAGTATGGCGCCGCGCGCCCGGCAGGGCGAGGACCCCTGTTCAAAAGTCCGCGCTCAAACCTCTCCATCAATTCATGCTGGAAGATCCCGCAAGGCGATCGGGGCGCGTCAAGGACGACCGAACTGTGTTCGGTCGCCGCGCAGCGGCGGGCCTTAAGGCCCGTCCTTGACCCGCCCCGACGCTTGCGAAAATGGCTCAGCAAGGATCGATGGCGGGGCTCGGTCGCAAAGCACCCCCTTGTTCCAAAGGTGATGCGCTTGAGCTAAGCCGCCTATAGCGCCCTACACCGCGTTCAGGATCGCCTCGGTGGGCCGGCCGAGGGCGGCGCGCGGGCCGTTTATGAGGATCGGGCGCTCGATAAGCTTGGGCTCTTCGGCCATGGCCGCGTAGAGCGCGTCGGCGTCGTCGACGTCTTTCAGGCCGGCGTCCTTATAGGCCGCCTCCTTGGTGCGCATCATGTCGCGCGGCGAGGCCAGACGGAGCTTCTCCGCCACGGCTTTCAGCTCCTCCACGCTCGGCGGGGTCTTCAGGTATTCGCGTATCTGCGGCTCGACGCCGTGACCGCGCAACAGCGCCAGCGCCTCGCGCGATTTCGTGCAGCGCGGATTGTGCCAGAATTCCATGTCTTTCAAGTCTCCGTCTTTCCCGCCGCAGCCAGCACGGCGCGCGCGGATTTCAGATGCATATGCTCCACCATCCGCCCATCGAGCGGAACCGCGCCCTTGCCGGCGTTGGCTGGATCGTTGAACGCAGTCACGACCCTTTCGGCCCAGGCGATTTCAGCGGCTGACGGCGCGAAGGCGGCGTTTGCGGGCGCGACCTGGCTTGGATGGATGAGGCTTTTGCCGTCAAACCCCATGGCCCGGCCGGCCTCGGCCTCCTGGCGAAAGCCGTCAGCGTCCTGATAAGCATTGTACACCCCGTCCAGCACCGCCACCCCCGCCGCGCGCGCGGCGAGCACCAGGCGCGCCAGGTGCGGCTCCAGCCGGTTTCGCAGACCGGGGCCTTCGGGAAGGCGCAGGGTTTCGGCGAGATCGTTGGTTCCCGCAATCACCGCCTCAAGGCCCAGCAGCTCCGAGCGCGCCGCCAGGCGTTCCAGCGCAAGAACCCCGCCCGGCGTCTCGATCATCGCCCAGAGCGGGCCGGCGTACCCGGCTTCACTCAGCAGGCCGCGCGCCTTGGTCAGCCCTTCAACGCTCTCCACCTTCGCCACCAGCACCGCGTCGGGCCGCGCCTTCGCGGCGGCCTCAACGTCCGCGGCGAGATCGGGCGAGTCCGGCGCGGCGATGCGCACCACGGCGGTCCGGCCGGCCGCCCCGAACCCGGCGATCGCGTCCGGCGCCGCGGCTCGCGCCGCCGGCTTGGCCTCCGGCGCGACGGCGTCTTCGAGATCCAGCATCAGCGCGTCGGCGGGCAGGCCGGGCGCTTTCTCAATCGCGCGGGGCTTGTCGCCGGGCACGAACAGGGCGGAGCGCAACAGGCGCGGCGGAGCGGTCTCGTCAGTCATGATCGGAAGGCTTACAAGACCGCCATGCTCAAGACCAGCGACCGCTCCGTCATCGTCATCAGCTCGCTCGTCTCCGGCGCGCGCGTGGGCGGCGGGCTGACCTCGGCCGCGCTGGAACGCGACGGCTGGCGCGCCGAGCTCGTCCCCACCGTGATCATGGGCCGCCATCCCGGCCAGGGCGCGCCCGGCGGCGGCGCGGTGAGCGCGCAGACCCTCGCCTCCACGCTGGACGCCATGCTGGATCAGGGCCGGGCCGAGGCCGCGCACGCCATCCTCACCGGCTATTTCAGGCATCCAGATCAGGTGAAGGCCGCGGCGCGCTTCGTTAAAGCGGCGCGCCGGCGCAACCCGCACCTCACCGTGCTTGTGGACCCGATCCTCGGCGACGGCGAGGCAAGCGCCGGCCGGCTTTACATCGCCGAGGAGACCGCGCGCGCGATCGGCGAAACCCTGATCCCGCTCGCCGACATCATCACGCCGAACCTGTTCGAGCTGTCCTGGCTCACCGGGCGCACCCTTACTAACGAGGATGAAATCGCAGACGCCGCCCGCGCGCTGGCGCCGGCGGCGCTCGTCACCTCCGCGCGCAACACGCCGGATCGGGTGGGCGCGCTGGTGGTGACGCCAAGCCAGGTCTGGCGGGTCGCGGCCAACCGGGTGGAGCCCGCGCCCAACGGCACCGGAGATCTGTTCGCGGCCACGGCGCTCTCCCGCCATCTTTCCGGCGCGCTCTGGCCGGACGCCGCCGAGGCCGGCGCGGCGCGGGTCTGGCTCGCCCTGGATGCGGCGCGCACCGCCGGGGCCGGCGAGCTTCTCCTGCCCGCAGGCCCGGTGCGCGGCGCACAGGACGCGCCGGGCGCTCGCCTGCGCCGCACGGCGGTGAGCGATGTCGAGCCGGTCTGGGTCATGGGCGTGGACGGCGCGCCCGGCGGCTGGGCGGCGGTGAGCGTCGATCTCTACGGCGCGCATCCGCCCAAGGCCGAGGTGTTCGAACGCTTTGAAGACGTGCTCGCCACGCCCGCGCAGATCATCGCCGTGGACATGCCCATCGGGTTTGAGGACGCGCCCTCCGGCCCCGGCGGCCGAGCCTGCGAGCGCACCGCGCGCGCCCTGCTGGGCCCGCGCCGCTCCAGCGTGTTCTCCACGCCCTTGCGGTCCGCGCTTGAGGCCGAGACCTATCAAGACGCTCTGGCGCGCAATCGCGCGGCGGGCGGGCCGGGCCTGTCGAAGCAGGCCTTCCACCTGTTTCCCAAGCTGCGCGAGGTGGACGCGGTGATGGCCCCCGATCTTGAAGGCGTGGTGTTCGAGGTCCATCCCGAGCTGGTGTTCACCGCCGTTTCCGGACAGCCGGCCGAAGACGCCAAACGCACGGGCGAAGGCCGCGCCGAGCGCCTCGCCCTGCTCACGCGCCACGGCCTGCCGCACGCGCTGTTCGAGCCTCACCCCTTCAAGCGCAAGGCGTGCGCGCCGGACGATCTGGTGGATGCGGGCCTGTGCGCACTGGCGGCCCGGCGCATCGCGGCCGGCGTCGCTTTACAATTGCCCGACGGCGAGCCGCCGCGCGATCGCAAGGGGCTGCGCATGGCGATCTTCGCCTGAACCGCGCCGGTGCAGACCCCGCTTAAGCGCCGCGGCGAACCCGGTTAGTCTCCGCTCCATGCGCGTGCTTCATCACTGGCCCCTCGATCCCTGGTCCCGGCAGGTCCGCCTGGCGCTGGCTGAAAAGCAGCTCGCCTTCGAGCTGGAGAGCTGGCGGTTCTGGGAATCGCCGGAAGGCCTGCTGGCGCTCAATCCGGCGGGTTTGCCGCCGGTGCTTGAGGACGACGCCCCCGGCGGGCGGGTGACGCTCGCCGAGGCGCGCGCGATCCTGGAATATCTCGAAGAGATCAAGCCGGATCCGGCGCTTCTGCCGGGCAGCCCCGCCGACCGGGCCGAGGCGCGGCGCATCGCCCATTGGTTCGATCGCAAGTTCGACGCCGAGGTGAACGCCTTTCTGCTGCATGAAAAGCTGGAAAAGCGCATGCAGTCCCTGGGCGCGCCGGACATGGAGGCCATACGCGCCGGGCGCGACTGGCTGCGCTGGCACCTGGATTACATGACCGGGCTTCTTGAGGTGCGCGACGGCCTGGCCGGCCCGCGCTACACCCTCGCCGATCTGGTCGCCGCAGCGCACCTGTCCTGCATCGACTATCTCGGCGACGTCCCCTGGGACGATTTCCCGCCCGCCAAGGCCTGGTACGAACGCATCAAATGCCGCCCGGCGTTTCGAGGTTTGTTGGCGGATCGCTTGCCGGGGATGCCGCCCGCGAACGGCTATCAGGATCTGGATTTTTAGCGATGACCCCGGCGTCCCTCGCCGAGCGGGTCCGCGCCCTCGCCCTGCAGGCCGGCTTCACCGAAGCCCGCGTCACGCGCGCCGACGAGGCCTGGGACGCCGAGGACCGGCTGCGCGCCTTCGTGGGCGAAGGCCGACACGGGACCATGGCGTGGATGGAGGAGACGCTGGAGCGCCGGGTGCGGCCCACCGCCATGTGGCCGGAGGCGAAGTCGGCGGTGGTGGTGGGGCTCGATTACGGGCCGGATACCGATCCGCTGGAGATCCTGGAGCGCACCGACGAAGCCGCGATCAGCGTCTATGCGCAGAACAAGGATTATCACGACCTCATCAAGAAGCGCCTGAAGCGCTTTGCGCGCGCGTTTCATGAGGAGACCGGGCACGCCGTGAAAGTGTTCGTGGACACCGCCCCGCTGATGGAAAAGCCCCTGGCGGCCAAGTCAGGTCTCGGCTGGCAGGGCAAGCACACCAATCTCGTCAGCCGCCGCCACGGCAGCTGGCTGTTTCTGGGCGTCATGCTCACCGAGGCCGAGCTGGACCCCGATGCGCCTGAAACCGACCATTGCGGCTCGTGCCGGGCGTGCCTGGACATCTGCCCGACGAACGCCTTTCCCGCGCCCTACAGAATCGATGCGCGGCGCTGCATCTCCTATCTCACCATCGAGCATAAGGGCCCGATTCCGCACGAATTTCGCGCTCCCATGGGCAACCGCATATACGGCTGCGACGACTGTCTGGCGGTGTGTCCCTGGAACAAGTTCGCGCGGGTGACCGAGGAGACGGCGTTCCATCCCCGTGAGGCGCTGAAGGGGCCGAAGCTCGCCGAGCTGGCGGCGCTGGATGACGCGGCGTTCCGGGCGTATTTCCGCGGCTCGCCGATCAAACGCATCGGGCGCGACCGGTTTGTCAGAAACGTGCTGGTCGCACTGGGCAATTCCGGCGATGCGGCGCTCGTCTCAGCGGTTCTGCCGCGCCTTGACGATGACAGCGCCCTGGTGCGCGGCGCGGCCGTGTGGGCGCTGTCGCGGCTCGATCCCGCGCGCTTCGACGCCGAGCGGGCGCGCCGCGCGGCGCAGGAACCCGACGCGGCGGCGCGGTTGGAGTGGGAGGCGCAGCCCGCCGCCTGACGCAAGGGCGAGGCGCGCTTACCCGCCGAACCGCTCCACCAGCTTGTGCGGATCGTAGGGTGCGGGCCGGCCGGGACGGAACGCGACAACCAGCGCGACGCCCACCACGGCGAAGGGCGCGCCGGCGAAGGCGAGCACGATATTTTCGGCGATGAGCGCCATATGGACGCAATAGCCAAGCGCGGCCGCCAGGATCGCCGCGCCCGCGCCGCTCATGATCAGGCGGAATTTCAGGCTTTGCCCCTCCACAAAGCGCACCGCCCCGGCGCGGGGGCTGAGCGCCTTGTGAAGCGCCACAAGTACGCGCTGGAAGTCGCGCAGATTATCCACCCAGGCGCCGCTTTCGGCGCGCAGGCTGGAGAAGGCGATCTCCCCGGAGGGGCCGCTCACCTTGCACACAACGACGCGCTGCGGGCCGGCGGGCTCAACCGCCATGCGCACCTCGCGCACCTGATCGAGCGGGATGCGCCGCTGCAGCGCGGCGCCGGTCCAGGCCTCCAGCCGGTCGGCGTGGAGCTGAACCTCCACCAGCGGGGCCATGGGCCAGCGCCGCTCGCTCAGGCTTGCGATCTCACCGGTCATGGGCGCCCCCTCTTGCCGCTGGGCGGCGAACGCGGCAACGTCGCGCCATGGCCGACGTCCGCAAATTTCTCGTCATCGCCGACGGCTCCGAAGAGAGCCGCACAGCGGCATACTTCGCCGCACGCCGGGCGCGCAACACCGCAGGCTCGGTGACCCTGCTCGCCGTGGCCGAGACCGAGGGCGGGTTCGAGCACTGGCTGGGCGTGGGCGAGGCCATGCGCGCCGAGGCCCGCGAGCATGCCGAAGAAGCGCTGGAGAGCCTGGCCGAGGACGTGGAGGGCGTCACCGGCGCACGGCCCGAGCTGATCTTGAAAGAGGGCGAGCTCAACGCCTGCCTTCGAAAACTGGTGGAGGACGACGCCGCCATCGCCATCCTCGTCCTCGGCGCCGCGCCGACCGGCGAGCCGGGGCCGCTGGTCTCGGCGCTTTCGCGGGGCAAGGGCTTGTTTGAAAGCCGCCAGATCCCGGTCACCGTAGTGCCCGGCGGGCTGTCGCGCGAGGATCTCAAAGCGCTGGCCTAAGCCCGCACTTTGCAAAGGGTTGCGCGCTCCGGGCCTTGGCGCCACCTATTTTAGGAACTGTGAAGGACGCCGCCATGTTCATTCAGACCGAACCCACCCCCAATCCCGAGACGCTGAAATTCCTGCCTGGCCGGGAGATCTCTCCCGACACGCCGCGCGATTTCGCCACGCCGGAGGCGGCGCAGACATCCCGCCTCGCGCGCGAGCTGTTCAAGGTCGAGGGCGTCACCGGCGTGTTCGCCGGCGCCGATTTCGTGTCGGTGACCAAGGCCGAAGGCGTGGACTGGATCCATATCCGCCCCGCCGTGCTGGGCGCCATCATGGACGCGCTGGAAAGCGGCGAGGATCTGTTCGAGGAAGGCTCCGGCCAGCCCGACCTGGAAGAGGCGAAGAAGGACCCCATCGTCAAGGAGATCATCGAGGTGATCGACACCCGCGTGCGCCCCGCCGTGGCGCGCGACGGCGGCGACATCGTCTTCCAGTCCTATGACGAAGGCAGCGGCGTCGTGCACCTGCACATGCGCGGCGCCTGTGCAGGCTGCCCCTCCTCCACGATGACCCTGAAAATGGGCATCGAGAATCTCTTGAAGCACTACGTGCCGGAGGTGCGCGGGGTGGAGGCGGTGGTCTAATTTCACCCCCCCGCCTTTAAAGCCTGCGCGCTCCGCCCTACCCTCCGGACCCCGTTGAAACCGCACCGGAGCGCCCCCGCATGTCCGACGAAACCATGAACGCCGAGCCGAACGAAGGTCAGCCCCTAGCCAAGCCCGACCGGCACGCCGTTCTGCCCGATCACAGCCTGGACCAGTTGTTTCGCGGAGCGCGCACCTTCTATTCCTGGCAGGATCGCGACATCTCGGACACCACGCTCTATGCGCTCTATGAGCTGTTGCAGTACGGACCGACCAGCGCGAACCAGAGCCCGGCGCGCTTTTTGTTCCTGAAGGACGAGAGCCAGGAGAAGCTGCGCCCGCACCTCATCGAGCCCAATATCGAGAAGACGCTGACAGCGCCGGTGACCGTGGTGGTGGCCTGGGACTGGAACTTCAACGACAAGATCCCCGAGCTTTTCCCCCACAATCCGGACGCCAAGGAATGGTTCGCCTCCGACGAGGCGCGGTTTGAAAACGGCTTCCGCAACTCCTCGCTTCAGGGCGCCTATCTGATCATGGCGGCGCGCGCGCTGGGCCTTGATTGCGGACCCATGAGCGGGTTCGACAAAGACGGGGTGGACGAGACCTTTTTCAAGAACGACCCCGAAATGGGCGCCTGGCGCTCGAACTTCCTGTGCAATATCGGCTACGGCACGACCGACAAGCTGTTTCCCCGCCAGCCCAAGCTCAGCTTCGACACCGCGGCGAAGATCCTGAAATAGCGGGCTTTAACGGAACGGCGCCCGGTCATGGCGCGTTAGGCCGCGCCGCATTAGCGTGAAGACCATGAGCGCCATCCTCGTCATCGACACCATCGGACCCTGGTGCGCCGCCGCGGTGAAGACCGGCGGCCGCGCGTTCCGCGACGCGCGCGAGATCGGGCGCGGCCACGCCGAAGTGCTGGCGCCCATGATCGAGGCCCTGATCTCCAGGGCGGGCCTGGCGCCGGCGTCACTCTCGCGCATCGGCGTGAACGTGGGACCCGGCGGATTTGCAGGAACCCGCGTCGGCGTGGCGTTCGCGCGCGGCCTCGCCCTGTCCACCGGCGCCCAGGCGCTGGGCGTGGGGGCGCTGGACGCGCTGGCTTTGCGCGCCGACCCGCAGCGCGAACACACCGTCATGGCGGTTCACGACGCCAGGCGCGGCGAGCTGCTCTGGTCGATCTACGCCCATGGCGCGCCGGTCACCGGCCTTAAACGCGGAAACGCCGAGGACGCCCTGGCCGATCTTGAAGCCTATGGCGACATTCATCTCACCGGTTCCGGCGCGGCGATCCTTGGGGCCAACCCGGCCCATTTCGATCCCGAGCCGCCGCTGGACGCGCTCATCGCCCTGACCGAAGCCGCGCCCGCCGAAGCGCCGCCGCCCGCGCCGCTCTACGCCCGGGCGCCGGACGCCAAGCTTCCCGGCGGACTTGACCCGGCCTGAGGGCCTGCCGATCACATCCACGTGACATCGAAGCCACATGCAAATTCTTTCCGCTTTTTAATTGAAAGACCGCGGTGAGTTGTGGCACATTTACACCTGCAGCCCAGCGCTGCTCTGGGAACAGGTTCCGTCCCCCCGCGGCCTTCCCGGACCCAAGGGCGTCGCGCATCCCCACGCGACGCGCCCGAATCGCTCTCACCCCGGAGCGTCAGGGCATGCAAGCGCCCGGCGGCGCCCCTCGCCGCCGGGCGCTTTTTCATTTTCAGCCCTTCGGTGATGCATGAGCGCGCAAGGCGCGCTAATGAGCGTGCCATGGATTATTCCCACGACGACGATCAACCCGGCGGAACCGAGGACGACATCGCCCGGCTGCTGGATGAAATCCCGCTTTTGTACAAGGCCAAGGCCTTCGCCGAATCAGTGAGCGATCCGGCCTTCTTCTCCCGCCTGGGCGAAACGCTGGACGCGCGCGAGCAAACCCTGGCGCAGGCCTATCTTGACGGTCTCGGCTTTCCCGACGCCACGCCCGCGCCGCTGGGCGACTGGGCGGATGCGGTGGCCGCGGCCGAGGCGCTGGATCGCGACCCGGCCGCCTGGGAGGCCGAGGAGATGATGCGCGCAAGCCTGGTCGAGCAGGTGCTGGAGCGCCTGGACGAGCAGGCGTTGAAGGCGGCGCTGGCGCTTGTAGCTTCAAAGATCGGCGAAATCGCCCGCGACGCCGCCGAGGCCAGCGCCGCGCTGGACGACGTCTATGAGGAGTCGGTGGTCAACGCGGCGGCCGGCGGGCTGGTCCAGGCGGCCAACGGCGCGGCGCTTGTGATCCTGGCCGAGGCCGAAGACGAGGCGCCGCCCCATCCCTTCCTGGCGCGCTGGCGGCTTTACGTGCGCGGGCGCTGGCCGGTGGGCGTGGCCGGCTCCACCTACAACATTCTTTAAAAACGAGGCTTCAAGCCATGGCCGGACTGACCATCGCGACATGGAACATCAACTCGGTGCGCCTGCGCCATCCCCAGGTGGCGAGCTGGGCGGGCGAGGCGGGTCCCGACGTGATCTGCCTGCAGGAGATCAAGTGCCAGCCCGATCAATTCCCGCGCAAGGCTTTCGAGGCCATGGGCTATCCCCATATGCACGTGGTGGGTCAAAAGGGGCTGCACGGCGTGGCGATCGTGTCGAAACGCCCCATCTCCGAGCTCGACCAGCACAAGCTCTGCCCCAAGCACGAAGCGCGGTTTCAGCGCGTCGAGGTCGAGGGGGTGGAGATCTTGAATTTCTACATCCCCGCCGGCGGCGACGAGCCGGACCCGCAGACCAATCCGCGCTTTGCGCACAAGCTCGCCTTCCTGGACGCGCTTGAAACGTATCTGGGCGACCGGGCGAAGGAAGACCGGGCCAGCGTTCTGGTGGGCGATCTCAACATCGCGCCGCGCGAACACGATGTCTGGTCCCACAAACAGCTCTTGAAGGTGATCTCCCACACCCCGGTGGAGACCGAAGCCCTGGAGCGGGCGAGGGCGGCCGGCGGCTTTCTTGACGTGGCGCGCGAGCTGATCCCCGAGCCGGAAAAGGTCTACACCTGGTGGAGCTATCGCAATCGCGATTTCCGCAAGTCCAATCGCGGGCGCCGGCTGGACCATATCTGGGTCACGCCGGCCCTGAAGGACGCGGCGCTCAAAACCGGCCGCGACGCTTTTCGGATCTGGGACGAGACCCGGGACTGGGAAAAGCCGTCGGATCATGCGCCGGTGACCCTTAGGTTGGCGCTCTAGCCGGCGCGCGCGCGCCAGGCCTCGCCAACCCTGTCAAAGTGCCCGAACACGGCCTCCGCCCCGGCCTCGCGCAGCTGATCGCCGTGTCCCGCCGGACAATGGCCGCCGCCGGTGAAGCCCCAGGCGCGCATGCCGGCGTTGCGCGCGCCCTGAACGCCGAACACGCTGTCCTCGATCACCAGGCAGTCGCCGGGATCGGTGCCCAATCGCCCGGCGGCGCGCAGGAACAGATCCGGCGCCGGCTTGCCCGCCTTCACATCGTCGCCGCCATGGATGTGGTCCCCGAACAGGGGCGCCAGGCCGGTCTTCTTCAATTTCATGTGCAGGACAGGCGTGCGCGAGGACGACGCCACGGCGCGCGGGCCGGTCAGCGAGGCGGCGAAGGCGTGCGCGCCGGCGATCGCGGCGACGTCGCTTTCAAGCGCCCGCACCCGGCGTTGCTCCATGGCTTCGAAAAAGCCGTCGGGAAGGCCCGTCCCGTGCACGGCGCGGTGGTCGGCGTTCAGCCCGTGTTCGAAGTCGGCTTCGCTGCAGCCGAGATATTTGCGGATGAAGGCGTCGCGCTCATACTCAACCCCGAGCTCGGCCATGGCTTGAAGCTCTATGCCGATGACGATGGTTTCGGTATTCACCAACACCCCGTCGCAATCGAAGATCACCGCGCGCGCCATGCCTGCTCCTTTTGTCCCACACGATCATCATGACGGGAGGCCGGCTTGACCAGCCTGAGCGTGCGACCGGTGGGCCCGGAGGGCGCCGCCCTTCTGGCCAGGCTGCACGCCCACGGCTTCGAGCCCGCCTGGGAGCGCGCACACATGACGCGCTTTCTCACCTCCACCGGGGTGCAGGGCCTGGTCCTTCTCGATGACGAAACGCCGGTCGCCATGGCGTTGATCCGCGCTGTCGCAGGCGAGGCGGAGCTTTTGACCATCGCCGTGCCCAAGGACCGCCGCGGCGAGGGGCTCGGCCGGCGCCTGGTGGAGGCGGGGATGGACGCGGCCCGCCGCGCGGGCGCCGAGCGCATGTACCTTGAGGTCTCCGAGATCAACGCCCCGGCCGAGGCGCTGTACCGCAAATGCGGGTTCACTGATGCGGGCCGACGCAAGGGCTATTACAAGGACGGCTCCGACGCCCTGGTGCTCGCCCGCAGTCTCTAGCCCCGCTTCGTATGGACACAGGTCGCCGGGCGCGCGTATCAAGGTCGCAATGCTTGACGGCCAAGGGAGGCGGACCATGCCCGACCGCATCGAGAAGCTCTGCATCGACAAGGGTCTGCGCATGACCGAGCAGCGCCGGGTCATCGCGCGCGTGCTCAGCCAGGCCGACGACCATCCCGACGCCGAGGAGCTGCACCGCCGCGCCAGCGCCGAGGATAGCCGGATTTCGCTCGCCACCGTCTACCGCACGGTGCGCCTTTTTGAAGAAGCCGGCATCATCGAGCGCCACGATTTCCGCGACGGCCGCTCGCGCTATGAAGAAGCGCCCGAAGACCATCACGACCACCTCATCGACATGAACACCGGCGACGTGATCGAGTTCATGGACGAGGAGATCGAGCGCCTGCAGGAACTCATCGCCCGCAAGCTCGGCTACAAGCTGGTGGACCACCGGCTGGAGCTCTACGGCGTGAAGCTGAAGGACGGGGAGTAGGGGCGCTAAAAGTTATCCGATGCGGAGATAACTTTGATAACCCCGCTTTATATTTTTATGGTCGTCCGTTTTGGCGTTAACATAATTCCTCGCTGACACGCGGATTAACACCGTGTTCAGCGTTTGTGCTACAAATGCGCGATGGCGCTTCAATCTTCAATCGAATGGACCAACGCAACGTGGAATCCGGTGACCGGCTGCACGAAGGTCGGGCCGGGTTGCGATAACTGCTACGCCGAACGCTTCTCCGAGCGCTTCCGCGGCGTGAAGGGTCACCCGTTTGAATTCGGATTCGATTTGGTTCTCCGCCCGGAACGGGTCGAGCAACCGCTGTCATGGCGGAAACCGAAGCGGATTTTCGTCAACTCAATGGGAGACCTTTTCCATAAGGACATCCCGACAAGCTTCATCGATCAGGTATTTGATACGATGGAGCGAGCCCATTGGCATCAATTCCAGCTTCTGACGAAGCGCAGCTCTTTGATGCGCCGGTATATCAACGCGCGCTACGCTGACAACGCATGCCCCGACCATATCTGGCTCGGCGTTTCCGTTGAGAACCGGGACAAGACGAACCGCATCGGCCATCTGCGCGAGACGATTGCGAGCGTTCGCTTTCTTTCCGTCGAACCGTTGCTTGGTCCGCTTGGCGAAGTCGACCTCTCAGGCATCCACTGGGTGATCGTCGGTGGAGAGAGCGGCCCAGGGGCGCGGCCAATGAAGGAAGCCTGGGCCACCGAGGTCCGCGACCAATGCGTCGAGCAGGGCGTGCCATTCTTCTTCAAGCAATGGGGCGGAATCCGACCGAAGTCTGGCGGAAGGTTGCTTGAAGGTCGCGAATGGAACGAATACCCTCAAGAGATGCAAGCGGCTAACGCTCGGGGTGTGGCCGCCGAATAGGGGGGCTGTAATGAGCGGGATTTACGATGAGCGGGAGCAGAGCCAGACTAAGCATCTAATTCTCAAAGAATATCTAGCCGAGCTGGCTCTCAAGACGCTCCTTGGCGGCTGGACCGAGTTCACCTTTATCGACGGCTTCTCTGGCCCGTGGGAGAGCCGGGCGGAAGGTTTTTCCGACACATCATTCGGGATCGCTCTGGAAACCCTTGATAGCGTACAGAGACTTGTCGAGGCGCGTAAAAGTGAGCTGCCAAGAGTGCGCCTAGTCTTCTGTGAGAAAAATCGCGCGTCGTTCGAGAAGCTATCGGCGCATTGCTCGGAGGCTGCGTCCAAAACTAAGCTTGAGGTCCATTGTTTGAATGGATCGTTTGAAGAGCTAGTCCCCGAACTGCTCAAGCTTACTCCGTCAGGCTTCAGGCTGACGTTTGTCGATCCGACTGGTTGGAGCGGCTATGCGTTGAATTCAATCTCCCCGCTTTTCAGGCGGCGGGAGGACGAGGTTATCGTCAACTTCATGTATGACTTCATTAATCGCTTTGTAGAAAGCGATGATCCAGCGATCCAAGACTCTCTGGTGCCGATCCTTGGAGAAAACGTGCGGGAACGGATTTCGGCGAGTCCAGCAGGCCGGCAAGAAGCTATCAGCGGCCTATTTCGTGAAAACCTTCGCCACTCAGGGGGCTTTCGTTACACGTTGACCGCGCCGGTAAGTAAACCTTTGGCGGACAGGCCGCTTTTTATGTTGGCCTATGGCACTAAAAGTTACAGCGGATTAGAAACATTTCGAAAAATCGAGCGAAGGGCAATGTCAGCCTATGCGGCTGTTAGGGCTCGGGCAAAGGAGAAAGCGCAGGAAGAACGCAGTGGACAGCCGAGCTTGTTCGTGACCGACGACAGCGAGGCAAAGCGCGAGTTCGAAGAGGGGCTCGATCTTGTTCGGAGTGACGCTGCCGAATTTTTAAGAGAGGTAGTATTTGCTCGATCGCCAGAACGGTCTTTTAAGCAAGTCGCGGCCGCTCTTATGGCGCGCCTTCCGCTTACCAAGACGGACGCAAAAGCTATTTGCGTTGAACTCGCGAATGGCGGCTTTCTAGAGCCCACCTGGAAAGAGCGGTCCCCACGGGCGCGTGGCCCGAACGAAGATGATAAGTTGAGGGTGCGACGCTGACTCCCGCCTCCCCTTGCCAGGCAGGCGTTTCATCCCCATAACCCCTCGTTCGCGCGCGCGGTCGGCAGGCTGCGCGCATGGCAGCTGCACGTTTCGCCGGCGAGGAGGCCGGCTTTGGTCATGAGCGACACGACGCCCGCCCCGGCGCCCACCGGCGACAAGGCCAAAAAGCGCCTGTTCATCAAGACCTATGGCTGCCAGATGAACGTGTACGATTCCGATCGTATGCGCGACGTCTTAAGCCCGCTCGGCTATGAGCCCAGCGAGACGCCGGACGGCGCCGATCTGGTGATCTTGAACACCTGCCATATCCGCGAAAAGGCCGCCGAAAAGGTGTATTCCGAGCTCGGCCGGTTGAAGCCGCTGAAAGAAGCCAAGGCCGCGCAAGGCTCGTCCATGACGGTGACCGTGGCCGGCTGCGTGGCCCAGGCCGAAGGCGCGGAGATCCAGCGCCGGGCGCCGGTGGTGGATCTGGTGGTGGGTCCGCAGACCTATCACAAGCTTCCCGAACTCATCGCCAACGTCCATCGCGGCCGCGGCGAAGGCCTCGACACCGAATTCGAGGTCGAGGACAAGTTCGACGTGCTCGCCGCGCCCGATCGTCAGGTGGACGGCTACACCGCCTTCGTCACCGTGCAGGAAGGCTGCGACAAGTTCTGCACCTTCTGCGTCGTGCCCTATACGCGCGGCGCCGAATGGTCGCGCCCGGTGGATCAGGTGGTCGCCGAAGTGCGCCAGCTCGCCGCCAAGGGCGTGCGCGAGGTCACGCTGCTGGGTCAGAACGTCAACGCCTATCACGGCGCCGCGCCCGCGGGTGAAGAGGCCGGCGGCGTGTGGGGGCTCGGACAGCTGGTGCGCCATCTGGCGAAGATCGGCGGGATCGAGCGCATCCGCTTCACCACCAGCCATCCGCGCGACATGGACGAGGATCTGATCCAGGCCTTCGCCGACACGCCGAAGCTGATGCCCTACTTCCACCTGCCGGTTCAGTCGGGCTCGGACAAGATCCTAAAGTCCATGAACCGAAAGCACACGGCGGCCGAATATCTCGACATCATCGCGCGGCTGCGGAAAGCGCGCCCGGACATCGCCATTTCCGGCGACATGATCGTGGGCTTTCCCGGCGAAACCGAGGCTGATTTCGAGGCGACGATGGAGCTGGTGCGCCAGGTGAATTACGCCTCCTGCTTCTCGTTCAAATACTCCAAGCGCCCCGGCACGCCGGGCGCGGCCATGTTCGGCCAGGTGGACGAGGCGGTGAAGACCGAGCGCCTGGCTCGGCTGCAAGCCCTGCTGGCGGAACAGCAGACCAGCTTCAACCGTTCGATGGTCGGCGAACGCCTTCCGGTGCTCTTCGAGCGTCCGGGCCGCAATGAAGGCCAGCTTTCCGGGCGCAGCCCCTATCTGCAAGCGGTCCATTGCGACGGGCCGGCCTCGCTCATCGGCGACATTGCCCAAATCGAAGTCACCGGCGCCACGAAAAACGCCCTGTCCGGCCACCTTGTCCTTCAGGAGAGCCCCGCCGCGTGAGCCGCTCCGCGAAATCGCGCCGCCCCAGGCGGGAACCGGCCGAAACCCTGTATTTCGACGACGCCGAGCGGGTGCGCCTGCTCGCCGGCCCCGGCCATGAGAACTTCGCCGTGATCGAGACCGAGCTGGGCGTGCGCCTTGAAGCGCCGGGCGGCGGGCAGGTGATGATCATCGCCGACGACAATCGCGCCCGGTCCGAGGCGAGGCGCGTGCTCTCCGCGCTCTACGCCGGCCTTGAGGGCGGCGTGCAGATTGATCCGCCCGCGGTAAAGGCGGCCTGCCTTATGGCCGAGGACGAGCCGGGCGAGCAGATCGACGCGGTCATCCGCATCCCGCGCGGCGAACAGTTCGCAGCCCGCACCGAGGGTCAGCGCGCCTATGTGAAGGCGCTCAAGGATGAAAAAACCTACGACATGGTCTTCGGCGTCGGCCCGGCCGGCACCGGCAAGACCTTGCTGGCGGTCGCCTATGGCGCGTCGCAACTGGCGCTGGGCGCCGTTGATCGTCTGGTGATCACGCGCCCGGCGGTGGAGGCCGGTGAGCGCCTGGGCTTCCTGCCCGGCGATCTCACCGAGAAGATCGATCCCTATCTCTTGCCGATCTGGGACGCGTTGCGCGATGCGCTGGGCCAGCGGGTCTATGAAAAAATGCGCGATGAAGGCCGCATCGAAGTTGCGCCGCTCGCCTTCATGCGCGGACGCACGCTGTCGAAGGCCTTCGTGGTGGTCGACGAAGCCCAGAACGCGACGGTGCCGCAGATGCGCATGGTGCTCACCCGGCTCGGCGAAGGCTCGCGCATGGCGGTGACCGGCGATCCCACCCAGACCGATCTGCGCCCCGGCGAGCCGTCGGGCCTGCCCCACGCCCTGTCCATCCTGTCGGATGTCGACCGGATCGCGCTGCGCCGGTTCGGACGCCAGGACGTGGTCCGCCATGGCCTGGTGGCGCGCATCGTCGACGCCTATGAAAAGGACGATGAGCGCCGGGAGGCGCGCAAGGGGTGACCGGTCCCATGGAGTTCGTCATTGACGATGCGCGCTGGCGCGACGCGGGCGGGCTGCAGGCGCGGGCCGGCGAAGCGGTGTGCGCGGCGCTAGCGCACATCAGCGACCCGCGCCCTGGAGAGATCGTGGTCATGCTGACCGGCGACGAGACCGTGCACGCGCTCAACACGCGGTTTCGCGGCAAGGACAAGCCCACCAACGTGCTGTCCTTCCCGGCGCCGTCGAGCGAAAACTATCCCGGAGATGTGGCGCTGGCCTATGAAAGCTGCGCGCGCGAAGCTGCGGCGGCGGGCAAAAGCCTTGAAGATCACGCGGTGCATCTGGTGCTGCACGGCGTTCTGCATTTGAATGGATACGACCATCAAGAGGAGGGCGAGGCCGCCGAGATGGAGGCGCTGGAAAGCGCGATCCTGACCGGCCTGGGGATGGAGGATCCCTATCTCGCCGGAACGGAGCCATGAGCGAAGACCCGTCCAGTCGAAGTTTGCTGTCGACCATATTACGCGCGTTCTCTGGAGAAGCCGAGGAGGCGGGCGCGAACGGCGCGCCGCCGGAGGGCGGTCCCGACGTGGGGGGCGACCTGCTCCTGAACGTGCAGCAGTTTCACGAAAAGCGCGTCCAGGACGTGATGGTGCCCCGCGCCGACATCACCGCAGTGGACATCGACACGCCTTTGAAAGAGCTGGCTAAGATGTTCGGCGAGGCCGCCCATTCGCGCCTGCCGGTCTATCGCGAGACCCTCGACGACCCCGTCGGCGTGGCGCACATCAAAGACGTCATCGGCCACCTGGCGCGCTACGCCGAAGCAGCGAGCGTGGAGGCCGCGCCAGGCGCCGGCGACTGGGCCGAGGCGCACATCCTGCCCGCCATCAAACGTCCGTTGCTCTACGTGCCCGCCTCCATGCGGGCGCTGGACCTGCTTTTGAAGATGCAGTCGCGCCGCCAGCACATGGCGCTCGTGGTCGACGAGTTCGGCGGCACCGACGGGCTGGTGACGCTGGAAGACCTGATCGAACCCATCGTCGGCGACATCGAGGACGAGCACGACGAGACCGAAACGCCGATCATCAAGGCGCGCGGCAATGACTGCTGGGAGGCCGAGGCGCGCGCGGAGATCGTCGATCTTGAAGCGGTGATCGGCCGCGAGATCGCTACAGACGAGGAAGAGGCCGACGTGGATACGCTGGGCGGGCTGGTGTTCCGCCTGGCCGGGCGGGTGCCCGAACGCGGCGAGGTGCTTCATCACCCCTCCGGCTTCGAATTCGAAGTGCTGGATTCCGATCCGCGCCGCATCAAGCGCGTTCGCGTGCGCGCCGCCTCGCGCGGCGTAGCGGGCGAGGACGGGGACGCCGCCGAAGACGAAGCGCGGACCGGCGCGGCGTGACGGCGATCGCGGTGAGGCGCGCTGCGCGCCGGTCGCGTGCGCGGCTGAAGGCGGCGCGCGGCTGGCCCTTGCTGGCCTTCCTCTTCGCGCTGGGCGCGTTCGGCGTACTCGCCCATGCGCCCTTTCACTTTCAGCCGGCCCTGATCCTCGCCCTGGTGGTCCTGGTCTGGAGCCTCGATGACGCCTGCCAGAACGCCAACCCGTCCCGGGCCGGCTTCGCGCGCGCCTGGGCGTTCGCCAGCGGACAGTTTCTCGCCGGCACGTTCTGGGTCGCGAACGCGTTTCTGGTGAGCGCGGGCGATCACGCCTGGCTGATCTGGGCGCCGCTGATCCTTTTACCCGGCGGGCTCGCCCTGTTCTGGGGCGCGGCCGGGGCGGCCTACGCCCGGTTCGCCCCGCGCGGGCCGGCCCGGATCGCCGTGTTCGCCGGCCTTTTCATGCTGGTGGAACTCCTGCGCGCCACCATCCTCTCGGGCTTTCCCTGGAACCTGCCGGGCCATGTCTTCCCCGCCGGCGGCGCGACAAGCCAGATCGCCGCCATCATCGGCGCGTCGGGGCTTTCCGCGCTCACCCTGCTGGCCTTCGCCGCCCCGGCGGCGTTGATCGGGCCGGGGCCGGCCCTGAAGCGCGCCATCCCCCTGGTGGCGGGCTTCGCCTGCCTCGCCGGCGCCTGGGGGTACGGCGCGGCGCGCCTGGCCTCGGCCGACCTGGAGCCGGCCGGCTTCACCGTGCGCGTGGTTCAGGCCGACATCGCCCAGCGCGACAAGATTTACGACAATCGCGCCTCCATCCTGGACCATTACCTGGATCTCTCAACCGCGCCCGGGCTTGAAACGGTGGACGCGCTGGTCTGGCCCGAAGGCGCGGTGCCCGGATTTCTGCTGAACGATCCGCCGCTTCTGGCGCGCATCCGCGACAGATTGCCGCAAGGCCTGCTTCTATTGACCGGCGTGGTCCGCGTTGAATTCGACGCGGGCGGAGCGGTGAGCGACTATTACAACGCGCTCGCCGCGCTCCGCTTGGGCGAAGAGCTGACGGTGGACGCGACCTATGACAAAGCGCGCCTTGTCCCGTTCGGCGAAGTCAATCCGCTGCGCAGCCTGACCCGCCTCGCCGGCTTCGATACGCTGGCGGCATGGAGCACCGGCTATTCGGCCGGGCCAGGCGGGCGAACCCTTGAAGTGGAAGGGGTTGCGCGCTTTGCTCCGCTGATCTGTTACGAGGTTGTTTATCCGCGCCACGCCCCGGGCGGCGAGGATCGGCCAGCCTGGCTTTTGAATATTTCCAATGACTCCTGGTACGGCAATTCCGCCGGCCCGCGCCAGCACGCCAACCAGGCGCGCTACCGCGCCCTGGAGGCCGGCCTGCCCATGGCGCGCGCGGCCAGCAACGGCGTATCCGGCCTGACCGGCCCGTACGGTCGCCCGCTACGCGTACTGGGAATTGAAGACGATCGGGCCATTGATCTTGCGTTGCCGAGACCGCTGAATGAGACTATCTACGCGCGCCATGGCGAGGGGCCATGGATGATCGCGTTCATTTTGCTCTTGATCGCCACGGGGCGCCTGTCGTCCCTTGACCGTGCAGGACGCGCGCCGAATCAGGACGCTGCGCGCCTGCGTCATCGTTTGTAAAGCCGAAGCATGCTATGCTCGGCTCAGTTTGTTGATAGGGAAAGACCCGCAATGAGCAATACGCCCAATCCCCGCGGTCCGAACGCCGTCGACCGCCATGTCGGCTCCCGCGTCCGGCTGCGCCGTCAACTTCTCAATATGAGCCAGGAGAAGCTCGGCGAGGAACTCGGCGTCACTTTTCAGCAGGTTCAAAAGTACGAGCGCGGCACCAACCGGGTCGGCGCCGGCCGCCTTTGGCACCTGGCCCGCGTGCTCGACGTTCCGGTGTCCTTCTTCTACGACGGGGTCGCCGAGGGCGCGGCCCAGCCTGGGTTCTCCGAAGGCGACCAGACCCCGATCGTGGACGATTTCATCCAGTCTGCGGACGGCGTTCAGCTGGCCCAGGCCTTCGCCCGGATCAAGGACTCCAAAGTTCGCCGCCGCGTGCTGGAACTGGTGCGCACGCTCGCCGCTGAAGAAGCCGAAGCCGCCGCCGAAAGCGGCTAGGTCCCGCCGCGCCTGAGGGCGCAGCGACATTTTATTGAGCCAAGGCTTGCGTTCGCGCCGCGGATCGGGTTTATCCCCGCCATATAAAGGAAGCTTTATATGGAGGCCCCGTCCGTGGCTCGATCGTCTTATCTCTTCACCAGCGAAAGCGTGTCCGAAGGCCATCCGGACAAGGTCTGCGACCGCGTCTCCGACGCCATCGTCGATCTGTTCCTGTCCAAAGACCCGGTGGCGCGCGTCGCGTGCGAGACCCTCACGACCACGAACCGGATCGTGCTGGCGGGTGAAGTGCGCTGCGCCGGCGACATCGACAACGCTGAAATTGAAAAGGCGGCGCGCGACGCCGTGCGCGATATCGGCTACGAGCAGGACGGCTTCCACTGGGAGACCGCCGAGTTCCAGAACTATCTTCACGAGCAGTCCGCCGATATCGCCCAGGGCGTCGACGAAGGCACGGGGTCCTTCGAGGAAGAAGGCGCCGGCGACCAGGGCATCATGTTCGGTTTCGCCACCGACGAGACGCCGGAGTTGATGCCCGCGCCGATCACCTACTCCCACCAGATCCTCAAGGAGATGGCGCGGCTGCGCAAAACCGGCGAGCGGCCCGAGTTCGAGCCGGACGCGAAATCGCAGGTCACGCTGCGCTATGAAAACGGCAAGCCGGTGGAAGTGACCTCGGTCGTGGTCTCCACCCAGCACAAGGACGGGGTGAGCCTGGACGATGTGCGCGAGCTGGTCCGCCCGGTGGTCAAGCAGGTTCTGCCCGAAGGCTGGTTCCCGCCCGAAGACGAATTCTACGTGAACCCCACCGGCAAATTCGTCATCGGCGGCCCGGACGGCGATGCGGGCCTCACCGGCCGCAAGATCATCGTGGACACCTATGGCGGCGCGGCGCCCCATGGCGGCGGCGCGTTCTCAGGCAAGGACCCGACGAAGGTGGACCGCTCGGCGGCCTATGTGGCGCGCTATCTGGCCAAGAACGTCGTCGCGGCGGGTCTGGCGAAGAAGTGCACCATCCAGCTGTCCTACGCCATCGGCGTGGCCAAGCCGCTCTCGGTCTATGTGGACACCCACGGCACCGGCAATGTGGACGAGGCTAAGCTTGAGAACACCCTGCGCGAGCTGGTGGATTTGCGTCCCAAAGGCATCCGCACCCATCTCCAGCTGAACCGCCCGATCTATGAGCGCTCGGCCGCCTACGGCCATTTCGGCCGCAAGCCCGACAATGACGGCGGCTTCTCCTGGGAGAAGACCGACATCGCAGAAGAGCTGAAGAAGCGGTTCTAGGTCTCAAGGCCGAACCATCGCTTTCTCAGCGAGGGGGAGAAGCCCCGGCGCACCTGCGCCGGGGCTTTTTCATGTCCGGCGCTTTATTTCTGCGCCCGCCCGCGTATACCCGCCGCCCATGACAGAGCCGCACAAGAAACGCCTCTACGGTCGCGCCCAGGGCCATAAGCTCACCCGCCGTCAGCAAGACCTCGTGGGTACGCTGGGCGAGCAGCTCAGCTGGCCGGACGAAGGGGGGCTGGATCCGGCCGCGTTGCTGCCCGGGTTCGAGGCCCATGTGCTAGAGATCGGGTTCGGGGCGGCCGAGCACCTGATCGGACAGGCGCAGCGCCATCCGGAAACCGGCTATTTAGGCGTCGAGCCCTTCCTCAACGGCGTGGCCAAGGCGCTGACCGGGATCGAGAAGGCGGGGCTGGCGAATGTCCGCGTCAAGCGCGCCGACGCCCGCGACGAGATCGTGCGCATGCCCGACGCCGCCGTCGACCGCATTTTCCTGCTCTTCCCAGACCCCTGGCCCAAGCGCCGCCACGCCAAGCGGCGCTTCGTGCAGGACGACACCGCCGCCGAGCTCGCCCGGCTGTTAAAGCCCGGCGGGCGGCTTCGCGTCGCCACCGATGTGAAGGTCTACGCCGACCACGCCCTGCCGATCCTTCTTGAGACGCCGGGCCTGGCCTGGACCGGCGCGCGGGCGTGCGACTGGCGCGACAATCCCGCCGATCACATCGTCACGCGCTATCAGTCAAAGCATCTGGGCGATATCGAGCCGGTGTTCATGGATTTCGTGAAGATCTAGCCGCCGCGCGCGAGCACCATCGAGGCTTGCTGTGACCAGGCGTCGCCCTCGCGCGCATAGATCACCACCGCGACGAGCGCCGAAGGCGGCCGGGAGAGCGGGATGGGCGTGTAGCTCGACTGCTCCATGACGATCAGCCGGGCCCCGCCGTCGAACAGGACCGGCCGCGACAGCGCCAGGGTCGCGGCGCCAGTCGGCGCGCCCGGCTCCGGCTCGATCATGTTCGCCTGCGCCCAGGACTGAAAGCCGGTCATGTCGGGGTTGAACGGCGCCGCGCCCAGGTCGAGGCCGTCGCAGTCGATCCGCCCGTCCTGCGACCAGGCGGCGGCGATGCAATCGATATCGCCGTCGGTGAGCGCCTCGGCGGCGCCTGCGAAATCCTCATCATAGGCGAACCCGAACGGCGCGTTTTCGCGCTGGCGCCCCTCCTGAGCCAGGATATCTGCGAGTTCAGCCCGCGGCGCGGGGCTGGCGGCCCAGTCCGGGCTCACCGCCAGCGCGACTTCCACCGGCGGCGACACACGGGCGCGATGAACGCGCTGTCGAACAAAGGCGCAGGCGGGCGCTGCGGTGGCCTCACGCGCCGGCGCGTCGCACCGGCCGGTATAAGCGCCGGCGTAGGAGCCTTCGAAACACTCCAGCAGCCGGTCAACCACGTTCAGGTTCTGCGGCTGCTCCACGAAGCCGTCGGGGAAGCTGATGTCCGGATTGTCTTCAAGAAACCGGCGCCGGGACTCCTTCACCGCCTCGCTGGGCGTCATCGCGGCGAGGGCGTCACGTGCGGTCTGCAGCGCGGCGCGATCGCCTTCAAGAAATGCGATCGTGGCGTCGGCGTAGAGATTCCACTCCGGACTTTCGGTGCGCGCGGCGTCGAACAAGGCGATCGCCGCCTCCTCCTCGCCGGCATAGGCGCGCATCTGTCCTGCATGCCAGTTCAGGATGGAATGGCGCTCCACATTGGGCGAATGGTCGCGCCAGACCTCGATGAGGTCGGCGGTGGCCGCATCGCACCCCGTGCGCGCCGACACCGTGCGCCAGCCGCCGCTGAAATCCTGATCGAAGGCTTGCTGATCCAGCGCCAGAAGCGCGCCCAGGCGCTCCGCGTCCACCCCGCAGGCTTCCAGCCGCGCCGCGCGCTCAGGCCCGAGATCGGCGAGCGCGGCCGTGATGGGCGGGCTTAAAGACAGGCCGACGGCGATGAGCAAGGCGAGCACGGGGGCCTCCCGGTTTCGATCAGCACATCCATTAGTCCCGCTCCGGCCCGGCTTTACAAGCACCCGCCCCGTTGCGCGATCCGGCTTGGCGGCGTATACACCCCCTCAACAAGTTCGATACGCCGGATGGCGCGATCGGGCGGCTCGGACAACCGGGCCGCCCTTTTCGTTACCGGTAAGGCCCATACGGAGAGCCCATGAAGGCGCGCAGCCCCCAGGACGAGCGGGTGCTCGAGCTGGCCGAGCCCATCGCCGAGACCCTCGGCATGGAGATCGTGCGCGTGCGCGTCATGGGCGGCAAGAAGACCACCTGCCAGATCATGGCGGAGAAAGCCGACGGCACGATGACCGTGGAAGGCTGCGCGAAACTGTCCCGCGCGCTCTCCGACGTGTTCGAGACCGCCGATCCGATCTCCGGCGAATACGATCTGGAGGTCTCCTCGCCCGGCATTGACCGGCCGCTCACCGCGCTGGCTCACTTCAGGCGTTGGGCGGGTTTCGAAGCCAAGATCGAGCTCGACCGCCTGGTGGAAAACCGCAAGCGGTTCCGCGGCGTGCTCGCGGGCGTCGAGGACGAGAACGTGATGATTGATCTCAAAGGGGAGGAGGAAACCGCCCTCATCCCCTTCGACTGGATCGCCGACGCCAAGCTGGTGATGACGGACTCCCTTGTGGAGGCGAGCCTGAAAGCCCGTGGCGGACAGCCGGAAGACACACCCGTTTCCAACGACAAGAAGGACGCTTAACCATGGCCATCGGGGTCAGCGCCAACAAGCTGGAAATCCTGCAGATCGCGCGCGCGGTCGCTTCGGAGAAGATGATCGACGAGTCCATCGTGCTCGAAGCGATCGAGGAAGCGATCCAGAAGGCGGCGCGCTCGCGCTACGGCGCCGAGCTGGACATTCACTGCGACATCAATCCGAAGACCGGCGAGATGCGCCTGACCAGCCGCATCACCGTGGTCGACGAGGTGGAGAACGACACGCACCAGCTCACCCTGGAGCAGGCGCAGAAGCGCGATCCTGAGGCTTATGTCGGCAAGGTCTATGAAGAAGAGCTGCCGCCGATCGAGTTCGGCCGCGTCGCCTCCCAGACCGCCAAGCAGGTGATCACCCAGAAGGTCCGCGAGGCCGAGCGCCAGCGCCAGTACGAAGAGTACAAGGACCGCGTGGGCGAGATCGTCAACGGCATCGTCAAGCGGGTCGAGTACGGCAACGTCATCGTCGATCTGGGCAAGGCCGAGGGCATCATCCGGCGCTCCGACGGCATTCCGCGCGAAAGCCTGCAGCTCAATGATCGGGTGCGCGCCTATATCTACGATGTGCGCGAAGAGGTTCGCGGCCCGCAGATCTTCCTGTCGCGCTCGCACCCCGATTTCATGGCCGCCCTGTTCGCCCAGGAAGTGCCGGAGGTCTACGAAGGCGTCATCGAGATCCCGCGCGTGGCCCGCGATCCGGGCAGCCGCGCGAAGATCGCCGTGATCTCCAACGACAGCTCCATCGATCCCGTCGGCGCCTGCGTGGGCATGCGCGGCAGCCGGGTTCAGGCGGTGGTCAACGAGCTCGCCGGCGAGAAGATCGACATCATTCCGTGGAATCCCGATCCGGCGACCTTCATCGTCAACGCGCTGCAGCCGGCTGAAGTGGCCAAGGTGGTGCTCGACGACGAGGACCAGCGCATCGAGGTGGTGGTGCCCGATGAGCAGCTCTCGCTGGCCATCGGCCGGCGCGGCCAGAACGTGCGCCTGGCCAGCCAGCTCACCGGCTGGGCCATCGACATCCTCACCGAGGAGGAAGAATCCGAGCGCCGTCAGAAAGAATTCTCCGATCGCACCTCCCTGTTCATGGAGGCTCTGGACGTCGACGAGGTCATCGCCCAGCTGCTGGCCACCGAGGGCTTTGCGGACATGGAGGATCTCGCCTTCGTCGATCTCGACGAGATCGCCGTGATCGAGGGCTTTGACGACGACACCGCCAACGAAATCCAGACCCGCGCCAAGGAATATCTGGAAAAGCAGGCCGCCGAGCAGGACGCCAAGCGCAAGGAGCTGGGCGTCGAGGACGCGGTCATGGAGATCGACGGCGTCGATCTGCCCATGGCGGTGCGCTTCGGCGAGAACGAGGTGCTCAATGTCGAGGACGTCGCCGGCCTGACGCCGGACGATCTGCGCGGCTGGTACGAGACCCGCGACGGCGAACGCGTGCGCGAGCCGGGCATTCTGGACGGCATGGATGTCTCGGCGGAAGACGCCGAAGGCCTGATCATGCGCGCCCGGGTCGCGGCGGGCTGGATCGAGGCCGACGCGCTGGAGCCGGAGACTGACGAAGACGAGGCCGAAGGGGTTGAAGACGGGGGCGAGGATGTCGATCTCGACGATATCGACCTCGCCGATCTGGAAGCCGAAGCCGAGCGCCTGGGCGTTGATCTGTCCGAGCTGCTGGGCGAAGACCCAGGGCTTGCGGTCGAGGACAAGGGCGACGAACCGGCCGAAGACGCCGATCCGGACCGGGAGGACGATGAGGAGCGGTGAGCCGCGGCGCGCGATCTTCCAGGGTCAAGGAGCCCCGTGAACGGCGCTGCGTCGCCACCGGAGCGGTGAAGCGGGAATCCGAGCTGCTCCGCGTGGCGCTCAGCCCGGACGGGCTGCTGGTTCCCGATGTCGCCGCAAAGCTGCCCGGACGCGGCGGCTGGGTGAGCGCGGATCGCGAAAGCGTGGATCTTGCGGTGAGAAAGCGCCTGTTCAATCGGGCGTTTGAGAAGCCGGTCGAAGCGCCCGGCGACCTTGCTGACAGGTTCGAAGCGCTTCTTGAGGCTCGCGCGTTGTCCCTTTTGGGACTTTCAAGGCGCGCGGGATCGCTCGCGATGGGGTATGATGGGGCGAAGCTCGCCCTGTCCAAGGGCCCCGCCCCGGCCTGGCGCATCGAGGCGCGCGACGGCGCGCCGGGCGGCCGGGAGAAGCTCGACCGGCTCGCCCATGCGGCCCGGCCGGGCTTGAAAGTGGCGGGGTGTTTCGACGCCGCGGCCATCGGCGCGGCGCTTGGGCGCACCGGCATCGTGCATGCGGTGCTCGGTCAAGGCCCGGAGGCTGCGGCCTTCACAGCGGTGATCGGCAAGCTTGCCGGTTTCCGCGAACTGGACCCCGGCGCCCGGCAAGCGCCTATGGGCGCAGAGAACGGTTGATCCGCCAAGCAAGGCGGCTAGTTTAGCGGGCCTTCAGGGCCGGACGCGACTTAAGGCAAGGCGCGACGGCGGCGAGGGTCTGAAGGATATGACGGCGGGCGCGCATGCGGCGGCGCTCCCGTGTCTCACCAGATGCCGCGAAGGACGTTTATGAGCGACGCTGACGAACGCAACACCTCGGGCCGCAAACCCCTCTCCCTGGGCGGACGCTCGTCCGGAACCGTGCAGCAGAGCTTTGCGCGCGGCCGGCAGAAATCCGTCGTGGTGGAGAAAAAGCGCAAGCGCGCCGGCGGCGCGCCCGGCGAAAAGGGCCAGGGCCAGCCGGCCCAGAAGGGTCCGCAGTCCGACAAGGACCGCGCCCGCGCCGCTTTGGCCGCCAAGGCCAAGCAGCTCGGCCTGTCCGAGGAGGAGCTTCTGCGCCGCCAGGCCGCCATTCAGCGCGCCCGCTCCGAACAGGACGCCCGCGCGAAAAAGCAGCGCGAGGAAGAAGAAGATCGCAAGCGCCGTGAACAAGAGGAGCTGAAAGCCCTCGAGGACAAGCGCAAGCGCGAGGAAGAAGAGCGCAAGGCGCGCGAGGAGGCTGATCGGCGCGCCGCGGAAGAGGCGGAAGCGGCTCGCCGCGCCGAGGCCGAGGCAAAGGCCGCGCCCAAGAAAGCCAAGCCGAAAAAGGCCGACGAAGAGCCGGCCATGCCCGATCCGGCCGCGTTCGACCCCGACGCCAAGCCCAATCGCAAGGCCGACAAGGCCCGCGACAAGGACAAGGGCGAGGAGGACGGCCCGCGCAATCTGCTCGAAGAGATGGGCGGACGGGTCAAATCCAAGAAAGTCGGACCGACGGGCGAAAAGGCCGCGCCCTCGCGCTCCAAGGAGCCCAAGCGCCGCCAGGGCAAGCTGACCATCCAGAATCTCGTCGAGGACGACGAGGATCGCCAGCGCTCGCTCGCCTCCATGCGCCGCGCGCGAGAGCGCGAGAAGCAGCGCCGCATGCAGTCGGGCAAAGGCCGCGACAAAGTTGAGCGCGAAGTGATCGTGCCCGAAGCCATCACCGTGCAGGAGCTCGCTCAGCGTATGGCCGAGCGCGCTGCGGACGTGGTCAAATTCCTGATGACCCAGGGTCAGATGGTGCGCGCCAACGACACGCTGGACGCCGACACCGCCGAGCTGATCGTTGAAGAGTTCGGCCACGCGGTGAAGCGCGTGAGCGAATCCGATGTGGAGCAGGGCTTCATCTCTCAGGACGATCCCGAAGAAACCAAGAAGCCGCGCTCGCCGGTGGTGACCGTGATGGGTCACGTGGACCACGGTAAAACCAGCCTTCTCGACGCCCTTCGCGCCACCGACGTGGCGGCGGGCGAGGCCGGCGGCATCACCCAGCATATCGGCGCCTATCAGGTGCAGCTCAAGGGCGGTGAAAAGATCACCTTCCTCGACACGCCGGGCCACGCGGCCTTCTCCGCGATGCGCTCACGCGGCGCACAGGCGACCGACATCGTCATCCTGGTGGTGGCCGCCGATGACGGCGTGATGCCCCAGACGATCGAGGCGATCAGCCACGCCAAGCAGGCCGGCGTTCCGATGATCGTGGCGGTGAACAAGTGCGACACGCCCGGCGCGGATCCGAACAAGGTGCTGCAGGAACTGCTGCAACATGAAGTGTTCGTGGAAAGCATGGGCGGCGACGTTCAGTCGATCGAGGTTTCGGCGCTGAAGCGCACCGGCCTTGAGGAGCTGACCGAAGCCATCAACCTGCAGGCGGAGTTCCTCGAGCTGAAGGCCAATCCGGACCGTTCGGCCGAAGGCGTGGTGATCGAAAGCCAGATCGACAAGGGCCGTGGCCCGGTCGCCACGGCGCTAGTCAAGCGCGGCACGTTGAAGCGCGGCGAGATCGTCGTGGCCGGCGCCCACTGGGGCAAGGTGCGTGCGCTGGTCAACGAGCGCGGCCAACAGCTCAAGGAAGCCGGCCCGTCCGAACCGGCCGAGATTCTCGGCCTGGACGGCGCGCCCGATCCCGGCGAGGTGTTCGCCGTGGTGGAGACCGAGGCGCGTGCGCGTGAACTGGTCGAGTACCGCCAGCGCGCCCTGCGCGACAAACAGGCGGCGGCCCGCTCCGGCGGCGCCTCGCTTGAGCAGATGATGGCAAAGCTGAAGACCAACGAGCTGGCTGAGATGCCTGTGCTGGTCAAAGCCGACGTGCAGGGCTCGGCCGAAGCGATCGTGGGCGCTCTGGAGAAAGCCGGCAATGAGGAAGTGGCGGCCAAGGTCGTCCACTCCGCGCCGGGCGGGGTGTCGGAAAGCGACGTCCTGCTGGCCCAGGCTGCAGGCGCGCCGATCTTCGCGTTCAATGTCCGCGCCAACAAGCAGGCGCGCGAGCTGGCCGAGCGCGAGGGCGTGGAGATCCGCTACTACTCGGTGATCTACGACCTTATTGACGACGTCAAAGGCACGCTGGAAGGCATGCTGGCGCCGGAGAAGCGCGAGACCTTCATCGGCTACGCCGAAATCCTGGAGGTGTTCAACATCACCAAGGTCGGCAAAGTGGCCGGGTGCCGCGTCACCGACGGCGTGGTCAAGCGCGGCTGCGGCGTGCGCCTGCTGCGCGACGACACCGTCATCCACGAAGGCGAGCTGTCCACGCTCAAGCGCTTCAAGGACGAAGTGTCCGAAGTGCGCGCCGGCACCGAATGCGGCATGGGCTTCGTGGGCTATCACGACCTGCAGGTCGGCGATCAGATCGAGTGCTTCCAGGTCGAAGAGGTCAAGCGCGCGCTGTAAGAGCCGCGCCGAACCGGAACGAAAATGGGCGGCCCGCCGGGCCGCCCTTTTTTACTATGTGAGAGTTCTTTCTGCGGGACAAATCGAGGCAAAGGCCGGGTCCTAAGTCCTTTGAACCCGTCTTATTCCGTTGTTGTCTATGATCGTCAGCGCTTCGAGCGACCCATAGTCCCAATTCATCGGCTTGGTTCGGAACACCTTGTGTGGGCCGCCAACCCTTCGGCGAAATTCCGGCCACCACCAGATAAGAAAACTAGCAATTACATAGCCTTTTGGATTCGCCTTTCCGTACCCAAGAAAGAACGCATGAAGACCGCTATCTGAAAGCGCTTCGACCTCAAATGGCCGCTTCAATATCGCTTGATCGGCGCCGATCAGCACCTGCCCGCCATCGTTAGAAAATGCCGTGATCCAAGGAGCATCCGAGTGTGCTGGACCTGCACCAACCTGTACGAACTGGTCGTCCCTGCCGTGGATTGCGTTCATCGCGTCAACAAGTCGACGGGACAAGTTAGCATCTAGGCCGACCTTCACTGTATGCGGACGGTCTCAAATTCGACTGCGTCACGCACTGCCGCTTCTGGTATGCCATACCAATCTGCGACTGCGGCGTAGTCGCCCTTCTCAGCATCCCAGAGACGCCTAAGCGCGGACGTGCTCAGGCCATGGTGCTCAAGCGACGGTCTACCGAAATTGACGCGCGGATCGACGATCACCGCGAGGTCAGACCTTGGACGCCAGACGCGAGCAAGTGCTGTATCAGGATCGAAGTCGATCCCTTCGCGCAGAGTGTCTTCAATCACGTCGAGGACATGCTGATTTTCGGTCAGATCGAGCAACCGCTTATCATTTGTCGTAGATGCAGCTTCAGCGTAAATCCGCGTCCGGTCAGTCCTGAAAAGAAGGTCACTACGCGCGAACGGATGGGACCCGTACGCTTCACGCGCACGATCGTTGGCGTTCCTTAACGTTTGCAGCGAGACGCCCTGTGCGCGGAAATGCTCGACGAAGTTCAATTCGATCAGGTCGTGAAAGCTCAGATCCGAAATTCCGCGCCCTCGAACGCGATCAGACTTTACCGCAGGGCCGTATTTAGCGCTCGGGCGCAACCATGCCCTCAGGCGCTGATCTGCCGTGCCGATCAGATATGCCGCCTCTTGGACGGTGTAAAAGCCTTCTCCGAGTGCTGACATGACCATGAGAATATAGCAAAATAAAACACAACTCAGAAGCTATATTCTGACTCCTGTTAGAGTGTTAATCCGGCCGACCCAGCACGATGGTCCCGTTCGTCCCGCCGAAGCCGAAGCTGTTCGACAGCACCGTGTTCAGCTCCGCCTCGCGCGTTTCGGTGACCACGGGCAGCTCGCCCACCTCGGGATCCATCTCCTTGATGTTGATGGACGGGGCGATAAAGCCGTCGCGCATCATGATCAGGGAGTAGATCGCCTCCTGAACGCCGGCGGCGCCCAGCGAGTGGCCGGTCATGGATTTGGTGGCCGAGAGCGGCGGCACCTGGCCCTCGCCGAACACGTCGCGCAGGGCCTGGGCCTCGCGCACGTCGCCCACGGGCGTGGCGGTGGCGTGGGGGTTCACATAGTCGATCCTACGGCCCTTGAGCGGATCCAGCGCCTGCTTCATGCAGCGCATGGCGCCTTCTCCGTTCGGCGCGACCATGTCGTGGCCGTCGCTGGTGGCGCCGTAGCCGAGCACCTCGGCCCAGATCGGGGCGCCGCGCGCCTTGGCGCGCTCATACTCTTCCAGCACCACGATGCCGGCGCCGCCGGCGATCACGAACCCGTCGCGGTTCTTGTCGAAGGCGCGAGAGGCGGTCTGCGGCGTGTCGTTATAGGTCGAACTCATGGCGCCCATGGCGTCGAACAGGTTCGACAGCGCCCAGTGAAGCTCCTCGCCGCCGCCGGCGAACATGACGTCCTGCTTGCCCCAGGCGATCTGTTCGGCGGCCGCGCCCATGCAATGCACCGAGGTCGCGCACGCCGAGGAGATCGAATAATTCACGCCCTTGATCTTGAACGGGGTGGCGAGCGTCGCAGAGCCGGTGGAGGCCATCGCCTTGGGCACCGCGAACGGGCCGATGCGTTTGGGCCCTTTCTCCCGCGTGATGTCGGCGGCCTTCACGATGGCTTCCACGCTGGGCCCGCCGGTGCCGACGATGAGGCCGGTGCGCTCATTGGAGATGTCGGACTCTTCAAGCCCCGCGTCGGCGATGGCTTGAGTCATGGACATGTGCGCCCAGCCCGCGCCTTCGCCCATGAAACGATAGGCGCGCTTGTCGACGTGCTCGGCCGGGTCGGCCTTCGGCCGGGCGTGCACCTGGCATTTAAAGCCCAGCTCGGCGTACTCGCTTGCAGAGGAAACCCCGCTCCTGCCCGCTTTCAGGCTTTCGGCGACTTCGTCGACATTATCGCCGATGGCGGAGACGATTCCGATCCCGGTGACGACAACGCGTCTCATTCAGGCCTCGCTTTTCTTAAGTTCTTCAGGCTGGAACAGGCCCACCCGCATGTCCTTGGCGGTGTAGATACGCTGTTCGTCGGCCTCTACATGGCCGTCGGCGATGCCGAGCACAAGCTTGCGCCTGATCACGCGCTTGATGTCGATCACGTAACGCACGCAGCTCACCGTCGGGGGCACCTGGCCGGTGAACTTCACCTCGCCCACGCCCAGCGCCCGGCCCTTGCCCGGCGACCCGGTCCAGCCGAGATAGAATCCCACCAGCTGCCACATGGCGTCGAGCCCCAGGCAACCGGGCATCACCGGATCGCCCTGAAAGTGGCAATCGAAGAACCACAGGTCCGGCTTCACATCCAGCTCGGCGACGATGCAGCCCTTTGAATAGGCGCCGCCGTCCTCGTCGATGCGCGTGATGCGGTCGAACATCAGCATGGGCGGCAAGGGAAGCTGGGCGTTGCCCGGCCCGAACAGCTCGCCTTTGCCGCAGGCGATCAGGGCGTCATAATCGTAACTGTTTTGTCGATCTGTCATGGGGTCCGTCGAACCAAGCGGCCGCGCCGCGGGTCCGGCCTTTTCGCATATCAAAGTCGATAACGGCGCCGGGCTGGCGCGGTTTCCTCAAAAGTAAGGCCCGCGCCCGATTATTGCGCGGCGGCGAGCCCGGCAGGTTCCGGATCGGAGCGGTAGCACGGGGCAAGCGCCCCCTCAAGCGCGCCGTCCGCCGCGGCGC
Organism: Oceanicaulis sp.; assembly: GCA_040217555.1. Taxonomy (GTDB): domain Bacteria; phylum Pseudomonadota; class Alphaproteobacteria; order Caulobacterales; family Maricaulaceae; genus Oceanicaulis. Next base: position 351,045 of record JAVJPX010000007.1, read on the forward strand.
CGGCGCCGCGGTCGGCCCGGCTCACGCCCCAGAACCGGTCCGCACGCGCCCAGCCGCGGCGACCGTCCGCCTCAAGCCGGCACCAGTCCGCCCGGCAGCGCTCCAGCCACAAGCGTGCGTCGGGTTCGATGCGCGCCACCAGCGGTGAGTCGCCGTCGGGGCGCGCGCGCAGATCGGCGTCATCAAGCGCCCAGACCGCCCGGCGCCCGGAGAGCAGGCGGCGGTGCATCCAGACCTCCACCCCTCCAGGATCGCGCACCTTGCGCCAGTCCGGGGTTTCCTGAATCACCTGCAGCGGAAGGCCCGCGCGCCGGTAGACCCAGAGCCGGGGATGCTCGCCCGACGGTCCCGACCGCCCGATCGCTTCGTCATAGCGCAGCGAGACAAAGCGCGGCACGGGAAGCCCGGAAAAGCCTTCGCAGGATTGGGCCGCCGCCGGAGCAGCAGACAGGGTGGCCCCAAGCGCGGCGATGAGGAGGACGGTCAAAAGGCGCATGCCCCTCATCAGGCCCGACCACGGTGAACGCCCGGTTAAACCGGCGCCGGCGGTCTCGCCCGCGGGCTCTTGAGGCGTGCCTCCGGGCCGATCCACGGCGCGCCGCATTTTCGAGGGTTCGCTTTTCGCCGCTTCTGGTCCATCTTCGCGCTCCGTCACCCACCGCGAGGAGATCGATCATGATCCGCACCGTGACCGCCGCCGCGCTGGGGCTTGGCCTGGCCGGCGCCGCGATCGCCCAGGAGGGCGAGGACGTTTATGTGGAGAGCACCGATCTCGGCGAAGGGGTCTACATGCTCGCCACGGGCCGGGCCGGAAATGTCGGTCTCAGCGTCGGCGAGGACGGGGTGTTCATGATCGACACCCAGATGGAGAGCCTCGCCCCGGCCATAGACCGCGCCCAGCGCGCGGTGTCCGGCGACCGGGCGGTGGACCTGGTGCTCAACACCCATCTTCATGGCGATCATGTGCTGGGCAACGCCTATTTCGCCGAGGCCGGCGCCGTCGTGATGGCCCATGAAAGCGTGCGGCCCGCGCTTGAAAACCCCGTCACCGCCCAGCTGACCGGGCGCACGCCGGAGCCGCTGTCGGGCGCCTTTCTGCCGACGGTTTCGGTCTCCCACGGCGACGCCGCGACGCTGAACGGCGAAACCGCGCGCTTCCACCACACCCCGGACGCCCATACCGGCGGCGACATTTTCGTGGTGTTTGAAGGGGCCGACGTGATCCACGCCGGCGACTTGCTGTTCTCGGGCCTGTTTCCCTATATCGACCTGGACAATGGCGGCACGGTTGAAGGCATGATCGCCGGCCTGCAGGCGGTGGCCGACGCCGCCGGTCCGGACACGCAGATCATCGCCGGTCACGGCCCGCTGTCGACAAAAGCCGATGTAGAGGCGAGCATCGCGATGCTCACCGACACCCGCGCCGTCATCGCCGCGCTGGTCGATCAGGGCCTTGGATATGAAGAGATCCTGGCCCGGGAGCCGCTGGCGGACTGGCATGAGGACTGGAACTGGGGTTTCATCACCACCGAACGCATGACCTGGACGCATTATCGGGACATCACTGGTGAAACGCCGTAACTCCATCTTCCTGCCGCCCGCCAACGTCATCGCCATGGTGGTGATGCTCGCCGCGATATCCGGCGCCATCTTCACGGTCATTCTGTCCAGCTGGATCGGCGGCGTTGTGGTGGGCCTCGCCTTCGCCGCGGCGGTCTACCTGCTGATCGTGGTGGATGCGCGCGGTAAGACGAAAAAAAAGCACCGCCGCTAGGAGCCGCTTTTGCTTGAGGACGCGAGGGTGTCTTGCTAGCCTGACACATTCCTCAACCAAGCTCACTGAGTCTCATTCAGCCATGCCGCCCGTCAAATCTCCGCCCCCGTTGCAAGCGGGCCTGGCCTTCGCGGCGTTTCTGGCTATGGGCGTGATCGTGTGGGGCGTGGTGTCCTTATTGAGCGGCGACCTCAATCTTGGACTGCTCTACGGCCTGGCGCCGGGCATGGCGCTGGGCGGGCTCGCCTTCGTGCGCCTGCGCCGCGGCGGATTGTTCAAACGTGAGCGCACGCCGGACACTCCGGGTCGCGAGGAAGCCTGACCGTTCGGCTTTCGCCGCTGAGGCCGTCATAGATCAGCATCCGGCCCAGCAGGGGCTCGCCCGCTTTCGCCGCCATCTTGATCGCTTCAAGCGCCATCATCGCGCCGATCACGCCGGTGAGCGCGCCGACGATACCGGTCTGCGCGCAGGTTTCGGCATCCGGCGGAGGTTTGGGAACGAAACAGCGATAGCATGGCGCGCCGCGGTGCGGCGCGAACACCGAGACCTGACCGTCCCAGCGCCCCACCGCGCCGGAGACCAGCGGCAGACCGGCCTTGATCGCAGCTTCGTTCACGGCGAATCGCGTCTCGAAACCATCGCATCCGTCCAGCACCAGGTCCGTCCCGTCCAGAAGGCCCGGCAGGCTCTGCGCATCGGCGCGCGCGCGCACCGGCTCGATCTCCACCGCCGGGTCCAGGGCGCGCAGCGTCTCGCCCGCGGCTTCGACCTTCACCCGGTCCACATCGGCTGTGCGGTAAAGGATCTGGCGCTGCAGATTGTCGAGGCTCACCGTATCGGGATCCACAAGCCGGATCGCCCCCACGCCCGCGGCGGCGAGATAGAGCGCGGCCGGCGCGCCGAGCCCGCCCGCGCCGATGACGGTCACACGAGACCTCGCAAGGCGCTGCTGGCCAGGTCCGCCGAGCTCCTTCAACAAGATGTGGCGGGCGTGCCGGTTCACGTCCACGGGCATGGGCCGTCTCCTGTGCTGGTGCGCGCGAAACACGCTTGAGGGGAAACCGCCGCCATGCCAGCGCCTTTTTTCTGTCAGCTCCGGTTCAGCGGTGTACGCTATCGTGATGTCAAACGTCGACCGCGCCGGGCGCGGACGGCGCAGAGGAACCGTAATTCAGGACGCCTGACCGATGAAACGTCTCGCCTTGATCGCCGCCGCGGCCGCCGTACTGGCCGGCTGCGCCACCGCCGAGGGCTACCGCCAGCAAGTGGAGCAGTTTGTCGGCGCCCACTCCGACACCATCCTTCTGGAATGGGGCCCGCCCATTCGCCGCGACACCTTGAGCGACGGCTCGCAGATCTGGGTCTATATGAACGAAGAGCGCCGCTACAATCCCGGCGGCTACCGCACTATTCCGCGCGAGCGCCGCACAACCTTCCGCGACAAGGACGGCATAGTGCGCGAGCGGGTGACCACGTATGATGAGACGATCTACGAACCGCCCCAGGAATGGTGGGTGGAATGCGAGACCCGCTTCGTGATCAGCCCGGACATGCGCGTACGCGATTTCCGCTTCGTGGGAGACGGCTGCGTCGCCGAGGAGATTTACTAGCGCCGCGGCTGGCCGAAAGGCTGGCTTGAGCCGGAGAACGCGGGCAGGTTGGCGGCCGATCTGACACGAAAGGCCGCCCCTTGCTCGCCGGACCCGCCGCCCCGACCCTCTCGCCGCAACAGCAGGCCGTGGTGGATTTCGCCGTGGAGGGCGGGGCGCATCTGTTCCTCACCGGACGCGCGGGCACCGGCAAGACCACGGTCACGCGCGCCATACTGCGCCGGCTCGGCTCGAAAGCCGCCGTGCTCGCGCCCACCGGCGTCGCGGCGATGAACGCCGGCGGCCAGACCCTGCACAGCTTCTTCCGCCTGCCGCCGCGCCTGATCACGCCCGGCGACATTCGCCGGCTGCGGAACGCCCGGGCGGTGCGCGCGCTCACCACGCTGGTGATCGACGAAATCTCCATGGTGCGCTCCGACCTGATGCAGGCGGTGGATTTCTCGCTGCGCCTCAATCGCGACAGCGCCGAGCCGTTCGGCGGGGTGCGCCTTATCCTGGTGGGCGATCTCGCCCAGCTGCCGCCCATCGCCCAGGGCGAAGAGGGCGCCTTCCTGGAGGAGCATTTCGGCGGCCCGTTCTTCTTCCACGCCCCCTCGTTTCGCGACGCCGGCTTCACCATGGTGGAGCTGCAAAAGGTCCACCGCCAGGCCGATCCGGACTTCGTGGAGGTGCTCAACGCCGTGCGCGAGGGCGAGCTCACCCCCGATCTGGCCGAGCGCCTGAACGAGCGGGTCACCGGCCGCTCCGGGCTGGAGGCCAGCACCACCCATGTGGTGCTCACAGCCACCAACCAGGCCGCCTCCAGCATTAATCAGGCGCGGCTCGACGGGCTGGTGGGCGAACCGCGCGGCTTTTCCGGCAGGGTGGAGGGCGAGTTCGATCCGCGCCTGTTTCCCACCGACGATCCGCTGGTCCTCAAGACCGGGGCGCGGGTGATGATGATCCGAAACGATCCCGGCGGGCGCTATGTGAACGGCTCCATCGGCGAGGTGGTGGGCTTCACGCCCGAGGGCGTGAAGGTCCATGTGAACGGCGAGACTGTGACCATCGAAAAGGTGACCTGGGAGCGCATGCGCTACGCAGCGGACGGAAACTCCGGCAAGCTGAAGCGCGAGACCATCGGCTCCTACGCCCAGTACCCGCTGCGCCTGGCCTGGGCGATGACGATCCACAAATCCCAGGGGCTGACCCTGGACAAGGTCTTTCTCGACGTCTCCCGGCGCCTGTTCGCCCACGGCCAGGCCTATGTGGCGCTGTCGCGGGCGCGTACGCTGGAGGGGCTGGAGCTGTCCCACCGCATGCGGCCCACCGACATCATCACCGATCCGCGCCTGTTCGAGGTGAAAAGCTTCTGCGACCCCGCCCCGGCGGCGCTGGACGCGTGAGGCTGGAAGAGGCCGCAGACGCGCTGGGCCTTGATCTTTGGGGCGCGGCGCGGCTCGTGGAGCTGGGCGACCTGTCCGACCCGCAGACGCTTGACCCGGCTTTGCTGGCGCGCATCGCCAAGGCGCGTGCGCAATGCTGCGAAGCCGCCCTTGAAGCGATCGCGGATATGGACGGGCCCCATCTCGCCGCGGACTGGCCGGGGACCCCTGCGCCTTTGCAAGCGGCGCCGCCCGCGCAAACAGCCGCGCCCGCCCTGTTCATCGACGCCTGCGTGCTGGCCGGCGCGGTGCGCCGCCATCTTGTGCTGGCTTTCGCCGCTTCGGGCCTCCTGCAGCCGCGCTGGTCGGCGAAGGTGTTGTTCGAAACCGGCCACGCCCACGCCAAGATCGTCGAGGCCAAGCCCCACCGCGACGGCGCCGGGGAGGCCGCCCGCCTGGTGGTGGCGCTGGAGCAGGCCTTTCCCGAGGCGAGCGTGCCCGACGATCACGGCGTCAAGGTGGAGGGCCGCCTGCCCGATGAAGGCGACCGCCATGTTATCGAAAGCGCGCTGGCGTGCGGCGCAGGCTTGATCCTCACCGACAACATCAAGGATTTTCCCCGCAAGATCCTCGAGCCCTACGGGGTCTACGCCCGCACCCCGGCGGAATACTTCGCCAGCAAGCTGGGCGCCGAGCCGTCCGCCGCCCCAGCGCTCATGGTCGCCGCCGCCCGGCTGAAACTCTGCCCGCCCCAATTCGCCCGCGCGCTGCAGCAGGCCCGGCTTGGCGGCCTCGCCAAGCGGCTGGGACTTTAGCGGCGCGCGTTTGCCCGCTTGTTCCTCGCGCGACGCCCCGCTAAACGGAGCGCTCCGTTCACCCTGCATGGGATTTCAACGCCATGAGCGAGATCGCCCCCTATTCCGGCCCCGACCGCATTCTGTCCGGCATGCAGCCCACCGGCGGGCTGCACCTGGGCAATTATCTCGGCGCGCTGAAATGGTGGGTGGAGCTGCAGAATTCGGGCCGCGAGTGCTTTTATTGCGTGGTGGACATGCACGCCATCACGGTGCTGCACGACCCCAAACTCCTGCCCGGCCGGGTGCGCGCGGCGGCCGCCGCCTACATGGCCGCGGGCGTCGACCCGGACAAATCGGCCGTGTTCGCCCAGTCCGCCGTGCCCGCCCACGCCGAGCTCGCCTGGATCTTCCAGTGCACGGCCCGCCTGGGCTGGCTGGAGCGCATGACCCAGTTCAAGGACAAGGCCGGCAAGGACGCCGAACGCGCCAGCGTCGGGCTGTTCACCTACCCGGTGCTGCAGGCCGCCGACATCCTGATCTACAAGGCGACTCACGTGCCGGTGGGCGAGGACCAGAAGCAGCATCTGGAGCTGTCGCGCGACATCGCCGCGCGCTTCAACCGTGATTTTGGCGAGGGCGAGGCGGTCTTCCCGCTGCCCGAGCCGGTGATCCAGAAGCACGGCGCACGCATCATGAGCCTGAAGGACGGCACGGCGAAAATGTCCAAGTCCGATCCCAGCGACAATGCGCGGATCAATCTTGAGGACGACGCCGACACGATCGCGAGGAAGATCAAGAAGGCCAAGACCGATCCCGAACCGCTGCCTGAAACGATCGAAGGCCTGGAGGCCCGGCCCGAGGCGCGTAATCTGGTGGGAGTCTACGCGGCCCTGACCGGGACCACGAGCGAAAAAGTTCTGGGCGAATTCGCCGGCCAGGGCTTCGGCGCGTTCAAGCCGAGGCTCGCCGAAGCCGCGGTGGAGTTCCTCGCCCCCATCAGCCAAGAATACGCCCGTCTCATCGCCGACCCGGCCGAAATCGACCGCAAGCTGGCAAAAGGCGCCGAGCGGGCGAACGAAGCCGCCGCGCCGGCGCTGAAAGAAGCCCGCGCGCGCGTGGGGTATTGGAAGGGCTAAGATCATTTCGCCGCGCCGCGCTTGCCCGCACCGCCGCGCTGCGCAACATGACGGCGTGCGCATGCGTTGCCTTGCGCTGAACCGTGTTTCGAGAGGTTTCGCCATGATCCGCCAATTCACCGCCGTGTCGGCGCTCGCCCTTCTGCTCGCCGCCTGCGGCGACGCCGACGAGCCCGGCGACATCAACTCCAATATCGAGCCCGGCGAATCCGGCGCGCTCGCAGATCTCGACGACGACGGCGCCGAAGACGAAACCGCCCTGGCCGACGAGCCCGCCCCGGCGACCATGGACAGCATGGGTGGGACGTCCGGCGACTTCACCCTGGCCGAGGGCTGGGTGCGCAACGCCATGGGCGGACGCGACGTCACCGCCGGCTTCTTCACCTTGCAGAATTCCGGCGAGGCGGCGCGCCTTGTGGGCGTTGAAAGCCCCGAGGCCGAGCGCGTGGAGCTGCACACCATGGCCATGGAGGGCGAGGTGATGCGCATGCGCGAGGTGGAAGGCTTCGACGTGCCCGCGCGCGGCGCCCTCGCGCTTCAGTCGGGCGGCGATCATCTGATGATTTTCGGCCTTCCCTCTGACGCGGCCGCGGACGGCGCGCTGGAGCTGGTCTTCACCTTCGAAGACGGCCGCACGCTTGAAAGTTCACTTCCCTTCGCCGACAGCGCGCCGGGCGGTATGAGCGATACGCAGGGCGGGTGACCGCACGCTTCGGGTTTGCGCGCGGGGCGTTCGGGTCTAAGCGGACCCCATGAGCGAACGCCCCGCCCCTGCTCCCGCCACCCCCGCCACGCCCGCCGGCGCGGGGACCGAACGCCTTGATCCGGCGCGGGCCGGCGCGGCGCTGATCACCGGCTACCTGATCTGGGGCCTGTCTCCGCTCTTCTACAAGCTCCTGGCTTTCGCCAGCCCCACCGAGATCGTGCTGCACCGCGCGGTGTGGTCGGTACCGCTCCTGGCGCTGCTGCTCGTCACTGCAAAGCGGTGGACCCCGGCGTTGCAGGTGCTCTCCGACCGCCGCAAGCTCGCCCTGCTTCTGGTCACGGCGCTTTTGATCGGCGCGAACTGGTGGACCTTCATCTTCGCGGTGAATTCCGGCCAGGTGCTCGAGATTTCCCTTGGTTATTACATCAACCCGCTGGTGAACGTGGCGCTGGGTGTTTTCGTCGCCTCGGAGCGCTTCGGCGCCTTGCGCAAGGTGGCGGTGGGGCTCGCCGCGCTGGGCGTGGTCAACCAGGTCGTCACCGTGGGCGAGCTTCCCGTGATCGCCCTGTTCCTGGCGGCCAGCTTCACCGGCTACGGCTATTTGCGCAAAACCATGCAGGTGGACGGGCGCATCGGCCTGTTCTGGGAGACCGTGATCATCGCGCTGCCCTCCATCGCGGTTCTGGGCTTTGTAGAGTTCGGTGGCGGGGGCGGGCATTTCCGCGACGGCTGGAGCCAGGCGCTGTTGCTCATCCTGTCCGGCGCGATGACCGTGGCGCCGCTTTTGTTCTTTCTCATCGGCGCGCGCGGTTCCAGCTTCGCGGTGATCGGCGCGGCCCAGTTCATCGCGCCCACCCTGCAATTCTGCGTGGGGCTGATCTATGGAGAGACGTTCACACCGGCCCACGCGCTCACCTTCGCCCTGATCTGGCTCGGGCTGGCGGTGTTCGTCGCCGATCTTCTACTCTATGAGCGCAAGAAACGAACGAAGGCCCGTCCATGACCCATCCGCCCATGCCGCCCGCCCGCCGTATCGATGTGGGAGAGGTCACGCTTTCGGTTCACGAGGCCGGACCGGCGGACGGGCTGCCGGTGCTGCTGCTGCACGGCTGGCCGGAGCTCGCCCTGTCCTGGGCGCAGCAGATCAAGGACCTTTCCGAGGCCGGCTACCGGGTGATCGCGCCGGACAATCGCGGCTTCGGGGCGTCCGACGCGCCCCACGAGGTCGAGGCCTATCACGTGGATCGTCTGTGTGCTGACCTTGAGGGATTGCTGGACGCCCTGGGCGTGGAGACCGCGGTGATCGTGGGCCATGACTGGGGCGGCATCCTCATGTGGCACGCCGCAACGCTCATTCCTCACCGCTTCATCGCGGCGGTGGGCGTGAACACGCCGCATCTGCCGCGCGGCGCGGTCCCGCCCACCGAAACCTTTCGCGAGCGCGGCGGGGAGGATCACTACATCGTGCGCTTCCAGGACGAGGCGTCCGATTCGCTGTTCGAAGGCCGCGAAGAGGCGTTCTTCAGCTTCGTGTTCGGGGCGCCGCTGCCGGCCGCGGTCGCCGGCGATCCGCCCGCGAACGTCACCCATCTGCCCGACCAGTTCGAAGCCTTCATGGAGCGCGGCGGAACCCGGCCGGAGGACCGCACCGTCGTCCCGGCGGAGATCCGCAAGCAATACGCCGAGATTTACGCAAAGACCGGGTTTCGTGGCGGGCTGAACTGGTACCGCAATTTCGATGCGAACTGGGAGCGGCTTGCCGGGGTGGACCACCGGCTCTCCATGCCCTGCCTGATGATCGCGGCGGAATGCGACTTCATGCTGCCGCCCAAGCTCGCCGGCTGGATGCCCATGCTGTGCAAGGACTTCACCCTCCACATTATCGAGGATTGCGGCCACTGGACCCAGTATGAAGCCCCCGAAGAGCTGTCGGCGGTGCTGCTGGCCTGGCTGGAGGAGCGGAGATTCGCTGGCTGATCGGGCAAGTCTGGCGGCTTTCTCCCCCCGCCTGCGGGGGGAGTGGGCCGGACCGAAGGTTCGGGTCGAGGGGGGGCGAGGCGGGCGCGCCATTCCCCCCTCCGTCTGGCGCTTCGCGCCAGCAACCTCCCCCATCAAGGGGGAGGACATGGGCTGCTCATCACTCAGGACAGTCCAGCGGCGTTCCAAGCTCTGTGACGCTGGAGCGCCAGGTCACCAGGCGCTCGAAGATGAAGCAGCGCTGATCCGCGCTTAAACGCGCGTCCGCGGCGAGGTCCTGTGCGATCGCCTCCAGGGTCTCGCTGCCCTCGATCACCTCAACGCCGCCGTCGGACGGGGTGTCGAAGCGGATGAGCGTTCCGGTCTCCTCCCATTCCGGCCAGTCAGGCCCGCCGGCGTCTTCGGGGTCGCCGGACCGGGCGAACTGCCCCCAGTACGCGCCCATGGCGTCGGCGAGGGCTTCGCGTCCGTCTGCGTTCTCATCAGTGAACAGGCCTGAATCCAGCCGGCCGAAGAACTCGAAATGGTTGAAGACGAACGGAATTTCCATGGCGTGCGCCGCGCCCAGGAGCCGGCTTAGGTCCATGAAGGCCATTGTCCCGCCCTCATCCCAGTCGAAGCGATAGGCGTAGACGTCTGCATGGCCACCCTGGGTGAGCGTTTCGGCGACCTCGTCCACCGCCAGGGCGCGCCAGAGCCGGGACTGGTATTCGCTCGCCGCTTCGAAAAAGTCGGGATCGGGCGTGCGGATGATCACTCCGAACCAGCGGCTGGACAGCTCGGGATCGAACACGTTGAACAGCTTCATTTCGTCCTTGTTCGTGCCCGTGATCACCGGCACGGCGTTGAAGGTCTGAGGGCTTGATAACGCCTCCAGAATGCCGCCTTCAGGCACGGTGACGCCGTCGGCGATCATCCGCGGCATGTCGCGCAGACCGCCGTCGTCCATGTACGCGTCGTATACAGATTGAAGCGGCGCGGCGCGCAGATCAGCCGGGCTGGGATCGGCCTCTCCGGTGAAGCGGCGCGCGGCGGGGATCGCGGCCACGTCCGAACCGTCCCGGGCGTCTTCCAGCGAAACCACGTCGGTGAGGCCGGACTGGATGATGGCGCGATGGAACAGGCCTTCTGCAAGCGGGCTCGCCATCAGCCCGGCCACGTTATGCCCGCCGGCGCTTTCGCCGAAAATCGTCACCCGCTCCGGGTCGCCGCCGAAGGCGCGCGCGTTGTCACGCACCCATTCAAGCGCCGCGATCTGATCAAGCAGGGCGAAGTTCGCCGCGCCGCTCAGATTCGGCGCCGAGTCGCCGGCCGCCACCAGGTTGTCGCCTTCGTTCAGGGCGGGGTGGGCGAAAAAACCCAGCGGGCCGAGCCGGTACTGCACCGCCACCACGATGACGTCGCGGTCCGTGGCCAGCTGCGCCCCGTCATACTGGTCGGCGGAGCCCCAGACGTTCGCCCCGCCATGGATCCACACCATCACCGGACGGCCGGGCTCATAGACCTGCGCCTCGCCGGGCGCGGGGGGCGGACCGTCATCGGCGGCCTCTTCAGGCGGGGCGTAGATGTCGAGGTAAAGGCAGTCCTCAGAGCCGGCGAGCTGTCCCACCTCCACGCCGGTGGCTTCGGCGTTCAGCGCATTGGTGATCTGGGGGCAAGGCGCGGCGTGCGAGATCGTCTCACGCGCGGCGCGCCAGGGCTCCACCGGCTGCGGCGCGCGCCAGCGGTTCGCTCCGTCCGGCGCCGCGGCGAAGGGCACGCCGAGCCAGACATGGGCCCCGGTCCCGGCGTCCACATACCCGACGATCTCCCCGCCGGTGACGGCGCGTGTGAGCGCGTCGTCGGCGACCGGCGCCGGCGCGTCGGGCGCCTCGCCGCAGGCGGCGATCAAAATTGCAAGCAGCGCGGATGCGGCGAAACGGCGGATCATGACGGACCTCCCCTCAAGGACGCGCCAAGGCTAGCGCGGGGAAACGAACGCGCAAGCGCCGGCATGGGCGCCGGCTTCGATCAGGCGCGCCTTAACAAAGCTTAATTGCCGCTTTTGACCCGCTCGTGGTTCCATACCGCCCGTGCGGCGCCCGGGGCGCCAAGCCAAAACGGGAGTTCGATCCATGAAGTCTGTCATTCTTGCAAGCGCCGCCGCCTGCGCGCTCATGGCCGGCGCCGGCGCGCCGGGCCTGGCTCAGGTCAGCGCCGAGGCGCGCACCGACGCCGAGCTGATCTCGCGGGACGCGCTGTTCGGCAATCCGGCGTATTCCAACGTACAGATCAGCCCGGACGGCTCCATGCTGAGCTGGGTGGCGCCGGACGAGGGCGTGCTCAACGTGTTCGTGGCCCCGGCCGAGGACATTTCCGCGGCCCGCGCGGTGACGTCTGATCGCGGGCGCGGCGTGCGCAGCTATGGCTGGGTGCCCGGCGGGGATACGCTGGTCTATGTCCAGGACCGCGGCGGGGATGAAAACTTCCTGCTCTACGGGGTCGATCCTGCGACCGGCGAAGAGACCGAGCTCACCCCGTTTGAAAACACCCGCGCGCAAATTCTCGCCAGCGACGAGGACCATCCCGGCGTCATGATCGTCGGGCTGAACAATCGCGATCCGCGCTGGCACGACGCCTACCGCCTGGACGTCGCCACCGGCGATCTGGAACTGATTTACGAGAACACCGACGAGATCGGCGACTATGTCTTCGACAACGATCTCGATCTGCGTTTCGGCCAGCGCGCCACGAGCGAAGGCGGGGCGACCTATCTGCGCTATGAGGACGGCGCGTGGAGCGAGTTCCTGCAGGTCTCGCCGGAAGACCTTTACACCACAGGGCTGCGCGGCTTCTCCGAGGACAACGCCACGCTTTACATGACCGACAGCCGCGGCCGGAATACCGGCGCGCTGTTCGCTTATGACCTGGAGAGCGGCGAGCAGACCCTCATCGCGCAGGACGACCGCGCCGATATCGGCGGGGTGTGGAGCGATCCTGAAACCGGCGAGCCGGACGTCTACTCGGTCACCTATGCGCGCACCGAGCTTAATCCGCTCACCGAGGACGGCGAGGCGATCCTCGCCGCGCTGAACGCCCAGTTTGACGGCGATGTGGGCCTGGCGTCGCGCAGCGACGACGATCAGACCTGGGTGCTGGTCGAATACGCCTCTGATGAGGTCTCCACCTACTGGCTCTGGGACCGTGAGGCGAACGCGTTTTCCGAACTGGTCTCCGTGCGCCCCGATCTCGTCGGCGCGCCGCTCGCGAAAATGGAGCCGGTGATCATCGAGGCCCGGGACGGCAAGAATCTCGTCTCCTACCTCACCCTGCCGCGCGGAACCGACGCCGACGGCGACGGCCGGCCGGAAGCGCCCGTGCCCATGGTGCTGTGGGTCCATGGCGGGCCCTGGGCGCGCGACTCCTATGGGTACGACACCTACGCCCAATGGTTCGCCAATCGCGGCTACGCCGTGCTGCAGGTCAATTTCCGCGGCTCCACCGGGTTCGGGAAGGATTTCGTCAACGCCGGAAACCTGGAATGGGGCGAGGCGATGCACGACGATCTGATCGACGCGGTGGACTGGGCGGTGGCGCAAGGCGTCACGGCGCAAGACAGCGTCGCCATCGGCGGCGGCTCCTATGGCGGCTACGCGACGCTGGCCGGGCTCACCTTCACGCCCGAGACGTTCGCGTGCGGCGTCGACATTGTGGGGCCGTCAAACCTGGTGACCCTGCTGGACGCCATCCCTCCCTATTGGGAGTCCTTCCGCCGGGTGCTGGAGATGCGCGTGGGCGATCCCAACACCGAGGAGGGCATGGCGCTGTTGCGCGAGCGCTCGCCGCTGAACAGCGTGGACAATATCCAGCGCCCGCTGCTAATCGGCCAGGGCGCCAACGATCCGCGCGTGGCCCAGGCGGAATCAGACCAGATCGTCGAGGCCATGCAGGCGCGCGACATCCCGGTGACCTACGTGCTCTTCCCCGATGAAGGCCACGGCTTCGCGCGGCCCGAAAACCGGCTGGCGTTCAACGCGGTGGCCGAAGGCTTCCTGGGTGAATGCCTGGGCGGGCGGGTGGAACCCATCGGCGATGCGTTCACCGGCTCCTCACTCGCCGTCCCGGCCGGCGAGGCTTATGTGGGCGGACTTGAAGACGCGCTCGAAGGCTTCGTCCCGGAAGAGCGCGGGTAGGGTCAAAGCCGCCGCGAGCAGAAACCGCCGCCGGAGCGATCCGGCGGCGGTTTTTTCTGGGTTCGCATGCCGAGCGCGTCGCGCAGGTCGGTGTGCATCGCCATCATTCGACGGTATCACACCGACCCGCTCCTGGGGAGCCTCGCCCCTACTGCATCGTCGGGATGATGAAGCTCTGGTCGGCGACTTCGCCGGTGGGCCAGCGCTGGGTCACGGTCTTGATCTTGGTGAAGAAGCGCACGCCCTCGGGGCCGTGCTGGTTGACGTCGCCGAAGGCCGAGCGCTTCCAGCCGCCGAAGGTGTGATAGGCCACCGGCACCGGGATCGGCACATTGATGCCCACCATGCCCACATTGACCTTGCTGGCGAACTCGCGCGCCGCCAGACCGTTGCGGGTGAAAAGCGCCACGCCGTTGCCGTACTGGTGTTCAGACGCCAGGCGGGCGGCCTCCTCCATGTCGTGGGCGCGCACGATCTGCAGCACGGGACCGAAGATCTCCTCCTTGTAGGCGCTCATCTCCGGGGTCACGCGGTCAAACAGCGACGGGCCGATGAAGAAGCCGTTTTCATGGCCTTGCAGCGTGAAGCCGCGCCCGTCCACGATCAGCTCGGCGCCCTCGTCGACGCCCTTCTGGATCCAGGCCTCGACCTTCTCCTTGTGGGCCTGGCTCACCACCGGGCCGTAGGCGGCGTCGGGGTCGCTGGACACGCCGGGGACCAGGTTCTCGATCTCCGGCAGCAGCTTCTCGATCAGGCGATCGGCGGTCTCCTCGCCCACCGGAACCACCACGGGCAGCGCCATGCAGCGCTCGCCGGCAGATCCGTAGGCCGAGCCCACCAGATCCTTGACCACCTGGTCCAGATCCGCGTCGGGCAGGATGATCCCGTGGTTCTTCGCCCCGCCCATGGCCTGGACGCGCTTATGGTTCGCGGTCCCGCGCGAGGAGACGTAATGGGCGATGTCGGACGAGCCCACAAAGCTCACCGCCTTGATGTCCTCGTGATCGAGAATGGCGTCCACGGCTTCCTTGTCGCCGTGCACGACATTGAGGATCCCGTCCGGCAAGCCGGCTTCCATCATCAGCTCGGCCAGGCGCACCGGGACGCTGGGGTCTTTTTCGCTGGGCTTCAGGATGAAGGCGTTACCGCAGGCGATCGCCACGCCGAACATCCACATGGGGATCATGGCGGGGAAGTTGAACGGGGTGATGCCCGCCACCACGCCCAGGGGCTGACGCATGGAGTAGACGTCGATGCCGGGGCCGGCGCCTTCGGTGTACTCGCCCTTGAGAAGGTGAGGCGCGCCGCAGGCGAACTCGATCACCTCCAGCCCGCGCTGCACGTCGCCACGGGCGTCGGCCACCACCTTGCCATGCTCAGCCGACAGAAGGCGGGCGAGCTCGTCCATATTGGCTTCAAGCAATTCCTTGAACTTGAACATGACGCGCGCGCGGCGCTGCGGGTTCACCGCGGCCCAGGCCGGCTGGGCGGCCTTGGCGGTCTCGACGGCCCTGGCCAGCTCGTCCCTGCTGGCGAGCGCGACCTTGGCCTGCACCTCGCCGGTATTGGGATCGTAGACGTCGCCGAACCGGCCCGAGGCGCCGGGAACCGCCTTGCCGCCGATGAAATGGTGAATGTCGCGCTGCGCCATGAAATATTCCTCCGTTCGCGCCGCATCAAACGGCGGCGCGTCCTGTTTGGGCGAGGGTTTACCGGAGGGGGCTTGCGCTTGTCGAGGCGGGGCTTAGTCGCGCAACAGCGTCACCGTCTCGCCGCCCGGCGTTTCCCCGGTCCAGCCGCGCTTTTCATCCGGCGCGGCGTGAAGGATCACCGCGCCCGACCCGTCGATCAGGATAAGCGCCGAGCCGTCCGCCGGCGCGCGCCAGGCGAGCGCGTCCGACAATCCGGCCGGACAGCCGGGAAAGGCGAGCACGAGGCCGGTGACGGTGTCCGCCTGCACCAGACTGTCTTCCGGCGCTTCGGCGGGCGGATCAAGGCGCAGCCGGCAAGCCGACCCGGCCTCGGCGCGATACGTGCCGGGCAGGCCGGAGACGTCCTCGAAATTGTTTACGGCGAGCACGGGCGTACCAAGTCCGGCCGCGGCGAGCGCGGCGCAGGCGAGGCGAATGATCATGGCGGGTCTCCGTCAGCCAGCGCCCTGAGTGAACCCGCCGCAGGGCGGTGAGTCGAGCCCCCGGGGTCAGCCTAGTCGGCCGCCTCGGCTTGCGCGTCGATCCAGGCCCTCATCTTTGTTTCCAGATAGCCCAGCGGGACGCCGCCTTCCTCCAGGATCGTGTCGTGAAAATCGGCGAGGTCGAACGCTGCGCCCAGGCGCGCCTCACCCTCTTCGCGCAGCTCGCGGATCAAAAGCTCGCCGGTCTTGTAGGCGAGCGCCTGGCCGGGCCAGGAAATATAGCGGCTCACCTCATTGGTGATGTTGAACGGCGCCAGGGCGGAGTTTTCAAGAAAGCAGGCCTCCGCCTCATCCCGGCTCCAGCCGTACCAGTGGATGCCGGTGTCGGCGACCAGCCGGCAGGCGCGCCACATCTCGTAGGTGAGCTGGCCGAACCGGTCATAGGGCGTCTCGTACATGCCCATGTCCGTACCCAGATATTCAGTATACAGCGCCCAGCCCTCGCCAAAGGCGGTGATGTAGGTGTCGCGCCGGAACTTCGGCGCGCCCTCGATCTCCTGGGCGATGGCGATCTGGTGGTGATGGCCGGGCACCGCCTCGTGCACGGTCAGGGCCGGCAGCTCGTAGAGCGGGCGCTGGTCGAGCCGGTAGGTGTTGACCATATAGCCGCCCGCCTCGCCGGTCTCAGGATCGCCCGGCCAATAGCGCGCCGTGGTGTAATTCGGCGCGATCGAGGCCGGCACCGGGCGCACGCCGTAGGGCAGGCGCGGCAGCCGGTTGAAGAATTTCGGCATCTGGTCATCGGCCTTCTTGGCGAGATAGGAGGCGTGCATCATCAGCTCCATCTCGGTGTCGGCGTAAAATTGCGGATCGGTGCGCAGAAACTCGAGAAACTCCGCGAACGAGCCTTCGAAACCGGCCTCCTCGATCACGTCCTCCATCAAAGCGCGGATGCGCGCGACCTCGCTCAGCCCGAGCGCGTGTATCTCCTCCGGCGTCATGTCCAGCGTGGTGTGGCGGCGCACCAGTGCGCGGTAGAATTCCTCCCCGCCGGGCAGCGAGCGGGCGCCCAGGCTCTCACGCGCGCCGGGCATGTACTCGGTGGTGAAGAAGCGATGCAGCTCCACCAGCGCGGGCAGGGCTTCGGTCTCGATGGCCGCGAGGGCGGCGGCCTCGAGGCGTTCGCGCTCCTGCATGCTCAGCGTGTCGGGCAGGCCGCGCAAAGGCGCGAACAGGGTGGAGTCCTCCGGCGCCACGATCTGGGCTTCGATCTGAGCCGCGACGCCGTCGAGAATCTCGCGCGGCTGGGTCACGCCGGTCTCCAGCCCGCGCTCCAGCCAGGCCTGATGCGCGCCAAGAAACTCCGGCAGCGCCTCGATACGCGCGATCCAGGCTTCAGCCTGTTCGGGGGTGCGCAGGCGCGTGCCCAGGGCGATGAAGTTCGCGCTGGTGTGAAACCCGCTGTCATTGGTGAACGGGATCATCGCGCTCATCTCGCCGTCGATGGCGGTCGCACTGTCCAGCAGATAGGCGAGCACGGCGTAGTTCGCGTGCTCGTCCTGCGGCAGGGCCGCGCGGTCGATCTCCTCCAGGCGCTCGGCGAACGCCGCCATGGCGGCGTCGCGTTCGGCCACGGCGTCGGCGCTGTTGTCCGGCCATTGCGCGGCCGCCTCCAGATCGCCCTGCCGGCCGCGGCTGATGACGTTACGGGCCTCGTTGAAGGCTTCGTACTCGGCGATCAACGCCTCGAAATCCTCCACCGGCTCGGCGAAGGCGGGAGCGGCGAGAAGGGCGGCGGCCCCGGCGGCTATGGCGCGAATGATCATGGATGTTTCCTCCAGAACAGATGCGCCCAGCGTGGCCGGGTGGTCCGCTCCGGTCAATCGCGCGCCCGGTCTTCCGGCGTCAGCCCCAGCCGCTTGGCGATCAGGCGGTCTGCCATGCGCCCGGGGAGGGCGGAGAGCAGCCATTGCTGGAAGCGTTCCGGGGTCACGATCTGATTGAGCGGCGGGTTCTTCGCCGTCAGCGCCTTGTGCACCGCTTCGGCGACGCGCTCCGGCGGCAGGCCGTCCGAGCCGCGGCTGAGCATGTAGCCCATGATCTTCTTGATCGAGGCGTAGAAATCGGTCTCCCGGTACTGCTCGGGATCGAGTTCCTCGGCCTTGGCCCAGATCGGCGTGGCGACGGGTCCAGGATTGACCGCCACACAGTCGATTCCATAAAGGCCCAGCTCCCGGCGCAGGCCCTGGGTGAAGGCTTCCATGGCGAATTTCGAACAGGCGTAGGGCGTCACCAGCGGCGTGGCGTTCAGGCCCGCCACCGAGGAGATGTTCACCACCCGACCCGGCGGTCCGGCGCGCCCGTTTTCAGCGCCCAGCAAGGGCGCGAAGGCCTGGGTGACGCGCAGCTGGCCGGTGACGTTGATGTCGAGCTGGCGCTCCATCTCCTTGATGGGCAGATGCAGCAAAGGCCCGGCCACGGCGACGCCGGCGTTGTTCACCAGGCCGGAGAGATTGCGCCCGTCGAGCATCGCGCGCGCCTCCTCGGCGGCCGCGCGGCAGGTTTGCGCGTCGGTGACGTCGATGATCAGCGGGGTGACCTGCGGGCCCAGCTCGGCGAGCAGGCGCTCGGCGTCGGCCTCCTTGCGCACCCCGGCGAAGACCCGCCAGCCGCGCGCGGTCAGAAACTGCGCCGTGGCGTAACCGATCCCGGTGGACGCCCCGGTGACGACGGCGCTCTTTTCCTCGCTCATGGACAATCCTCCCCAGGCGCTGGTGCGCGGCGAGAGTCGCAAGCGAGGCGGGGCCGGTCAATCAGGCCCGGAATGACTGCGGCGCTTGCGCGTCTCGATGATCATGATCTTCACGATCGCCGCGGCCGCAAGCGCCAGCACGATGGACATGGGAAGGCCCAGGCTGATCGCCGCGTTGCGGATCGCGGTGAGGCCTCCGGCGAGCAGGAGCGCGATGGCGACCGCGCCTTCGCTCACCGCCCAGAACACGCGCTGGGCGCGCGGCGGGTGAGGGTCGCCGCCGGAGGTGACCATGTCGTCCACCAGCGACCCGGAATCCGAGCTGGAGACGAAAAAGAGCAGGATCACCAGCGTGGCGAGGCCCATGGTCACGGGCGCGAAAGGCAGGGTGTCCAAGAGCGCGTGCAGGGCGAGCGCCGGTTCCTCCACGATGGTGTCGGGCAAGCCCTCGCCCGCGCGCTCGGTCTGCAGCCCCGCCCCGCCGAACACTGCAAGCCAGGCGAAGGTGGCGAAGGTGGGTACGATCAGCGCGGTGACGACCGTCTCGCCGATCGTGCGCCCTTTCGAAACCCGCGCGAGGAAGATCGCCACGAACGGCGCCCAGCTGATCCACCAGCCCCAGTAGAACAGGGTCCAGTTCGCGCGCCACTCGTTCTCTCCGGTGAAGTCCACCATGAGCGTGGCCCGCGGCAGCTCCTGCAGATACCGGCCCAGCGACGCTGTGAAGGTTTCAAGGATCGTCACCGTGGGCCCCGCGACGAAGACGAAGGCGAACAGCGACCCTGCGAGCAGAAGATTGGTCTGGCTCAACCGCCTTATCCCGCCCTTCACGCCCAGCACCACCGAGATCGTCGCAAGCCCGGTGATCGAGGCGATGAGGATGATCTGCACCAGGGTGGAGCGCTCGATCCCGGCCAGCTCGGTGAGGCCGGTGTTGATCTGCATCGCGCCCAGTCCCAGCGAGGTGGAGACGCCCAGAAGCGTGCCGACCACGCACAGAATGTCCACGCCGTCCCCGGCCCAGCCCTCCATCACCTTGCGCCCAAACAGGGGCTCCAGAATGCTGCGCGGGGCCAGCGGCAGATCGCGGTTGAAATGCAGATACGCCACCGCCAGCGCCAGGATGAGATAGATGCCCCAGGCGTTCAGCCCCCAGTGAAAGAAGGTGATGCGCATGGCCTCGCGCGCGGCCGTGTCGCTGCGCGCCTCCACTCCCGGCGGCGGGTCGATGTAATGGGTGAACGGCTCGGCGACGGAGAAGAAGACCAGGCCCGTGCCCATTCCGGCGGCGAACAGCATCGCGCTCCAGGACAGGAACGAGAATTCCGGCTTCGCGTCCGGCCCGCCCAGCCGGACCCGGCGCAGCGGACTCACCAGGATTGCGCCGGCGAGCACCAGAAACCCCGTCGCCGCGAGCATGTACCACCAGCCGAAGGCGGCGCTGATCTCGGTCTGGATCGCCGCGAAGACTTCGCCCGCCCCGGTGGTGAACACCGCGCCCACGACCACGAACGCCACAACAAGGGCGGCCGAGCCGAAGAAGACCGGCGGCTCCATATGGGCGGTGAGCCGGTTCCAGAGCGATTTGGGCCCGATTTTCGAGCCTGGACTGTCGAACAGGGCGATGGAGGCGCTCCTTGCATTGCGGCGATGCACAGGGGAAACGCGGCAGGCTCCGCCTCGCTCCCGCGCCGGCGGCCGGGACAATGATTTTCACTTGCAAACCAGGCGCAGTCCGACGCCCCCTGGCGCGTTGACCTGCCGGGGCTCCGGATTATTGTCTGCGCCAATTCCGCCCGCCTGGGCGAGGGATATGTCACACCGGGGTTCGCGCATGACCGCCAAGACCACCGCGAAGGCCGCCGATTCAAAGCGGCCGAGCGTCAGCCAGAGACCGTTGTCGCCGCACCTGCAGGTGTGGCGCTGGCACGCCACCATGGCCAGCTCCATCGCCCACCGCGCCAGCGGGGTGGCCAATTATATCGGCGCGATCCTGTTCACGGTCTGGCTGGTGCTGGTCGCGTCCGGCCCTGAGGCTTACGCCGCGTGGGAAGGTCTGCGCGCGGGCCCGGTCGGGATCCTTGTCACCCTGGCGCTCATCGCGTTCACCTTGTCGCTGAGCTATCACCTTTTGAACGGCGTGCGCCATTTGGCCTGGGATGCGGGCAAGGGGTTCGACCCCAAGGGCTCCAATCAGCGCTCCATCCTCATCTTTGCAGGTGCGGTTCTGATCACCGCGCTCATCTGGATCTTCGCGGGAGGGCTCGTGTAATGGGCGATTATCGCACGCCGCTGTCGAAAGCCCGCGGTCTCGGCTCGGCGAAATCCGGCGTCGGCCATTTCGTCGGACAGCGCATCTCCGCCATCGCGCTGATCGTTCTGATCCCCGCCTTCATCTGGTCGGTGGCGACGCTGCCGGCCGGCGACTACGCCGCCGCGCAGGCCTGGCTCGGCTCGCCCTTCGGCGCGCTGGTGACGCTTCTCACACTCACCGCGGCGTTTTACCACATGCGCATCGGTCTTCAGGTCGTGATCGAGGACTACATCCATAAGCCCGGCACGAAGTCGGTTCTGCTGATCGCCAACACGCTGATCGCAGCCGGCCTCTGGATCGCCGCCCTATATTCCGTGCTCGCGATCGCGACCTAGGAGACGAGACGACAATGGCTGCTTACGAGTGGATCGACCACACTTTCGACGTCGTGGTGGTGGGCGCGGGCGGATCGGGCCTGCGCGCGGCGCTGGGCGCGGCCCAGGCCGGGCTTCGCACCGCCTGCATCTCCAAGGTCTTCCCAACGCGCTCGCACACCGTGGCCGCCCAGGGCGGCATCTCGGCGTCGCTGGGAAACATGGGCGAGGACGACTGGCGCTGGCACATGTACGACACCGTGAAGGGGTCGGACTGGCTGGGCGACCAGGATTCCATCGAATATCTGTGCCGCAACGCGCCTGAAGCCGTGTACGAGCTGGAGCACTGGGGCGTTCCGTTCTCGCGCACCGAGGACGGCAAGATCTATCAGCGCGCTTTCGGCGGCATGACCCGCAATTTCGGCGAAGGCCCGGTCCAGCGCACCTGCGCGGCGGCCGACCGCACCGGCCACGCCATCCTGCACACGCTGTACGGCCAGTCCCTGCGCCATTCGACGGAGTTCTTCATCGAATATTTCGTGATGGACCTCATCATGGACGATGAAGGCGTGTGCCGCGGCGTCACCGCCTGGAAGCTGGACGACGGCACGCTGCACCGCTTCCGCGCGCAGAAGACGATCCTCGCCACCGGCGGCTATGGCCGCGCCTATTTCTCCGCCACCTCGGCGCACACCTGCACCGGCGACGGCAACGCCATGGTGCTGCGCGCCGGCCTGCCGCTGCAGGACATGGAGTTCGTGCAGTTCCACCCCACCGGGATTTACGGCGCGGGCTGCCTGATCACCGAGGGCGCGCGCGGCGAGGGCGGCTATCTCACCAACTCCGAAGGCGAGCGCTTCATGGAGCGCTACGCCCCCAACGCCAAGGACCTCGCCAGCCGCGACGTGGTGTCCCGCGCCATGACCATGGAGATCCGCGAAGGCCGCGGCGTCGGCGAGGGCAAGGATCACATCCACCTGCACCTGGACCATCTGGATCCGGCCGTGCTGCATGAGCGCCTGCCCGGCATTTCCGAAAGCGCGAAGATTTTCGCCGGCGTCGACGTCACGAAAGAACCGATCCCGGTCCTGCCCACCGTGCACTACAATATGGGCGGCATCCCCACGAACTATCACGGCGAGGTGCTGACCAAGGTGGGCGGCGATCCTGACACCGTGGTGCCCGGCCTGATGGCCGTGGGCGAGGCGGCCTGCGTTAGCGTGCACGGCGCGAACCGGCTTGGGTCCAACTCGCTGATCGACCTTGTGGTGTTCGGCCGGGCCGCGGGCCTTCGCTGCGCGGAGACCACCGAAAGCGGCGCCAGCCAGTCCGATCTCGCCAAAAACGCCGGCGAGATGAGCCTTAATCGCTTCGACACCTTCCGCCACGCCGACGGCGGCTCGCCGACCGCGAAGCTGCGCCTCGACATGCAGAAGGCGATGCAGGAAAACTGCGCGGTGTTCCGCACCCAGGACGTGCTCGACGAAGGCGTGGAGCGCATCGCAAAAGTGTTCGGCGACGCCCGCGACATCCGCATCAACGACCGCTCCATGATCTGGAACACCGATCTGGTGGAGACGCTGGAGTTCGACAATCTGATCCAGCAGGCCGCCGTCACGGTGAACTCGGCCGCCGCGCGCACCGAAAGCCGCGGCGCCCACGCCCGGGAGGACCATCCCGACCGCGACGACGCCAACTGGATGAAGCACACCCTGGCCTTCCTGGATCTCGACACCGGAAAGGTGCGCCTGGACGACCGGCCGACCCACAATTACACCCTGTCCAACGACATCGGATACATCGAGCCGAAGGCGCGGGTGTACTAAGACGATGGGAGTATCTGTGCTAGGCTTGAGGTCGTTCAGTCTAGCGTAAGGATGAGGCCATGAGCGGCGAGCCGGAAAATCTGGTCCTTGAGTACCTGAAGCGCATTCAAGCCGAGCTTGGCGGACTTCGCGACGATGTGCGCAATCTGCGCGATCGGGTCTCGGGCCTTGAGATCGAGGTCGCCGCCGTCCGACGGGATTTCGCAGACATGCGCGCCGGCTTTGTTCGTCTGGAACACCGCGTGGACCAAATGGACGGCCGCTTGGAACGCATTGAACGCCGCCTCGATCTGACCGAGGCCTGACTGAACGGGAACGTAGAATGGTCGCACTGACGCTGCCGAAGAATTCGAAGATCGCCAAGGGCAAGTCCTGGCCGAAGCCGGACGGGTCGAACGCCAAGGATCTGCGCGAGTTCAAGATCTATCGCTACGATCCCGAGAGCGGGGAAAACCCGCGCTGGGACACGTATTACGTGGACACCGCCAAGTGCGGGCCCATGGTGCTGGACGCCCTGTTCTACATCAAGAACGAGATCGACACGACGCTGGCCTTCCGCCGGTCCTGCCGCGAGGGCATTTGCGGCTCGTGCGCCATGAATATCGGCGGCCGCAATACGATCGCGTGCACGTACGGCATCGACGAAGTGAAGGGCGCGGTCACCATCGCTCCGCTGCCGCACCAGCCGGTGGTCAAGGACCTCATCCCGGACCTGACGAATTTCTACGCCCAGCTGCAGTCGATCCAGCCTTATCTGAAGACCGACAGCCCCACCCCGCAGCGCGAATGGCAGCAGAGCCCGGAGCAGCGCGAGGAGCTCGACGGGCTCTATGAGTGCATTCTGTGCGCCTCATGCTCCACGGCCTGCCCGTCCTACTGGTGGAATTCGGATAAGTATCTGGGCCCAGCCGCGCTTCTGCAGGCCTATCGCTGGATCGCCGACAGCCGTGATGAAGCCACCGGCGAGCGCCTGGACGATCTTGAAGATCCCTTCAAGCTCTATCGCTGCCACACCATCATGAACTGCGCCCAGGTCTGCCCGAAAGGCCTCAACCCGGCCAAAGCCATCGGCAAGATCAAAGAGCTGATGGTGGAGCGTCAGGGTTAGGCGCGCACCTCTCCTGCCCACGGAAAAACCCCGCCGCACCCGGCGGGGTTTTTTTATCGCCGCGTCCAGGCCAGCGCTTCGCACGTGCGCCGCAGCGCATCCGCGGCTTCGCCGTCGGTACCTGGCAGATCGCGCGCGTCCACCGGCTCGCCGAAGCGCAGCCGGTAGCGCGCGCCGCGCTGGCGGAGCAGGCCGTGAAACAATGTGATGTCGCGCAGCTCTTCATGGACCTGCGCGAGCGCGTAGTACGCCATGGGCATGCGCTGGACCACGCCCACGGGGACGATCGGCGCGCCGTAGCGGCGGGCCAGCGACACGCCGGTCCCCGCCCAGCCCGGCTCCACCAGACGGCGCTCGCGCCAGCTCCAGTCGGCCATGCGCCCGGCGGGGAAGATCACCACGCAGCGCCCGGCGTTGAAGGCCTCCATGGCCGCGCGCAGGGTCTCCCGGGCGCGGCTGCGAGCGAGATCGCCCTTGCGCCATTCCACCGGGATGATCCGGGTCTTCAGCCCCGGACAGATTCGCAGCGCATCGCGGTTGGCGAAGAACATCACATCATCGCGCCGGCCTTTAAGCGCGGACCAGATCGCGTTGCCGTCGGCGATCCCGCCAGGATGATTGGCGATCAGGAGCACCGGTCCCTTCGCGGGCACGTGCGCGACATTCTCCGCCGTCACAGACAGGCTGAGATAGCGATCGCCCCAGTCGAAACAGGCCTCCGCGTCGAGATCCTTCACCGCATCGACCAGCTCCACCGCCTTGGCGAAGCCCAGAAGCGGATCGGCCACCCCGCGCAGCGCCCGCCAGGCGCGCTTGCGCTCGCGCAGGCGCGGCGCGCGCTCCTCGATCATCGCCTCCACCAGGGCGCGGGCGTCTTTGGCGGGGACGGGCTCGTCGCGCGGCGACAGGCTCATCGCGCCTCTCGCGACAGCGCCTCACTCATGGCGCGCAGGGCCTCGGTCGCGGGACCTTCGCCCTCGGGCAGGTCCTGCGGCTCCACGCATTCGGCGAACTTCAGCCCGTAGCGCGAGCGGCGCTTGGCGAGCAGCTCGTGGAACACCGTCATGTGCTTGAGCTCTTCATGGATCTGGCCCAGCCCGTAGAACATCAGGCTCATGCGCTGCTTCAAACCCAGCGGCACGATGGGCGCGGAGAACTTGCGCGCCAGGCTCACCGCGGTGACCTGCCAGTCCTCCTCCGCCAGGCGCAGCTTGCGCCAATCCCATTTCGCCATGCGTCCGGCCGGGAAAACGACGATGCAGCGGCCCTGCTTGAACGCCTCGATGGACATGCGCAGCGTCTCGCGGGTCTTGTCGCGCGAGCGCGCGCCGGAGCGCCACTCCACCGGGATGACGATGTCGGAGAGCCCCTCGCACACCCGGATGGCGTCTCGATTGGCGAAGAACACCATGTCCGGGCGCCGGCTCTTCAAGGCTTGCCAGACCGCGATCCCGTCTGCGATGCCGCCGGGATGGTTGGCCGTGATCACGCAAGGCCCGCTTTCGGGCACGTTGCGCACCCCGTCGGCCGCGACGCACATGTCGAGAAATTTTTCCGACCAGTCCATGGCCTCAGCGCCGCCCATCGGGGCCAGCGCGTCGGCGATCTTCACCGCCCGGCCATGGCCCAGAAGCGGGTAGAACACGCCCTTGACCGCCGGCCACACCGCACTGGCGCGCAGGCGCACGGCGCGCTCTTCAATGAGCTGATCGACGATATGGGGCGGGCTCGGCGCGGTGTCCTGCATGGCGCCATAGAGGATCAACGCGCGCCTGCGTGCAAGGGCGCCGCGCGCCCCGCCTTCAGCAGGCGCGATCCATCGCCTTCACAATCGGGCTGCACACTTCGGGATGGCCCTTGCAGCAATCGGCCACCAGGAAGTCCACCAGGGCGGCGACCCGCTCAAGATCCACCGCATAGATCCGAGCCCGGCCGTCGGCGCGCATCGTCAACAGCTTGGCGTGGCTCAGCGTGGACAGGTGCGCGGACAAATTGCTCGGCGAGACGCCCAGCTGTTCAGCCAGGCGTCCGGCGCCGACGCCCGCAGGGCCCGCGGCGATCAGCGTCCTGAACACGCGAAGGCGCGTGGGATGCGCCAAGGCGGCGAAATGATCCACTGCGTCGACGTCTTCCATGGGAGCCTTCATTCCGATATTTCAGACCTGCTTGAAACAACTCGCCCTTGCGGTTAAGCATACCGCGTATTACCGACCAGAGGAGGCCGCTGTCTTGAATATTCTAATTCTTTGCACAGGCAATTCGGCCCGGTCGATTCTGGGCGAGGCCCTGTTCAACGCGCGCGGCGCGGGCGCGGTTTCGGCGTATTCGGCCGGATCGAAGCCGAAAGGCGCGCCCCATCCCGGAGCGCTTGCGGTGCTTGAAAAAAACGGGCTTTCCACCGACGGCCTGCGCTCAAAAACCTGGCTGGAGTTCGAGGCGGAGGGCGCGCCGGTGATGGAGGCGGTGATTACCGTCTGCGACAACGCGGCGTCGGAGCCCTGCCCGGTCTGGCCCGGCGCGCCGGCGCGCGCCCACTGGGGTCTTCCAGACCCCGCAGAGGCGAGCGAAGCGGCGGCACGCGCGGCGTTCGAGGAGACCTTCCGCGCGCTTGATCGCCGTGTTCAGGCTGCGCTTGAGGCGGGCCTTGTCGAAGCCGGCCCGGCCGAGCGCAGCGCCATCCTGCGGCGCGCCCATGAGGGAGCGCACCCATGAGCGAGACCGCACAGGACGCTGCGCCGGGGGGGATCGGCTTTTTCGAAAAATGGCTCTCGGTCTGGGTCGGGCTTGCCATCATCGCCGGCGTGGCGCTGGGCGCGCTTGTCCCGGGCCTGTTCGAGCAGCTCGCCGCGCTGGAGTTCGCCTCGGTCAATCTGGTGGTCGCGGTGCTGATCTGGGCGATGGTCTATCCCATGATGGTCAGCGTCGATTTCGCAAGCCTGGGCCGGGTCGGCTCCCAGCCAAAGGGGCTCGTGATCACACTGGTGGTGAACTGGCTCATAAAGCCGTTCACCATGGCCGGCCTCGCCGTGCTCTTCTTCGAAGTGGTGTTCGCCCCCTTCATCCAGCCCGAGGACGCCGCCCAGTACATCGCCGGGCTGATCATTCTGGGCGCCGCGCCGTGCACGGCCATGGTCTTCGTCTGGTCCCAGCTCACAAAAGGCGACGCCAACTACACCCTGGTCCAGGTGGCCGCCAACGACGTCATCATGGTGTTCGCCTTCGCGCCCATCGTGGCGATCCTGCTTGGCGTCACCGACATCGCCGTGCCGTGGGAGACCCTGCTTCTTTCGGTGGGGCTTTACGTCCTTTTACCGCTCGCCGCAGGCGCGCTCACCCGCGCCCGGCTCGCCAAGGGCCTGGCTGGCGAGGCGGCGGCGGCGAAAGTCGACGCCTTCACCGCGCGCGTAAAGCCGGTCTCGGTGATCGGCCTGATCGCCACGGTGGTGATCCTGTTCGGCTTTCAGGGCGAGGTGATCCTGGAGCGCCCCGGCGTCATCGCCATGATCGCCGTCCCGCTGCTGATCCAGTCCTACGGGATTTTCATTCTCGCCTTCGCCGCGGCCTGGATCTGGCGCACCCCCTTCGCCATCGCCGCACCCTGCGCCCTGATCGGCACGTCGAATTTCTTCGAACTCGCCGTGGCGGTGGCCATCAGCCTGTTCGGCCTGAACTCCGGCGCCGCGCTCGCCACCGTGGTCGGGGTGCTGGTGGAGGTGCCGGTCATGCTCTCGCTGGTCGCACTCGCCAACCGCACCCGCCGCTTCTTCCCTGGAGACTAGGCCATGACCCCGCTCGTACTCGCCGCAGCCCTCGCCGGACAAGCCGCCGAGCCGGCGCCCCGCTTCAGCCTGGAGGGGGAGGCGCGGGTTCGCTACGAAACGCTGGAGGGCCAGTTCCGCGCCGGCCGCGGCGGCGGCGACCAGCTGCTGGCGTTCCGGTCTCTGCTGCACGGCCGGGCCGATCTGGGCGCGGTGGCGGTGGGGGTGGAGCTGCAAGACAGCCGCACCTATCTCGACGATGCGGGAACGCCGCTGTCGTCAAGCTATGTGAACGCGCTCGACATCCTGCAGGCCTACGCCGAACTGGACACGCCGAGCCCGCTCCAAGGCGCAAGCGCGTCGCTGACCCTGGGCCGTCAGACCGTGTCCATAGGCTCGAAGCGCCAGATCGAACGGGTGAGCTACGCCAACGTGATCAAGGCCTACACCGGCGCGCACTATGAGGCCTCCGCCGAGGACCGCGCCTTGCATCTGATCGTGGTGGTCCCCGTCGATCGCCGGCCGGGCTCGCGCACGGGGGTGGACGACAACGCGGTCGTGGCCGACCGCGAGCAGTGGAGCCGACTGATCTGGGGCGCCCATTACCGCCATCGCCGCGGCGCGGTGTGGTTGGAAGGCTTTGTCTACGGGCTCCACGAGGAGGACTCCGACACGTTCGAGACCCCCGACCGGCGCTATGTCACGCCGGGCGTGCGCGCCTATCGCGCGCCGTCTCTGGCCGCGTTCGATTATGACGTGGAGGCCGCGCTCCGATTCGGGTCGCGCCGGGCGAGCAGCGCCGCGGCGGACACCGAGGATCTGGACGTCGCCGCGGCCATGCTTCTGGCCAAGCTGGGCTACAGCTTCGACACGCCCTGGCGCCTTCACCTCGCGGCGGAATATTACTACGCCAGCGGCGACGAAGACCCGGACGACGGGCGCTTTGATCAGTATGAGCGCCTGTTCGGCGGGCGGCGCACCGATCTCAACAACACCAGCCTGCACGGCCCGCTTACCCCGGCGAACCTGTCCGCGCCCGGACTGCGCCTGTCCGGCCGACCGAGCCCGCAAAGCGATTTCTGGGTGAAACTGTCCGCGCCGAGTCTCGCCAGCGACACCGATTCCTGGGTGATCGCCCGGCTGCGCGATCCCTCGGGTCGCTCGGGCGCGTTTCTGGGCTATGCCCTCGACGGGCGCGCGCGCTGGCGGCCCGGGCCTGAAGGGCTGGAGTTCGAAGCCGGCGCCTCGGCCCTGTTCATGCAGGGCTTTGCCCGCGAGGTCCCCGGCGCGCCGGACGCCGACCGGACCTTGTTCGGCTATCTTCAGGCCGCTTACACGTTCTAACCCGCTTCGCTCAGGCGTTCTTCCATGACCCATGACACCTTCCCCGCCCTCGACGAGGCGAGCTTTCGCGATATTGACGAGGCGCAGCTGCTCTCGCCGGAGCGCGCGGCGCACGCGCCGCGGATCGCCCTGCTCTACGGCTCCCTGCGCGAGCGCTCTTTTTCGCGCCTGGCCAGCGAGGAGGCGGCGCGGATCCTGCGCCGCCTGAGCGCGGAGACACGCACCTTCAACCCCACCGGGCTGCCGCTGCCCGACGATCCGGCCAATGTGCACGGCGCCGACCATCCCAAGGTGGCCGAGCTGCGCGATCTGGCGACATGGGCCGAGGGCATGGTCTGGTGCAGCCCGGAGCGCCACGGCGCCATGACCGGGATCATGAAAGCCCAGATCGACTGGATACCCCTGTCGCTGGGCGCGGTGCGGCCCACGCAAGGCAAGACGCTGGCGGTGATGCAGGTTTCCGGCGGCTCGCAAAGCTTTAACGCGGTCAATCAGCTGCGCGTTCTGGGCCGGTGGATGCGGATGATCACCATCCCCAACCAGTCCTCCATCCCCAAGGCCTTTCTGGAGTTCGACGAGGAGGGACGCATGAAACCCTCAGCGCTTTATGACCGGGTGGTGGACGTGATGGAGGAGCTGGTGAAGTTCACCCTGCTGACCCGCGATCGCGCCGACTATCTGGTGGACCGATATTCGGAACGCAAGGAAAGCGCGGAACAGCTCAGCAAGCGGGTCAATCAGCGCTCGATCTGAGCAGCGTCTTGCGCAAACGAAAAAGGGCGCGGAGGAGGCCTCCGCGCCCTTCTTTTTATTCGCCCGGCGCTAAAGCCCTAGGACTTCGGCGGCTCGGGCGTGTCGTCCGAGGCGCTGGGCGCGGGCATGGGCGTGTCGCTGTCGCTCAGCGTGTGGTCGGCCTTGTCGCCAGGGCGTGCACCATGGCGCTTGGCGATGGCGAACACCGTGCCTGACAGCAACAGCAGCGCGATCAGGTTGGGCCCCGCCATCATGCCGTTGCCGATGGAGGCCACCGTCCAGGCGAGGTCGTTGGTCCACACCGCCCCGATGAACACCACAAGACACCACAAGACGCGATAGGCGAAGATCGGCTTGGTGCCGGCCATGAACTCCAGCGCGCGCTCGCCATAGAGCGACCAGCCCAGAATCGTGGTGAAGGCGAACACCATGAGGCCCAGGGTGACGATCCACTCCCCGCCCGGCAGCGCCGCGCCGAAGGATTGCGCCGTCACGTCGGCGGCCGAGGCGATGCCCGACTGCCAGACCCGCTCGGTGTCGGCGAGCACGCTCGCGTCCACCGCCGCTTCAAGCGCCGCCGGCTCGATCTCCAGCCCGCCGGCCTGGCAGGCCTGAAGCGCGGTCAGCACGTTCGCGCCGCCGCGTTCGACAGCCTCGGCCCGGTTGGGCAGATCCGACTGCGGCGCGGCGAGGTACAGCCCGGCGATGGTGGCGCCTTCCGGCGCCTGCAACAAGCCGGCGTTTTCGCACTGTCCCAGCGCCGCGCGCGCCGGATTGTACTGGAAGCTGCCCACGGCCGTGAGGATCACCAGCGCCGTCATCGTGCACACGATGATGGTGTCGATGAACGGGCTGAGCATGGCGATGGAGCCCTGGCGGTGGGGGTTGCGCGTCTGGGCGCTGGCGTGGGCGATGGCTGCAGAGCCAAGGCCCGCCTCGTTGGAGAAGCTGCCCCGGTTGGCGCCTTCGCGGATCGCCGCGGCCAGCGCCGCGCCGATGAAGCCGCCCGCCGCCGCCGAGCCGGAGAACGCCCCGGTGATGATCGAGGCGAAGGCCGCCGGCACCGCGTCGGCGTTGGCGATGAGCACGATCAGCGATCCGATGACATAGGCCAGCGCCATGAAGGGCACGAGCACCGAGGCCACTTTGGCGATGGATTTCACCCCGCCGATGATCACGAAGAACACCAGCAGCGCCAGCACAAGCCCGACCACGTTCTTGGTGGTCGAATACTCGTTGCCGCCGACCGAGAAGGTCTCCGGCAGGCCGAGCCCGGACAGGTTCAGATTGGAGTCAAACAGCGCCGCGACCGAGTTCGCCTGCACCAGATTGCCCGTGCCGAAGGCCGCGAGCGCCGTGCACAGGGCGAACAGCCAGGCCAGCCAGATCCATTTCTTACCCAGGCCGTTCTTGATGTAATACATCGGCCCGCCGACGTGCTCGCCGCGGTCGTCCACCTCACGATAATTCACCGCCAGCACGGCTTCGGAATACTTGGTCGCCGAGCCCACCAGCGCGGTCATCCACATCCAGAACACGGCGCCCGGCCCGCCCAGCGTGATCGCCGTGGCGACGCCGGCGATATTGCCGGTGCCGATGGTGGCTGAAAGCGCGGTGAACAGGGCCGCCAGCGGGCTGATCTCGCCTTCGCTCTTGTCCTCCTTCTTGGGCTTGGAGAACATCATCGCGAAAGCCGCCGGCAGGCGGTAGATCGGCATGAATTTCAGACCGATCGTCAGATAAAGACCGGTGCCGAACAGCAGTGCGACGAGGACCGGACTCCAGATCAGGCCGTCGATCGTCCCCAGCACATTCTTCAAGGCTTCCATGGCGCGCCTCGCCCCTTGTTCGCGCCGCGGCTTTCGCGCGGCTCAGCATCTACGACAAACGAGGCCCGCGCGGCGCGGCTGTTGCCGTCGACGCGCACCTCCCCTCAAGCAAGGCGCGAGCCTAGCGGGGCGCGACGAATTTGCAAAAGGGTTTCGCGGCATGCCCGCCTCAGGCCGGCTCGCCCGGCTCCGCCGCATCGCCGTCTTCAGAGCGGAAATACCGGTTTCCGTGGGGCTCGGCGCGGCCCTGGGGATCGGGATGGATCAGAACGTCCGCAGCCGGATAGGCCTCCATCAACCGGCGCTCGGCGGCCACCACCACGGTGTGGGCGTCCGTCAGGCTCTGATCGGGGGCGAGGTCCATATGCATCTGAATGTGGATGAACGGCCCCGAGGCGCGGGTGCGCAGCTGGTGCACGCCCAGAACCTTTGGATCGTCCGAAGCGAGCTTGACGATGTTCTCACGGTCCTCGCTTGGCAGCTCGCGATCCATGAGCGCCTCATAGGCGGTCTTGCCCACCTGAAACGCGGTCCAGAACAGCCACAGCGCCACCGCGAAACCCACCAGCGGATCGGCCCGCGTCAGCCCGAAACCGCCAGCCAGCACCAGCCCGGCGATCACCGCGATGTTGGCGGAAAGGTCGGACACGTAATGCGCCCGGTCGCCGGAGACGGCGAGCGACTGGGTCTGCTTCACCGCCCGGCTCTGGGCCCAGACCAGCGCAATGGTCAGAGCGATGGATAGCCCCATCACCGCGATCGCCGTGGTCGTCGCCGCGATGGGCTGGGGATCCAGGAAGCGCACCACCGCCTCGCGCATCAAAAGCCCCGCCGAGAGCGCGACGAGCATGCCCTGCATCAGGCTGGCGAGCGCTTCGGCCTTGCCGTGGCCGTAGCGGTGCTCGTCATCGGCCGGGCTCGCTGCATAGCGCACGGCGAAGAAGGTGATCAGCGACGCGGC
This sequence comes from Oceanicaulis sp., assembly GCA_040217555.1. GTDB lineage: Bacteria > Pseudomonadota > Alphaproteobacteria > Caulobacterales > Maricaulaceae > Oceanicaulis. Next base: position 383,675 of record JAVJPX010000007.1, read on the forward strand.
CAGGTCCAGCGCGGAATCGGCCAGGGAGGCCAGCATCGCCACTGATCCCGACATCACCCAGGCGATCACCTTGGCGATCACAAGCGTGGTCGCGACGCCCACCGACAGCGCGGTGACGCGCCCGGTGATCTTGCGCGCCTTGGAGGGCTGCAGCTTTCCGGGACCGGCTTCCAGGGCGTCGTGGGGCATGGCTGACCTGCGAAAGGCGCGCGCGCCGGGCTTGGCGCTGGCGCAAACTCGACGCACTGTGCCCCGCATCGCAAGCGCTAGACAAGCAGGCGTCCATGGGTCTCGTACAGCTGCTGATTCTCGCCCTGGTGCAGGGGATCACCGAATTTCTGCCGATCTCGTCCTCGGCCCATCTGATCCTGGCGCCGGAGTTGACCGGAAGCGCCGATCAGGGCCCGCTCATCGACGTGATGGCCCATCTGGGCACGCTGTTCGCGGTGCTGGTGTATTTCCGCAGCGATGTCGGGAACGTGCTCACAGGCAAGCTCGCCCTTCTGCGCGGCCGGGTCACCGAGGGCGGGCGGCTGGTGCTGCTGATCGCGGTCGCAACGCCGCCGGTGCTGGTATTCGGCGGGATCCTTTACGTCTCCGGCCTGGCCGACGCGCTGCGCGATCCGCTGGTGATCGCCTGGGCGACCCTGATCTTCGCCCTGCCGCTCTGGCTGGCGGACCATTATTGCAAGCAGCTCAAGACCGCTGAGACGCTGTCCTACACCGGCGCGGTCCTCATCGGCATCGCCCAGATGTTCGCCCTCATCCCCGGCGCCAGCCGGTCGGGCGTGACCATGACCGCGGCGCGCGCGCTCGCCATGACGCGCTCTGAAGCCGCGCGATTCTCCATGCTCATGGCCGTGCCGGTGATCGCCGCCTTCGGCGTGCTGGCCGGGATCGAGCTGGCGCGCGGCGCCGAGCCGGGGGCGTCCCTGACAGACGGGCTGATCGTGGCGGTGCTGAGCTTTTTCGCCGCCTGGGCCGCCATCGCCGTCCTGATGAAAGTGGTCGACCGGATCGGCTTTCTACCCTTCGTCATCTACCGCCTGGCGCTGGCGGGATTGCTGTTCTGGTGGGCGCTGTAACGAAAAGGGCGGCCCGTTTTACGAGCCGCCCTGGTGCGTTTGTCTCGCCGGGCTTAGCGCCGCCTTGACCTGCGATCGTCAGCGATGACGTCCTCGTCGTCGAGGATGAACAGGCGCGGATCAAAGCTGACCGCCCGCTCCATCTCGGACAAATTCACCTCGGTGAGCCCGCCCATGGCGTCCACGGCGAACCAGCCGGAAAGCGTCATTTCGCCTGCAGGCGCGGAGGGATCGGCGTCCTCGAACACCAGCGTCAGCCGGCCGTCCACCTCGCCGTCGGGATCCACAACGGTGACGTAGAGCTTGTCCTGCGAGCGGCCGGCTTCGGTGACCGCCTCGGCGAGTTGATCGGTCCCGCTCAGCAAGAAGCGCAGCGGGGTGGAGCGGATCGGCGCGCGGTCGATGGTCTCCAGATCAAAATCGGCGATGGCCACGGTTGATCCGTCGGCGACGAGGAGCACCGGAGAGGGGTCGTCATAATCAAAGCGCGCGCGGCCAGGGCGTTGAAGCGAAAGGGTTCCTTCGCTCATCGTACCGTCAGGCGCGGTCTGGACGAATCGGGCGCGCAGGGTCTCCACCCCGTCAAACCAGGCCGCGGCCCGGTCGGCGCCGGTTTGCGACTGCGCCGGCGCGGTGGCGGCCTCGACCGCATCCGGTTCGGGCAGCGGCTCGGCGGTTTCACCAAGCGTTTCAACCGGTTGGCGCTCGGGCTCCACCGCCTGCTCCAGGGCGGGCGGCTCGGGTTGATCCTCGGCCGGCGCCGGAGCGGGCTCCTGCGCGGCTTTAACCGCGAAGGCGTCCGACTTGGCGAAATCGGCCAGCTTGGGGGCGGCGTCCGGCGCTCCGGTGAAGAAAGCGAGGGCCGCGGAGAGGAGAAGAGCGGTGGTGTTCATGGAGCCTCTTTTAATCGTGGAACGCGGCGTGTTGAAGGCGAAGCCGTTCATCTTCGCGACAGGCTGCAGCGGCCTTCAGGAACGCTTTGCCAAGCGGTCCGGGCCTGCCTAGACTGATAAGTGAACACTGTTTACCAAATTGGAAGGCCGGCATGTCCCTCGTCGAAATTCTCAAAAACGCGTCGGTTTCCGACAAAGGCCTCGCCGCCGACCTTCCCGGCGCCTGGACCCAGGGGCGAACCGGCTATGGCGGCATGACGAGCGCGCTCTGCCTGGCCGCCGCGCAGCGCCTGGCCGAGGGCCGCCCGCTGAGGAGCGCGCTCATCGGCTTCGTCGGCCCCAGCGCCGGACCGGTCACGGTCACCGCCGACAAGCTGCGCGCCGGACGCACGGCCACCAGCGTGAAGGCGCGGCTGGGAAGCGATCAGGGCGTCGGGGTGGAGGCGCTGTTCACCTTCTCTGCAAGGCGGCCGAGCGTGCTGGACCACGCCGGCCCCGCGGCGCCGGCGGGCCCGCCCGGCCCGGATGCGAAACCGCTGGACTTTCCCGACGGCGCGCCGGAATTCACCCGCCAGCTGGAGTTCGTTTGGGCCGGCGGCGCGGCGCCGTTCACCGGCGCGGCCCAGCCCCATGAGCTCGCCTGGGTGCGCCATCGCGATCCGGCCTCGCGGGACCATAAGCTGGGCCTTCTCTGCCTCGCCGACGCTTTGCCGCCGGCGGTTTCGCCCATGCTTGAAGGGTTCGCGCCGCTGTCCTCCATGACCTGGATGATCGACATGCTCAGCGATGAGCCGCGCACACGCGACGGCTGGTGGCTTCTTGAAGCGCGCGCCGACCACGCGGCGGGCGGGCACGCGACTCAGGACATGACCATCTGGAACACCGACGGGAGCTGCGTCGCCAAGGGCCGCCAGATGGTCACGGTGTTCGCCTAAGCTTGAACCGCGCGCCCGGCTGGGGCTTATCTTCGGGCGGGACCGGCGGAGAGCGTTCATGCGCACGGCATTGTGGATAGCGGCGGGCCTCGCCGCGGTGCTGGCCGCCTTCGTCGCGTATGTGGCGGCGGCGCTGTGGCGCCGGCTCACGGGCCGGCACCTGCGCCGCTTCGCCAACGCCCAGCGCCGCGCTTTGATCGAGCCGTACGTCACCATGCTCTACCCGCCCGGCGACGGTCCGCACCCGTGCGTGCTGATCCTGCACGGCTGCGGCGGGGTGCGCCGGATCAGCCACGCCTACGCCGAAGCGGCGGTGAAGGCGGGGTGTGCGGCGATGATCGTGGACAGCCTCACCCCGCGCGGCCTCGATTACGAGGCGGCGCTGGCCCAGGTGTGCACGGGCCGGGTTCTATGGGGGCGCGAGCGCGCCGGCGATCTTTACGCCGCGCTGGACATCGCCCGCGACGATCCGAAGATCGATCCCGCCCGGCTGGCGCTGGCCGGCTGGAGCCATGGCGGCTGGGCGATTCTCGACGCGCTGGCGCTGGACCATGACGGCCAGCCCCCCGACGGCATGAAGACCGCGCCCGAAACCCCGTTCCGCGGCGTGAAGGGGATTTTCCTCGTCTACCCCTATGTCTCCGGCCCGGCGCTGGCCCGGCGCAAGCCCATCGATCCGCCCGGCCCGGTGGAGGCGGTCTTCGTGGAGGACGATTCCATGGCCAAGGAGGATGACGCGATCGCGGTGCTGGAGAAGGCGCGCGAAGACGGCGCCTCGGTGCGCTGGACCATTTATGGCGGGGTCACCCACGGCTTTGACGAGCCCGACCACCACCCCCAGTCGCCGCTGCGCTATGACGGCGAAGCCTCGGCCATGGCCCGCAATCAGTTCACCGAGTTTCTCAAACGCCGGCTCCAGCCGAAACCGGCGTGAGCCGCCCCGCTTGAACCTGCGCCCGTGAGGGCGTATCCCGCGCCCATGAGCACTCCTGTTTTCGGTTCTGTCGCGCCCGGGTTCGAGCCGGTGCGCGAGGCCTTTGACGCCAATTTCGCCGAGGCCGGCGAGATCGGCGCCGCCTTCACCCTGATCCGCAACGGCGAGACCCTCGTCGACCTTCGCGGCGGTTACGCCGACCGCAAGAAAACCCGCGCCTGGGGCGAGGACACGATCGCGCCGGTCTTCTCCACCGGCAAGGCGGTCACCGCGCTGGTCGCCGCCTGGCTCGTCGATCAGGGCCGGCTGGATTACGACGCGCCGGTGGCCGATGTCTGGCCGGAGTTCGCCCAAAGCGGCAAGGACGGCGTGACGCTGGCCCAGGCGCTCTCCCACCAGGCCGGGCTTTCGGGATACGACCAGGAGATGGAGCCCTCCGACTGGTTCGACCGGGAGACGATGGAGGCGCGCTTCGCCGCCATGGCGCCAATCTGGCCGCTGGGCGAGGGATCGGGATATCACCCGATCAGCTATGGCGTGATCGCCGACGCGGTGGTGCGCCGGGCCGACGTGAAGGGCCGCACGGTTGGCGCGATCCTGCGTGAGGAGATCTGCGGGCCGCGCGGGATCGATTTTCATATCGGCGTCGACGAGGCCGACCACGAGCGCGCCGCCGAGCATGTCCTGCCGCCGCGCGCCCCGAACCTTGGAAAGATCAACCGGGAAAAGGAACTCGCCTTCCTTAAACCCTGGTCCTCGCCGGGGCGGCGCGGCGCGGCCGCCTGGCGCTCGGCCGAGCTGCCAGCGGCGAACGGGCACGGGACCGCGGCGGCGATCGCGCGGCTGATGGCGCCGTTCGCGTGCGCGGGAACGCTTGACGGCGCGCCCTTCGTCTCGGCGGAGGTGATGGACGAAGCCATGGCCCAGCGCGTCGCGGGCGACGACCGGGTCCTGCCCTTCGATCTGGCGTTCGGCGCCGGGGTGATGATCAACCGCGACAGCCGCGCCTTCGGCCCCGAGCCTGCGGCTGTGGGCCATTACGGCTTCGGCGGCAGTTGCGGGTTCGCCGATCCGGTGCGCGGGGTCTGTGGCGCCTATGTCATGAACCGGCAGATGGACGTGCTGGTGGGCGACGCGCGCGCCAAAGCCCTGATCGAGGCGGCCTACGCCTGTTTTTGACGGAACGCCCGCCCGCGTGCAGGGTTGAGGCTGCAAGCCGCCCGCGGAGCGTTTTTTGAGCGAATACCTGTTGTATTACTGGCCCGGCCTGCCCGGCCGCGGCGAGTTCGTCCGCCTGGTGCTGGCCGAAGGCGCGGCCGAGTGGACCGATGTGGAGCTTGAAGGCCCGCCCGAAGATGCGCCGCAGCTGCGCGACGTCCTGCAAGACGCGTCTCTGCACCACGCCCCTTTCGCTCCGCCCTTCCTGCAGCACGGCAAGGCGCTGATCGCCCAGACCCCGCTGATTTGCGACTATCTCGGCCAGCGCCTGGACCTCACCCCCGATTATGAGGCCGAGCGCCGCTTCGCCCTGCAATGCGCGCTGACCATCGCCGACCTGACGGCCGAGGCCCATGACGTGCACCACCCGGTCTCGGCCATGCTCCATTACGAAGACCAGAAGGACGCCGCGCGCGAAGCGGCCAGGGTTTTTCGCGAGCAGCGCATTCCCAAATTCCTCGCCTGGTTCGAACAGGTCCTCGCCAATAATTCCCACGGCGCCGGCCAGCTTGCAGGCGACCGGCTGAGCCACGCCGACATCGCGCTGGCGCACTGCGTCGACGGGCTTTGCTACGCCTTTCCCCGCGCCATGGAGTCGGCCTTGAAGGCGCACGACCGGGTGGCGAACCTGCGCCGGGCGGTGATGGAGCGCCCCAGGATCGCGGACTATCTCGCCTCCGGCCGGCGCCAGGCCTTTAATACGGACGGCGTGTTTCGGTACTATCCCGAGCTGGACGCCGCAGCCTGAAAGCCTTGCCAGGCTTGAAAATTGCGGCCATGCATCGCCCATGAGCGAGACCTTCGACGATGTGGTGATCGGCGCCGGGGCGGCCGGGCTGTTCTATGCCGGCCAGGCGGGCAAGCGCGGGCGCAAGGTTCTGGTGATCGACCATGCGAAGAAGCCCGCCGAGAAGGTGCGCATCTCCGGCGGGGGGCGGTGCAATTTCACCAACATCCACACCGCGCCGGACCGGTTCATCTCCGGCAACCCGCATTTCGCCAAGTCGGCGCTGGCGCGCTACAGCCCGTGGGATTTCTGCGACCTGATGGGCGCGTACGCCCTGAGCTGGCATGAAAAGACGCTGGGCCAGCTGTTCTGCGATCAGAAATCGGGCGCCGTCATCGCCATGCTGCTCGACGAGATGCGCGGCGGCGGCGGTGAGCTGCGCCTTGAGACGCAGGTGACCGGCGTGACGCCGGCCGGCGGGTCCTGGCGCGTGGAGACGTCCGGCGGCCCGGCGAGCTGCGGCCGCGTCATCGTCGCCACCGGCGGACCATCCATTCCGAAAATCGGCGCCACCGGCTTCGCCTATGAGCTGGCGCGCAAATTCGGTCATGACATCGTCGAACCGGAAGCCGCGCTGGTGCCCTTCACCTTCGAAGGCGAGGCGAAGGACCGCTTCGCGGCCATTTCCGGCGTCGCCTGCGACGTGCGCGCCTGCGCGGGCGGCGCGGTGTTCGACGAGGCGATGCTGTTCACCCATCGCGGTCTCTCCGGCCCGGCCATGCTTCAGACGTCCAGCTATTGGAACCCGGGCGAGGCGGTGACGGTGGACCTGTTCGCCGGCGCGAACGGCGCGGACCGGCTGAAGGCGTTGAAGGCCGACCACCCCATGAAGACGCTCGCCTCGGCGCTGGAGACGATCTGGCCGCGCCGGCTGGTGGAGATGCTCGCCGCGAGCGGGGACTTGCCCGCCGTCAAGCTCGCCGACGCCTCTCACGGGGTGCTGGAGGAGACTGCCGCAATGCTCTCCGCCTGGACGGTCCAGCCGGCCGGCACCGAAGGCTGGCGCACCGCCGAGGTGGCGCGCGGCGGGGTGGCGACGCAGGGCCTGAGCTCGAAAACCATGGAGAGCCGGCACGCGCCGGGACTTTATTTCATCGGCGAGTGCGTCGACGTCACCGGCTGGCTGGGCGGGTATAATTTCCAGTGGGCCTGGGCCAGCGCCCATGCGGCGGCGACGGGGTAGGGCTTTGTCCTGCGGGTCCTTCGAGGCTCCCCCGGACAAAGTCCGGGGTCGCACCTCAGGATGAGGATGTGGTCAGGTTTCGGGCCGCCAAGGTTTGACAGCACCCCGCCTCCCTCATCCTGAGGAGCTTTTTCACGTCAGTGAAAAACCTCGAAGGACGCACGACCGCTCCGCCCCTCACCGCCTCTCCTCGTCTTCGTCCACGATGGGCTTGTCGTCGTCCTCCATGAGGATGCGTTCGGCCGCGCCTTCCAGATCATCGTACTGGCCCGAGCGGGTCGTCCAGATGAAGGCGGCCAGGCCCAGCGCGCCAAGCGCCAGCGCCGCGGGGATGAGCCAGAGGATCGCGGTCATGCGCGCGCCAGCCTTAAAGCGTTGAGCATCACCACGATGGAGGAGCTGGACATGGCGATGGCCGCCACCAGCGGATCGACCAGGCCGAACACCGCCAGCGGCACCGCGACGGCGTTGTAGAGGTTGGCCAGGGCGAAATTCTCCATCATCCGGGCTTTGGACGCCTTCGCGACGGCGCGCGCGCGCGGCAGCGCCTCCAGGTGATCGCCCTGGATCACCAGATCGGCGGCCGAGCGGGAAATGTCCGCGGCCGAGCCCATGGAGATCGAAACATGGGCGGCGCTCAAGGCCGGCGCGTCGTTGAGCCCGTCGCCCACCATGAGCGGTTTTTTGCCCTCGGCTTTCAGCGCGTCGATCCGCGCGATCTTGTCCTGCGGCTTCAAGCCGGCGCTGAAGCGGTCGAGGCCGAGCGCCGCGGCGGTTTTCGCCACCGGCGCTTTGCGGTCGCCGGAGAGCATCTCCGCGGGCAGGCCGGCGCCCGCAAGCGCGGCGATCGTTTCAGCAGCGTGCGCGCGCAGCCGGTCGGCGAAAACGAAACGCACGGCGCGCCCGTCCACCGACAGCCAGGCGTCGAGCGCGGCGTCGCCGGAGGCTTGCGCGCCGGCGAACGCGGCTGAGCCGAAGCGCACCTCCGCCTCGTCGATCTGCGCGGCCAGACCGCCGCCGGGCTCCTCGCTGACGTCTGCCGCCACAGGGCCGGGTCCCGCCGCAGCGGCGACGGCGCGCGACAGCGGGTGGCGCGAGGCGCGCGCAAGGGTCGCCGCCAGCTCCAGATCGCCGCGTGAGATCGCCTCGGCGTTGACCAGAACCGGCTTTCCTTCGGTGAGCGTGCCGGTCTTGTCGAACAGGGCGTAATCGGCGTCGGCCAGGCGCTCCAGCGCGTCGCCGGATTTCACCAGCACGCCGGATTTGAACAGCCGGCCGCAGGCAACCACCTGCACCGCCGGCGCCACCAGCGCCATGGCGCACGGGCAGGTGATGATCAGCACCGCGATGGCGTTCATGATGGCGTCGTGCATGGAGCCGCCGACGACCAGCCAGCCAGCCCAGGTCAGCGCCGACATGGCGAACACCGCCGGGACATAGGCGCGCGCGGCCAGATCAGCGTAGCGCACGTATTTCGAGCGGCTCTGCTCGCCGGCTTCGACCAGGCGCGCGATCTCGGCCAGAAGCGAATCCGCGCTGGCCGCGCTGGCCTGCAGGGTGAGCGGGCGGGAGAGATTGACCATGCCGGAATAGGCGTCCGCGCCCGGCGTCATCTCAACCGGTGCGGTTTCGCCGGTGACCAGGGCGGCGTCCACCGGGCCTTCGCCCTCGACCACGACGCCGTCCACCGCGAAGCGCTCTCCGGGCTGAACGAGCAGGCGGTCGCCCGGCGCGATATCGCTTGCGGGCACGGCCGTGACCGCGCCGTCGGCGCCGATGCGGTGGGCGATGCGCGCCTGCAGGGCGGCGAGGTCGCGCGCGGCCTGACCGGCGCGCGCGCGCAGGCGCACGTCGAGCCAGCGCCCGATCAGCAGGAAGAACAGCAGCATGACCGCAGCGTCGAAATACGCCTCTCCATGGCCCATGGCGGTCTCGTAAACCGACAGGACGCAGGCCAGCAGCACCGCAAGCGAGATCGGCACGTCCATATTCACCTGGCGCGCGCGCAAACTCTTCCAGCCGCTCTCAAAAAACGGCGCGCCGGCATAGGCCACGGCGGGAAGGGCGATCAGCCCGGAGATCCAGTGCAGCAAGGTCTTGGTGGCGAGATCCATCTCGCCTTCGCCCGCCCAGACCGAGATGGACAGGAGCATGACGTTCATCATCGCAAAGCCGGCGACGCCCAGCGCGCGCAGGAGACGCTTTTCCTCGCGCGACTGAGACTCCTTCACCGCGCCCGCCGCATAGGGGCGGGCGGGATATCCGAGCCGGTCCAGCGTGTCGATGAAATCACCCGCACGCTGGTCTGCGCCCTGAAAGGACACGGCCAGGCGCCCGGTGGAGAGGTTGAGGCGGGCCTGCTTCACGCCGTCCATCTTGTGCAGGGCGCCCTCGATCTTCTGGATGCAGGCCGCGCAGCGCGCACCCTCCACCGCGAGATCGAGGCTTTTCAGGCCGCCGGCCCCATCGGCGGCGCGAACATGGGCGCCGGCCTCCTCGCGGAGATCGAAACCGTGTCCGTCTAGCGCCGCCACAGCTCGCGCTCCAGGGCGAAGCGGGTATCGCCTTCGGCCTCCGCGGAGAGGGTCCACAAACCCTCTTCAAGGCCCTGGGTGTCGGCCCCATAGACGCCGGGGCGCAGCTCTTCGAAGGCGAGCGTGCGGTCCAGCTGCATGTTCGCGGGATGCTGCAGGGTTCCGGTGAACTGCAGGTTCGCCACCGGCGCGCCGTCCGCGTCGGTGACGGCGACGAGCACCTGAGTGGGCGTGAGATTCGCCGCCGCGCTCCAGCCCAGCGCGGCCTGGGCCTCGCGTTCGGCGATGACGTCGTTATAGGCGAGCCCTTGAACGTAGGAGCGCCGGGTCTCCTCGCCGGGGAAGGTGTCCAGCGCCACGGTGATGAAGATGGCGTTGACGGTGAAGATCACCCCGAAAAACGCCACCATGCCCGCAAGCACGTGCCAGCCCTTGATGCGGAACGTGCTTTCGCCCTCATGGACGTCGTTCCAGTCGCCGGTGGAGTTCTCGGCCTTCATCGCGCTGCTCCGGTCTGGAAGACGGCCGCGGTTTCGGCGGTCTCCCCGGTTTCAAGGTCGGTGACGGTGAAGGTCACCGGCTCGCTCGGCCCGTCCACGCCGGCCTCGGGCAGGGACAGGAAGATGCGGTAGTCCTGGGTCATGTCCGGACCCACGTTGACGCGGGTCGGGCTCGCGTCGGCCGCGCCGATGATCCGCATGCTCATCAGCGCATCGGTCTGCACCGCCACGTCCAGATCGCGCGCCTCGCCGGCCTTGTTCAGCACGGTGAGGGTATAGCCGTTGCGCACCGTGCCGTCGGACAGGACGACGTAGTTCGGGTTCCGGTCGCGATAGGAATTCAGCTCCAGCTCCGAGCGGTTGATCAGTCCGAACAGCATGAGGCCGGACACGCCCGCGATCAATGCGGCGTAAAGCACCACGCGGGGGCGGATCAGCTGGTATTTCGGTTTCTCGCCCTTCATCCGGCGCTCGATATTGAGGTCGGTGTCGTAGGCGATGAGCTTTTTCGGCCGGCCCACCTTCACCATGATCTCGTCGCACGCATCAATGCAAAGGGCGCAGCCGATGCACTCCAGCTGGGCGCCCTCGCGGATGTCGATGCCCATGGGGCAGGCGGCCACGCACGCCTTGCAGTCGATGCAGTCGCCGCGCCCCTCCCAGCTCTCGTTTTTCTTGTGCGCCCCGCGCGGCTCGCCGCGGTCGACCCGGTACATGACGTTCAAAGATTGCTGGTCGGTGAGCCCGGCCTGAATGCGCGGCCAGGGGCACATATAGGTGCACACCTGCTCGCGCATGGTGCCGGCCAGCGTGTAGGTGGTGAAGGTCAAAACGGCGAAGAACAGATAGCTGGTCAGCGCCGCCTGGCCGGTGAAGAAGTTCTCGATCACCTGGAAGGCGTCGTGGAAATACAGGATCCACGCCCCGCCCGTCGCCGCGGCGATCACCAGCCACACCGCGTGCTTGCCGATTTTCCGCCAGGCCTTGTCGAAGGACCAGGGCTGTTTATCCAGGCGCATGCGCTTGTTGCGGTCGCCTTCAAACAGGCGCTCCACGGCGATGAACAGATCGGTCCACACCGTCTGCGGGCAGGCGTAGCCGCACCAGACCCGGCCGAACAGCGCGGTCACCAGAAACAGAAGGAGCGCGGCCAGGATCAGCAGGCCGGTGATGTAGAACACCTCCTGGGGCCACAGCTCGATGAAGAAGAAATAAAACCGCGCATTGGCGAAATCCACCAGAACCGCCTGGTCCGGCTGGCCCGGCCCGCGATCCCAGCGGATGAAGGGGATCAGATAATACGCGCCCAGCGCAAGACCCATGAAGATCCATTTGGCCGAGCGGAACGTGCCGTGCACGAGCTTGGGGTAGATCGCCTCGCGCTTTTTATAGAGCTCGCGGCGATCGGGCGAGTTCACCGCCTCGGCGTCATGCTGATCGACGTTGGGGGCGGCTTTGCCCGCGGGCGCGGGCCGGTTCTTGATAAGCTCCATGGTCCTTTTCGACCCCTCTCAGGAGGCGTAGCGATCGCACGTGTCGCTTCCAACGAAAGCCGGCGGATCATCGTCCCCGCCGCTCCCCTTCGCCCCGCGTTCCGTGCGGCGCACCTCCCCCGTAAAGGGGGGGGGGAGTTGCGATACCGGCGCCGCGCCCTACTGACCCGCCGCCGCGCCGGCTTCGAGCGCAGCTTCGGTGAAGGCGGAGTCCTGACCGCCGCCGAGCAGATAGACATAGGCGGCCAGCGCCGTGATCACTTCATCGTCCAGGCGCTCGCCCCAGGCCGGCATCACGCCGTAGGGTCCGCGATAGATGGTGGCGCGGATATTCTCTTCGCTGGAGCCGTAGAGCCAGGCGCGGTCGACAAGGTTCGGCGCGCCGATCGTCTGGTCGCCGGTCCCCTCCATGCCGTGGCAGGTCGAGCATTGCTGCGCCCAGATCTCCTGGCCGGTGGTCTGGCCGGCTTCGGTGGGCTCCACCATGTCCGACATCGTCATCACATAATTGGTCACCGCCGCGATCTCGTCGCGCGAGAGCAGACCGTCCTGACCGTAGGCCGGCATCTGGGAGAAGCGGGTGTCGGGATCAAGCTCCCAGCGGATGCCGTGCTGCAGCGTCAGCTGGATGCCTTCGAACGTGCCGTCCCAGATCCAGGCGTCGTCGTTGAGGTTGGGATAGCCCACGAATCCTTGCGCGCCGCGGCCGTGACAGGTGGAGCAATTGTCGCCGAAAGCGCTCTCGCCGGCGGCCAGGGCGAAGGTCAAAAGCTCGGGATCGCTTTCGATCGCCGCGATCCCGCCCGACTCGGCGGCCTCCTGAAGGCGCGCGAACATGGGCGCGCGGCTGGTCTGCAGCTCGTTGAGGGCCTCGACCACGTTGGCGCGTTCAGAGTGGTCGCGCAGGCCGCGGGTGTGCCCGTCAAAGCCCGGCGGCGCCGGGATGGCGGGCATGAAGATCATGTAGATCACCGCCCAGACGATGGTGGCGTAGAAGATCCACAGCCACCAGCGCGGCAGCGGATTGTCCAGCTCCTTGATGCCGTCCCATTCATGGCCGGTGGTGTCCACGCCGCTATAGGCGTCGACTTCCGGCTTGTCATGCGGCGCGCTTTTGTCGGTTTCGTCAGTCATGGCGGCGATCCTTGTCTCCACCGTCTTCCTCGGCGGCGGCCGGCCGGTCGTTCTCTTCGAGCGGAACGCGGGCGGCGTCTTCGAACTTGTCCTGATTTTTCGGCCAGAAGGCGTAGACCGCCGCGCCTATGAAAAAGGCGACGAACATGAGCATGCCCCAGGTCTGCGCGAAGCTGGCGAGCAGGTCGTACATGGCTATCTCAGATTCTCATCCGCTTCGGCCTCGTAGGTCGAAAAGTCGACCATGGTTCCAAGCACCTGAAGATAGGCGATCAGCGCGTCGAGCTCGGAGACGATGTCGGTGTCGCCGTCGAAATCACGCACCGGCGCGCCGGGATAGCGCTCCAGGAAGCCGTCATAGTCCGCCGCGAACGGGTCGAGCTGGGTGTAGACGTCGCTCACCGCGTTCTCCAGACGGTCCAGCTCGTCATAAGGCACGCCCAGCCGCGCCAGCGCGCGCAGGCGGCCCTCCACCGCGTCCACCTCCAGCGGGGTTTCGGCCAGGAAGGCGTAGGGCGGCATGATCGATTCCGGCACCACCGAGCGCGGATCGCGCATGTGATCGCGGTGCCATTCGTCGGAATACTTGCCGCCGACCCGCGCCAGATCGGGACCGGTGCGCTTGGAGCCCCACTGGAAGGGGCGGTCATACATGCTTTCGGCCGCCAGAGAGTAATGGCCGTAGCGCTCCATCTCGTCGCGCAGCGGGCGGATCATCTGCGAATGGCAGGTGTAGCAGCCCTCGCGGATATAGATGTCCCGGCCCATCAGCGCGAGCGGCGAGTGCGGGCGCACGCCCTCCACTTCCTCGATGGTTTCATCGAGATAGAAGAGCGGGGCGATCTCCACCAGCCCGCCGATGGAGACCACGACGAGCACGCCGGCGGTGAGCATGATCGAGTTCTGCTCGAGAACCCGCTTGTGCCAGCCCCAGATCGGATTGGTTTTTTTAGCCATTGGTCTTTCCTCCCCCTACTCGGCCGGATTGATGACGGCGGATTGGGGATTGGCGGCGTCTTCGGTCTTTTTCACGTCACCCCTGATCGTCTTGTAGACGTTCCAGGCCATCAAAAGCGCGCCGGCGAGGTACAGGACGCCGCCCAGGGCCCGGATGATGTAGTAGGGGTGCATCGCCTCCACGGTCTCCACGAAGGAGTATTCCAGGAAGCCGAGCTCGTTATAGGCCCGCCACATCAGGCCCTGCATGATCCCCGAAACCCACATCGAGGTGATGTAGAGAAGGATGCCCAGGGTCGCGATCCAGAAGTGCCATTCGATCAGGGCGCGCGAGTACATGCCCTTGCGCTTCCAGAGCCACGGGATCAGGCAGTAGAGCGCGCCGAAGCTGATGAAGCCGACCCAGCCCAGCGCCCCAGAGTGCACGTGGCCGATGGTCCAGTCGGTGTAGTGCGACAGCGAGTTCACCGCCCGCACGCTCATGACCGGGCCTTCAAAGGTGGACATGCCGTAGAACGCCACCGAGACCACCAGCATCCGGATCACCGGGTCGGTGCGAAGCTTGTCCCAGGCGCCCGAGAGCGTCATCAGCCCGTTGATCATGCCGCCCCAGCTGGGCATCCACAGGATCACCGAGAAGGTCATGCCCAGCGTCTGCGCCCATTCAGGCAGAGCGGTGTAGTGCAAATGGTGCGGGCCCGCCCAGATATAGATGAAGATCAGCGCCCAGAAGTGGATGATCGAGAGCCGGTAGGAAAACACCGGCCGCTCGGCCCGCTTGGGGATGAAGTAGTACATGATCGCCAGGAAGCCGGCGGTCAGGAAGAAGCCCACCGCGTTGTGGCCGTACCACCACTGGGTCAGGGCGTCCTGCACGCCTGCGAAGGCGGAATAGCTGCGCGATCCGATCAGGCTGACCGGCATGGCCAGATTGTTGACCACGTGCAGCATGGCGATGGTGACGATGAAGGCGAGGTAGAACCAGTTGGCCACATAAATGTGCGGTTCCTTGCGCTTCATCAGCGTGGCCAGGAAGATCACCAGGTACGCGACCCACACAAGCGTCAGCCAGATGTCGGCGTACCATTCCGGCTCGGCGTACTCTTTCGACTGGGTGATGCCCAGAAGATAGCCGGTGGCCGCCACGACGATGAAGAACTGGTAGCCCCAGAACACGAACCACGGCCAGATGCCGCCGGCGAGCCGGGTCCGGCAGGTGCGCTGGACCACGTAGAAGCTGGTGGCGATGAGCACGTTGCCGCCGAAGGCGAAGATCACCGCGCTGGTGTGCAGCGGGCGAAGCCGGCCGAAATTAAGCTGCGGCAGGGCTTCCCAGGACAAAAGCGCCGGAAACGCCAGCTGAAAAGCGATCACCACGCCCACCAGAAGGCCGACGACGCCCCAGAACATCGACGCGATCGCGCCGTATTTCACCACGTTTTCCGCGTACTCGGTCTTGTCGTTCAGCACGCCGTTGCTCGAATACACCCCCACCATGGCGAACAGGCCGACCAGAAAGCCGATCCCGATCACCCAGGCGTGGGTGCGCATGGCCGCGTCGGCGCCGGTGGCCGCGGCGATCAGCGCCCAGAGCGCGCCCAGCGCGCAAATGGCCATGACCACCATGCTGCTGGCGTCGAAGCCGGTTCTTTTCTCTGCCGCAAGCGCGGTCATTCGCCCCTCCATGAGCGGTCCTGTCGAATTTCCCGACCTTCCTTGCGGCTTCTTAGCCGCATGGGAAGTAGGGCAATATGCCTCACACACCCGGGCGCCGGTGCGCAAGGCGCCGCGTGAAGCCGCATGATATGCGGTGGTTCAACGAAATTCGAACGCCCGCGCGGCGCACTGCGATCCATTACGGCCACGAGGCGACACGTTGACACACCCAGGGATGGACCTTGCGCCAACCTTCGGCGGGCGGATGGAGCTGGATTTTCTAGCCGGGCTGATCGCCGGATTTTCAAGCTCGATCCATTGCCTGGCCATGTGCGGCGGGGTCGCCGCGATGATCGCGCTGAGCCGGCCGCAGGGCGAGGCGTCCGCCTGGCGCACCGGGCTGCACCGCGCCCGCGTCGTCGCAGAGGCGAGCGCGGCGCGCATCATCGTCTACACGGCGCTGGGCGCGTTGGCGGGGCTTTTGGGATGGGGTTTGGCTGAAGCCGGACCGGCCGCGGCGGTGCGCGAGGCGTCGCGCTTTCTCGCCGCCCTGGTGCTCGCGGCGGCGGCGGTGACGGTTTTGGAGATACCGTTGTTCGGCGGACGGCTGGGCGCATTGACGGCTCGCGCGAGCGCCCCGGTGACGCGCCGGGTGCATCATTTGCACCGGTTCGGCGCGGCGGGGCTGGGCCTCGCCTGGGGGCTGACGCCCTGCGCCATGGTGTATCTGGCCACCTTCTACGCCGGGCTGTCCGGCTCGGCGGTGAACGGGGCGCTGGTGATGCTTGGATTCGGGCTTGGAACCGCCCCGGCGCTGATCGCGCTCGGCGCGGGCGCAGGCGCCCTGCCCGCGCTGGCGCGCTCTTTTGCGATCAAGGCCGCCGCGGCGGCCGCGCTCATGGCGCTGGCCGTAGCGACGGCGGCCGGGATCTAGCCGGTGATGATGGCGACCAGCCCGGCTGCGCCGAGGCCGGCGGCGGCGAGCATCATCGCCAGACGGGTCGTGCTTCGCCCGTCTTCAAGCTCGTCGAGCACGCCGCGCTCGCCGGGTTTCGGCGCGCGGCGCTCTTCGAGCGTCTCGCGTTTATAGCGCTGCTTGGTCACGTTGGTTGGCCTCGCTTGACTGCGGACGCGGTCATGGTCGCGCGCGCCGGACGATCGCCTATTCGGCGGTGTCTTCAATTTCTTCGCCGGCGGATTCCACATCCTGGCCGAAGCCGGCGATGGTGTTGCAGCCGCCCAGCGAGAGGAACAGAAGCGAGAAGAGCGTTGCGGCGATGATTTTCATGGAAGTCTCCTTTTCGATGCCGAATTCGCCCATTCAACGCGGGCTGCGCGCAGACGGTTCCCGGCGCATTCATTGATCTTTCGTCATGTCAAGGCCGCCACGGCCTATTCCATGGGAAAGGTGAGAACCGCGCGATGGCCGCCGGCCTCGCCGGCGCCGTTCTCCACCTGACCGCCCAGCTGGGTGGCGAAGGCGCGCATGAGCGACGAACCGGTGCCGGCGCGCGCATCCTCCACCGCGCCGCTCCCGTCATCGGTCACCTCCACGACGCACCGGCCCTCGCGGCAGCTGAGCGCGATCTCGATGCGGCCGCTCTCGCGCTCGACGAAGGCGTGCTTGTAGGCGTTGGTGATCGCTTCTGTGACGAACAGGGCGAGCGGGGCGGCCTTGTCGGGCGGGAAGCTGACCGGGTCGGATTTCACCTCCGCGGTGATGACCTGCTCGCCGGCGCGCGACACGTCGGCCAGATTGCGCACCAGCTCCTGCAGGAAGGGCCGCATCTCCACATAGCGCAGGTCCTCGGCCTCGTAGAGGCTGCGATGGACCATGGCCAGCGCATTGATGCGCCGGCGCGCCTCATAGAGCGCGGCGCGCGCGCCCTCGTCCTCCAGCCGCCCGGCCTGCAGATTCAGAAGTGAGACGATGATCTGCAGATTGTTCTTCACCCGGTGGTGGATTTCACGCAGCAAGGCGCCGCGCTGCTCGACCACGTCCTCCAGCTCGCGGGTCTGCTGGTCCAGCGAAGCGGCCATGCGCTCCATCGTGTCGGCGAGTTCACGCACCTCGAACGGCGCGCTCCGGGCCCGGCGCGCGGGCAGATCGAACCGTCCGCCGCCATAGAGCCGCGCCATGCGCCTGAGATAAGTCAGCCAGCGCAGCACGAACAGATCCATGGCGATCCACACGCTCGCCAGCGCCATCAGCCACATGATGGTGGGGATGAGCAGGGTGCCCAGCACGCTGAGCCCGCCCCAGGCGTTGATCCTGTCGACCGGCGCGGCCACCAGCACGCCGAGCTGGCCGGGCACCAGGGCGGCGACGATCACCGCATAGCCTGGCGCGAACGCGTCGCCGGGCACGCGCACCGGCTCGCCCTCGGCGGCGATGTCCAGCACGCCCTCGGCGAGCGCGTCGTCGAAATCGGGCATGGTGACCGAGTCCTCCGACAGGCGCACCACCCCCTCGCGATTGATCAGGGAGAGCGTGGATTCCGGCGGCAGAAAATCCTCGCGCAGAAGCCGCGCGGCGGCGCGCAGGTCCACCGCCACGGCCACGGCGCCGAGAAACGCGCCGTCCGCGCCCTCCATGCGCTGGCCCGAGACGATGACGGGCCGGCGCGACATGGAGCCGAAATAAACCGAGGAGAACACCGAATCCTCACCCGCTCTGAGCCGGCCGAACCAGGGATTGCGCGCCACATCGACCTCGCCGTCCGGCTCGATCGCCGAGCACATCACCCGCCCGTCGCCGTCCACCAGCGCGATGTTGGAGATCACCGTGTCGGACCGGGCGATGCGCCGCACCGCATTGCGGCAGCCGCGCGCGTCCATCAAAAACGCGAAGCTGCGCGAGGAGATGGTGGAGGCCACGCCCGCGGCGCGCTGCAGGGCGGCCTCCATGTCCTGGCTGGCGATGAGCGCTGTGGAGTAAAGCGCCGCGGTTTCCTTGCGGCGCTCGTCGCGCAGTTCATAAAAGGATTGGACCGCCGACAGCAACAATAGCGGGCTGAGCGCCAGGGCGAGCACGCCGACAAGCTGGATGCGCAGACCGCGTTTGGCTTTCAATTCCATCGCCGCCCTTCAGCCAAGCTGCATGGCTCGGGGTCTAACCCCCGCGCCGGCCGTTGGCCAGTGCGTCCACTTCCGCCATGAGAAGATCGGCCGCATCGGTGGCGGTCTCGCCCTCGGCGGTGTCGGGCAGCTGTTCGGCGCCCTCCTCCAGCATGGCGGCGAGCGCCTTGCGGGCGCGGCTGACGCGGCTCTTGATGGTGCCCACGGCGCAGCCGCAGATCTGGGCGGCCTCTTCATAGGCGAACCCGCCCGCACCCACGAGCACGATCGCTTCGCGCTGGTCGTCGGGCAATTGCACCAGCGCCCGGCGCAGCTCGTCCAGCGCCATGATCGAATCCAGGCCCTGCGGCCCGGACAAGGTGCGCTTGGCCTTTTCCTCGTCCCACGGCGCCTGGCGCCAGGACCGGCGCTGGTCGGAGTAGAACTGGTTTCTGACGATCGTGAACACCCAGGCGCGAAAATTGGTGCCCGCGCGAAAACGATCTCGGGCGCGCCAGGCCTTCACCAGCGCGTCCTGGGTCAGGTCGTCGGCCGCGGCGTCGTTGCCGGTCAGGCTTCGTGCGAACGCGCGCATGTACGGAATCGCCGCCGTGAGCTCCTGGCGAAATTCGCCGGTCGGCAAGGCTTCGATCGGTTTATCCCCTCCACCATCCATTAGCGCGACCCTCCCGAGCGCCCCGTCTGGGGCTCGGCGTCGGCCTCGCCTTGCGAGGTCTCGGAGCGCTTCTGCTCGGCCTCGTCCAGCTGGTCTAGGAGTTTCGAGAACTCGTCGGGCACGCCTTCCTGAATGGTGTCGTCGAAGAAACTCTGCAGCCGCCGCCCGATCAAACGCTGGCGCTCGCGAGCGGCCGCCGCGTCCTGGGGTTTTGGCTGATTGTCGTCAGACTTTTTGCTCATGCCGTCCATAACCTGACCCGTGTGCTGACAGGGTAGCGCGCGGCCCCGCCCCGGGGACAGCGGCTCTAACCAGGTTCCAAACGCCCTTGACCGCGTTAGGTTCCCGTTCGGCGCCGCGCCAAGGAAAACTTGGGGAACTTAAGCGCTTCGCGCGCGTTGTGCGCCTTGAACATTTATTGTCCGGGAGGGACTGATTGATGAGTTTTTCCGACGCCATTCGGCCGCATATTCCTTACCTGCGGCGCTATGCGCGAATTCTCACCGGCTCACAGGAAAGCGGCGACGCGCGCGTGCGCGCGTGCCTGGAAGCGGTGATCGCGGGCGAGGAAAGTTTCGACACGGAGTTGTCGCCCAGCGTGGCGCTCTACAAGCTGTTCCACTCGGCCTGGGCGCCGGACCTGATGAGCGAAGAGGAGCCCAGCGATTCCGACAATGTCGCCGCGCGCCTTTCGCGGATCACGCCGAAAGCCCGTCAGGTCATGCTGCTGACCGCGGTGGAGGGCTTCTCGCTCGCCGACGCGGCGAAGATCCTGCGCATTGACGAAGGCGAGGCGCAGTCCCTGCTGGTGAAGGCGCAGAAAGATCTTGAAGGCGGGCTCACCACCAGGGTCATGATCATTGAGGACGAGCCCATCATCGCGCTGGATATCCAGGCGATCGTGGAGGGCATGAAGCACGAGATCACCGGCGTGGCGCGCACCCGCGACGAAGCGGTCAAGCTGGCCGAGGACACCAAGCCGGGTCTGATCCTCGCCGATATTCAGCTCGCCGACGACAGTTCGGGCATCGACGCGGTCAAGGACATCCTCAAACAGCTCAACGCTCCGGTGATTTTCATCACCGCCTATCCTGAGCGCCTGCTCACCGGCGAGCGGCCCGAGCCCACCTATCTCATCACCAAGCCGTTCATGCCCGAAACGGTCTCTGCGACCATCAGCCAGGCGCTGTTCTTCGCCGACGACGCGCCGGCGACGGCGGCCGAGTAAGCCATGTTCGGCTGGGCGCTCGCCTTCGCCGTGCTCGCCTTGATCGCGGCCGTACTCGGATTCGGCGTGCTCGCCGGCGCCGCGGCCCTCGCCGCCAAATGGCTGTTCTTCATTGCGCTGGGTCTGGCGGTGCTCGCCGCCGTGCTGGATGCGCTGAAGGGCCGGCCGCCTGTGTGACAAGCGCTCACGCGTGCAGATCTTGAAACCCCGCCCGGCGCCGCCGGGCGGGGTTTTTTGATCGGCGCCGTTTGTGACCGCCTGCAGCTGGGCGACGCCTGATGGACTCATAGGATGAAACGAACGCCGCCGCCCCCGCGCCGAGGAGCGGCGATGCGGTCCGCCAGCGCCGCCACTTAGCGATGCCCGGCCCGCTCGGCGCGGCCGCACTCTTGCGGCGCGCTTTGCGCTTCGATCCCGCCATGCCGCGCTTGGCGCGCATTCACGCCAAGGCGCCGCGCGCCGCGCCCTGGCGCGTCGGGCGGGCGGGCGATCGACATGCGTTCAGGCCAGGTCGCGAACGCCCACCGCCCTGACACTTCAATCAACTAACCGAAACACAAAAAAACGCCGCTCCTTGCGAGAGCGGCGCCTGGGCCGGCGCTTATCGGGGAGGGGCGCCGAAGGGGAAACCGGGTGGGGGAGACTGCGCCGCGCCGCCGTCCGGGGGCGGGGCTGACGGAGAGCGGCGGCGCGGCGCAGGTCTCGGTGCTTCCAACATATCGTGGAAGCCCATGAAGAACGCCTCCATCGAAGGCCGGTTCCCGGCCGGTTTTATTTTTTTCAAAGAAAATTTCACCGCGTCGCGGCGAGCCGCGCCAGGCGCATGATCGCGGCGGGATTGCGGCCCAGCAGCGCCCCGAATCCCACCAGCAGCGCCGTGGTCTGAACCGGCTTTTTGGTCATGGCGACTTCAAGCGTCGCCAGCGCTTTCGGCGCGCTTTCCCCCAGCCCGCCCGGCAGGCTGGTCAGGCGCGCTGCAAGCCCGCCCGTCGCCGGAGCGGCGGCCGCCGCGGCGGCGGCGACGGCGGCCTTGCGCCGGCGGCTGCGCGCGCGAAGGATCAAGGCGGCGATGGCGGCGAGCGACGCCGCACCAAGCCAGACCGCAGCGAGCAGAGCGCTCGCCAGGGCCGGGCTGTAAGCGACCGCCGCCCAGCGCCACAGGGCGTGACAGCCGAAGATCACGGCGATCACCGGCCCCAGAGCCGCTATGACGATCAGAAGGATTTGCATGATTTAGCGGCGCAGAAGCAGCGCGCCGATAAAGCCCGCGCCGATCGCCGCGCCGCACGCGGCCAGCGGTCGCTCGCGGATATAATCACGCACCTCGTCATCCAGGTCGGAGACCTCGTCGCCGGCCTTTTGCATCGCGTCCCTGGCGCTGGAACGCGCCTTGCGGGCCGCGCCCTTGACGCCGCGGCGCGCGTCGCTCGCCTCGCCGTCGGCCAACGATCCCAGGTCGGAGATCAGCCGGTCGACATCCTTGCGCAGGCTCGCAAGATCGTCCTTCACATCGCCCATATCCGCGCTCCCTCGCGCCATGATAAATCTCCTTTCAGGGTAACGGGGCGGCACGCGCCGCCCCAGCCGGGCCCTAAGACGGGTCGTCCTCGAGTTCGTCTTCGGCGTCCTCGGCGGTGTCTTCGATTTCCTCACCGGCCTCTTCGACATTCTCGCCCAGCTCCTCAAACGGTTCTTCTTCCTCTTCGGCCTCGCACGCGCCAAGAGCGGCGGCGCCGGCCAGGACAAGCAGCAAACGGAAGCTCATGTCAGTCTCCTTGTGTGTGGGGGGGTGCGCCCAGTAGGCGGATTACGGTCGCGGCGAGCGGCCGCGGAACAAGCCGACGATCAGCGCCAGCACGAACAGAACCAGGAAAATGAAGAACAGGATCTGCGCGATGCCGGCCGACGCCGACGCGATGCCGCCAAACCCGAACAGGGCGGCGATCAGCGCAATAATGAAAAAGGCGATAGCCAGTCGAAGCATGGATGACTCCTTCGCACTGTCTTGTCGCGACAGTGCTTTTCCAAAAAATGATTGTGGCCATGCAACGCCCGTCCGCTTCGCCGGGTTCCAAAACCGTAAAGCTGAGCCCAGCGGCTTGCAGTCAACGCCCATGCGGGGACCCGAACGCGGCGCTCATCGGTTATAACGCCCATGCGCGGCGCGACAGGGGCGCCGCGTCGTCCATTTCGCCAGAAGAGGAGCCGCCTTTGACCGTGACCGCCCCCGCCTTCGTCGTGAACACCTCCAGCCGGGCCCTTCAGGGCGCCGAGGGTGAGGAGGAGCTGGCGCGCCTGCGTGGGCTGTGTCCGGTTCCGCTGGTGGGCGCCTTCCGCAACTCAGATCCGTGCAAGGCGGCGCGCGAAGCGATCAATCATGGCGCCGACACGCTGATCACCCTGGGCGGAGACGGCACGGCCCAGGCCGCCGCCCAGGCGATTTACGAGGCCAAAGGCGAGACCCGGCTGGTCGCCCTGCCCATGGGCACGGCCAATCTTTTGCCGCGCCGGCTGTATTCCACACGGTCGACCGACGACATTTTGTCGGGCTTGTGTGATCTGGCGCCGACGACGCTGCCAGGCGGCGTCCTGGGCGGAAACGTCTTCCTGGTCGCCGCCGCGGCGGGCTTTCCGACCACGTTCGCCCGGGCGCGCGAGGCGGTGCGCGACAGCTCGCGCAAGGACCGGCTGCGCACGGCCGTGAAGCGCGCCTCGGCCGGGTTTTCAGAAATGTTCGCCACACGTCTCCGCTTCGCCGCCGACGGCGCGGAGAACGAGAAGCTGTCGCGGGCCAGCGGCCTGATGATGTGGGTGGAGGACCACGCCGATCATTTCGATTTCGCTGCGGTGAGCGTGCATAATCTTGGCGATCTGGCCGGGGCGGCGCTGGGCGCGATCAGCGAGGAGCTGCGCACCGACGACCGGCTTTTGATCCGGAACGCCCGCGAGGTGCGCTTGAGTTCGACGCGCGTCATTCCCTGCATGCTCGACGGGGAGCCGCGCAATTGCGGGCGCAAGCTTACTTTCCGCTTTGAAAAACAGCTCGTTGCGGCTCTGCGCTGGCCAGATGACGAGGGCTAGTTTGAGACCTTCGCACTGACACGCGCCGGAACGGGGCGGCGCCGGAGACGTTTCAGCGCCGAGCCACAAACATGGAGGTGCTCACAATGATGAAGTTCACCGCCGCCGCCCTGTCCGCCTCGGCCCTTCTCGCCGGTTGCGCAGGCTATGAAAACACCACCCGGGACGCCGCGATCGGCGGCGCCGTCGGCGCCGCCGCAGGCGGGGTGATCGGCAATAATGTCGGTGACGGCGACGCCACCACCGGCGCGCTGATCGGCGGCGCGATCGGCGCTGCGGCCGGCGCCGCGCGCGGGTGCGAGCGCGATAATGTCTGCCCCTGGAACGACAATAACGACGCCCACTCCGACTTGCGGTACGACCGCGCCGCGGGCCGGTATTATTATTATAATGAAAGCAATAACTGCACCTATTGGCGCAATGGCGAGTTCCGGTCCTGCTAGGCCGGGCTTAACGCCTGAAAATGCAAACCCCCGGACGCAAGCGTCCGGGGGTTTTTCACATCTGCAGCCTGTAGCCGCCGCTTTCGGTGATCAGGATCTTGCGCCCGCCCGCCTCGATCTTCTGGCGCAGCCGGTAGACATGGGTCTCCAGCGTGTGGGTGTTGGCCTCGGCGTGATAGCCCCAGACCTGATCGAGCAGCTCCTCGCGCGCCACCGGCTTGCCGCCGGCGCGGTAGAGATATTTCAGGATATTGGTCTCTTTCTCGGTGAGCCGGATCTTCTTCTCCGCCTCGTCGAGCAGGATCTTCATGGACGGCTTGAACCTGTAGGGACCGATCTGCAGAACCGCATCCTCGCTCTCCTGATGGCGGCGAAGATGGGTGTTCACATGCTCCAGAAGGACCATGAAGCTGATCGGCTTGGCCAGGAAATCGTCCGCGCCGGAGCGCAGGCCCAGCACATGGTCGGCGTCCCCGGACTGGGCGGTGAGCAGGATGATCGGCGTTTTAATCCCCGCCTCGCGCAGGAGCCGGCAGGCCTCGCGCCCGTCCAAATCAGGCAGTCCCACGTCGAAGATGATCAGGTCCACCGCGTCCTCGCGCGCCAGCGCCATGCCGGGCCGGGCCGCATCGGCGGTGAGGACTTCGAACTTGCCGTCATAGGTGAACTGTTCGCACAGTGCGTCGCGCAGCAGATCGTCGTCGTCCACGAGCAAAAGGGTCGGCCTGGCCATTCTCATCCGTCTCCCAAACCGGGCCGAAACCCGCCGGCGGGGAAAATCAGCCCGGCAAGCCTTGCCCGAACCGTGCGGGCAGGCAAGCGATTCTCCAGCCTTCACACGTCCGCCTTCCTACACCGGACCGGCGCCGGTCTTGCTGACAAATCCGTGAGCTTTGCGGACAATGCCGTGAAGCCGACCGCCGTGGTGGGGGAGGCGGGCGGGCCTGGACACCGATCGCTTGATCCAGATTCAGGTCCGCCGCCGACCCCGCCACGGACATGCGTAGAACCCTGGGAGCCTCGCCATCGCCGTCTACAACGCCAGCCTCGCCTCCGGCCGCCTTCAAGGACCCGGCTTTGACGCGCCGTGCACGCTTGGAAAGGCCGGCGTCGTCGCCGCTGGCGACAAGCGCGAGGGCGACAAGGCCAGCCCGCTGGGCGTATGGCCCGTGCGCAAGGCGTGGTGGCGGCCCGACCGGCTCGCCCGGCCGGACACCGCGCTGGTCATGGATGCTCTGAGCCAGGCCGACGGCTGGTGCGACGATCCCGGCGATCCTGGCTATAACCGCGCGGTGCTGCGCCCCTATGCGGCGTCCCATGAAGCGATGTGGCGTGAAGATGGGCTCTACGACATCGTGGTGGCGCTGGGCCATAACGACGACCCGCCGGTTCCCGGGCTCGGCTCGGCGATCTTTCTGCATTGCGCGCTGACCGCTGACGGCGGCGCACTGCGCCCCACCGCAGGCTGCGTGGCGATCTCGCGCGCGGACCTGGTGCGCCTGCTCGGCACGTTGAAGCGAGACGACGCTGTTGAGATTGCGCGGTGACGTGGGATCCGGCGGCGGGGCGCGACGGGCCGCCACGCGCGCCTCACCTCACGCTTGCGGGGCGGGACGCTCGCCGAACAGGGCCGAGCCCACGCGCACCGATGTGGCGCCCATGCGCGCGGCGAGCTCGAAATCCGCGCTCATGCCCATGGAGAGCCTCTCCACGCCGCACGCCCCGGCGAGCTTGGCCAGCAGGGCGAAGTGCAGGCTCGCCGGCTCCTCGAGCGGGGGGATGCACATCAGGCCTTCGATCTGAAGCCCGTGCGCCTCGCGGCAGCGCGTGACGAAATCGGCGGCGTCGGCGGGCGCGATTCCGGCCTTTTGCGGCTCCTCGCCGGTGTTGACCTGGACATAAAGGCGCGGTTTGCGGCCGGTCTTCTCCATGGCCTTCGCCAGAGCGCGCGCCAGCTTGTCGCGATCAAGCGTTTCGATCACGTCGAACAGGGCGCACGCGTCCTCGGACTTGTTGGTCTGCAGCGGACCCACCAGGCGCAGCTCCAGGCCGGGATGGGCCGCGCGCCGCTCGCTCCAACGGGCCTGCGCCTCCTGAACGCGATTCTCGCCGAACACGCGCTGGCCGGCGGCGAGCATGGCCTCGATGCGGTCGTCGTGCTGTTTTTTCGACACCGCCACCAGGGTGACGTCGGCGGGCGCGCGGCCGCCCTGCTTGGCGGCGGCGGCGAGGCGCTCCAGTATCGCGGCGCGCTGGGCGGGGATGTCGGCGGAGGTTTGCGGAGTATCCATGGCGGCTAGGACCTATGACGCTCTGGGGCTGCTGGCAAGGCGGGCGGAGGCGCTCAGCCCGGCGCGCCGGCCTGCGCCCGGCCTGTTCGTCCTGACCGACCCGGAGCGGACGCCCGACCTTGTGCGCCTCGCCGAGCGGCTGCCGGCCGGGTGCGGGCTGATCCTGCGCACGTTCGGCCGGTCAGAAATCGAGGCGCACGCCTTCGCCCTGGCGCAGATCGCCGGGGTGCGCGGCCTGACCCTGCTCATCTCCGCTGATCGGGATCTCGCGCGGCGCTGCGGCGCGCACGGCGTGCACTGGCCGCGATGGGCGCGCCCGCACCGGCCCTGGCCTGGCGCTTTGGTCACCGCCAGCGCGCATGACCCCGCCGCGCTGCGCCGCGCCGAACGGGCCGCCGATGCGGTGCTCGTCTCCACCGTCTTCGCCTCCGCCAGCCCCAGCGCCGGCCGGCCCATGGGCCCGTTCCGCCTGGCCGCCTGGGCGCGCCGGTCACGCGTGCCGGTCTATGCGCTCGGCGGTGTGAACGCCGGCACGATACGCCGGCTGGACGGGCTGGGGATCGCGGGCGCCGCCGCCATCGGGGCGGCGTCCAGCTAAAATCCCTGCAAACGAAAACGCGCCCCGGATCACCGGAGCGCGCCTTGAACCTCGAACCCAGACGACGCTTAGAACTTGAAGGCCGATTCGAACCGCACTTCCGGAGCGCGGTCTTCGGTTTCCTCACCGAAGATCTCTTCCTCCGGCGAGGTGAAGCGCAACTGGCCGCCCAGGCGCACCCGCTCGGTCAGTTCGATGAAGGCGCCGGCGCGAAAATCTTCGATATTGAAGCTCTGCGGGCTGCGTTCGCCCTGGCTGTAACCCAGGGTAACGCCCCACCGGTCACCGGCCTGAACCTCGAAATTCTCTTCACCGGTCCACAGGATCTGGGGCTCGGTCGGCGCGATGGAAAAGCGCTGGAACCAGGGAAGCGCGCTCGCGGAGCCTTCGCTTTCCGCCTGAAGGTCGAGCGCGGGCGCGTCGCTTTCAGGCGCGGCGGCCAGGCGCGCAGGCGCGGCGATGAGATCGGGTACGGCGATATCAATAGGGTCGTAAGCCGCCGGAAGGCGAACCGAGCCGCTCAGACGCATGCTGTCGGACGCCTCGGTCGACGCCTCCGCCTGCGCCTGCGCCTGCGTCGCGTCCACCTTCGCCAGGGCGACGCCGGGCGCAAGCGCGGCGACGCTCAAAGACAGCGCCGCGGCGCAGGTAAGCGCATGAATTTTCGACGTGACGGCCATGATGGTCCCCAATTGACAGGCTCAATATAGACGCAGGACGCGGCCCGCGTAAGGCGCCTTGACGCTGAGCCCGGCGGAGCGTGTCAAAAACGCAACCCCGCCTCCAGGAAGACCGCCGCCATTTCGGCGCCTGGCCCTCCGGCCGCATCGTGGTTCGTCAATTGAACGCCGGCTCCCGCCAGTCCGTTCCGCCCGACAAAGCGCGATGCGCCGAAAACGAACGTCGTTGAAGACACCCCGAACGCGTCGCTCTCGCCGCGCCCGGCTTCGGCGCTGTAAAGCCAGTCTCCGGCCTCGTAGGCGGCGCTTAAGGAGGCGGTCTCGTAGCGCCCGGCGGCGAGCCCGTCATTGCTGACAAGCCAGCGCGCCGAGAGCGTCACGCCGCCGCCCTCGCGCACCAGGGCGAGGCCGGCCGTCCACGGATCGTCGAACACCGCAGCCGAGGCCCCGTCAAGGGACCCCGCCTCGCCGCCGGCATAGGCGCCCCAGCGCACGCCGGAGGACGGAGCGCGGCGATCAAAGCTGAGGCCGGCCGACCAGATCGCCGCGACCTGCGGCGCCGGACCGGCGCCCGGGCGGCAGTGGTCGAGCCCGCAAGGGTCGGCTTCGGGCGTGTAGGAGAGCGCGGCGCGCACTCCGACAATGCGCCGCGATTGTACCGACACGCCCGGCGCAGGGCTGGTCAGCGACAGGCCCGTATCGGCCAGATTGCGACCCGCCGGGTCGGCGAGCGGGCCGTCTGCGCCGGCCAGGCGGAAGGCGCGGGTGCGGTCGGGGCGCTCCAGCCGCGCAGCGGTCTCGATCACGCCGGCGCGCAGTTCGGCGTAGGGATGGCGGATGAAGACTTCGGCGCGCTCAAGCCCCGCGCGCGCATCGGCGGGACCGTAGCCGGGCGCGGCGTAAAGCCCGGTGGCCAGCCCTCGCAGCCCTGCGCAAGACGGCGCGCAGGCGACCGCGCCTCCAGGGCCGCGTGCGCCGTCATGGCGCACCGCCCCCGCCGCCAGGCGCACCCCCCAGCGAAGCCCGCTCGGCCGCACGGTTTCGGCGTCAAGGCGGTAGCGAATATCCGCATAAGGAGGATCGCGCGGAGCGTCGAGATCGCCGGCCGCAAGCAGTATGTCGATGTCGGCTTCTTGCACCAGTTCGAAGCCGGACAGAAAACCGCCCGCGCCATAAGGCTCGGAGTCATCTGATGAGCTGAGAGAAAAAGCCGGTGAGACCGCGGCGCTGGACAAAACAAGTCCCGCCAGAAGGGGGAGGCCCTGTTTCATGCGCCGCAGTCTCGCCGGTTCGCCCCGTCCCCCCGGACGCGCCCCGTATTCATCCGGCCTCGGACACGCGATGGCAACCCGAGCGCGGCGGGCTGCGCCGACATGGTGCGAACGTCGTGTCATTAATGTCACGCCTCTTTCCCGGTCCGCGCCTGCGAAGCAAGCTCTGGCCACACGCGCCGTGCGTGGTATAGAGGCGAAAAGCGGATTTCGCCGCGCCCGTCAAACATCCTGTCTTCAGGAGACGCATTTCATGGTCACCCGTTCCTTCCGCTTCCTTCTGCTCGCGGCCGGCGCCGCCGCGCTGGTCTCCGGCTGCGCCTCGCGCGGCGATGATGGAGAGTCCGAGCGCGGCTTCATCGGCGGCCTGTTCGGCGGCGGCGCCACGCAAACCTCCGACCAGCCGGAGGCCGGAATCGGGGTGAACAGCTATCTGTGGCGCGCAAGCCTGGACGTGCTTTCCTTTATGCCGCTCGATTCGGTCGACCCGTTCGGCGGCGTGATCATCACCGACTGGTACGCCAATCCCGAGCTTCCCAGCGAGCGCTTCAAGGCGACAGTCTACATCCTCGACACCCGCCTGCGCGCCGACGCACTGTCAGCCCAGCTGTTCAAGCAGGTGCGCGGCGAGTCCGGCGAGTGGGTGGACGCCGCGGTGGATTCCGCCACGCGCATCCAGGTGGAGAACGCCATCCTCACCCGCGCGCGCCAGCTGCGCATTTCGCGGATCGACGATTAAGCCCCCAAGGAGGGCTGGACATGCTCAATCGCCGTCTCGCCCTCCTCGCCGCCCTGGCGGGGCTCGCCCTGGCCGGATGCGGCTTCAGCCCGCTTTACTCCACCGCCGGCTATGACCGGCTGGCCGGCCTCACCGTCGAGGCCGGACCGGAGCGCTTTGACTATCTGCTCCAGGACGCCGTGCGCGATTTCGCCGGCCCCGGGGCGAGCCCCTACGTCCTGCGCCTTGAAACCGATCTGTCCAGCCGCCCGGCCGGCGTATCGCCCACCGGCGACGCGACGCGGGCGGACCTCACCGCCCGCGTTCTCTATGTGCTTGAGGGCGGGCCGGGCGAGCCTTTGGCGGGCGAACGCGAAGTCACCATCGCGTTCGATCAGCCTCGCGACCCCTATGCCCGCCTCGCAGCGCAGGGCGAAGCCGAGGAGCGGTTGGCCGGACGGCTCGCTGAAGAGCTGATGCAGGGCGTCGCGGTGGAGCTGCGCCGGCGCGAGGCCGGCCTGACGCCGTGAAGGTCAAGGCCCGCGAGGCCGAACGCGTCGTCGCACGGCCCGATCCCGACACCCGCATCTTCCTGATTTACGGTCCTGATTCCGGCCTGGTCCGCGAACGCGCCCAGACCCTCGCCAAGGCGCTCGTCCCCGATCCGGACGATCCGTTCGCCGTGACGAGGCTTACCGAAGAGGACCTCAAGGCCGATCCCGCAAGTCTCGCCGATTCGCTCGCCGCCCTCTCGCTCACCGGCGCGGATCGTCTGGTCCGGGTGCGCATCTCCGGTGACATGGCGAGCCTGGGCGCCGCCGTCGCCGAGGTCGAAAGCGGGACCCTGGCCGCCGAGGCGCGGCTGATCGTCGAGGCGGGTGACCTGAAGAAGGGCTCCAAGCTGCGCAAGGCGGCCGAGGATGGCGCGAAGAGCCTCGCCATTCCATGCTACGCCGACGAGACGCGCGATTTGCTGGCGCTTGCTGAAGCTCAGCTGGCCGAGGAAGGGCTGTCGCTCGCCCCCGACGCGCGCGCCATACTCGCCCCCTATCTGGAAGGCGATCGCGCCCAGGCGCGGCGCGAAGTTGAAAAGCTTATCCTTTACAAGGGTCTCGCCGAGCAACGCGGCGGCGCCCCCGCCGTGGTGGAGCGCGCCGACATCACGGCGATCAGCGCGGCGGGCGCGGAGGCGGCGCTGGATCAAATCCTCGAGCCCGCCCTGGGCGGGGATCCGGCGCGCGCCGACAGCGCCTACGCGCGGGCCGTCGCGTCGGGGACGAGCCCCGTCGCGGTGCTGCGCGTCCTGCAAAGGCGCATCGACCAGATTGATATCTTCCACGCCGGCGGCGGAGATGCGGGCGCGCTCGCCCGCGCCGGGGCGCCGCGGTTCGGACCGCCGGCCGATGCGTTCAAGCGCGCGGCGAAAAATTTCGCCGGGCGCCGGCTCGATCACGCTCGGCGCCTCGCCTTCGACGCCGAACGGGCGGTCAAACGCTCCGGCGCGCCGGCCCAGGCGATCGTGGGCGAGCTGATTCTCCGCCTGGCCCGCGCAGGGGCGCCGCGCCGCTGAAACCGGCGCTTTCGATCATTGATTTTATTGATGAATTTCGCGCTGTCGCGCTGAGAGCGTCTGACGCCCTATCGGTATACGGCCGCTCGAATTTCAGGCGCTCTCACGCGCGCTACTTCTAAGCTTAGTGCGCACCGGATTGCCCGCCTTGGGAGAGCCGGCGGCAAACCTCGTCCAGCTGCTCCAGCGAGGCGTAGCGCACCCGCACTTCGCCGCGCTCGCCGGTATGGCGGATTTCCACATCAAGGCCCAGGCGCGCCGCGAGGTCGGCTTCAAGGGCGCGCGTATCCGCGTCCTTGGTCTCCGGCGCGCCGGGGCTGCGCTTCTGCTCCGGCCGGCCCGAGGCGTCGCGAGCGAGCTTTTCGGCCGCCCGCACCGACAACCCGTCTTCAATGATCCGCTCGGCGAGCGCGTCGGGGTCCGGCGCATTGGCGACCGCGCGCGCATGGCCAGCGCTGAGCTGACCGGCCTCAAGCTTGGCGAGCACCCCCTTCGGCAGGGCCAGCAGGCGAAGCATATTCGCCACATGGGCGCGGGACTTGCCCACCGCGCGCGCCACGTCCTCCTGGGTATGACCGAAGGTCTCCACCAGCTGTTTCAGGGCGCGGGCTTCATCTACTGGATTAAGGTCAGAGCGTTGAACATTCTCGACAATCGCGATTTCCAGGGTTTCGCGATCGGTGAGTTCACGCACGATGCAGGGCGCCTCGTGCAGCCGGGCGCGCTGCGCGGCGCGCCACCGGCGCTCGCCGGCGACGATCTGGTAGCGCTCATCGGGTCCGGAGAGCGGACGCACCAGCAAGGGCTGGAGCAGGCCTTTGTCGGCGATGCTTTCAGCCAGTTCGGCGAGCTCGTCTTCGTTGAAGGTCTTGCGCGGCTGGTCGGGATTCGGCGCCAGAAACTCGATGGGGATCAGCTTGACGCCCGGCCCGGAGCGCGCCGCGGGACCTTCGGTCTCGCGCGCGGCGTCCACCGCTTCGCCTTCGCCCAGCAAGGCGGAGAGGCCGCGGCCGAGACCGCGGCTGCGCGGTTTGTCGTCTTCGCTGCTCATGCCGGGGTCAGCGCCTCGGCGCCCTTGCGCTCCTGGCGCACGACTTCCTTGGCCAGGTTCAGATAGGCCTGCGCGCCCGAACAGTGCAGGTCATAAAGCAGGACCGGCTTGCCGAAACTCGGCGCCTCGGAGACGCGGACATTGCGCGGTATGACCGTGTCATACACCGTGTCGCCGAAATGCGCGCGCACATCGGCGGCGACCTGACCGGAAAGATTATTGCGCTTGTCATACATTGTCAGCACAACACCTTGAATAACAAGGTTTTTGTTGAGGTTGGCGCGGACCAGCTCAATGGTGCGCATGAGCTGGGTTAGACCCTCCAGCGCAAAGAATTCGCACTGCAGCGGCACCATCACCGAGTCAGCCGCCGTCATGGCGTTGACGGTCAACAGATTCAGCGACGGCGGACAATCGATGAGCACGTAATCGCAATGCTCACCCTTTGCCGCCAGCGCCCGGCGGAACCGGTCGATCGCGTGACGCAGGCGATAGGAGCGGCGCGGCGCGCTGGAGATCTCCAGCTCGGCGCCGGAGAGGTCGACGTCGGATGGGATGATGGAGAGGCCCGGCACGGAGGTGTCGATCAGCGCCTCCTCCATGGGGCGCTCTGAGACCAGCACGTCATAGCTGGTGGCGCGGCGCTCGGCCCGGCCGACCCCAAGCCCGGTGGAGGCGTTGCCCTGGGGGTCGAGATCCAGAACCACCACGCGCTGGCCGATCGCCGCCAGGGCGGTGGCCAGATTAATCGCCGTGGTGGTCTTGCCCACCCCGCCCTTCTGGTTGGCGATGGCGATCACCTTGGGCGCATTGCTTGAAACATCAGACACGGGTCAGGCCCTCAATTGCGAGAATGGCGGCGTCCGGGCTCGTCCGGCTCGGTATGACCTCGACGTCAAAGGTCCAGCTTTTGCGCGCCTCGGTCAATTCCTCTTGGTGCCGCCCGCCCTTGGGAAGGAGCGCCAGCGCGCCCTTATCCACAAACGGTTTCACATAGCCGAGCAATTTACCGAGCGGAGCCATGGCCCTTGCGGTGACAATCTCCACGTCTGGGAGAGGATGAAGGGATTCGGCGCGCTCTGGATAGATAGTCGCCGGCGCGCCGGTCGCGTCGGCGACGGCGCGCAGGAACATCGCCTTTTTGGCTACCGAATCCACCAGGTGCACCGCCGGGCTCGGCGTTCCGCGCTCCATCAGGGCGAACGCGACGGCGAGCCCCGGAAAGCCGGCGCCGGAGCCCAGATCCGCCCACCGGGCCGCGCCCGGCCGCAGCCGTTCGCCGAGCTCGAACACCTGCCAGCTGTCCAGAGCGTGGCGATACCAGAAGTCGGAGATTGTGGACCGGCCCACGAGATTGGTGTGCGCATTGGTCTCTTCCAGAAGTCGGCGCCATGTTTCGAACCGAATCCGTGTTTCACGTGAAACGCCGGTCTCGTCCGCAAACTCTTTCGCGCCGAATCCCACGCCGCCGCCCCGGCTCACGCCGAGGCCCGTTCGCGGCCGTCACGCTTCAGTCGGGCGAGAAGCGCGGTCAGCGCGCCCGGCGTGACGCCTTCAATGCGCGCGGCCTGGCCCAGCGTCGCCGGGGCTGCGCGCTCCAGCTTCTCGCGCACCTCGTTGGAGAGCCCGCCCACGGACGCATAGTCAAACCCGGCCGGGATGCGCACGCCTTCATCTTTGCGGAAGGCGACGATATCGGCCTGCTGGCGGTCCAGATAGCCGTGGTACACCGCGTCGATCTCGATCTGCTCGGCCACATCGGTCGGCAAATCCGCCAGCTCCGGCCAGACCGCCGCAGCGTCGGCATAGGAGATGGACGGATAGGAGAGAAGCTCCAGCAAATGGCGGCGCTTGCCGTCCTGGTTCACCTTCAGCCCATGGCGCTGCGCCTGGGCGGGCGTGAGAGTCAGCTCCAGCGCACGGGCGCGCGCAGCCTCAAGCGCCGCCGCCTTTTTCCGCCAGCGTGTTTCACGTGAAACACTCGCCGCGCCCAGCGCGATCGCCCGATCGGTGAGCCGCTGATCGGCGTTGTCCGCGCGCAGCGTCAGCCGGTACTCGGCGCGCGAGGTGAACATGCGATAGGGCTCGGTGACGCCGCGCGTGATCAAATCATCGATGAGCACGCCGATATAAGCCTCCGACCGGTCAAGGATGAACGGCGCCGAGCCGCCGACCTGAAGCGCTGCGTTCAGTCCGGCCATCAGCCCTTGCGCGGCGGCCTCCTCATACCCTGTGGTGCCGTTGATCTGGCCGGCCAGATACAGGCCCGGCATGCGGCGCACCTGCAGCGTGGCGGACAGCTCGCGCGGATCCACGTAATCATATTCGATGGCGTAGCCGTAGCGGCGCACCGCCGCCCGCTCGAGGCCCGGGATGGTTTTCAAAAACGCGTCCTGAACTTCGGCCGGCAGGGAGGTGGAGATGCCGTTGGGGTAGACCGTGTCATCGTCCAGACCCTCAGGTTCCAGGAAGATCTGGTGGCTTGTGCGGTCGGCGAAGCGAACCACCTTGTCTTCGATCGACGGGCAATAGCGCGGACCGCGGCCGGAGATCGCCCCGCCATATACGGCGGAATGCTGGAGATTGTCGGCGATGATGGCGTGCGTGGCCTCGCTCGTCCGGGTGACCCCGCAGGCGATCTGGCGCACATCGATGCGATCGTTCATGAAAGAGAACGGGACGGGCTCGGCGTCGGCCTGCTGCATCTCCAGGCTCGCCCAATCGATGGTGGACCCGTCGAGCCGGGCCGGCGTGCCGGTTTTCAACCGGCCCATCTGAAGCCCCAAACCATAAAGGCGCTCGGACAGACCCACGGCCGGCTGCTCGCCGTCGCGGCCGGCGGGTATGCGCTCGGCGCCGCGATGGATCACGCCTTTCAGAAAGGTTCCGGTGGTCAGCACCACGGCGCCCGCCGGCCATTTACGGCCCTCGCCGTCGATGACGCCGGCGCACGCCCCGTCCAGAACGATGAGATCCTCGGCCGCCGCCTCGGCGATATCCAGGTTGGGATGATCGGCCAGGGCGGCTTGCATGGCTTCACGATAAAGCTTGCGATCAGACTGGGTGCGCGGTCCGCGCACGGCAGGGCCCTTGGAGCGATTCAACAGCCGGAACTGGATGCCGGAGGCGTCGGCGATGCGCCCCATAAGGCCGTCCAGCGCATCCACCTCACGCACCAGATGGCCCTTGCCCAGCCCGCCGATTGCGGGATTGCAGCTCATCTCGCCGATAGTGGCCGCGCGATGGGTCATCAGAAGCGTCTTCGCGCCCAGGCGCGCAGCCGCGCTCGCGGCTTCGCAGCCGGCGTGCCCGCCGCCGATGACGATGACGTCCCAGCGGCCCAGGCCGGGGGATGTGAGCGTGTCGATCATGGAGTGGTCCTGCCTATGCGCCGCGCGCCGGTTCAGAGCCCGGTTAGATAAGCCACGAAAACGGCGGAGTCGAGGCGCCGCCTGACGGCTCACGGCGGAGCTCGGCAAACGGCGGAAGACACAATGCGGCGCACCGTGTCCCTGCCGGTCATGGGGCGTATCCGGCGCCAGCCCCTGAAGAGCGCGCCTACTTCCCGATACAGAACTGGCTGAACACCCGGTCGAGCACGTCTTCGACGTCGATGCGGCCTGTGAGGCTTTCAAGCGCGCGCAACGCCAGATGAACCTCGGCGGCGGCGAGTTCCGGCGCATCCATCAAGCGCGTGCGCGCCGCCTGGAGGTGGTCCAGAGCGCGCCCCACCGCCTGGCGATGGCGCGCACGGGACAGGGCCGGCGCCTCACGCCCGGAAAGCCGCTGCGTGACGGTTTTGGCGAGCCAGGCTTCCAGGGTGTCGATCCCCGCGCCGGTTTTCGCAGCGACCTCGAAGCGCGCCGCACCCTCCGGCGCCGCCAGCGCCCCCAGCACCGGCGCGTCCGCCAAGTCGGTCTTGTTGAGGATCAGGCCATCGCCGGACCGCAGCCGGCCGAGCACGGGCGGTGATGTTTCACGTGAAACATCCACGACGCCGAGGCGCAAATCAGCATCCTCCGCCCGCGCCAGCGCCCGGCGCACGCCTTCAGCTTCAACCTGATCGGCCGCCTCACGCAGCCCGGCGGTGTCGGCGAGGATGACCGGAAAGCCGCCCAGAACCAGGCGGACTTCTACGATATCGCGCGTGGTCCCAGGGATTTCGGTGACGATCGCCGCGTCGCGCCGGGCGAGCGCATTGAGCAGCGAGGACTTGCCCGCATTGGGCGCGCCGATCAGGGCGATCGTGAAGCCCTCGCGCACCCGCTCGCCGCGCCGGTCGTCGTCGAGGTGATCGCCAAGCGCCGCGATCAGCACGTCCAGCGGCGCGCCGGCGGTCTCGGACAAATGGTCGGGCACGTCGTCTTCGTCTGGAAAGTCGATCTCCCCCTCCAGCGCGGCGAGAACCGAGATCAGCTGTTCACGCCAGCGCTCGTAAAGCGCGCGAAGCGCGCCGGTCATCTGCGAGAGCGCCTGGGCGCGCTGGCCTTCGGTCTCGGCGTCGATGAGGTCGGCGAGGCCCTCAGCCTCGGTGAGATCCATCTTGCCGTTCTCAAACGCCCGGCGCGTAAACTCTCCCGCTTCCGCCGGACGCAGATCCAGACCGGCGAGCGCCCCGGCCATGGCCTCGATCACCGCCGGGCCGCCATGCACGTGAAACTCGGCGCAGTCTTCGCCGGTGAAGCTGGCGGGACCGGGAAACCAGAGCGCCAGCCCCCGGTCGATCTCCGCGCCCGCCCCGTCCACGAAACGGCGGAGCGCCGCCGCACGCGGCGCGGGACGCGGCGCACCCGCAAGCGCGTCCAGCGCCGGTCCCGCCTTCGGGCCCGAGACGCGGATCACCGCAACCCCGGCGCGCCCCGGCGCGCTGGCGAGTGCGAAAATCGTTTCCATCATAGAGGCTTAGCCGTCCTTGGAGCCCGATCCAGCGCTGGCGGCCTGGGCCATCAACCCCATGAACTGCTTCTGCCACTCGCCGCCATAGCTCATCCAGGAGCGCATCAGCGCATCCGGCTCCATGGCCTCCATATTGGCCGACATGCGCTTTTGCATCTCTTCGACCAGCGCGGCGTTGAGCGGCGTCACGTCGGGCAAGCCGAAAAAGGCGCGCGCCTCTTCAGGGCTGCATTCAATATCGATGTTGACCTTCATCGGCCCTCCCCCTTCCATGGGCGGCGCACTGAGGCGCGCGTCACCATAGGCGCGCGCGGCCCCAAAGACAAAGCTTGGAGACTCCCATGTCCGGCAAGGAAATCACCATCACCGGCCCCGACGGCGCGTTCATGGCCTATGAAAATGGCGAGGGACCCGCCCTCATCGTGATCCAGGAGATTTTCGGTGTGAACCAGGTCATGCGCGATTTGGTGGACGATTACGCCGACCAGGGCTTTCGCGCCATCTGCCCGGACCTGTTCTGGCGCATCGAGCCGGGCGTGAACATCACCGACCAGACCAAGGAAGAGTGGGACAAGGCCTTTGATCTGTTCGGCAAGTTCGACGTGGACGCGGGGATCAAGGACATCGCCGCGACGCTGAATTACGCCCGGCGGGCCGGAAACGGCAAGGCCGGCGCGGTGGGTTACTGCCTTGGCGGCTTGCTCGCCTATCTCACCGCCTGCCGCACCGACGCCGATGCGTGCGTGGGATATTACGGGGTGAACATCCACGAAAAGCTGGACGAGGCGAAAGACATCGACAAGCCGCTCATGCTCCATGTGGCCGGCCAGGATCAGTTCGTGCCGGCGGAGGCGCAGCAAAAGATCATGGACGGGCTCGCCGATAACGGACATGTCACGATCCACCATTATCCAGACCGCGATCACGCCTTCGCGCGCCGGGGCGGGGAGCATTTCCACGCCGAGGACGCCGATCTCGCCAATACGCGCACCCGCGCCTTCCTGCAGCAGCACCTGACTTAAGGACCCGCCCATGCGCCGCCTCGCCCGCCCGCTTCTCGCCTCGATCAGCCTTGTCGCCCTCGCCGCCTGCCAGGGCGAGCCGGACGCCGCGACGCCGCTCACCGCGCCTGAACCGGCCGGTGAGGCCTGGCTCGCGGGCGTGGACCTTCCCGCCTATCTCGACTGCGCGCGCGAGCAGGGCGCCACCTTGCTGCAGGCCCACCGCGCCGGCGACCGGGCGGGCGCGGCGGAAAACTCGCTGCGGGCCATCGAGGCGAGCCTCGCAGACGGGGCCGTGTTCGCCGAGATCGACGTGGCCCAGACCGAAGACGGCGTGCTGGTGCTGATGCATGACGACACGCTGGACCGCACCACCACGGGAGAAGGCGAGCTCGATGATATGACGTATGCGGAGCTTTCTGGCGTCGAGCTGGTTGATCTGGATGGCGCGCCCACCGGCGAGCCCATCCCCACCCTGGAGGCCGTGCTCGCCTATCTGGACGGACGCGGGATCGCGCAGGTGGACCTGAAGGATATCAGCTTTGACCAGGTCGCCGACGCCCTTGAAGCCGGTGACGCCGTGGATCGCGCCGTGGTGATCACCTACTCCATGGAGGACGCGCTGGCGCTGCATGAGCGCCTGCCGGGCGTGATGATGAGCGTCGGGATGCGCTCTGCAGAGGATCTTCAGACCCTGCGCGATGAAGGCGTCGACCTCACCCGCGTCACCGCCTGGCTGGGCCTGGGGACAGGGAACCCGGCGCTCGACGCCGCCCTCGCCGACGCCGGGATCGAAACCAGCTACGGCGATTTCCGCGCCGAGCGACAGGGGACCATCGACTACACCGTCATGGCTGAAAACGGCGCCGAAGTGATCAGCGTCGACGACGTCCCGGCCGCCGCAGACGCGCTCGACGCCCGCGAGACCGCGCGCACAGTGCTGGCGGCGTGCGAGGCGGCGCGTTAGTCCGAACCGCACCCCAACAAACCCTCTCGCTCTATCTGACCGGCGATTCGGCACGCGCCGCTGTGGACGCCCACCGCGGAAAAGGGTTTAAGAATCGATCAGCTGCGTCGAGACGGTCGGCTTCGTAACCCCGTCACCAGCTCACATAGGGCGGCGGCGCTTTTAAAGTGGCGGAGGGGTATTCCTGGAAAGCCTCCCGATAGGCCGTGGAAAAGCGGCCCATATGGGTGAATCCGAACCGCCTGGCGACGTCGCTGACCTTGCAATCCGACTCCTGTGCCCGCTCCAGCGCGGCGCGCGCCCGTGTCAGGCGCAGGGCGAGATGCCAGCTGCGTGGCGCCACTTCGACCTGGTCAATGAACGCGTCGTTGATACGTCCTTCCGGGGCGTGGACCGTCTGGGACAATTCATGCACCGGTACCGGCCGGCAGCACAGAGCATCCATGACGCGGTGCGCGCGCGAGAATAGCGCCCGCTTCGGGCGATGGCGCACCATCGCGGCGCCATGCAGGTGAGCGAAGAAGTCGCGCCCGATCGCTGCAATGATCCGTTCTGCGAGGTCGGCATAGGTCGAAGCCCGGAAGGCGGCCCAGTCCGACATTGCGAATTCGCGTATGAGGGCGACCAGCTCCGTTTTGTCCGCCCAGCAGAACAGATCGTCGGCGGCCAGTGTGTCGATCCCGCCGGCGTCGGCACGCGCGAGGCCCGCGCGCAGCCATTGTGCGGGAAAGGTCATCATGTCGAACGAGGCGTCCGTAGGCGTCGCGAACACCTGGCCTGGATATTGGAAGTTCGCCGCTTCACCGTAGCCGCATGGGGTCCGGGCGCAGACCGGCCCCTTGCCCTCGCCGGGAACGAACACGGCGGCGATGCGGCTTTGTCCCTGAATCGCCACAAGGGCGGCGTTCATCGTGGCGCGGCGCAACGTCACCGGCGGCTCCATCAGCGATCCGGTGATCGACCACCCTTCAGCGCTGAGCTTCATAGGCTGGAACAGCGGCGCGACCTGCGCGGGCGCTCCTATCGCCTCGGCGGCCCAGCCGGCCAACGCCTTCGCGGTTACGCCTTCTTCGGAAATTCGATCGATTCGCATTGTGTTCTCGAATTCGCTCGATGCGAACGTCGCATCCCACTACTGATTTTCCAGCCCTCTGTGCGCAAATGTCCGGAAGGCTTCAAAAAAAACCGTTTCTGTCACACTCAGAGCGCTAATATAATATTCTGGTAACAGACCGAGCACGGATCGCCTGCGTTGCAACCATTGGACAGTTTCTTGGCTGGATAAAGAGCTCAACCGCTCGCTGTCGCGCAATAACCTTTGGTTAAAGATTCCCTCCCCCAAACTTGGTTCCAGTCGTCATTGGCGCCGCTCCTTGGGGAAAGCTTGATGAAACTGTCCAATCTGTCGATCCTTCAGAAAACCCTCCTCATCGTCGCCGTGATGGGGCTCGGGGCCGCGATCGTCGCCGGTGCCGGCGCGTTCAGCGCGGCCCGGCTCGGTTCCGCCGTGACCGCCGTCGATCAGGCGGGCGACCGGGCGGTCCTCTCCTCAGAGATGGAGGCGGTCTCCCTGGCGCTGAGCCGAGCCGAGTATCGCCTCGCCGCGGAGCCCGGCGAGGCCGACGTAATCGCGGACGACATCGCCGAGCGGCGGGCCCGGTTGCGCGATCTGATCGATGGTCTTGAAGCGGTCAGCACGGGCGAAGCCCGCTCCGCCCTACGGTCGGCGCGTGACCAGCTGGAGGATTATCGCGCGGAGCTGGACCGCATGGTCGACCTGGCGCGCCGGTCCGGCCCCGGCGAAGTCAGCCTGTCCGAGCAGGCGCTGCTGGACCAGGTCCAGCGGTCCCGCCGGCAGGCAAGCGAGCTTCGCGAAAGCATCGACGTGCTCACCGCCGAGTTCTCCGACCGAGCGCAGGCGGAGCGCGACGCGGCGCGCAACGCGGCGACGATCGCAAAGCTGGCCGTGGCCGCCGCCGCTCTGGTTTCCATTTTCGCCGGCGCAAGCGCCGCGATTTTGATCGCGCGCAGCGCCATCGCACAGCCGATACGCCGCGCGGTCGGCCGGGCCGAGACGCTCGCCTCCGGCGATCTGGAGACCGAGATCGGTGAAACGGAACGGCGCGATGAGATCGGCGCTTTGAACAAGACGCTGGCGGTGTTCCTGTTCAACATGCGCGAGCAAGCTGAATTGCGCGCCGAACGCGACGCCGACATGGCCCGCCGCCAACAGGAGGCCGAAGCGGAAACCGCGCGCGAGGCCGAGCGGGTCGCCGAGATGGCCCGCAAGGCCGAAGCCGAGCGCGCCGAGGCCGAACGCCTCGCGGCCCTCACGGAAGCGTTCGAGGCCGAAGTCGCTGAAAGCGTCGCCGGGCTCGCCGCCGCGGCCGAAGAGCTGCACGCCACGGCCACCAGCATGGCGGCCACCGCCGAACAGACGGCGAGCGAAAGCAGCACCGTGTCCGCCTCCACCGAGCAGACGGCCTCGAACATTCAGATGGTCGCGTCGGCGACCGAGGAGCTGACCAGCTCCATTAAAGAGGTGGGCGATCAGATTTCGCGGACCTCCGCCATTGCTGACCGGGCGGCCTCCAAGGTGAGCCTGGCGGGCGACGGCATGGCGGACCTCGAGACCGCCGCACGCGAGGTGGGCGCCGTGCTTACGCTGATCGGGGACATCACCGAGCAGACCAAGCTGCTCGCGCTGAACGCCACGATCGAAGCCGCGCGGGCCGGTGAAGCCGGCAAGGGTTTCGCGGTGGTGGCCAGCGAGGTGCGCGCGCTCGCCGAGCAGACGGAGAAGGCGACGGGCGAGGTCGCCGCCAAGATCGATGCGATCCAGACCCATACCCGCAGCGCCGCCAACGCGGTGGGCGAAATCGACAGTGTGGTCAGAGAGGTCAACGACGTCTCCACCGCCGTAGCCGCCGCCGCCGAGCAGCAGGCCAGTGCGACTGGAGAAATCAGCCGAAATGTGAACGAGGCCGCCACCGGCGCCGAACAAGTCTCCAGCGCCGTGGCGAGCCTCAGCCAGGCCTCCGGCGACACGTCCGCCGCCGCTCAGCAAGTCACCTCGACGGCTGAAACCGTCTCCGAGCGCGCCGAGGCGATACGGGAGCGCATCACCCGCTTCCTGGAGGAGACACGGACCGACGACCACGCCAAGACACCAACCCCGACCCGCGCGCAGGCGGCCTGATCGGGGATGCGCCATGCCCTCACCTTTTTTGATCCCCGGCCCCGGCGCGTTCGAGCTGCCCGGCGTCAGCATCGAGATCCGGCCGGCCTCATGCTACGTGCTCATGCGTCTGACTGGATTTCTATCGGCGTCGA
Organism: Oceanicaulis sp.; assembly: GCA_040217555.1. Taxonomy (GTDB): domain Bacteria; phylum Pseudomonadota; class Alphaproteobacteria; order Caulobacterales; family Maricaulaceae; genus Oceanicaulis. The sequence goes on from JAVJPX010000007.1 coordinate 425,845, forward strand.
ATTTCGACGACGCGCTGACGCTGCTCGTTGAGGTGATCGAGGACGAGCAAGAACGCACAGTGGTCGTGGACGCGCGCGCCTCCTATTGGCCCCTGGACGCGGAGACGCCCGGCACGAACGTTTGCGAGACGCTTCATCGTCTCGGCGCGGTCGACGCTCACGTCCTGTGCCGCAACATGCACGCACCGATCATAAACACGCTGCGGCTGCTCGTGCCGGCGGGCGGCGGGCGTCTACATGTCTATGACGACGAGGCGGAAATCCTCGCCTGGCACGCCGCGCGGCGCTTCGAAACCCCGCCCGCGGCGCCGCGCCGAAATTTTCGCAGTCGTTTGAAGACGCAACTGGCCACCCGCTGCGGCCCCATACGCAAGCTCATGGCGGCGGCTGCACGCCGAACCCGGCGATCGCCTGCCCGTCAGTCCGGCACGTGAGAGGCGCAGCCTACACGGCCGCCCACCAGAGAAACGGCGTCAATCCGCGCTCGCCCGCTTCCAGCTTTCCAGCTGGCGCAGGCGGTCGAAATAGGCGCGCACCGGGTCGGGCGCGCCGTCGAATTGTTTCACGATCTTAAGAAGATAGAGAATGTAGCCGACGCTCATGTCGGCGGCTGTCAGCCGTCCGCCGGCGAGGAAGTCGCGGCCGCCGGAGAGGCCGCGCTCAGCCAGCGCCGCGAGCTGCTTGTCGACCGCCTCGCGCGCCCATTTGAGCAGGCCTGCATTGCGGTGCGCTTCGGGCAGGAGCGCGGAATGGGCGAGGGTGAGGTTGACCGCCATGGACATGGTGGCTTCGCCGAACTGGCTCCATTCCAGATAGCGGGCGAAATCCGCCTCGTCCGGCGTCACGGCGAGCGGGCTCGGCGCGTTCTTCGCCAGGATGTATTCGTTAATGGCCAGGCTTTCCAGGATCACCGTCTCGCCGTCCTTGAAGGCGGGCACCTTCTGAAGCGGATTGACCTGGCGATAGGCGTCGCCGCCCACGTTTCCTCGCGTGAACTCCACCCGCTCCAGCGCGTAGGGCAGGCCCAGCTCCTCCAGAAGCCAGCGCACCCGCACCGAACGGGACATGGGGGCGTGGAACAGGGTGTAGCGGGCTTCGGGGACCATGGCGGGCTCCATGCAATTGAAATCAGGGTCGATCCGGTTTTGAACCGATCTTCTCGACCAGCCAACAAAAAAGCCGGCTTCGGATGAAGCCGGCTTCTTCTGTCTCGCGCGATGAGGCGCCTAGGTGTTCATCGAATCGAAGAAGTCCGAATTGGTTTTCGATTCCTTCAGCTTGCCCAGGAGGAATTCGATCGCGTCCTGGGTGCCCATGGGGTTGAGGATACGGCGCAGAACGTAAGTTTTCTGCAGGTCGACCCTTGGGACCAGCAGCTCCTCTTTCCGGGTGCCGGATTTGAGGATGTCGATGGCGGGGAAGACGCGCTTGTCGGCGGCCTTGCGGTCCAGCACGATCTCGGAGTTGCCGGTGCCTTTGAACTCTTCAAAGATCACCTCGTCCATGCGCGAGCCGGTGTCGATGAGCGCGGTGGCGATGATCGTCAGCGAGCCGCCCTCTTCGATATTGCGCGCCGCGCCGAAAAAGCGTTTCGGCCGCTGCAGGGCGTTCGCGTCCACGCCGCCGGTGAGCACCTTGCCGGAGCTGGGCACCACGGTGTTGTAGGCGCGGCCAAGCCGGGTGATGGAGTCCAGCAGGATCACCACGTCGCGCTTGTGCTCCACCAGGCGCTTGGCCTTTTCGATCACCATCTCGGCCACCTGGACGTGGCGCGTGGCCGGCTCGTCAAAGGTGGAGGCCACCACCTCGCCCTTCACCGTGCGCTGCATGTCGGTGACTTCCTCGGGGCGCTCGTCGATGAGTAGCACCATGAGATAGCTGTCAGGGTGGTTGGTCTCGATGGCGTGGGCGATGTTCTGCATCAGCACCGTCTTACCGGTGCGCGGCGGCGCCACGATCAAACCGCGCTGGCCCTTGCCCAGCGGCGCGACGATGTCGATCACACGGCCCGAGCGATCCTTCTTGGTGGGATCGGGCAGCTCGATATGGAAGCGATCGTCGGGATAAAGCGGGGTGAGGTTGTCGAAGTGGACCTTGTGACGGGCCTTCTCCGGCTCCTGGAAATTGATCGCGCTGACCTTCAAAAGCGCGAAATAACGCTCACTATCGCGCGGCGCCCGGATCTCGCCCTCCACCGTATCGCCGGTGCGCAGGCCGAAGCGGCGAATCTGGCTGGGCGACACATAGATGTCGTCGGGACCGGGCAGATAGTTGGATTCCGGCGCGCGCAGGAATCCGAACCCGTCCTGAAGCACTTCCAGCGTGCCGCCGCCGTAAATCTCCGCGCCCTCGTCGGCCAGCGCCTTGAGGATGGCGAACATCATGCCCTGCTTGCGCAGCGAGGCGGCGTTCTCGATATCCAGCTCTTCAGCCAGCTGGACCAGCTCGGCGGGGCTCTTTTCCTTGAGCTCCTGCAGCGACATGCGCTCGTCGGCGCGCGATCCGCTGCGCGGGCCGTCCTCCGCCTCGTCGTGATCGTCGGTATAGTCCTGGTCGTCGTTCATATCGGTCTCAATCACGGAAAATAGCGTGTCCGAACGGGAAGCCCGCGCGGAATGACGCAAGTCCGGCGCCGAAACCGGCTCAGGCTTGCGCGAACCTTGCGGGGCCGCGCCGCACGAAGGCTTCGGCGAGCGGCTATGGGTTGCGTGAAGCGCCCGGCGGACACCGGCGGTCAGGGCCGGTCGTCACCTCGGACGTGGAAGGAGGGAATCCGAAAAACCGGATTTGGTAAAGCCCTGACACACGCGGGGCCTTGCGTCAAGCACAGGCGGGCGCGGCGCCGGTCAAAACGGCTTCACCACCGCCAGCAGCACGATGATGATCGCCGCGATGGCGGGGACTTCATTCATGATCCGCCAGAATTTCTCGCTGCGCGGGCGCTCGCCGCGGGCGAATTTCTTCGCGCTCGCCGCATAGAAGCCGTGCACGCCTGAAAGCAAGATAACCAGGAGCAGTTTCGCGTGAAACCATCCCGAGGTCCAAAGCGAGGCGTTGGCGACCAGCATCACGATCGCCAGAAGCCAGACCGCGATCAGCGCCGGGTTCAGGATGATGGTGAGAAGGTTCTTTTGCTGGGTGAGAAGCGCGCCTTCCAGCTCTCCACCCGCCTGGGCCTGGTGGTGATAGACGAACAGGCGCGGCAGGTAGAGCATGCCCGCCATCCAGAAGATCACCGCCGCGATGTGCAGCGCCTTCACCGTGAGATAGGCGTACGTGCCCGGAGCCAGAAAATCGATCATGCCGCCTTGTCCTCCGCGATCGTCTCGCTGACAAGCCCGGCCTCCCGGCACGGGCAGCGTCCGAACTCGGCGGGGCAGATGGGCGCGCCGTCAGGCGGCTTCAGCCCGGTCTCCCCGGTGAGCGCATCCAGGGTCAGCGATTTGAGACCTTCGATGAAATCGGCCTGCGTGCCCAGCGCCGGCACGCGCTCATAGCCGGGCGCGCCCCATTCTTCGGCGAGCTCGCCGTATTCTTCATCCAGTTCCACCAGCGTCTCGATATGCTCGGAGACGAAGGCGATGGGCGACAGGATGATGTGCTTTTCATCCTCGCAGGCGCGCTCGATGGCCTCCTCGGTGGCCGGGCCGATCCATTTCAGCGGGCCGACGCGGGACTGATAGCAGATCTCATGCGTTTTCAGCGGGTCGGGCAGGCGCTCCACCACCGCGGCGACGGTCTGCTCCACCTGCCATTGATAGCTGTCGCCCTTCTTCACGGTGATCTCCGGAAGCCCGTGGGCGGAGAACAGGACGCGCGGATTGGCCGGCCTGCCCGCCTTCTCCCAGCTTTCCTCGATCAGCTTGGCGTGGGCGGCCACCACATGGCGTTCGGTGGGATAACAGCACACGGTGCGCGCTTCAGGTCCGCCAGCGTCGCGCCAGGCTTTCAGAGAGCTGGCCGTCGTCGTGGTGGAGAACTGCGGGTACAGCGGCAGCAGAACGACGTCGTCCGCGCCCCAGGCCTTCACCTCGGCCACCGCCTCCTTCACGAAGGGATGCCAGTAACGCATCGCCAGAAAGCAGCGAATCTCGTCGTTGGGGCGTGCCTCCCTCAGCACGTCGGCGAGCGCCTCGGCCTGTTTTTCGGTCTCGGGCACCAGCGGGGAGCCCCCGCCCATTTTTTCGTAATTGGCGGTGGCTTCCTTGGTCCGCGTGGTGGAGATCAACCAGGCGAGAAACTCGCGCACCGGGCCCGGCGCGGCGATGATCGCGGGATCGCGAAACAGATTGCGCAGGAACGGGCGCACGTTTTCCGGCCGGTCGGGACCGCCCAGGTTGAACAAGACCACCGCGATGCGCCGCGCCATGGCGTTTCCTTCCCTCAGCCGCCGCGCACCCGGCGCAGAAGCTGCGCCACGTTTTCCGGCGGGGTGCTCAAATTGATCCCGTGTCCGAGGTTGAACACATAGGGCCGCCCGGCCCATGCGGAAAGCAGGCGATCCACCTCACCGTCCAGCGCATCGCCGCCGGCGCGCAAAACCGAAGGATCAAGCTGGCCCTGAACCGGCAGGGTTTTCGGCAGGGCGGAGGCCGCCCATTCGGTGTCCATCCCGTGATCCAGCGCCAGCGCGGTCACGCCGGTGCGCTGCGCATAGCGAACGACCTGCGGCCCGGCGCCGCGCGGAAACCCGATGACAGGAACCGTGACGCCCATCTCGCGAAGGCGCGCGATGATCTTGCGGGTGGGCTCGATCACGACGCGGTCGAACAGCGGATCGGGCAGGGAATCGGCCCAGGAATCAAAGATCTTCAGCGCATCCGCGCCGGCTTCGGCCTGATCGGAGAGATACTCGGCGCTCGCCTCCACCAGAACATCCAGCAGCGCATCGAACCGCTCCGGCTCCGACCAGGCGAGCGCGCGCGCTTCAAACCGGTCCTTCGAGCCGCCGCCCTCGATCATATAGGTCGCCACCGTCCACGGCGCGCCGCAGAATCCGATCAGGGCCGTCTCTTCGGGAAGCTCGGCCTTGGTCAGACGCAAGGTCTCGCTCACCGGGCTCAACACCTTGCGCGATCGCGCCACGTCGAGCGTATCCTGCATCTGCGCGGTGAGGGGATCGAGCTTGGGACCCTCGCCTTTTTCAAACCAGGTCTTCTGACCAAGCCCGTAGGGAATGAGCAGGATGTCTGCGAAGACGATGGCGGCGTCGAATTTGAACCGGCGAATCGGCTGCAGAGTCACTTCTGCGGCGGCTTCGGGGTTCAAACAGAAATTGATGAAGTCCGGCTGCTTGGCGCGGACCTCCATATATTCGGGCAGATAACGCCCGGCCTGGCGCATCAGCCAGACCGGAGGCGGGCTCAGGGTTTCACCTGCAAGCGCTGCGAGAAATGGTTTTTTGGAACCCATGGTCATAATCCGATTTATCGATAAGCCCGGTCGCCCGAGCCGGTTTTGCACGCCGGCGAGGCTCGCACTCTTAACCCCCTTTTCTTTCCTTAAAAAGGAAGGGGTAAGGAGTAGAGGGCCGGTTTGCGGGGAAAAGTGTCGCACGTCCACACCGGCGCCGGATTCCCACACCCTGTGAAAAGCGCTTTTCAGCCGGTTTGCGAGCCTGTGGACCGTTTTGGGTTAACGCTTTATTCACCATAATTAACCAAAGCTTAACTGGGCGTTCGGGCCGCGGTGCGGGTGAATTTGAGCATTCTGAATATCAATTGCTCACACCGCGCCGCTATCAACAGGGCGCAGCCGCGGCCGCGGGGGACAGTCGGGCGCCGCCGGGCGCCGAGGCGTGTCCGGGTCAACCGTGCGCACGGCGGCCCGTGGACGGCGTGGACAAATCACGCGTTTATTCACAGGTTAGGGCGTCACCTGTTGGGCTCGAAGGACCGTCATCTGAACCCATGTCCGAACCGCATTCGGCCGCCATCCATTTCCACGTTCACATGATTTCGGACTCCACCGGCGAAACGCTGATGGAGGTCATGCACGCCTCCGTGGCGCAGTTCGAAAACGTCTCACCCATCGAGCACCTGTTCGCCCTGGTGCGCTCGCCGCGCCAGCTTGAGCGGGCGCTGGGCCATATCGAGGCCTATCCGGGCATCGTGATGTATACGCTGGTCAATCAGGAGCTCCGCCGCGAGCTGGAGGATTGCTGCGCGCGCCTTGGCATGCCGGCGATCGCGGTCCTCGACCCGATCCAGGCGACGCTGTCGGCGTATCTGGGGGCGTCCATCCGCGGCAAGGCCGGCGCCCAGCGCGTGCTCGATGCGGATTATTACCGGCGAATCGAGGCGATGAATTATTCCATGGCCCATGACGACGGCGCCGGGGACGATTACGCCAGCGCGGACGTCATCCTTATGGGCGTCAGCCGAACCTCGAAAACGCCCACCAGCATCTATCTCGGGCATCGCGGAATCCGCACCGCCAACATCCCCATCGTACCCGGGGCTGTGATCCCCGAAGAGATTTTTGGTTTGAAAAAGCCCCTGGTCGTCGGGCTCACCGCCACGCCCGAGCGCATCGTACAAATCCGGCGCAACCGGCTCTTGAACCTGAACGAGGACCGCTCCACCGACTATGTGGAAGAGGAGCGCGTGCGCGAAGAAGTGGTGCACGCCAAGCGCCTGTACGCCCGCCATGGCTGGCCGAGCATCGATGTGACCCGGCGCTCCATCGAGGAGACCGCGGCGAAAGTCATCAACCTTCTGACCGAACACCGGACCAAGCGCAAATCATGATCGATATCGTCCTCGCCTCCGGCTCGGCCTCGCGCCGGGCGCTGCTTGAAAACGCCGGCGTCGCTTTCACCATCGACCCGGCCGATGTGGACGAAGGCGCGCTCAAAGACCGGTTCACGGGCGATCCGGGCGCCCTCGCCCTGCATCTGGCCGAAGCCAAGGCGCTCGAGGTTTCCAGGCGCCGCGACGGCCTCGTCATAGGCGCTGATCAGGTGCTGGAGTTTGATGGAAGGACGTTCGACAAGGCGCGCGACGCCCATGAGGCGCGCACGCGCCTGGAGCTGTTGCGCGGCCGCACCCACTGGCTGAAGGGCGGCGTGGCGTTTGCGCGCGGCGGCGAGATCGTCTGGCGCCATAGCAGCGCCTGCCGCATGGTCATGCGCGAGGTCTCCGACGCGTTCCTCGACGATTATATGGCGCGCGCCGGCGACATCCTGACAAAGGGCGTGGGCGCCTACGCGTTCGAGGGGCTCGGCGCCCAGCTCTTCGAACATGTGGACGGCGATTTCTTCGCCGTTCTGGGGCTCGACCTTCTGCCCGTGCTGGCTGAACTGCGCCGCCAGGGCGCGCTGGCGCCATGAGCGAGCCGCCCTTCGCGGCGGTTGCAGGCTGGCCGGCCGCGCATTCTCTGTCTCCGGTGATGATGGCGGACTGGCTCAAGGCGGCCGCAATTGAAGGCCGTTACGGCGTTCTAGAAATCCCGCCCGAGCGGTTTGCGCGCGCCGTGCGCGCCGCCGCGGCGATGGGAATGGCGGGCCTGAACGTCACCCTGCCTCACAAGACCGCTGCGCTCGCCCTCGCCGATACGGTCAGCGAGGCGGCGCGCGCGGTGGGCGCGGCCAATCTCCTCACCTTCTGCGAGGACGGCCGGATCGCGGCGGACAATACCGACGTCACCGGCGTGGCGGCGGCCTTGAAGAGCGACACGGGCTCCGGCCCGGCCGTGCTGATCGGCGCAGGCGGCGCGGCGCGCGCGGCGCTGTTTCATCTCTCCCGTCAGGATCGCGAGATCCGCCTGGTCAATCGCACGCGGGACACCGCTGAGCGCCTGCTCGCAGAATTCGGGCTTAGCGCCCCTGTGTATTGCGAGCCGGATGACGCGCTTGGCGGCGCGGGTCTGGTGATCAACGCCACGTCGCTGGGCATGGCCGGCAAGCCTGCGCTTGCGCCTGACTTCTCTAAATGCGCCACCGGTGCCCTCGCCTTCGACATGGTCTACACCCCGCTCGTCACGGACTTCCTTGCGAGCGCGCGCTGCGCCGGTCTCCAGACCGCAGACGGTCTCGCCATGCTCATCGGTCAGGCGCGGCCGAGCTTTGAAGCGTTTTTTGGCGCGGCCGCGCCGGCCGATGACGGCGTGCGCGCCCTGCTGGAGGCGAAGCTGGGAGGGCGGGCATGATCGTTGTCGGCCTCACCGGCTCCATCGGCATGGGAAAATCCACCACCGCGGCGCTCTTCGCTGAAGAAGGCGCGGCTGTGTTCGACGCCGACGCGGCCGTGGCCGAGCTCTACGGTCCCGGCGGCGCGGCCTGGCGGCCGATCGAGGCGGCCTTTCCCGGCTGCGCCAGCGCAGCGGGCGGGGTGGACCGCGAGGCGCTCTCCATCGCGCTGCAGGCCGATCCGTCCGGGTTCCAGCGCCTCGAGGCGATCGTGCACCCGCTTGTGGGCGCAGCGCGTCAGGCCTTTTTCGATGAGGCGCGGGAGGAGGGCCGGGAGATCGTGGTGCTGGACATCCCGCTTCTGTTCGAAACCGGCCAGGCTAGTGCTGTGGACGCCGTGGTGGTGGCCAGCGCGCCGGAAGCTGTGCAAAAGCAGCGCGTGCTGCAGCGCCCCGGGATGAGTGAGGCCAAGCTTTCCGCCATACTGGCGCGGCAGACCCCTGATTCTGAAAAGCGCGCGCGGGCCGATTACGTGATCGAGACCGCAGCCGGCGTTGAAGACGCCCGCGATCAGGTCCGGCGGGTCATCGCCGCGTTGAAGGAGAGCCGCGCATGAGCGGGCGTCAGATCATTTTCGACACCGAGACCACCGGCTTCAATCACGATGTGGACGACCGGATCACCGAGCTGGGCTGCGTGGAGGTGATCGACTTCATCCCCACCGGCAAGGAATTGCGCGTTCTGGTCAATCCAGAGCGCGACATTCCCGCCGAGGTCACCAAGGTGACCGGTCATACCTGGGAGATGCTGAAAGACGAGCGCAAGTTCGCCGAGGTGGCCGATGAATTCCTGGAGTTCGTGGGCGAGGCCGAGCTGGTGGCCCACAACGCCGGTTTCGACATGAACTTCATCAATATGGAATTGAAGCGCTGCGGGCGCCGGGTCATCGAGCCGGCGCGCTTCATCGACACCGCGGCGATGGCGCGCAAGAAGTTTCCCGGTGCCCCGGCGAGCCTCGACGCCCTGTGTAAGCGCTTCGACATCTCGCTGGACAGCCGGACCAAGCACGGCGCGCTGATCGACGCCTATTTGCTGGCCGAGGTGTATCTGGAGCTTAATGGCGGGCGCGAGCAGGGCCTCGGCTTCATCTCCGCGGGCGGCTCGGACGAGACCGTGACCTACACCCCCCGCAAGCCGCGCCCCGCCCCGCTTGAAAACCGGGTCTCGGATGAAGAACGGGCCGCCCACACCGCCTTTATCGGCGAAATGGGCGACCCGCTCTGGTCGTCTCTGGGTTTGCTCGACCGGAAACCGGCCGAGTAGGCCTTCCGCCGCTTAGGCGGTGCCCACCGGCTGACCGCCTTCGCCGCCGTCTCCACCTTGGCCGCTCTGGCCCTGGGACATCTGACGGCGATACAGCGCGGCGAAATCCACCGGCTCCAGCATCAGCGGCGGGAAGCCGCCGTCGCGCGTGGCGTCGGCGAGGATGCGCCGGGCGAAGGGGAAGATGATGCGCGGGCACTCGATCAGCAGGAACGGCTCGCGGGCGCGATCATCGAGGTTCTGGATCTGGAACAGGCCCGCATAGGTCAGCTCGGCGATGAACATCGCCGTTTCCTCACGCCCGGCCTTGGCCGACATGATGAGCTCGACCTCGAACATGTCCTCTCCCAGATTGCGCGCGCGCACGTCGACGGAGAGGTCGATCTGCGGCTGCTGGCCCTGGCGCAGGGAGTCCGGCGCGTTGGGGTTTTCGAAGGAGAGGTCCTTCACATACTGCCCCATCACACGGATGGAGGGGACTTGGGGCTGTTCGCCGCCCTGCGGCGGAACGGGCGCGTCGGTCATGGTGTTCGATCTCTGAACTGAAACTCTGCGCGGCGAAGGCCCGCGCACGGAAAAAGGGTTCGGTGACCGGCGCGCGTTAGCATGGCGCCGGCTGAGCGGCAAGCGCGCCACCGGGTGACGGACGGGGCGCAAGGCACTATATCTGCCCTGCAAGCGATCACGAGCGTAAAGGGTTTCGCCGGGCGACATGGATATTCTTCAGATCCTCTTTTTTGCAGGCCTCGCCGTATTTCTGGCCGTCCGGCTGTACTCCGCGCTGGGCAAGCCGCAAGGGCGCACGCACGAGGACCACGTGCGTGAAGAGCGCGAGCGCGCCGCCGCCGCCGCCGCCGCGGGTCAGGCCCGCCCCGGCCCTGTTGCGGCCGAAGCGCCCATTTCACCCGCCTATACCGGCCCGGCGGGTGAAGGCCTCACCGCCATCTCCCAGGCCGATCGCAGTTTTGATCCCGACACCTTCGAAAAAGGCGCGCGCCAGGCGTACGAGATGATCGTATCGGCTTATGCACAGGGCGATCGCGACACCCTGGCGCCGCTGTTGAGCGACCGGGTTCGCGCGGCCTATGACGCGTCCATCTCCGAGCGCGAGGCGGCGGGCCAGTCCATGACCACCGAGGTGGAGCGCATCAAGCGCGCCGAGATCGTTGAAGCTTCTCTTAACGATAATCGGGCCAAGGTGCGCGTCGCCTTCAGCGCGGAGATCGCCAGCGAGATCCGTGACCGTGACGGCGAGGTCGTCTCCGGCGACCTGAACCAGCTGCAAACGGTCTCCGAGATCTGGAGCTTCGAGCGTGACGTCACCTCCCGCGATCCCAACTGGCGCCTCGCCTCGGTCAAGCCGAACGCCTAGAGCGCTCACCGGCCTCGCGGCCCTTTTCACGCTGTTGCTGTCCGCCTGCGCCGGCGATCCCGCGCCGCCGGGGGCCGGTCCGACTGCGCCGCCGCGCGCCGAGCGCCCCGCGCCGGAGCCCCCGCGCGCCGATGAACGGCTTCACACCCGCCGCGCCGCTTTCGACGATCTTTCAGGCTGGACCGCGATCGATCCGCGCCCGGCCCTCTCCGCTTTCGTCAAAAGCTGCCGCCGCATCGAAGCGCGCCCCGATCACGAACCCATGAACCCGCGCGCGCCCTATGCAGGAACCGCCGGCGACTGGCGCGGCGCCTGTTTGGAAGCGGCGATGCTGGATTCGCCGGGCCTGAGTGAAACGGCGGCGCGCGACTTCTTCGAGCGCAATTTCGCTCCCGTCCGCGTGCGAGAAACCGGCCGTCTTACAGGGTATTACGAACCGTATGTGGAGGTGCGCTCCCAGCCGGATCGCGAGTTCTCCATGGCGATCCGGGCGCGCCCCGGCGATTTGCTCACCGGCGATCTGGGACAGTTCATCGCCGGCCATGAGGGCCGGCGCATCGTGGGGCGCGCGCAGGAAAGCCGCTTCACGCCCTATCTCACCCGCGCGGAGATCGAGCGGGAGAATCTGGGCGTGCCGCTCGCCTGGGGCCGGCCCATCGACGTGTTTTTCCTGCAAATTCAGGGTTCTGGCCGGCTGCTCTACCCCGATGGCGGGGAGGCGCGAGTGCGATTCGCCGCTCATAACGGGCGGGACTATGTCTCCATCGGCCGCATCCTGATCGAGCGCGGGGAGCTTGAGCCCCATAACGCCTCGAAACAGGATATCGAGGCCTGGCTGCGCGCGCGGGGTCCGCTTGCGTGGAGGCCGCTGTTCGATGAAAACCCCCGCTATGTCTTTTTCTCGCTGGATACCGACGTCGATCCCGATGAAGGCCCGATCGGCAGCCAGGGCGCGGCGCTTACGCCCATGGCCTCGCTCGCGATCGATCCGGCTCACCACGCCTGGGGCGTGCCGGTCTTCCTTGAAGCCGCCATTCACGGCGAGCCGGACTGGCGGGGCCTTGTGGTCACGCAGGACGCCGGCGGCGCCATTTTGGGGCCGGCGCGCGGCGATTTGTTCTTCGGCTGGGGGTATGAGGCCGGCGAACAAGCCGGGCGCCAGAACGATCCGGCGGCGCGCTGGACTCTCCTGCTGCCGCGCCGCGTCGCAGCCCGCGCCCGCTAGACGCCCGGGATCCACGCGATGAGCAGGCGGGGCCCCTCCCGGCCGCTGAGCCCGGAAGAGCGCGATCTTTGGCGCCGGGTAGCCAAGGGCGTCAATCCGCTGGATTCCGCCCGCCTGAAGCGGCTGGACGATCCGTCGCCGCCGAAAATGGACGCCGCGCCGAGGCCCGCCCCCGGCCCGCTGAAGTCCGGCGCCGCCCATGCGACGCCCCGGCGCGAGCCCGCTCAAAAAACCCCCGCCGACCGCTCAACGGAAAAGAAGGTCCGCCGTGGCCGCGTCGAGGTGGAGGCGCGCATCGATTTGCACGGTCTCACCAGCGCCAAGGCGCGCCGCGATCTGTTGCGCTTTTTACAGCGCGCGCAAGGCAACGGCGTGCGCCAGGTGCTGGTGATCACCGGCAAGGGCGCGGGCGCGCGCGCGCTCGACCGGCGCAAGTTCGAGCCCTGGGAGCCGGACAGCCCGCCGCTCCCCGGCGTGTTGCGCCGCAGCTTCGCCCAGTGGATGAGCGATCCCGATTTCGCCTCCCTCGTCTCCGGCTACGCCGAAGCGCACCGGCGCCATGGTGGATCGGGCGCGTTCTACGTCATGGTGCGCGCGGGGTGAGGCTTCGCGCCGTCACCGGTTGTCCAGGACGGGCCTTCGCCGGGTGATCCGGGGACCCGTCAAAGAATAAACTTAGACAGATCGGTATTCTTCGCCAGCTGGTCGACTTTGTCGCGGACATAGTCGGCGTCCACGACAAGGCTTTCGCCGTCGCGGTCGGAGGCGGTGTAGCTCACCTCCTCGACCACGCGCTCCATGATGGTCTGCAGCCGGCGGGCGCCGATATTCTCCACGCTGGCGTTCACCTCGGCGGCGAAATCGGCGACGGCGTCGATGGCGCTGTCGTCGAATGTCAGATCAAAGCCTTCGGTCTTCATCAGCGCTTCGTACTGGGTCACGAGGCTCGCTTCGGGCTCGGTGAGGATGGCGCGGAAATCGTCGCGGGTGAGGGCTTTAAGCTCCACCCGGATCGGCAAGCGCCCCTGCAGCTCGGGCAGAAGATCGCTGGGCTTGTTCAGGTGAAACGCGCCCGAGGCGATGAACAGCACATGGTCGGTCTTCACCGGGCCGTACTTGGTGGCCACCGTGGCGCCTTCGATCAGCGGTAAAAGGTCGCGCTGCACGCCTTCGCGGCTGACATCGGCGCCGCGCGCGTCGGCTCTGGCGCACACCTTGTCGATTTCATCCAGGAAGACGATGCCTTCCTCCTGGGCCAGCTTCACCGCATCGGTCTGGATCTGGTTTTCATCCAGCAGCTTGTCGGCCTCCTCGGCGATCAGCGGCTCGTAGGCGTCCTTCACGCTGGTGCGCAAGGTCTTGGTCTTGCCGCCGAAATTCTTGCCCAGAAGATCGGAGAGATTGATCATCCCCACCCCGCCGGGCATGCCGGGAATGTCCATGCCGCCAAGCGGAGAGGCGTCGTCGGCGACCTGAATTTCAATCTCCTTGTCGTCGAGCTCGCCGTTTAAAAGCTTCTTGCGGAAGCTTTCGCGCGTGGACGGCCCGGCGCCGGGCCCCACCAGGGCGTCGAGCACCCGGTTTTCCGCCGCCGAATGGGCTTTCGCCTTCACCTCTTCGCGCTTTTTCTCGCGCACGATGCCCATGGCGACCTCCACCAGGTCGCGGGCGATCTGGTCCACGTCGCGGCCCACATAGCCCACCTCGGTGAATTTGGTGGCCTCCACCTTCAAAAACGGCGCGCCGGCGAGCTTGGCGAGGCGGCGGCTGATCTCGGTCTTGCCCACCCCTGTGGGGCCGATCATCAAAATGTTCTTCGGCGTGACCTCCTCGCGCAGGCCTTCAGGCAGGCGTTTGCGGCGCCAGCGATTGCGCAGGGCGATCGCCACCGCCTTCTTCGCCTCGCCCTGGCCGATGATGTGGCGGTCCAGCTCGTGGACGATTTCGCGCGGGGAAAAGTCGGTCATGAAACGTCTCTTCTTGTAAAAGATCAGGCTCGCTTGCGCCCCATGTAGGGGTTTAAACTCAGCGCGACAAAGCCCGCGCCTGAAAAACGGAGCTCGATGATGACCGCGCAGACCCCCCTGACGGCCGAACGCCCGCGCTTTCACCTGGCCTTTCCCGTGGATGACCTGAAGGCCGCCCGCCGCTTCTATGGCGAGCTTCTGGGCTGCGCGGAAGGCCGGTCCAGCGAGCACTGGATCGATTTTGATTTCCACGGCCACCAGATCGTCGCCCATTTAAGCCCGGACGACTGCGCCGCGGCGAAAAAGAACGCCGTGGACGGCAAGCAGGTGCCCGTGCGCCATTTCGGCTTGCTTCTGGACTACGCCGACTTTGACCGCCTCGCCGAGCGGTTTAAACGGGCGGGCACCGAGTTTCTCATCGACCCCTATCTGCGCTTCGAGGGACAAGCCGGCGAACAAAAAACCATGTTCGTCCGCGATCCCGCCGGTAACGCCTTGGAGTTCAAGGCGTTTAAGGACGACGACCAGGTGTTCGCAAAGGTATAAGAGGGGGGGTGCGCCCGTTCCGGGCGGGGGCGGCTGCGAACGCCGGGTGCGGAGCCGGGACCCTGCAACGGATCCAGCATCATCGCTAAGCAAGTCCCACCGCCGCTCCAGCGCTGGGTCCTGAAACGCTGCAAGACCCCGGCCTCGGTCCCGGATTAAATCCGGGACGCTCGCCGGGGAGCGGCGTGTTGAGACGATCGGGAATTATCGTTTCCCGGTCCGTCGCCCGGCGAAGGCCGGGTGTGGAACCGGGATCCTGCAACGTACCAGATATGAGCGCCAGCTCGGCGGCCTCGGCTTCTTCGGTGATGAGTCAGACTTCTTCAGATCGGCGCTGCGCCGCTTCAGCTTACTGTTCCTTGCGCAGTGCGGTCTGTTGCTCTCGCGCCTGCTTCAGCAGGGCGTGCGCAACGATGCGCTGAACGGCGGCCTCAACGGCGGCCTTGTCCTTGTCGGCGACGGCGTTTCGCAGGGCGGGCAGGATCGCGCCGACGCCGGTGAGCAGGGCGCCCACCGCCGGGATTGCGGCGAGGCCCGACAGCGCTAGGCAGCCCGCGCCTGCGCCCTCCATCATCAAGGTTTTCAGCTTCACCATCGCTCCATACGCTGCCGTTCACGCAAGCTGAGCGCGAGTCCGTCGCGGAGTCCAGCGCGGCGCTTGATTTCGCCTTGCGGGGTCTGTGCGGCTCCGGCGCTCAACACGGCAATGCTGCAAGGCCCCGGCCTTCGCCGGGGAACGGGGTGTTGAATTCGCTTAGGTGGCCGTTTCCCGGTTCATCCCCCGGACGAAGATCCGGGGGTGAGACCGGGACCCTGGCGCGGTTCAAGCACAAGCGCCGGAGCAAGCTTCACCGCGGCTCCCGCGCCGGGTCCTGAACTGCTGCAAGGCCCCGGCCTCGGTCCCGGATCAAGTCCGGGACACTCGCCGGGGAACGGGTGTTGAGGCCGGGGGGGGGCGGGGGCGCCGTCTCCATCAAAACGGCGCCGGGGGCGGCGTGCCTTACGAGCCGGCCCTGCGCATCGCCGCTTCGGCCTCGCGCAGATCGGTGATCATCGCCTCCACCTCGCTGGTGAGCTTCTCCACCGCGGCGCGCCGGGCGCGCTGCGCGCCGTCGCGGCCGCGGTCGCGGGCGCTGGAGCCGCGGGCGAGGTCGGTGTCCTCTACGGCGGCCGCCGCGGTTCCGTAAGGGTAGCCGTTGCGCACGTCCAGAAGGATGGCGTTGGCCGCGCCGCGGATCGTCACCTCGCGGCTGGGCAAGAGGAAATAGCCCAGGATCGTCAGGTCGGCGGCGGAGAGCACGTTGGTGGACTGGGAAAAATCTCCCGACAGCTCGTACACCAGCACATAATCGAGATGCTGGCGCGCCGCGCCGCGGCGGATATCGGCGATCAGATCGGCCGGGGTGCGGTTGGCGGACCCGCCCTGCGGATCGACCATGGCCGCGATCATCGGGCTGACCGGCGCGAATTCGCCCGTTTGCGGGCCCAGGCGCTCGGCGAGTTCGCCCCAATGGACCAGCTCGGCCGGGGGCACGCTGGTGAGCTGGCGATGCTCCACGCGCGCCACGCCGATCCGGGCGGGAAAGCGCAAGGCCGGCTCGATGGCGGCGATGGCGCGGATCTCTTCATCGAGCGAGCGGGCCGCCTTGCCGGCTTCCCCAGGCGCCTCGCCGCTCGCCGTATGGGCAGGGCGGTAGCCTGCAAGATAATCGGCGCCGGAACTGGTTTGCGTGGAATAGCTGCAGGCGGCGAGCATAAGCCCGGCCAGGCCCGCGATTAAAGCGTGTCGAAGCATGTCCTGTCTTTCTCAAAGCCCAGCCCGGCGCGAAGCTGGACCTGGCGGGACGGCGAAATCAGGGCGCTTTCGGGCCGATTTCAGGACCAAGGTCCGGGGCGGGACGCCCCTACCCCTTGCCGTCGACGCGCTCGCGCAATTCCTTGCCGGTCTTGAAGAAGGGCACGTGCTTTTCCTTCACGCTCACCGGCTCTCCGGTGCGCGGATTGCGGCCCTGGCGCGGCGGGCGGTTTCTGACCGAAAACGCGCCGAACCCGCGCAGTTCAACCCGGTCTCCGCGTTCCAGCGCCTGGGTGATTTCCTCAAGCACCGAGTTCACCACCCGCTCCAGATCCTTCTGGTAGAGGTGCGGATTGGCCTCGGCGAGTTTTTCGATGAGCTGCGACTTGATCATGCCGGCGTCCCCTTTTGACCCCAAGAGCTTAGGAAGACACATCAACATTCGTCAATCGGTTAAGCGCCCCGCCCGCATAAATAAATTCCCCGCACCATGAAAAAATCCCCGGAGCGGCGAGCTCCGGGGATTTGATCACGCGATAAACGCATACGGACGACGCGGTTATTCCGGCTTGTCGTCGTCCTGGCCTTTCAGCGCGGCGCCCAGGATGTCGCCCAGCGACGCCCCGGAGTCGGTGGAGCCGTACTGTTCCACCGCTTCCTTCTCCTCGGCGACTTCCAGCGCCTTGATGGAGACGGAGACGCGGCGGCTGGCCTTGTCGATATTGGTGACGCGCGCGTCCACCTTGTCGCCCACGGCGAAGCGCTCGGGGCGCTGCTCGGCGCGGTCACGCGACAGGTCGGACTTGCGGATGAAGGCCTTCATCAGCCCGTCGGACCCCACGGCCACTTCGATGCCGCCGGAGGTGATCTCGGTGACGGTGCAGGTCACGGTCTCGCCGCGCTTGAAGCCGCCCTCGTCCATGGGATCGCCGGCGAGCTGCTTGACGCCCAGAGAGACACGTTCCTTCTCCACGTCCACGTCGAGCACCTTGGCGCGCACCGTGTCGCCCTTGGTGTAGTCCTGGATCGCCTCTTCGCCGGACCGGTCCCAGTCCAGGTCGGACAGGTGGACCATGCCGTCGATCTCGTCGTCGACGCCGATGAACAGGCCGAACTCGGTGATGTTCTTGACCTCGCCCTCGACCTCGGTCCCGGCCGGGTGGGTTTCGGCGAAGACTTCCCAGGGGTTGCGCTGGGTCTGCTTGATGCCCAGCGAGACGCGGCGCTTGTCGGGATCGACATCGAGCACCATCACGTCCACTTCCTGGGAGGTGGAGACGATCTTGCCGGGGTGGATGTTCTTCTTCGTCCAGCTCATTTCAGAGACGTGCACCAGGCCTTCCACGCCCGGCTCCAGCTCCACGAAGGCGCCGTATTCGGCGATGTTCGTCACCCGGCCCTGGAACACCGCGCCCACCGGGTATTTCACCGAGACGCCTTCCCACGGGTCGGACTGCAGCTGCTTCATGCCCAGCGAGATGCGCTGGGTCTCTTTGTTGATCTTGATGATCTGGACATTGACCGTCTGGCCCACCTCCACGACTTCGCTGGGATGGCCGACGCGGCTCCAGCTCATGTCGGTGACGTGCAACAGGCCGTCAATGCCGCCCAGATCCACGAACGCGCCGTAATCGGTGATGTTCTTGACCACGCCTTCGCGCACTTCGCCCTCGGCCAGCTGGCCCACAAGCTCGGCGCGCTGTTCGGCGCGGGATTCTTCCAGAACGGCGCGGCGCGAGACCACGATATTGCCGCGCGGACGGTCCATTTTCAGGATCGCGAACGGCTGTTCCTTGTTCATCAGCGGGGTCACGTCGCGCACCGGACGGATATCCACCTGCGAGCCCGGCAGGAAGGCGCTGGCGCCGCCGAGGTCCACGGTGAAGCCGCCCTTGACGCGGCCGACGATGGCGCCGGTGACCGGCTCCTTGCCTTCGAACTGGGTCTCAAGGCGATCCCAGGCCTCTTCGCGGCGAGCCTTGTCGCGCGAGAGGACCGCTTCGCCCATCGCGTTCTCGATGCGCTCAAGATAGACTTCGACGTCGTCGCCGGCTTTCGGCGCCACGGCGCCCGGGCCGGTGAATTCACGCAGGGCCACACGGCCCTCGGTCTTGAGGCCGACATCGATGACGACAACGTCGTTCTCGACGGCGGTGACACGGCCTTTGAGGACCGAGCCTTCCATCATGTCGCGGCCGGCGAGGCTCGCTTCAAGCATTTGCGCGAAATCGTCTTGGCTCGGCGACGCGGTTTGAGTGTCGGACATAGGTTAGGGTTGCTCCAGAGAAGGTCTTGCTTGTTTCCGGCCGGCCGGTTGTCTCCGGCGGTCTTGCCGCGCGCGGCGGCGAAAGCATCCATTTTGCAAAGCCGCGAGCGGCCGGAACGTTCAAGTACAAAAAGGAACGGGCGAAGCGTCAGGCGCGCGAACAAACCGTCGAAATCGGATCATTTGCGCGCCGGCGACCCTTCAAGGCCCGTCCGGCGACTGCGGATCGCGGCGGCGGGACAAGCCCGGACCGGTCGACGAACCGCGCGCGTACCTACTCCAATTAGGCGCCGCGAGCAAGCCGGGCGGGCGGATTTATCAGAGTCGGCACGCGGGTTTAGCCAAGGTCGGGCGCGATCTGAGCGCCAAGCGCCGCCATGTCGGCGAAGAAGCCGGGATAGCTGGTGGCGATCATGGCGACATCGTCGACACGCACCGGTTTCTTCGCCGCGAGGCCGAAGACCAGGCCCGACATGGCCAGGCGGTGGTCATGATCGGTGATCACCTCGCCGCCGCCCGGCGCGGACTTCGGGCCGCAGCCGGTGACTGTGAGGCTGTCCGGGCCAAGCTCGACGCCGACGCCGTTGGCCCGCAGCATGGCGGCGGAGGCGGCCAGGCGGTCGCTTTCCTTGGCCCGCAGCTCGGCCAGCCCCAGCATGCGGGTCTCGCCGTGCGCGAAGGCGGCGATCACCGACAGGATCGGGTATTCGTCGATCATGGAGGGCGCTCGGTCCGATGGAACGATGACTCCCTTCAAAGACGAGAAGCGGGCGCGGATATCGGCCAGCGTTTCGCCGCAGCGCGTTCCCGCCGGGGTGATCTGGAGGTCGGCGCCCATTTCGCGCAGCGTCTCATAGAGGCCAAAGCGCGCTTCATTCGTCATCACGCCGGTGACGGTCACGTCCGAGTCTTCGGTGATGAGGGCCGCGGCGATGAGGAAGGCGGCGCTGGACGGGTCGCCAGGGATCTCAAGATCGCACGGGGTGAGGGCCTTGCCGCCGCGCACCCGGGCGGTGAGCCCCGGCCCGTTGCGCTCCACGCTCATGTCGGCGCCGAAAAGCGGCGCCATCACTTCGGTCTGGGCGCGCGTGGCGTGGGGCTCGATCACCACCGTCTCGCCGTCCGCGCCAAGGCCGGCGAACAGCACCGCGCTTTTCACCTGCGCCGATGCGACAGGCGGCGTGTAGGTCATGGATTTCAGGCGCGAGCTTCCAAACACGCGCGCCGGCAGGCGTCCGCCTTTTGCGGCGTCGCTGCGCACGCCCATCAGGCTGAGCGGATCAAGGACGCGGCCCATGGGCCGGCGCGACAGGCTCTCATCGCCGGTGAACACCGCCTCCAGATCGAAGCGCGCCGCGGCGCCCATCAACAGGCGAACGCCGGTGCCGGCGTTTCCCAGATCCAGCGGACCCGCCGGGCTGGTCCAGTCGCACCCGGTGATCGTCCAGGATCCGTCGCCGGCCTGCGTCACTTCGGCGCCAAGGGCTTTCACCGCGCCGGCGGTCGCCATGACGTCGGCGCTCTCCAGAAGGCCGGATATGCGGCTGTTCCCGTGGGCGAGCGCAGACAGGATCACAGCGCGATGGCTGGCGGACTTGTCCGGCGCGGCGGCGCGCACCCCCGATAAGGCGTTGCCGGAACAAGCGGTTCTCGGCCCGCGCGAGGCGTCGGCGCGGGCGGTTTTCATGGCGGTCATTCAATCTGTCCACGAGCGGGTGTATTCGGGGCGCAAATGGGGTTTTGACAGCGCGCGGATAACGTGGCAACTGCCGCCCCGTTTCCAAATTAGCCCGTCTGACGCGCGAGGACCCAGCACCGTGCCCAAACCCGATCTTGGCGTGAAGCGCACTTGCCCCGAAACCGGCAAGAAATTCTACGATCTGAACAAGGATCCCATCGTCTCTCCCTTCACCGGAAAAGAGTATCCGGTGTCGTATTTCGACGAGGTGGTCGCAAAGACCACCCGCAAGGCGCCCAAGGCCGCGCCGGCTGCAAAACCCAAGGCTCCGACCGACGACGAGCCGGTCGAGACCGATGAGGACGAGGATACCGACACCGAAACCGAGGCCGATGATGACGGCCCCGAGCTCGACGAGGAGCCCATCGATCTGGGCGACGACGAGGAAGAAGACGACGACACCCCCAAGCCCAAGCGCAAGACCGCAGCGGCGCCGGACGAGGATATGGACGGCTTCTCCGACGAAGAGGCCGACCTTGAAGATGACGACGACGACACCGGCGTGCTGCTGGACGACGACGATGACGACGACCTGGGCGACGACCTCGCCGTGGACGATGACGACGAGGACTAGCACGGATTGAAAACGCGCTGCATTTGGCGCGGAATGCCTGCTTGATCGGGGGCGCAGGCGCGACTATGTTCCGCGCTCTCGAAACGGCGGGGCCACCCAAGTCCCGCCCGACGATACGACTTTCGGGGCCATAGCTCAGTTGGGAGAGCGCTTGAATGGCATTCAAGAGGTCGGCGGTTCGATTCCGCCTGGCTCCACCAGATCAGACCCCGCGCCAGCCGGTGCGGGGTTTTTTCGTTACATGCGGCCGTCTTCGGCCCGCGCCTTGAACCGGCGGCTGCGCGCTCCCATCTCTCGTTCAACACCAGTTGAAGGAGGGGCGACACCCATGTCCCACGTCAATGAACCGATGAACGAGATCGAGACCAGCCGTCTGGTTTATGTGCGCCCGGCCCCTGCGGCCGAGATTATAGACCAGGTCGCCGAGAGCGAGATCGAAATCCCCCAGGACGCCACGCTCTACGCGGTGCACCTGGAAGACGGCACGCGCATGGCGGTGTTCTCCGAACGCCGCGCCGCCTTCGCCGCAGCACGCTCCCACGGGGCGAACCCGGTGAGCGTCCACTAAGAGACATCCGTCCCGACCCTCCCCCCGGAAGGACGGATCGAGGCCCGCTGCGCAAACCATCGCGCGGCGGGCCTCTTCATATCGATGCGGGACTTGCGGCCCGCGGCGGGTGGTCGTAATCACGCCGCCATGAAGGGATATTTTGCTATTGGTGTGGAGGGCGTGTCCAAGGCGCGCAATCTCGGCGCGGTGATGCGCACCGGCCATGCCTTCGGGGCGAGCTTCGTGTTCACCGTGGACGCGGCCAACTCGGCCCGCGAAATGTTTCAAGCCGACACCGCCAAAACCGCGATGAACGTGCCCTATTACGCCTGGAACTCCGTCACCGACATGGCTTTGCCGCGCGGCTGCCAGCTCATCGGGGTGGAGCTCACTGACGACGCGGTGCAGATGCCCAGCTTCCGCCATCCGCGCGCCGCCGCCTATGTGCTGGGGCGCGAGCGCGGCGATCTCTCGCCGGACATGCTGTCGCGCTGCGCCCACGTGGTGAAGATCCCCACCCGCTTCTGCCTGAACCTTTCTGTGGCCGCCGCGATCACGCTTTATGACCGCACGCTGTGCCTGGGCGGATTCGCCCAGCGTCCGGTGCGCCCGGGCGGACCCATCGAAGAGCCGGTCCATGTCTGGGGCGAGCCGCGCAAGCGGACATGAGGCGGCGGCGCATAAGTGGCGCCTGGGCGTCGCTCCGTTGACGCCGCACGTCCAGCGCCCTTGAGGGCGCATTTGAACAAAAGCCCACCTGGCCTAGTTTCGCAGGCGTTCAAACTGCGGAGGACGCTCGATGAATCTTTCCCTCGCCCTGCCCTTCATCGCCACGGTGATCGCCGGCGCTGCGGTGAGCCTGCAGCCGGCCTTCAACGGTCAGCTGGCTGATCATCTGGGTTCGCCCCTGCGCGCGGCGCTGGTGAGCTTTTCGGCCGGGATGCTGACGCTGACGGTGGTGGTGGGCGTGCTGACGGCGCGGGCCGGATTTCCCAGCGCCGAGCGGGTGGCTTCCACACCGCTGCATCTATGGGTGATCGGCGGCATGCTGGGCGCGCTCTTCGTCACCACCGCGGCCTGGGCGACGCCGAAGATCGGGGCGGGCGCATTCTTCGCGATGCTGATCGCCTCCCAGCTCGCCGCGGCGCTGGTGATTGATCATTTCGGGCTGGTCGGGCTGGACGCGCGGCCGGCGACCCTGATCCGCGTGGCGGGCGTCGCTCTGCTGATCGCCGGCGCGTGGATGGTGGTGAAGGGGTGACGTCACCGCGATCCGAAAAGTGGGAACCGGTTTTCGGACAAATCGCGGTGAAGCAAGATTCGCGATCCGAAAAGTGGGAACCGGTTTTCGGATAAATCGCGGTGCAGAGATATTTCCTCCCACTTTTCTTCAGTAGGGCGCAAAATCCTTGCCCTGGGTGCGCAAAGACGGGACTGACGGCGCCGGGCCGTCCCGGCGGGCGCGCCAGTCCTCCAGCGCCCAGCGCACGGAGGGAAAGGCGAGATCGTTGAAGGGAATATCCTCCCACGCATAGAGCGCCACCTCCTGGCTTTCAGGTCCGGCGGACACGTCCGGCGATGTGAGGCGGGCGCGAAAGAAGATCTGCACCTGCGAGATGCGCGGGATCGAGTAGACCCCCAGCAAATCAACGATCTCAAGCTTTGCGCGCGCCTCTTCCCAGGCTTCGCGCGCGGCGCCCTCGGCGACGCTTTCGCCTTCCTCCATGTATCCCGCCGGAAGGGTCCAGAAGCCGGAGCGCGGCTCGATGGCGCGCTTGCACATGAGCACGCGGCCTTGTTCGTCCTCGGCCACCACCCCGGCGACGATCTTCGGGTTCACATAGTCGATGAAGCCGCACGTGCCGCAGACGCGCCGTTCGCGGTCATCATGCTCGGGCACGGTGATCTGGAAGTCAGGCTTTTTGTCGGTCATGACCGATTATCCTTGCACAGGCCGCATGCCTTGAAGACAATTCCGTATCAAGACAGTGGTGTAATTGAAACGTCGCCAAACACCGCTAGGCTCCGGCCACGTTTGATCTCCGGAAGGGGTGGATTTATGGCTGACGAACCCGATTTCGACCTCGCCCTGTCGCCGGGTCACTTGCTGCACCGGGCCCAGCAATTCGCCGCGGACCGGTTTTCCGAGGCCACCGGCGGCGTCGAGGTCACCCAGCGCCAGTTCGCGGTTCTCTGCGCGGTTCACGCCGCGGAAGGACTGACCCAGACCCAGCTTGTGACCGCCACCGGCATTGACCGCTCCACCCTGGCCGAGCTGGTCAGCCGCATGGCCACCAAGGGCCTGCTTCTGCGCGAAAAGGCGCCGGGCGATGCGCGGGCCAATTCGGTGCGCTTCACCGATGAGGGCCGCAAGCTCTACGAAACCGCCATCGAAGGCGCCAAGGCGGCCGACGAAGCCATTCTGGGCGCCCTGCCCAAGAACAAGCGCGCCAATTTCGTGGAATCCCTCACCCGGATCAGCCGCGCCAGCGAGCTGGGCGCCGAAGAGGCCAAGGCCGAAGCCAAGCGCGCCAAGCACGCCCTGAAGGCCCAGCAGAAGGCCGAAGAGAAAGCCGCCGAAAAGGCCGCTGAAAAAGCCAAGAAAAAGAAAAAGAAAAAGAAATAGGGACAGCTTCGCCGGCGATCCTCAGCACCCGCAAGCCCGCGCTTCGCCAGATCAGGACCGTCAGCGCAATTGCGGCAGAGCGTCCGCGTCTACCGGGTTTCCGCCCGCTTCGCTCCAGGCCGGCGCCAGCGATCGCCGCCAGGTGATGTCGTCTACAGCGCCGCGCCAGCGTGCGCGGATCACCCCGTCGCCATCAATCACGAAGGTTTCCGGCGCACCGGTGAGGCCCAGCTCGATCGCGGCTCTGCCCTCGGGATCAGCGGCGAGGCCGGCGAACGGATCTCCCAGCTGATCGAGAAACGCCCTGGCGTTGCCCGGATCATCCTTGTAGGCGATTCCGTAGATCGGCACGCCCTGCTCAGCCAGGCCCATGAGGACGGGGTGCTCGATGCGGCACGGCGCGCACCAGCTCGCCCAGACATTCAGGAGATAGGGGCCCTCCACCGCTGACGGATCGAAATCCACCGTGCGGCCGGGAAAATCCTCCAGCGGCAGGGCGGGCAGATCGCGGCCCACCAGCGGATCCTCGCCGCCCGTGTCCGGGCTGAGCAGCGCCACGGCGAAGATGACCAGCAAAAGCGCCACCACGGTGAGCGGAACCCACAGAATGAGCCTGTTCATGCGTCGATCTCCGTGGCGCCAGTCTCTGTGACCGTCGTCTCTGACGATCCAGTCTCCAGCGCCCCAGTGTCCAGCGCCGAAGTCTCCAGCGCTTGAAGCCGGGCGAGGCGGGCGGCGGCGGCGCGGCGCGCCTGCAGCGTCCACAGGACCAGTCCGCCCACGCCCAAAAGGGTCAGGGCGTAGGAGGGCCAGACAAAGGCGGCGTATCCGTCCATGGCGAAAAACGCGCTCACAGCCCCGCCTCCAGCTCCAGCCGGCGTTCGCGGCGGCGCTCCAGCACGTCGGCCTTCCTTGAAAGGATCATGGCGCGCATCCGGGTCAGCACCAGCGCAGTGAGGAGCACGGTGAAGGCCAGCGCCATGATCGACAGCGGCCAGAGCGCGGAAGGATGGATGGTGGGTCCGTCAAAGCGGAACACGCTGGCGGGCTGGTGCAGCGTATTCCACCAGTCCACGGAGAATTTGATGATCGGCAGGTTGAGCACCCCGGCCATGGCCAGGATCGCGCCGGCGCGGGCGGCCAGCTTCTCATCCTCGATGGCGGCGCGCAGCGCCATGTATCCCAGATACAGAAGGAACAGCACCAGCATGGAGGTGAGCCGCGCGTCCCACACCCACCAGGCGCCCCACATGGGCCGGCCCCATAGCGCGCCGGTGGCCAGGCACAAAAAGGCGAACACCGCCCCGGCCGGCGCCAGGGCGCGGGCGGCCAGATCCGCCAGGTTATGGCTCCAGATGAAATAGACGAAGCTGGAGACCGCGAGCCCGGTATAGGCGGCCATGGCCAGCCAGGCGGCGGGCACATGGACGTACATGATGCGCACCGTCTCCGACTGCTGATAGTCGGGCGGCGAGATCACCAGCGCCCAGGGCAGGCCGATGGCGAACAACAGCGCAGCGACGCCCCAGGTCCAGGGGATCACGGCGCGGGCCAGCCGGTCGAAACGCTCAGGGTTTGCGAGATAGCTCCACATGTCGCTCACCTAGCCAGCCTTTGCGCGGTTCGCAAGGCTGATGCGGCGCAGAGCCGCAAGCGTTTTGGATGCAAGCCTATTCAAGGCGGGCCCGCAGCGCCGCCGCGGCGCCGAACGGCGCCAGCGCCAGCGCCGCCAGCGAATACGCCGCCGTCATCATCAAATTGGGGCCCACAAGATGGGGCGCCTCCACCGCCGCGCGCGCTGCGCCCGCCGCAAAGATCAAAAGCGGCACCTGCAGCGGCGCCGCAATGAGCGCGATCAGCAGCCCCGCCCGCTTCAGCCCCGCCGCCAGCGCGCCGGCGAACCCGGCCACCAGCGCCAGACCCGTCGCCGCCAGCAGCAGCGACAGCCCGGTGATCAGCGCCGGTCCAAGCTCCAGCCCGTAGGCGAGCGCGCCCAGCACCGCCAGAATCGGCAGGGGCCAGAACACCGCGCAGGTGAAGGCGAGCGCCTTCATCAGACAGGTGAGCGCCAGGCTCTGGCCCGACAGGGCGTAAAGCTCCAGCGTGCCGTCGCTGGCGTCTTCGCCGAACAGGCGCTCGGCCGGCTGCAGCGTCGCCAGCAGCGCCGCAAAGCAGATCACGCCCGGCCCCGCCGCGGCGAGCACCTCGGCGTTGGGCCCGATCGCCAGCGGCGCCAGGGACAGGGCGGCCAGATTGAACGCGGCCGGGCCCGCCGGCCCGCCGCCGCCGGAAAACGCCAGCCGGATCTCGCGCGCAAACAACGCCAGGGCCGCACTCATGGCGTCAGCTCCACGGCGCGCGCATCGGCCCAGCCCAGATCCACATGGGTGGCGGCGATCACCAGGCCGCCGCCTTGTCTGTGCCGGGCGACCAGCTCGGCGAGGCGGGCGCGGCTGGCGGTGTCCAGCGGCGCTGTCGGCTCATCCAGAATCCAGACCGGGCGCTCCGACAAGACAATACGGGCCAGCGCGGCCCGGCGCTTTTGACCGGCGGACAGCTTGCCGCATTCGCGCCGCGCCAGATGCGCCACGGCCAGCTCGCGCATAACCGTGTCCAACCTTGTGATGTCGGCGCTTCCGCCCTGCATCGTGGTCCAGCTTTGAAGCATCGCCTCGACGCTCTCGCTGCTTTTCAGCGCGTCGGCGTGGCCCAGAAAGGCGATCCCGGCCTCGGCGGGGCTGCGCGTGATCTCACCGCTGGCGGGCCGCACCAGGCCGGCGAGCGCGCGCAGCAGCGTCGTCTTGCCCGAGCCGTTGGGCCCGGTGAGCACCACCGCCTCCCCGGCGTTCACGGCGAGCGAAAACCCGCGCACCAGCACCCGCCCGCCGCGATCCAGCGTCAGGTCTGTGCACGAAAGGGCGGGGGCGGTTTGCGTCATCGACGCGAGAGATAAAGCGCGGCGGCGCGGCTGTCCAAGCCTCTCGGTGTTGCGGGGGAGGATCGCCCTGTGTGCAGGGGTCTGACCCTGCGACAGGTTCGCACCTACTGACATGGGACCTACGCCGCATTGCAGCAGGGCCGAAGCGGGTCTAAAACGCGCCACGAAACATATGTCGGCGCTCAACGGTTTCCCTGACGAGTTTTTTGCGCCGCACGCATCGCCGCCGGGTTTCCCGGCGCCAAGACGAGGATGACCCATGGCTTCTCTGGACAGCTTCAAATGCCGCCGCGACATCACCGCGGGCGGAAAGACCTATGCGTATTTCGATCTGAAAGAGGCGGAAAAGAACGGCCTTCAGGGCGCGTCCAAGCTGCCCTACACGCTGAAGGTCCTGCTGGAGAACCTTCTGCGCTTTGAAGACGGGCGCACCGTCACCAAAGCCGATATCGAGGCGATCGCCGCCTGGACCAAGACCGGCAAGTCCTCTCACGAGATCGCCTATCGCCCGGCGCGCGTGCTGATGCAGGACTTCACGGGCGTTCCGGCTGTGGTGGATCTGGCCGCCATGCGCGACGCCACCGCCAAGATGGGCGGCGATCCCAAGAGCGTGAACCCGCTGGTTCCCGTCGATCTGGTGATCGACCACTCGGTGATGGTGGATTATTTCGGCCACGCCGACAGCTTTGAAAAGAACGTCGAGCGCGAATACGAGCGCAATGGCGAGCGCTACAAATTCCTGAAATGGGGCGCAAGCGCGTTTGATAATTTCCGCGTCGTGCCGCCGGGCACCGGCATCTGCCACCAGGTGAATCTGGAAAACCTGGCTCAGACGGTGTGGACCCGCGACGAGGACGGCGTCACCTACGCTTATCCCGACACGCTTGTGGGCACTGACAGCCACACCACCATGATCAACGGCCTGGCCGTGCTGGGCTGGGGCGTGGGCGGCATCGAGGCCGAAGCGGCGATGCTCGGCCAGCCGGTCTCCATGCTGATCCCCGAAGTGGTCGGCTTTAAACTGGACGGCAAGCTGCCCGAAGGCGCCACGGCCACCGATCTGGTGCTCACCGTAGTGCAGATGCTGCGCAAGAAGGGCGTGGTCGGCAAGTTCGTGGAATTCTACGGCGCCGGTCTCGACACGCTGTCGCTGGAAGATGCGGCGACCATCGCAAACATGGCGCCCGAATACGGCGCCACGTGCGGCTTCTTCCCGGTGGACAACGAGACGCTGGCCTATCTGCGCGCCACGGGCCGCGAGCAAGGCCGCGTCGAGCTGGTGGAGAAATACTCCAAGGCTCAAGGCATGTTCCGCCCGGAGCGCACCGACGAGCCGGTTTATACCGACACCCTCCATCTCGACCTCACCACCGTGGTGCCGAGCCTGGCCGGGCCCAAGCGCCCGCAGGACCGGGTGGCGCTCAATGTCGCCGCTGACGAGTTCGCCAAGGAGCTCCACAGCGAGTTCGGCAAGGGCGAAGACGGCGCGCGCCGCGTGAAGGTCGAAGGCGAGGACTACTCCATCGGCCATGGCGACGTGGTGATCGCCGCGATCACTTCGTGCACCAACACCTCCAACCCGTCCGTCATGCTGGGCGCGGGCCTTGTGGCGCGCAATGCGCTGAAGAAAGGCCTCAAGGTCCAGCCCTGGGTGAAGACCTCGCTGGCGCCGGGCTCCCAGGTGGTCACCGACTATCTGGAGAAGGCCGGCCTGCAGGACGATCTCGACGCGCTCGGGTTCAACCTGGTGGGCTATGGCTGCACCACCTGCATCGGCAATTCCGGCCCGCTGCCCGAGAAGATCTCCAAGGCGATCAAGGACGGCGATCTGGTGGCCACCTCGGTGCTGTCGGGCAACCGCAATTTTGAAGGCCGCGTCTCTCCCGACGTGCGGGCGAACTATCTCGCCAGCCCGCCGCTGGTGGTCGCCTACGCCCTGGCCGGCACCATGAACATCAACGTGGCCGAAGATCCCATCGGCTATGACGACAGCAATGAGCCGGTCTATCTCAAGGATATCTGGCCCAGCTCCGCCGAGATTGCCGAAGCGGTCCGCACCGCCGTGACCCCGGACATGTTCGCCAAGCGCTACGCCGACGTCTTCAAGGGCGACGCCATGTGGCAGGGCATCGAGACCTCGGGCGGTCTCACCTATGACTGGCCGGACAGCACCTATGTGGCCAACCCGCCCTTCTTTGAAGGCATGTCCGGCGAGGTGAACCCGCCCAAGGACTTTTCGGGCGCCCGTATCCTGGGCCTGTTCGCCGATTCCATCACCACCGACCACATCTCCCCGGCCGGTTCGATCAAGGCCGACAGCCCGGCGGGTCATTACCTGCAGGAGCACGGCGTGGAGCCGCGCGAGTTCAACTCCTACGGCGCGCGCCGGGGCAATCACGACGTGATGATGCGCGGCACCTTCGCCAATATCCGCATCAAGAACCAGATGGTGCCCGGCGTCGAAGGCGGCGTGACCAAGCTGCAGCCCTCCGGCGAGGAAATGCCGATCTACGACGCCGCCATGAAATATCAGGAGACCGACACTCCGCTGGTGGTGTTCGGCGGCAAGGAGTACGGCACCGGCTCCTCGCGCGACTGGGCGGCCAAGGGCACGCGCCTTCTGGGCGTGAAAGCCGTGATCTGCGAGAGCTTTGAGCGCATCCACCGCTCCAACCTGATCGGCATGGGCGTGCTCCCGCTGCAGTTCAAGGACGGAGAGAGCTGGGAGAAGCTGGGCCTCACCGGAAAAGAGACCGTCGCGCTCACCGGCGTCGAAGGCGTCACGCCGGGCGGCGACGTCACCCTCACGGTGACGTTCGAGGACGGATCGACGAAGGAGACCACGCTTCTGGCCCGCATCGACACCGATAACGAGCTTGATTACGTCAAGAACGGCGGAATCCTGCACTACGTCCTGCGCCAGCGCGCCGCGGCGTAACCCCAAGGCGTCAGCTCTGACACGAAGGCCCCCGACGGAGCGATCCGCCGGGGGTTTTTCTTTGGGGAAGCCGCGCGGGATCCCTAGCAGGCGAACCCGGTTAGCAGGACTGAAGGCGGCACCGTAGTCTTAGTGAATCTTGGAATTACATACGCCTATAAGGAGTTTTAAAATTAAACTTAATTTTTCGGTTGAAATCCAATTTGCGCCGTGAGAATGTGACGGTTCAACCGTAGGAGGATATGAAGATACCGTTTCTGATGACCCGCCACACGAGAGAGCGCGACGAGCTGGTTACGCTCAGCAATGAAGAAATTGCTGAAATCTCTGGCGGCACACTTCACAACATCAGCTTTGGCGTTGGTACCAGCTGCGTCTCTTCGACAGTTACGCCGAACGGTGACGGCAGCTGCTGCACTACAGACCAGAATGACGATCCCTGAATGATGGCCGGTTAGTGTGTAACGCCGGGGCTTTAGAGCCCCGGCGCCTTTTCGTTCGAAAAATTGGATGTTTGAATGCTTGTTGTCTTTGGGTGGGGTGACGACCCTCAAGTTTCGCGGACGCTCGACGCGCTTGGAGCTCATGGAATAGACATCAACCTCTGCGACCTCGCTGGCGAAGGGGACCTGACGCTGATAAGTCACGACCCACTAGCGCCGACAATACTCGTAAACGGGCGTCGCTTGTCCCAGGGCGATCTCATCTGGGACCGGTCAAAATTCTTTCCGGACACTATATTTTATTTTCGTGAAACCCTAGATGGGGAGTCTGAACATGACCGGCGTCGTTGCAATGCGATGCGGGAATCAGAATGGAGAGCGACACTTAGCTACTTGTCTCAATCAGGCGAGTATACGTATCTCAACGACCATCGTGCCCGCGCCGGTATGGTCAAGCCAGTGCAGCAGCGCGTCGCGGCTCAGCTTGGGCTGAAAACGCCGCCTTCCATTGTGACCACGAACCACAAGGATGTTGTCATCTTTGCCAACGAACACCGGACGTTGATCACCAAATCTCTGGGTGGCCATCGAGTTCTATTTAACGATCAGGAGGGGCGGCTTCCAGAGGTTGTAATGACGATGGCCTGTGAAGCTGAAGATATCATCTCAGCCAGCCCCGGCTCCATTCAAGCGCTTCCCCACTTTTTCCAGAAGCGGATAGCAAAGGATTATGAGACACGGGTCTTCGTTCACGAAGGCGAAGCGCATGCATTTAGGGTCGAATCACAGGTCATTCCCCAGACCAAAGTGGATTGGCGATACGGTTCGACCTTCTTGCCTTTCGAGCCCTGCGAGGCGCCGGAGGCGATCAAGAAAGCCTGCCAGGTATTTCTCCGGCGCTTCAGTCTTTTCTACGGAAGTTTTGACTTCATCGTCGATCCGGATGGCGAATGGTGGTTCCTTGAATGCAATCAGGACGGCCAGTGGATCTGGCTTGACAATGCATGTGATCACGAAATTACACGCACGTTCGCCGCTGCTATCGCGCGGCGCTTGCAGCCTGAGCACGCCGTATGATTACCGCACTGAACGTTCTGGCGACCGCGTCCCTTGCGCTCTACGCGCCGCCTCAGATTGCAGCTTCAATCGAAACCGTGGAGGCGTGCCAGCAGGTTCTTCACCGCTGCATGCTGGAAGGATGCAAAGACGCGGACGTGGTCCGCGCCTGCCCGACGGGCGGTCTCTCCGAGCGATCCCTGGCGATCCTTCGTACCGAGGCGGTCAGCGCCCGTAACAGAATTGAAAGCGCGGACCAGCGTGCGGCGTGCGCCGAGGACTTCACGGCTTTCTGGGAGGCCGCCAAGGCGCGCCTCGATCCGGATAATCTCCTCTTTGGCTACCCTTACGGACCGGATGCGCCCGCTCCCACCGAATTGACGCAGAACACCATCATCCGCGCGGAGCTGGACCGGGCGATGACGGGTCGGATAGAAGCCTTCGTCAACGCCGAGACGGCGTGGACCTGTCCGATACCGCCGTGGTCGCCGCTGGCGATGCTGCGCGGCCAGAATCTGGCGTTCGCCGAAGACCGCCGGCTCCTTGAGCGCCTGTGTCCGGTCGGGGAGGCGCCAGGTTGGGCGAACGCCGCGCTTTACATCTATGTCCACGCGGATCTGTGGCAGCCGGAGCAGGTCAGGGCGCTGGAGACGTTTGAAGCACGCGTTGAGAGCGGCGCGTTGAGCGAGGACCGGAACACAGCGCTGCGCAGCCGCGTCGCCGGCCACCAGCCGCTCTATGACGACGCCGACCTTGCGGACGACTGGCCAACGCGCTCCGATTAATCAGGTTTGTTTCCCAAAAGCGCCGCCCCTACGCGACGCCCGCATTCCTGTCCGGGATCGCCGCAGCCGCCTTCGGGCGCAGCCCCGCCATCATCTGCTGGATGCCTTGCAGCTTGGCCTTGTTGGCCGGATCGGAGCTTTCGGTGCGGCCCATCTCGCCGGCCAGAAGGCGCATGGCGCGGGCCTGTGCGTCCTGGCTGCAGCGCCCGACCGGCAGCACGCCTTGCGAGGCGAGCTTTAGCAGCGCGCCGGCGCGGTCGAGGGCCGGGCGCTCGCCAGCGGCCAGGCGGGAGAGGATCTTGGTTTCATCCAGGATCGCCATGCCCAGCGAGTCGAACGCGTCGGCCAGCTCGGTCTTGTCGCTGGCGGAAAAGCCGCCCTTCATGGAGCGGGCCTGAAACGCGGTGAGCCGCGCCAGGCGCTCCATGGGCTGGCCCGAGCCGCGCACGAAATAGCTTTCACTGGGTTTCGATTTCAGGCGCGCGCGCAGATAGGCCGCCAGCTTGGCCTTGTTCTGCTCGCCCACCAGATTGTCTTCAAAGCGGAACAGGCGCTCGATCTGTTCGGCTGGGTCGCTTGCATTGGCCAGCGCCTCCTCCACCGCTTCGGGCGCCAGAAGCTTGGCGGAGCGGTGGGTGAAGGCGTCCACCAGGCTGTCTGGATGAAGGTTCGGGCCCGACGCGGCGATCAGGCGCATGGCCAGCTTTCGCGCCAGCTCGATCTCACGCATGACGCTTTCGGGCCGGAAGCGCTTGGGCGCGCGCAGGGCGGCCAGAATCCGCTTGGCCACTTCGATATGGGTGTCGGGCAATTGCTTGGCGGCGAATTTCTCCGCCAGGCGCCGGGCCGCGGCCGGCGCGCCCAAAAGATCCTGTGAGTGCGGCGCGCCTTCATAAATTCCGGTGAGGCGCACGATCTCCTCACCCAGATCGCTGGTGGGGCCGATCACGGCGCGCATGGCCGGATCAAAGCTCAGCATCTCGGCGATGAAGGCGTCTGTCTGCTTGGCCGCAAAGGCGCGCGCCTCCGGGTCGGCGGGCATGTCGTCATGAAAGTCCAGCAGCATTTCGGTCTTGGCGCCGAAGTCGGAGGCTTTCGACAGGCGGTCCGCAATGGCGCGGCGCAGGCGTTTCTCCGGCCCGCCTTCGGACAGGATTTTCTCCGTCATCTCGGCGAAGCCCTTGGCTTCGGGCGGGTTCTTTGCGGCTTTGGCGTCGCGCCGGGACTGGGTGACGCTTCGCTCCACCAGATCATTGATCAGGCGCACATAGGCGTGGACCGAGGCGTCGGTGTTCTGGGCGCGTGCAATGGCGACTTTCTGGACCGCGCCCTGAAGATCAGTGTCCGAGCCGTCCAGATCCTCGATCAGGTCGGGACGGTACAAAAGCTCCAGGGGGGAGACCTGGCGGCGCTCAAACCAGCCGCTGAGCACGCGCCGGATCGTTTCGCGCGCCGCGGCGCCGGCCAGATCGTCCGGCGTGATGCAGGGAAGGGAGGCTTCCCCGGTCTTGTCCTCGGGCTCGCTGAAGCGTTCCGGGCCGGCCTCAAAGACCGTTCCGCCGCGGAACGCGTTCTCCTCGGTCACCCATTCCTCGCGCTGCACCCGCACCGATCCTTTGGGATGGCGCTTCTTCAGCGCGTGGGCGAGATCCAGCGCTTCCTGGCGCTCGGTGATCGCCTCAACGAGGGACCATTCAGCCTTTTTATGCTTTTTGAGGTAAACCTCGAAATGAACGTCCTGGCGCGCCATGAGTTGTCCCGTCCCCCGACCGTGTGCAAACCATGCCCCCAACACACTTAACTTGGGGTAACCGTAACTTTTAATCCGCGCTTTGCCTTGTGGGCCGGGCGCTTATAAGCTGCGCGCACATTGCCGGGCGCGCCGCCTGCGCCGGAAAACCGCTTTATCGAGGGATCGGCTCATGGCCACGATCACACTGGTCGACGACGACGAGAATATTCTGACTTCGGTGTCCATGCTGCTCGAGACCGAGGGCTATAACGTGCACACCTTCACCGACGGCGCCGTCGCCCTGCCCCAGCTGATCGACAACCCGCCCGATCTTGCGATCTTCGACATCAAGATGCCGCGCATGGACGGGCTGGAGCTGTTGCGCCGGGTGCGCCAGAGCTCGAACATGCCGGTGATCTTCCTCACCTCCAAGGACGCCGAGTTCGACGAGGCGCTGGGGCTGGACCTGGGCGCGGACGATTATATCGCCAAGCCGTTCTCCCATCAGCTTCTGGTGCGCCGGATCAAGGCGGTGCTGCGCCGCTCCCAGTCCGATCCGGCCTTCGGAGAGGGTGAGGGCGACCAGAAGGCGATCCAGCGCGGCAAGCTGACCATGGATCCCAACCGCCACGCCTGCCTGTGGGAAGGCAAGCCGGTTCGCCTGACCGTGACCGAGTTCCTGATCCTGCACGCCCTCGCCAACCGGCCGGGATTTGTGAAGAGCCGCGACAATCTGATGGACGCGGCCTACGATGATCAGGTCTATGTGGATGATCGCACCATCGATAGCCACATCAAGCGCATCCGCAAGAAATTCAAAGACGTCGACGACGTGTTCGACGGGATCGAGACCCTTTATGGCGTCGGATACCGTTACAAAGAAGCTTAAGGCCGTCTGGCTGGGCGCTGTGCGCAGGGTGCGCGGCTTGCGCCGGGTGATCTTCTCACGCCTGGGCTGGGCGATCATCGGTGTGAATTTCGCCGCGCTCGCCTTCCTTCTGGTGGGCATGGCTGCGATCACCGAAAACCGGCGCGGGCTGGTCGAGGCCAAGGAGCTGTCCCTGGCCGCCCAGGCGGAGATCATCGCCAATGTGATCACCGAGACCGCGGTCAGCGGCGACGCGCCTGGGCCGCGCATGGACGCCGACGCCGCGCGCGAGGTCCTGCGCCGGCTCTCGCCGCTTTATGTTCCCGATGAAACGCGCGCCCTGCTCCATGGACCCGGCCCGATGCTGGTTGCCGATTCCGATCTGATCGCCGGCGAGGTGGAGCAAAGCGCTCTGCCGCCGGTGGGTGGAGAGGCGGGAGAGGGCGGCGTGGTGCGCCGGCTGGTCCGGCCCGTGGAGCAATGGCTGGTGGCGATCTTCGTCCCCGCCGAGGCCCGCGCCTGGACCAATCGCACCCTGGAGGAGGAGGTTGAGGCGGCCTTCCGCACCGGCGAGCCCCAGGGCGGAGTGCGCCGTGAGGCGAACGGCGCGCGCATCGTGTCTGTGACGATCCCGATCCAGCTGATCCAGGCGGTGGTGGGCACGGTCACCTACGAATCCTACGATTTCGAGGCTCTGATCGAGGCCGAACGCCAGGCGATCATCCCCTACGCCGCCGCGGCGATCTTCGCGATCATGGCGTCTGCGGTCTGGCTGACCATTTCCATCGCCCAGCCGGTGCGTGAGCTGTCCGACGCCGCGCGCAAGGTGCGCCTGGCCGGCGGCCGGCGCGTG
Source organism: Oceanicaulis sp. (assembly GCA_040217555.1). GTDB lineage: Bacteria > Pseudomonadota > Alphaproteobacteria > Caulobacterales > Maricaulaceae > Oceanicaulis. The sequence goes on from JAVJPX010000007.1 coordinate 461,568, forward strand.
GACCTGCCCGACATGAGCCGGCGCCAGGACGAAATCGGCCAGCTGGGTCAGGCCTTCGCGGCCATGACCAATGCGCTCTATGACCGGCTTGACGCCATTGAAAGCTTCGCCGCCGACGTCAGTCACGAAATCAAGAACCCGCTCACCTCCATCCGCTCCGCGGCGGAAATCCTGCCCCTGGCCAAGGATGATGTGCGTCGGGACAAGCTGATCAAGGTGATCCAGCACGATGTGAAGCGCCTGGACCGCCTGGTCACCGACATTTCCAACGCCTCGAGGCTGGACGCCGAGCTCGCCCGTGAAGATCTGGCGCGCGTGGATATGGGCCGCCTTCTGACCGATATCGCCAGCACCCACGGGCGCGAGCAAAAGCCCGATCAGCCAAAGCCGGTTCAGGTGAAGGTCTCGGCGAGGGGCGATCTCGGGGTGCGCGGCCATGAAGGCCCGCTCAGCCGGGTCTTCATCAATCTGATCGAGAACGCCGTCACCTTCTCGCCCGAGGGCGGCGAAGTGCGTGTGGAGGCGCGGCGCACGCCCGGCCCTCACGGCCGGATCCGCATCACGGTGGATGATGACGGCGCCGGGGTTCCGGAAGAAAATCTCGAGGCGATCTTCGACCGTTTCTACACCCAGAGGCCCAAGGGCGCGGCCTTCGGCGCCCATTCAGGGCTTGGTCTTGCGATCGCGCGTCAGATCGTCACCGCCCATGGCGGCCATATCCGCGCGGAGAACCGCATCGGCCCCGGCGGCGCCAGCTTGGGTGCGCGCTTTACGGTGGATCTGCCGGCGGGAATCCGCGCTTCGCAGTGAGCAAACGCGGTGCTGCTGCACACTCGGCCCGATTAGAACCGCTGCAGGGCTTTTCGCAGAAGCAAAACCGCGCTTACATGTTGGATAAGTATTTTTCGACGCCTGAAGGAAAATCACCGGGCCATGATCGGCATCGTCGTCGTCACCCACGGACGCCTGTCCGATGAACTTGTCGCCGCGACCGAGCATGTCGTCGGACCGCTTGACGCCTGCATCGCGGTGTCCATCGGGCCCGATGACGACATGGACAAGCGGCGCGACGATATCCGCGCCGCGGTGGAAGAAGCCGATCAGGGCGACGGCGTGGTCATCCTCACCGACATGTTCGGCGGAACCCCATCCAATCTCTCCATCGCGCTGCTGGAAAAAGACAGGATCGAAGTGATCGCGGGCGCCAATCTGCCCATGCTGATCAAGCTGGCCGAAGCGCGCTCGCGCCTTTCGGTGAGCGAGCTGGCAGACAGCGCCAGCGAGGCGGGCAAGCGCTATATCGCGGTGGCCTCGCGCATTCTCGACAGCGCCTCGTGACCTGTTCGAAGACGGTCACGATCTGCAATCAGCGCGGCCTTCACGCAAGGGCGTCGGCCAAATTCGTCGCGGCAGCCGGCAAGTTCGACGCCCGCATCACCCTGTCGCGCGACGGCGAGCAGGTTCAGGCCGATTCCATCATGGAGCTGTTGATGCTCGCCGCCGGCCCTGGCGCGAAGGTCACGATCTACGCCGAGGGCGCCGACGCCGAGGATGCGCTGGCCGCCCTGACCAAGCTGGTGGAAGCGGGCTTCGACGAAGTCGATTAGATGCCCCCGCCTCGCATTTCGCCGTCCGCCGCTCAGACCCTGAGCGAGACCGCCCAGAGTACCCTTTCCATCAAATAATCCGGCTGTCAGGCCGAACCCCGGCCACCACACCGTGCTGGCGAGGCCCCGGGGCGCGGGCCGTTCCGGCCTAGCGCGGGGTTCAGGGGTCCCGCGACGGGGGCGCTGCGGCGAAGATCGGCACCACATTATCGGGAAGCGGCTTGCCGGGATTGAGCGTGCGCGTCTGGGTCGCCGGTGCGCCGGCCGTCTCCAGCTCCGGTTCGCCTGGTGCGCCAGCGGATTCGCCGGCGGGCGCGCGGCGCGGCGCCGGCATGGGCGGCGGCGGTGGCAGCAGGATGGCGCGCGAGGCGTAGCGCGGATCGGTGCGCAGGCGTTCGTCCTCGTCGGCGTCGATTCCGGGGCCCACCAAAGTATCCGCCCGCTCCGCCTCGCCGGTTTCGGTTTCCACCGCCTGGGCCGCGAGCGGCTCGCCGGACGGTGTTTCAGCCTCGCCCGGTTCAGGTTCGGCGCTTCCAGCCTCAGCGCTTTCAGGCTGTACGGTTCCAGGAGAGGCGGCGCCCGCTTGCGCATGCTGCGCTTCGCTCGGCGCCTCGTCACCTGGATCAGCTTGAGCGTCTTCCACTGTCTCGGCTTCGGACACGACGGCGGCTTCAGAAGGCTCCGAGCCGCTGGCGGTTTCCGGTCCGACTCCAGCTTCGGTGTCAGGCTCTGCGCCAGCCTCGTCCGACGGCTCGTCCGGTCCGTCGATGGAGCGCAGCGACGCCGCCACGGCGACGGCGGTGCGTTCGTCCACCAGAGCGTCCGCGGACGTCTCGCGAACGTCGGGTGCGGGCTCAGGCTCCGGGGTTGTCTCCGCCTCTTGCTCAGCGGCGGCGTCCTGCGCCTCAACAGCGTCCTGTTGGTTGGACACTGTCTCTTCAGGCGCGTTGGTGAGCAGGTGATCGGCCAGCAAGGCGATGCGCGATTCAAGACGCACCGCGTCGGTGATCCGGTTCCAGGCGCCGCCGATGATGAAAACGCCCGCCGCAATGGCAAGGCCCGCCAGGGCCGGAGCCAAAGCCGCTTCTGCGCCGCCAAAGCCCATGGCGCCCGCAGCCAGCGCCGCTACGAAAAGCGGAGCCCACAAAAGCCGCCAGGAGCGCGAGGAGAACACCAGCACTGCGCCCAGAAGCGACGCGGCGCCGAAGGCGATGATCGCGGCGAAGCCCTCAAGCCCCGGACTGATCCCCGCCAGAAGGCCGGCGAGAGGCGCGGCGGCGTCCGCCACGCTCCATGCGGCCAGGCCGGGCAGGGCGGTCGAGGCGAGCGAGAACACGTTGAACGCGGGGACCGCAGCGAAAGCGCCCGGCGCAAGCTCGGCGAGAAAGGCGACCATGTAGGGCCAGACGCAGACCAGCGCGGCCAGTACGAACAATGTGACCGTGAGGGCCCAGTTCACATTGCGCGCGACACCGGCGCGCGACAGAAGCGCATTGGCGCCGGGATGGGTGCGGGTCCAGCCGCCGCGGCTGTGATTGACCACGGCCACCGGGCGCGAGCGCCGCGACGGGCCGGGCTGAAGGCGCAAGACCGAGGCCTGATCGCCAGGCTCCAGCGGAAATTTCTCCTGCGTCACCCGCACGGTATGGCGGGCGCCGTCAAAATCCTGCAGCCGGCGCTCGTCGGCGCGGGCGCGTGGATCGGCGCCGATCACCTCGCCTGCGGCGGCGTAGAAATCGAGCACCTTGTTTCCGAAGCGCTGGCTTGCATAAGCCGTCGGCAAATTCGCCATTGCGATGTTTCCCCTCGAAACGCGCGCTCAGCCCCGGTCGGGCCTCGCAGGATAATCGTCCGGCCCCAAGGCTGCGACGCCCTCCCCTGTGCCGTCGCGGGACCCTTAATAAAGTGTTTATACAAGATTTGGACCGCATTGCGAATGACGGATTGATTACGCGTTCGGCGTTGGGTTTGCCCGAAGCCCCGGCGGACGCTATACCCCGTTCCACCTCAACCTGGGTCGGCGTCCGGTCGACCCTGTCCGACAGCAAAGAAGGCTACCCGTTCATGACTCTCCTGCACGCCGATTCCGGCGCGAACGACTACTATGTGAAAGATCTCAGCCTGGCCAAGTGGGGCCGGATCGAGATCGAAATGGCCGAGATCGAAATGCCGGGCCTGATGGCGCTGCGCGAGGAGTTCAAGGGCCAGAAGCCCCTGGCCGGCGCGCGCATTGCGGGCTCGCTGCACATGACGATCCAGACCGCCGTCCTGATCGAAACGCTGGTGGAGCTCGGCGCCGAAGTGCGCTGGGCCTCGTGCAACATCTTCTCGACCCAGGATCAGGCCGCGGCCGCGATCGCAGAGCGCAAGATCCCGGTCTTCGCCTACAAGGGCGAGACCCTGCGCGAATACTGGGAGTTCGCCGACGCCATCTTCCATTGGCCCAACGGTGAAACCGCCAACATGATCCTGGACGACGGCGGGGATGCGACCATGTATCTCCAGCTCGGCGAGCAAGCCGAGGCCGATCCGTCCAAGCTGGGCGAGCCGAAGTCGGAAGAAGAGAAGTTCCTCTTCGAGACCATCAAGCGCCGCATCAAGGCGAGCCCGGGCTGGTTCAAGAAAGCCAAGGCCGAAATCAAGGGCGTGTCCGAGGAAACCACCACCGGCGTCATGCGCCTGTATCAGGTGGCCAAGCGCGGCGAGCTCGCCTTCCCGGCGATCAACGTCAACGACTCCGTGACGAAGTCGAAATTCGACAACCGTTACGGCTGCCGTGAAAGCCTAGTGGACGCCATCCGCCGCGGCACCGACGTGATGATGAGCGGCAAGACCGCCGTCGTTTGCGGCTATGGCGACGTGGGCAAAGGCTCCGCGGAATCGCTGGCCCAGGCCGGCTGCCGGGTGTCGGTCACCGAAGTCGACCCGATCTGCGCGCTGCAGGCCTGCATGGACGGTTTCGCCGTCGTGCGCCTGGAAGACGTGATCAAGGATGTCGACATCGTCGTCACCGCGACCGGCAACAAGGACGTCGTCACCGTCGATCACATGCGCGAAATGAAGAACATGTCGATCGTCTGCAATATCGGTCACTTCGACAACGAAATTCAGGTCGAAGCGCTGAAGAACTTCCAGTGGACCAATGTGAAGCCGCAGGTCGATCTGGTGGAGTTCCCCACGGGCAACAAGATCATCCTTCTGTCCGAAGGCCGCCTTGTGAACCTGGGCAACGCCAACGGTCACCCGTCCTTCGTGATGAGCGCCTCCTTCACCAACCAGGTGCTGGCTCAGATCGAGCTCTGGGTGCGCGGCGACCAGTACGAGAACCAGGTCTACATCCTGCCCAAGCATCTCGACGAGAAAGTCGCGGCGCTGCACCTGCCCAAGCTGGGCGCGAACCTGACCGTGCTGTCCGACGAGCAGGCCGACTATATCGACGTCAGCGCCAAAGGCCCGTTCAAGGCCGAGCACTACCGCTACTAGGCGGCGTCGCCGTTTCTGAACAATACAGCCCCCGCCGGAGCAATCCGGCGGGGGTTTTTCTTCGCCCGCGCGCCACTTCCATTTCTTCCTGGTCTGGGCCATCTTTCAAATGTGCTGAAGGAGGAAGACCAGATGATGCGTTCCGCTATCCTCACTGTCGCGCTTCTCGCTGCAAGCGGCGCCGCCAGGGCCGATGACGTCCGGGTTCACCAGATCATGGAGGGTCCCGAAGTCAACGCGCTCGCCGGCTCTGACTGTGAAACAATCGGGGGCCTGCCTACGGGCCTGGACGGGGCGATGCCCGCGCGTCTTGACGCCCCGGCTGGATTATCGGCCCAGTATTACGGCGCCGGACGGCTTGTGTACGCTTTCGATACAGGCAATGACGGCGTGGTCCGCAATGTGCGTCCGATCCAGATCGCCTATCCCACGCAATCGCCGGTGATGACCGAAGGCCAGATCCGCCTGTTCCTGTCGGCGGCCGGCGCACAACTGGGCGAAACCCGCCTGATCTCCTCTGGCGGCGACGGGACGCTCACGCGCCGCGACTGCATCGCCTGGGCCGACTTCGTCGTCAACTGATCGGGCGCGCTGATCGTGACCGCTTGCGGCGCATGGAGCGGCGGGTGACATTGGCGGCCATGAACACTTCCGCCAAAGCCAGGGTCCTCACGGTCCTTTTCGCCGCCCCGCTCACCGCACTGGCCGCCGCCTGCACCCCCGTGGACGGGCTCAACCCCCTCGCCGATCCGCGCGAGCGTGGTCCCTTCATTGCGCGTTCCGACATGCCGGTCCCGCCCAATGTGGAGCGCGCCGCGGATTCGGGTGAGTGCGCCGGCGAGCCCTTGCGGGCGTCCTCGGCGCGGCTGCCCGACTATCCCGCCCGCGGCTGGAGCCGGGGCCTGCAGGGCTGGTCCATCGTGCAGTTCGACGTTTCCGAGGCTGGATTGGTGGAAAATGTGGGAATCGCGCGCGGCGTGCCTGGCGGCAGCTTTGATCACGAAGCGCGCGCGGCGGTGGAGGATTGGCGCTTCCGGCCGGTCTCGCGGCCTCTGACCGGCTGCGTGGTATTGTTCCAGTTCACTCAAGGCGAAGTGCGGATCGGCTAGCCTCATTGGCGGTCGCAAGCGGATTCACCTTCCGGTAAGATGTGATTCGTCAGCGCACGCCCCATCTCCGGGGGCGGAAGCGCGAAAACGGGGATGGGCACGCCATGCAGGCAGTTGAGCCGGTTCAACTGGCCACCCTGATCGTCACGACCGGGGCGGTCGCCTTCGCCGTGGCTGCGGCCGTCTGGGCCTTCCGGCTCACCACCGGAGCAAGGGGCGCACGGCGCGCCTGGCGCGAGAAACTCTCCCAGATGGATGACCGCCTGGCGCGCGCCCAAAGCGTCTTCGCCGCCCATCCGGGCCTTGTCCTGGTGTGGGAGACCCCGCCCGATCCCGACGCGCAAGACTGGTCGGCGCCCGCCATCAACGGCAGCCCGTCGGCGCTGGCCGCCATGGTGCAGTTCGCCGATCTGGGCCAGGGTGCGGCCAAGAGCGCGGACGCCGGCCGCGAAATCCTCGACGGGCTGGCTGATTTTGAAGCCCGCGGCGCCGACGGCCAGACCACCACGCTGCGCCAGCGCATGCAGACGCTGATGAAGGACGGCAAGCCGTTCTCGTTGACGATTTCCGGGCCGTCCGGCCGCTTCATCGAGGCCGACGGCCGCCCCGCGGGCCGCCAGCTCGTCCTCTGGCTTACCGACAACGCGGTGCGCGGACTGGCCGAAACCGGCGCCCAGGGCCGTATCGACGAGGCGCGCCGGGTCGGCGGCGAGGATCCGCTGGCCTATCTGGACATGCTGGCGCGCCATCCCGCGCCGGCCTGGAGGATGAATGCGGCGGGGCGCCTGATCTGGGTCAACGCGGCCTATGTGGCGGCGGTGGAAGCCCAGGATGTCGCCGACGTTCTGGAGCGCCAGCTGATGATCGAGCCGGCGATCGGCGATCAGGCGCGCGAGGCGCTGAAAGCCGGCGAACCCGCAGAAGCGGTGCGCGGCGCGGTGATCGGCGGCGCGCGCCGCCTGATCCGCTTTGTCAGCTATCCGATCAATGGCGGCGCGGCCGGAGCCGCGGTCGACGTCACCGAGGGCGAGGAGTCCAAGGCCGCGCTCAAGCGCTTTCGCCAGGCCCACGACGAGACGCTGAACCACATGGCCGAATCGGTGGCGATCTTTGACCGGGCCAAGCGTCTGGTGTTCTATAACCGCGCCTTCGCCGAGCTGTTCGATCTGGAGGAGGCCTTCCTCAACGACCGGCCCGCCCACGGCGTGCTGCTGGACCGGCTGCGCGAGCGCCGCCGTCTGCCCGAGCAGCTCGATTATTCCAAATGGCGCGGGCAGGAATTGTCCCATTACGAAGCCACGCCCGGCGCCCAGACCCCGGACGAGCTCTGGCCGCTGGCCGATGGTCGCACCCTGCGCGTGGTGCGCCAGCGCCATCCGCTGGGCGGCCTCTTGATGATCTTTGAAGACATGACAGACCAGCTCGCTTTGCAGGCGCGCTACAACACCCTCATCAAGGTCCAGCGCGCGACGCTGGACAAGCTGCATGAGGCGGTGGCCGTGTTCGGGTCTGATGGGCGTCTGAAGCTGCGCAACGCCGCGTTCGAGGGGCTGTGGAAGCTCGATCCTGAAACGCTGGATTCCGCGCGCTTTGAGGAGGTGGCCGAGGTCTGCGCCAAGCTCTATCCCGACAAGGACGCCTGGGAGACGCTGAAAGCGCGCATCACCGATCCGAGCCCCGAAAGCCGCAAGCCGGTCACCGGCGAGATCAAGCGCAAGGACGGCTCGGTCCTCACCTTCCTGACGCGGCCGCTGCCCGACGGCGCGACGCTTATCGCCTGGGACGACATCACAGATTCTCGCCGTATCGAGGCGGCCCTGCGCGACCGCGCCGAGGCGCTGGAGGCGTCCGAACGCATCAAGACCGAGTTTGTGGAGCATGTGAGCTATCAGCTTCGCACGCCGCTGACGACGATTCACGGCTACGCCGATCTTCTGGCGGGGGGCTTCGCCGGCGAGCTGTCCGAGCGCCAGGCCGAGCATATGGGCGCCATCCAGTCGGCCTCAGGTCAGCTGGGCAAGCTGATCGACGATATTCTCGACATCGCCGCCATCGACGCCGGCCAGCTGGAGCTGGAGCTGGGCGATGTTGCGCTGAAGCAATTGTGCGAGGAGAGCGCGGCCCTGATCGTCACGCGCGCCGACCATGCCGGAGTGAAGCTCGCGGTCTCCGCTGGCGAGGACATGCCGCTGGCGCGCGCCGACTCCAAGCGGCTCAAGCAGGTGCTCTATAACCTTCTGACCAATGCGCTTGATCATATCGAGGCCGGCGGCGCGGTGGAGATCGGCGCCGACGCCGACGGCGAAGAGGCCGTGCTGTGGGTCGCCGATGACGGTGCGGGCATCGCGCCGGATCGTCAGGCGACGATCTTTGAACGCTTTGAGCGCGGCGACGGCGGCGGCGCCGGGCTGGGCCTGGCGCTGGTCAACGACATCGTGCGCCTGCACGGCGGCTGGGTGGCGCTGGAAAGCGCGCCGGGCGAAGGCACGCGGGTCACCTGTCATCTGCCGCTGAAAGCCGCGTCCGAGCATGCCGCGCCAGAGCTTAACCTGCCGGTGCGCGGAGCATCGGCCTGATCCGCACTCTTTCGTCCCGCCCCTCGCGCTAGCTTCGCGCTGCATGGACCGGCGCGCCGGCCCGGCGGGCGGCGTCCGGCGCATCGGGCTCCAGCCCCAGATCGGCGAAGAGCGCGCTGTCCGACGCGATTTCAGGATTGGGCGTGGTGAGCAATTCCTCACCCACGAAAATCGATCCGGCGCCGGCCAGGAAGCACAGCGCCTGCAACTCCTTGCTCATGGACTCGCGGCCCGCAGACAGGCGCACCACGCTTCTGGGCATGATCAGGCGCGCAGTTGCTATGGCGCGCACGAACTCCAGCCCGTCCAGAGGGGCCGAGCCTGACAGCGGCGTGTTGGCGACGTCCACGAGATGATTGATCGGCACGCTTTCAGGGTGGGGGCTGAGACCGGCAAGCTCAGCCAGAAGACCGATCCGGTCCTCGCGGCTTTCGCCCATGCCGATAATGCCGCCGCAGCAGATCTGGATGCCGGCCGCGCGCACCCGCGCCAGCGTCGCGATGCGGTCGTCCCAGGTGCGGGTGGTGATGATCTGTTTGTAGTATTCCGGCGAGCTGTCCAGATTGTGGTTGTAGAAATCCAGCCCCGCGTCCGCCAACCGCTCCGCCTGACCGTCGGCGAGCATGCCCAGCGTCATGCAGGTCTCCATGCCGAGCGCTTTGACCCGCTGGATCATCTCGACGATTTTCGGCTCGTCGCGCTCCTTCAGCTCGCGCCATGCCGCGCCCATGCAGAACCGGGTGGCGCCGCCGTCGCGCGCTTCGCGCGCCTTGGTCTCGACGTCATCGGGGTCCATGAGCTTTGAGGCTTTCAGCCCGGTGTCGAAATGGGCCGACTGATTGCAATAGCCGCAATCCTCCGCGCAACCGCCGGTCTTGATCGACAGAAGGCGCGATTTTTGAACCTTGTTGGGCTTGTGTACACGGCGATGCAGGCTCTGGGCGGCGAAGATGAGATCGTTGAACGGCACGTCATGGATCGCCCGCACGTCCGCTCGCGTCCAGTCGAAACGGGGTTCGGCAAGGGCGCTGAGATCAGCTAGAAGGTCAGTCATGACAGGCGATTCCTCTTCAAGATCAGGCGGCCACCCTAAGAACCCGGCGCCGGGCGGGCAAGGCGCGCGGCGCCCCTCTCTGCTGACGCAGGCCGAAGGACGGGCCGCCGCCCTTGTTGTCGCGGGCGTGGTGGGCTTGATCGCCATGATCCCCGGCGCGTCGGGGCCGCCCACCCTGGTGGGCTGGGACAAGCTGGACCACGCCGCCGCTTTCGCCGCCATCGTCCTGCTGGCCCGCTGCGGCTGGCCGGGCGTCTCGCGCTGGATTATCGCAGGGCTTGCGCTCGCCTACGGGATCGCTATCGAGCTGGTCCAGGCGATCGCCGCGGTCGGACGGGTGGCGTCGGTCTCCGACGTGGCCGCGGACGGCGTGGGGGTCGGGATTGGGCTGGCGCTCGCCTGGGGTCTGGCGCGGATTGGCCGGGCGCTGCCGTTTCTCGATCGGCGCCGATGAGGCGTCCGCCTCAAGCACCTTACCGCGCCGGCGCGCCACGCTTTACGCCGGCGCTGGCGCCCATCGACCCTGCGGTCTGGCTCACCCCTGACAGCGAAGCCCACGTCCTGAACTGGAAGGCGGGCCTTCTGGCGCAGCCTGATCTTGTGGTTCGCCAGGCGGAGGAGGCCGCACCGGCCGCGTCTGAAGCGGCGCTGGCTGTGGAGGCCGCGCTGGGTACGCCGCGCACCGGCGATCTCACGGCGGCGTCTCACCTCATCAGCGATGATCTCGTGGTGATGGAGCGTGTGGAGGGGGTGTGGATCTGCAGCGCGCTGACCCTGACCGCGCCGACGTTCTTCTCCATCGATGATGTCTTCGGCCATGACCTTCGCGCCCTGCACGGCCCAGTGCCGGGCGGCGCGCGTCTGGCGTCGCGCATCGCCCGCGTCTTTGACCATGTGCGCAACGGTCAGGTGCTGGAGCGGTTCAACTGGACGCTTCAGGCGGGGCCGGAGCGCTTCACGCCGGACGCCGCGCCTTTGCGCGCGCGTGCGGCGGACGCGGACCCCGCGGCCGCGCTGGACCTGCTGCATCTGCGGGTGGAGCGCCAGACGATTTCCCGCCTGCCGCAAACCGGCGCCGTGCTGTTCACGATCCGGGTCTGCCTGGACCCGCTCACGGCCTTGGCGCGAGGCGACCGTGCGATCCTCGCGCAGGCGTGGCGGACGCTGGGGCCTGATGGGCGGGCCTATAAGGGCTGGACGGCGCTTGAGGCGCTGGTGGAGGCCGCGTTCTCTCGCTGGCGGGTGTAGGCGCCGGCATAACTGACGACGCCAGAAGAAAAAGGGGCGCGAGATTGCTCCCGCGCCCCGGCTTCAGCCTGCTCTGGTCGCTCGATCAGGTGATGATCGATTCGCCCCGCTTGAGTTTCTCGTCGGCCTCGCGGGCCATGACCGCGACGACGCCGGAGAGGAACAGGATCGCCAGAAGGTTCGGGAAGGCCATCGACGCGTTGGCGATATCGCCGAAACGCCACAGCGTCACCGTATCCGTGACCAGGCACCCGCCGAACACGACCAGCACCCAGACATAGCGGATCGGCTTGGCCGTCCAGTCGCCGAACAGATAGCTGGCGGCCTGCTGGGCGTAATAGCTCCAGCCGATGATGGTGGTGAAGGCGAACAGCGCCAGCGACACCGAGATCACCCATTGCCCGCCGGGTATCCCGTTAGCGAAGGCCGATGTGGTGATCGCCGAGGAGTTCAGCGTCGATTGCCAGGCGTATTCCACAACGCTGCCGTCAGGGCCGGGATAGGCGCCGGTGGACACAAGGATCACCAGGGCGGTCATGGTGCAGATCACGATGGTGTCGATGAACACGCCGATCATGGCGATCTCGCCCTGGGCTACCGGGCTCTTGGTCTGCGCCGCCGCATGGGCGATGGGCGCGGAGCCCTGACCGGCCTCGTTGGAGAACAGGCCGCGCGCCACGCCGTAGCGGATCGCCTGCAGCACGCCGTAACCGGCCGCGCCGCCCACCGCCTGCTCAAACCCGAAGGCGTAGGAGAAGATCGTCGCGAACGCGCCCGGCACCTTGTCGTAATTCAGGATCAGCACGACCAGGGCGCACAGCACGTAGAACAGCGCCATGAACGGCACCACCTTGCCGGCCACAGAGCCGATGGACTTGATCCCGCCGATGATCACAAGAAAGACCAGAGAGGCCAGGACCAGGCCGATCCCCCATTGCGGGATCGACACGCCCAGCTCCAGCCCGGTCTGAGTCACCGATTCGGTGATGGAGTTCGCCTGGATCATGCCGCCGGTGGCCACCGCAGACACCAGCGTGCCGATGCAGAACAGGCCGGCGAGCCAGCCGAATGCGCCGCCAAGGCCGGTCTTGCCTTTGTTGAGGCCGTTCTTGATGTAGTACATCGGGCCGCCATGGATGCGGCCGTCGGCGTGGGTCTCGCGGTATTTCACCGCAAGGCTCGATTCGGCGAACGCCGCCGCCATGCCCAGAATGGCCGTCATCCACATCCAGAAGATCGCGCCCGGCCCGCCCAGCGAGATGGCGGTGGCGACGCCGGCCAGATTACCGGTGCCCACCTGTCCGGACAGCGCGGTTGAGAGCGCCTGCCAAGGCGTGATGTCGCCGTCCTTGCCTTGCGCTTTTCGTCCGGCCCAGAGCTCGCTCAACGCCGGAACGAAGCGCCGCAGGGGCCGGAACCCCAGACGCAGCATGAAATAAAGCCCGGTGCCCAGCAGCACCACGGCGAGAATGCCGACGGGCAGAAGCTGCGCGCCGTTCCATGTGCCGCCCCAGATAAAGCCGGACACATTGTCGATGAGGGCCGTAAGCCCCTGGATGAATTGAGACACGCCGCTTCCCCGCAAAATTTTTCAGTTTTGTTGCGGAGGAGATTACTGCACGCAGCGAAAAGGAAAAGAGGCCGCATGCGCCATAAGCTGCGGCCTCTTTCCTGTGCTCAGACCAAAGGGTCAGGCCTTGGGCGGTTCGGGCGTGTCGTCCGAGGCGCTGGGAGCGGGCATGGGCGTTTCGCCCTCCTCCAGCTTGTGGCCGCCCTTGTCGCCGGGCCGTGCGCCATGGCGCTTGGCGATGGCGAAGACCGTGCCTGACAGCAGAAGCAGCGCCAGAAGGTTTGGCGCGGCCATCATGCCGTTGCCGATGGAGGCCACCGTCCAGGCCAGATCATTGGTCCAGACCGCCCCCACGAACACCACCACGCACCACATCACCCGGTAGGCGAAGATCGGCTTGGTGCCGGCCATGAACTCCAGCGCGCGCTCGCCATAGAGGGCCCAGCCCAGGATCGTGGTGAAGGCGAACACCATGAGGCCAATGGTGACGATCCACTCCCCGCCCGGCAGGGCCGCGCCGAAGGACTGCGCCGTCACGTCGGCCGCCGAGGCGATGCCCGACTGCCAGACCCGCTCGGTGTCGGCGAGCACGCTGGCGTCCACCGCCGCATCAAAGGCCATGGGCTCGATCTCGACGCCGGAGGCCTGACAGGCCTGCAGGGCTGCAAGCACCTGCTCGCCACCGCCGGAAATCGCATCGGCGCGATTGGGCAGATCCGATTGCGGCGCGGCCAGATAGAGGCCCGTGATCGAGCCGCCTTCGGGCGCGGTGAGCGCGCCGGCGGCTTCGCACTGGCCGAGCGCGGCGCGCGCCGGATTGTACTGGAAGCTGCCCACGGCTGTGAGGATCACCAGCGCCGTCATGGTGCACACCACGATGGTGTCGATGAAGGGGCTCAGCATGGCGATGGAGCCCTGGCGGTGGGGGTTGCGCGTCTGGGCGCTGGCGTGGGCGATCGCGGCTGAGCCCAGACCCGCCTCATTGGAGAAGCTGCCCCGGTTGGCGCCCTCGCGGATCGCGGCGGCCAGCGCCGCCCCGATGAAGCCGCCGGCTGCGGCGCTGCCGGAGAACGCGCCGGTGAAGATCGAGCCGAGGGCGGCCGGCACCGCGTCGGCGTTGGCCACCAGAACGATGATGGAGCCCACCACATAGGCGATCGCCATGAAGGGAACGAGCACCGAGGCGACCTTGGCGATGGATTTC